>CP192619.1:0-1275000 GCA_050641875.1 Bradyrhizobium oligotrophicum
GGTGGCGTGCTGCGCTTCGTGCATGGCGACACCAGGCACGACGCCAAGCCACCGCGGCCCGAGCTCCCGGAGCGGCTCGCCCACGTCAATCTCAACAGCACCGATGTCGATCGTTCGGCGGCCTTCTACGAGAAGGCGCTCGGCTTCCGCCTGACCGACCGCTCCGCGGCGATGGCCTTCGTTCGCTGCAATTCGGACCACCATGCCGTCGTGATCGCTGCGGCGAAGGTCAACGGGCTCAACCATGTCGCCTTCCTGATGCCGACCTGGGAAGGCGTGATGCGCGGCGCGGGCCGCATGATCGATGCCGGTCATCCCATCGCCTGGGGCGTCGGACGCCACGGCCCCGGCGACAATGTCTTCGCCTACTTCATCGATCCCGTCGGGACCGTGATCGAATACACCGCCGAGGTGCTGCAGGTCGACGACGACTACGTCGTGCGCGGGCCGGAGCATTGGGTCTGGCCGCCCGGCCGCACCGATCAATGGGGCATCGCGCCGCCCAAGGCCGAGCACGTCAAGGCCGCGCAGCTCGCGGTCGGCTACGCCGCCTGACTCGTTTTCCAACTCCGAGTTTCCAGATCCATGTCTGCCACGTCCGATCACAAGCATTTCGAGGCCGTCATCGTCGGATTCGGTCCGACCGGCGCCATCGCCGCGAGCCTGCTCGGCACGCAGGGCATCAACACGCTCGCGATCGACCGCGCTGTCGACATCTACGACAAGCCGCGCGCGATCGCACTCGATCACGAGATCATGCGGCTGTTCGACAATCTCGGCATCGCCGAACAGGTCAGCCGCTACGTCGCGCCGTTCCCGGCGTCCGAGCATTTCGGCGCGCAAGGGCAGTTGATCCGCCGCATCGACATGGTCGGCGAGCCCTATCCTCTCGGCTACACGCCGAGCATGGTGTTCACGCAGCCGCCGGTCGAGCAGGTGATGCGCGATCGTGCTCACCGCTGTCCATCCGTCACGGTCGAGCTTGGCACGACCTTCGTCGCAATCCGACAGGATGCAACGGCGGCGACCATCGTGCTTCAGCGGGCGGACGGCGCGACGCACGAGGTCACCGCCGACTACGTGATCGCCTGCGACGGTGCCTCCAGCACCGTGCGCCAGCAGCTCGGCATCAGCTTCGACGATCTCGACTTCGACGAGCCGTGGCTGGTGGTCGATCTTCTCGTGAATGACGGCGGCGTCGGCAAGCTTCCGGCCACCGCAGCCCAATTCTGCAATCCCGCGCGTCCCACCACCTACATCATCGGCCCCGGCAACCATCGCCGCTTCGAGATCATGCTGCGTGCGGGGGAAGACCGCCACGCGATGGAGCAGCCGGAGCAAGTCTGGCAGTTGCTTTCCCGCTGGCTCGGACCCGAGGACGCCACGCTGTGGCGCGCGGCGAGCTATCGCTTCCATGCGCTGGTCGCGCGCCGCTGGCGCCAGGGGCGTGTCCTGCTCGCCGGCGACGCCGCGCACCAGCAGCCGCCCTTCATCGGCCAGGGCATGTGCCAGGGCCTGCGCGATGCAGCCAATCTGTCCTGGAAGCTCGCGCGCGTGTTGCGCGGACAATCGACCGCGACCCTGCTCGACAGCTACGAGAGCGAGCGCAGCACGCATGTGCGCGAGCTGACCACACGCATCAAGGCGATCGGCCGCGTCATCTGCGAGCAGGATCCGGAGGCCGCCGCCGCACGCGATGCGCGTATCCTTGCCGAAGGCGGCGGCGTGCCGCGCACCATCACCCGGCAGGAGATCGTGCCGCCGCTGACGCAGGGATTGCTCGCGACCAGGGCAAACGCCGCCAACGGCACGCTGTTTCCGCAGCCCTGGATCGTCGGCGACGGCGGTGGGCGGGCCCTGCTCGATACCCTCGCCGGCACCGGATGGCGGCTCGTCCTCGACGGGCGAAGCGCGCTGAACTCGAGCGCGATCGACGCTGCGACCCGCGACGCCGGGATCAGCGTGATCGCCATCGGCGGTCACGGCCTGCACGAGGAGAGCGCCGTCGTCGCACGCTGGTTCGAACGCCACGGCTGCAGCGCCGCGCTGGTGCGCCCCGACCATTATGTCTACGGCGTCGCGACGGACGCGCCAGAGCTCGCCGCGTTGCTGCGCGAGCTGAACGAACGACTGCACTAATCAAAACAAGAGAATGTCAAACGGGGAAACGCCATGACGACATCATCGGACACCGCCAGACCCAGTGTGGGAGGACGCGCGATCGCCGTCCTCATCATGCTGTTCCTGTTCCAGACGCTGAACTTCTTCGACAAGCTGGTGTTCGGCCTCTCGGCCGTGCCGATGATGAAGGAGCTGGGCTTGAGCCCGAAGGAATTCGGCCTGATCGGCAGCAGCTTCTTCCTGCTGTTCTCGCTGTCGGGTATGGCGGTCGGCATGTTCGTCGTCGGCCGCTTCCCGGTGAAATGGCTGCTCCTGATCATGGCCGCCGTCTGGTCGGCGACGCAGATCCCGATCTTCTTCTCCGGCTCGATCGCCGTGCTGGTGATCTGCCGCATCATCCTCGGCGCCGGCGAAGGGCCTGGGCTGCCCACCGCGCTGCACGCCTGCTACAACTGGTTTCCCGCCGACCGCCGCAGCGTGCCGAGCGCCGTGGTGCTGCAGGGCATCAGCGTCGGTCTCCTGGCCGGCGGTCCGATCCTGACCTACATCATCGTGAGCCATGGCTGGCGCACCGGCTTCCTGTTCTGCGGCCTGCTCGGCCTCGCCTGGATGCTCGGCTGGTTCTTCGTCGGCGGCGAAGGACCCTACTCCGCCCATGCGACGGAGGCTTCGGCGGCGAAGGACAAGGCGTTGCCGGCGCGCGTGCTGTGGGCCGATCCGACCGTGATCGGCGTCATCATCATGTCGACCGCGTCGTACTGGATCGTCGGCATGTCCGCGACCTGGCTGCCGCCCTATCTGCAGCTCGGGCTCGGCTACAAGCAGGTCGATGTCGGCTGGATCATCTCGGGGATCTATCTGTTCCAGTCGCCGCTGCTGCTCGGCGGCTCCTGGCTGACGCAAGTGCTGCAGCGCAAAGGCTTCAGCCTGCGGGCGTGCCTCGGCCACGCCTCGGGTCTCGCCCTGCTCGCCGCCGGCTGCGCGCTGCTGCTGAGCATCGTCACCTCGGGCCCGCTGCAGCTCGCCTGCATCGCGATCGCCTTCGCCGCGCCGAGCCTCACCACGATCTTCGGCCCCGTCGCGCTCGGCGCCGTGGCGCCGGCGATCCAGCGCGGCCGGCTGATCGTCGTGATCTACTCCGGCAACGCGGCCTCCGCGCTGGTGTCGAATGCGCTCACCGGCTGGATCGTCGGCGAGGCCGGCAGCAACGCACCGCTCGGTTACGCCCACGCCATGACCTTCACAGCCGGCGTGCTGATCGTTGGCGCCATCTCGGCCTTCGCGCTGATCTTCCCGGAGCGCACGATCGCGCGCTTCGCGAAATCGGCGCAAGAGCCGGCTTCTCCCTCCGCCGTAGCGGCGGTTTCGACCTGAGGACATCGGATGAGATTTGCAAGCTTCACCATCGACAATGCGCCGACCTGGGGACTGGTCGAGGGCACCGACATCGCCGATCTCGGTACTATCCTGCGCGACCGCTTTCCGGACCTGAAATCGGCGATCGTAGCGGACGCGCTGAAGGAGGCGGCTGCGGCGGCCTCGGGCGCGAGGCGGTATCCGCTCTCCGCCATCAGCTTCCTGCCGGTCATCCCGAACCCGGACAAGATCCTCTGCATCGGCTTGAACTACGAGACGCACCGCAAGGAGACCGGCCGCTCCGAGGTCGAGAACCCCACGGTGTTCGGCCGCTTCGCCAACAGCCAGACCGGGCATCTCACCGACATCATCCGCCCCCGCGTATCGACCGATCTCGATTTCGAGGGCGAGCTCGCCATCGTCATCGGCAAGCCGGGCCGCTACATCCCGCGCAGCGAGGCCTGGCAACACATCGCCGGCTATGCCTGCTACAACGAGGGCAGCGTCCGCGACTTCCAGCGTCACACCCACCAGTTCACGCCGGGCAAGAATTTTCCCGCGACCGGCGCGTTCGGCCCCTGGCTCGTGACCCCCGATGAGATCGACGACCTCGGCTCGCTGCGGCTGCAGACGCGACTGAACGGAGAAGTGGTGCAGGACGCCACGATCAGTCAGATGATCTTCGATATCCCGCGCCAGATCGAATATTGCTCCTCGTTCACCCGGCTCGAGCCCGGCGACGTGATCGCCACGGGCACGCCCGGCGGCGTCGGCTCCCGCCGCACGCCGCCATTGTGGATGAAGCCCGGCGACATCGTCGAGGTCGAGATCGACAAGATCGGACTGTTGCGCAATGGGATCTCAGACGAAGCGGTTTGAGCGGGAGTGGCCCGAGACGATCGTAGCCCGCATGAGCGAAGCGACCTGCGGGACGGTCCTGGGTATCGCTGCGCTCATCCGGTCTAGGCAGCGCCGCCCCTGTTGCGATCTCGGTCGCGGACACAGCTCGGCAGCGGCCCTACGCTTCGGCGCCGCTCAATGCGCCATCGCAGGCCCGCCGCCGAGCTTGACCTTGCGGAGCGTCAGCGCCAGCGGGATCGCCGACAGCGAGATCAGCATCAGCGCCCAGTAGACGTCGACATAGGCGAGCAGCGACGCCTGCATCTGCACGGTCTGGCCGATCCAGGCGAGCGCCTGCTGCTGCGCCTGGATCAGCGAGCTGCCATGCGCGGTGAAGTAGTTCGTCACCTGGTGCAGCGTGTCCTGATAGGCGGGGTTGGAGGGGATCGCATTCTCGACCAGCCGACTCTGGTGGAACTGGCCGCGATGCGCCAGGATGTTGGCTGCCAGCGACACGCCGATCGAGCCTCCCGTGTTGCGCGCGGCGTTGATCAGCGCCGAGGCCTGATCGGTCTTCTCAGGCGGAATGCCGTTGTAGGACGCCGTCGTAATCGACAGGAAGATCAGCGGCAGGCCAATTCCGATCAGCATGCGGGATTCGGCGAAGAACCAGAAGTCCACATTGGCATAGACCCGGGTGAGGTCATACATCGCGAACGCCACGACCGCGGCGCCCGCCATGATCATGTATTTCGGCTGCACCTTGCCCGAGAGACGTCCGACCACGAACATCATGGCCATCGTGACGAGACCGCCCGGCGACAGCACGAGGCCGGCCCAGGTCGCGGTGTAGCCGAAATCCTGCTGCACCATCTGCGGCAGCATCTGCGTGGTGCCGAGCAGGATCGCGCCGGTCGCCAGCATCACCAGGAAGCTGGCGCCGAACTGGCGCGACGCCAGCATGCGGACATCGACCGTCGGATTTTTCTGGTTCATCTCCCACGGGATCATGGCGACGAAGGCCCCGACGCAGACCGCGGCAGTGACCATGATGAAGCGCGAGTCGAACCAGTCATCCTCCAGGCCGCGGTCGAGCATCAGTTCGAGCGCGCCGAGGAACGTCGCGACCAGCACAAAGCCGACGACGTCGAAGCCATGCGCCTGCTTGCGCCGCGCTTCCGTGACCGAGGCCGGCTCCTTGAGGATCAGCCCGATCAGCAGCATCGCGGCGACGCCGACGGGGCCGTTGATCAGGAAGCACCAGTGCCAGGAGACATTGTCGGAGAGATAGCCGCCGAGCGTCGGACCGACGACGGGCGCGACGACGACGGCGACGCCGAACAGCGCGAACGCCTGGCCGCGCTTTTCCGGCGGAAAGGAGTCGGCGAGGATCGATTGCGCCACCGGCACCATGCCGCCGCCGCCCAGGCCCTGCATGACGCGAAACAGCAGCAGCACCTGCAGATTCCAGGCGAAGCCGCACAGCACCGAGCTCAAGGTGAACAGGCCGAGGCACATGATGAAGAAGGTCTTGCGTCCCAGGCGCTTGGCGAGATAGCTCGAGGCGGTCAGGATGATCGCGTTGGACACGAGATAGGTCGTCACCACCCAGGAGGATTCGTCCTGGCTGACGCCCATGCCGCCGGCGATATAGGGCAGCGCAACGTTCGCGATGGTGGTGTCCAGCACCTCCATGAAGGTCGCGAGCGCCACCAGCACGGCGATGATCCACGGACTGCCGGCGCGCGGCGCGGAGAGCAGCAGCCTCACGCATGGCGGACCTCTCTCACAACACAGCCTTCAGCCGCTCATACAGCGACGGCTTGGGATCGACACGAACGGTCGGCACCACCGACATGCCCGGACCGAGCGCGACGTCCGTCGGCGGATCATCCATGTCGATCTTGACCGGCACGCGCTGCACGATCTTGACGTAGTTGCCGGTCGCATTCTGCGGCGGCAGCAGCGAGAAGGCCGGGCCCGAGCCGGACTGCACGCTGGCGACATGGCCGCGGATCTCGCGCTCCGGATAGGCATCGATCTCCAGGGTCACGGGCTGGCCGGGGCGCATCTCGTCGAGCTGGGTTTCCTTGAAATTGGCGGTCACCCAGACGTCATCGGGCACGAACATCGAAAGCGCCGTCCCTTGTGCGGCGAACTGACCATCGGCGGCGCTGAGGTTGACGATGCGGCCAGGCTGCGCCGCGGTGACCGTCGTGTAGGACAGGTTGAGCTCGGCCTGGTCGCGCTGCGCCTGTGCCTGGGCGAGATTGGCGTCGGCGCTCTCGCGCTGCGCCTTCAGCGATTCGAACTGCCGCTGCGCGACCTGCAGATTGGCCTGCGCCGAGGTCAGCGCCGCCTTCTGCTGCTGGAGCTGCGAGGTGTATTGCTGCTCGCTCTGCACGGTGCCGGAGCCGGTGCGGGCGAGGTCCTGATAGCGCTTGGCCTGCTGCTCGGCGAAGGTCAGCCCGGCCTGGGCCTGCTCGACCTGGGCCTGGCCCGCGGTGATCTGCGCCTGCTGCACCTCGATCTGCGCCCCGATGTTGCGGATCGCCGCCTGTGCCGACTTCACCTGCGCATCGGCCTGCGCCAGCGCGGTCTTGTAGTCGCGATCGTCGATGCGCGCGATCACGTCGCCGGCCTTGACGTGCTGGTTGTCGGTGACCGGAACGGCGGTGATGTAACCGGAGACCTTCGGCGCGATGGAGAACTGGCGGGCCGCGATGAAGGCGTCGTCGGTGGTCTCGTAGTGACCGGCCGCATCGTAATAGACGTAGCCGCCGGCGCCGACGGCGAGCAGCAGCACGAGACCCAGCGCTGCCCCCAGCGGATGCCGCCGGATCAGGCTGCGCCGGGACCCCTCCTGGCGCTCCCCTGCTCCGTCGACGACGGGCCGGGCTCCCCAGCCGGCATCTTGGCCTCGATCTGCTGCCGAGGCTCACCGGAGGCATCCCCGCGCCATTGCCGCACGGCACGATCGCGCGCGGAGACCACCGGATCGTCGTTGGCCGCAGATGAAACCTCAGCCGATGACAGGGCTTGCTGTGTCATCACGTCTCCTTGAATAGAACGGAACCGTTTCGTTTCTAGAATTGGGGATGAGGCAGGTGGGACGCAATGGCGAGCCGCGATGCGGACAGCTAAACTTTTCGTCATTGGTGGCCGCCGGCGCGCGTTCCGCTGCGCCTTCACCGCGATCCGCCGTCAGCAACGTCAACTGCGTGCCGCCGCCGCGGTTTCAGTCTCACGTCATCGCGTTGACTCGATGAACTCGGGTAAATACAACACACGCATAATAAGAAATTGTTAGGGTCGGCAACCAACTACCGCAGCAAACGCCGACATGATCATATTGCGAGGCACGCATGCCCGTCCGTCAGGTGCCAGGCTCAGACCTGCAATACGTGCTCATCGCCTTCGACGCGACGGGGCAGGAGCGGCGAGAGGCCGACGGGTCGCTCGCGAGCGAGATGGTGGTGAACCGCCTCCAGGCGCTGGGCGGGGCCGTCACCGATCTTGTTCTGCTGAGCCACGGCTGGATGGGCGACGTCCCCGCGGCGATCGAGCAGTACGACCGCTGGCTCGCCGCCATGGCGGCGCTCCAGGGGATCGGCTCGCCGCGGCGCAGCAGCGTCCCGGCTTTGCACCCGTCATCATCGGACTGCACTGGCCGAGCCTGCCGTTCGGAGACGAGACGCTGCCTTCGGGCGGCGGCTTGCTGTCCGCCGAGACGCCGGCGGCATCGCTCGAGGCGGAGGTGGACCGCTATGCGGCCCGCATCGCCGACACCCCGGCGGCGCGCGCCGACATTCGCTCGATCCTCGAGCAGGCGCGCATTGCGCCGGCGGCCACGTTGCCGGATTCGATGCGCGATGCCTATCTCAGGCTGTTCGCCGCGGCCGGCCTTGCGATGGGCGATGCGAGCGGACGCCCCGGCGCCGAGCAGGATAGATCTCGATCCGACCGTGATCGTGAACGAGGCCCGGAGCGCGCCGGCCGATGCGAGCGCAGGCACGCTCGGCCTCGGCGATGACCTGCGCGAGGCGCTGCTGGCGCCGCTCCGCATCCTGTCGTTCTGGAAGATGAAGGACCGCGCGCGCCAGTTCGGCGAGGCCGGCGCCCATGATGTCCTGGTCAAGCTGCAGCAGGCGGCGCCGACAGCCCGGGTTCACCTGATGGGCCACAGCTTCGGCTGCATCGTCGTGTCGGCGGCCGTCGCCGGCACGCCCGACGGCCGCGCGCTGCCGCGCCCGGTCGAGACGATGTTCCTGGTCCAGGGCGCGCTGTCGCTGTGGTGCTATGCCGAGAGCATTCCGCAGGCCGCGCCGGCGCAGGGCTATTTCCGGCGCACGCTGCTCAAGGGGCTCGTGCGCGGCGCCTTCGTGACCACCCGCTCGAGCTACGACCGGGCGAACGGATGGTTTTATCCGCTCGGAGCGCGGCTGAAGCGGCAATATCTGCTCCATACCGACTACCCGCTGTACGGGGCCATCGGCAGCTTCGGCATCCGCGGCACCCAGCCCCTGGCGATCGTCGACATGCCGATCCAGAATGTCGGCTTCAGCTACGATTTCGGCAGCGGCCGGGTCTACAACATCGAGGCGAGCCGGATCATCCGGAATGGCGGCGGCGCGGCCGGCGCCCACAGCGACATCGCCCATCCCGAAGTCGCCCATGCCTTCTGGGCTGCGATCCTGGCCGCGCCCGCGGCCGTCAGGCCGCAACCCGGCATCGGCGGCGGGCTGCTCAGCGGCGACATCCGTCACTTCGAGCAGCAGCGCTACGATCAGCAGCTCTGGCGGCAGCGGACGTTCGAGCGGACTTCGGAGCAGGTGCAACAGGTTCAGCGGCAGGAACAGCAGCAGCAGCAGCGGCGGGAGCAGGATCAGCAGCAGCAGCGGCAGCAACGGCAGGAAGACCAGCAGCGGGTTCAGTTGCAATATCCGCAATGGGTGCCGCCGCCGACCGTCCCGCAGCCGCCCCCGCTCGAGAACCGCAAGGCCTATCCGCCCGGCGAGCAGCGCTGGATCAATGCCGGCTTCGAGGATCTCGATGCGCCGTTGAAGCCGGGCCAGTGGTACACCTTCGCTTTCGACGTCGACATCCAGCAGAGCGGCGTCTCGTCGGTGCCGCTTGCCGACGAGCAGTTGTTCCCGGAAGGGACGTCGGACGTCACCTTGACCATCCAGCTCGACAGCGACGATTTCGAGCTGTCGGACAAGAGCCGCCCGCTGCGGCTGCCGCGCACCGGCAAGTCGCGCAACAAGGCGCGGTTCGACCTGTCGCCGAAGAAATTGGGCCCGTCGTCGCTGCGGGCGACGGTCCACAAGGACGGCAATTTCATCCAGCAGATGGACCTCGTCATCGATGTCGGCGCCGCGCCCTCGCCCCGCGTCGAAGGCGCGCATGGCCGGCCCTACTCCTCCGCCAACGTGCTCAATCCGCGCGACGTCGGCCTGTCGATCATGCCGATCGCAGGCGGCTACGACTGTCTCGTCTGGAAGCCCGTCACGGCGCGCGCCCGGCTGCCGTTGCTGCCGGACTACCTCGCCAAGTCGATCGAGATCGCGCGTCAGGAACTCATGAAGGTCGTGACCTATCAGAACGCGGCCGGCAGCTTCGTCTTCCAGAGCGGGATCGACATCGCCGATGCCGACCGCGACGCCGCGCTCAAGATCATGGCGCGGGCGGGATCGGCGCTGTTCCAGAAGCTGTTCTTCGGCCCTGCCGCCGCGCAGGATTCCAGGGACATCGGCGAATTCCTGCGCAAGCTGACCAGCGACCGCTCCAGGCGGCTGAAGCTGCAGATCGTGGCGGAGGCGACCACGGTGCCGTGGGGCCTGCTCTATGTCGGCGATGCCTCGGCCGGCGCACAGCTCGACTGGGACAATTTCATCGGCATGCGCCACGTGATCGAGCAGATCCCGATGCAGAACACGCCGCGCATCTCCGACTGCCTGATCCCGAGCGACAAGCCCGAGCTCAGCATCAGCCTGAACGTCAACGACAACATCGACCGGCAGATGGGCGCCGACCTCGTCGCCCAGCAGCAGCGCTTCTGGCTCGCGGAAAAGGCGGCACGCCGCAACGTCCACATCGTCTCGCGCACGACCAGCAAGGAGCTGGTCAAGGCGCTGGCCGACGAGACCACCAACGACCAGATCCTCTACCTCTATTGTCACGCCCGGGCGACCGGCCTCGACGATCCCGGCGGTCCCGACAGCTCCAGCCTGGTGCTGACCGATGCCGGCATCACGCTGGGCGAGCTCAGCCTGGACGCCCCGACCAGCAAGCTGCTTCCCGGCAATCCCCTCGTCTTCATCAACGCCTGCGAGTCGGCCGAATTGTCGCCGGCGTTCTACGACGGCTTCGTGCCGTATTTCATGGCCAAGGGCGCCCGCGGCGTGGTCGGAACGGAATGCAAGACGCCGGCGATCTTCGCCACCGCCTGGGCGAAGCGCTTCTTCGAAAGCTTTCTCGACGGCGTGCCGCTGGGAGAGACGTTCCTCAGCCTGCGCCGGGAGTTTCTCCGCGAGCACGGCAACCCGCTCGGACTGCTCTACGCCGTCCACTGCGACGGCGACACCCAGGTCGCGCCGTCGCTGCCGCGGCTGCCGCCGACGGCGCCTGCGCCGAACGTCAAGCCGGCGCTCGGCACCGGCAGCTGACGGCGTCTTCAGCGCGCCGGCTCCGGCCCGGCGAGGCGCACGCCGAGCGCAAGCGCGGCAACGACCGGCGGCACGACGAAGCACCAGCTCCCCAGCCGCACGAACAAGAGCGCGGCGGCGCCGCAGCCGAGCGCAAAGGCGAGCACGTTGATGGCCAACTGCACCAGTCGCGCCGGCGGCGGCGCCTGCCCTTGTCGCCGACATGAGATCCTGTCGGCCAAGTCGATCATCACCTGCGTGGTCGTTCCGGTCATCAGCGTCGAAGGCGGCGAACTTGGCAGATGGATCCGGTGCACGGCGTTCTGGATCGCCATCGCCGCGACCAGCACCATGCCGGTGAGGATCGCCTCGCGGCTGTCGCCGTCATGGAACGGACCGAAATGGATCGCGAGCACAGCGCCGAGCACGAGCAGCACGAGCTTGACGCCGATCAGGATCTCGAAAGCCCGCGACCACCGCCGCGACAGCAGCGTGCCGGTCAGCCGGGTCGCGATCACGACCACGCAGAACACCGGCAGCGCCAGCAGCTTGGCGATCGCGCCCGAGGTCCCCAGCGCCAGCGCCGCGCCGAACGTGACGAAGTTGCCGGTGACGTGCGCCGTGAACAGGCCCTGCAGCGCCAGGAAGCCGGCGGTGTCGACATAGCCGGCATTGACACTGAGCAGCAGCGGCACCACGCTGCGGGACTCGAATTGCGACATGTCGTCCTACTTTCGTTGCTCAGAGCGCGTATTTCAATTCGATGCCGATGTAGTCAGAGTCATGGCCGCCGGCGCGGCGCAGCGTCTCGCCGATCTCATAGTGCACGGCTTCCAAGGCGCCGGTGAGGTTGGCGTTGAAGCGATAGTCGGCGCGCAACTGCGCATAGACGCCGGACCATGCGCTGCCCCTCCCGGCCGTGCCGGCCACTGCGACATTGGGCTGGACGTAGATCGCGTCCGCCGTCGTCGCGCGCCACTGCAGGCCGATAGCCGCCATGAACGAGAGATCGGTCATGGGCTTCACCGTCAGCGACGGCTTGAGGTGGATCAGGTTGGTATAGCCGGTGAAGCCGGCCAGCGTGAAGTAATAGCCGTTCGGGAACAGCGGATTGAAGGTCTCGATCCTGTTGTCGCCGGGGTGGCGGTCGCCGGAGGCGCCGTCGAGCTGAAGGCCGATGCGCGGCTGCCAGGCGAGGTCGGCGAAGGTGTAGCCGGCGCGCGCCCCGGCCCCCCAGGCGCGGATCCGCTTCGCCCCGACCGAGCCCGCCTGCCCCATCGCCTCGAGATCCCAGTCGAAGCCGGCGAGCTTGCCGGCGAAGCGGATGTCCAGCACGTGGCGCTGCTCGAAGCCCGCGGCATCGAGGAAGCGCGCATTGTCGCGCTGATAATAGGAATAATAGGACGACAGCTCGTTGGTGCCGAGCACCTGGCGCTCGACGCGGAAGGTGTGGAACAGGAACTTTTCGTTCGACGCGTCGTCGAACGGACGCACCAGACCATATTGCACCGGCTGGCTGACGAAGCCGATGAAGCGCCAGGGACCGCTCTCCCAGTCGGCCCACAGCGCATCGAAGGATTGGCGCACGTTGGGCCCGTCGCGCGACGACACGAAGCGCTGCAGGTCGAAGTCGAAATCCTGCCGGCCCACGCGGGCCTTGAACGTGCCCCACTCAGCCGTATTGACGTAGGCCAGGAAGGCAAGCCGGAGATCGAGCGGGTTCTGGTCCACCGCGGTGATGTTCGCCTTGCCGAAGGCTCTGGCGTCCTCGAGCTGGACGAACGCCTGCCAATGCTCGTCGAAATGCGCGTCGGCATGGATCTGCAGCCGCTGCAGGACATGCTGATCCGGCTTCGCACCGCCGATGCCGAAGCTTGCCGCATCCAGGCTCTCGAACCGCTCGCGCAGCGTCATGCCGAACGAGACATAGCTCTGCGGGACGCCGGACTGCAGCGGGATGTATTTGATCGGATCGAACGGCGCCGCGCGTAGCGCCGGATCGGCCAGCGCCGACCAGTCCTCCTGCCAGCGATTGGTGCGGATCGTGGGGCGTGCGGCGTTATCCTCGGCGAGAGCTGGCGTGGCTGCGCACAGCACGCCGAGCAGCGCACTCGCGATCACCGTCTTCCCCAGCACCCACGTCATCCGTCACCTCTCGGAAATCGCTACAGCGCCCTACTTCAAGGGCGCATGAATCTCCGCAATATAGCCGCCGGGAAACTGCACCACCGCCTGTTCACGCTTGTCCGAAGTGAACGGCTCGACCAGCACGGCGGCGCCCGCGCCCTTGGCCTTGTCGAGTGTGGCCCTGAGATCGGCGACCTCATAGCCGGTCGTCTCGCGCCCGAACGGATATGGCAGATGGCCGTCGCTGACGAGCACGGTCATCCGGCCGAACACCGACTCGATGCGGATGCGCCGATAGCGATCGTTCGGACGGCCGATCTCGATGCCCGGCGCCTTGATATCGTCGGAGACGACCTTGCCCTTGGAGAAGCGCAGGAAGGCGTGCGTGAAGGCCTCGGCGCGGTCGGGCGAGACATAGACGCGATTCTCGGGAATCGTCTCGAACGCCGGGTAGGACGGCTTGGTCGTGTGCCAATAGAGCTGCATGTTGACACCGCCGGGCCATTGGATCACGGCATCGCGGCCGATCGGATCAGGAAACGGCGCAACCACCACATCGGCACCGGCGGCCTTGGCCGCCTTGATCGCCGCGTCCAGATCGGTGACCAGATAACCGGTGCGCTCGGCGCCGAACGGATACGGGATGCCGGTCTTGAAGCCGAACAGCGAGACCGTGCCGGCCGGCGTCTGCAACAGTTGCGACGTCGTGCTGCTCGGGGTCGGCGTCACCGTCGCAACCACCTGCTTGGTGCTCTGGCCGCCGAAGGTCGCCAGGAAGCTGGTGGCGAACTTCTCCACGTCATCGGGCGTGACGTAGACATGCGTCGTATCGTACTGCGCGGCAACGCCGACGAGTGGCGCTGAATCCTTGGCGAGCGCGGGCGCGGCGAGCAGCGCGGTGACGATGACTGTGCCAAGCAGATGACGGGAGTGGACCATGACGACCTCAGGCAGTGAAAAGCGGATCAGGCGCGGCTCGCGCGCCAGGACATGATGGCGACGAGCACCAGGCCTGCGATCAGGCCGAGATGCTCGAAGAATGCGTTGAGAGCCATGAACCGGTCGTGGCCGTCCAGACGCCAGAAATCGTTGGCGGTGAGCATGGCGACGAAGGTGAGCACTCCGAGCCCGCCGGCGCCGAGCCAGACGAAACGATCGACCACGACCAGCACCGAGCCGATCAGCTCGACCGCGATCGCGGCCGCCGCCCACAGCGCCGCCGGCTGCAGGCCGAAATGCGCCTGCTCGGCAATGGCGCCTGGGAAGTCCGTCAGCTTCTGGATGCCGCCGATCAGATAGGCCGAGACCAGCGCGAGCCGCGCCGCGGGCCACAGCCAGCGCCAGCTGAGCAGCGCGGCGATCGGCCGTGGCGTGTCGGACATCCCCGCCATCTCAGACCGCCCAGCAGGCGCAGCCGAGCGCGCCCCAGAAGCTCTTGAGATCGGAGACCGGCAGGCTGGAGGACCACGCCCGCGCATGATCGTGGCCGTGCATCCCGCAGGCGCTGGCGCAGCCGCACGTCTGCATCGCCTGGGCGCGGACGACGCCATCATCGCCCTTCTCCAGCCAGGCGCCGTAGCCGCCGAAGCGGCGCACGGGCGACCAATCCGGCATCGCCGGCGGCGGCACGGCGTCATCCAGTGACTTGAAGTCGGAGGCGCCGTAGACCACGCGGCCGCCGACCATGGTGAGGTCGCTGGTGATGTCGGCGATCTCGGCCTCGGCGCAGGAGAAGAAGTCGCGATCCGGCACAATCAGGTCGGCGAACTGGCCGACGGCAATGCGGCCCTTCCTGCCTTCTTCATTGGAGAACCAGGTGACGTTCTCGGTCCACATCCGCAGCGCCGTCTCGCGATCGAGGCAGTTGCGCTGCGGATACAGCCGCAGACCGCCGACGGTGCGGCCGGTCACCAGCCAGGACAGCGAGACCCAGGGATTGTAGGACGCCACGCGGGTCGCGTCGGTGCCGGCCGACACCTTGACGCCCTTGTCGAGGATCTTCTTCACCGGCGGCGTCGCCTCGGCCGCGCCAAAGCCGTAGCGCTCGACGAAGTACTCGCCCTGATAGGCCATGCGGTGCTGCACGGCGATCCCGCCGCCGAGCGCCGCGATGCGGTCGATCGACTGGTCCGAGATCGTTTCGGCGTGGTCGAAGAACCAGTGCAGCCCCTCCAGCGGCGTATCCTGGTTGACCTTTTCGAACACGTCGAGCGCGCGCGAAATGGTCTCGTCATAGGTGGCGTGCAGCCGCCACGGCCATTTGTTCTGCACGAGGATGCGCACGACTTCCTCGAGCTCGCCTTCCATCTCGGCCGGCATGTCCGGCCGCGGTACGCGAAAATCCTCGAAATCGGCGGCAGAGAACACCAGCATCTCGCCGGCGCCGTTGTGGCGGAAATAGTCGTTGCCCTGCTTGTAGGTCGAGCTCTGCGTCCAGCGCAGGAAGTCGTCTCTTTCGCCCTTTGGCTTCTGGGTAAACAGATTATAGGCGAGCCGGATCGTGAGCTGGCCGTCATCGGCCAGCTTCTGGATCACGGCGTAATCGTCCGGATAGTTCTGGAAGCCGCCGCCGGCATCGATCGCACCGGTGACGCCGAGCCGGTTCAGCTCGCGCATGAAGTGCCGCGTCGAGTTGAGCTGATAGTCGAACGGCAGCTTCGGTCCCTTGGCGAGCGTCGCGTAGAGGATCGCGGCGTTCGGCCTGGCGAGCAGCAGGCCGGTCGGATTGCCGCTGATATCGCGCACGATCTCGCCGCCGGGCGGCTCTGGCGTGTCCTTGTCGTAGCCGACGGCGCGCAGCGCGGCGCCGTTCAGGATCGCGCGGTCGTACAGGTGCAGCAGAAACACCGGGGTATCAGGCGCCACCGCATTCAGCTCATCGATGGTCGGCAGGCGTTTCTCGGCGAACTGATGCTCGGTGAAGCCGCCGACCACGCGCACCCATTGCGGCGGCGGCGTGATCGCGACCTGCGCCTTCAGCATCGCCATCGCGTCCGCGAGCGAGCGCACGCCGTCCCAGCGCAGCTCCATGTTGAAGTTGAGCCCGCCGCGGATGATGTGCAGGTGATTGTCGATCAGGCCCGGCAGCGCGCGCCTACCCTTGAGGTCGATGACCTTCGTCCGGGGGCCGGCGAGCTTCATCACGTCCTGCTCATGCCCGACCGCGGTGAACACGCCATCCTTGATCGCGACAGCACTCGCCTGTGGGTTGGAACGATCCAGCGTCGTGAACAGGCCGCGATGCAGGATGAGGTCGGGATGATCGGTCATGAGGTCGTCTCGTCTCGCGCCGGAGCGATGGTTAGTGTCTGCCCGGCCATGATGGCCGGGCAGCAGGCCGAAGATGTGCGTGGCGCAAGCTGCCCTCTGCCATGCGGCAGCAAGCGTGGTGCCGTTCAGGAGCTGCTTGCCCACGGGGATCACCTGCTCTCCGACGAGGATGCCGAGCAGGCCGACCAGCGCCACCAATGGCGGCGCCGGCGAGCGGACCTGAAGCAGGCTGTAGATCACGCCGACCAAAAGCCCTGCCCCGAGCGAGAACAGATAGATCTTCATCGTTCGTCCCTGGGCTACTTTGCGCCGCCTTCCGAGGCGTGCTCGCCAAGCGCCCATTTCGAGAAGCGGATCTGGATGCCGTAGGGCGAATGTGCCTTCAGGATCTCCATCATGCCGTCATAGGTCTCGGCACGCGCCCAGTCCTGTTGCAGCTCGAAGGCGAACTGGCACGAGGTGATCGGCACCGCGCCGGCCTGCACCGCGCGATCCATCGCGCGGTTGTGCGCTTCGAGCGACAGGTCGCCGCAGGCATCGGCCGGGATGTAGATCTCATAGCCCTCGCGCAGCATGTCGAGCGTCGGGAACAGCACGCAGGCCTCGGTCCAGAGTCCCGCGATGATGAACTTCTTGCGGCCGGTCGCGGCGACCTGCTTGCGGAAGCCGGCATCGAGCCAGGAGTTCATCGCCGTGCGGTCGACGATGTCGTGCTCGGGAAACAGCTCGGTCACTTCAGGCATGAAGGGACCGGAGAACGAGTCCTTGGCGACCGTGGTGAGCACGGTCGGGATCTTGAACAGCTTGGCCGCCTTGGCGACGATCTGGATGTTGTTGAAGACGCCGAGGCGATCATGCGACTGCACGCCCTGATACATCGCGGGCTGATAGTCGATCAGCGCCACGGCGCAGTTCTGCGGGGTCAGCATTTCGAGCTTGGACACGAGGTTCTCCTTGAAGGGCCGAATGGATCAGGTGAGAGAAGCTCGCGGCGCCGGCGCGGTGGGCGCGAAACGCCGCCACGAGAAGACGCCGAAAGCAATGAACAGAGCGAGGGTGACGAGCTGAGCTGCGGCGAACGGCGGCTCGCTCTGCGTCGGCGCCAGCGCATTGAGCACGCCGATCTTCTGGAACGACTGCACGATCGCGACGAAGACGTTGAGATAGAGCGAGAGCAGCGCGGTGACGACGTAGACCCGTCGCCACCGTCCCGACAGCGCGAACACATAGAGTGCGGCGCTGGCCGCAATCAGCAGCGCGAGCAGGATGATGCCGATGATGCGCGGCGGGTCGAGACCGAACGGCGGCAGCGGAAAGCCGGTCACGCCGGTGAGGAAGGTCGTGACCAGGAACAGCGCCGCCCAGACCGCCAGATGGCGGCCTGCCAGCATGCCGGCGAGCATGACGAGCCCGGTCGCAATTCCGATCAAGCTCAGCACCACGTGGATCTGAAGAAACAGGGGCGTCGGAATTCCCCAGGTCATGCGAGCCTCCTCTGATCAGCCCTTGATGAAGGCCAGCAGGTCGGCGTTGATGGTCTCGGCCTCCGTGGTCGGCATGCCGTGCGGAAAGCCCTTGTAGGTCTTCAGCGTGCCGTTCTTCAGCAGCCCAGCCGACAGCGGCGCGGAATCCGCGTAGGGCACGATCTGGTCGTCCTCGCTGTGCATGACCAGCACGGGCAGCGTGATCTTCTTGAGATCCTCGGTGAAGTCGGTCTGCGAGAAGGCGACGACGCCGTCGTAGTGCGCCTTCGCGCTGCCCATCATGCCCTGACGCCACCAGTTCTGGATCACGGCCTCGGACGGCTTGGCGCCGGGCTTGTTGTAGCCGTAGAACGGCCCGGCGGCGACGTCGCGATAGAACTCCGCGCGGCGCGTGGCGACCTGGGTCTGGAAGTCGTCGAACACGGACTTCGGCAGTCCGCCCGGATTGGCCGCGGTCTGCAGCATCAGCGGCGGCACCGCGGCGATGATCGCGGCCTTGGCCGCGCGGCTCTCGCCATGGCGCGCGAGGTAATGTACGACCTCGCCGCCGCCGGTCGAATGGCCGACATGGATCGCGCTCTTGAGATCGAGATGCGCGGTCAATGCCGCGAGATCGTCGGCATAGTGGTCCATGTCGTGACCGTCGGCGACCTGGGCCGAACGGCCATGGCCACGGCGATCATGGGCGATGACGCGAAAGCCGTGATTGAGGAAGAACAGCATCTGCGCATCCCAATCATCCGCTGACAGCGGCCAGCCATGGCTGAACACGATCGGCTGGCCGGAGCCCCAATCCTTGTAGTAAATCTCTGTGCCGTCATTGGTTTTCAGAACGGGCATGATTTTCTCCTGCGCGCCAGCCATGCGGTCGCACCAACGATTTTCGTATCGCGATCGCCAATGCCAGGTGCTATGCAATCTCATGTGCATCTGCACAATGACCCGAGGATGCCAAAGCACTGGCTCCAGAAGGCCAAGGGATGGCTCAGCAGATTCGAACCACATCGTCGTCCTGGATGCGCGGCGTTGCCACGACGCTGAACGAGCAAGGTCTGGATGCGGCGGCGCTGTTCGCCGAGGTCGGCCTGTCGATCGACGATCTCGACGATTGCGATCGCCGCTGGCCGACCGAGGCACTGAGCCGGTTATGGGTGCTGGCGGCCGAGCGTTCCGGCAACCCGGATATCGGGCTGGCGAAGCTCGATGCGCCGCGGCCTGACAACTATGGCGTCGCCGGCTACGCCATGATGTCGAGCCCCACGCTTCTCGCCGGGCTGACGCGACTGATCCGCTACATGTGCCTGGTGAGCGACGCGGTGACCATCACGCTCGAGCCGGGCAATGGCGGCCGCTGGGTGCGGACCGACGTGTTCGGCGGTGAATGCCCGATTCCGCGGCAGCGCTACGACTACGGCGTCGTCAATCTGCTGAATCTCTGCCGGTGGATGCTGGATCGCCCCCTGACGCCGCTCGCCACGCGATTCTCGCACGCTGTGCCGCTGTCGATCGCTTGCTACAACAGGGCGTTCCAGTCCCCGCTCGAATTCGACGCGCCGTTCAACGGCTTTCTGGTGTCGGATCAGTATCTCGCCTGCAAGCTGACGACCTCGGCGCCCGAGCTGTCGGCGATCCACGATCGGATCGCCGACGAGGCGCTGGAGCGCCTGGTCAAGGCCGACACCGCGCATCGCGCCCGCGCCGCGATCACCAGGCTGCTGCCCGACGGCAGCCCGCTGCGCTCGGCCATCGCAGCCGAGCTGGGCTTGAGCGACCGCACCTTCCAGCGCCGGCTCGCCGACGAAGGCCTCTCCTTCAGCGATCTCGTCGACGATGTCAGGCGCGAGTTGGCCCAACGCCATCTCGCCGACTTCCGCATGACGCTCACCGACATCGGCTATCTGCTCGGCTATGCCGACCAGAGCACCTTCTTCCGTGCGTCCAATCGCTGGTTCGGCGAATCACCAGGCGAATATCGCTCGCGCGTGATGGAGGGACATCAGCAGGAGATCGCCACCGCTCGGCTGATGCGCGCGGCCCGAACCGGCATCGGGTGATCTCGATCAGTAGAACCGGTACAGATGATGGACCGGGCCATGGCCGTGACCGACGGTGAAGCGATCGGCCGCCGCGATGGCACCGGAGATGAAGGCCTTGGCGTTGCGCACGGCCGCCTCGAGGCTCTCCCCCTTCGCCAGCCCGGCGGCCACGGCCGACGACAGCGAACAGCCCGTGCCGTGGGTATTCTTCGTCGCAACGCGCGGTGACGCCAAGGCGATGCAGGCGTCCGCCGTGATCAGATAGTCGGTGCTGTCGGCGCCCTGCCCGTGGCCGCCCTTGATCAGCACGGCCGGACAGCCGAGACGAAGCAGCCTGCGGCCTTGCGCTGCGATCGCCTCGTCCGTATCAGCGGGCGTCTCGTCCAGCAGCGCGGCCGCCTCGGGCAGGTTCGGCGTGATCAGCGTCGCCTGGGGAATCAGCCGGCGGCGCAGCGCGTCGATCGCATCCTCCGGCAACAGCCGCGCGCCCGAGGTTGCGACCATCACCGGATCGAGCACCACGTGCCGCGGCCGCCAGCGCGCGAGGCTCGCCGCAATGGCGTCGGCGATCGGCGCCTGCGCCACCATGCCGATCTTGACCGCGCCGACGGCGAGGTCATCGAACACCGCATCGATCTGCGCAGCGACGAAATCGGGCGGCACCAGGTGCACCCCGGTCACGCCCCTGGTGTTCTGGGCGGTCAGCGCCGTCAGCACCGAGGCGCCATAGACGGCCAGCGCCGCGAAGGTCTTGAGGTCCGCCTGGATACCGGCTCCCCCGGAGGAATCCGAACCGGCGATGGTGAGTGCGACGGGGGTGCTCATGCCCCCTTCCTAGCGCGGGCCGGCCGCGCCCGGCAAGCAGGCCGGGCCACCGGAGAAAGCGTATCGACTTCGCCGGAAAACGCTATATTGAGGCGAAAGATGCCTTCCGGAGACAGCCCGCAATGGTTCCCTTCTTCGTCCAGATCAAGTGCAAGCTTGGCCAGTCCTACACGGTCGCGAATGCGCTGGCGGAAGCCGAGATCGCCTCCGAGATCTACTCGACGGCGGGAAATTATGACCTGCTGGTGAAGTTCTACGTCGACAATGCCACCGACATCGGCCACTTCGTGAATGAGAAGGTCCAGGTCCTGCCCGGCATTCAGGACACCCACACCATCATCACGTTCAAGGCCTTCGGCGCCACCTGACGACGAGCTCTTTCTCACCCGGCGCGGCCTACCCGTCGGCCACCTGCCTCGTGTCCTGCCTCACGACAAAGGCGCCCGTCGTGATCGACGGGCGCCGAGGTCCTGAAAATGGGTCAAGCATGGTTTCGTCATGAAAGACGGTGGCGGCCGGAAACCGTTGTCCGCCAATTCGCGTCAGTGGGCCGGAAAGCCGGACCTTTCGATCGTGAGGGGCAATGGGGGGACCGTCGAACGGCCCGGCTTTCCCTTTCGGCAACTTGGCGATAGGCGCTCTATAGCGGCTACGCGGAGCACCGGGTCAAGGCGGGCGGCCGATCGGATACGGTCGATCAAGAAGTTGAGACGAAAACTCAAGAATGACCGCGGCGCCCTGTGAAGAGTGAGATCAAAGCCGTTTCGTCCCTGCTGCCGAGCTATGGCTTTCGCGCCGAGCAGATGGACACCGAGGCGAATATTGCGGCGTGGCGTGAGGCCGTTTCGACGTTCTTCGAGGTCGACGAACTCGCAGCCGGTGAGGCCGCTCCGTTCAGGGCGGACGTCCTGTCCTACGCGCTTGGCTCCGTCCTGCTGGGATCGGCCCGTGCGAGCGGCCAGCGGTTCCGGCGATCGGCCGAGACCGTCGCCCGCAGCGGCGTGGATCATATCATCCTGCAGCTCTACGTGAACGGCAGCTATGAGGGCGTCGCCGGCGCCTCACCGATCCGGGTCGAGGCCGGCGATCTCTGCGTGCTCGATCTCGCCCAGACACTCGAAACGCGCGCGACACCGTTCGAGAACGTCACGTTGGTGGTGCCGCGTCCGATGTTCGATGCGCGCCTGCTGCAGGTCGACGATCTGCACGGCCTGGTGCTGCCGCGCAGCGGCGCACTGGCGCCGCTGCTCGCGCGGCATTTCGGTGCACTGCTCGACTGTGCGCCGCGCATGAGTTTCGACGAGTGCCAGGCCGCGGTCGAGGGCACGATCGCGCTGATCTCGGCCTGCCTGCGCGGCGAGCTCGAACGCCGCGATGCCGACCGCAGCGTGACGCCGGACGCCTCGCTGCTCCGCATCCGCCAATATATCGAATCGCAGCTGTCGAGCCCCGAGCTCAGCGCCGACGCGGTGGCGCTGCATTTCGGGATGTCGCGCGCGTCGCTCTATCGCCTGTTCGCGCCGATCGGCGGCATCGCCGATTACATCCGCAGCCGCCGCCTGCACCGCGCGTTCTTCGATCTCGCCGGGACGGGATCGCGGACGCAGCGCATCAGCGAGGTCGCGCGGCGCTGGCAGCTCGGCACCGATGCGCATTTCACGCGGCTGTTCAAGAGCGCCTACGGCATCACGCCGAGCGCCGCGCGCGAGGCCGCCATGCTGGGCTTGCCGAAGCTGCCGCTCGAGGCCGGCGCCGAAGCCGCCTCGCCGCTCAGCCGTTGGATGCGAGGGATAGCAGCGCCCCGGACCGGGGAATGAGCGCGACGACGGCCGCCGAGCGCGGATCGTCGTCCTCGGATGCGTCGTCGTCGGATGCGTCTTCGGCCGGCTGCGGCTCGTCGGCCTCGGACGCAGCGCGTGGGATATCCAGATGCTGCTCCAGCTGCTCGACCGGCATCGGCCGGCCCAGCAGATAACCTTGCGCGAAGTTGACGCCGAGCGAGCGCAGTTGCACCAACTGCTCTTCGGTCTCGACGCCTTCGGCGGTGATCTGGATGCCAAGCCCCCGCGCCAGCGTCACGACCGAGGAGATGACCGCGGCACTTTCGTCGCGCACGCTCAGATTGGCGACGAAGGACTTGTCGATCTTGATCTTGTTGAACGGGAACGCCGTCAACGAACGCAGCGACGAATAGCCGGTGCCGAAATCGTCGAGCGCCAGCGAGATGCCGAGGCCCTTCAGCCGGTCGATGAAGCTCTCGTTCTCGGCCGCGCGCTCCAGCAGCACCGACTCCGTGATCTCGATCTCGAGACGCTTCGGATCGAGGCCCGACCTCGCGAGCGCCGACTGGATGACGTCGAACAGCTCCGCCTGCTTGAACTGGACGGGCGACAGATTGACGGCGATCTTGACGTCGTCGGGCCATGCGGTCGCGTCGTCGCAGGCGCGGCCGATGATCCACTCGCCGAGCGGCACGATCAGGCCGGTCGATTCCGCGAGCGGGATGAACTTGTCCGGCGGCACCAGCCCCTTGACCGGATGACGCCAGCGCACCAGCGCCTCGACGCCGCGGCGCTCGCGCGTCTCGGCGTCGTAGAACGGCTGATAATGCACCTCGAACTGGCACTGCGCGATGGCGTCGCGCAGATCACCCTCGAGCGTGTTGCGCGCCTCGAGCTCGGCCGACATCGCATCGTCATAGAGCGTGTAGCAGCTGCGGCCGGCGGATTTCGAGCGGTAGAGCGCGAGGTCGGCCTTCTTGAGCAGGTGCTCCTGGTCGCGGCCGTGCTGGGGCGCGAGCGAGATGCCGATGCTGGTGCCGATCTCGACCCGTTGCCCGCCGAGCTGGAACGGCTCGGCGATCAGCTTGGTGATACGCTGCGCAAGCTCGATCGCGGCGGCGCGCTGGTCGGCGGATCCGGCCTGGATCAGGGCGAACTCGTCGCCGCCGAGCCGGGCCAGCACGTCCTCGTCGCGCAGTTGCGATCTCAGCCGCTGCGCGACCTGCACCAGCAGCTCGTCGCCGGCGCCGTGGCCGAGCGAGTCGTTGACGTTCTTGAAGCGGTCGAGGTCGAGCAGGAAGACGGTGAAGCGGCCGCTCTTCTCGTCGTTGATGCGCTCCATTTCCTCAAGGAAGAAGGCGCGGTTCGCGAGGCCCGTCAGCGCGTCGGTCTGCGCCAGCTCGAGCACGCGGCGATTGGCGAGCGCGAGCTGCAGGGCGTTGCGGCTCGACAACGCGAGATACACGGCGAGGAAGATCGTCGTCGCCATGCCGGCCGCATACAGCGCCAGCGCGCGGTTGTGGCTCGCCATCAGGCTGCCACCGGCGGGCGCCGCCTGGAACACCCAGTCGGCATCGCCGATGCGCAAGGTCGTCGACCAGATGCTGGGGTCCGCGGGCCAGCGCTGCGGGTCCACGCCGGAGGCGTTGATCACGCGCTCGGGCGGCAGAAGGTTGATCGCGAGCGCCGGGCTGTTGGGATTGTTCGCGCGCACCGACTGCAACAGCGTCGGCAGGTCGAACACGCCGATGATGAAGCCGCTGAGATTGCGCCGGCGGTCGGCGACCGTCGTGCGCGACGTCCCCTTGGCGTAGACGGGGATGCCGATCATCACGGCGTTGTTGCGCTCGTTCTGATTGATCAGGTTCTGACGCGTGCGCAACGCGCCGATCACGTCGTAGTCGCGCGACTGCTCCAGCACGGCGCGATGGTCGGGAATGCTCCAATAATCGAGACCGTAGACCGGCGAGGTCTTCGCCTCGGTGGAGAAGTAGACCGGATAGTATTCGTCGCTCTCCGGCGCGACGGTTCCGTCGGGATAGGACTTGATGCGAAAGGCGGGCACGCCATCGGTGATCGCCGCCGCCTCGTATTCGCCGCGCTCCTTGCGCTTGATCCGCGGCAGCCAGGCGAGCCGCAGCATGCCGCGATGCGCCTCGAACAGGCGCGCGCTGAAGGTCTGGTACTCGCTGCGGGTAATGTCGTCGTTGGCGGATTCGAAGCGGGTGCGCAGCGCGGTCAGCCGGCTGACATATTCGTTGACGCCGTTCTGGACCAGGATCGCCTGAGCTTCGGCCACGCCTTCGAAATCGGTGCGCGCCAGCCGGTTTTCCCAGCGTCCCACGGCAACCGTCCCGACGACCGACAGCACGACGCCGACGCATGCCGCGATGATCGCAGGGCGATAAAGGCGGTATCGCGATAACGACGCGCGTAGCCTCTCGCGCCCGCTACCGCTGCGAGCATCATCCTTTTCCTGCAGCGTCGGTGCGCTGTACTCTTCAACCTGCAATATGGCCCCCGCCAAACGGCTGCCCCTCACCACGATGCGGCCGATGCTGGCCGCGGTAAGTTAAGGACGGTCAAAGATGATCCGTTGTGGCGTACCAGAAACCCGGGCTTGGTTAACGGCTGACTGTTGAGGGCCGCCCAAAACGCGATCAAGCGCGGGCCACGTCTTTAGCGAGGTCTTCATTCAACACGCCTAGACTGAGTTGTCATCAAGCGTACCCGTGCATCGAAGATCGCAATGAACTGGTTTTCAAGCCTTCGGATATCCATCGTTCTCATCCTGATCGCCGGCGTGCTCCCGGCCGGGTCTGCGCGCGCCGACGAGCTCGGCGTCACCAACGACTCCATCATGTTCGGCCAGGTGGCCGCGCTGGAGGGCCCGTCGGCCGCGCTGGGCCAGGCGGCGCGCCAGGGACTGCTGGCGGCCTTCAACGAGCTCAACGCCAAGGGCGGCGTCTACGGACGCAGGCTCAAGCTGGCGAGCCGCAATGACGGCTACGACCCCGATCGTTCGGTCGTCGAGACCATCAAGCTGATCTACGAGGACAAGGTGTTCGCGCTGATCGGCGCCGTCGGCACCCCGACCGCGATGGCCACCGCGCCGATCGCGGCCTCGAACGACGTCCCCTTCATCGGGCCGATCTCGGGCGCCGAATTCCTGCGGGCACCCGAATTCCAGAACGTCGTGAACATCCGCGCGAGCTACGCGGCGGAGGCGGAAGCCTCGATCAAATATCTCACCGAAGAGCTTCACCTGAACCGAATCGCGATCTTCTATCAGGATGACGCGTTCGGCCGCGACGTACTGGCGGGCGTGAAGACGCATCTCGATCGCCGCGGCCTCGAGCTCGCGGCCGAAGGCACGTTCGAGCGCAACACGCGCGCGGTCGGCGCGGCGCTCAAGGTCATCCGGCGCGCGGAGCCGGAAGCGGTGATCCTGGTCGGCACCTACGGCCCGTGCGCCGAGTTCATCAAGATGGCGCATCGTAGCGGCTTCAACCCGACGTTCTCGGCGGTGTCCTTTGTCGGCGGCAATGCCCTTGCAAAGGAGCTCGGTCCGGAGGGACGCGGCGTGATCGTCTCCGAAGTGGTGCCGTTTCCCTGGGATACCGACCTCCGCGTCGTCGCCGACTACCAGGCCGCGATGAAGACGCTCGATCCGAGCCAGACGCCGGACTTCATCGGCCTCGAGGGCTACATCACCGGCCGCCTGGTGGCGCGCGCCCTGGCGATGACCGGGCCGAACCCGACCCGCGCCGAGCTGCTCCGCATTATCAACGAGGTCGGGCAGTTCGACATCGGCGGGCTGGTGATCAGCTTCGGCAATGCGCGCAAGGAGAATCCGCCGCCGGTGTCGCTGACGGTGATCCAGAGCGACGGCAGCTTCAAGCCGATCTGATCTGGGCGCGCGCGCCCGCCAAACTGGTCAGCTTGCCGGCTTCTTCGGCTTCGGCGGGCCTTCCACCGGCGGCAGCGATTTCAGATAGACCGCCATCGCCTTGCGGTCCTCGGGCGTGAGCTGCGAGGTGTTGCGGATCACGCGCGCCATCGAGCCGCCAGCGCTGTCGCCGTCGGGCAATTGTCCGGTTTCGAGGAAGTAGCTGATGTCGCTCTCGCTCCAGTCCGACAATCCCTTCTGGGTGATGTTCGGCACGAAACCCTGACCTTCCGGATCCGGCCCACCCGCCAGGCGCTGCGCCGAGACGATGCCACCGAGCGCATTGCGCGGGCTGTGGCACTCGGCGCAATGGCCGAAGGTGTTGACCAGATAGGCGCCGCGATTCCACTCCGCCGGGCGCGCGGCGTTGGCGACAAAGGGCTTGTCGTCGAAGAACAGCAGCTTCCAGACACCGACGGTTCGGCGGATGTTGAACGGGAATGGCATGTCGTGCGCGCGCGAGGCGCCGGCGACCGGCGGCAGCGTCTTCATGTAGGCGAAGAGATCGCGGACGTCGTCGATCTTCGCGGCCGCGTAGGAGGGATAGGGAAATGCCGGGTAGTAGTGGCTGCCGCCCGGCGACACGCCCCTCACCACCGCATTGACGAACTCGGCCTCGCTCCAACGCCCGATACCGTCAGTGGGATCCGGCGAGATGTTGGGCGCATAGAAGGTGCCGAACGGCGATGTCAGCGGCAGACCGCCGCCGAGCTTCAGCCGATCCGGCTGGTTCGGCACGGCGTGGCAGGACGCGCAGCCGCCGATGTTGAACATCTCCTGCCCGTTGGCGAGATCCGGCGCCCGCGTCGCCGCCGCGAGCGTGATCGTCGACGGCCGGGTCAACCACCAGAACACCGCAAGGCCGGCGGCGCCGAGCACGCAGAGAGCAAGCAGGAGGCGGCGTAGCATGGTGGCTCCGTCTCGGCAGGAGGATCGTCGGTCCGGCAAGCGTCATCGCAGACCGGTGGCGCCGCGATACGTTAAGACGACCGCACGGCGCAAACAAACGGGGGCGGACGCAATGTCGCGTCCGCCCCCGTGAATGGCAGGTCGGATCAACTGTTCTTGAGACGGTAGGTCTCGTGGCAACCGCCACATTCCTTGCCGATGCCCGGCGCGGTCGCCTTCAGGCTGTCCAGATCCTTGATCTTGGCCTTGGCCTCGGTGACGACCTTGGCGAAGCTGTCGATCTTGGCCTTGAAGCCGGCCTGGTCTTCCCAGATCTTCGGCGACGGACCGTAGTCGCCTTCGAACTTGGCGCCCTTCAGGCTGGCCGGATACATCGTCGGCAGCTTCTTGGCGGTCTCCTCGAGCTGCGTCAGAGCGGCATTGACGGCGGCCTGGTCATACGGCTTCTCGCCCTTGACCATCGCGATCAGGACACCGCCGAGGTTCTTGGCGTTGGCCTTCATCGTGTCCTGGCTATGCTTGACCAGATCCTGCTGTGCCATCACGGCGCTGGCCCCTAGCAGCAAAGCTGCGACAGCCACGACAGTCCGCTTCATCAATTCGCTCCTTTGTTGTCACAATCCCGTCCAGCCCACCCGGACGGGTCGCTCGGTTAGTCAACCCCTCAGCCGGCGGATTATTCCGGAATTGAGGCGGATATCGGAGGAGATCCAGAGGGAGAGTACTCAGAGACTATGACGGCGATGCTGCTCCCGGATCGCGATCCAGACGCGCTCCGGGGTCGCCGGCATGTCGATGTGATCGATCTTGTACTCACGCCAGAGCGCTTCGACGATCGCATTGACGACGGCCGGACACGAGCCGATCGCGCCCGCTTCGCCAGCGCCCTTGACGCCCATCGGATTGGTCTTGCAGGGCACGTTGTGGGTCTCGAAGGTGAAGGACGGTGCGTCCGCGGCGCGCGGCAGCGCATAGTCCATGAAGCTGCCGGTGACGAGCTGCGCATCGGAGTTGCTGTAGACCACCTGCTCCATCAGCGCCTGGCCGATGCCCTGCACCGCGCCGCCATGCACCTGGCCGGCCAGCAGCAGCGGATTCAGCGTCACGCCGAAATCGTCGACGATGACGTAGTTGACGATCCTGATGATGCCGGTCGCCGGATCGATCTCGACCTCGGCCACGTGAGTGCCGTTCGGATAGGTGCCGTCGGCGCTGGCGAAGGTGGCGCTGCCCTTGAGCTTGTCGGGATCGACGCCGGGACGCTTGGCGAGATCGGCGAACGAGATCGCGCGGTCGGTGCCGGCGACGCGGATCACGCCGTCGGCGATCTCGAGATCGCCGAGCCCGGCTTCGAGCGCTTCGGCCGCGATCTGCTTGAGCTTGTCGCCGAGTTCATGGGTCGCGCGCTGCACGCTGACGCCGCCCGAGGGGATCGAGGCCGAACCGCCGGTGCCGAGGCCGGTCGCGATCTCCGCCGTGTCGCCCTGGTGGATGTGCACCCGCTCCGGCGCCAGGCCGAACTGCTCGGCGACGATCTGGGCATAGGCGGTCTGGTGGCCCTGCCCGCTCGACTGCGTGCCGATCAGGATGGTGACGTCGCCATTGGGATCGAGCCGCACGTTGGCGGTCTCCTCGCCCATGGTGCCGCAGACCTCGACATAGCTCGCGAGCCCGATGCCGCGGATCAGCCCGTGCTTCTTGGCGGCCTTGGCGCGCTTCGGAAACTCCTTCCACTGCGCGATCTCCATCGCGCGCTTGAGATGCGCGTTGAAGTCGCCGGAATCATAGACCTTGCCGGTCGCGGTCTTGTAGGGCAGCGCGCGCGGCGGAATGAAGTTCTTGCGCCGGATGGCATCGACGCTCATGTCGAGCTTGCGCGCGCAGGCATCGACCAGGCGCTCGATCACATAGGCCGCCTCGGGGCGGCCCGCGCCGCGATAGGCGTCGACCGGCACCGTGTGGGTGAAGATCGTGCGCACGCGGCAGTGGAAGGCCTGGATGTCGTAGAGCCCCGGCAGCATGCCGGCGCCGCCATGCGGGATGTAGGGCGCGAAGGTCGAGAGATAGGCGCCCATGTCGCCCATCAGGTCGACGTCCATGGCGAGGAACTTGCCGTCCTCGGCCAGCGCCATCTTCGCGGTGGTGACGTTGTCGCGGCCCTGCGCATCGCCCATGAAATGCTCTGAGCGGTCGGCGGCCCAGCGCACCGACTTGCGCAGCCGCTGCGCGGCGACCGCGAGCAATGCATATTCCCGGTAGGGAAACAGTTTTGTGCCGAAGCCGCCGCCGACGTCCGGGCAGATCACCCGCATCTTCTCGGTCGGGATCTTCAGCACGTTCTGGCACAGGATGTCGCGCAGCCGATGGCTGCCCTGACTGCCGGCGGTCAGGGTCAGATGGTCGCGCTTGGTGTCGTATTCGCAGAGCGCGGCGCGGGTCTCCATGAAGCTCGCCACCACGCGCGGATTGACGATGCGGATCTCGGCGACGGCGTGCGCCTTGGCGAAGGCGGCCTCGACCGCGGCCTTGTCGCCGATCGCAACGTCGAACAGCACGTTGCCCTTGTGCTCGGCCCACACCTGCGGCGCATCCGGCTTGATCGCATTCACGACGCCGGTCACCGCCGGCAAGGTCGTCCACTCGACCTTGATCGCCTCCAGCGCATCGCGCGCATGATCGAGCGTATCGGCGACGACGAAGGCGACGGCATCGCCGACATGGCGGACCTCGTCCTTGGCCAGGATCGGATAAGGCGGCGCGGTGAACGGATCGGTCTCGAGGTTGAACAGGCACGGCAGTCCGCCGAGCTCGGCCGTGTCCTCGGCGGTCAGGATCAGCGCCACGCCCGGCAACAGCCGCGCCTGGGTGACATCGATGGTGAACCTGGCATGGGCATGCGGCGAGCGCAGCACCAGCGCATGCAAGGCGGCAGCCGGCGCCAGATCATCGGTATAGCGGCCCTTGCCGCGAATCAGCGCGTCGTCCTCTTTGCGGAGAACGCTTTGTCCGACGCCGAACTTGATTGGAGCTGCCATCTGGTTTCACTTCCCACTGCATTGTCGCGACGATTGGCCGGCATATTGCAGCGGATCACGCCCTCGCGCAAACGCCATATGGCCGCTCCCCGAACACGCGCGGTCAACTCTCGGCAGGCATGCCAGCACGCGATGCTGCAGCGCAAACGTCAGCGGCGCACCAGGGCCTTGAGCCAGCGCGGACCGAACAGCAGGAGGATGGCGCCTACATAAATGACGGCGCCGACGATGATCAGCACGCCGAGAACGGCTTCGTCCTGCATGCGGCCGAGAAATGCGAGACGGGTCGATGCCACGAAGGCCGCCGCCCACAATGCAGCCGCCAGCACCACGCCGGTCCCGGCGAACTTCAGCAGCGACGAGGTGAGCCGCCGATCGAAACGCAGATAGCCCTTGTGCACGGCGAAGCCGAGCACCAGCAGCAGGTTGATCCACGCGCCGACGGCCGTCGCCAGCGCGAGTCCGACCTGGGCGAGCGAGCCCATCAGCAGCACCTTCAGCACGACGTTGGCGGTCAATCCCGTGAGCGAGGCCTTCACCGGCGTCGCGGTGTCCTTGCGCGCGTAGAAGGTCGAGACCGCGCTGCGAATCATCACGAACGGAATTAGCCCCACGGCATAGGCGGCGAGCGTCGCCCCGGCCGCCGCGGCATCGCCCTTGGTGAAGGCGCCACGGGCGAACATCGCGCGGGTGATCACGTCGGGCACGGCCAGGAACGCGGCGACGAACGGCACCGAGAACAACAGCGTGAACTCGAAGGCGCGGCGCTGCTGCTCCATGGCGCCGTCGTGATCGTTGGCCGTCAGCCGCCGCGACATCTCCGGCAGCAGCACGGTGCCGATGGCGATGCCGATGACGCCGATCGGCAGCTGGTTGAGGCGATCGGCGTAATACAGCGCCGAGATCGCGCCTGCGGGGAGGAACGTCGCGATGATGGTATCGGCGAACATCGCGACCTGCGTGCCCATCGAGCCCAGCGTGGCCGGTCCCAGCGCCTTGAAGAAGGCGCGGATGTCGTCGTCGAGCCTGAGCGGCGCAAAGCGCGGCAGGCCGCCATGACGGGCGAGATCGCCGGCGAGCAGGAAATATTGCAGGAAGCCCGAGATCAGCACGCCCCAGGCGGCGGCATGACCGACACCGGGGAAGAACGCCGCCAGCGCGAGGGTCGCCATCATCGCGAGGTTGAGGAAGATCGACGCCGCCGCCGCGCTGGCAAAGCGCTGCATCACGTTGAGCATGCCGCCATACAGCGTCACCAGCGTGATCAGCAGCAGATAGGGAAAGGTGATCCGCGTCAGCGTGATCGCGAGCTCGCGCTGCGCCGGATCGTCGGTGAAGCCGGGCGCCAGGATCGTCATCGCCTGCGGCATGAACACCCAGGCGAGGATCAGCAGCACGACCTGCGAGGCCAAGAGCAGCGTGAAGATGCGGTCGGCAAACAGGCTCGCCTGTGCCGGCCCCTTCTCGCCATGGACATGCGCATAGGCCGGCACGAACGCCGCGTTGAACGCGCCTTCGGCGAAGATCGCCCGGAAATGATTCGGCAGCCGGAACGCGATGAAGAACGCGTCGGCCACCGGCCCGGCGCCAAGAATCGCCGCCAGCATGATGTCGCGGGCAAAGCCGGTGAGCCGAGACAGCAGCGTATAGCCGCCGACCGTGAAGATACGTCCGAGCATGGGGGGCTTCTAGAGCATCGGGGGGCTGGTTTGAAGCGGAGAACAGTGCTTCCGCCTGCTTGCGGCCAAAGTGTGGCGCCACGCTCGCGACCCCTCCCCGCTTGCGAGCCGCGGCCAGCATAGATTTTCGCGGCCCCGCGGGGCGCTGGCTGGAAAATTCGCCCGGCTACGGGGAGAGTTGGATCGCATGGTAGATGATATCCGGCGCCCCTCTCCGCGGCCTGGACTGCGGAGAGCTGCTCACCCCGGCCTTATCTCCGCAAGCCGATCGCCGATGGGCTCCGGACTAAATTAGAGTCGACGATCTAGACCGGTCAGGCCCTCGTCCGAGGGCGGCGTCAGAGCTCCCGCGACGCAACGTTCTCGTGCCACACCTCACAAGATACCCAAGGGAGCACGATCATACCGAAGATACGTAGCCCGTTATGGATCCGTGCTTTTGCAATTGGTTTCTTTCCACAAGTAAAGATTGCGCCTTATTCCATCCTCGCGTCCAATCGACATAAACTAACAGTTGTATGATTGCGGGGCGAAACCAATGGCGCGTCTGACGAAGACCGAAATTGTGCAAAATCTGCTCGCAGGCAAGAGCATCGAGTGGATAGATGCTGCAGGCAAGAAAACCACAATCGTCCTGGACGACCCGAAACAGCGAAGGCTCTTCGCCTTTCTCCTGTCGTCAACGATCCGAGAGGTCAAGGGCATACCAGACGATTGCGTCAAGGGGCTCGCATCAGCTTACTCCGCTGCCGGCGATCCAGCGACGCTGCAGGCCTCTGCAGGAGGCACAGCCGCGCAGTCCGGACCATGGAAACTTCATTCTATAAAGACTGAGGGCTTTGGCGGTGTGAATGCCTGGAAGGGCGCTCCATTCGAACTCGAACTGGAAGGGCACAGCATTCTTCTGGAAGGACCAAACGGGAGTGGAAAGTCCTCACTCTCCTCGGCGATTGTCTGGGCGCTTTCCGGCGAACGCCCTCGCGACCAAGCGGAAGCTTCATTTGATGACTCTAAGCCAGTCTTCAACGCGGCAAATACTAAGGCCGGCGATTGGCCGCCGGTGGCGACCTATCCCAATGAGCTCACCGAAATCTCGCTTGAGCCAAAGGTAAGTGTCGAACTCACTTTCACCGACCAAGCCGGGGCATCTGCCGTTGTTCGTCGAGCGTTCGACGGGAAAAAGATGGTCTATTCGGTAGATCCGCAACTCAACATCCCTCCCATCTTGGTAGAAGCCGGCCTTTTGATGCCTTCGCGGCTACCTAAGCTCCGGTTCGACGAGGGCCGCGGCAAGCTAACCGATGCTGTTCAGACGCTCACTGGCCTAGATGAGCTTATCGAGCTAGGGACGTTCATACAGGGTATATGTCATGGTGGACGGGACTACCTCTCGTACAAGAAGGCCGAATTAGTAGACGCAAAAGAGGAGTTCGAAAGGCAGATCGAGGCTGCGAAGGCGGCGCTTTCGGCGGTCCAGATTGTTGTTCCCGGCTTCAAAGTCAGTGATACCGACGATCCAGATGGCGAGATGGCCAAATTCGGAAAAGCACAGAATGACAAGGCGGGCGATCTGACGAAGGTGATCTCTGATGATCTGGCGCCAAGTCTAAACTTGGCCGATGCGCAGACTCAGAAGCAGATTCAACTTGCTCTGTCGGGAGCTGAAAACGATATCCAACTGGGACTGGCTGGACTTCAGAAATGGAAAACCTTTGAAGGCATCTCAACTGCGCTACCTGAGCAAGCCCGCCAGGACTTAGCGCAAGCCATCACAAGTGCAAGAACGGCCCTCGCCGTGGCAATCGAATTCCACGAAAAAGCGCAGTCAGACACGCGCTATCGACTGAAGGCAGCAGCGGCGCGATGGCATGCCGAGCACGGAAGTGGCGCGATTGATGAATGTCCGACTTGCAAACACTCACTAAAGGACCGCCCAGAACTACGGGCTGAGCTTACCGAGTTACTGACAGCTGGCGAAGCCGCCACGCGCAAGTTGTCCGACAACGTGATTGGGATACTGGGAGAGTTGGAAGCTTCGGTTCCGCAAGCTATGCGGCGCTACCTTTCGGAGGATGTTGCCTCCGAGCCTCGCGCGGATTTGCGGAAGGCCTTTGAGGCCGCATTTGTTAATGCCGACCGATATCAGAAGTACCTTTCGAAATGCGGCCAGCTCTCCAAAGCAGCACTCGCGACCGTACCATCAGCAGAAATGAACGCGCCGCCTCTCGAAAAGGAGACGGTCACTGGGACTGCAGCTGTTCTAGACCGAATCGCTAGGATCGAGAAGCTGTCAAGCCTCGCTGCTTGGTTTCAATCGGAAAGTGCCGCATGGCTGAAATGGTGGAAGACTTTGTCCGCTGTCGATCCTCTTCCCGATGGAACTATCCCGGCAACAGCCCCTGAAACGTTGTCGGGCCACATTGGCCGGATCTCAAGATCGTTGGGGGAGGCCGAGCCATTTAGAGTGGGGGCTCAGGCCATGCGAGTTGCATGGAAGCAGGGCATAGCTGCGCGGACAATCCAAAAGGAGCTTGAACAGCGGCAAGCAATTGCCGATGCACTGGCACCGCTCAAGAACCTGGGTAACATGGCTGAGGCCCAGGCGCGAGACACACTCAACGACCTTTCCAGCCGCATCGGACAGATACATAGTGACAACTATCTCTCCGACACCCTCAAATTCCAAAGTGCGACGCTCGAAAAAAAGGCTGGTCTCGTTGTTCGGGGCCAACTCGGTGCTGAAATTCGTATTGATGCAACCCTCGTAGCCAACACTTCCTGGATCAGAGGTGTCCTATGGGCGTTCATATTTGCCCTCCGTGAGGAAGCGGTGGAGCAAATGGGCGGCGATAGGTTTCCGCTTTTGGTCTTGGACGACCCGCAACAGACCTTTGACACCATTCACCGGCATCGATGGGCCGAATATATCGCCAAGCTTCAGGCCAAGACTCCCGGCGTACAAATCATTCTTTCTTCTCACGATGAGCAGTTCCTTTCGTTCCTTGCTGTCGATGGAGTTGTTGGCCGTAAGGCGCTCATCGCCTCAGCAGGTCCTGAGCTGGGCCACATAGGCCTATTTGAGGGCGATGAACTCGACAGGCGGTGGCAACGCGTACAAAAGGAAAAGACGCAAAAGTCTGCTCAGGACTACATGGCCGCTGTGCGCGTATATATCGAAGGCATGCTGAAACTCATGCTGCGAGGCGAAGACGTAAGTGTACACACCTTCGTTTTGAGCGACTCGCGGGAAAAACTGTCAGTCCTCCACAAGGCCAAACATGAGCCTTGGGCACGCAACGCGTTCGACTCGCTCGCGCAGGCACTCGGAAAGAATGTGAAGGAGGTCAAGTTCATAGAAAAAGCTCACCATTCTGACGGGGCGCATCTTGGCATGGCAGAGGCGAGCGACGTGCAGGCATATTGGACAAAGAAATTGCGCCCCGCTCTCGAAAAGGCATTCAGGATCGTTCGCGAGCATCGCGCATTGCACGGTGGCCTTACAGCATTGCATGCGATGCCGCCAACCGTCTCTTTGCCCGAGGGTCGAAGAGCGCCGTCAGTGCGATTAAGATGCATTTGGTAGGCTCGGCAGCAGCGCTGAGCGATGGAAAGGCTGCGGATGGCTGCGTCAATCTTCAAATCGATGGCAAGGCGAAGGAGACGGTCGAGCTCAAAAGCAATCTAGTTTATCGTCTCACAACGTCAACTTTGGAGCCGGTCGCGCGTCCTGGAGACCTGCTCTTGATCAGCGAATATAAGAGACCAAGTGCGAAATCGTTGGTGGTAGCGCGTAGCGAAGATCGGCTCATGGCTCGACGGCTGGAAATTGCGGACAACCACTCCGATGTCGCAGTGCTGACAGCTAATGCGATCAACCCTCGAATGATCGCGGCACCGGTTGTGGCGAAGTTGTCCACCTTGACGATGCAGAAGATAATCGGGGTCCTTTACGATCACGGAAAATCCGCGCTGGGCAAGGTTCAAGAAGGAGAGGTGTGCGACTGCGGTGGCGACGCCTATGTGAAAGCCGCGTTCACCAATATGCAAGGTTTGGTTGAGGTCGAAGGCTCTAGCGCTGAACCGCATGCTTTAGACAAGCAGTTTCTCATCATTGCAAACCCGATGCCGACATCTGACGCGTGCAAGAAGCTCGAGGGCCAGCCAGTGATCGCCGAGGACTCTTCCGGCAGCCGCTATTTCAAGCGGCTTCGGTCCGGCCCTGATGGTTTAATAATTCTGGAGAGCCTAGGAATTGGCGGTGACTTTCCCCCGATTGTTCTAGCGAAAGAGGCTAGCGCTTCTCCGCATGTCCAAACTATTTGGCCAGTTTTGGGAGTCTTATTCGAACGCCCTTCCTAGATAGAGGATCATTGGCCGCATCAAAAAGTCTAATTTCGCACGCCGAGTCAAACAGATACCTTAACTGCCCTTTTATGCTCAAATTTTCGACTTTCGCTTTCTCAGAATTTGTGCTTGTATGCCCCCGTCCCGTCTCGATCAGAGCAACTGTGCTGTTGAGGTAGGCCGGCGACCGGCCGGCCTCAAGGCTGGCGCGAGACGCGCCCCGCCTTCGGCGGCTCAAGGCCTTGACCCCGTCCGCTCGCCGTCCTTTGGGCTTGGCATGCGCTCGGTCGTGGACCGAGCGCGGCATGGCGCTCGATCAGCTCACTGCAACGCGTGGTGACTTAGGATTCCATTTTTCTCCGCGCCCGATCATCGTGTTGAGGATGACAATCAGCTTGCGCATGCAGGCGATGAGCGCAACTTTGGGCTCCTTGCCCTTGGCGGTGAGACGCTGATAGTAGGCCTTGAGCACCGGATTATGCTGGGTCGCTGCGCCGAGGCAGGGAGTGAACAGGCCGTTTCTCACCCAGCGTCGACCGCCCTTGATGTGGCGCTCGCCTCGGCGCTTGCCGCTGTCGTCGTCGTAAGGGGCGACCCCGATCAGGGCCGCGGCGATCTCGTCACTCACCTTGCCGAGCTCTGGCGCTCCTGCAATGAGGATGGCGGAGGTCGTGCCGGCAAGCCCTGGCACACTTTCGATGATCTCGGCGCGCTCGGCAAACTCCGGTGTGGCCTTGACCTTGGCCGAGATCGCAGCCTCGAGCTTCGCAATCTGGGCAGCGAGCGTCTTCAACACCTGGGAATGGGCCTTCTGCGCCAATCCCTGCACGACATGCTCGGTCTGGTTCTGCAGACGGGTTTTCAGATCCATCAGGTTCTTGCGTGCTTTCACCAGCCCCGCCAGTTCCTCGCGGGCAGCATCGTAGGTCTGGCTCGGTGCGTCGTTGAACGTCTCGGCGAACCAGGCGATCATCTCCGCATCGATCGTGTCGTTCTTCGCCAGTCGACCGGCCGACAGGGCAAAGTTGCGAACCCGCTTGGGATCGACGATCCGCACCTCCACGCCGGCCTGGCGCAACACCTTGGCCCATTCGCGCTCGTAACCGCCGCTGGCCTCCATGACGGCCTTGTTCACCTTGTGCTTGCGAAGCAAGGCCACCAGCTGGCGGTGCCCTTGCGGAGTGCTCGGGAACGCCTGCCGTAGTCCGAGGCTGCGAATGCAGCCGTCCACCTTGTCCTTGGCCACATCGATGCCGGCGACACCGTTTGCGATTTGTGTCATCATCCACTCCCTTCCTTGCCTTGTATGGGCTCGAGGCCCTCGCAACTGTTCGGGTTGAGGAAGACCACCGGAGCTGTCCCTCGCTCTGAAACAGGCTCTGCCGCGTTTGGGGCGCTACGGGCTCAGATCCAGCGACGGGCGGTTTTGCGAGAACCGCCCGTTCGCGCATCTTGACAGACTTTCTGAACACAAGGGGCGCTTCGCGGTCGTCACGGACGTTGAGGCGGGATGCGGTGGGCGTGTCGATGTTGCAACGTGGTTTTTCCACGCCGACGAACGACGTTGATGCGCACGGTCAAGTCGCGTGGTCCTGGCATCCCGACGCTGATGCCAAGTTGGTGCTGATGCGCAAAGCGCAGTGCCGACGACGGTGGCCAACAAGCCCGGCGCACCGGGGAGAACGCGAAGCAGCCGTTAAAGCCATCGCGCGGGGAATGCCGGGATGTCTCGGCTGAACCTGTGGTACCTGCCGCCTGCATTTTTTCCGCAGGCGGGCCATGGGGGCGGCCAGCTCCCGGCATTCCCCGTGCCCTCTTTTAAGGAGAGGGCAGGACAACGAGCAAAGCTCGGACGCAGATTGCGCCGCGAGAAGGGGAATTCATGTCTCACCGCCGTCATTGCGAGGAGCGCAGCGACGAAGCAATCCAGGGCCGCACGCGCAGCCCTGGATTGCCTCGCTTCGCTCGCAATGACGGCGAGCTTGCGGACCCGCTGTTCGCCCATCGATATGAGTTCAGGCGTTCGCAGCGGCCAGGCCGTGGAGGCACGCGAGAGCGCGCCTCACACTCCGCCGTCATCGCGGACAAGCCCGGCGACGCAGCGCGGCGGCGGGCGCAGATCCGGGATCGATACGCCGTGCAGAGCATGGGGCGGGTGGAATGGGCCGCCTGCCCGTTTCAGGCATCACGCGGTATGGGTCCCGGCGTTCGCCGGGACGACAGTGTCAGTTGGGACTCGCGGCGGGGCAGATCACTTGCAGCCGCGCTTTCGTCATGGCGAGAGCGCGGCCAGGTGAGCGGCCGAGTAAGCGGTCAGCAGAGCGATGCGTAATGCCTCAAGCCGCCACGGCGCCGCGGACAACGTCGATGATGCGGGCCTGGGTTGCTTCGTCCAGATACGCATGCATCGGCAGGCTGATGACGTCGGCGGAAAGCTGCTCGCTCACCGGCAGGCCGCCGTCGGCGCTCGGGAAGATGCGGTAGGCGGTCTGCTGATGCATCGACTTCGGGTAGTAGATCGCGGTCGGAATGCCCTGCGCCTTCAGCGCCGCGGCGAAGGTGTCGCGATCGATGCCCTTGGGCAGGCGGATGGTGTATTGCGCCCAGACCGAGGTGCAGCCCTCGGCGAGGCGCGGCACCTTGACGACATCGGCCAGGGCCGCCGTGTAGCGCTCCGCCACCGTGTTGCGGACCGCGATCTCGTCCTCGAAGATGCTGAGCTTCTCGAGCAGCACCGCCGCCTGGATCGTATCGAGCCGCGCGGTGAGGCCGAGGCGGACGTTGTCATATTTGTCGCTGCCGCCGCCATGGGCGCGCACGCTGCGGAGGCGCTCCAGCAGGCCGGCATCGTCGGTGAGGATGGCGCCGCCGTCGCCGAAGCAGCCGAGCGGCTTGGCCGGATAGAAGCTGGTCGCGGTCGCGAGCCCGAAGGTGCCGATGCGGCGGCCCTTGTAGCTGGCGCCAAAACCCTGCGCCGCGTCGTCGAGCACGAACAGGCCCTCGTCCCCAGCGATCGCGGCGACCGAGATCATGGTCCGCGCTCTGACCGAACAGATCGACCGGGATCACGGCCTTCGGCTTGAGCCCGAGCCGCTTGGCGGTGGCGATGCCGCGGCGGAGCGAGGACGGATCGATGTTAAAGGTGTCCTCCAGCACGTCGACGAAGACGGGCGTGGCGCCGGTCAGCGCCACGGCCTCGCCGGTGGCGCAGAAGGTGAAGGACGGGCACAGCACGGCGTCGCCCGGGCCGATGCCCTGGGCCATCAGCACCATCAGCAGCGCATCGGTGCCGCTGGAGCAGCTCACGGCATATTTGGCGCCACAGAATGCGGCGAGCTCAGCTTCGAGCTGGGTGATTTCGGGGCCGCCGAGGAACTGACAATGCGCGAGCACGCGGGCAACGGCGTCATCGAGCGACTTGCCGAGCCGCTGACGCTGCGCGGCGGTGTCGATGAACGGGATGGGCTGATGACGCAGGTGCTGGTTCATGAGCTCTGACAACAGTTCGAAAACGGAAATGAGGGTGACACGGAGGGCTGGCCGGCTAGCCGGCCACGGCGCGACGCTTGGTGGCAGCGGCCTCGGCGGGACGATGGCTCGAGGTCTCCAGGCACTGCGTGGCGATCGCGAGACTCGCGACCCCCTCGTCGCCGGTGACGGCCGGCGCCGTGCCCGAGCGCACGGCGTGCAGGAACGCGATCAGCTCGGCGCGCAGCGGCTCGTCATGGCCGACGGGCAGATGACGCATCGAGTAGCTGCCGTCCGGCTTGAAGCCGAAGCATTCGGTGACCTGGCGGGTGAGCAGATCGCCCATGATGTACTTGCCGCGCGTCGCGACGGTCACGTTGCGCGCCTTGAACGGCGTCAGCCAGTTGGTGTTGATGTGGGCGAGCACACCGGAGGCGGTGCGGAACTGCAGAAGCGCGATGTCCTCGCGCTCGGCCACCGCGCTCGACAGCTGCGGCTGCACCTCGATGATGTCCGACTCGGTGAACCAGCGGATCAGATCGATGTCGTGCACGGCGAGGTCGATGACGACGCCGACGTTGGACATCCGCGGCGGGAACGGGCCGACGCGGGTGATCGCGATCGACAGGATGTCCTCGCCGGCGATCGCCTTCTTGATCGCGGCCACGGCCGGATTGAAGCGCTCGACATGGCCGATCATCAGGGTGACGCCGGCGCGATGCGCGGCCGACACGATCTCCCTGCCCTCCTCCACCGTGGAGGCGATCGGCTTCTCGACCAGCACATGCACCTTGCGCGCGATGCAGGCGAGCGCGAGCTCGTGATGCAGATGCGTCGGAGCTGCGATGGTCACGGCGTCGACGCCCTCCGCGACGAGCTGGTCGAGGCTCTCGAAGGTCGGGCAGTTCGCAAGCTCGGTAACGCGGGTGCGATGCGCTGGCAGCGGATCGACCACGCCGACCAGATGCACGTCGGGCAGTCCGGCGAGCACACGGGCATGGTTGCTGCCCATCACGCCGGCTCCGATGACGCCGACTCGCAGCGCCTGCCTCAGCTCGGCCTTGTGGCCTGCCCCCTTGGAACTCATGTCATCGACCCCATCAATGCCCCCGGATTGCGGCGTCACGGATTGGCCATGACGGTTAACGAACTGCAAATCACCGGTCGAAGCTCTCCTAGCATGCCGCTTGAAGCGAGGCGAATGCGGAAAGGTTTTTCAGGACACGATTTGATTCAGAAAGTTACATCCGGCACGGACGAAAAACGCTGTCTTTTGAACGGCGTGCGCGATGCGCTTGAGGTGTGGCGGGCGCCCTGCTCACGCGTCACGACAGGTCGCGAAAGTAACGGTGGATGCGTCTTCACGCCTGCGTGTTGGCCGCGGCAGGAGGTAACGCGATGGCTCCCGCCAGCGAAGGAGATCACGTCACAACGCGGGAGAACACCCATGCCCTTCAGCCTCGCCTCGCTCCGCCACGCCTCCTCCTTTGCCGTCCTGTTCGCATCGCTTGCCCCGTGGTCGCCATCGGCTGCCGCAACGGATCGCCCCGTCGTCATCGAGCTGTTCACCTCGCAGGGCTGCTCCTCCTGCCCGCCTGCAAACGCCTATCTCAACGAGATGGTGCGGCAGCGCCGCGACGTGCTGCCGCTCGCCTTTCACGTCACCTATTGGGACCGGCTCGGCTGGAAGGACCCGTTCTCGCTGCCGGCCGCCACCGACCGCCAGGCCCGCTACGGCAGCCGCTTCGGCGACGGCTCCTACACGCCGGAGATCGTCGTCGACGGGGTGACGGGTCATGTCGGTTCCAACCGGGCCGAGGTGGGAGCCGCGATCGATCGCGCCAAAGGCGCGAGCGCGACGGCGGCGCGGCTCGAGCTCGCACGCAATGGCGACAAGCTCACGGTCGAGGTCGGCGGCGGTGAAGGACGCGGACGCCTCCTGCTGGTCGGCTTCGATCATCGGCATGAAACGGCGATCCGCCGCGGCGAGAATGGCGGCCGCACGCTGGAGGAGCTGAACGTGGTGCGCTCGGTGCGGACGCTCGGTGACTGGAGCGGCAGCGCGCTGCACCTCACCGAGCCGGTGCCGGAGGGCGAGGATGCCGCCGTGATTCTCGAAGCGGCGGATGGACGTATCGTCGGTGCTGCGCGGCTGTAGCTGTCGAGGTCAGGAGGAGGCGCAGAAGCTGTGCCAGAATCGGCGGTAGCCCTCCTCCACCCTGCGCGTGTAGGTCTCGACGTTGCCGGCGGCGGAGCCGGCAACCATCGCCGGCAGTTCCGCGCGCAGCTTCGCCAGCTCCGCAGGCTGCACCGCGTGCTTCAGGGCGATGGCGATGTACCCGTCATCGTCCTCGGCCACGAAGTCGCCGAGCCCGACCGCCGTGTTGATGGCCGCGGCCGCCCGAGCCGCCGCGCCGTGGCCGAGCTTGGCGATCACGGGCACGCCGGCCTGCAGCGATTCCCAGGTGCTGACGCCGCCATTCTGCGGGAACGGGTCGAGCGACATGTCGATTCCTGCGAACTGCGCGATGTGCTGATCGCGCGTCGACAGGCCGAGGCAGGTGATGCGCTCCTGCGCGATGCCATGCGCCACGAACCGTGCGACGAGGCCATCGCGCAGCAAGGGCTCGTCGAGCGCGCCGTTCTTGATGACGATCCGCGAATCCGGCAGCGCGCTCATCAGGCGCGACCAGAGCTTGAGCGCGGGATCGGAGATCTTGTCGATCCGGTTGAAGACGCCGAACGTGACGTAACCGTTGCGCAGCATCGGCAGCGGCGTCGGCTGCCATCCCGGCAAGGGATCGGTGGTGATTACGGCCGGCAGATCATAGACCTGCTCGGCAAACAGCGGACGCGCGGCCTCCGGCACGGTCACCGGATCGGCGAAGAAGTAGTCGATGGTCGGGAGGCCCGTGCCGGTGCCGCTGCCCCAGGCCGTGACCTGGACCGGCGCCGGCTTGCGCGCGAACACCGGCAGCCGGTTGCCGGCGGAATGGCCGGAGAGATCGACGAGAATGTCGACCTGATCGGCCTCGATGCGATCGGCCAGTTCCTCATCCGACATCTGCCAGGCGTCGACCCAGAGGTCGGCGGCGGAGCGGCACCGCTCGGTCATGCCATCCTGCAGCGGCGAGCAGGAGTAGCAGACGACCTTGAAGGCGTCATGGTCGTGATGGCGCAACACCGGCAGGAACACCAGCGCAGCCGAGTGATTCCTGAAATCGGACGAGACGTAGCCGATGGTCAGCCGCCGCTCCGGATCGCGGTCGCGAAGCGGCGGCGGCCGGCGGGTGATCTTGCTGCCGATCCTCGACCACCATTCGCGGCGCACCGCCTGGTGCTGGGCGAAATCGGTGTCCGGCATGAAGTCGAGCAGGAAGATCTTCGCAGTGATCGCATCGCCGAAATCCGGCTTGATCTCAAGTGCGCGTTCGAAGTGCTGCAAGGCCGTCGCGAGATCGCCCTGCTTGCAGAAGCATTCCCCAAGCCAGGTCCAGGCAACCTCCGACTGCGGGTTCTGCTCCAGCACCTTGCGGCACGCATCCATCGCCGGCGCGATGTTGTCCTTGATGACGCTGAGCTGCGCGAAGCCGAGCAGCGCCACCTCCTGTCGCGGATCGAGCGCCAGCGCGGCTTCGAAATCCGGCATCGCCCGATCGAGATCGCCCGGCCTGCTGGTGCAGGCGGCCACGCTGCGCCAGCACCTGGGCCGCGCGCGGCCGCATCGCAAGCGCGGCGTCGAATGCCGCGAGCGCCTCGTCGGAATGGCGCAGATTGATGCTGGCGAGCCCCTTGCCGAACATCGCCTCCATGTGGCGCGGGTTGAGCGACAACGCACGATCGAAGCTCTGATTGGCCTCCATGTTGCGTGCGAGCGGAAGCAGCGCCATGCCGCGATTGCAATAGGCGTCGGCATAGTCCGGCTTGAGTGCAATCGCCCGGTCATGCGCGGCGATCGCCTCCTCCGGCCGCCCCAGGCGCATCAGCGTGTTGCCGAGGCCCGTGAGCGCCACGAGCAGATTCGGCTTCAGCGCGATCGCCCGCTCCTGGCATTTGCGCGCCTCGTCGAAGCGCTTGCGGTTGAACAGCGCGAGACCGAGATTGGACAGCGCCTCGGCATGCCGCGGCTCGATCTCGACCGCCTTGGTGAGCGCCTGCTCGGCCATCTCCATCTGTCCGCTGTCGAGCGCCGTGACGCCGAGCAGGTGCAGCGCATCGAAATGGTCGGGCAGCAGTGCCAGGATCTCGTCCGCAGATCGCCTGCGTCTCGGCGTGACGGCCGGCACGATACGCCGCCACGGCGCGCGGCATGAGCTCGTCGGCCTGCTTGCGATGCTTCTTCTGCAATCTCGCATTCTGGAAGGCGCGAGAGCCGACATTGCTTGCCAAGAGACTTGCCTCCACGGGCGGCGTGCAGATCGCGGGAACGCGGTGAAATCACATGCGGCACCGCCGGATGCCGCGACACAAAGACTAGCCGGCGCCGGCGCAATGACGGCGCCAGAACAGGCGGTATCCCTCCTCGACCTTGTGCGTGTAGGTCTCGACGTTGCCCGCGGCCGAGCTTGCGACCATCGCCGGCAGCGCACCCCGCAGCTTGGCGAGCTCCGCGGGCTGAGAGGCCCACTTCGCGGCGAGCGCGACATACTCCTCATCGTCCTCGGCCACGAACCCGCCGAGCCCGACCGCCGTGACGATGGCGCCTGCGGCGCGCGACGCCGCGCTGCGGCCGAGCTTGGCGATGACCGGCACGCCGGCCTGCAGCGACTCCCAGGTGCTGACGCCGCCATTCTGCGGGAATGGATCGAGCGAGATGTCGACCTCGGCAAACTGCGCGATCTGCTGCTCGCGCGTCGACCAGCCGAGACAGACCACGCGCTCCGGCGCGACGCCTTGCGCGGCGAAGCGCGCCAGGAGACGGTCGCGCAACAAGGGATCATCGAGCGAGCTGCTCTTGATCACGATGCGCGAGTCCGGCAGCTGCTGCATGATCCGGGTCCAGACGATCAGCGCAGGGTCGGAGATCTTGTCCAGCCGGTTGAACACGCCGAAGCTGACAAAGCCATTATTGAGCATCGGCAGCGGTGTCGGCGCGATGTCCGGCAACGCTTCGGTGGTGATCACCGCCGGCAGGTCATGGACCTGCTCGGCGAACAGATGACGCACCGTCTCGGGCACCGTGACCGGATCGGCCAGGAAATAGTCGATCGTCGGCAGCCCCGTGCCGGTGCCGCTGCCCCAGGCCGTGACCTGGACAGGTGCGGGCTTTCGGGCAAACAGCGGCAGCCGGTTGCCGGCGGAGTGGCCGGAGAGATCGACCAGGATGTCGACGCCATCGGCGGTGATGCGGTCGGCGAGTTCGTCGTCCGACATCTGCACGGCATCGACCCAGACGTCGGCGCAGGCACGGAATTGCGCGGTCACACTGTCCTGCACCGGCGAGCAGGCGTAGCAGACGATCTCGAATTTCTGCGGGTCGCGATGCCTGAGTACCGGCAGGAATGTCAGCGCGGCCGAATGATTGCGGAAGTCGGAGGAGACGTAGCCGATCGTCAGGCGCCGCTCCGGGTCGAGCTCTCGCTTCGGCGCCGCCCGGCGCGGCATGTGCGCGCCGATCCGCTGCCACCATTCGTGCCGCGCCGCTTGCTGGAGCGCGAAATCGGCCTCCGGCATGAACTCGAGCGTGAAGATCTTAGCGGTCATGGCCTCGGCGAAATCGGGCCTGATCTCGAGAGCGCGGTCGAAATGCGCGACGGCCGCAGCGACCTCGCCCTGCTTGCCGTAGCAGACGCCGAGCCACAGCCAGGCCTCCTCGGAGCGCGGATTCTGCTCCAGCACCTTGCGGCAGGCATCGACGGATTGGGCGACGTCCTTGAAATGGCCGAGCTGGGCCTTGCCGAGCAACGCCATCTCCAGCATCGGATCACGCGCCAGCACCGCCTCGTAGTCCGCCTTCGCCTGGTCGAAACGCCCGGCCATCTGATGCAGCCGGCCGCGCTGGGCGAGCACCTGCGGCGCACCGGGCTTGATTGCGAGCGCCGCATCGAAGGCCGCGAGCGCATCGCTCGCGTGACGCAGATTGATGCTGGCGAGGCCCTTGCCGAACATCGCCTCCATGTGGCGCGGATTGAGCGACAGCGCGCGGTCGAAGCTCTCGTTGGCTTCCGCGTTGCGACCGAGTGGAAGCAGCGCCATGCCGCGGTTGCAATAGGCGTCGGCATAGTCGGGCTTGAGCGCGATCGCGCGGTCATGCGCCGCGATCGCCTCGTCCGGCAGGCCGAGACGCATCAGAGTGTTGCCGAGACCTGTCTGCGCGACCACGAGGGCCGGTTTCAGCGCAATCGCCCGCTCCTGGCATTTGCGCGCCTCCTCGAAGCGCTTGCGGTTGAACAGCGCGAGACCGAGATTGGAGAGCGCCTCGGCATGCCGCGGCTCGATTTCGACGGCCTTGGTGAGCGCCTGCTCGGCGAGATCGATCTGGCCACCGTCGAGCGCCGTCACGCCGAGCAGGTGCAGCGCATCGAAATGGTCCGGCAGCAGCGCCAGGATCTGGCCGCAGATCGCATGGGCCTCGGCCCGCCGCCCACCGCGATAGGCGGCGACAGCCGCGGGCAACAGCGCATCGGCCTGCTTGCGATGCTTCTTGTGCAGCCTCGCATTCTGAAACGCGCGGGAACCGACGTCGCTTGCCAAAGACGGCCTCCAGAGTGACGCGTAGATCTAGAAAGCGATCGTGCTGCGGGCGGCTCTCAGGCGCCAGCGGCACAATAGCGGCGCCAGAACTGGCGATACCCTTCCTCGACCTTGCGCGTGTAGGTCTCGACATTGCCGGCGGCCGAGTTGGCCACCCGCGCCGGCAGCTCGGCGCGGAGCCGAGCCAGTTCGGCTGGCTGGGCCGCGTGTCGCAGGGCGATCGCGATATAGCCCTCGTCATCCTCGGCCACCCAGTCGTCGAGCCCGACCGCCTTGACGATCGCCCCGCCGGCCCGCGACGCCGCGCTGCTGCCGAGCTTGGCCACGACGGGTACGCCGGCCTGCAGCGATTCCCAGGTGCTGACGCCGCCATTCTGCGGGAACGGATCGAGCGAGATGTCGATGCTGGCGAACGCTGCGATGTGCTCGTGGCGCATCGAGGCGCCCAGACACGTCAGGCGGCTCTCGCTGATGCCGTGTGCGGCGAAGCGGGCGATCAGCGTGTCGCGCAGGAATGCATCCTCCAGCGCGCCGTTCTTGATGACGACGCGGGCGTCCGGCAGCGCCCGGAGCAGCGCCGACCACACCGTCAGCACCTCGTCGGAGATCTTGTCGACGCGGTTGAAGACACCGAAGGTGACGTAGCCGTTGCGCAGCATCGGCAGCGGCGTCGGCTGCGCGTCCGGCAGCGGATCCGTCGTGATCAGCGCCGGCAGATCGTAGATCTCTTCGGCGAACAGCGGCCGCACCGCCGCCGGCACCGTCACCGGATCAGCGAAGAAGTAGTCCATGGTGGGCAGACCGGTACCGGTCGCGTTACCCCACGCGGTGACCTGGATCGGCGCCGGCTTGCGGGCAAACACGGTGAGACGATTGCCGGCCGAATGGCCGGAGAGATCGACGAGAACGTCGACCTGATCGGCCTCGATGCGATCGGCGAGTTCATCGTCGGACAACTGGGATGCCTCGACCCAGCCATCGGCCGCCGCCTTGCACTGCTCCGTCACGGAATCGACCAGCGGCGAGCACGAGTAGCAGATGACCTTGAATGCCGTGTGGTCGTGATGGCGCAGCACCGGAAGGAAGGTCAGCGCGGCCGAATGGCTGCGGAAGTCGGACGACACGTAGCCGACGGTGATGCGGCGATCCGGATCGCGGTCGACGGCGGCGAGCTGGCGCTGCGGGATGTGCGCGCCAATCCGCTCCCACCATTCGCGCCGGACGGCCTGGTGCACGGCGACGTCGGCGCCGGGATAGAAATCGAGCGCGAAGATCTTCTTCATCATCGCATCCTCGAAATCCGGCTTGATCTCGAGGGCGCGGTCGAAGTGCTGGATGGCGCTGGCCGTGTCGCCCTGCTTCGCAAGGCACGTGCCGAGCCAGATCAGCGCCACCTCCGACGCCGGATTCTGCTCCAGCACCCGCTTGCAGGCCAGCATCGCCGGCGCGATCCGCTCGGTGAGCACGCAGACATGGGCCTTGCCGAGCAGCGCCGCCTCCAGCCCGGGGTCGGTCGCCAGCGCAGCATCGAAATCGGCCTCGGCCTCGGCGAACCGTCCCATCTGCACGTAGAGACGGCCACGCTGCGCGATGACCGCCGCCGTCCCCGGCTTCATGGCGAGGGCGGCGTTGAAGGCGCCGAGCGCCTGCTCGAGATGCCGCAGATTGACGCTGACCAGTCCCTTGCCGAACGTCGCCTGCATGTGCCGCGGAGCCAGCGCCAAGGCGCGGTCGAAACTCTGTCTGGCCTCTTCGTTGCGCAGCAGGAGCAGTTGCGCCATGCCGCGGTTGCAGTAGGCGTCGGCGAAGTCGGGCTTGAGGGCGATGGCGCGGTCATGCACCTCGATCGCCTGCGCGAACAGCTGCATGTTCATCAGGGTGTTGCCGAGGCTCGTCAGCGCCATGGCGAAATTGGGCTTGAGCGCGACGGCGCGCTCCTGGACCGCGCGCGCCTCCTCGTAGCGCTTCATGCTGAACAACACGAGGCCGAGATTGGCCAACGCCTCGGCATTGCGCGGCTCCACGGCGACGGCGCGGGTCAGGGCCTGCTCGGCGAGGTCGAGCCGGCCGCTGTCGAGCGCGGAGGCGCCGAGAAGGTGAAGAGCGTCGAAATGATCGGGCACAAGGGCCAGCGCCTGACCGCAGATGGCCTGGGCATCGGCATGCCGGCCCGCCCGGTAGGCCTCGACGGCCTTCGGCAGCAGGCCGTCGGCCTGCTTGCGGTTCTTCTTCTGCAGGCGCGCGTTCTGGAACGCACGCGATCCGATCGTGCTTTGCAAGGAAGCTCTCCGGCGGACGACGTCCGGGGCTGTCTAGCACGGCTCGCGTGATTCGCGGCGAGACCCCGCCCTACTCGCGGCGGTAATCGTCCTCGATACGGATGATGTCGTCCTCGCCGAGATAGGACCCGGTCTGGACCTCGATCAACTCCAGCAGGATCTTGCCCGGGTTCTCCAGCCGGTGCACCGCGCCCATCGGAATATAGATCGACTCGTTCTCGTGCACCGTCTGAACGGTCTCGTTCACCGTGACACGCGCAGCGCCGCGCACCACGATCCAGTGCTCGGAGCGGTGATAGTGCTTCTGCAGCGACAGCCGCTGGCCGGGCTTGACGATGATGCGCTTGACCTGATGACGCTCGCCATTGTCGACCGACTGATAGCTGCCCCAGGGACGGTGCACCTTGATGTGCGCCTCCGTCACTTCGGGCGCCACGGTCTTGAGCTTGGCGACCAGCCGCTTCAAGCCGTTGGCATCGCGCTGGCGCGACACCAGCACGGCATCCTGCGCCGCCACCACGACGAGATCGTCGACGCCTTCGAGCGCGACCAGCGCCTTGTCGGTGACCACATTGCAGTTGCGGGAGTCCTCGAACACGGCGGTGCCGCGCGCGGCATTGCCCTGCCCGTCCTTGTCGGACAATTCCCAGACCGCATGCCAGGAGCCGACATCGGACCAACCGCACGACATCGGGGCCACGGCCGCCCGCTCGGTCTTCTCCATCACGGCATAGTCGATCGAGATCGGCTTGGCCGCGGCGAAGGCCTCGGAGTCAAGAATGATGAAGCCGAGGTCGCGGCCGGCCTTGGAGACAGCGTCAGTCACCGTCTGCACGCTGCCCGCATCGAACTTGCGGTATTCATCGAGCAGGACCGATGCGCGGAACATGAAGTTGCCGCTGTTCCAGAGATAGCCCTCGCGAATGTAGCGCTCGGCGGTCGGCTGATCCGGCTTCTCGACGAATTTTGCGACCGCCCGCACCTCCCCGGATACCGGTGCCCCCGGGCTGATATAGCCATACTCGGTGGCCGCGCGCTCCGGGTTGACGCCGAAGGTGACGATGCGGCCGGCATCGGCGGCAGCGAGCCCCTGCCGGCACGCCGCGAGGAAGGCTGCGGTGTCACGAACGACGTGATCGGCCGCGAGCGCCAGCACGACAGCATCCTGATGACGCGACTGGGCGAAGGCGGCTCCGGCGGCGATGGCCGGGCCTGAATCACGCCGCATGGGTTCCAGCAGGACGTCGGCCTCGATGCCGATCTCGGCCAGTTGCTCCAGCACCATGAAGCGATAGGCCAGATTGGTGATGATGATCGGCCGCTCGAACAGCTCGGCATCGGACACGCGCAGCAGCGTGTCCTGGAACGTGGAACGGGCGCCGAACAGCGGCAGGAACTGCTTTGGGCGAACCTCCCGCGATGCCGGCCACAGCCGGGTCCCGGCGCCGCCGCACATGATGAGAGGAATGATGCGTCCGGTCATGAAATCAACCCGTCAAATTCGGTGGTAGTCGCGGTACCATTTTGCAAAACGTCCGATGCCGTCGGCGATCGACGTCGCCGGCCGGAAGCCGATGTCGCGTTCGAGGTCGCTGACATCAGCGTAGGTCGCCTCGACGTCGCCAGGCTGCATCGGCAGCATCTCCCTGATGGCCGGCCGCCCGAACTCCTTCTCCAGCAGCGTTATCACGTCCATCAGCTGTTCGGGATGATTGTTGCCGATATTGTAAATCCGCCATGGCGCCCGGCTGCTCGACGGATCAGGGCTGTTTCCGTCCCAATCCGGGTTTCCCTGTGGCGGGCGACCGATCAGGCGGACGATGGCCTGCACGATGTCGTCGACATAGGTAAAATCACGCCGCATCCGGCCATGATTGAACAGCCTGACCGGCTGTCCGGCGAGGATGGCCTTGGCGAAGATGAACATCGCCATGTCGGGCCGGCCCCACGGACCGTAGACGGTGAAGAAGCGCAGCCCGGTCGCCGGCACCCGGTACAGATGGCTGTAGGAATGCGCCATCAGTTCGTTCGCCTTCTTGCTTGCCGCATAGAGGCTGATCGGATGATCGACATTGTCCCTGACCGAGAACGGCAGCTTGGTGTTGGCGCCGTAGACCGATGAGGACGATGCGAACAGCAGATGCTCGCAGCCATGATGACGACAGCCTTCGAGCACGTTGATGAAACCCTCGAGATTGGCATCGACATAGGCGTGCGGATTTTCCAGCGAGTAGCGCACACCGGCCTGGGCCGCGAGATGCACCACGGCGGGAAAGCGATGCTGGGCAAACAGCGCCTTGATGCCGGCACGGTCGACGAGATCGAGCTTGTGGAAGGCGAAGCCGGGCTGCCTCTTGAGAATGTCGAGGCGTGCCTCCTTCAGCTTCGGATCGTAGTAGGCGTTGATGTTGTCGATGCCAATTACCTGGCGTCCCTCGGCGAGCAACCGCTGCGCCAGGTGGAAGCCGATGAAGCCGGCGGCGCCGGTCACGAGGATGGGATGATCTGCCATGGTCGCTCCGTCAGGGTCGCCACAGTTCGATGGCGGCGGGTTTGCTCGCGCGGTCGAGCTTCATCTTCACGTCGAGCACGAGGCCGACCTCCTCGCGCAGCAGACCCTGCACGAGAGGCCAGCCTCCGGCGAGATACTGATCGTGCGACACGGCCAGCACCACCGCGTCGGCCGGACGCAGCGCCTCGATCGCCGTCAGGCCGATGCCGTACTCCTCGTGCACCGCTGCAGCATCGGCCAAGGGATCGGCGATCTGCACTTCGACGCCGAACGATTGCAATTCGCTGATGATGTCGATCACCCGCGAATTGCGGATGTCCGGCACGTTCTCCTTGAAGGTCATGCCGAGGATCGTGACGATGCCGCTGCGCCCTTTCCGCTTCAGCAGCCCGCGAATGCATTCGCGCGCGATGCGCCGGCCCATCTCGTCGTTGATGCGGCGGCCCGCCAGGATCACCTCGGGATGATAGCCCGCCTTCTCGGCGCGGTAGGTGAGGTAATAGGGATCGACGCCGATGCAGTGGCCGCCGACGAGGCCGGGGGTGAACGGCAGGAAGTTCCACTTGGTGGCGGCGGCTGCGAGCACGTCGCCGGTGTCGATCTCGAGCGCCTGGAAGATCAGCGACAGCTCGTTCATGAAGGCGATGTTGAGATCGCGCTGGGTGTTCTCGATCACCTTGGCCGCCTCGGCGACCTTGATCGAGGGCGCGCGATGGATGCCGGCGGTGACGACCGAGCCGTAGACGGCGGCAACGATCGCGAGCGTCTGCGGGTTCTGTGCCGAGACCACCTTGGTGATGGTCTCGAAGCGATGCGTCTTGTCACCGGGATTGATGCGCTCCGGCGAATAGCCGACGTTGAAATCGACCCCCGCCTTCAGCCCCGAGCCGCTCTCCAGCAACGGGACGCAGTCTTCCTCGACGGCGCCCGGGTAGACGGTCGACTCATAGACCACGATGTCGCCGCGCTTCAGAACGGCCCCCACCGTGCGCGTGGCGGCCAGCATCGCGCCGAGATCAGGACGCCGTGCGCTGTCGATCGGGGTCGGAACGGTGACGATGAAGAAATCGGCAGTCGCAATATCGCTCGGCTCGCTGGTGAAGCGCAGGCCTGGCCGCCGCAGATCGCCCGCATCGACCTCGCAGGTCCGGTCCCTTGCGTCCTTAAGCTCCCCGACGCGGACCGCATCGATATCGAACCCGATCGCCGGGCAGCCTGCCCGCGCGAACGCCGCCGCGACCGGCAGGCCGACATAGCCAAGGCCTATCACCGCAATCTTCCGGCCATGAGACATAAATTGATATTCCGGTCGTTTCGGAGGCCATTGACGCCACCCCTGCGACTGTTTAGCCACCGGTGCATCGGGACCGCAAGGGGCGGCTACGGCTCCCCCTCGACCGGGGTCCGGCCTTGCCAGGACGGGAGTTGCGCGTATCGCACTCGGCTTGGACCGTTTCAACCAAGAGCGAAGCCAGCCTGGCATGCGTGCGTTTTTGATTCTTCTCCTCCGGATCGTGGTGTCGCTGGCCCTGCTGTATCTCGCTCTGCGCGGGATAAACTTTGCCGCGATCCGCGAGCGGCTCAGCCAGATCAACATCGGCTGGATCGGGCTGGCGGTGGCCATCACGCTGGTGCAGATCTTCATCGGCGCCCTGCGGTGGCGCGAGATCTCCGCGCTGTGCGGCGCGCCGCTGACGGACATGCAGGCGTTCCGCTACAACATGATCGGCGCCTTCTTCAATCAGACCCTGCCGTCCTCGATCGGCGGCGATGCCGTGCGTCTCTGGCTGATCGGGCGCACCGGCGCTGGCTGGCGGGCAGCCAGCTACTCGATCCTGACCGACCGCGCCGTCGGCTTCATTGCGCTGGCGCTGATCATCGTCGCGAGCCTGCCGTGGAGCTATGGCATGATCGCCGACGAGCACGGGCGGCTGGCCCTGATGCTGGTCGACGCCGCCGCGCTGGCGGCCGGCGTCGGCTTCCTCACCATCGGCTATCTGCCGGCGGCGTGGATGAAGGCGTGGTGGCCGACGCGTCACGTCTATGCCTGCTCGGTGATCGCGAACAAGGTGATCTTCGGCCGAAGCACGGCTGCGAAGATCGCCGTGCTGTCGCTGTCGATTCACGTGCTCGCCGTCGTCATCGCCTGGTGCGCGGTGCGCTCCATCGCGGCGCCCGCCGCATTCGAGCAACTGTTCCTGCTGACCCCGCCGATCATGCTGATCACGATGCTGCCGATCTCGATCGCCGGCTGGGGCGTCCGCGAGGCGACGATGATGGTCGCGTTCGGCTATGCCGGCCTGGCGCCTGCCGACGGCACCGTGGTCTCCATCCTGTTCGGAGCGGTCTACTTCATCGTCGGCGGCATGGGCGGGCTGGTGTGGATTCTCAGCGCCGAAAAGGGCGCCGGCCACGTTGGCGTTCCCGCGATAGTCGAAGATTGAGCTATCGGGCGCGCGCCCATTCGTCGTGCCAGGCCTGCGCCATCAGCACGTTCCACAGCCAATAGGAATGATTGTGGCGGCGGCTGACATGCTCGTCGAACATGCGCGTCACCCGCACCGGATCGAACAGACCCTGCCGCCTCAGCCGCTCCGGCGACAGCAGGTCTGATGCCCACGATTTCAACGGCCCACGCAGCCACGCGTCGAGCGGAACGCTGAAGCCGGTCTTCGGGCGATCGATCATCTCGGCCGGCACGTGGCGATACAGCACCTGCCGCACCAGCCATTTGCCGCGGCCGTCCCGCACCTTCATGCCGGCAGGCACCCTGGCCGAGAACTCGACGACGTCCCTGTCGAGGAACGGCACGCGCGTCTCCAGCGCCACGGCCATCGCCGCACGATCGACCTTCTGCAGGATGTCGTCGCTGAGATAGCTGAGGGAATCCGCCAGGGTCATGCGGTCGAGCGGGTCGAGCTTCGCCGCGAACTGCCGCATCTCGCTCCCTGCCCAACTCTCCTGCTCCGTGCCGCCCACCACCGTCCCGGTCGGATCCTGATCGATCGAGCACAGCGCCCGGTAGAGGCCATCAAAACCGTCGGCGGCAATGACGCGGCCGAGCTTGGCGACCTGATCGCCGGCATGCCGCACCTTCAATCGGGCCGGCAGCACCGGCTGCAGCGCCCTGAGAACCGTATCGGCCGGCTCCGGGGCGATCGCGCCGAGGACGGCACCGATCGCACGCCGCAGCGCCATCGGCACGCGGCCAAGACGCGCCTGCAGCGTGCCGCCCCAGACATGCCTGTTGTAGCCGCCGAACAGCTCGTCGCCCGCGTCGCCTGACAATGCGACGGTGACATGCCGGCGCGCGAGCTGCGCCACCAGATGCGTGGGGATCTGCGAGGAGTCGGCGAACGGTTCGTCATAGATCCGCGGCAGCTTCGGCACCACGTCCATCGCGGTCCGCGCATCGACGTACAACTCGGTATGTTCGGTGCCGAGATGCTGGGCGACCCTGCGGGCGTCCTCGGCCTCATTGTAGCCGCCCTCGGCAAAGCCGATGCTGAAGGTGCGGACCGGCTGGCTCGCCCCCGCCTGCATCAAGGCCACGATGGTCGATGAATCGACGCCACCGGACAGGAACGCGCCGAGCGGCACATCCGACAGGCACTGCCGCTTCACGGCGACCGACAGCAACTGCTCCAGCCGGTCGACGGCCTCCCGCTCGTCGGCAATGCGATCCTCCTGGGCGGCAGCGACACGATCGCGCAGCGACCAGTAGGGTTTCGGCAGCGGCCAGCCGCCGGGAGCGGCATCCGAGGCGAAGCTCACGAACGACGCCGGGGGCAGCTTGCGTATGCCGGTCCAGATCGTGGCGGGCGCCGGCACGTAGGAATAGCGCATGAACGACGTGAGCGCCGCGCGGTCGAGCGACGGCGCCCAGGAGGGATGCGCCGCCAGCGCCTTGAGCTCGGAGCCGAACACCAGATCGGCGCCGCTCCAGCCGTAGAACAGCGGCTTCTCGCCGAAGCGGTCGCGCGCCAGGATCAATTGCCGAGTCTCGGCGTCCCACAGCCCGAAGACGAACATGCCGATCAGGCGCTGAAGCGCCGGTTCGACGCCCCATCGGCTGATCGCGGCGAGCAGCGTTTCGGTGTCGGAATGACCGCGCCAATTCGGCGCGGCGCCGACCGCCTCCAGCTCGGCACGGACATCGAGATGGTTGTAGATCTCGCCGTTGAAGGTGACAGTGTAGCGTCCGCAGGCACTGTGCATCGGCTGCGCCCCGGCCTCGGTGAGATCGAGGATCGCCAGACGGCGATGTCCGAAGGCAACTCCCCTCGCAGCACTGATCCAACTGCCGGACGCGTCGGGACCCCGATGCGCCAGCGCCGCTGTCATGCGCTCGACGATTCCGCTCAGTTGGGCCTCATCGGCTCCGCCGGGGCGGAACAGGCCGGCTATGCCGCACATGGTGCCATCTCAGCTGTCCCGTCTCCCACTTGCATGGCTCAGTGGACCTCGCCGGCGTCGTGCAGCAACTCCGTCTCATGATTGGCAAGGAAACCGAGGCTCGGACGGCTGGTGCCGTAGTAATAGGGCACGCCCAGCGCACGCCTCCAGCGCGACAACAGTCGCGCGCCATCGTGATCGCCTTCGAATTCGGCCAACCGACCGTCGGCGATGGCCAGGACCTCATCCGCCGTGTGGCGGATGTCGTCCGCCGAGTTGGTCTCCGGATGCGCACCGCTCCGGCCCAGCACGGCCGCATCGAACACGCGCCATCGCCAGGGCGACGTTGTCAGTTGGTGCTGCGTCAGCACGGTGCCGTCCGCCAGTCTGACGGGCTTGAGGGCAAAACGAACGTTGCTGTTCCACAGCTGGGCATCGGTCGTGATCGCATTCACGATCGCACAAGGAATGCCGAAACTGACAGCGACATTCGTCAACCCGGACGTCGTCCCAATGAAGGCGTGGGCATGGCGAATCAGGTGGATGTCCATCGGCTCCGATCTGAATTCGCCGAGCGCATAATCGATCGTGCGAGCCATCGGCGGAAGCCTCGGCGAGTTCGGACCACCGAGCTTGATGACCCATCCGCCACGGGAGGTGATCAGACGAATGGCGTCCAAAGACGTCTCGATGGGCGCATTGCGATGGGTCTGCCCTGTGCCCATGAACTCGAAATAATGCGCCGCATCCCGTGTGTGCAGGCACACATACCAGTCGTCGGGCTTCATGCCGTACCTGGAACGAAACGCGTCGAAGTGCGCCGCTGCAGTCGCCGCGCTCCGATCGTAGGCGTCGCGCAGCGGATGGCCTCTTCCCTCGCGCTCCCATTGCTCGATGGCGATGGCACCCGCGTCCTGCCAGGGCACGACCCGCCCGTCCGGCAGCCTGAATGCATTGAAGTTCAAGCCGCACCAGCGCTGCAACGAGAGCAGTTCCTCACCCAGTCGCTCCGATACGGTTTCGCCGATCACCACAACCTTGCCGAAACTTTCAAACAGCTTGAAGAAGACCGCGTTGGCGATTCTATCGGGGCGCACGACGATCAGGGCTTCGCCTGACCACCAGCCCAGCTCTCGCATCCGAAACAGAATGTCGAGCATGCCCAGATGGCCGATCTGCGTCGCCCATTCCTCAGGAATCAGCCGCAGCGTAGCGAAGGTGACGCCGAGCCGGTCGAGCAGACGCTTCAACTCATCAGAAAGCGGTGGCGGCGATGCCCGCAGTTCCTGCTGCGCATCCAAGGCACGCTCGTACAACCGAATTGCAATCTCGCCGCGACCGACATGCATCACGCGCTGGCCCGTGAAGTTGCACAGGTCGAACAGCCGGCCGGGAGCGCCGCAGAGGAAATCGAGGCTGTTCGGTACATAATACGGTGAATTCCGAGCCGCGATGTTCTGGTGGGGACGGAGAAAATGCAGGCTGCTCCGACACGCCCAGAACATCGCGTCGAGCGCCGCCGCTTCATCCCCTTCGATCACGTCGACCATGGCCTTGTAGAAGGCGAGATCGACCATCGTTTCGAGCTGTTCGGGCTTCGCTCCAGCCGCGGCATCGCGCGCTTCCGAAAACTCGCCGAGCTCGAACAAGGATCGAACCAGCGCGTATCTGGTCTCCGCATCATCGAACGCCAAGGTTTCGCGGCCGACAGTCCCGGTCGCCTCACGATAGGCGCCGATGCTGCTCAGGGCTTGAATCGAAGCGCCGGGGAAATATCGGCTGAGAGCGGTCGAAAAACGAAACTCCGGCCGAGCTGCAAGATGCGACGTCGCATAGGGAAAATACGCCTGAGCCAGGCGCCGCCGGAGTGGAAGTCTCGCGGCGAAAGCGATGACCAGACCAAGGAATACCGCGCGTCGGGGCAGCAGATTGAGGGTCGCTCCGACTATGACGAAGACCTGGTAGACAAACCGTCGGCGGCCGCCGCGCATCGGCCTTTGCTTTTGCAATTTCATACGACCAAGTTCCACACAACCTTGAAATCCCGGATTCCGCGCGTTCGGATCAAGGCGGAGCCTGGACGACCGGCCGTTCAAGTCGCCTGCGCGCCAAGGATCACGTCTCGGGATGAAGACAGTACGCTCGCCGGGTCCAATGCGAGAATTCCCCGTGGAGACATCGCCGCCGCAATTGCCAACCAAGGATTGAGCCGATTGGATCGCAGCTATAACAGAGGTGCCGGGAATTTTCCAAGCCGAACATGGGGATGAATGCGGGCAAAACCGGATGAAACGAGAATTCAGAATCCTAAGCCCGGCGGCGATTAGTCTCGGGGAGCCCATCTGATGAGCGAGGTGCCTCGAGGGTTCGGACGAAGCGTGTCGGACGAAGCCGCGTGGAGCCGGCAGCTCCTTGGCTGGAATTCAGCAAAATAGGCATCATTTGCCATCGCCAGGTCCAACGGGAAATGCCCGTTTGAAAGCCGCCGTCTTGACGATCTCGCGAGCGAGATAGCTCGTAAAGACCTGCGCTCCGTGCCTGTCCAAATGGCCGCCGCCGTCGATCGTCGTCAGGCCATCGAACGGCGGCGCGATCAGTTCGATGTTCAATTCTTTCGCCAGTTCTGCGGCCTGCTGGACGCAGGACTGGCTATGCGGGACCAGTGTGAGCACGGCCTCTCCGCCCACCTCGTGGAGAAATCTCTTCGCATAGTCGACGATCGCCGGGGTCGTATGGCAGTCGGGATCGCGGGCCGACAGCATCGGCTTGTTGCCCAAGGCGACATAGCCCGGATTGGCATCCAGCCCCATGTCACCATCAGTGATGTTGCGATAGAGGCCGGTGGGCGAGAAATGGCCGTTCTGATACGCCGCAACCAAGTCCTCGATACGCCAGTGCAGATTGCGGCCGACCACCGTCAGGTACCCCCGTAGTCGGTCGCGCCGGACGGCGGCAATGGGCTGCTTCTGCGGACCAAGAGTGACGTTGAGATCGTTGCTGAAAAAGTGCACGAACTGATCGTCGGCATTGATGACCCACAGGCGCGGACGGATTTTCCAGCGCTGGATCACGAGCCGCGAGAACTCACCGCCGCGAATGCCCACGAAGGCCATGTTGTAGATCCCCAATCGACCGAGCACCGGCGATTGCGCGAGCGTCTGCCGGTCTACGGCATAGCTGACGAAGGACGGACCGAGAAAGACAATGTCAGCCTGCTTGGCGGCTCCGACCGATCCTCCCAGATTGCTGTAGAAGATATCCTGGTCCTGGATCTGCGGAATGCTGCGGCCTCCGAAATTACGATACCAGTTGGCGTCGCTTTGGCGCGGAATCTGCAGCAGTCCATCGCGCAACGTCCACGCGTCGGACGAGAAGAGCGACAGACCGAGCGAAAACGCGAACGCCGCCGCCAGGCCGACAATTCCGACTGCGATGAGATAGCGCCCGAATCCGGCCGGTTCAGCTGACTTTTCCGGTGCAGACCGGCCGACTGTCGACATGACGCAATTCCCGCTCGATAGGTTGCCTCGGTGGGTGTCGTGGCAGCTGCTTTCGGCTCCGACAACGAGAGTCTAGACACGACGCCAGCCGATGGAACAGAGGGCTTCTCGCTCCTCCCCAGTTTGCTTTGCGCGCGAGAGCGCAAACCTATCGGGATGTCATCTGCATGATCCATCGAGGGGTTTCTTCGCCGCTGCGGTCATCGGCGAGAGTGATTGCGCGAAACCCCATCATGGCGGCGTTGGATTGGCGTAGGTGGTCGAATTTTGAGCTGCCATAGCAGAAGAATCACTGATCGAAAAGGGTCCGCCCTGTTCGAGAGGCCGGCCGCACGTCGCTGCCGTCAGCAGGCGGCATCCCCCGAAATTCGCGGCGGAAGAGGTGCACCCAACTTGGCAGCGCCCTCAATCATTGATAAAGCAGCGCAATAGGCAGCAACATCAAGAAACTTGTTATGCTCTTCACGCAGTTTGAGTTTCTGTTCCTGTTCCTGCCGGTGACCCTGGTCGGCTATTTTCTGCTGGCTCGCTTTTTCGCCGCCCCCGTCGTGCGCCTCAGCTGGCTCGCCGCGGCGTCGCTCGCCTTCTACAGCTATTGGGACATTCACTTCGTCCCGATCATCCTGGTCTCCATCGTCTTCAATTACACGATGGGTCTCCTGATTGCCCGGCAGACCGGAAAGCTCCGCACCGGCCTGTTTTCAGCTGCCATCACGCTCAACCTGGCCGCGCTCGCGTTCTACAAATATACGAATTTCGGCATCCAGATCCTCAATGCCATCACCGCGTCGAAGCACCCCTCGCTTGCGATCGTTCTCCCGCTCGGCATCTCGTTTTTCACCTTCACCCAGATTGCCTACCTCGCCGACGTCTATGGCGGGTATTCCGATGAACGAAGCTTCGTGAAGTACGGCCTGTTCGTCACGTATTTCCCGCATCTGGTCGCCGGCCCGATCCTCCATCACCGCGAGATGATGCCGCAATTCGGCTCGGAGGAGAGCCGAAGGATTTCCATCGAGAAGGTCGCGGTCGGCCTCACGATTCTGACCATTGGGCTGTTCAAGAAGTCGTTCATCGCGGACGGGTTCGGCCTGATCGCGAATCCCGTGTTCCAGGCCGCCAATTCGAGCCACATCCACCTGATGGACGCCTGGGGCGGCGCGCTCGCCTATTCGCTGCAGATGCTACTTCGATTTCTCGGGCTACTCCGACATGGCGATCGGCATTTCGATCATGTTCGGGATCCGGCTGCCTTTCAACTTCGACTCCCTCTACAAGTCGCTGAGCATCGTCGAATTCTGGCGCCGTTGGCACATCTCGCTATCGCGCTTCCTGCGCGACTATCTCTACATCCCGCTTGGCGGCAACCGCTACGGCGAGCACCGGAGAAACGCCAACCTCTTCGCCACCATGCTGCTTGGCGGTCTCTGGCACGGAGCGGGCTTCACCTTCATCATCTGGGGAGCGCTGCACGGGCTGTTTCTGATCGTCAATCATCGCTGGAGCAAATTCGTCGCGCAGCGACCGGCCCTCACCCGCCTGTCGGCGACCGCCTGGTATGCGGTGGCGGCGCTCTTGTTGACACAGTTCGTCGTGGTTCTGGCATGGGTCTTCTTCCGGGCCGACAATCCGAATGCCGCGGTCAGGCTCATCAAGGGGATGCTCGCGCTGTCCAATCCGGAGAAGATCACGGCAGCGAACCTCGTCGATCCGCGCCTGATGATCGCGATCCTGGCAGGCTATGTCGCCTGTTTCACCCTGCCCAACGTGAACACAATGTTCGAGCGCTGGAAGGTCGGGCTGGAAACCTACCACAACCCTCGTCCCTGGAGCATTCTGAACCTGAAGTGGCGACCGTCCCTGCCGTGGGCCATCGGAACTTCGATCGCGCTCGTGGCGGCGGTCCTGATGAACATCATTGCCGGAGACACGTCGCAGTTCCTCTACTTCCAATTCTGAACGTGCAGGAGATGGCAAGCGACGGACCTCGGGCCGTCGCTACCGACATTCGGCCTTATGAAGGCGGGTATGGTCTTGTCGAAGCTGTCCAGGCGGGCGGCGTGCTGGTGGCGCATCATCCGCTTGCGGCGGCCACGCCCAGCCATTAGCCTGATTCTGACGCAATCAACTTCCAGCACGACGCGGATTGCGAGCCAAACTCGCTTAATCCCGAAGCACAATCATCAAGGCGGGCTCGAACTTTGGCGCGGTATCTTGCGATCGTAGTGGCGCTGTTCGCCATCGTCTTCCTGCCGCTGCTGGCTGTTTTCGAATGGGTCGGCTGGCGATTGGGCGCGACTGTCCCGCTCTCGTTGATCGCAGCCGAGCAATCGCGCACTGAACGGCTGGTCTGGCTCGGCACGTTCAAGGACTACGCTCCCTATAAGCTCGAACGAATCAAACAGGTCCAGCCCGAGATTCTGCTGGTAGGAAGCTCCCGCTGCGGTCAGGCGCGCGAGCAGATGTTCCGCCCTTACGTGGCCTACAATGCGTGCCTGACGGCGTGGCCTCTCACGCACGTTGTGGACTTCGTCGATCGCGCGACGACGGTGGCGAAACCGCGCGTGGTCGTCGTGGCGCTGGATTACTTCCTGTTTGGCGATTTCCTCGCTGACGTCTGGCGGAAAGAGCGCACGATGGACTTCGCCCAAGGCATCGATTCGCATCGGCGGAAGCTGCACGACGTCGCGGACTTCGTCATGCGGAATCACGGAGATCTCGATGCGATCCGTGCGGCCATGATGACGCCGCAACTCGAGTCCGTTGACAACAACAGGCTCGTCGGCACGGAGGCGATCCGCGGCAAGTTCGGATTCCGCAAGGACGGTTCCGTCATGGTCGCACCACCCTATCGAAATGCAGCGGCCGAAACCTTGGCGCACGGCGCTCAATACGTCACCTCCTCGTTTCCGGGCGCCCCTCATCTCAGCGAACGCGAATTTGGCGAGATCGAGCGACTGTCTAGGCTTTCCCACGAGCGCGGGTTCTCGGTGGTTGCGATCCAATATCCGTTCCTGGAAAGTGCTGGCGCCTTTCTCGACACCGACGAGGCCTATTGGCCTTATTCCGGACTCTGGCGCGAGATCAGGAGTCCACAGACCGTCGAAAGATTTGCGCAGCTTGGCATCCAGTTCTTCGATATGAGCCGCACCGAGATATCGCGCGATTCCGGCAACTTCTTCGATCCTGCGCATCCCTCGGAAAGGGGCATGCTCAAGACCTACCTCGCCCTGCTGAACCGGCCCGAGTTCAGCAAGCTGTTTCCGCGGATCGACCGCAGCGCCTTGGCAGCCGATCTCGAAAAGGGACAGGGTGAACAGTTCGATCTCTATCACTGAGGCATGCTGCGAGAGACTTGCGTCTCCAAGGCTTTTCCGCGTGGCCCGGCGGAGCATTCCCGGATCCCTCTCCCGCCTGATTCTTCTGCACGGGTGCTGAGCATTGCCGTGAAAAGTCGATGAACTCTCCGGAAGCCGCATTCCGACGCAACCTCACAACCGTAAGCTAACAGGACTGTTTGTGCTGCTGCGCACACCTGATAAAGAGACCATTGGAAATGATCGGCCGCCGGCCCCTCCATCGCTCCGATCGCGGGACCGTGTTTGTTTTTTCGCAACGAAATCAATGTCGAGCATGAAAGATGCAGATCGGAACGGGATTCGCGGTGCAGATGTGCCGGGCGACAGCGACGCTTTGCATCGGTGTTCCTCGGCCGGCGAATGACACGGCGGTCGATTGTCCTACCTCAGCCCGATCAAGCCGGAGGCGAATTCCTTGGATCAGGTGATCGATATGAGTGAGATGGATCTGGCCTGTCAGACTGTTCGCGCCTCCTGTGACTCCGGACAGACGATTGCGTTCGTGTCCGGCAACTTCAACGTCGTGCACCCCGGACATTTACGGCTTTTGAAGTTCGCCGCCGAGCAGGCCGACGTGCTGGTTGTGGGTGTCAACCCCGATCTCGACGCCTGGCGTGACCCTGGCGCAGGACATGCGCCTCGAAAATGTGCGTTCCATCGCCTTTGTGCACCATGTCGTGCGCTTGGAAACGTCGGCCTCCGACTTCATCGCGCATCTGAAGCCGACCGTCGTCGTCAAGGGCAAGGAGTTCGAGGATCGCGCCAATCCCGAGCAGGAGGCTGTGGACGCCTATGGCGGACGGCTGATCTTCTCGTCCGGTGAACTGCGCTTTGCGTCGCTGTCGCTGCTGGAACGCGACGCCAACATCGACATCTCCACGGTTCGCAAGCCGCAGGAATTTCCCAGGCGCCACGGCTTCGAGATCGCGAATCTGAAGGACCTGCTCCGCAAGCTCTCCGGCATGCGGGTCGCCGTCATCGGCGACCTGATCGTCGACGAATATGTCACCTGCGATGCGGTCGGCATGTCTCAGGAGGATCCGACCATCGTCGTGACGCCGCTGATGACCCGCACCTTCGTCGGCGGCGCCGGCGCGGTTGCGGCACATGCCCATGGCCTCGGCGCGGACGTGAAGTTCTTCACGCTGGTCGGCGACGATGAAGCTGCGCGGTTCGCCCGCAACACGCTCGAACAGCACGGGGTGAACTTCAACGCCTTCACCGACCAGAGCCGGCCGACCACGCGCAAGCAGCGTTTCCGCGCGCTCAACAAGACGCTTCTGCGCGTCAATCATCTGCGCCAGCATGCCTCCGACGCCGATTTGCAGCGGCAGATGCTGACCTCGGTCGAGCGCGCCCTGAAGACCTGCGACCTGTTGCTGTTCTCCTGCTTCAACTATGGCTGCCTGCCGCAGGATCTGGTCGATGCGATCGCCGATCGCGCCCGCGCCCAGGGCGTGATGATGGCGGCCGACAGCCAGGTGTCGTCGCAGACCGGCGACGTCTCCCGATTCAAGGGCATGACCCTGCTGACGCCGACCGAGCGCGAGGCCCGCGTCGCACTGAACGACTTCATTTCGGGTCTCGCCGTGATCAGCGAGCGGTTGGTCGAACGGGCCCGCACCAAGAACCTCGTGATCACGCTCGGCGCCGAAGGCGCGCTGATCAACACCATGGCCGAGGGCACCTTCACCTCGGACCGCCTGCCCGCGTTCAATCCGTCGCCGAAGGACGTCTCCGGTGCCGGCGACAGCTTCTTCATGGCCTGCTCGATGGGCCTGCGCGCGGGCGCCGATATCTGGCAGGCCTCCTATCTCGGCTCGCTGGCCGCCGCCCTCCAGGTCTCCCGCGTCGGCAATCTGCCGCTGACGACGGCAGAGCTGGTGCGGGAAATCGACGAGACCGGATTCAGCCAGGAGTAGGATGTCGTCATGCGTGCCCTCCTGCTCGCGGCGGGGATCGGAAGCCGGCTGCGCCCGCTGACCAATACGACGCCGAAATGCCTGGTGCGTGTGCACGACCGGCCCTTGCTGGACTACTGGCTCGACCTTGTCTTCGAAGGTGGCATCGAGCGCGCGCTGCTGAACACGCACTGGCTCGCCGAACAGGTCCGCGCGCACGTGGCGCAATCGCGCTGGCGCGATCGCATCGATCTCGTTCACGAAGATGAACTGCTCGGCACCGGCGGCACCGTGCTTGCAAACCGCGCCTGGTTCGGCGACCAGCCCTTCCTCGTGGCCCATGCCGACAATCTGACTGATTTCGACGTCGCGGGGCTGCTCTCCGCCCATCGCAGCCGACCGCCCGGCTGCATCATGACGATGCTCGCATTCCGAACCGACGATCCGAGTTCGTGCGGGATTCTTGAGCTGGATGATCAGCACAGGGTGATCGCCTTCCACGAGAAGGTCAAGAATCCGCCCGGGAACCTCGCCAATGGCGCGGTCTACGTGTTCGAGCCCGAGGTCATCGCCGACATCGCGGCGCTGGGAAAGCCGATCGTCGACCTCTCCACCGAAATCATCCCCAACTATATCCGACGCATTTTGTGCGTGGAAACCAGCGGTTATCATCGGGACATCGGCAACCCGGAAAGCTTGCGCCGGGCCCATTTGGAGTTTAAGCACGAACCGCGCCGTGGCGGGGACGCTTGACGGGCGGCTTCGGCCGCCGGGCTGGTCGCCTTCCCTAGCCAATTTGCATAAAGGTGCGCGCGACGCACCAGCCGGCGAGACGACAGGCGAGCCACGGGGATTGCGCAGATGAAGATATTCGTGACCGGAGCGTGCGGCTACAAGGGCAGCGTGCTCGTGCCGAAGCTCCTGAAAGCCGGCCACAAGGTCGTCGCATTCGACATCATGTGGTTCGGCAACTTCCTCGAGCCGCATCCGGATCTCACCGTCGTCCAGGGCGACGTCCGCAATCCCGATGCCATCAACCTGACCGGCGTCGATGCCATCATTCATCTCTCCAGCGTCGCCAATGATCCCTGTGGTGATCTCGACCCGAAGCTGACCTGGGAGATCTCCTGCCTCGCCACGATGCAGCTCGCCGACCGCGCCTACCGCCACGGCATCAAGCGCTTCATCTACGCGTCCTCGGGCAGCGTCTACGGCGTCAAGGAAGAGGAGCAGGTCACCGAGGACCTCGAGCTACTGCCGATCTCCGAGTACAACAAGACCAAGATGTGCGGCGAGCGCATCGTGCTGTCCTACAAGGACGACATGGTGGTGCAGATCGTCCGCCCCGCCACCGTGTGCGGCTACTCTCCGCGCCAGCGCCTCGATGTCTCCGTCAACATGCTGACGATGCAGGCGCTGATGAACGGCCGCATCACCGTGTTCGGCGGCGACCAGACCCGCCCCAACATTCATATCGACGACATCACCGACCTCTATCTGTTCCTGCTCGATCATCCTGAGCACACCGGTGTCTACAATGCCGGCTTCGAGAACATCTCGATCCTCGACATTGCCAATCTGGTCACCAAGCACGTGCCGGCCGAGGTCGTCGTGACGCCCTCGAACGATCCGCGCAGCTATCGCGTCAACTCCGATCGCCTGCTCGCGACCGGCTTCCGCCCGAAGAAGACGGTGGAGGACGCGATCAAGGAAATCATCGGCATGTACTCGCAAGGCCAGCTCAAGAACGAGGACCGCTGGTACAATCTGAAATGGATGGAGAAGGAGGTCGTGAAATGAACGTTCTCGCCTTCAAGACTCCCGGCAGCCTGTTCGCCGACTACACCAGCCGCTTCAGCACCGTGCTGAAGGATTTCGACTGGGCGCCGGTCGAGAAGCTCGCCTACGATCTGCGCGACTGCTGGCAGACCGGCCGCCAGGTGTTCTTCTGCGGCAATGGCGGCAGCGGCGGCAACGCCAACCACCTCGCCAACGACTTCCTCTACGCGCTGTCGAAGACGCCGGGCTCCGGCCTGCGCGTGCATTCGCTGTCGTCGAACCCGTCGGTGATCACCTGCCTCGCCAACGACGAAGGCTATGACCAGGTGTTTTCGCTGCAGCTCGCGGTGCTCGCGCGCAAGGGCGACGTGCTGATCACCTTCTCCGGCTCCGGCAACTCGCCGAACATCCTGAAGGCGCTCGAAGAGGGCAAGAAGATCGGCATGACGAGCTACGCCGTGCTGGGCTTCTCCGGCGGCAAGGCCAAGGCTCTGGCCGACGTGCCGATCCATTTCGCGGTCGACGACATGCAGATCGCCGAGGATGCGCAGATGGTGATCGGGCACATGATCATGCAGTGGCTGTACGCCCAGCGCGGCGACATCATCACGACGCGCGAGGTCTGACGGACAGGAACGATGGCTGCGAACGAAAAGTACCTGATCCTCGGCTCGAACTCCTTTTCGGGCGCAACCTTCGTCGACTTCCTGGCCGCGGCCGGTCACGACGTGATCGCGACCAGCCGCTCGGACGAGCCGCATGATGCGTTCCTGCCGTACAAGTGGCAGAAGCGCCCGGGCAAGGTCCGCTTCCAGCGCGTCGACCTGAATCACGACCTCGAGGCGCTGAAGGCCCTGCTCGCCGCCGAGCGGCCGACGCATGTCGTGAACTTCGCCGCGCAGAGCATGGTCGGCGAGAGCTGGCTGTATCCGGACCATTGGATGATGACCAACGTCGTCTCCGCCGTTCGCCTGCACGACATCCTGCGCAACTATGACGGCCTCGATCGCTACGTCCACGTGACGACTCCGGAAGTCTACGGCTCGACCGAGGGCTGGGTGCGCGAGGACGCGCCGTTCAACCCGTCGACGCCCTACGCGGTGTCGCGCGCGGCCGGCGACATGAGCCTGCGCACCTATTTCGCCAACTACCAGTTCCCCGTGGTCTTCACCCGCGCCGCTAACGTGTATGGCCCGGGCCAGCAGCTCTATCGCATCGTGCCGCGGACCATCGTGGCCGCGATGACCGGGCAGAAGCTGCGGCTCGACGGCGGCGGCAAGTCGGTCCGCGTGTTCATCCACATGACCGACGTGTCGGATGCGACGGTGAAGATCGGACGGAAGGGCACGCTCGGCGAGACCTATCACATCTCCGGCTACGAGCTGGTCTCGATCCGCACCCTGGTCGAGATGATCCTCGCCCGCCTCGGCAAGTCGTTCGAGGACTGCGTCGAGATCGGCCCGGAGCGGCCGGGCAAGGACACCGCCTACACGCTCGACAGCTTCAAGCTGCGCACCGAGCTCGGCTGGCGCGACACCTTCTCGCTGGAACAAGGCATCGACGACGTCATCGCCTGGGCGCGACGCTTCGAGGATGTCATGGCCAAGCTGCCGACCAAGTACGAACATAAACCCTGATCGAGACCCCTGCGCTTCCCCGGGGAAGCGCGACTGGAGAGCACGATGAACGTTGCAGTCCGGAGCACCGCGGCCAAGCCCGACGTTGCAGCGCTGAAGGCGCAGGCGGCGAAGTTGCGCGGCAAGATCATCGAGATGTCGCACAAGGCCCAGGCGGCGCATCTCGCCTCGTCGCTGTCCTGCGCCGATGCGATGACCGCGGCCTATTGGCATGTGCTGAACATCGACCCGAAGAACCCGACCGACCCGCTGCGCGACCGCTTCATCCTGTCCAAGGGTCACGCCGCCGCGGCGCTGTTCGCGACCCTGGCGATGAAGGGCTACTTCCCGATCGAGGAGCTCGACACCTACTGCCAGGACGGCGGCCGGCTCGCCGAGCACCCGCCGGCCAACCTGCTGCCCGGCGTCGAGGCCGCGACCGGCTCGCTCGGCCACGGCCTGCCGCTCGGCTGCGGCATGGCGCTGGCCGGCCGCATCAAGGGCGAGAGCTTCCGGGTGTTCGCTCTGCTGTCCGACGGCGAGAACAACGAGGGCTCGGTGTGGGAGGCTGCGATGTTCGCCGCCGCCCAGAAGCTGGAAAACGTCTGCGTCGTCGTCGACTACAACAAATGGCAGGCCACCGCGCGCTCCAACGAGACCCTGATGCTGGCGCCGCTGCGCGACAAATGGGCCGCCTTCGGCTGGGACGCGCATGAGATCGACGGCCATGACGTCGGTACGCTGGCGGAAGCCATGCAGAACATCCCGAACGGCTCCGGCAAGCCGGTGGCGCTGATCGCCCACACCGTGAAGGGCAAGGGCGTGTCGTTCATGGAGGACGACAACAACTGGCATTATCGCGCCCCCACCGCTGAGGAAGTCGTCAAGTCGTTCAAGGAGCTCGGCCTGTCATGAGAAACGCTTTCGCCGACGAACTGACCAAGCTCGGCAACGAGGACAGCCGCGTCGTGATGCTCTCGGGCGACATCGGCAACCGCCTGTTCGACAAGTTCAAGGACAAGCATCCGAGCCGCTTCTTCAACTGCGGCGTCGCCGAGGCCAACATGATGGGCGTCGCTGCCGGCATGGCCATGAACGGCCTGCGCCCGGTCGCCTACACCATCACCCCGTTCGTGACGACGCGCTGCCTGGAGCAGATCCGCACCGACGTCTGCTATCACGAGGCCCCGGTGACCATCGTCGCCGTCGGCGCCGGTCTCGCCTATTCCGGCCTCGGTCCGACCCACCACGCCTGCGAGGACATCTCGTTCCTGCGCTCGATCCCGAACATGGTCGTAATCTGCCCGGGCGACGCCTTCGAGGTGCGCGGCGCGCTGCGCGCGGCGATGCAGCAGGACCGTCCGGTCTATATCCGCATGGGCAAGAAGGGTGAGCCGGTCGTTCACAAGGGCCCCCTCACGGATTTCAAGATCGGCAAGGCGATCACGATCGAGGAAGGCTCCGACGTCTGCCTGCTCTCGACCGGCAACATGCTGCCGGAAGTCATTGAAGCCGCACACAAGTTGAAGGAGAAGGGCATCTCCGCCGAGGTCGTCAGCTTCCACACCGTGAAGCCACTGGATGAGGACAAGCTCAAGCAGGCCTTCAGCCGCTTCAAGCTGGTCGCGACCATCGAGGAGCATTCGCTGATCGGCGGCTTCGGCTCTGCCGTCTCCGAATGGCTCGCCGATACCGAGATGAAGCACCAGAAGTTCCTGCGCTTCGGAACGCCGGACGCGTTCTTCAAGAAATCAGGCGAACAGGAATATGCCCGCGAGGTGCTGGGACTGACCGGCCACCAGATCGCGGACAAGATCATCCACGCGTTGAGCTGAGACATCACATGAAGACCCAAGCTGCCCTCCTGGTCCAGACCGGCCAGCCGCTCGTCCTGGCCGAGATCGAGACGCCGGCCCTGAAGCCGGGGCAGGTCCTGGTCGAGATCGCCTATTCCGGCGCCTGCGGCACCCAGGTGATGGAGTGGCGCGGCGACAAGGGCGAGGACAAATGGGTCCCGCATTGCCTCGGCCACGAAGGCACCGGCACGGTGATCGAAGCCGGCAGCGCGGTCACCAAGGTCAAGGTCGGCGACAAGGTCGTGCTGTCCTGGATCAAGGGCACCGGCATCGAGGCCGGCGGCGCGGTCTATGACTGGGACGGCAAGAAGGTCAACGCCGGCGGCGTCACCACCTTCCAGCGCCATGCCGTCGTCAGCGAGAACCGCCTGACCCTGCTGCCACCCGACCTGCCGATGGACGTCGCGGTGCTGCTCGGCTGCGCCGCGCCGACCGGCATGGGCGCGGTCTACAACGTGCTCAAGGTGCAGCCGGGCGACGCGGTCGCGGTGTTCGGCACCGGCGGCATCGGCCTCAACGCGCTGATGGCAGCTGCCCTCGCCGGCGCGATGCCGGTGATCGGCGTCGACCCGAACCCGACCCGCCGTGCGCTCGCCAACGATCTACGGCGCAACTCACGTGATCGACGCGGCCTCCGACGTGCTGGCCGAGATCAAGAAGATCGTGCCGCAGGGTGTTGATCTCGCGGTCGAGATCCTCCGGCATTCCCGCCGTGATGGAGCAGGCGATCAATTCGACGCGCCAGCAGGGCGGCCGCGCGGTCGTGATCGGCAACGCCAAGCACGGCGCGGCGCTCACGCTGAATCCCGGCGTCTTCAACCAAGGCAAGAGCCTGCTCGGCACCTGGGGCGGCGACAGCGTTCCGGATCGCGATTACGGCCGCTACGGGCGGCTTCTCAGCTCCGGCCGCTTCCCGGTGCGGGATCTCTTGTCCAAGCCCTACAGCCTCGCCCAGGCCGACCAGGCGCTGCAGGATCTCGCCGCCGGCAAGGTCGGCCGTCCGCTGATCGACATGTCGCTGCGTTAAGTCCAGGCCATGCGGATCGGGATCGACTTCGACAACACGATCGCCTGCTATGACGGCGTGTTTCATACGGCCGCGCTGGAGCGCGGCCTGATCCCGGCCGATCTCGGCCGCGACAAGAACAGCGTCCGCGACCATCTCAACGGCTCCGGGCGCAAGGACGATTTCACCGAGCTGCAGGGCTATGTCTATGGCGCCCGCATGGACTTGGTGTCGCCCTACCCCGGCTTCGCGGAATTCGTGACGGCGGCTCGCGCCGCCGGCCACGACCTGTTCATCGTCAGCCATAAGACCAGGCACCCCATTCTCGGGCCGAAGCACGACATGCATGCCGCCGCGCGCGGCTTCCTGACCGATCGCGGCCTGATGGGCTCGGCCTCCAGCCAGATCGCGCCGGACCGGGTGTTCTTCGAGCTGACCAAGGACGAGAAGGTCGCCCGCGCCCATGCGCTGGCCTGCGAGCTGTTCGTCGACGACCTGCCGGAGATCCTGGGCATGACCGGCTTCCCGGAAGGCATGCGCAAGGTGCTGTTCGATCCGGAGAACCAGTTCGCGACCAAGGCCGTGCCTTACGAGCGCCGCGCGTCGTGGGCCGAGATCGCGGCGGATGTCGTCCGTGACCGCAGCTGACGCCGGCGCGGACGCCGATGCCGCCCTGCTGGCGCTGGCGCAGCGCCTCACCGCGCAGGCCGGCAAGGCGAGCCCGACGGCGCTGACCCGGCTCGCCGGCGGCCGCAACAATCAGGTCTTTCGCGTCGACACTGCAAACGGTCCGCTGGTCCTCAAGCGCTACTTCACCGACGCCCGCGACACCCGCGACCGGCTCGGCGCTGAGTGGAGTTTTGTCAGTCATGCCTGGTCCCACGGCGTCCGCGTCGTGCCTGAGCCACTCGCGTGCGACCGCGCCGAGCAGGCTGGCCTCTACAGCTTCGTCGAGGGACGCAAGCTGACTGCGGTCGAGCTCGCGCCCGCCCATGTTGATGCCGCGATCGACTTCGTGCTCGCGGTGAACGCCCCGCCGCGTCCCGCGCTGGCGCCGGGATCGGAGGCTTGCTTCTCGCTCGCCGAGCACCTCGCCACCGTCGAGCGCCGGGTGGCGCGGCTGGCGACGCTCGATGCCGAGGTGCCGCATGTCGCCGAGGCCCGGCAGTTCGTGGCGACGCGGCTGCAGCCGGCGTGGACCGAGGTGAAAGCGACCATTCTGCGCGGCGCCGCGGCCGAAGGGCTTGCCCTGGAGGCCGCCATCCCCGCCGATCAGGTCTGCCTGTCGCCGTCCGACTTCGGCTTCCACAACGCGCTGATCGACGATGCGGGCAAGCTGACCTTCCTCGATTTCGAATATGCCGGCCGCGACGATCCGGCCAAGCTGGTGTCGGACTTCTTCTGCCAGCCGGAGGTGCCGGTGCCGCTGCCGGTGCACGAGCACTTCATCGACCGGTTGACGGAAGGCCTTGGGCTCGACGCGGCCAGCGTGACGCGCTGCCGGCTGCTGATCGACGCCTATCAGGTCAAGTGGACCTGCATCATCCTCAACGACTTCCTGCCGCTCGGCGCCACCAGGCGTGCCTTCGCCGACACCGGCGCCTGGGCGCAGCGCTGCGCCGAGCAGCTCGCCAAGGCCGATGCCAAGCTCAAGCTCATCGGCGCCACATCCGACTAACCGACATCGCCACTTCCGGAGATTCCCATGGCCTATCGCGAGTTCGTCAGCCTCGTCCACAAATCGACCAAGCGCGACTATCTCGCGCGCGTCACCCAGCGCGACAAGGCCGATGTCGCGGAGATGGCGATCAAGTACGACTACGACTACTGGGACGGCAGCCGCGAGACCGGCTATGGCGGCTACAAATATGACGGCCGCTGGCGCAAGGTCGCCGACGCGATGATCGAGACCTACGGCATCAAGCCCGGCATGCGCGTGCTCGACGTCGGCTCCGGCAAGGGTTTCATCCTGCACGATTTCCGCGAGGCCATTCCGGATCTCGAGGTCGCCGGCATCGACATCTCCTCCTATGGCGTCGAGCACACGATGGAGAGCGTGAAGCCGTTCTGCCAGGTCGGCAGCGCGGCCAAGCTGCCCTACCCCGACAAGCACTTCGATCTCGTCATCTCGATCAACACGCTGCACAACCTCTACAACTACGATCTCGATGCCGCCCTGCGCGAGATGGAGCGCGTCAGCCGCGGCGCCAAGTATCTCTGCGTCGAGGGTTATCGCAACGAGCGCGAAAAGGTGAACCTGATGTACTGGCAGCTCACCTGCCGCATCTTCCACACCCCCGAGGAATGGGCCTTCGAGTTCAAGCGCTCCGGCTACACCGGCGACCACGAGTTCATCTTCTTCGAATGAGCCTGAGAGACTGGCGCCAACAGGCGCTCTCGCGACGCATTGGCGTCCGAGTGATGCTCTAGATCGTCGCCCTCTCGATACGAGAGGGCGCGAGGAAGGCCGGACCTCGGCTGAGGCCCGTGGCCCGCCTGCTCAAAAGAATGCAGGCGGCAGGTACCACAGGTACAGCCGGACAGACCCGGCCTTCCCCGCGCGACGGCTCTACGGTGTCCTTCGTGCTCTCCCTGGGGATCGGCGTTCTTGCCCCCATCGCCCGCGCGTGCCGTCAAGCAACATCAGCGAACTTGACCTCAGCGTCGAGAGGCCAGGACCACACGACTTCGCCGTCCGTGCCAACTGCGCTCGTCGGCGCAGCCGTCACGTCCATCGCAGCCCACCTCCACGTTCGTGACGACGCGTCCGTCCCTCTGCTCGAGGCGGGATGGCGAGAGAGAACCATGTTTTCTGTAAAAACGAAAGAAGAATATTTTTCACCGCACGACTGGACACGGGTGATGCACCTGAAGACGCGAGCCAATTCGTCGCCGGCGCGCACGTCGAACCGGCTCGAGCGCCAGCGGCCCGGATCGGCCTTCTGGGCTGAAGACCCGCGCGAGACGGGCGCGGATCCCGCAGGCCGCTTTTGCGATCTTTGCAAAATGTATCTATAGATTGGCAGCGAAACATCGCGAGCGGCAGGGAACGGGGCTGTCATGACGAAGTCGTTGAAGGTGGCGATCGCCGAAGGCCTGCCCCCCAGACCCTGTTCAAGCTGCGCTCGATCAAGCGCGCGCTGATGGGGCAGCCGCCTCCGGAACGGCCGCAGGCCGCTTTGGAGCCAGAGCCCGAACCCGAGCCTCAACCGGTCCCCGCGCCGGTCGTCGAAGCGGTGTCGGAGCCGCGGACGCGGCAGACCGAAGCGCTGGAACGGCTCGACGCCCATAAGATCAGCGCGCCGTACCTGTTCTTCGATATCGACGACGTCCTGATCCTCCCCGCCAAGGAGATCGCGCGCACTCTGACATTGAGCGTGATGTACATTAACAGCGCCGACGTCAAAGGCGATATCGCCGAATTCGGCACCATGGGCGGTTTCACCGCACGCACCCTGGCGAACGCGATGGTGTTCGACCCGCGCTATCAGCCGAACCAGCCACTGCGCAAGCTGCGCCTGTTCGACAGCTTCGAGGACTGCCGGAAATCACGGCGCAGGTCGATCTCGAGTCGCAGCACGTGAAATCGGGCACCTGGTCGAAGGGCGGCTGCAGGATTCTCAGCGCCGCGGATCTCCGGACCATGGTCGAGGCCATCATCCCGCCCAGCCGGGTCGAGATCTATGAGGGCTGGTTCGCCGACACGGTGAAGCTGCTCCCGGACGACACGCGCTTTGCGCTGATCCATTTCGACGGCGACCTGTATTCGTCAACCATGGACGCGCTGGTGCCATGCTTCGAGCGCGGCTTCATCTCGAAGGGCGCCGTGCTCTGCTTCGACGACTGGAACTGCAACGAGGCCGACCCCGAGGCCGGCGAGCGCAAGGCCTGGGCCGACCTCGTCAGCCGCTTCAACATCGTCGCCAGCCATTCCGGCGACTACTCGATCCAGGGCACCAAGTTCATCATTCATTCCTATCTCGGAATGAAGCCGAGGGCTTGAGCAGCATGCGCTTCGCATTCGTCGGGTTCGCGGCCCTATGCGGTCAGAGGGTGAGTGCATGAGCTGTCCCTACACGACGCTGCCCGCGAGCAGCTTCTGGCGGCAGGCGGTTGCCGAGCGCAGCCCATCCGATCTCGATCCTCATCTGACTGCGCGGCTCCGCTTCGGTCCCGATCAGCGCGTCGCCTCGGCCGGAAGCTGTTTCGCTCAGCACATCTCGCGCGCCCTGAAGGAGCGCGGCTACAATTACTATGTCACCGAGCCCGCACCGCCGCATCTGACGCCCGAGCAGGAGGAGCGCTTCGGCTATGGCGTGTTCTCCGCGCGCTACGGCAACATCTACAGCACCTTGCAGCTTCTGCAGTTGCTGCAACGCGCCTTCGGCGGGTTCCAGCCGGCCGATCAGTTCTGGACCGATCGCGACGGCTGGGTGTTCGATCTGCTGCGCCCCCGCATCACGCCGCGCGGCTACGTCTCGATGGTCGAGGCCGAAGCCGATCTGAAGCAGCATTTGCAGGCGGTGCGGCGGCTCTTCGAAACCACCGACATCTTCATCTTCACGCTCGGTCTGACCGAGAGCTGGGTGTCCAAGCTCGACGGCACGGTGTACCCGACCTGCCCGGGGTGCGGCAGCGCCGGCGACTTCGACGATGCCCGATACGCATTCCACAATCTCTCGGTCATGGAGACCATCGGCTATCTTGCCGAGGCGATCAACCTGATGTCGGCAGCCAATCCGCGCCTGCAGATCATCCTGACGGTCTCGCCGGTCCCGCTCGCCGCCACCATGGAGCCGCGCCACGTGCTGCAGGCTACGACCTACTCCAAGAGCGTGCTGCGGGTCGCCGCGGAGGAGATGGTCCGGCGCTACGACAACGTGCATTATTTCGCGTCCTACGAGATCATCACCAATGCGAAGAACGTGGGAGCGTATTTCGCCGATGATGCGCGCTCGGTCACGTCCGAGGGCGTCGCGCGCGCGATGAAGCTGTTCTTCGCGCAGTTCACCGGCGAGGACGCTGACGCAGAGGTGCGATCCGCACATGATGACGAACGAAGGCGACCGGCGGCTCCTCCGACCGCGCCGCAGATCATCTGCGACGAGGACGAGTTCTACCGCGCACTGGCCGCGAGCCGTAACAGCTGAGGACGAGCGGCGGCTGCGGCCGAGCCCGTGATGTGAGGGGAAGTATCAGCGTGGACACAGAGCTCGAAGCGGTCCTGCCGGTCTATATCGTCGGCGACAGCCATTCCCTGCCGTATCGGAACATGGTGTTCCGGGAGCGATGGACCGGTGCCTGGGTGATGGCCCGCACCAAGTACATCCCTGGCGCCACGGCGCGGGAGTTCTACGATCCCGCCACCGGCGAGTTTCACCCCGACTTCATCGCCTTCCTCGAATACGAAGGCCTGGTGCGCAACGGACGCGCGACGCATCTGTCAATGGACGAGGTCGATTTCGCCATTGCCAAGGCGGTCGGCCAGGCCGTGCGGCCGCCGCTGATCATGATCACCGTCGGCGAGATCGACGTTCGCGGTCCCATCCTGCAACTCCTCAAGGACACCCACGACTTCGTTCCGCCGTTCGCCACCACGCTGCCTCTGCTCGACAAGCCGCTGGTGCCGTGGGATCTCATCGACGAGGCGATCGAGGCCCGGCTCGGGCCCTTCGTCGCCGGGCTCGATCAGCTGGTCAAAGCCGGCTTCAAGCGCGTCTACGTGCAGAGCGTGGTTCCTCCGACCCGGCAGGAAGCGCGCATCCGCGAACTGCAGAGCTACGACTGCCCGGTGTCGGTGCGCACCAAGCTGGTCCAGGCGTTCAACTGGAAACTGGCGCAGAAGGTGCGTTCGGTGAACCTGTTCATGGTCGACCGCTGGTCCGATCTGACGGAGGGCGATCTCTTACGTCCGGAGTTCGATTTCGACGGCGTGCATCTGCCGCCCAAGGGCGCGCGCCTCCTGCTCGAGTCGCTGATCGATCACGCGATCGACAGCCGCGGCCTCGTCGCCAATCATCCGCGTTACGAACTGTATTATCGAATAGCGTGCGGCCTGGATCCGTTCCAGCCCACCAAGCCGAACGCAGCATGAGGACATCATGGCATTGGGACCGATGATCAGCACTGCCAAGCAGCGGCTCAAGGGCGGCGTCAACCAGGCGCTCAGCGCTCTCGGCTACCGCCTGGTGCGGGCCGATACGTTCGACCGCCTGAACGGACATCTCAGTCCTGACGCAGCCCCCGCAGACAAGAACGGCACGGCGCAGCCGCGCCGGCTGACGCTGCTGCCGGCCGCGAACAGCGCCCCGCCGCTGTGCACGGCCCATGCGCCGAAGTTCGATCCGCAAAAGACGCCGAGCCAGCTCGCCGACAAGATCGTCGCGTTCCAGCAGAACGGCGTCACGGTGATCAGCACGAATCCGGAAAAGGCGACCATGTTCCGGGAAACCGAGAGCTTCGACCGCGACGTCAGCAATCGCCACTCGGCGTGGGACTGGGCCGGCAACAGCGTCGCCTCCTACACGCAGGATCTGCAGACCGGCATGCCATCGGCGGCGCTCGTCGACTATCTCCACGCGCTGTTCAGCGGCGGCGATTTCGATTCCTTCTTCCGCGGCGTGCTCGGCTGCCCGGCCAAGGTCGCCAATGTCCGGCTGGTTCGCTCGAAGCCGCATGTGACCGAGGGCGTCGGCCCCCAGGAATGGCACAGCGACCACTGTCCCGCCGGCGTCATTCGCGGCGTGCTCTATCTCTGCGATGTCGACGAGCAGACCGGTCCGTTCCAGTATCGCGACGCCAATTACCGGGAGCACACGGTTCTGGGCAAGACCGGTGATCTGCTGGTGTTCGACGCGACCCGCCTCATGCATCGCGGAAGCCCGCCGTCGCACAAGACACGCTCCGCGATCGATCTGGTATTCATGCCGCGCATGCCCGACGAGGAGATGTCGATCATGATCGCCGGCATGAACCACTGGCCGGCGGACCCGTTCTTCGTCAAGCAGCCGAAGGAGCGGACCGCAGACGTTCACGACGCGCTGGCCGACGGACGCCGGGCTGCCAGCCTCTATTGACGCATGGCCGCCCGCTTGCACCAGGGATGGAGGACGGCTAAGCCAGGAGGCAGCAGGTGGGCTTGCGCGCGACGGCGCGCTCACCGCCGATGTCGACCTCTGGATGGCCGTGAGCGGGATCGCTCGGAGATTTCGGATGTTCATCCCGTTGCGGCCGGTGCATGCGGAGCCGGCACCGTCACCGAGCGCGCAATCTCGTCTCGGCGTGACGCCGCCCGTCGGTCGTTGCCAGGCGAACACCCTCTCTTCGGCGCAGCATCATGTCTGCGCCATCCCTCAAGGTCGTTTTGCGGTCATCGAACAGCGCCGCGTTGGAGATTTGAATGCTGCAACCGTTGAAGAATGCGCTCGCCACCTCGCTGCCGCCGGACGTGCTGTATTGGATGCGTTCGGTCAAACGGGCGGTCCTGTTCCAGCCGCCGCTGCCCTGGCCCTATGGAAACGGCAGCAGCAGCAGCGCCAACGTCCAGGACAGGCCTCCGGCCGTCGCAATCGCAGCCCCGTCCGCCGACGCGGTCGATGACGGACGCATCATCCAGGACATCGCACTGGAGAAATACAGCGCGCGGCAGCTTCCCTCGCCTGGCGCGTATTACAGCTATGCCGACGTGCTGATCCTGCCGGCTCAGGAGATCGCCAAGACGCTCACGCTGTGCGTCCAATACATCAACAGCGCCCATGTGAACGGTGACATCGCCGAGTTCGGCACGATGGGCGGCTTCAGCGCCCGCGCGATCGCCACGTCGATGGTGTTCGACCTGCAGCGGCAGCCACTCGGCAAGAGCGCGTCCGGGGAAAACCCGTTCCGTATTCTGCGCCTGTTCGACAGCTTCGAGGGCCTTCCCGAGATCACGTCGCCGGTCGACCAGGTGGCGCCGCACGTCATCTCCGGCGCGTGGGCCAAGGGCGGCTGCAAGGTGCTGGCCGCGCCGCAGTTGCGCGCCTTGATCGGCAAGATCATTCCGCCGCACCGCTTTCAACTGTACGAAGGCTGGTTCGCCGACACCGTGAAGACGCTGCCGCCCGAGACGCGGTTTGCGATGATCCATTTCGACGGCGACCTCTACCAGTCGACCATGGATGCGCTCGTCCCTCTGTTCGAGCGCGGCATGATCTCGACCGGCGCCGTCATCTGCTTCGACGACTGGAACGCCAATCGTGCCATTCCGACCACGGGCGAACGGCAGGCCTGGAAAGAGCTGGTCGAGATGTTCGCGATCGAGGCCTCCAGCGGCGGCGACTATTCGGTCGGCGGCACCCGCTTCATCATCCACGCCTATCGCGGCATCCCGGCTGATCCGACCTGACCCTGCTCACGGCGGCGGCTTCCGGGCAGGCCCCAGGAGGTCGTCAATGGCGTGGCGCACCAGGAAGATCGAGGCGGGCACCGTGAGGTGCCCGGGATCGAATGCCGTCAATTGCGAGCCACCCGGGCCGATCCGGCTGAGACAGCCTTCGTCGTTGCAGAACACGTCGCGCACGGAGATGTAGTCGATGCCGAGCTGATGGGTCAGCTCGCGAAACAGCGCGTCGCGGCCGCGGGTCCATTCGTCGTTGGAGCGGAACAGGGTCCGCTCCGGCAACGAGGATCCGGTCTGCCGGTAGTAGTCGAGGACGTTGTGCGACAGGCCGGCGCCCTGCCAGCTCGGCGGCGGTCCCATCAGCACGATCTTCGCTATGCCGTTTGCCCTGAGCTGCGCGACCGTGCGCGGCAGATCCTCGCGCAGCACGGCTTCGGCATGGCCCCAGGTGGCGTCGAGGATGACGACGTCGGGCCGAAGACGGCCGATCCGCAGCACGACATCGTCGTTGATGCTCTTGCAGAACGGGCGGGCCTCCAAGGTGTAGCCGATCAGCGGCGGGCAGGCGGAGGCCGTATATTGCGCGACGTCATAGCCGCGCTCCGTCGACAGCTGCAGCAGCCCCGGATAGAGCGCCGCGCCGTAGGAATCGCCCCAGATCAGCAGCAGCGGCCGGCGTCCCTGCCCTGCGCAGTCGGCACCGAACGCGGACGCCGGTTGCAGCAACAGCAGGCAGCGGCCGCGGCGCCAATGCGAAGTGGTTTCGCTGCCCGACAGCATGAAGCCCCTGATCTCCGGCGCGAACCGGACCGGCAGGCCGCCCGTGCTCGTCGCTGCGACACCGATCGGGATCATTGCAGCCATCGCGGCCAGCAAAGACCCCGCCCGCCACGCGACGGGCGCGGCTCCGAACCTGATCGGCAGTTCGATGAAGCGATAGGTGAGGAAGGCCAGCACGGCGCTCAGCCCGAGCACCGCGAGCAGGATCCACGCCGGAACCGCTCCGCCGAACTGCAGCTTGGTGAAGGCGATCAGCGGAAAATGCCAGAGATAGAGCGGGTAGCTGATCAGGCCGACAGACACCAGCGCGGGCCACGCCAGCACCCGCTGAACCAGCGTGCCGCGGGCCGCAATCAGGGCCATGGTCGCGAGCACGGGCAGCGTGGTGCGAATGCCGGGCCACGGCGAGGCTGCACTGAACGCGAAGAAGGCGATGGCGAGACCCGCCACGCCGAAAGCCGCGAGCATGTTGCTGGTGGCCGGACCGATCGGGCGATCGGCACGCCGGCGCAGCCACACCGCCAGGAGCGAGCCGGCCAGCAGCTCCCAGCCCCGCGTGGTCGGCGAATAGAACGCCCAGGCCGCCTCTCTTGCGGGAGTCGACAGGCAGACGACCAGGGAGCCAAGCCCGAGCGCGGCCACGATGGCCGCCTTCCGTGAGGGCCATCGGGCGATCAGCACGAACATCGCGGGCCAGACGATGTAGTACTGCTCCTCGATGCCGAGCGACCACAGATGCAGCAGCGGCAGGCGCTCCGCACCGGGATCGAAATAGCCCACGATCTGCTCGTGCAGCATGAAGTTCTCGATGAAGGCGGCGGCGCCCTTGATGTTGGACCCGAGCGCCTCCATCTCGGCGACCGGGAAGACGAACCAGGCGATCGCGAACGTCGCCAGCACGACGGTGATGAGAGCCGGGAAGATCCGGAGGATGCGGCGGGCGTAGAAGGTCGCGAAACTGAAGCTCTTGTCCTCGCACTGCCGATCGATGATGCCCGTGATCAGATAGCCGGAGATCACGAAGAACACGTCGACGCCGGCAAAACCGCCGGGCAGCAGCCGCGGAAAGGCGTGAAAGACGAGCACGGCGATGACGGCGACCGCACGCAGGCCGTCGATGTCGGGACGATAGAGCGGCGCGTGCGCCCGGCTGATCGGCCGCTCGTGGCGATCCGCTGCGGCCGCATGATCAAGGCTTTCGGTGATCGCCATGCTCACGCATTCCCTCAAACGCTCGCGTCTTTTCCAGAGCGCCGACGAGGTCGCGGGTGAAATCGGCCGCGCCCCTGGCGTCGAGATGGCCGCCGCCATCCCAGCTCGAATAGTCGGTCCGCGCCGGCAGCGCCGTCTCGACGCCGATGGCAGCCGCGATCTCCCGAACCTGGGTCAGGCAGCCGTGAAAATTGGGAACCAAGGTCAGGACCGCGGGCGCCCCCAGCGACTGCACAAAGTCACGCGCATTGGCGATCACGTCGGGGGTGGTGTGACAACCGGGATCGCGCGTCATCTTCACGCCCGGATTGCCGTCGGCGAGAAAGCGCGGAAACGTGCTCATGTCGGCCGCGCCGGTCCGATCATCGCGATCGAAGCGCGGCAGCGGTCCGGATCGCGGGCCGGTGAGCGTCTCGCGCAAATGCCGCGTCGTGTCCTCGAACCGCCAGCGCAGATTGCGCCGGATGATCTCGTAGGTCGCGCCGTAGCGACTGAGCTTCGTGCTCGGAATCGGCCTGACGTCGGCGCCGAACGCGCGGGTCAGGTTGCGGTGGAAGAAGTTGCCGCCGCCGCCGCCATCGTCGGCGTTCAAGATCCACAGACGCGGATGCAGGTGATACTTCAGCGCGATCTGCCGCGCGAACTCGCCGCTGGCGACGCCGACAAACGCCATGTTGTAGAACTTGAGGCCGTAGGGCTGCTCGAGGCGCTCGCGCATGACGGTCTCGTCCACCGCAAATGACACCAGGGACGAGCCGAGGATGATGACATCGGCCTTTCGGGCATTGTCGATCGACCGGCCGATGCCATGATAGAACAGATCCTGGTCCTGGATCTCGGTGACCTTGTCGCCGCCGAAATTGCGATACCACGCGGCATTGCCAGGCCTGCTGATCGCGCTGAAATGGTCACCTCCCTCAGCGGCCAGCCAGAGGCCGAGGCCACCCAGCATCGCCGCCGTCAGCCCGAGCAGGCAGCCGAGATAGCGGCGCCCTGCCCGGCCGAGGCCGTCCCCGGCCTCAAGCCCGGCCCAACCGGTCTGCTCTGTCCGACGATCCATGGCGGCCCCGGGCGATCGACGCGGCTATTTGTCGAAGCCAGGCAACGCCTCAAGCGCCTGTCTGGCAATGAAGAGGGAGCCTGGATAGGTCAAATGGCCGCTGTCATACGCGGTCAGGTCCGATCCGTCCGCGCCGATCCGGGCCAGACAGCCGTCATCGTTGCACATCATGCGGCGTGCCGAGATGTACTGGATGCCCACGCGATGCGCCTGCGCCTCCAGGAATTCGTCCAGCGCCCGCGTCCAGTTGTCGTTGGAGCGGAATTTGGTGCGCGCCGGCAGCAGCGAATGCGTCCGGAAGTAATAGTCGAGCACATTCGCCGGCAGGCTTTCGCCAAGCCAGGTCGCCGGCGGCCCGAGCAGGACGATCTTCGGCACATTGAGCTCCTTCAATGCCGCCACCGTTCTGTCCAGCCCGTTGCGCAGGTCGTCCGGACCATAGCTCCAGGTCGAATAGAACACGACCAGATCCGGCTTCAGCTCCGCGACCTTCCGGATGACGAAGTCGTTCGCGCCCTTGCAGAACCGGCGTTCCGGATGAACGAAGCCGAGCAGCGGCGGACAGGCCGAGGCGGTGTATTCCGCGACCTCGAATCCCCGCTCGGCACCGAAATGAGCGAGCCCCGGATAGAGCGAGGCCGCATAGGAGTCGCCCCAGACCAGGATGAGCGGATGGCGGCCGGTGCCCGCGCATTCCCCAGAGAATTCGGACGCGCTCTGATCCGGCTTGAGCAGGCATTTGTCGGCCCGCCAGAAGCGCGCAGTCTCGCTCCCGTCCAGCATGAAGCCGCGAAGCTCGGCGGGAATGCGCGCCGGCATGCCATTGGTGCGGTCGGCCACCACGCCGACGATGCCCAGCGCGACCATGCCGCCGACGAGTCCGCCAACCTTGAGCGGCACCAGCCGCCGGCCGAAGCGGATCGGCCGCTCGATGAAGCGGTAGGTAGCCCAGGCCAGCACCAGGCTGGCCACGATGATCGCGCCCATGACCCACGCCGGCACGGGGTCGATGAACTGGATGCGCGCATAGGCCATCAGGGGGTAGTGCCAGAGATAGAGCGGATAGCTGATCAGGCCGACGAAGACCGCGGGCGTCGAGGCCAGCACGTAGCGATGCACCAGCGTGCCGCTGGTCGCGATCAGGGCGGCTGCGCCCAGCACGGGCAGCAACGTGTGGACGCCCGGATGCGGGGTGAGCCGACCGTAGCGCCAGAACGCGACCACGATCGCGAGCATCGAGGCCAGCGCGATGAGCTCGCGGACGAGCGCGACGTCGATCAGCGGCCGCGGGCCGGCCTCCGCGCTGCGCCCATTGACCCATAGCGCCAGTCCCGAGCCGACCAGCAGCTCCCACGCCCGCGTCACCGGCAGATAGAACGCATACTCCGGCGCGCGCGGCTGCACGATCAGGCACGCGACGAACGACGCCGCCGCCAGCGCGACCGTGATCGCCAGGCTCCTGCGCCGCCATGAGCCGATCAGCATCAGCAGCAGCGGCCAGACGATGTAGTATTGCTCCTCGATCGCCAGCGACCACAGATGCAGCAGCGGCTTCTTCTCGGCGGCAAGGTCGAAATAGCCGACCTGCCCGAGCAGGATGAAGTTCTGGATGAAGACCGCACCGCCGGCGATGTTGGTGCCGAGCGACTTCAGCTCGCGCGGCGGCAGGAAGAACCAGGCGATCAGGAAGGTGACCAGCACCACCGTGATCAGCGCCGGAAAGATGCGGCGGATCCGGCGGGAATAGAAGTCGGCGATGCTGAACGTATTCGACAGCATCTGCTTGTGGATGATTCCGGTGATCAGATAGCCGGAGATGACGAAGAAGATGTCGACGCCGTAGAAGCCGCCGGGGACGGCCGCGGGAAACGCGTGGTAGAGGAGAACCGGAAGGACCGCGACTGCGCGCAGGCCGTCGATGTCAGCGCGATAGCCGAGCGGCGTGGCACGGGCTTCTTCCAGGGACATGTTCGGTTGGGCGAAGTTCATCGGACCGTTTCGTTTCAAGAGCGATCGAGCAGCGACGCCGAATATTTGTCCAGGAAATAGCGGGACGGTCGCGAATTGCCGAAGAATCCCTGGATGTTCACACATTTTTCCCAGGCATCGTCGACCGGCGGAATGGCGGGCGGCGCCCCGGAGGACAGATCCAGCACCTCCCGGGTCGTCTCGAGGATTTCGTCGGCGGAGCTCTCGCCGACCGTGAGGCCGGCAGCCTTGACCGTCTCATAGGTCGGAAACGTCCAGCGCCAGGTCTCGGAGGTGACGTCGCTCAGCGACAACATGCGTCCCTCGCGCGTATGCACGGGCTTGAGCGAGAAGCGCGTATCCTTCGACCACAGCAGGCCGACGGAGCTCAAGGCGTTCACCATTGCGGTCGGAATGCCGAAGCTGGTCGCGACATAGGCGAATCCCGAGGTCGTGCCGATGAACATGCGCGCGCGGCGCATCAGGTGGATGTCCATCTCCGCCACCTGATCCTCGCTTCTCGCGTAGTCGACGACGCGCGGCATGTCCGGCAGCGGCGGCGCCTTGCGTCCGCCCATGCGGATCACCCAGCCGCCCTGCTGGGTGATGTATCGGACGGTGTCGAGATAGTTGCCGATGGTGGCGCTGCGGATCGACTCGCCCGTGCCGAGGGTCTCGCCGCGCGCCTCGGCGTCGCGCATGTGGAGGCAGACGAACCAATCACCGGGCGCAAGCCCCCATTTCCGACGCAGCGACTGGTACAGCACCTCGGTCCTGTCGTCCGCCTGCATGCGCGCGTCATAGATGTCACGCAACGGAAAACCCCTGCCTTCGCGCTCCCACTGCTGGAGTGCCATCGCGCCTGCATCGTTCCAATACATCGTCCGGCCGTCCTCGAACTGGAAGGCCTGATGCGAGTCACCAAGGAAAGGCGTCAGGCTGGCGAGTTCGTACCAGGCACCGGGAGAAACGTCCTCGCCCAGGGTGAGCGTCGGACAGATGTCCGAGAACAGCGACAGGAACGGCTTGTTGGCGATGCGATCCTTGTAGGCGAGCAGGACCGGCTGTCCCTTCCACCAGCCCATGCTCCGCATCATCAGGTGCACGTTCAGATGTCCATTGTGACCGATCAGCGCGCTCCAATCGGGTGAAAGCAATCTGACATCGCCGAGCTCGGCGCCGACCCCGTCGAGCACGCGCTTCAGCTCGGCCGACGGCTTCGGAAGCTGACGGCGAAGGCGCCGCTGCGTGTCCAGACCGCGGCTGTACACGATAGGAACCTTGTCTCCTTCCCCGTTGTGGTAAGTCCTGAGCAGCAGTTCGCGATAGGCATAGAACAGATAGATGTCGAGGCAGACCATGCGATCAGGCAGATAGATGGGAAGGCTTTCCCAGTACTGCCCGGACTCGTCCAGCTTTCGAAGGACACCCGTCGAGTCGACGAGACCGAGTTCCTGCATCAGGCGAACGATGACCTCGCGGTCGCGGAAGAAATAAGGAATGAATTGCTCGGCCGGGACATCCCTCGGAACGTGATCGAACTCGACACGCCCGCGAAAAGCCCGTTCCTCATATTGAAAGTTGCGATGCTCCAACATCAGCCGGACGAAGGTCCGCATCGCCGGCGACCGCTCGGCAGCCTGCTGCCAGTCAAGAAAATGGATCTGCGTCAGCGAGATCCATCGAGTAGCCGTCACCGACGACGCCCGTTCCTTGCAAGGCGAGCTCGGCAATCGGGCGCTCTCCATCCCACTTCAACCTGCGGAACAGCGGCAGCGCTTCTTTCCGGTACCCCGCCAGTAGAAGATAGAATGCCACCTCGTTCGGGTAGCGCTCCCAGACGGAGCTGTTGAAGATCCAGGGCAAGTGCCTGCCCAGGAAGGGACCGCAGAAAAAGACGAAGTGGCGGTCCAGGCCCGGATGCTGGAAGAAATAGCGGAATTGTACCGTCAGCCAAAATCTCGCCCTGAAGGGCAGCACCGTGAATGCCAGATTGCGCAGAAAGTGCCGGCCCGGAAGCCGCGCGAGAAGGCGCAACAGAGGATAATATCGGCCGAATGTACGTTCCGCGCGCGTCAGGTCGCGGACCGGAGCGCTGCCGACGGGCCGGCCCTCGGTCGAAATGGTGTCGAGCGGCAAACCGCACCTCCGGCGCAACCTCGGAAACAGCAGGCAACGATTACTGTGAAGGCCCCACCCGATCAACCCGAATCCGGCGAAAGCAGCCGCAACGTCCCGTCGGAAAGCGGCCGTCCCCGAGCGTCGTTGGCGGCGGTCCGCTCAAGTCCCCCTCCTGACGGGCGGCGAGCGCTTGGACTGGCGGCCAACCCACCCGCGCTCTATGCTCGTGCCACGCTTGGGCGCGATCCCTGTCCAGTCCGGAAAGCTGGCAGGCCTGTTTCAATGCCGGGCGGTTGTGCTGCCGAAGCAGTGCGCCGCCGGTGAAACCTTCGCTTTCGTCATGGGGCCTTGGAAATGCTCGTCGAGTCCGTTCACTCAAATCCAGCCGGGCATCCCGCGCCACGCCAACGCAGCCTGGTCCAGGCGTTGAAGTCGAACCTCGCCGGCCGTGCCGCGAGGGCCATCGGCTGGTTTCTGAATGCAGCCGGGCAGGAACGGGCGGAATCCTTGAAGCGATCTGATCTTCGCCCTGCTGACCTTCAAACAGGCCTTCATGGTGGCGCTGGTCTTCCACCGCTATGCACACCGGAACGAGTTTGACCGGCAATTTCGCTATTTCTGCGGGCCCGACATCGAAAAGGAGATGCAATGGGTGCTCGCCCGCGGCCACTCGGGTCAGTACTGCAACGAGCTGATCCTCTTCCTTCTCATGTGCGAGAAGGAGAAGCGCGTTCTGGAGCTGTTCCCCAGAATCGACTGGGACCGGGTCGATGACGAGTTCATGGAGGCAATCGGCAAGCTGACGAAAAAGCTGACATCCGGCTACTTCATGGAGCTGCTGGCGCAGGCCCACACCATCAATTGGACCGCGCTTCGCCCGCAGGACCTGCGCCGGTTTGCCGAGCTGATCAAGATCATGCTGGAGCACCGGAATTTTCGCTTCGAGCAGACGTCCTTCGAAGGACGGCAATACGACGCGCGCAGAGACGGCGATCCCGAGCTGTTCGAAGCCCCGCTCGACCGCTACGTTCCCGACTTCTTCTGCGACAAGGAGCTGATCGAGACCCTCGTCACTCAGCTCGGTCTCCCCCGGCACGACGATACCCTCGCCGCACGCGAGGAGCTCGGCCAATACTGGGAGCGCTTTCCCACCGACCATCCGCAGCGCAAGGTGCTGTCGGAGATCAACCTGTTCTACGCCTATCGCCACCTCCTGCTGACGACATATCACAGCGGCGAGGGCTTCCATGTCCCGCAGGTCTACACCAAGCTGACCGAGACACAGAAGCGTTTGCGCCGCCATCTTCCCGCGCCCAGCCAAGAGCTCAAGGCGCTCCTCAAGAAGCTCGATACCGATCTGTCGGACGTCAGGCTGCTCTCTCCGGACTGGAGCGCGTTGATCGGCCATAACGGCCATCTCAACGTTCATCTGATGATGCGGGAGATGGAGTGGTGGCAGGGCCAGCCGCTGCTCCTGGCCTACAAGGACCGGATCGCCAACAAGCCGTTCCTGTCGCTGTTCTCGGAGATCTGTCCGACGCTCACCTTGGGCGAGAACGTCAGCGCCGGAGTCTGGCACGAGCTCGCCAGCCTCACCCCTTTCATCGGCGATTCCCACCAGGCATTCCGCTTCGAGGACGGCCGTGCGGTGTACTGGAACGATGCGGGCTCACTCGCGCTCAAGCAATGGGAAAGCCGGCAGCGAAGCTTTCCGCTGCGCGACATCTACGACCGCCGCCTGCTTGCCGACAACCGCGTCGAGCAGACGTACCAGGACTACCGGCGCAGGTGGGGCATGGCGGACGGCGACTGGTTCGTCTGCCTGCACGTGCGGGACGCCCAGACCCGGAATGATACCGAAGGCGTCGGCGAATCCATCCGCAACGCATCGCTCGCGAGCTATCTCGATGCGGTCCGCCACATCACGGAATGCGGCGGATGGGTTGTCCGGATGGGTGGTCGCAAGGTGCCGCCGTTCCCCCAAATGGAACGGGTGGTGGACTACGCCCGCAGCGACGATGCATTTCCGGAGATGGACATTCACCTGATGCGTCGTGCGCGCATGTTCATCGGCACGACCTCCGGCTTCGCCTATGTGGCAAGCAGCTTCGGCATACCCACCGCGATGGTGAATGCATTGAGCTCGATCGGCCTGCTGTGGTCGACGGACACCCGCTTCGCGCTCAAGCCCGTGCACAGGGCGGACGGCCAGATGCTTTCGCTGAGCGAATGGACCTCGGAAGAGTATCGCTGGGCTTACCCGACCCACGAATCCATGGCGCGTGCCCGGCTGGTCGTGAGCGAGAGCAGCTCGGATGAGATCCTGGAAACCGTGCGCGAGGTGCTCGAAATCTCCGATCCGCTGCGGAAAGGACCGGCACCCGGCGTCGACGGCAAATGGGAGCGTCACGTCCAGGTCCCGGGCTTCTTCGGCAGTTCGCGGCCGAGCCGGTACTTCCTGGAGAAACACGCTCAGGACCTGCTGAGAGAACCGTGATGACAGCGCGGCGCGTCGGCCGCGAACCGCTGGGCCGTGCAGTCGGGCTAACGTCGTCGCGCCACGGCGACCTCGGGAAGGCTGTTCGGCGGCGGGGCCGCTCCAGGCACCAAGAACGCGCTTTCGTACTTCGCGAGATAGTGGGCACTGATCGTGCCGCCGCCGTAATAGTGAGGCAGCACAAGCTGCTCCCTCCAGAGCGACAAGAGTTGCTGCGAGGCGGTGTCGGCCGCATGTCCGCAAGCGAGATCGACGACCTCTTCGACGACCGCAAGGATTTCGTCTGACGTGTTGTTCAACGGCTGCGCTCCGTTGCGGCTGAGAACGCAGGCGTCGAACAGGCGCCAGCGCCAGGGGGACGAGGTGAGCTGCGTCTGGGTCAGCATCGTTGCGTCGGAGAGACGCACCGGCTTCAGCGCAAACCGAACGGCGCTGTTCCACAATTGCGGATCGGTGGTGATGCAGTTCACGAGGGCACTTGGTACGCCGAAGCTGATCGCGACATTCGTCAGGCCTGACGTCGTGCCAATGAAGGCCCTGGCTTTCCGGATGAGACAGACGTCCATCAGTTCGGACCTGAACTCGCTCTGGGCATAGTCGACCGCGCGGTCGAGTGGCGGAAGTCCGGGTGAATTAGGACCACCGAGCTTGATCACCCAGCCGCCTCTGCCGGTGATCGCGCGGATCGCATCGAGGTAGGTCTCGATCGGCGCATTGCGATGGGTCTGGCCGGTCCCGTCGACCTCGGAATAGTGGGAACCGTCGCGGGTGTGCAGGCACACGTACCAGTCGTCCGGCTTCATGCCCCAGGCTTCGCGCATCCGCCGATAGTCGTCCTGCATCTTCGGCGCCGCCTCGTAGACGCGGTCGTACTCGTCGCGCAAGGGATGGCCGCGGCCTTCCTGCTCCCACTGCAGGATGGCGAGCGCCCCGGCTTCCTGCCACGGCACGACGTCGCCGTTCGGCAACCGAAACGCATTGAAGTTCATGCCGTACCAGCGCTGCAGCGACAGCAGCTCTTCGCCGAGCGCGTGGGAGACGGTTTCCCCGATCACGACGATATCGGCGAACCTTTCGAACAGCCGAAGAAACGCCCTGTTCGCCACGCAGTTCGGTCGCACGACGATCAGCGGTCTTCCCGACCACCACCCCAGGTCGCGCATTCGGAACAGGATGTCCAGCATGCCGAGGTGACCGATCTGGGTGGTCCATTCCTCGGGAAGGACCCGCAATTGGTCCAGAGGAATTCCCAACCCGCGCAACAGGTGGCTGGCCTCCGCTGATACGGCTGGCGCCGCCTTGCCGCGCAGCTCCGACTGCGCCGCAAGAGCTCTCGTGAACAGACCGACGCCGACGTCGCCATAGCCGACATGAGTCACGCGCTGGCCGGTGAAGTTGCAGAGATCGAACAGCCTGCCCGCGGAGCCGCAGGTGAAATCAAGCGGGTTGGGACGATAGTTCCGCGCCGGCCGCGACGCCATGTTCTGGTGAGGTCGCATGTAGTCGGGGATGCCACGGCATGCGTCCGACATGCATTCGACCGCGCGGGCCTCGTTGCCTGCGATGATCTCAAGCATGCTCCTGAGAAAGGCGAGATGTATCTCCGACTCCGACCTTGCCCTCAGATCCAGCTGCGAAGCCAGCCGATGGGCCTTGTCGAACTCCCCGAGCTCGAAGAGCGCGCGAACGATCATGTTCGCCAGTTCCGGCGAGCGGGATGCGAGCTGGTCCTGGACGATCAGATCATAGGCTTCCCAATCGGCCCCGATGCGAAGCAGCAGTTCCGCCGACAGCATCGGAAAGCACCGTCCGAGCAATCCGGAAAACCGCAGCTCAGGGTCCTTCGCCAGCAGAGACGCGCAGTGGACCTGGTAGGCCCTTTGCACCAGGCGGCGGTCGCGGAGTTCTCCGATCTCGAAGAAGGTGAGGATCAGGAAGGCCAGCCGCGGCGGCAGCAGGCTCAACAGCTTGGCAATCCCGACAATCAGGCGTCGCGCCCATCGCCGCGGCTCCAGCAGAGACCACTCTGTCCAACGCGCCGATCCGGCAGGCAGAGTCTCCAGTGCGTTGAACAGCTCAAGGATTCCGCGTCTGCGCACCGGGCTCTGCAGAACTAGCGGCTCCTTGACGCGCTGCATCGGCTACCCCAACTCCGTCTTCGGCTCAAGGCCGCGCCCTCCGCTCGAACATCCAGACCGCCCTGCGGCAGACCAGGAGAAGGCTATGCCGTTCGTCGCCTGTCTCGAATTGGTTGTCCGCCATAAACGCCGCATGCCGATCGGGCTGTCAAGCCAACCCACGACCGATGAGTGTGACGATCCCATGAACCCACTCGGTGATCGGCAACAGCCCCGCCCTGTCGACGATCAGCAGAATTGTCGACCACAGAGCCAGCCACTCGAGCACGAGCCGGCCAATTCCCAACGAGATGAAGACGAAAGCCACAAATCCCGCAAGCAAGGCGCTGAGGAACCCTGCGCCGACGGCTAGAAGAACACAGAAGAGGACCGTGCTCACGCAGACGATGCGCAAGATCGATCTTAGAACGAGAACCATATCCTTCACGCAGGCGCCCCCTCTTACCAACGTTGGATCACGTAGCGGAACACCAGCCGCCAAAGCCCCTGATGATCGTGTGTAGCATCTTCGCTGGAAGACTGCCCAGTCGCGCAATCCCCGCTGCTGTAGAACAAAAATCTGCTGGCGTTCTTGACACTGATCTCGCCGGTCGAGCCGAGAGGGAAAGCGATGCGAGCGCACAAAGAACGGCAGCAGCGCGAAACCTCGCAAATGGCGCGAATTCCCGCGCCCGTGCCAGACCGAACATTTGACGTTGTCATGTTCCCGATTACACTGCTATTGACGTTGGCTCCAGATGGCAACATCCATCGCAGTCGGCGCGCTGGACGCAGCGGCGAGACTGAGCGTGTCCATTGATCGAGCGATCCAGCCGAGTCATGCCCACCGGACCACTATCCGGCTGCCGATTGTGCGGTCAGCCGATCCCCACGCGGCCGCTCCCGCTTGGTGAGCTCCCGGTCTGCAACAGGTTTGCGCGTGAGAACCATGTCGCTAGTCGGATAACCCTGGACATCGTCGCCTGCGACACTTGTCAGCTCGTCCAGCTCCGCGAGCCTCCACCGCCGGACGTGCTTGTTCCCGAGGTGCCATGGATCCGCTACCGGGAGCCTGAGAGCCATCTCGACGCCCTGGTCGGCGAACTGCAGACGTTGAAGCCGCGCGCCCGCACCGCGCTCGGCACCGGTCCGTTCGAGGGGCCCCTGCTCGGCAGGTTGGAGGCCCGCGGGTTCACCGTGAGCGCCCTCGCGCTCGGCGCCGCCGGCGCTCCTGGGCGCTATCCTTATCTGGAAACCTGGCAGGCCAGCCTCCGTGCCGAACGGCTGGCCGCCGAAGCGGCGCAGCTTGGCACTTTCGACATTGTATCGTGCCGCTACATCCTCGAGCACACGCCGGAGCCCGTGCAGGCGCTGCGAGCGCTCGGGGTTCTGCTATCCCCCGACGGCCTGCTGCTGATCGAGGTCCCCGACAGCAGCAAGTTCCTGGCGGCGCGCGACTACTGCTTCCTGTGGGAGGAGCACAGCTGCTACTTCGTCGAGGCCACGCTGCGGCGTCTTGCTGAGGTGAGCGGCTATCGCGTTCTGGCCCTGCTTCGCTATCCGGGCGCCCTGGAAGATGCGCTGGTCGCCGTCCTCACCCCGGCCGATCGTCCCGCCCCGCCGGTCGCGCCTCGCGGACCTTCCAGCCTGTTCCAGGCCTATCGTGACAATTTCGCCGCCGCCCGCGCGCAACTGCGCAGCAAGCTGACGGCGCTGGCCGGTCCCGACCGCGACCGGATCGCGCTGTTCGGCATCGGCCATCACGCCATCATGTTCGTCAACGCCTTCGGCCTGGCCGACCTGATCGCGGTGGCCGTCGACGATGATGCCGACAAGGCGGGCTTTTTCCCGCCCGGCTTCCATACACCTGTGGTAGGCTCCCAGCGGCTGCTGGACGACGAGCGGATCAGGCTCTGTCTGTTCGCGATCGCGCCGCATATCGAGGGCAAGGTGCGTGAAAAGCTCGCGCCGCTCGCTGCCAGGGGCGTGGAATTCCGCTCGATCTACGCCGCGCTCGACAATTCGATCATGAGGGATCACGCATGACGCTCGTCCAGAAATCCCCCGAGGTATTCCTGGCCGAGGGCCCGATTGCGGCGGTCGGGCAGGCCGAGATCAGCACGCTCAAGGCCGCGGTGAAGGCCAGCCCCAAGCGGCGGGCCCGCATCAACGCCCATCCGGACGGCGACGACAGCCTGCATGAAATGATCATCGCGATCGATTCCTCCTCCTACATCCGCCCGCACAAGCACCCGGGCAAGAGCGAGGCGTTCCACATCATCGAGGGCGAGGTCGACATCGTCGTGTTCGACGACGACGGACAGATCGAGCGCGTCGTCGAATTGGGGCCGCCGGGCGGCGCGCGGCCGTTCTACTACCGGATGTCGAACGCGTTCTTCCATACGTTGATCATCCGCAGCGACCTGCTGATCGTGCACGAGATCACCAACGGCCCGTTCCGCCCCGGCGCCAGCGTGTTCGCCGACTTCGCGCCCGAGGACAGCGACACCGCCGGGGCCGAGGCCTATCAGGCCGATCTCGTCCGGCGTGTCGCCGCACGGCAGGGCGTTGCGGCATGACCAGCCATGCCGTCGTGGTCGGCGGCACCCGCGGCCTCGGCCGCGTGGTCGTCGAACGCTTCCTGGCGCGCGGTTGCGCCGTCAGCGTCGTGTCCCGGCAGCGCCCGGCCGATTTTCCCGATCAGCCCGGCCTGAAGCATTTTTCCGCCGATCTCGAGCGCAGCGAGAGCTTTGCCGGGCTCTGGCGCGAGATCGCCGAGGCCAACGGCCCGGTCCGCTACCTCGTCCTGAGCCAGCGCTTTCGCGGCCAGGGCGATCCGTGGGCCGGCGAGATCCAGGTCGGCCTGACCGCCTCGCGCGACCTGATCGAGGGCTTTTCCGGCCAGTTCGCCGACGATGGCGACCGCGCCATCGGCGTGGTCAGCTCGGTCTATGCCGAATTCGTCGGCAGTTCGCAGCCAGTCGGCTACCACGTCGTGAAGGGCGGCCTCAATGCGATGGTCCGGCATTACGCCGCGACGCTCGGCCGGCGCGGCATCCGCGTGAACGCGATCATGCCGCTGACCTACCTGAAGCGCGAATCGCGCGTCTTCTACGAACAGAACGAGAAGCTGATGGAGACCTACCGGAAGCTGGTCCCACTGGGCCGGCTCGGGACGGCCGAGGAATGCGCCGACGCCCTCGACTTCCTCTGCAGCCCGCGCGCTTCGTTCATCAACGGGCAGAGCCTGTTCCTGGATGGCGGAGTGTCCACAGTCTGGCAAGAAGAGGTCGCCAAGAGCTTCGCGGGCCTGTAAAACCCGCCGCAAATTCCTCTTCGGCCGACCATCCCGCCTGCGGGATCGCCAACCCAGGATCGACACCTCATGCAGCACGTCAAGCACAAGACCGATTGCCGCCTGTGCGGCTCGACCTCGCTCGATCACGTGCTGCCGATCCGGCCTTCGGCGATCGGCGACGCGTTCGTGACGGCGGACCGGCTGAGCGAGACACAGGACCTCTACCCGCTCGACTGCTATCTCTGCCTCGACTGCGGCCATCTGCAGAATCTCGACGTCGTCGATCCCGACATCCTGTTCCGCGACTACACCTACCGCACCTCGGTCTCGCTCGGCCTCGTCGAGCACTTCAAGCGCTACGCGCAATCGGTGGTGTCCTCGCTCGCCATCCCGAAGGGCAGCCTGGTCGCCGAGATGGGCAGCAATGACGGCTCGCTGCTCAAGGCGTTCAAGAACGAGGGCATGCGCGTGCAGGGCATCGACCCCGCCCGCGACATCGCGGCGACCGCCACCAAGGAAGGCGTGCCGACGATCCCTGATTTCTTCACCAGCGCGCTGGCGGCCCGCATCAAGTCGGAGCAGGGCGAGGCCAAGCTGTTCTGCGCCAACAACGTGTTTGCGCATATCGACAACATGTCCGACGTCGTCAAGGGCATCCGCCTCTTGCTCGCCGACGACGGCGCCTTCGTTTTCGAGGTCTCCTACATCGTCGACATGATCGACAACATGGTGTTCGACACGATCTACCATGAGCACGTCTCGCATCACGCGTTGATCCCGCTCGAGACCTTCCTGAACCGGCACGACATGACGCTGTTCCACGTCGAACGCACGGGCACCAAGGGCGGCTCGATCCGCGCCTTTGCGCAGCCGAAATCGACCGGCAAGCGGCCGCGCTCGGCGGAGCTGTCGAAACTGATCGCCGAAGAGGAGCGGCGCGGGGTGACCAAGCCGCAGATCTACCGCGACTGGTTCGTCGCCATCGAAAACTGCAAGCGCCGGGTGCTCGCCACTCTCGACGAGGCCATCGCCGCGGGCAAGCTGGTCGCGGCCTACGGCGCCTCGACCACCACGACCACCCTGCTCTACCATTTCGAGCTGGAGAACCGGATCAAGTTCATCGTCGACGACAACCAGCTCAAGCACGGCCGCTTCAGCCCGGGCGCCCACATCCCCGTGCTGCCCTCCAACGAGCTCGCGACGCGCAAGCCCGACATCGTCGTCATCCTCGCCTGGATCTATGCGGACCCGATCCTGAAGCGCAACCAGGCCTACCTGGACGCCGGCGGCCGCTTCCTGGTGCCGCTGCCGGAGCCGCGGATCGTCGACGCCTCGGGCTCGGCCGCGATCTGAGTCGCGGCGGCGGCCCGAGCTGACCGGTTGACAGTGCCCGCGTAACATGGTCCAGCAAGCCCCGGCGATTGGCCGCCGGCGTGGCGGGCGTCCAACCGCTTTCGGCTGGTAAGACAAACACTTACGGCTCTCGCGAGGTAGAAGGATGACCACCCTGACCGATGGACAGGTCGAGCGGTTCGTGGTTGCGGATCGGCGTCGCATCTCCTGGGCGCGCTGCCGCGAAGACATCGCGCCGTTCATCACCCGTCACGTCACCTGGCGCGCGCTCGCTGCCGGTGACATCCGATCGAAATACCGCCGCACCATGCTGGGCCCGTGGTGGATCACGGCCACCAATGCGATCACCGCCCTGATCATGGGCACCGTGGCCGGCCGCTTCCTCGGCGCCGACATGAAGACCTACCTGCCCCACTTCATGGTCAGCATGACCATCTGGAGCTTCATCTCGTCCTCGCTCAGCGAGGCCTGCTACACGATGATCAATGCAGGCGGCATGATCAAGGCCGTCGACATGCCGATCCTGATCCATGTCATGCGCATGGTTCAGCGCAACCTGATCATCTTCCTGCACAACATCGCGGTGATCCCATTCATCTGGCTCGTCTATCCATGGTCGGTCGGGTTCGGAATGGTCTTCGCGATCCTCGGCCTGATCATCGTCTACGTTTTCGTCGTCAGCGCCTCGGTGATCGTCTCGATGATCTGCGTGCGCTATCGCGACGTGCCGCCCGTCATGGCGGCGGTGCTGCAGCTCTTGTTCTTCATTTCTCCGATCATCTGGGAACCGTCGAGCATCCGGGGCGGCGAGCTCATCGTCACGCTCAATCCGATCGCCTATCTGTTGTCGGTCACGCGCGGTCCGCTGATGGGCGACGTTCCCGGCCTTGCGACCTGGGCCGGTGCCATTGGATCGGTCGCGGTCCTGACCGTCGCCATGATCTATATCTACACGCGCTATCGGTCGCGCGTCGTGTATTGGGCCTGATTTAATGGCCGGGAGCTCTGGATCCGCCTCGAATGACTCTCATTGAAGCCAAGCAAATCGGCATCGAATTTCCGGTCGCGCCGCCGAACGCAAGATCATTCCGGCATCTGGCCATCAAGGCGGCCTCACGCGTCGGAGGCCGGGTCTCGAAGAGCGACGGCTCGTTCCAGTTCGTCCAGGCGCTCGACGACATCAGCTTCACCCTGAAGCAGGGCGACCGGCTCGGCCTGGTCGGCCACAACGGCGCCGGCAAGACCACGCTGATCCGCGTGCTCGCCGGCATCTACGAGCCCACGCGCGGCTCGTTGCGGGTCGTCGGGCGGAACGTTCCGATGTTCGACATCGGTCTCGGCATGGACGAAGAGGCCTCGGGCTACGAGAACATCCGCACCCGCGGCCTCATCCTCGGGCTCTCGCCCGAGGAGATCGAGGAGCGCGTGCCGGAGATCGTCGAATTCGCCGAGCTCGGCGACTATCTGGAGCTGCCGATCCGGACCTATTCTTCCGGCATGTTGCTGCGCCTGGTGTTCTCGATCGCAGCCTCGATTCACGGCGACATCATCCTGATGGACGAGTGGATCGCGGTTGGTGACGCGCAGTTCCGCAAGAAGACCCATGGTCGGCTGCAGGAGATCACGAACCGCTCGGGGATCGTCGTGCTCGCCTCGCATGATCACGGCCTGCTGCGCGACACCTGCAATCTCGGGCTCTATCTCGATGGCGGCCGCGTGCGGGCGTTCGGCGCCCTGGACGACGTTCTGAAAGAGCTGCCCAAGGTTTGAGCGGCCGGGCGCGACAGCATGCGGCAGGAAGCTCGCTGAACCATGACCACGACGACCGCCCGCGCCGCCTCCCCGACCGTCACGCTGGTCGTCCCGAACTTCAACCACGCCCACTACCTGCCCGAGTCGCTCGGCAGCATCGCCAACCAGACCCGCGCCCCAGACCGCGTCATCATCATCGACGACTGCTCGACGGATGACAGCATCGCTGTCATTTCACGCTTCGTGGCGGACCGGCCGAGCTGGCGGCTGATCCGCCACGAGACCAACCAGGGCGTCGTGCGTGGTCAGAACGAGGCGCTGGCGCTCGCGGACACCGAATGGATCGGCTTTCTCGGGGCCGACGACGCGCTGCATCCGGCCTATCTCGACAAGGCGATGACGCAGGCGGCCAGCCATCCCGAAGCCGGCCTGGTCTTCGCGTGCTGCGAGATCATCGGCCCGCACGGGCCGTCCGCAAGACGGATGCTGCGGCCGATGATGCTGCCCGCGTCGACGTCGGCGATGCTGGCGCCCGCGGACATCAGCCGGATCCTGCGGCAGGGCGACAACTACTTCTCCGGCACGACCTCGCTCTATCGCCGCACGGCGTTGCAGGCGCTCGGCGGGTTCGACGTCAAGCTCGGCTCGTTCTCCGATGCGTTTCTCGCCCGGCGGCTGGCCTTGACCTATGGCTGCTACTTCATCGCCGAGGCGCTCGGCTACTGGCGCATCCACGGCCAGAACTATTCGACAGCGACGGCAACCGATCCGGCTTCGCTCAACACCAAGCTCACCGACATCTGCGCGCTGATTACGCAGAGCAAGTTGTTCCCCGAAGGCTATGGCGACGTCTTCGCCCGGCGCAATCGCTTCGGCGCTGCGCGAATGGTGCTCGGCAGTGAAACGGGGCCGTCGGCCAAGGCTGCGCGCGTGTCCGCCTTGCTCGACGGCAATGCGCTCGATACGCACCTGCTTCGGCTGATGTTGAGCTTCGGCGCAAGCGGCCGCCTTGCTGCGCTCGCATGGATCACCTTACGGACGCGGCCGATGTCGCTGACGCGCCTGCTCGCCCAGACCGCCGCACGACGGGCGATCTTGGCCGCCACCCCCGGCTATCGCACGCCATGACGGTCCGCGCCCCCTTCGGCTCTCTCCGGCGCCGCCTCGGCGCAAAGGCGATTCCTGCGCCGACCCGCGCCCTGGCGACGGTACAACCAGCGCCGCGCAGCCGCTGGTCGCCGCGGACGTGGCTGACGGCATCGGCGTTTCGTCTCTACGCGTTCCTGAGTGCACGGCGCCGGCAATTGCTGCCGCTGACCACCCGCGCCGCGAATATCGTCGACAGCAGGCTCATCGTCGCGCCGGCCGGTGCGGCGCTGCTCCGGTTGATGGACCGGCAGCTGGCAAAGGGATCGCGCCTTGGCCGTTTGCTGGCGCTGACGACCTCGACCACGCTGGCGGCCGCCGCGCAGGTTCATCTGGCAGCCAGCCGCAAGCCGAGCGCGCTGCGTGCGGTGCGAATCTTGAACCTGATCTTCCGCAGCAACGTGCGCGCGAGGGCCGGTGTGGGCGCTCAGGCCTATTTCACCACGCTGGCGCTGTGCAGCGCCTATGACCGCATCGTCCGCGACGTGCCGCAGCCGGAAGCGATCGACAGCTTCGCGATCAATTTCGCGGTCGGCGTCGCCCACATGTATCGCCGCAATCTTCCTGTCGCGGCGCATTTCCTGACGGCGGCGGCGGCCTCCGGCGACGGCAACGCGCTGCGCAAGCTCGGCGCCGTTCATGCCCTGGCCGGCGACCACGTCCAGGCCGCCGCGTGCTTCAAGGCGTCGGTCGCGCGCGATCCCCGCTCGGTGATGGCGCACCAGAACTATGCCGGCGGCTACGATCCGTCGACCTACACGCCGAGCGCCTGGGAGCTGGATCATGCCGGTGAGCTTCTGATCTACGACAATCTGATCCAGCTCGGCGAGAACTTCTATCATCAGGGCCGCTACGACGACACGTTCCGCTGCTATCAGGCCGCGCTCGACCATCAGGATTCCCTGGCGGCCAAATGGTCGATTCCCGAGGCGCTGATCCAGCGCATCGCCGCCACCAGCAGCATCTTCGATCCCGCACTCCCGGTCCGGCTGCTCGGCTACGAATGGGTGACGCTGATCGGCCACATCGGCTTCATCGACTGCCATTTGCGCATGGCTGCGCTCGGCATGCTGCCGCGCGCCAACTATGTCCTGCTCGCGCCTGCGGACAAGGTGGTCAACCAGCCGTTCCTCAGGCTGTTCGATCAGCATGTCACGATCGTCGAAGACCCTGCTCTCGTCGACGATCTGCTGCCCTATCAGCGGCTGGTCGGCGACCAGTTCATCGCCGTCCGCGGCAAGGACGGCCTGGCCGAGCCATGGGCCCACGCGGCGTCGCGAGCGCAGGTCGCCTGGGCCGAACAGCAGCGTCGGCCGATCGTGAAGGTCCCGTCGGAGCCGATGGAAGCCGGCGCTGCCAGGCTGCGCGCCGCGGGTGTCACCGCCGACTGGTTCGTCGCGATGCACATCCGCGAGGGCGGCTATCACGGCGACGGACCCGGCACCACGCGCCAGCATCGCTCCGCCAATGTCGGCGACTACCTGGACGCCATCGCCGCGATCACCGCGCGCGGCGGCGCCGTGATCAGGCTCGGCGATCGCAGCATGACGCCGCTGCGCGGCATGCCCGGCGTGTTCGACTACGCGCACAGCGACATCAAATCGGCGGAGATGGACCTCTATCTCTGCGCCGCAGCTCGTCTGTTCGTCGGCACGACATCAGGCCTGACCACGGCCGTGCAGGCGCTGGGAACGCCGATGCTGCTGGTCAACTGCATCTCCAACGACTGCCAGTTCTGGCATGAGCGCACCGACTTCACCCTGCGCCCGGTCTATGACCGGCGCGCGCGGCGCTACTCTCGCTGCGCGAGACCTATCGCCAGCCGTTGCAGGCGCTGCTGATCGACACCGCCGTGCTGGCTCGTCACGGGCTTGAAATACACCCCAATACCGCACAGGACATCACGGCAGCCGTCCGCTACAAGCTCGATTGCCTCGACGGAACCGTTCGATCCCTGCGTGAGGGCGGGCCGCAGCTCGATCGTTATCGCGCAGCGCTCAGCAGCAACCCCTACAATTTTGGTGCTGCGCTACCGGTCCCCGCGTTCCTGGACCGCCTGCCCGAGCTGCTGCATTGAACGCGTAACCCGACCTCGGTTCGATCAACGCCCGCGACGGCCATCGCGGGTCGTTTTCCAGTGCTTCCGGGCGGCCATTAACCTCCGAGCAAGATCGATGCCCTGTAACTTGGGATGGTCGCGATTCGGATCGGCAGCGCGTCGATACGGTCGAGCCATGCGCCGCTCATGCGATTAGCTGGGACTGAGGCAATGCCCGGAGTGTCCACCTTACAGTCGGTCACGACTTCACCTCCTTACGACGCGGGGGTCCCTCCGCCGTCGAGATCCCGTGGAGCTGCCCGACGAGGCCGTCGAGGCCCAGCTCGCGCAGGGCGACTTCGGCGGGATTGGCGCGGTCACCGCGGTGAGCGCCGGCGGACTGACCATCAATCTGCTGTTCGACACGGCGGCGATGAATGCACCGGCGAGCTTTCGCGCCGGCATTCAGCAGGCCGCCGCGATCCTCACCTCGATGATCTCGGATCGCATCACCGTCAACATCAAGATCGACTATAGCGGCGTCGGCGGCGGCGCGGCGGCCGGTCCTGACGGCGGCCAGTGGATGGGCTATTCCAGCGTCAGGTCCAACCTGATCAACTATGCCAGCCCCGGCGATACCACCTTCAATGCCTTGCCTGCGGGATCCAGCATCCAGGGGCAGTCCTACGTCGCGGTGTGGAATTCGCAGCTCAAGCTGTGGGGCGGCCTCGGCGCCAACGATGCCACCACCGACGACGGCAGCGCCACCTTCGCGACCGATATCAATTCAAACCTGCTGGTCGGCGTGGCGCTGCACGAGCTGACGCACGCGTTCGGCCGAGTGCCCTACGGGCCACAGCCGGACGTGTTCGATCTGTTCCGCTTCTCCAGCCCGGGCGTCCGGCTGATGACCGGCGGCGCGACGGCGGGGACCGCCTATTTCTCCCTCGATGGCGGCTATACGAAGCTCGCGGATTACGGCCAGTCCTCGGACCCCAGCGACTTCCTGAACAGCGGCGTCCAGGGCGGCAACGATCCGTTCAACGAATTCTACACCTACAGCACGCTGCAGACGTTGACGGCCGTCGATCTCAAGCAGATGGACGCGCTGGGCTTTCATCTCGTTTCCGCAACGCCGGTGACGATCGAGGCGCTGGGATCAACCAGCCTGGTCCAGCTCGGACTGAGCTACTTCCTCAATCCGGTCGGCGGCGGCACCGGACCGCAGATCAAGTTCGGCGGCAGCATCGTCCAGCCTCGGACAATTGGGCGGCTGGACCCCGATCGCGGGCGAGACCAGCGGCAGCGGCTATCAGGTCGCCTGGAAGATGTCGGGGGCGGATCTCTACACGGTGTGGAATGTCGACAGCAGCGGCAACTACACCGGCAATCCCATCGGCGGCGTCTCGGGAGGCACGGCCGCATTCGAGGCGTTCGAGACGTCCTTCCATGAGGACCTCAACGGCGACGGCGTGATCGGCATTCCGACGACGGTCATCGAGGCTGTGGGGTCGACCAGCCTCGTCCAGGCCGGCAACGGCTATTTCCTCTATCCCGTCGGTGGCAGCACGGGCCCGCAAGTCAAGTTCGGCGGCGCCAACCTGGTGGTCGGTCAGCTCGGAGGCTGGACCCCGATCGCAGCCGAGGTCGTGGGCAGCGGCTATCAGATCGCCTGGAAGATGGCCGGCGCCGACCTCTACACGGTCTGGAATACCGACAGCAGCGGTGCCTATACGACGAATCCGATTGGCGCGGTCAGCGGCACCAACAGCGGGCTGGAAGCGCTGGAAACCAACCTCCACCAGGACCTGAACGGCGACGGCACGATCGGAATTCCGACCACCGTCATCGAATCCGTGGGATCGACCAGCCTCGTCCAGTCCGGATCCAGCTACTATCTGAACCCGGTCGGCGGCGGCACGAGGTCCCCAGGTCAAGTTCGGCGGCTCTGTTCTGGTCGTCGGTCAGCTCGGCGGCTGGGTGCCGATCGCGGCCGAGGTCGTGGGCAGCGGCTATCAGATCGCCTGGAAGATGGCCGGGGCCGACCTCTACACGGTCTGGAACACCGACAGCAGCGGTGCCTATACGACGAATCCGATCGGCGCGGTCAACGGCACCAACAGCGGGCTCGAAGCGCTGGAGACGAACCTCCATCAGGATCTCAACGGGGATGGCACGATCGGCATCCCCTCGACCGTGATCGAAACGCTGGGATCGACGAGCCTGGTGCAATCCGGCTCGACCTACTTCCTCAATCCGGTCGGTGGCGGCACAGGGCCACAGATCGTGTTCGGCGGCAGCGTCGTCACCGCCGGTCAGCTCGGCGGCTGGAATCCGATCGGCGCAGAGAGCTCCGGCGGCGGCTACCTGGTCGCCTGGAAGATGGCGGGCGCCGATCTCTACACCGTCTGGAATACCGACAGCGCCGGCGCTTACGTCGGCAATGCAATCGGCGCCGTTCCGGGCGGCTCGGCAGCGCTGGAGACGCTGGAGACCAGCTTCCATCAGGATCTGAACGGCGACGGCACCATCGGTGTGCCCTCTCACGTCGCGGCGAGCACGCAATCCTTGACGCTGGCCGGTGGCTCGGACGTGGTCCTGACGGTGCCCGGCAGCTTCGGTGGCTCTCTGATCGGGTTCGGCAGCAGTGGCGATCAGATCGACCTGACCAGCATCGCCTTTCATTCGCTGCAGGCGCATTTCGACGACGGAAGCGGACTGCTGTCGCTCCGCGACGGCGCGAGCAGCACCTCCCTGCATTTTCTCGGGCCGCTGTCGCAGGACAGCTTCCGTTTCACCGATGACGGCCAGGGTGGCACGATGATCTCGGCGGCCGCAGGTCCGGCGAGCGGCACCGCTCCACAAGCCGTCTCCCTGGCAGGACATGACACCTTCGTCTTCGCCGAGCATTTCGGTCAGGTCAACGTCGCCGACTTCCATCTGGGCAGCGACACGATCGTCGTCAGCCACAACCTTTTCGCAAGTCAGGCGGCGCTATTGGCGGCAATTCACGACGATGCGGCCGGCAACGCCGTGATCACCGATGCCGCGCAGGACACGATCACCGTCCAGCACGTCACGACGGCGGACCTGCTGACCCATTTGTCCAGCTTCCACCTGGTCTGATCGGTACGCCAGCGGTCTTCGGGGCGGGCTGACGGGAGCATCCGACGCAGCGCCCGCTCCGGATCTCCGCCTCTGTCCGGAGTGGCACTCCGAAGGCCAACTTGGACCCAAGGCTATAGCCGTCCTCCTGAATACAATCAAGGGTTGAATTCGATCTGACAGATCGAACAATGACGTATGGCCGGAGCCGCCATTCTTCGGTACGATTTTATACAAGATCGGGGGGCATCACTGCAGGATGCTTCAATTCCATTTCGCCTGTCGGCCTCGAGGACAGGATCACCATCGTTGCATGCATGCTTTACGAATCTGGCCGTACCGAAGACATTCCTGACCGTTGGCGAGAAGCTGCCGAGTCCCTCATTTTCGATCCTGTTGCTGGCGGCCGTCACGAGTCGCATGTGCAGCAGCCTGCCGCGGCCGCCGCGTACGAATTCAAGCCGGCCTCCACCATCGCGCAGACGCCGCATGGCCCGGCCGGGCAGATCGATCTTGCCGCCCCAGCGCCGATCGCTGATGCTCCGAGCGAGACGCGCGGCATCCTCGCGCACGGCGACGCCGAGGCAACGGTGCTCGCACAACTCTTCGACGTGAGCGCGCGGGCCCAGACGTCGGCGCAGGAGGCGACAGAGCCAACGGTTCGGACGGTGGTCGCCGGCTCGACCTGGCAAGTTACCGAGACGTCCTTCCATCCGGCCCCGGCGATTGCCGGGAACGCCTCCGTCGAATCGGCGCATGCCGGGCAGAGCACCGGCGAGAGCGGATCCGTCCTCTCGATCAGCGTCGAGATGTGGTCAAGCGCCAGCGCATCGCTACAGACATGGTCGTACAGCAGCCTCGGAAAGCCCGCGACAGCGCACGCCGGACCGAGCGGAGAGCCCGCGCAGTCGCTTCAGGACGCAGTGACGGAAGCCATCGCCTCGGCGGTCAGTGCACAAGGTGCGACCAGCGCCCAGGTCGTTCAGGCGCTCGGCGGCAACTCCACGGGCGTGACGGGAGCCGGCATCAAGATCGGCGTCCTCTCCAGCAGCTTCAATAATCTCGGCGGCGCCGCTGCGGGACGAAGCCAGCGGAGCCTTGCCTTCGGCCTCCAAGATTCAGATCCTCAAGGACATGCCATCGGGCGGGACCGACGAAGGCCGTGCGATGATGCAGGTCATCCACGACATCGCGCCTGACGCCAGTCTCGCCTTCTATACCGCGTTCCAGAGCGAGCAGGATTTCGCCGACGGCATCATCGCGCTCGCCAATGCCGGCTGCAAGGTCATCGTCGACGATGTGAGCTATTCGGACGAGCCGTTCTTCCAGAACGGCATCGTCGCCCAAGCCATTCAGACCGTTCAGGCCATGGGCGTGACCTATGTGACATCAGCCGGCAACAACGGCAGCTCGGCCTATCAGACCTCCTGGACCTCGATCTCCGGCAGCATCGGTGGAAAGTATTTCGATGGCAATGCACTGAGCTTCGGCGGCAGCATCGCGCAGACGATCACCGTGACCGCGGGCGCGAACCTGCTCGTGCAATGGGACCAGGCTTGGGGTCAAGACACGTCACATCTCGCGGTCGACGTGTTTCAGAATGGACAGTTCCTCGGATACGTTGCGAACACTTCGCTGAATCCGTGGGTTGGTTTGCATTTCGCGGTCTCGGGCACCTACCAGATCGTGATCGCCAACACAGGATTTACTCCTCCTTCCACGATCAAGGAGGTCCTGGCAGGCAACGGCCTCCCGGTCTCCATCAGCGGCGCCAATGTCGGGACGGTGTTCGGTCACGCGATGACCCCGGGGGTCATCACCGTTGGAGCGATCAACAGCTCCAACACGCCGGCCTTTGGCGCAACGCCGGTCTCGGAAAGCTTCTCGTCATCGGGAGCCGGGACCGAGATCCTGTTCGCCAACGACGGCACGCGCCTTGCGACGCCGCTCCAGCTCAGCCCGGTCGTGGTCTCCGGCATCGACAACATCTCGACGACCGTCACCGGAATGACCGACTTCTACGGCACCTCCGCAGCCGCCCCCAGCGTTGCTGCGATCGCGGCCCTGATCCTGACGGCCAATTCGACGCTGAGCTACGCCGACGTCTCGGAGATCCTGCAGCAGACGGCGGTGCCGATGGCCAATCCGGCGGTCGCCGGCGCGGGGCTCGCCCAGATCGATCCCGCGGTCGGATCAGCCCCCTATTTCGCCAACACCATCGTCGAGGCGCTCGGATCGATCAGCCTCGCCCAGGTCGGCGTCATCTACGATCTCAACACCATCGGTGCGAGCACATCGGTGGCGCTGCGGTTCAACGGCGCCAACGTCGTCGTTCACCAGCTCAGCAACTGGATGCCGATCGGCGTCGAGGCCAATGGAGGCGGCGGCTACGAAGTCGCCTGGAAATTCCAGGGGCAGGATCTCTACACCGTCTGGAACGTGGACGGCAGCGGCAACTATAGCGGCAACGCGATCGGCGCTGTCTCCGGAAGCTCGTCCGCCTTCGAAACGTTCGAGACGTCGTTCAATCAGGACCTGAACGGCGACGGCACGATCGGCGTTGTCAGCACGGTCATCGAGGCCGTGGGGGCCACGAGCCTTGTCCAATCCGGCAACGGCTATTTCCTCAATCCGGTCGCAGGCGGGACGGGTCCGCAAATCAGTTTCAACGGCAGCACCGTCAGCCCCGGACAGCTCGGTGGCTGGGCTCCGATCGCAGCCGAAGCCGTCGGCAGCGGCTATCAGATCGCCTGGAAGATGGCGGGCAGCGACCTCTACACCGTCTGGAACGTCGACAGCAGCGGCAACTACACTGGCACCCCCATCGGCGCAGTCAACGGGGCCAGCAGCGCGCTCGAGGCGCTGGAGCCGAACTTTCACCAGGACCTGAACGGCGACGGCACCATCGGCATTCCGAGCACGGTCATCGAGGCCGCGGGATCGACAAGCCTGGTGCTGGCCGGGTCGAGCTATTTCCTCAATCCCGTCGGCGGCGGCACTGGTCCGCAGATCATGTTCGGCGGCAGCATCGTGACCGTCGGCCAACTCGGCGGCTGGGCGCCCATCGCCGCGGAGCCGTCCGGCAGCGGCTATGAGATCGCCTGGAAAATGGCGGGCGCCGATCTCTACACGGTGTGGAACACCGACAGCAGCGGCAACTATACCGGCAACGTCATCGGCGCGGTTGCGGGAAGCTCCGCATCCCTGGAAGCGCTGGAGCCCAGCTTCCACCAGGATCTGAACGGCGACGGCACCATCGGCGCCCCAAGCGTGACACCGAGCGGCAGCGTGATCGAAGCGCTCGGGTCGACCAGCCTGTCGCTGGCAGGCACGACCTACCTGATGGCGCCGGTGTCGGGGGGAACCGCAACGCAGGTCATGTTCGGCGGCAACGTCATCGTTGCCGGCCAGCTCAGCGGCTGGGCGGCGATCGCTGCGGAGGCCTCGGGCAGCGGCTACCAGGTCGCCTGGAAGATGGCCGGCGCCGACCTCTACACGGTCTGGAACACCGATAGCAGCGGCAACTACACCGGCAATGCCATCGGCGCCGTTTCCGGCAGCTCGTCGTCCCTTGAAGCCCTCGAGAGCAGCTTCCATCAGGACCTGAATGGCGACGGCACGATCGGGATCCCGACCATCAGCGCGGTGACGGCGAGCGCCCAGGCGGCCACGACGTTGAGCGCGGCCGACCTGGTCCTCGCCGCGCCTTCCTTCAACGGCAATCTCATCGGGTTCGGCGGCACGGCCGCTCAGATCGATCTCAAGAGCATCGCATTCCCGTCGCTTCAGATGCATTTCGACGAGACGAGCGGGCTGCTGTCGCTGAGCGACGGGACCAACAGCGCGTCGCTGCACTTCGTCGGCCCATTGTCGCAGGACAGCTTTCACTTCGCAGCGGACGGCCAGGGCGGCACTCTGATCTCCGGGACCTCGATCTCCGGCGCGGCATCCTCGTCGGTGTCGCTGCAGGGACATGACACCTTCGTGTTCGCCGAGCATTTCGGCCAGGTGAGCATCGCCGACTTCACCCCCGGCACCGACAAGATCGTGTTCAGCCAGAGCATCTTCGCAGACCCGTCCACGCTGCAGGCCGCCATTCATGACGACGCCGCGGGCAACGCCGTCATCACCGATGCGGCGCTCGACACCATCACGATTCAGCACGTGTCGACGGCCGAGCTGCTGTCCCATCTGTCGAGCTTCCATCTGGTTTGAGACCGGCGGCATTCGAGGCGTGGTCTCCGCCGTTCGGGGGGCGAAGGGTGCCCGGCGGGCGGTTTTCCGCCCGTCACAGGACAGATAACGGCTCGCGCGAGGACCGCTCTTGGCCTATACGGCGCTTCGACCGTCCGAGACCGTGAGTTTGATGTCCCCGCCCCGCTCCGCTTCGCCGCGCCGCCTGCTCTACGTGGCCAACGAGGATTACGCCTTCCTGATGCATCGCCTGCCGATGGCGCGCGCGGCGCGAGAGGCCGGCTACGAGGTGCATGTCGCGACCAACGTCAATGCCGGCGCCGCCGCGATCGCCGCCGAGCGGTTCGTGCTGCATCCGATCCCGTTCCAGCGCGGCGGGCTGTCGCCGTCGTCCGCCCTGCCCACGATCCGCGCGATCCGCGCCGTCGAGGCTACGATCAGCCCCGACGTGGTGCATCATTCCGGGCTGCAGTCGAGCGTGCTCGGATCGCTCGCCGCGCTCGGCCGCGCCACTCCCGTGGTCAACGCGATGACCGGCCTCGGCTATGTCTTCACCTCGGCGAGCTGGCGCTCGCGACTGCTCAAGCAGGGCCTGCTGTGGCTGCTGCCGCGGCTCATGAACCGGACACCGAGCTGCGTGCTGGTGCAGAATCCGGACGATCGCGAGGCGCTTCAAGCCATGGGCGTCCGGGGAGACAAGATCACGTTGATCCCGGGCTCGGGCGTCGACACCGACCGCTTCCAGCCGCTGCCAGAACCGGACGGGCCGATCACCTTCGGCTTCGCAGGACGGCTGCTCACCGACAAGGGCGTCCGCGCCCTGGTCGCTGCGCACCGCATGCTGCGCCGGCAGGGCCGCGACGACCGGTTGCTGATCGCCGGCTCGCCTGATCCGGCCAATCCTGCCTCGGTCTCCGCCGAGGAGGTCGAGGCATGGCGGAACGAACCCGGCATCACCCTGCTCGGCCAGATCAAGGACATCACCGAGCTCTGGCGCCGCTGCCACGTCGCCGTGCTGCCGTCGCATCGCGAAGGACTTCCAGTCAGCCTGCTGGAGGCCGCCGCCTGCGGCCGGCCGCTGATCTCCACCGATGCACCAGGTTGCCGCGAGATTGCGATCCACGACCAGACCGGGCTCACCGTGCCGGTCGAGGATCCGACGGCGCTCGCGCAGGCGATGGCGCAGCTGGCGACCTCGCCCGAGCTGCGCGCAAGTTACGGCGCGGCGGCCCGTCAACTGGTCGAGGACAAGCTCTCGGCCAGAATCATCGGCCGCTCGGTGGTCGCACTTTATGACCGCCTCACCTCGGCCGCGGATATGCGCGGATGATCGCAAGTCCCGCAGCAGTGCTCGCCGCCATCGCCGTGCTTGCGGCCGCGATGTGCGCCATCCTGATCGTGCTGTTGCGTCCGCTGCTGCAGCGCTACGCGCTGGCGCGGCCGAACGCACGCTCGTCGCACAAGATCCCGACGCCGCAGGGCGCCGGCATTGCCGTGATCGGCGCCACGCTCGTGGTCGGCGGCGCGTTCGCCTCCGTGGCCGGTTTCGCGCCGCTGCTGATGCTGTTCATCGCCGTGCCGATGCTGGCCCTGGTCGGCTTGGTCGACGACATCAGGCCGATCCCGGTGCTGCCCCGCTTGATCCTGCAGGGATTGGCCGTTGGCCTCGTCGTATTCATCGCGCCTGACGATCTCAGGCTGTTTCCGATCCCGCTAGCGGTCGAGCGCACGCTGCTGCTGATCGCCGGCCTGTGGTTCGTCAACCTCGTCAACTTCATGGACGGGCTCGATTTGATGACCGTGGCCGAGGCGGTGCCGATCACGGCGGCGCTCGTCCTGTTTGGCATCTCCGGTGAGCTGCCCTGGCCGGCGACCGCCATCGCTGCGGCGCTGGGTGGCGCCATGCTCGGCTTTGCGCCCTTCAACCGTCCTGTCGCAAAGGTCTTTCTCGGCGATGTCGGCAGCCTGCCGATCGGGCTGCTGCTCGGCTGGAGCCTGCTCCATCTTGCCTGGCAGGGATACGTTGCAGCGGCGCTGCTGCTGCCGCTGTATTATCTCGTCGATGCCACTTTCACCCTGTTGCGGCGGATGGCACGGCGCGAGCCGTTCTGGGCGGCGCACCGCACGCATTTCTATCAACAGGCCACCGATAACGGCTTCACCGTCTCGCGCGTCGTCGGCGAGGTGTTCATCCTCAATGTCGTGCTTGCGACGCTTGCGGCCATCTCGGTCGCGCAGCATTCCATAACGGCCGATGCGATCCTGCTCGTCTTCGGTCTCGGCGCCGTCACCTGGGTGCTGAGCCGCTTCTCGCGGCGGCGCCATTGAAGACTCAGGCCGCGCTTGATCCGAACTCTGGCACCGCATCCTTCAGCACCGACTTGATCGTCACCGGATCATTGCGCGTGATCGCCTGATCGAGCGCCGCGATCCAGGCCTTCAGCGTCGGCATCGGCGGCTCGTTCGGGTTCGCGGCCATGATGCCGGCGACGCCGATCTCGACCGGCGGCTCCTCGCTGGCAAACAGGATCTCGTTGAGGCGCTCGCCGGGCCGGATGCCCGTGAACACGATCTCGACGTCGTAGCCCGGCTGCAGGCCGGACAGACGAATCATGCGCTCGGCCAGCTCGACGATTCGGACCGGCTGCCCCATGTTCAGCACATAGACCGAGACATCCGGGCGCTGCGGCGCCAGCGCATGCGAGGCCGCCGTGATCACGAGATCGCAGGCCTCGCGGATGGTCATGAAGTAGCGCACCATGTCCGGATGCGTCACGGTGACGGGGCCGCCCGCCTCGATCTGCGCCTTGAACTTCGGCACCACCGAGCCGTTGGACGCCAGCACGTTGCCGAACCGCACCGAGATCAGCCGCATCGGCGGCCGGCCCGCCGGCCGCTCGGCGAGCTGGCGATCCAGCGCCTGGCAGTACATCTCGGCAAATCGCTTGGTGAGACCGAGCATCGAGACCGGCTCGATCGCCTTGTCGGTGGAGATCATCACCATGGCTTCGGCGCCTGAGGCCACCGCGGCATCGGCCACGTTGATCGAGCCGAAGATGTTGGTCTTGACGCCCTCGCTCCAGTCGCGCTCGAGGATCGGCACATGCTTCAGCGCCGCGGCGTGGAACACCAGATCCGGCTTGAACTCGCCAACCAACGCGAACACCCGATCGCGATCGCGGATGTCGGCGATGCGCCCCTCGACAGCGACGTTCGCCTCGGGATCGGCAGCGAGCGCCTCGGTGATCGCATAGAGCGCCGGCTCGGAATTCTCCAGAATGAGCAGCCGTGCCGCACCGAACGCCACGACGCGCTGGCAGATCTCGGCCCCGATCGAACCGCCGCCGCCGGTCACGACGACCGCCTTGCCCCGCACCAGCGTTTCCAGCCGGCCGTAATCGATCTTCTCGCTCGGCCGCAGCAGGAGGTCCTCGACTGCGACCGGCGCCAGCCGGGGCGCATCGCCGCTCTCCAGCGACGGCAGGCGGCTGACGATCAGCCGCAGCCGGCGCGCGCGCATCAGGAAGGTCTCGGGATGGCAGTCGGGCTCGAACGCGGTCGGCATCATCAGCGCGCGCGCGATCGGCCGCTCACGCCGGGCGAAATCAGCGGCGACGTCCTCGACGTCATCGATGCCGCCGAGCACGGGAACGCCGCGGATCAGCTGGCCGCGATCGGCGGTCGACGGCGAGAGGATGCCGATCGGCCAGATCCGCTTGACCGCACCGCTCTCGATGCCGCGCAGCACGACCTCGGCGTCGGCTGCACGGCCGATCAGGAGTGCGGGAGCAGCGTCCTCGGACCGCGCGTGCCGTCGCACCCGCGTGTAGCGGAAGTAGCGATAGGCGAAACGCAGCGCGCTCAGCGCAAAGATCTCCAGGAACCAATAGAGAATGATCGTGAGCTTGCCGAAGAAGAAGGTGCCGCGGACGTTCGGCGCGACGATGATGTAGTCGAGAACCAACAGCGCCAGCGTCAGCACGGTCGCGACCCGCACGATGTTCAGCGCGTCCGGCAGCGAGATGAACCGCCATTTCGTCGTCAGAAGGTTCGAGAAGTAGAAGACGACGAAGCTGAAGGCGATGAAGTACGGCAGGATCTGCAAGAGCAGCGGCACCCGCTCCCAGAAGGTGCTGGCGCCTTCGAAGCGGATATAGAACGCCGCGAACAGCGCGACGACGCTGACCAGGAGGTCATGCGCGGCGATCAGCAGGTTTCGGGAGGTGAGTTGCGAGAGGCGCGTCATGCTGCGACCGGCTCCGCATCGGGTTCCATCCTCGATCGCAGCACCATGCCGCCGGCCACGCCGACGCCGATCACATACATCCACCCCTCGTGGAAATCGAAGATGTGGGAGTTGAACAGCGAGGTGAAGATGTTCTGCACCACCACGAGCAGCCCGATCCAGGGCACGAGCCCGTCGCCGCGGAACAGCAGGAGATGCACGGCCCACATCGCGTAGAGTATCACGATCCCGAGCGCCCCCATTGGATCGCGACGTAGAGCGTCTGGTTGTGCGGGTTGCCGACGACCTGACTCGAGGAGAGGTCGGGCGACCCGCTCGCGGCCAGCTCGAACAAATGACGCGTCGACCCCGAGCCGTGTCCGATCAGCGGCGCGTCGGCCAAGAACCGCAATGACTTGCGCCAGAACTCGAGCCGCTCACCGATCGACGTCACGGCGCGATCGTTCCTGTAGTCCTGATATTGGCTCGTGAACGTCGCCACCTTGCCCTGCAATTGCGGGGACACGGTCCATGCCGCGAGGCCCAGCCCAAGGGCAACGGCCGCAATCAGCAGGTTGGCGCGCCATTTCAGATGGATCAGTCCGAACACCGCAAGCAGGATCGGGATCGTGACCAACGCGGTGCGCGAGACCACGATGAAGATCATGTTGGCAAGGAACGCGATCATGATCGCGGTGAGCAGGCCGGCCGGCGCGAAGCGGCGGGCGCGCAGCAATTGGGCGATCGGATAGGCCAGCGCCACCGCGCAGAGCGAGAACTCCTGGCCCTGGTCGATGTAGTTCTTGACGAAGATGCCGCGATCGGCATTGGCCTTGAGCGCGAGCGCAGGGTTGAACGCGACCGCGGTCGACACCACGACCATCAGCACGCAGGAGGCGAGAAACGCCGTGAAGACCCACAGGCCGCGCTCCGACCGCTGGAAATGGTAGAGCAGCGCGGGCAGCACCAGAAGCTTCGCCGCAGGTCCCACCGCGTAGAACCGCGCGCCCCACGCCACGTCCGACCACAGCGTTCCCACCAGCGCCAGCAGGAACAGCGCGATCGGCGCCAGCGAGATCGGCCGCTTCAGTATCTGCAGCAGGCGTTCGACATCGAGAAACGGCAGCATCGTGATCAGCATGACGACGCCGAGGATCGACACCAGCGAGGTCGACCACGGCAGCGAGGCCGCCAGCAGAATGGCCACGACATCGACCGTCGTCCGCCAAGCCGCGGGATCGCGCCAGCGGCGCGCCAGCAGCGCCGGGCCGGGATGACCTGCCAGCGTGCTCATCGCGCCTCGCTCCGGGCGCGATCGACCAGCGCGGTCGTGCTGTGCCCTTTCAGGATGTCGATCAGGATCACCTCGCCGCCGGAGGCCTCGACGACCTCGTGTCCCACTACCTGCTCGCGTGTATAGTCGCCGCCCTTGACCAGGACGCTTGGCCGGACCAGCTCGATCAAGCGGAGCGGCGTGTCCTCGGTGAAAATGGCGACGAGGTCCACCGCCTCGAGCGCGGCCAGCACCTCGGCGCGCGCGCGCTCGTCCTGCACGGGCCGGCTCTCGCCCTTCAGCCGCTTGACGGAGGCATCGCTGTTCAGACCGACCACGAGACGGTCGCAGGCGGCGCGCGCCGCGGTCAGCACCTTGACGTGGCCGGGATGCAGAATGTCGAAGCAGCCATTGGTGAAGCCGACGCGGAGGCCCTCTCCCCGCCACCCCTCGACACGGGCGGCGAGTTCCTCGTCGCTCTCTATGATCTTCTCCTCAGCGGCACGGTAGGCATGCGGCAGGATCTTCCGGCGCAGTTCGGCCGCTGTCACGCTGGCGGTGCCCTGCTTGCTGACGGCCACCGCCGCCGCGGCGCTCGCCATCCGCAACGAATCCTCCCAGGCGGCGCCGGCAGCGAGCGTCGCGGCGAGCACGGCCACGACCGTGTCGCCGGCGCCGGAGACGTCGCGCACCTTCACGGGATAGGCCGGCACGTGAACCGGATCGCCCTCGCGCGGGACCAGGGTCATGCCGCGCTCGCTCTGCGTCACCAGGATCGCCTCGCAGTCGGCGAGGTAGATCGCATCCTGCGCGGCCGCGGCGATCTCCTGCTCGGTCTCGGCCCGGCTGCGGGTCGCTTCCGAAAACTCCTTGCGGTTCGGCGTCAGCACGCTCGCGCCGCGATAGATCGCGAGATTGGCGCTCTTGGGATCCACGATGACGCGCTTGCCGGCCTTGCGCGTCGCGTCGATCACGTTGCGCAGCACGCGCGCCGTGAGCACGCCCTTGGCGTAGTCCGACAGCAGCACGATGTCGGCCCGCGCGATCAGCGGCAGGATGGCCTCGATCAGCTTCTGCTCGACGTCGCCGGCCGCCGGTGCGGCGCGCTCCCAGTCGGCGCGCAGCATGTGGGTGGAGAAATGCTCGGAGACGAAGCGTACCTTGCGCGTCGTCGGGCGCGAGGCATCGCGCACCAGCACGCTCTCGATGCCGGCCTCCCTGGCGAGCTCGGCCTCGAGCTGGTTGCCGGCCGCATCCTGCCCGACAAGGCCGACAAAGATGCAGCGCGCACCGAGCGCGGCAATGTTGCGCGCGACGTTGCCGGCGCCGCCAATATTGGTCTCGCTGCGCCGGACCGCGATCACCGGCGCCGGCGCCTCGGGGGAAATCCGCGACACCTCGCCATAGACGAACTCGTCCAGCATGAGGTCGCCGATGCACAGCACCGTCTGGCGGGCGATCGCTTGCGAGAGATCGTCAAAGTCGAACATCAGCGGCAGTCTCGGTGAGTGGTCGGAACCAGATCGTCTAGCGGAAGCGGTCGGCGGAATCGAGATAGTCTCGGACATAGCCGGCGACCGCATCCTCAAGTGCCGTGAAGCCGCCGTTGTAGCCGGCCGCCAACAGCCGGTCGACCTTGCTCTGGGTGAAATACTGGTAGCTGCCGCGAATCGCTTCGGGCATGTCGATGTACTCGATCCGCGGCGTCGCACCGAGCGTGGCATAGGCCGCCAGCATCATGTCCTTGAAGCTGCGCGCCTGGCCCGTGCCGACGTTGAACAGGCCCGAGACGGAGGGAGAGCCCAACAGCCACAGCATCACGCGGACGACGTCGTCGACATAGATGAAGTCGCGGCGCTGGTCGCCGTCGGCGATGCCTTCGCGGTGCGACTTGAACAGCTGCAGGGTGTGCCCGGCCTTGATGTCGTCGAAGCGGCGGGTCAGCACGCTCATCATCGATCCCTTGTGGTACTCGTTGGGACCGAACACGTTGAAGAACTTCAACCCGGCATATTGCGGCGGCAGCCTTTCGCCGCGCTCGGCGCGCGCAGCGACCGCCATGTCTAACAGATGCTTGCTCCAGCCATAGAGATTCATCGGCCGCAGCGTCTTCAGCGCGGTGAGCGACGGATCATCGGCGAAGCCCTGCGCGCCGTCGCCATAGGTCGCCGCCGAGGAGGCGTAGATGAACGGCGTGGTGTTCGCCGTACACCAGTCGAGCAGGCGCAAGGAACTGCGGAAGTTGCGCTCCATCACGAGATCGCCGTCGACCACCGTGGTCGCAGAGATCGCGCCCATGTGCAGGACGGCCTCGAGCCGACGGCCCTTCAGCCAGGCGTCCAGATCGGATGGCGGCACGACGTCGGCCAGTTGCCGCTTGGCGAGGTTGCGCCACTTGCCCTCGCTGCCGAGCGTGTCGCAGACGACGACATCGGTCCGGCCCGCATCGTTCAACGCCGCAACCAGATTCGATCCGATAAACCCAGCGCCGCCGGTCACCAGCAACATTCAGCAACCCGTCCTGATCCTGAACCCCGGCCCTCGCGTAGCGCATGCGACGGCAAAGTGTAAGCGCTTTGGTGATGGCTCGCTCGGCGCACTTTACCTGTCGCGGCCGAGCGGCTACCAGCGCGCCGGAGCCAGGCAGTCAAAGAATGAATTTGAATTCGGCCAAGATCGAGGTGGACGCGACGGACACCAGCCCGATCCTGATCATCCCCTATATGTGGATCGGCGATTTCGTGCGCGGCCACACCGTTGTGCGGGTGCTCAAGGAGCGCTGGCCGAACCGGCCGGTCGACCTGCTGGTGACGTCGCTGTGCGCGCCGCTGGTCGATTACATGCCCGGCGTCCGCGCCGGCATCGTCTGGGACCTGCCGCGCAGCCGGCTGGCGCTCGGCCGGCAATGGCAGCTCGCCGCGATGTTGCGCGAACGTCACTATCGGACCGCCCTGGTGATGCCGCGAACCTGGAAATCGGCGCTGGCGCCGGCGCTGGCCGGCATCCCCGAGCGGGTGGGCTTCGTCGGCGAGGTTCGCTTCGGCCTGCTCAACCGCTGGCGCTGGGGCGAGAAGGCGCTGCCCCGCTTCATCGATAAGAATGCCGCACTCGCCCTGCCCGACCGGGCGCCGCTGCCGTCGGAATGGCCGGTCCCGCAGCTGCGCGTGCCGCCGGAGGAGGTCGCCCGCTGGCGCGAGGCCACCGGCCTGGGGAACCGGCCCGCCGTGGCGCTGGCGCCGGGGTCGGTAGGCGCCGCCAAGCGCTGGCCCTATTACGGCGAGGCGGCTCGGCTGCTGCGCGAGGCCGGCCTCGACGTCTGGGTGGTCGGCGGGCCCGGCGAGAAGGCGCTCGCCGCCGAGATCGTCGCCACCGGCGGCCCTGCCGTCCGCGACCTGACCGGAACCGACCTGCGTAACGGCATTCTGGCCATGGCGGCGGCCAGCGTCGCAATCTCCAATGATTCGGGGCTCATGCACATCGCCGCGGCGCTGGGGACGCCGACCATGGGCATCTTCGGCCCGACCAGCCCGTACCATTGGGCGCCGCTGAACGGCCTCGCGGCGACGGTCCAGACCAGGACACAGGTCCCCTGCCAGCCCTGTCACCGTCCGGTCTGCCGGATGAACGACCACCGCTGCATGCGCGATATTCCGGCGACCGATGTCGCCGCCATCGCCCAGCAGGTCCTTGCCGACGCGGCGATACCGGTCGCGCACTAGCTTGCGAAGCGGCACCGCGCCCCATACACCGGCCCTGACGCAACCCGAGCCGCCACCGTGACCCGCGCACCCGACCCGATCGCCAGCCATCTCGCTCGCTCCCGCGCCGCCATGGAGCGCGCGGCCGACGATGCGGCGATGCTCGCAAGTGCCGGGCGGATCGCTGCGACGATCATCGCGGCGCTCCGCGGCGGCCACAAGCTCCTGATCGTCGGCAATGGCGGCAGCGCGGCGGATGCCCAGCACATCGCGGCCGAGATCGTCGGCCGCTACAGGCAGGAACGGCCGGCCTATGCGGCGATCGCGCTGACCACCGACACCTCGGCGCTGACCGCGATCGGCAACGATTACGGTTTCGATCACGTCTTCGCCCGCCAGGTCGAAGGGCTCGGCATGTCCGGCGACGTGCTGCTGGCGATCTCGACCTCCGGCCGCTCGCCGAGCATCCTCAACGCGCTGCGCAAGGCGCGCGAGCGCGGACTGAGCACCGTCGGCCTTACTGGTGCCAAGGGACTCGCGATGGGCGAATTGTGCGACGAGCTGCTGGTGGCGCCGAGCGACGACACGCCGCTGATCCAGCAGATTCATCTCGCGACGGCGCATGGCATCTGCGAGGTGATCGAGGCCGCGCTGATGCAGGACGAGGACTAGATGACGACCGCTCAGCTCAAGCCGGCGGCGTTTCTCGACCGCGACGGCGTCATCAATCACGACGACAACTACATCGGCTCGCCCGAGCGCATCCGCTGGATGCCGAATGTGGCGCAGGCGATCAGGCGCCTCAATGACGCCGGCTATCACGTCTTCCTCTTCACCAACCAGTCCGGCGTGGCGCGCGGGCTGTTCTCGGAGGATGACGTGCTCAGCCTGCACGACTGGATGCGGGCCGATCTCGCGGCGCAGGGGGCTGTGATCGACGACATCCGCTACTGCCCCTACCACACCGAAGGCTCGGTCGAGCAATATCTGCGCGAGCATCCCTGGCGCAAGCCGGCGCCAGGCATGATCCTCGACCTGATGCAGCATTGGCCCATCCGGCGCGAGGGCAGCTTCGTGATCGGCGACCGCGCCTCCGACATCGCCGCCGCCGAAGCCGCCGGCCTGCCCGGCTTCCTGTTCGCCGGCGGCGATCTCGATGCGTTCGTCGCCGAGGTCATCGCTCAGACCAGTCCCCGATAGACGGCGGCGATCTTGTCGGCCTCGGCCTCGAGGCTGAACCTCTCCACCACGCGCTGCCGCGCCGCTCCCCCATCGCGTGCGCCGCCGCTGGATCGTGCATCAGCGGCTCGAGCGCGGCGACCATTGCATCAACGTCGCCCGGCGGCACCAGCACGCCGGTGATGCCGTCCTCGACCACGATCTCCGCAGCACCTGCGCGCGCCGCGACCAGAGCGGCTCCTGCCGCCATCGCCTCGATCAAGGTGAGACCAAAGCCTTCGTTGCGCGAGGTGAAGGCGTAGATCGTGAGACGCTGGTACCAGCGCTGCACGTCGGCGATGTCGAGCTCGCCGGTGATGACGATCCGCTGCTCCAGCCCCGCGGCGGCGATCTGCTTCTTCAGCTCGCTCGCGAACGGCATCTGCTCGGGCGTCACCGCGCCGACCAGCACGGCGGAAAAATCCGGATAACGCGGCAGCAGCCGGCACATCGCGGCGACGAACACGTCGCTGCCCTTCTGCGCGCGGACGCGGCCGAAGCAGCCGATGGCGTACTTGCCCGGCAGTCCGCTCTCGGCGAAGGCCGCGGCACGATCCGTGGGCGGCGAATAAACTTCGGTGTCGACGCCATGCGTCACCACCGTCGCCTCGCGTTTCAGATAGGACGCCGAGATGTCGCTGGTGGCGATGATCGCGTCCATGCGGCGGATCAGCCAGCGCGTGATCCAGCTGTGATGGCGCTGCGCGGCCGAGGTGAACACCAGCTTGAACGGCCAGCCGAGCGCGCGTATGATCACGCCGACGATCATCTCGTCGTTGCGCCGCGCGTGCCAGATCAGCGGCCGCCGCCGGCCCCACAGCTTGAACAGATCGGCCGCGCCGATCCGCGCAATCCCCTCCGGCGCGTAGGAGCCGAGCCAGGCGGCGCGCACGCGCTGCGCCAGCTTCGGCGCCACCATCCGGTTGGTCGCCGTCACGCCGGAATAGCGCCGGTGCAGGTTCGGCACGATCACGTCGAGATTTGCGGCGGAAAACGGCTCGGCTTGCACACACAACTCCAATTGCAGCGGTTCCCTATACGCAACATTAAGCATCGTCGCCAGTTCGCTATGCACGCAACAGGTCCTTCATTTCGCGGGCGTTAGTCTGCGGCAAAACAAACAGGGATCGCGTCAAACAATGACCGTGCTCGTGACCGGCGGCGCCGGCTATATCGGCAGCCACATGGTGCTCGCGCTGGCGGAAGCCGGCGAAAGCGTCGTGGTGATCGACAATCTCTCGACCGGCTTTTCCGCCTTCGTCCCGGACAGCGTGCCGCTGTTCATCGGCGATGCCGGCGACGAGAACCTCGTGGACGGCGTCATCAGCCAGCACGGCGTCGACAGCATCATCCATCTGGCGGGCTCGGTCGTGGTGCCGGAATCGGTGCGCGATCCGCTGCTCTACTACCGCAACAACACGATGACCACGCGCAGCCTGCTGAATGCGGCGGTCGCGCGCGGCGTCAGCCGCTTCGTGTTCTCCTCGACGGCGGCCGTCTACGGCAATCCGGACGAGGTGCCGGTGCCCGAGAGCGCGCCGACCCGTCCGACCTCGCCCTATGGCACCTCGAAGCTGATGGCCGAGATCATGCTGCACGACGTGGCCTCGGCGCATGACCTCAACTACGTGGTGCTGCGCTACTTCAACGTCGCCGGCGCCGACCCGTTCGGACGCACCGGGCTTGCCACCGTCGGCGCGACGCATCTGATGAAGATCGCGATGGAGGTCGCGACCGGCCAGCGCGCCAAGATCGACGTCTTCGGCACCGACTATCCGACGCCCGACGGCACCTGCATCCGCGATTTCATCCATGTCTGCGATCTCGCCCAGGTGCACCGCTCCGCGCTGTCCTATCTGCGCGCCGGCGGCAGCTCGGTCACGCTGAATTGTGGGTACGGCCGCGGCTATTCCGTGCTCGAGACCATCGAGGCCGTCCGGAGCGTCTCCGGCCGCGCCATTCCCGTCCAATACGCGCCGCGCCGCCCCGGCGACATCATGAGCATGGTCGCCGACACCAGCCGTTTGAAGGCGCTGCTCGACTGGACCCCGACCTATGACGATCTGGAAACGATCGCCGCCCATGCGCTGGCCTGGGAGGAGAAACTGTTCCTGGAACGCCACAGCGGCGCGCTGCAGCGGGCCTCGGCCTAGAATCAACGACTTAAGCGGGATGCGAGGGGCTTGAAAAAGCCGCCCCGAGCGGGCAAGCACTCTTGTCCGCCCGGCGATTTGCCCCGGCGGCCAGGGACCAGAATGGCCGACTTTCCGAAGAAGATCACCGACGATCCCTATGGCGCCGCGATCCTGATCCGCCGCCTTGTGATGGAACAGGGCATCATCTACTGGCGCCGCTACCTCACCGCGTTCGCGCTGATGGCGGTGGCGGCCGGCGCGAGCGCCGCAGCGACCTACGTTCTCGGCCAGGTCATCAACAAGGCCTATGTCGAGAAGAGCATCCCCGGCATCGTCGTGCTCTCCGGCGTCACTGTGCTGCTGCTGTTCGTCAAGGGCGTGACCACCTACGGCTACGCCGTCATCCTGTCGAAGATCTCCAACGCCATCCTCGCCAACAATCAGCGGCAGCTGTTCGCCAAACTGATGAACGAGAGCGTCGGCTTCTTCTCCGAGCGCCATTCGTCGGAGTTCCTGGCGCGGCTCACCGCCGGCGCCAAGTCGATCACCGACATCCTCAACATGCTGATCAACGCCGTCGGGCGCGATCTCGTGACCCTGATCGCCATGATCGGCGTGATGGTCATGCAGGATCCCTGGATGTCGCTGCTCGGCCTGCTCGTGGTCCCGCCGGCGATGCTCGTGCTGCGCAAGCTGGTCAAGCGGATCAAGGGCCTCGCCTACAGCCAGTTCACCGGCAATGCCGACATCCTGGAGACGATGCAGGAATCGCTGCAGGGTATCCGCACCGTCAAGGCGTTCACGCTCGAGGACACGATGCGGGCGCGCATCGATGCGAACATCGCGGCGGTCGAGCAAAATTCCAACAAGATGGCGCGGGTGTCGAACCGCTCCAATCCGCTGATGGAGATGCTCGGCGGCTTCGCCGTCGCCGGCTGTCTGATGTATGCCGGCTATTCCGTGGTCGCGCTCGACGCCACGCCGGGCCAATTCTTCTCCTTCATGATCGCCTTCCTGATGGCGACCGAGCCGGCCAAGCGTCTGGCGCGGCTCAACATCGACCTCAACAGCCAGCTCGTCGGCGCCCGCATGCTGCTGGAAGTGGTCGACAGCCCGGCGAGCGAGCAGCCCGACGACGACAAGCCGGCGCTGAAGCTGACCCAGGCGAAAATCGAGCTGCGCGACGTCTCCTTCGCCTATCGCGACAACGAGCCCGTGCTCAACCGCATGAGCTTCGTCGCCGAGCCCGGCAAGGTCACCGCGCTGGTCGGCCCGTCGGGCGGCGGCAAGTCGACGGTGCTGGCGCTGCTGCTGCGGTTCTACGAGGCGACTGAAGGCGACATCATGATCGACGGCCAGTCGATCTCTCAAGTGTCGCGCCGTAGCTTGCGCGAGCAGGCCGCCTATGTCGGCCAGGACGTCTATCTGTTCCGCGATAGCATCCGCGCCAACATCGCCTTCGGCAAGCCGGGCGCGACCGAGGCCGAGATCATCGAGGCGGCGAAGGCCGCCTGCGCCCACGACTTCATCATGAGCTTCCCGCTCGGCTACGACACGCCGGTCGGCGAGCACGGCACGCAGCTCTCCGGCGGCCAGCGCCAGCGCATCGCGGTCGCCCGCGCGCTGATCCGCAACGCGCCGATCATCCTGCTCGACGAGGCCACCGCGGCGCTGGATTCGGAGTCCGAGCGCCAGGTGCAGGAGGCGATCGAGCATCTCTGCCAGAACCGCACCACCATCGTCATCGCGCATCGCCTGCATACCATCATGAACGCCAACGCCATCCTGGTGGTCGAGGCGGGCGAGATCGTCGAGCGGGGCCGGCATGACGATCTGTTGCGCCGTGGCGGCCGCTATGCTTCGTTCTTCCGCCTGCAACAGCGCGACATGGGGCCGAACGTGATCCCCATGACCGCGACGTCCTGATCGTCCGTCCCACCGCACCGAGATCCTGTCATGAGCGCCACCACCGTCATCCCGGCCCTGCCGCAACCATCGCTGCCCGTCGTCGGCGAAGCCGGCGTCTTCCCCGTTCGCCGCATCTGGTGCGTCGGCCGCAACTATCTCGAGCACATCCGCGAGATGGGCAATGACGAGCGCGATCCGCCGTTCTTCTTCGCCAAGCACGCCGACATGCTGGAGCCGGACGGCGCCGTCATCCCCTACCCGCCGCTGACCCAGGACATGCATCACGAGGTCGAGCTGGTGGTCGCGATGAAGAGCGGCGGCCTGAACATTCCGACCGACAAGGCGCTCGACCACGTCTACGGCTACGCCGTCGGCATCGACCTCACCCGCCGCGACCTGCAGCTCGCCTCCCGCAAGATGCAGCGCCCCTGGGAGGTCGGCAAATCCTTCGACCATTCCGCCCCCTGCTCCGCGGTGGTGCCCGCGTCCAAGATCGGCCACCCGGCGAAGGGCAAGATCTGGCTGTCGGTCAACGGCACCGAGCGCCAGACCGGCGACCTCTCCGAGCTGATCTGGAACGTGCCGGAGATCATCTGGAAGCTGTCCCAGCAGGTCGAGCTCGCCGCCGGCGACATCATCATGACCGGCACGCCTGCCGGCGTCGCCGCGATCGTGCCGGGTGACACGATCGAATGCGGCGTCGACGGCGTTGGCACGCTGAAGGTCTCGATCGGGCCCGCGGCGAAGTAAGCCGCTCGCACGGCAGTTGAGCTTCGTTTCTAGAAGGCCGCCTCGGGCGGCCTTCCTCGTTTCAAGTTGCGAGCCGTCTGCTTCACCAAACGCCGGTCCCCACCCTCCCCTGGAGGGGGAGGGTCGCCTCGCGGAGAGCGAAGCGAACCGTGAGGCGGGGTGGGGTGATCTCTCCTCTGGCACCGGCCCCGCGGAGAGATCACCCCACCCCGCTCGCCCGCTTCGCGCGCGATCGACCCTCCCCCTCCAGGGGAGGGTGAGCACCGACCTCGCGGCCACACTGATCCACAATCTCAAACAGCATCGCGTCGATCCGGGACGAGCATCCGCCGCCTCGCGACGCATCCCGCGCCCGAGCTATGCTCCAATTCCCGCCCTCTCCAGATGGAGGGCGCAGGGAAGGCCGGGCGCTGGCCGCGCCCATGGCCCGCCTGCAGAAAAAAGCAGGCGGCAGTCACCACAGGTCTGGCCGAACACACCCGGCCCTCCCCGCGCGATGGTTTTAACAGGCTATAGCGCGCTCTTCCTGGTGCGCCGGGCTTTCTGGCCACCATCCGCTGCGCAAAGCGAAGCTTTGTCGCAACGTTGATACTAGCGTCGGAGTATCAGAACCACACGCCTTCACCGTCCGCGAGGCCAGCGTTCGTCCGTGCTCACACACGCCGCCACCCCGCGTCCACCGCTCCCCGCTGCCAACGTCCGTGACGACCGCGAACCGTCCCCTACCGTGCAACGAGATGGCGCGGACCATAATGCTGATTTGAGGAAGCGGCAAGATGATTTATGTTTTTCAGAAGAACTTGACAGGATTTCGTATGCCGGGTGTGATTTGCCCGACGATCAGGCAGACCGAGCGTACAGGAGCGCTTCGCCATGCCGACGCGATAGCCCGGAATGAGATCTGGGAGAGACAATGTTACAACCCCAGACATATTTCGAATGCAACGTCATCCGGCGATGAACGACAAAATGGACCTGACCCAGCAAATTGAAACGATCAGCTCGCGCGAGGACCTCGTCAGGTTTATCGAAGCACTCCGACATGATCTAGCGGAGAACCAAGAAGATTGGGAAAATCCGACGCTCGACAGCTTCCTTGAAGCGATGGCAGCCTGGGTGCACGCCATGAATGGCTACTACAAAAATTTGCAGCTGCCCATACCGAATTCGCCGAGTTGGAAGACAGTGGCCGAGATGCTGATCGCGGCCAAAATTTACGAATAGACGATTCGTGCAGAAACTCCCGCGACCGTGCCTACTAACACACTCGGCTGCTCGTTCTCACCTTCTATCCGCGTCGCCTCCTTCCAAGATCGGTACGTGCAGAAATTCTTGCAGCAAGCGTAGGGCGGATTAGCCGAAGGCGTAATCCGCCGCGCTTCCGCGAGCAAAGAACCGCGGATTACGCTCCGCTAATCCGCCCTACTCCATTCCAATCTCACCGAAACGCCGACACCACGATCGCGCCGACGACCGCCACCGTCAGCGTGTACTTCGCCGCATAGTACACTGTCCTGTTCCACGCCTTCACCTTGCGCGTGGCGAGGTGAAACTCATACAGCTTGCCGAACACCTTGTTCAGCACGCCGACGTGCTCGCCCTCGACGTTCTGCGTCGCCGAGGCCTTGACGATGTGGTGGCTGACCCAGCGGTTGATCGCCGCGATGAAGCCGAGCTTCATCGGGCGCTCGACGTCGCAGAACAGGATGATGCGGTTGACGTCGGTGGCGTTCTCGGCGCTGTGGATGAAGGTCTCGTCGAACATGAAGGCCTCGCCGTCGCGCCAGACGCAGGGCACGCCGTCGACCAGGATTCGGCACTTGTCGGAGTTCGGCGTGACGAGCCCCAAGTGATAGCGCAGCGAGCCGGCGAAGGGATCGCGGTGGGCGCCGAGCTTGCCGCCGGGCGGCAGCATCGCGAACATCGCGCCGTGCACGTTGGGAATGGAGTCGAGCAGCTCCACCGTCTTCGGGCACAGCGTGCGCGCCGACGGCAGGAAGTCGTCGTACCATTTCAGATAGAAGCGCTTCCAGCCGCTCTTGAAGAACGAGTAGAAGCCCCAATCGTTGTTGGCGGCGGCGGCGCGGATGAAGCCTTCGTCGAACAGCCGCAGCGCCTCCTCGCGGATCTCCTGCCAGTTGTCGGTGAGCTTCTGCAGCTCAGGAAACTGCTCGACCGGAATGACCGGCGTGTTCGGCACCGCCGAGCCGGCATACATCAGCACGTTGTAGGGGGCGAGATAGGTGGAGTGGTCGCCGAGCTGGCGGGCGAAGCGCAGCCGCTGCTTGCCGCGGAAATGGACGTAGATGGTGGCCCCGATCAGGATATAAAGGCCGATGAGCTGTGGCGCGAAGAGCTGTCTGAGCATGTCCGGGACCCATGATCCGGCCGCTCAGAGCGTGTTGCGCAGAACCGTGTCGCCTTCTGGGCGAGGATTCAGATGGTGCTCTGATGCCGGCCAAGCGCCTCAATTTAGCCGCAAGCGCGGCCGGCCGCATCCCTTCGCACGGGGGTTGTGAACGGGAATCGGGGTTGAAAGTTCTCCGGCGTGGCCCGGCTGCAACAGCCGCCGGCCCCGGCGGGAAGTCGCGCTAAGCCCGCGTCAGCTCCTGCAGGCCCTTGAAGGTCAGCCGCTTGGGGTCGCGGACCCCGGCCAGATACATGCGGCGGATGAAAGCGGCCACCGCGTCGCGGTCGCAGCCGGTCAGGACGACGATGGCATCCACCGCGGTCTTCTGGGCCTCCATGGGACTGGTCCTCCTGGCAAAGCACCCGGCACGCGCAAGCTGTCACGATGCCGATTAACATCGCGTTAACCGTGCGGACGCCCGCCCGTTCCCATGCCGCGATTCCCGCCGCCGCTCCATACGCGAAACCGCGCAGGCCGGAGCGGCCGTCGTCGAACCGCAGGAGCGCCGCCGTCACACCAGGAAGAAATCCTCGGGCGCCCCGATCAGACGGTCATCGCCGTGGGCCATGAGGTTCCGCCGCATCGGGCGCGCCGGCGGCGTGATGACCCGCCGCTCCAGCTCGTTGGCGCCTGGCAACTGGTCGACGAAGCGGACGGCGAAGCCGTCGGGGAAATGCCTGATGACCCGGCCGATGCAACTGCCCACCGCCAGCGGCGTGCCGATCTCCGGCTGGATCTCCGCCGAGACCGCGGCGCCCGACATCGAGGCATCGATCACGAAGCACGGGATGCAGCTGCCGTCGGCGAGCGTCAGCGCCGAATGCGGCGAGTTCGGCACGAAGCGGGCGTCGCGGCGGGAATCGCGGATCGACGGATCCTTCTGCTTCTTCTCCAGCCAGACCAGCTTCTCGGCGAGCTTGGCGCGCTCGGCGCGCGTCATCTCCAGCTCGAGCAGAAAGCCACCATGCACGGTGTCGCTGATCTCGCCTTCGAACTTGCCGAAATCGCGGAAATACGAGGTCAGGCGATCGCCGACCTTGCCGACGACGGGCACCTCGAGCAGCGCGCGAAACGGCGACACCCGCGTGGTGCGGCAGGCAAAGGATCGCAGCCGTCCTTCCGGGGAATACCAGTTCGGCAGCGTGTAGGACCCGACCGTCTGAATCCTGACCGCGCGCTGCTTCAGGAATCGAGCAACCGACATTGCACGTCTCCCCTCGAACCCATGATGTCCCCGACGATGGCCCGGCCCCCGCCGCGGCACGATATGCCTGTTACAATTTCTGCGTGCATTTTCGGTCGAACTAAATCGAATTGGGCAAAGCCGCCATGCCCGGACCGTGCGCGCAAATTGTTGAGGAAACCTGAATTCCGAGACGGAAATCCCGCTCAACGGAATCGTATGCCCAACCCGTTTCCGCTTTCTGAAAATGCCGGCCCGTCAGACTACGGTGCGGCGCGGCACGCGGCGCCTCCGGCCAAAGCGCCAGACCACTTGCTTCTGCACGTGTCGTCCCAGGCACGAACGGCTGATCGCGTCAGCCGCGGCGCCATCGCGTCACGACGCAGCACCGTCGGCACGATGATCGAGGTTCGCGTTCAACGCGATTAGTCAATGATTCACCCTGACGCGCGGCCACTGAGGCGTGGCTGCAACTCACGATGCCATTCGATCCGGCGAGCGACTACCGGCGCGCGCAACCGCGCTGCGAGCAAACAGCTAACACATTCGCGTCGTTTCGCTATTTGCTCGCTAACAACCTGTTCACCACTTGCGCAATCGGTCCGCACGGCAGCTGCTGCAGCCCATGCCGTTCAATTCCGCTTATACTATTGCCGCTTAGTCGTAAGTGAGGGGGACGGCTGTCAGTCGGCTCGCGCGTTGCCCCGGGCGTATGAGTAAGCAGAGTAGTCACGCGCATGATGACCGCACGCATCGTGGTGTTAACCATCGCTCTCGGCGCGGGCGGCGTTGCGGCCTATCTGGTCAGCAATTCCGACGGCCAGCGGCAGGCGCCGGCGGCGCCGGTCGTGCAGTTGCCGACGGTCGAGGTGCTGGTCGCCAAGAACGACATCGGGCTGGGACAGGCGATCAAACCCGGCGACCTGATCTGGCAGACCTGGCCCGAGGCCGCGAGCAGCATCTTCATCCGGCGCGGCGACCGTCCCGAGGCGGCCAATCAGCTCGTCGGCACCATCGCCCGCTCGCCGTTCGTGATCGGCGAGCCGATCCGCGAGCAGAAGCTGGTGAAGGCGGACGGCTCCGGCTTCATGGCGGCGATCCTGCCCGCGGGCATGCGCGCGATCTCCACCGAGATCTCGCCCGAGACCGGCGCCGGCGGCTTCATCCTGCCGAACGACCGCGTCGACGTCATCCTGTCGAAGCGCGACAAGAATCCTGACAAGCCCGGCGCCGCAGACTTCGTGAGCTCCGAGATCATTCTCTCCAACGTCCGCGTGCTCGCGATCGATCAGGCGCCGAAGGAGAAGGAAGGCCAGAACACCGTCGTCGGCAAGACGGTGACGCTCGAGCTCAGGCCCGAGCAGGCCGAGACCCTGGCGCGCGCGCGCCAGGCCGGCTCGCTGGCGCTGGCGCTGCGCAGCATCGCCGACGTGAACACAGCCGACGGCAACAAGACAGAGACGCAGCAACAGCAGCAGCAGATGGCGCGACGGGGCAGCGCCATCGAGATCATTCGCTATGGGATCACGAGCTCGCTCACGGCGCAGAAGTGACCGAAAGGACGAGGAAGATGATGGGTGGGCATCAACGCGCAAAGTTGGGGACGTGGGTCGTCCGCGCGCTATCGACATCTGCCGTGATCGGGCTTGCGCTCAATCCGGCGCTGACGCCGGTGAAGGCGGCTGACGACAGGCTGGAGACGCCGGTGGTGTCGGCCGGCTCGTCGAAGGTTCGCTTCCTCTCGCTCGGCATCGGCAAGTCCGTGGTCGTCGACTTCCCGCAGGACGTCAAGGACGTGCTGGTCGCCGATCCCAAGATCGCCAACGCGGTGGTCCGTTCGGCCCGGCGCGCCTACATCATCGGCGCGGCGGTCGGCCAGACCAACGTCGTGTTCTTCGACGGCGAGGGACAGCAGGTCGCGGCCTATGACATCGCGATCAAGCGCGATCTCAACGGCGTGCGCCAGGCGCTGAGCCAGAGCATTCCCGGCGTCAAGATCGACGGCGTCGGCGAGGGCGTGATCCTGACCGGATCGGTGTCGAGCCCGGTCGAGGCGCAGCAGGCGGGCGAAATCGCCGCACGGCTGGTCGGCGGCGCCGACAAGGTGGTCAACTCGATCGTCGTGCGCGGCCGCGACCAGGTGATGCTGAAGGTCAACGTGTCGGAGGTCCGGCGCGAGGTGGTCAAGCAGCTCGGCATCGATCTCAGCGCCAGCCTGAACTACGGCACCGCGGTGGTGAACTTCAACAACACCAACCCGTTCACCGCCTATGGCAAGTCGCTGGTCGGCACCAACGGCCTTTCCGCCACCGGCGGCGGCCTGTCGTCGGTGTCGGCGACGCTGCGCGCCATGGAGACGGCCGGTGTCGTCAAGACGCTGGCCGAGCCCAACCTGACCGCGATCTCCGGTGAATCCGCGACCTTCATCGCGGGCGGCGAATTCCCGATTCCCGGCGGCTATTCCTGCGATCCGACCACGCGGGTCTGCAGCACGTCGATCACCTACAAGAAGTTCGGCATCTCGCTCAACTTCACGCCCGTCGTGCTCGGCGAAGGCCGCATCAGCCTGCGGGTGATGACGGAGGTGTCGGAGCTGTCGAACGACAATGCGATCACGGTGTCCTACGCGCTGACCTCGGCCTCGACGTCGTCGGTGACGATCCCCGCGATCCGCACCCGCCGCGCCGAGACCACGGTCGAGATCCCGTCCGGCGGCTCGATGGCGATGGCCGGCCTGATCCAGAACCAGACCAAGCAGGCGATCAACGGCCTGCCGGGGCTCAACCAGTTGCCGGTGCTCGGCCAGCTGTTCCGCAGCCAGGACTACGTCAACAACGAGACCGAGCTGATGGTGATGGTGACGCCCTATGTGGTGCGCGCCGTCGCCCAGAAGGAGCTGTCGCGTCCGGACGACGGCTTCGCGCCGGCCACCGACTCGGAGTCGGCGCTGCTCGGCCGCATGAACCGGCTGTACGGCATCGCGGCCCGGGTCGACACGACCACCGGGCAGCCGGCCGGCTTCGGCTTCATCATCGACTGAGATTGCGGGACGACGGGGCACGGGGGAACGATCATGTCGGCAACATTCACACGAGACGGCGGACGCACGCTGCGCCGGATCGGCGCCATCGCGGGGCTGGCGCTCACGCTCGGCGCCTGCAACACCACCACCGGCGAGGTCGTCGCGACGATCCCGGACGACTACAAGATCCGCCATCCGATCGCGATCGAGGAAGGCCGGCAGTCGACCGTCGTCTTCATCGGCAGCGGACGCGGCGGCCTGACCTACCAGCAGCGCGTGGACGTCGCGGGGCTCGCGCGCTCGTGGCTGCGCGAAGGCACCGGCGGGATCATGGCGGAGGTGCCGACAGGCACGTCGAATGCGCGCGCCGCGGCCGACGCCTATCGCGAGATCCGCGCCGTGCTGACCGCCGGCGGCGTTCCCTCGCACGCGATCACCCTGCGCAACACCATGCCCGACGATCCGCGGCAGCTCGCCGTCATCCGGCTGAGCTATCCGAAGATCGCCGCCGTCGCCGGTCCCTGCGGGCTGTGGCCCGACGACCTCGGGCCGAACATCAACAATCCCGGCTACAGCAGCAACCAGCACTATCAGAATTTCGGCTGCGCCACGCAGCGCAACCTCGCTGCGATGATCGACAACCCGGCCGATCTCGAGCAGCCGCGCTCGGAGATGGCCGCCTACACGCCGCGCCGCTCCGCCCTGTTCGAGAAGTACCGCAAGGGCGAGTCGACGGCGGTGGCGTATCCGGAGTCCGACAAGGCCAAGCTCAGCGATACAGGCAAATGATCAACGCGTCCCGTCAGAGCCAGGACGAGCAGCCCGGCCCCACCGGCCCGGCGCTCGACGATCACATCGCGCCGGTGCCGCGCGTCTCGGTGCAGGCATTCTGCGAAACCGACCAGACCTCGGCCGCGATCCTCGCCGCGAGCCAGGACCGCCGGCTCGGCAAGGCGCACATCACGATCAAGGCGGGCGGCATGCCGCGCGCCATCGAGACCTATCATTCGCAGCCGACGCCCAACGTCATCGTGATCGAGACCAGGCCCGGCGGCGACATTCTCGGCGGCCTCGACGATCTCGCCAGCGTCTGCGATCCCGGCACCCGCGTGGTGCTGATCGGCAGCCCGGCCGACGGCGTCGCCTATCGCGAGCTGGTCCGGCGCGGCGTCAACGACTACGTGGTCGGCCCGGTCGAGACCATCGACGTCATCCGCTCGGTCTGCAGCCTGTTCTCGGCCTCGGAGGCCGTCATCACCGGCCGCATCATCGCGGTGGTCGGCGCCAAGGGCGGCGTCGGCGCCTCCACCGTCGCCCACAACGTCGCCTGGAGCATGGCGCGCGACCTGACGCTGGATTCCGTCGTCATCGACCTCGACATGGCGTTCGGCACCGCGGGGCTGGACTACAACCAGGATCCGCTGCAGGGCATCGCCAACGCCGTGTTCCAGCCTGATAGGCCCGATACGGCGCTGATGGAGCGCCTGCTCGCCAAATGCACCGAAAATCTCAATCTGCTCGCCGCGCCCGCGACGCTCGACCGCGTCTATGATTTCGGCGCCGACGCGTTCGACGCGATCTTCGACACCCTGCGCATGACCCAGCAATGCATCGTGCTCGACGTGCCGCACCAATGGTCGGCCTGGACGCGGCACGCGCTGATCAATGCCGACGACATTCTCGTGGTCGCCGAGCCCGATCTGGCGAACCTGCGCAACGCCAAGAACCTGCTCGGCGTGCTCAAGGCCTCGCGTCCCAACGACCGGCCGCCACTGTACTGCCTGAACCAGGTCGGCATGCCCAAGCGGCCGGAGATCGACCTGAAGCGCTTCGCCAAGACCGTCGAGGCAGAGCCGGTCGCGATCATCCCGTTCGACTGCAAGCTGTTCGGCACCGCCGCCAACAACGGCCAGATGATCGCGGAGATATCGGGGCTGAGCCGCACGCCGAAACTGTTTCAGGACATCGCCAACCGGCTCACCGGCCGCATCGACCACAAGCCGCAGCGCAGCTCGCTGCTGGCGCCGATCGCGAAGCTGCTCGGCGCGAAATAGGGCTTCAGTCGTCGGACCGGCTGAGCGCCCGCGCCAGCGCCTTGTCGGGCTCGCCGGCCGCCGGGCGGTCGCGGCGCGGCGACAGCTCGCGCTGCGCGATCTTGCGGCGCTCCAGGATGCGCTTGACATAGGCGACGCTGGCGCTGGCCTGCTCCGGCGGCAGCCCTGATCGCGCGATGCTCTCGGCCTCGCTCATCCGGCCCTGCAGCCCGACGATGACGGCGAGGTTGGTCCTGACCCGCGGGCTGGCATCGGGATGCGCGCTCGCCTTGCGCAACTGCTCCTCGGCCTTGGGCAGCTCGTTCGAGAGCGCATAGGACAGGCCGAGATTGGACAGCACCGAAGGATCGTCAGGGGCGATCTTCAGCGCCGTCATGTAGTATTGCCGGGCCTCCTCGTTGCGCCCCATCTGGTCGAGCGTGGCGCCCTGCGCCGACAGGATGCGCCAGTCGGGATCCTCGGGCGAATGCGCGCGGCTGAGCACGTCGAACGCCTGCTGGAAATTGCCGTTGTCGGCGAGCGCACGGCCATAGGCGGCAAGCATCGTCCTGTTGCCGGGGCTGGCGATGCTCGCCTGCTCCAGCACGGCGACGGCCTGTGAGCGCTGGCCGGTGGCGCGCAGGGCGTTGCCATAGCGCAGCGCCACCTCGGGATCGTTGGGACTGGCGCGGAAGCGCTCGCGAAGCTGGTCGATCTCGGCGCGCGGGTCCGCGGCGGCAGCGCGGGTCTTTTCGGGATTGCCGCCCAGTGCGCCCGTGACCTCGCTGAGATCGGTGGTCTGGCAGGCGCCGAGACCGAGCAGCACGGCCGTGAACGACAGCGCGAACGCAGCCGGCCGGAGCAGAGGGAGAGAGCGGAGGGGCCGCGTACGCATGCAACTGAACTACTTCGGGACCAGATGATCTGCACGCTGGCAGATTAACCCTAAGGTCCCGTTAAGCGGGCGCGGCCGGCCCGCCTCAATCGATGAATTCGGCGCCGAACTCGCAACCGATGCGCCAGGCCAGCCGGCACTTGCGCTGGTGGTCGGGCGCGAAGACGATGGTGAACTGCGGAGGAATCTCGACGAATTCGGCGATCACCTTGACGCCGCCGTCGGAAATATCCGTGACCGTGCAGTCCCGCGGGAGGCTGCCGTTGCCGTAGTGAATCTTCGCGATCCTCCTGCACAGCCGACGTTCACTCTTGCGACGGTTCGCCAACATCAACATTTCGACGTCTCACCCACTCAATCGTCCATTCCGGAGACCTCGTTTGTAGCGAGGAAACCTTGGGATCTGACTAGCGGGAAGCCCGGAAATCCGGGGGCCGGATTTGGGTTTCGTTTACCATCGGCGTGTCTCAGCGGGCCGGCAGCAGCACACGATCGAAATACGCCGACAGCCTCCCGACGTCGTCGAGCGGCAGGACGTCGGCGACATATTGATCGGGCCGCACGATCACGATGCAGCCCGCGGCCCGATCGATGCCGCGCATCGTAAAGATGTCCTGGCCGCTCTTCAGATCGGCGCAGAACATCTTCTCGTAGTCGATGAGACCGTAACGGCCCTTCCGCGGCAGCAGCAGCTCCGGCATCTGTTCGATCGCGAGCGCGCGATGCCCCTGCTGGAACACCGCGCGCAGATCGATCACGGAGTCGATGTCGGCGCCCGCCTGGGTGTGGCGGCGCACGGGTGAGGCGGAATCCTCGCTGAGGAATGTGCACAGGCGGCGGATCGCGGACACCGGCGCGGCCGGATCCTCTGCCGCCGCGAAGGCGAAGATGCGGAAGCGGCCATCGGCCTGGACGACGTGGCCGAGCTGCACCGGCTTGGCGTCGCCGAGCCGGATGACCGGCGCCGAGTGAAAGCGCTTGCCGATCACGAAGCCGGTGGCCAGCGGCTGGAAGGTGTCGTCGCCGGTGAGAACGGAGGGCCGATAGTGCGTGGCGGTACCCGCCGTGTAGCGGCCGTGGCGCACGAAATAGTCCTGCGTCCTGGCCGCATCGGCGCCGCCCTGCTTGGCGGCGGAAGCGAGAATTCCTGCCCATTCGCGATCGAAATCGATCAGCTCCTGGGCGATGGCCCGCCGCTCGGCCGAATAGCTGTGCAGGAGTTCCGGCGCGCAGCGCTTGCCCAGCACGGCCGCGAGCTTCCAGCCGAGATTGAACGTGTCCTGCATCGACACGTTCATGCCCTGCCCCGCCTTCGGGCTGTGGGTGTGGCAGGCGTCGCCGGCGATGAACACGCGCGGCAGCCGCGTGGCGACCTCCGCCTCCGGCACGTCGTCGAACTTGTCGGTGATGCGCTGGCCGATCTCATAGACCGACCACCACGCGACCTCCTTCACCTCGAGCGTATAGGGCGCGAGAATGCGCCGTGCCTTGGCGATCACTTCGTCGACGGTGATGTTGCGCCCCGCCACGCGCTCGCCGACCTCGAGCTTGGCAAGCTCGACATACAGCCGGACGAGATAGCCGCCCTCGCGCGGGATCACCAGAAGGCTGCCGTCCTTGGCGGACTGGATCAGCGACTTGAAGCGGATGTCGGGAAAATCGGTCACGGCGAGCACGTCCATCACGCCCCAGGCGTGATTGGCGGAATCGCCCTGCAACTCGCGACCGATCGCCTTGCGCACGATGCTGCGCGCGCCATCGCAGCCGACGACGTAGCGCGCCTTGATGGTCTCGACCTGGCCTTCATGCTCCGGATCGATGCGGTCGAAGCTGACGGTCACGCCGTGTGCGTCGACGCCTGCGGCCGGATCGATCCTGAGATCACGCAGTCGCCGCGCGTAGTGCGGCTCGAGCTTCGCAGCCGATCGGCGCATCACGTCCAAGAAAAATCGTGGACGCGAGCCTGGTTGAGCACGACATGCGGCATCTCCGACAGGCCGTCCTCCACGTCCTGCACGCGACCGCTGCGCGCGATATGCGCGCGGTTGCCGTCATCGGGCTTCCAGAACGTGGTCTCGTTGATCCAGCACGCTTCCCTCAGCACCTTCTCGGCAAAACCATAGGCCTGGAACATCTCCACGGTGCGGCAGGCGATGCCGTCGGCCTGGCCGAGCAGCAGCCGGCCCGGCTTCTGCTCGACGATGCAGGTCTTGATTTGCGGGAAAGCGGAGAGCTGGGCGGCGAGATTGAGGCCCGCCGGGCCGCAGCCGACGATGAGGACATCGGTCTCGGCCGGCAGCGGGCTGGTGGCGCCAGCGCTCGCGATACGTTCGGCCGCGTCGAAGATCTCGGGATCGCCCGGCTGGAAGCCATTGAGATGAAACTGCACGTGACCACCCTCCCTCGCATTCGTTATTGATAAGTATGCTGATCATCAGTATACTTGTCAAGCGAGCGATGGGGGATTCGAATTGACCGAGATGCGGGACATGCCGGGGCACTTGGCGCGCCGGTTTCAGCAGATCGCGGTGGCGGTTTTCCTTGCCGAGGTCGAGGCCGCCGGCTTCGACCTCACGCCGGTGCAATATGCGGCGCTGGCGGCGATCGCGGCGAATCCGGCGATCGACCAGATCACCCTCGCCGGCCAGATCGCCTACGACCGCACCACCATCACCGGTGTGATCGACCGGCTCGCACAGAAGGGCCTCGTTGTCCGCCGTGCAAGCGCGCGCGACCGCCGGTCACGGGAGCTGTTGATCACCGAGGAGGGGAGAAGGACGCTGGAGGCGATCACGCCGGCGGTCGAGGCGGCGCAGCGGCTGATGGTGCGCGGCCTCAGCGAGGCCGAGGCGAACGAGCTGGTGCGCCTGATGCGCAAGGCGATTGCCGCCGGCAACGACCTCAGCCGCGCGCCGCTGCGGGAGGGGCGAGCGAGCGGTGACTGCTCCTCGCCCCTAGACTCGGACGATCGCCGCAGAAAGGGCCGTGACGCTGACACCGTCGCTGCGGCCATGCTTCGAGACGCCCGCCTGCGGCGGGCTCCCCAGGATGAGGATCGAGTGCGTGGCGAAATCCTCTCCGGTGGCGAGATGTTCACCCTCATGGTGAGGAGGCGCGAAGCACCGTCTCGAACCATGAAGCCCGAGATCGCGCCGCGATGGACGATCCGACCGAGCGCCCTCCCCTCACGAATAGCGCATCACGCCGTCATCGACCTTGCCGAAGCGCAGGGAGACGATGTCGAGGGCGTAGTTCTGGTACAGCCGCCACGGCCGCTTCGAGCCTTGTTTCGGCAGATCGGCGACCGAGCGCTGCACATAGCCGGAGCTGAAGCTCAGCGACGGCAGCGGCGTGACGGTGGCATCGTCATTGTGCGGAACGCATTGGCGGTAGCCGTGCCGGTCCATGTAGTTGAGGAGCCGGCAGACATATTCGCAGGTCAGGTCGCATTTCAGCGTCCACGAGGCGTTGGTGTATCCCAGCGTCGCCGCCAGGTTCGGCACGTCGGAATACATCATGCCCTTGTAGTTGAGCGTCTTGGCGAAATCGACGGTGCGGCCGTCGACGACGACCTCGAGGCCGCCGAGCACCTGCAGCACCAGGCCGGTCGCGGTGACCACGACATCGGCCTCGATCTCGCGGCCGTCCGACAGGCGCAGGCCGCGCTCGGTGAAGGTCTCGATGCCGGCCGTCACCACCGAGGCGCGCTGCTCGCGAATGGTCTTGAACAGGTCGCCATCCGGTACCAGGCACAGCCTCTGGTCCCACGGGTTGTAGCGCGGCGTGAAATGGGTGGCGACGTCGTAATCGGGACCCAGCGCGGCGCGCACCCCGCCCAGGATCAGCTGCTTGACCCGCTGCGGCTTGCGCCGGCTGAGCTGGAAGAAATACATCCCGAACAGCACGTTGCGCCAGCGGATCAGGTGATAGGCGAGGCCAGCGGGCAGATGCCGGCGCAGTCTGTTGGCGAGCGCGTCCTGCGCCGGGCGCGACACCACATAGGTCGGCGAGCGCTGCAGCATCGTCACATGCGCGGCGGACCTGGCCATCGCCGGCACCAATGTGACCGCGGTCGCGCCGGAGCCGATCACGACGACGCGCTTGCCGGCATAGTCGAGATTGTCAGGCCAGGCCTGCGGATGCACGATGCGGCCCTTGAAATCGGCCATGCCCTTGAAGTCCGGCAGATAGCCCGACTCGTAGCGGTAGTAGCCGGGAGCACATGAAAAGGAAGCCGCAGGTCATCGACACGGTCTCGACCGCGCCCTGCTCCGTCCGGCGCTCGGCCTCAACGGTCCAGCGCGCGTCCGCGCTCGACCACGACGCGCGCCGGACGCGATGGTTGAACCGGATGTGGCGGTCGATGCCGTTCTCGGTCGCGGTGTCCTGGACATATTTCAGGATCTGCGGCCCGTCGGCGATCGCCTTCGGATCGGTCCACGGCTTGAACGAATAGCCCAGCGTGTACATGTCGCTGTCGGAGCGGATGCCGGGATAGCGGAACAGGTCCCAGGTGCCGCCGATCGCGCCCCGCCCCTCCAGGATCGCGAACCGCTTGCCCGGGCACTTGTGCTGCAGATGATAGGCGGCGGCGATGCCGGACAGCCCGGCGCCGACGATCAGCACGTCGACATGCTCTGTTGACATGAGGTGTTCCTGGCGTTTCCTGGTGCGGCTTTCTTGCTCTGGCTGCGGACAGTCGCAACCCGGCTCGTCGCTGTCAAATCGCCGGCGCATTCGTCGTCAGTCAACCCTCCTCCGCTATCAGCGGGAAACACCCTCGATACGGATCCGGTGATGAACGCTCCCCACCCGCGCGACGAGAGGCCCGGCGACAATGACAGCCCCGGCGGCAGTGCTGCGCCGTCGCAGCGTGTCGCCTTGGGGTTTTCGCTGTTCGCAATCGGGCTCGCAGCCTGGTCGCTCTTCCCGAGCTTTCCGGCCGGCCAGTTGATCGCGGTCGTCACCGTCATCCCGCTGCTGGCGCTCGTCCTCACCCTGCGCTTTCCCGGCCGGTTCCGCATCGGGCTCGGCTCCGGCTACGGCGCCAATCTCGGCACCGGTTGCATCGTGGCGGCCGGCACGCTCGCCGCGCGCACGCTGTCGGACATCAACCTGGTCAACTGGCTGCCGCTGACGGCCTTCGCGGCTGCGGTCGCGATCATCTTCCTCATCGTCGCCGCGCGATTCGAAACCCAGCTTCGCCGCCGCGGCTGGCGGCTGCTGCTCGCCGCTCTCTTCGTCGCCGCCTATGCGTTCGGGGCGCTTGGCCAGTTCAACACCGCACTCGACCGCTCGTCGCCGGCGCTGCTGCGCAGCCGCGTGCTCGCCAAGCATCTCGGCCATAGCCGGCTTGCCACCCATCAGGTCACGCTCGACGCCTGGGGACCGTTCGCGACGGCGACCGACGCGCATGTCCCGCAGGCGCTGTATGAGCAGTTGCAGCCGGGCGACACCGTTTGTCTGCGGCTGCGCGACGGCGCGTTTCGCATGGCCTGGTTCACGGTGGCGGCGTGCCGGTGATGCTCGGCGCTGCGACGGAGGAGGCTGGCAATTTGCGCGGAGGAGCGATGCTGCGTATGTCTAGGAAGGACGCGCAGCCCGCATGAGCGAAGCGACATGCGGGGTCCATTGCACAGTCGCGGTGAACCCGGATATCGCTTCGCTCATCTGGGCTACGACATCTACGCCATCACGAGCCGTTCTGCATGACCTTCCTGCCCCGCCCTTTCGCCGTCGATCATCCCGATGTGCTGGAGCTCGACATCACGCCGCTCGACGCGCGCCCCGGCGCGGTGCTGATGGCGCGCTCGCCGTTCTATCCCGGCGGCGGCGGCCAATTGCCGGACCGCGGCACGATCGCGTGGAATGGCATCATACGTAACGTCGTGGGGTTCGAGCCGACCTCTGATGGCATCTGGCACCTGATCGGTGACGACGCCATCCCCGACGGAACGATCGAGCTGCGCGTCGATCCAGCGTTCCGGCAGCGCATGAGCGAGCAGCACACGGTCGCCCATCTCGTCAACAGCGCCGTCTACACCCTGTTCGACGGCGCGCTGCTGACCGGCGTCCGCATGACCGAGACCGACGAGTTCAGCGTCGATTTCGACCTGCCCAAGGTCGCACCGGAGCAGCTCCGCGCGGTGGAGGATGCGGTGAATGGCGCGATCTCGGATGACCGTCCGGTGCGTGCCTTCGATATGCCCTATGACGACGCGCAGGCGACCGCGGGACTGTTCCGCGCCAAATCGGTCGCGCCGCCGCGCCAGGCCGACGGCCTGATCCGCATCGTCGACATCGACGGCCTCGACCGCCAGGCCTGCGGCGGCACGCATCTGGTCTCGACGGCGCAGGCGCGGCGAGTTCGCATCCTGAAGGTGGATAACAAGGGGCGGCAGAACAGGCGATTGCGGATCGGATTCGTCACGGGTTGAGAACCGCGCGGCTCGCGATGAAACGGCCGGCATCGCGATGCATATCGTCAAACGCGTTCATCATCGCTCGACGTCCGATACGATTGTAGCGCAGGCGCGTCCGTGACGCCCATGGAAGCTCACGTCTTCCTTGCGTTCCGCAACGTCTCCGAGGGCAATTCACCCATCATCTGGCGGTACTCGCTGGCAAAGCGGCCCAGATTGCCAAAGCCGCATTTGAAGGCGATCGACACGACGCTTGTGTTGGCATCGGGCCGTCGCAGAAGTTCAGCTGCCCGCTGAAGTCGGACGCGCTTGGCAAACTGGCCGGGTGATCCGCGTCCCGACTCCGAGAACTCGCGGAAAATCGATCGGACGCTGACCCCGCGATCGCGGCGATCTTCTCGAGGTCCAGAGGCTCGTCCCAATGTGCCTCGATGTAGGACTCGACGGTGTCGACAACCATGCGATTGACTCGCCGGGGCGCATTCAGCAGGCGACTGCTAGAGCTGTGCCGATGTGCAAGCAGGAGCCGGATCATCAAGCTCCGCTCAAGCTCTGCGATGGCTATCGGCGAGTAGTCCGCTCCGAACATTTGCAGCTCACCGGCAAGCCTGAAAACGTCCTGGCGGACGAGAACCATGACAGCAGGATCGGGTGGGCCTTCGTCGAAGGTCAGATTCGTATCTCTGTCATCGCCGAGCATGGCTCTCAACAGCTGGTGCAAGGGCGCGCTTTCGACCCTGATCACCAGCTGGCAGTAGCCGGCAGGAAATTCGAGATCCAGTCTTGATTCCCCGGATATCAGCGGACTCCAGGCGACGATCGCCTGGTGGCCTCGCGCAGTCCTGTATCCTGCGGTGCCCTGGATCGAGAAGAACTGTCTGTAGATCGTCGATTCCGGAAACGACACCGACGCCGCGCCCACATATGAGCAGAACGCCAGCCCCGCGGTGCTGAGCCGCGCAAGATTGGCCTCGATACCGAAGTTGGAGTCGGGACTGTCGAAACGATCGACTCCGTAGATGCTGAACAAGCGATCGCGCGCGAACTCGCGATCACGCGAGCGAAATAGCGGATATCGATCGAGATATGAGATTTGGCCCAAACAGCTCCTCCGCCCGATCGGCATCACCACCCGGTCAACCTTTGTGCAGTTGTCAGGCGCGTGAGCACAAAGCCGTGCGTTAGGTTACGTGGCAAGCACGAATTTCATTCAGTTCCACGGTTCGGACAACGTCCCGGCGCGAGGGGGCGTACGATTTCGCGGTGATACCGAACACCCCCGTATTGTTACGGACAGAACGCGGCCTCGCGGGGCTGGCCGTGGTCTGCGCCGGGTCGTCCGATGGCTCGCTCGGAACAACGACGGACCAAGCGGCCAAATGCGATGGGTATCGGGGTCATCGCAGCGGCAGCATACGGCCGAGCTGTCCGGGATTGGACAAATACTTGGATAATTCGATTCAACTACGGTCCGCTCGCTCTGGACCAGAGTCGGCCCGCGCGGCGGCGTTTGGCTCCCGCGAACCAAGGTCCTGGGAATCGACAGACGTGCATGTGCCGAAACCCCGGCAGAGCAGACCTAGAGAGGAAAGAGAATGTTCGGCCGCAGACACGCCAAAGGTGACGCACAGGCCATGCTCGACGCGATCAGCCGCTCGCAGGCCGTGATCGAGTTCAACATGGACGGCACGATCATCACGGCAAGCAAGAACTTCCTCGATACGCTCGGATACCGGCTGGATGAGATCCAGGGCAAGCATCACAGCATGTTCGTGGCGCCGCCCGAGCGGGACAGCGCGGCCTATCGCGAATTCTGGGCGGCTCTCAACCGCGGCGAATTCCAGGCCGCAGAATTCAAGCGGATCGCCAAGGGCGGCGGCGAGGTTTGGATCGAGGCGTCCTACAATCCTGTTCTCGACGGCAACGGCCGACCGGTGAAGGTGGTGAAATTCGCCACCGATATTAGCGCGAAAAAGCTGCGCAGCATGGCGGACGGCTCCAAGATCGCTGCCATCGACCGCGCCCAGGCCGTGATCGAGTTCAAGCTGGACGGAACGGTCGTGACGGCGAACCAGAACTTTGCGACGTTCTGGGTTATCGGCTCGAGGAGATCCAGGGCCGGCATCACAGCATGTTCGTCGAGCCGTCACAGCGCGACAGCGCGGCGTATCGCGAGTTCTGGACGGCCCTCAATCGCGGCGAATATCAAGGCGGCGAATACAAGCGCATCGGCAAGGGAGGCAAGGAGGTCTGGATCCTCGCCACCTACAATCCCATGCTCGATACCTCCGGCAAGCCGTTCGGCGTGGTCAAGTTCGCGACCGACGTCACCGCGCAGAAGCTCAGGAACGCAGATCTGGCCGGCCAGATCGATGCCATCGGCAAGTCGCAGGCCGTGATCGAGTTCAACATGGACGGCACGATCATCACCGCGAATGACAATTTCCTGCATGTGCTCGGCTACACCCTGGCCGAGGTCAAAGGCAGACATCATAGCATGTTCGTCGAGCCCTCGGAGCGCGATGGCGCCGCCTATCGCGAGTTCTGGGCCGACCTGAACCGGGGGCAGTATCAGGCGGCGGAATACAAGCGCATCGGCAAGGGCGGCAAGGAGGTCTACATCCAGGCCTCCTACAATCCGATCCTCGATCTCAACGGCAAGCCGTTCAAGGTCGTGAAGTATGCGACCGACGTCACCAGGCAGGTGCTGGTGCGCATAGGCAACGAGCGCGTCCGTGCGATGATGGAATCCGTTGCAGCGGGCTCCGAGGAGTTGAACGCGTCCGTGCGGGAGATTTCCGAAGCCATGACCAAGTCGCGCGAGACGGCGATGAGCGCCGTCGGTCAGGTGGCATCCGCCGACGGCCAGGCGCAACGGCTGTCCGAAGCCGCCCAGGCCATGAGCGGCATCGTCGAGATGATCAACAACATCACCGGGCAGATCAACCTGCTGGCACTCAACGCCACCATTGAATCCGCACGTGCTGGCGAAGCCGGGCGTGGCTTTGCGGTGGTCGCCGCCGAGGTCAAGAACCTCGCCAACCAGGCCAAGCAGGCCACCGACAAGATCGCTCAGGAAATCGAGAACCTCAACGGCATCTCGGGCGACGTGGTGACGGCGCTCAACTCCATCAAGCAGGCGATCAACAGCGTCAGCGAATACGTCACCTCGACGGCGGCGGCGGTGGAAGAGCAGAGCACGGTGACGAACGAGATGTCGTCCAGCATGGCGCGCGCCGCAGCCGAAGCCCAGGCTTTGGCGGCCCGGACCGCGGCCTAGCTGCGCGCGACCAGGGCGGCGGAGCCCGGCGGGCCGCCGCCCCGTAAGCGATCGAATGCGAGCGTTCACAAGAAGGCGCTGACGAGAAGACCGTGGCCGACATCATTCATTTTCCTGCTCCCGATTCCTCGCGCTTCGCCGAACAGAACGCCGTGGCGGCTTGTCGGGCACTGCGTCCTCAAGCCCAACGCCTTCAGCAAGAGTTGCAGCAGTGGCGCAACGCCTTGGATGAATTGGATCAGCACATAGGTGCAGATCCGTCCTTCGCCGCGCTACTGTCTGAAAGCGCAAAGGTGCGCGAGCTCATCTCAGCTGCCGAACGCACGCTGGACGCAATCTTCTGAACCAGGCGGCGATCGCCCGCGGCACGGCTGACGGTTGCGCGGCCATGCGCACCGCCAGGACTGCCGCCATCGAGCCAGCGAGACGGCAGCAGTCCCGATTGCCGCCGCAAGGTCACGGCCGCTGCACGATCACGTTAAACCCTTCCTCCGCCGTCGGCGCCACGAAGTAGCTCGTGAACAGGTCGAACTCCTCATCGGTCAGGGTGAAGGCGTGGCGACCTTCCGCGTTGCGCGCCCGCAGCCGCGCCTTGCAGACCTCGTCGGGAACGTCGAGGTGATGCAATTGGTGCGGCACGCCAGCCGCCTCGAACAAACCGCGCATCCAGGCGCGGCTCGCCGGCGTATTGGCGGGAAAGTCGAGCACGACCGAAACGCCGGCCCGCAACAGCGCAACGACATGCGGCCCCATCACGCTGCGCAGCCGAGACGAATTGCGCACGTAGTCGGCCAGAGTGCTCTGCTCGCCGGGATGGAGCCGCGCCAGCCAATCGTCCTCGGCAATCACGATGGTGCCTGAGCGCCCGCCGAGCTCCGCGGTGAGTGTCGATTTGCCGGCAGCGATCTTGCCGCACACGAGGTGCAGCATCGGTTGGTCGGGAGACATGGATACAGACCTCGCGTGCGGCGCCGCTTGGGACGCCAGAGATTCTTCACAGAGAATGTCGCAGGCAAAACGCCCGGCCCGACGGATCAGGCCGGTTCGGTAATTCGGTGGCTCAGTGAAGCGCCTGCGACGTGAACGCGGAAGGTCATGAGGATGTATTTGGCAGTTGTTGGCGACGGCGTCCAGGCCCGGGCCTCATCGGTCGCTCGAAACCGCATCGCGATTGAGTTTGACTCGCAGGCACGGGCGCCAGCATTCGCCTCGCGACTGAGTTGAAGCCACTTCACTGTGGCCGAATTGATCCACCGTGACGGGAGAAGACGACATCGCACATACTCCATTGCCAATGCGATGCCCGCTCCTGTAGGTCATTCCAAGGGACGGGAGCGTCAGCCGGTGGCTCGTCAGGGGCGTCAACGACAAGGCATCGCATCAGGACGACGTGAGGCGCGCAAGCGCTCGGCGCGGCGGCGCGCAGCGCTGTCGCGGCTCGGCGGCGCGCTCGTCTGGTTCGCGGCATGGGCCCTGATCTTCCAGTCCGCGCTGGCGCTCTCCGCGATGAGCGCTGCGGTTGCGGCTCCCGACGCCGTCGCCATCATCTGTCAGAGCTCCACCGACGGTCCGACGTCGGACGACATCGGCACTGCGGCCAAGCAATGCGCGAGCTGTCCGTTCTGTGCGCTGGGGCGCGGCGTCACCGTCCCGCACGCACCAGCCATGGCGCGGCCGATGCCGGTGGTCGTGGCGATCCTGATCGAGCGGATCGACCTCGTTGCGGCGCCCCGGCCTGCGCTCGAACTGCCGGTCGCTCGCGGACCACCGGCGGCCGTCTAGGCCGACACTCCAGACATCTCATCCCGTCACGATGCGGCCGGTCTCGTCGGCGCGCGCTGTGGGCTGCGTCCAGCGGCCGCCGCAGCCGTGCCCGCAGCCGCCTCGTCGCGACATGTTCACGAGGCCACGGCGCGCTCGCCGCCGGGCGCCTCTCCCATTCCTATTCCGAGATCCCATCATGGACCATTGTTCGACACCCGTCCGGCGGCGGTTGCTCCGCTCAACCACCGTGCTGACATCGCCGGCGCTGCTGGCATTCGCCCTTTCGAGTCCCGTGCTCGCGCAGGACCCATCGCAGGCTCGCTCTGCCGCCACGCTGCCGCAGGTGACGGTCGCTGTCCCGAAGCCCCGCCCGGCCGCCCGAACGGCAGTCCGCCGCAGGGGCGCACATGCGGCGACCACCAATCCGGCAGTTGCGCCACCGCCGCAGGCGGCCTCATCCGACGGCGTCGCCGCGCCTCCCGGCGCCACTTCGGTTGCGCCGGCTGACATCCTGGCGAAGCGCGCCACCACGAACGACACCGCCGCGCTGTTCGCCGATGTGCCCGGCGTCAGCCTCTATTCGGCCGGCGGAGTCTCCAGCCTGCCCGCGATCCATGGCCTCGCCGACGACCGCCTGCGCATCAAGGTCGACGGCATGGACACCATCGCCTCATGTCCCAATCACATGAATCCGGCGCTGTCCTACATCGATCCGGCCCAGGTCGCCGCAGCCAAGGTCTGGGCGGGCATCACGCCCGTGAGCGTCGGCGGCGACTCGATCGGCGGCACCGTCGCCGTCAGCTCGCCGGCGGCGCTGTTCGCGGCGCCGGGGCAGAGCCTGCTGACCAAAGGCAGCATCGGCACGTTCTACCGCAGCAACGGCAACGTGCGCGGCGTCAACCTGTCGGCCACCATGGCCACCGAGAACTACAGCGTCAGCTACAGCGGCGCCGCCGTCAAGGCCGACAACTATACGGCCGGCGGCAACTTCAAGAACTTCACCCTGAGGAGCTCCATCACGCCGGTGCTTCCCCTCGATCAGGTCGGCTCATCCGCCTACGAGACCAGGAATCATCTGATGGGCATCGCCTGGAGCAAGGACGGCCAGCTCATCGAGTTGAAGGCAGGAGTGCAGGAGGTCCCCTATCAGCTCTACCCGAACCAGCGCATGGACATGCTGGGCAACGATGCCTACAGCGTCAATCTGCACCATCTCGGCCGGTTCGACTGGGGCGATCTCGACACCCGCCTCTATCACCAGTCCGTCGATCACTACATGAACTTCGGCGGCGACCGGCTGTTCTCGTATGGCACGCTCAGCCCGCCGAACACGACGGGTGCGCGCTATCCGGTCGACGGCATGCCGATGTATACGCGCACCAAGACCAACGGCCTGACCTCCAAGGCCGACATCACGCTGTCGCCCCGCGACGTGGTCCGCGTCGGCGTCGATCTGCAGACCTATCGTCTCGACGACTGGTGGCCGCCGGCCCCCGATTGCGGCGTCGGCAACTGCATCGGCGGCATGGCGCCGCTGACGTTCTGGAACATCAACGGCGGCAAGCGCGACCGGGCCGGCGTGTTCAGCGAGTGGGAGGCGAGGTGGAGCCCGTCCTGGCTGTCGCTGCTCGGCGTGCGGTTCGAGCGCGTCGAGGCCGATACCGGACCGGTGGTCGGCTACAACACCAGCACCACGCCGCTGACATCGGGATTCATGACCGGCATGTACGAGACGAGTTCGGTCGGCTCGCGCGCGGCGTTCAACGCCATGGATCGCTCGCGGAAAGACAACAACGTCGATCTGACGGCGCTGCTGCGGAACACGCCGAGCGCCCATCTCGCCTTCGAGTTCGGCGCGATGCAGAAGACGCGGTCGCCGAATCTCTACGAGCGCTATTCGTGGTCGCGCAACACCATGGCGCTGGAGATGAACAACTTCGTCGGCGACGGCAACGGTTATCTCGGAAACCCCGACCTGAGACCCGAGGTCGCCCATACCGTGAGCTTCACCGGCGCCTGGCACAGCGCCGACCATGAAGCCGAGATACGGCTCACGCCCTACTACACGCATGTGCGCGACTACATCGATGCGGTGCAGTGGAAGGCGGCCACCAACACCGCCGCCGTGCCCGCCGTCGCCAACCAGTTCGTGATCATGAAGTACATGAACCAGCAGGCGCGGCTGTACGGCTTCGATCTGTCCGGCAGGGTGCCTCTAGGCAGGACGCCAATCGGCGATTTCGGCCTGAAGGGAGTCCTGAGCTATACCAACGGCAGGAACCTCGACACCGGAAGCGGCCTCTACAACATCATGCCGATCAACGGCAAGCTGACGCTCACGCACCGGCTCGACGGCTGGGACAGCGGCCTCGAGCTGGTGATGGTGGGCCGCAAGTCCGACGTCTCCGTCGCGCGCAACGAGCTCAAGACCCCGGGCTACAGCCTGGTGAACCTGCGCAGCAACTACACCTGGCAGAGGTTGCGCATCAGCTTCGGCGTCGAAAACCTGTTCAACAGGCTCTACTACCTGCCGCTCGGCGGCGCCTATATCGGCGAAGGTGCATCGATGTCGTTCAACAAGGAGGCCGGGACCGTCGCTGCCACCGGCGGCGGCGTATCGGGCACTGCGACGATGTGGGGCACCGCCGTTCCCGGTCCCGGACGCTCGTTCTATCTGGGTGCGAACCTGGAATTCTGACGCCGCCCTCCCACCACCGCCCTGTCCCGCCGCGCGGGACGGGGCGAGAGCGGGCGCCCGACGACCACGGCGTCGCGATGAGCGGCACGAGCGAGACGTAACGTCGCGCATCACCCGGTCTGCGATTCTCGGCCGAAATCGCGGCTCTCACGAACCTGGAAACGCTCTAAGAGCAATTCCAGGCGCCGCTCCGTTGACACATCGGGGCGGTTGCCGTCTCCACTGATCCCACGATGCATCGTATTTGAATTTGCTCATTGGAGGGATTGATGAGACTGACCATCGCGGCCGCGCTCGGTGCCGCACTCGCCGGCTTCGCCATCTCGCCGGCTGTGGCCGACGGCTACAAGGACTGCACCAAGCTCGACAAGGCCCAGTGGAAGCCGGCGGCCGAGGCGGAAGCCAAGGCGAAGGATGCGGGCTACGAGGTGCGTCGCTCGAAGGTCGAGGGCTCCTGCTACGAGGTCTACGGCGTCAAGGGCGGCAAGCTGTATGAGCTGTTCTACAGCCCGGAGGATCTCAGCCTGAAGCACACGATCGCCAAGTAGTTGGCGCCAGCGTCGTCCAGCGTGCTGGATGACGTGACGTGAGAGCCATGCACGGCACAGCCCCCGCGCCAGCCTGAAACACCCGGACGCAGCCGAGACCGTACAGGTCTGGGACCTGCCGCTGCGGCTGTGGCACTGGATGCTGGCCGTGCTGGTGCTCGTCGCCTGGGTGACGCCGAACGTCCATGACGGCCTGCACCGGATCGCGGGCTACGCGATCCTCGGACTACTTGCGTTCCGCCTGATCTGGGGCGTCATCGGCACGCGCCATTCGCGCTTCCGCAGTCTCAAGGCCTCGGCTGCGCGCGACGCCCGCTTATCTGTGGAATCTGCGGCGCGGCAGGACCGGGCGCTATCTCGGGCTGAATCCTGCAGGCACGGCGATGCAGCTCGCGCTACTGCTTCTGCTCATCGTCTCCGCGGTGACCGGCGCGATGCAGGTGACCGTGCGCTTCTTCGGCATCTGGTGGGTCGAGGATACCCACGAGGTGACGTCCTATCTCCTGATCCCGCTGGTGGTGCTGCATGTCGCCGGCGTCGTGCTGGTGAGCCGCCTGCGGCGCGAGAATCTCGCGCGCGCCATGCTGACGGGACGCAAGCTGCTGCGGCGAACGATGCTGCACGGGCCGCAATCCAGCGCGAGAGTGGACCCATAAGCGACACACGGAACTCACAATCGCGCACCGTTGCGCTGATGTCACAGTTCCCGCAAAAGCTGCCGTCCCTACACGCCGTGATATTGCACCTCGCCGCCAAGCGCCGAACAATCGCAGGTCTCGGATGCCTGACCGCCCCTCACCAGCAGGGGCTCGGATTTTGGGGAGGCCGGATGATGAGCTCGCAGCAGCTTCTGACGCGTGCGTTGTATCGGTCCGTTGTCCTGGTAGCTTGTGCGGCGGCTTGGCCCGCGGCTGCCGCCGAGATCGAGGCGGCGACGCCGCCCATCGTCGCGGAGCCGATCGCGACGTCGCCGCAGCCGACCGCAGCCGAGCCTGCGCTGACGACCGCGTCGATCACCCCATCGGCTGTCGTGCCCGCGGACGAACAGGCCGGCCCCAGCGCAGCGACCGAACCGCCTCGGCCCGCTGTCGCCAGCGCCGACCGCATCGAGATCCTCGACGAGTGCCCCGACATCGATGCCTGCATCGACCGCTATCTGTTCGCGCTGTATGAGCGCGCGCCGAAGCTCGACAAGATCCGCGAGACCGAGCGCCGCGTCGTCACGGTCAAGCGCAAGGGCCGCATGGTGAAGGTGACGCGCAGCTTCACCAAGCTGGTCGATAATGACTTCACCTGGAAGGATCCGAAGGCGGCCGAGCGTGTCGGCCGCAGCATGGCTGAGTACGTGATCGGCGGCATGGACCGCGGCTTCAAGCTGAAGCTGTTTCATACCCTGCACGCCGCCGAGGCCGCGGGTCTCGCGCCGGGCATCACCAGCGGATTCCGCGACGATTATCGCCAGGAGATCGCGAGCGGCCTGAAGGCCGCCAGCAACCGTTCCTATCACGGCGGCAGCCTGCGCGGCGGCTACGGCCATGGACTCGCGGCCGACATCGTCAGCGTCAACGGCGCGACGCGCGCGCAGCGCTGGGTGGCGACCGAGGCGCTGTGGAAGTGGGTCGACGCCAACGGCAAGACGTTCGGCATCGGCCGCCCCTATCTCGATCACGACCCGCCGCATGTCGGCCCGGTCGACGGCGAGGAATATGCCAAGCATCGCGCGCCGGCCGTGAAGGTCGCGGCGGCCGAGACGAAGAAGCACAAGCGGATCGCCGCACGGCAGGAGCATCACGCTGCGAAGCGCGCGAAGGCGGTACGCGCCTCGGCGCTGGCGTCGCGGCGGACGGGGTGATTGTCACGTACACTGCAGGTGGCGGTATCTCGTTGATTTCGTAGAGCGCACACTCTCTCCGTCATTGCGAGGAGCGAAGCGACGAAGCAATCCAGAGTCGCGCGCGACGCCCTGGATTGCTTCGCGGAGCCTGTCATCGGGCCGCGCGTCCGCGCGGACCCGGTGGCTCGCAATGACGACGTCCCATATTCGGAGCATTGATGACGACAAAACAAAAGGCCGGGGCGATGCCCCGGCCTTCACCGTCTCCGCCGCGCGTTGCGCCGGATATCAGTAGCGGTAGTGGTCCGACTTGAACGGGCCTTCCGGCTTGACGCCGATGTAGGAGGCCTGGTCGGGACGCAGCTTGGTGAGGTTCACGCCGATCTTGGCGAGATGCAGCATCGCCACCTTCTCGTCGAGCGACTTCGGCAGCACGTAGACTTCCTTCTTGTACTTGCCGTCCTTGTTGTTGGCGTAGAGCTCGATCTGCGCCAGGGTCTGGTTGGTGAAGGACGCCGACATCACGAAGGACGGGTGGCCCATCGCATTGCCGAGATTCACCAGGCGGCCTTCGGACAGCAGGATCATGCGCTTGCCGTCGGGGAAGGTGATCTCGTCGACCTGCGGCTTGATATTGGTCCACTTCAGGTTCTTCAGCGAGGCGACCTGGATCTCGTTGTCGAAGTGGCCGATGTTGCAGACGATGGCGCGATCCTTCATCGCGCGCATGTGCTCGATGGTGATGATGTCCTTGTTGCCGGTGGCGGTCACGAAGATGTCGGCGCGCGGCGCGGCGTCCTCCATCGTCACCACCTCATAGCCCTCCATCGCCGCCTGCAGCGCGCAGATCGGATCGATCTCGGACACCATGACGCGGCAGCCGGCCTGGCGCAGCGAGGCGGCCGAGCCCTTGCCGACGTCGCCGAAGCCCGCGACCATCGCGACCTTGCCCGACATCATCACGTCGGTGCCGCGGCGGATGCCGTCGACCAGCGACTCGCGGCAGCCATAGAGGTTGTCGAACTTCGACTTGGTGACGCTGTCGTTGACGTTGATCGCCGGCCACAGCAGCGTGCCGGCCTTCTGCATGTCGTAGAGACGGTGCACGCCCGTGGTGGTCTCCTCGGAGACGCCCTTGATCGACTTGGCGATGGCGGCGAAGTAGCCCTTCGGCTTCTCCTTGAGCTGCTTCTTCAGCAGCGCGAAGAACACTTCCCTCTTCCTCGGACGCCGGCTTGTCGAGGAACGCCGTATCGCCGTTCTCGGCGCGCAGGCCGAGATGGACGTACATGGTGGCGTCGCCGCCGTCGTCGAGGATCATGTTGGGATGGCCGCCGCCATGCCAGTCGAACAGCTTGGCGGTGTAGTCCCAATAGTCGACCAGCGTCTCGCCCTTGACGGCGAACACCGGAATGCCGGCGGCGGCGATCGCCGCGGCGGCGTGGTCCTGGGTCGAATAGATGTTGCAGGAGACCCAGCGGATGTCGGCGCCGAGCGCCTTCAGCGTCTCGATCAGCACTGCGGTCTGGATGGTCATGTGCAGCGAGCCCGCGATGCGCGCGCCCTTCAGCGGCTGCTTCGGGCCATACTCCTCGCGCGTCGCCATCAGGCCGGGCATCTCGGTCTCAGCGAGCGAGATCTCCTTGCGGCCGAACTCGGCGAGCGAAATGTCCTTGACGATGTAGTCGTTGAAGGCGGTCATGAGATCATCCTCTGTCTTCGCGCGAACGCGACATTGAGCAAATCGAACAGCAATGGTTCGTCATGCCCGGCCTTGTGCCGGGCATCCACGTCGTCAGTCGTATCCGTCACCTCAACTCAAGACGTGGATGGCCGGGACAGGCCCGGCCATGACGCCTCGAACATTCAGGCGGCAAGCGCCGGCAATGCTTACACCGCGCGCTTGAACGCCTCGGCGAGGTCGGTCTTCTCCCAGGAGAAGCCGCCCTCATTGTCCGGCGTGCGGCCGAAATGGCCGTAGGACGAGGTGCGCGCGTAGATCGGACGGTTGAGGTCGAGGTGGCTGCGGATGCCGCGCGGTGTGAGATCCATCACCTCGGCCGCGATCTTCTCGAGCCGGTCCTCCGGCACCTTGCCGGTGCCATGGGTGTCGATATAGATCGAGAGCGGGCGCGCCACGCCGATCGCGTAGGCAAGCTGCAGCGTGCAGCGGTCGGCAAGACCGGCGGCGACAATGTTCTTGGCGACGTAGCGCGCGGCATAGGCGGCGGAACGATCGACCTTGGTCGGATCCTTGCCCGAGAAGGCGCCGCCGCCATGCGGGGCCGCGCCACCATAGGTGTCGACGATGATCTTGCGGCCGGTGAGGCCAGCGTCGCCGTCGGGACCGCCGATGAAGAACTTGCCGGTCGGATTGATGTGCCAGATCGTCTTGGGGGTGATCCAGCCTTCCGGCAGCGCCTTGCGCACGTAAGGCTCGACCCGCTCGCGCACCTGCTCCGAGGTCATGTCCTCGACCAGATGCTGGTGCGACACCACGATCTCGCGGACGCCGACCGGCTTGCCGTTCTCATACTGCACGGTGACCTGGCTCTTGGAGTCCGGACCGAGCACCTTCTCGACACCGGAGTGACGGGCTTCCGAGATCAGGCGCAGGATCTTGTGGGCGTAGAAGATCGGTGCCGGCATCAGGTCCGGGGTCTCGTTGGTGGCGTAACCGAACATGATGCCCTGGTCGCCCGCGCCCTCTTCCTTGCGCTCGCCCGGCTGCAGCGCGTCGACGCCCTGCGCGATGTCGGCGGACTGCGGGTGCAGCAGGATCTCGATGTCGCAGGTCTTCCAGTGGAAGCCTTGCTGCTCGTAGCCGATGTCCTTGATGGCCTCGCGGACGACGTGCTCGATATGCTCGTTGGTGACCGAGGCCGGGCCGCGGGTCTCACCGGCGATCACGACCTTGTTGGTGGTGGCGAGCGTCTCGCAGGCGGCGCGGATCTGCCAGGGGTCGATGCCGGCCTTCGGCCCTTCACGGTAGAACAGGTCGACGATCTCGTCGGAAATACGGTCGCAGACCTTGTCCGGGTGGCCTTCGGACACCGACTCCGAGGTGAACAGATAAGACGCGCGCATCAAGCAACCCCTTCTTTGCCGCCCACGGCGGTCATTTGTATTGATCCCAAGTGTCCTGATCCCAGGATGTCAGTCGCGACGCCGCGAGATGACGTAGGATTCGTCGTAGAACCACAGCCCGTTGTGCTTTCGCAGAACCTCTCTGGCGGCGTCGAGCGCACGAGACGAGTGGGCCACCTCGGTCAGGCGGTCTTCCTCGATCTGCGCGACATACACCGCCGCGTTCCAGGCTGCAAAGGCCGTCGAGGTTCCGATCGCACCGGTGACCTCGTTGGGCAGAGCCTCCATCTCATATCTGAAAATCGAGCGATTGTCCGCATAGGCGTTAAAATTTAAGTCCCGCCCACTGGAGCCGAGCTCGTATTTCACGGCGCGCAATAGCTCATGGCGGCTGACCGAGAAAGGATTTTCTCCCGGCCAGACCGCCTGGATGATTTCCAGGCCCGGATCCTGGCCGTGGGAGTGGATTCCGATCAGCCGGCCGCCCGGCTTCAGTGCCCGCGCCAGCGGTGCGATGATGCGCTTGGCGCGGAAATTGACCGAGGACCGGGCTCGGTAGGGCTGCGAGGCGATGATCAGGTCGAAATTGGCCTCGACCCGGCCGGCCCGCGGGATGATGCCGTCGAGCAGGAAGCGGTGATCCTCGCGATACAGCACCAGGGCGATCGGGCGCTCATAGACCGGCATGCCGGTGCGCTGGGAGACGTTGGCGCGCCAGTTCTGCTCCAGAAACGGCTTCAGGGCCGTGATCTGGGCCTCGAAATCCCCGGAAGAATCGCCCTGCAGCACGACCTCGTGCCAGATCATCGAGGCGGCGACCGAAGGCGACGCCGGCGTCAGCCAGGGCGCCTCGGCATAGTTCATGTTGGTGAACACGAACACGCTGGCCGGATGCTCGAACAGGCGGTCCGGCACCTTCTCCAGGGTCAGGCGGACGTCCTCGAGGCTCAGCTCCTTGCCGGCGACATAGAACGGAATGTGTGGAAAACGGCCGTGCATGGTGCGCAGGACCTTCGACAGCACGGTGCCGTCGCCGACGCCGGCGTCGAACAGCCGCAGCGCTGGCGGCCTTGGATGGATGCTCGCGAGCTCCAGCCCCACGCGCTCGGCCACCACGCGCTTCTCGCTGCAGGTGTGCACGAACAGCAGGTACTTCTGGCGGTTCTCGAAGAAACGGAAATTGCTCTTGGGATCGCGCTTCTCGGGCACGACGTCGAGCCGCGGCGGCGGCAGGGTGCCAGTCGAGGCCGCGATATAGGCTTGGATGCGATCCAGCGTATCGATGGTGATGCGCTTGCCCTCGCGCAGGCGCTGCACGAGCTTGCCGTCGTTGACGGCGCGGCGACCGAACGTCGATTCCGCCATGTCCGACTGGCGGCAGAACTCCGTGATCTGGGCGAGCAGCTGGTCGTTCTTCATTCGGCCCGGCGGGTGGGAAATGGAAGTGGGCAGCGTGCCCTTGGCCCAATCTCCTAGCACAATCTGCCCACCGTTGGAAAGGGCCTGAACCCGGACCCTTCCGGACGCAACAAACCGGATAGGTTCCCGCCTCTCGTCCCCCACGGTCCGTGCCGATGCGCCGCTCCCTCCTGCTGCTGATACCGCTGCTGGTTGCCCTCTGGGCGTCTCCCGGCCTCGCCCAGTCGAAGTCCCAGCTCGGCCCGCTCTGCACCACCGAGACGACGCCGCCTGACCAGATGATCGCCGCCTGCACCAGGATCATCGCGCTGAAGGTGTTCTCCGGCAGCCAGCTCGCCACGATCTATTTCTGGCGCGCGGTCGGCTGGAACAAGAAGGGCGACTACACCCACGTCATCGCCGATGCCACCGAGGCGCTGCGGCTGCAGCCGGCACAGGCGATCTACAATCTGCGCGGCTCGGCCTATTACGACAAGGGCGAGTACGAGATCGCGATCGCCGACTTCAACGACGCCATCAAGAGCGGCGCGCCGAGCGGCACGCTCTTCCACAACCGCGGCAACGCCTATCGCGGCACCGGCGACTACGCCAAGGCGATTGCCGACTACGACCAGGCGATCAGGCTCACGCCGAAATCCGCGCTGTCCTGGCAGAATCGCGGCATCTCCAAGGAAGCGACCGGCGACCTCGACGGCGCACTCGGCGACATCAACGAAGCGATCCGGCTCGATCCGACGCTGGCCTCGCCGCTGATCAACCGCAGCGTGATCTGGCGCGCCAAGGGCAATCTCGACCGCGCCGTCGCCGACGCGTCGGAGGCAGTCCGGCTGGCGCAGAATCCGCCGGCCAACGTGATGACGCCGCCGGGCAGCGTCGTCATCTCGGCCCATGTGCATCGCGCACTGGCCCATGAGGCCAAGGGCGAGTTCGACGCAGCCAAGGCGGATTACACCGCGGCGCTGAAGCCCACCGCATCCGATGCCGGCAGCAAGGCCAACCAGGCCACCGCCAAGGTGCGGCTGTCGCTGCTATCGGAGCCGGTGGTACGCCCACAGCAGCGGCTGGAATCCACGGCCCCCTCCTCGGCCGCAGCGGCGCCGACAGGGCAGCGCATGGCGCTGGTCATCGGCAACGGGGCCTATACGCACGTGCAGCCACTGCCCAATCCACCGCGCGACGCGCGAGCCATCGCCAGGAGCCTGCGCGACATCGGCTTCACGGTGACGGAGGGCATCGATCTCGACCGCGCTGCGATGCAGGCGAAGACGCGCGACTTCCTGCGCGAAGCGACGCGGGCGCAGGTGGCTGTCGTGTTCTATGCCGGACATGGCGTGCAGATCGACGGACGCAACTATCTCGTACCCACCGACATCGCGCCGTCCGCGGGCGGCAACGTGGTCACGGCGATGATCGACATGGACCAGATCCTGGCCGGACTCGACGACCAGATCCGCACCAACATCCTGATCCTCGATGCCTGCCGCAACAATCCGTTCGCCCCGCCGCAGACCGACAGCGCCGGCCCCGGCCGGGGTCTCAGCGCCAGCGGGCTGGCCGCACCATCGTCGCTCGGTGCCGGCGCGACGTCCGGGGCCGGCACGCTGATCGCGTTCGCGACCGCGCCGGGCAAGGTCGCGCTCGACGGCGACGGCGACAACAGCCCGTTCTCGGCGGCGCTGACCCGCCACATCGGCACGCCCGGCCTCGAGGTGCAGCAGATGCTGACGCGCGTTCGCGCCGAGGTGGTAGCCGGCACCAAGAACAAGCAGGTGCCGTGGTCGAACTCCTCGCTGCTGGGTGAGGTCTATCTGGCGGCGAGATAGACCTGCGGCTGGGCAAGCACTGCCACAGCCCGACCATCACAGCCCGCGAGACAGGTGCGGCACGCCCGAATCCTGATATCCTTGCTGAACAATGGAGACCACGCGTATCGCCGTCGGCTCGCCGCATCGCCGACACGATCCGCCAGCAACAAGATCGTCTCGAAGGATGAGAGAGGCTCGCATGATCGGTCGTTTCGTTGTTGGACTAGGTGTGTCACTGGCGCTGTCCGCAGGCCCGGCGTTCGCCGACGATGTCACCGGCGTCTGGCTGCGCGAAAGCGGCGCTTCCAAGGTCAGATTCGCCCCCTGCGGCGGCGCCATCTGCGGCACGCTGGTCTGGATCAAGGAAGGCACCGCTACCCCCGCCAAGGTCGGCCAGCGGCTGTTCTCCGGCATGAAGCCGACCGGGCCCAACGCCTGGGCCGGCAGCTACAGCAACCCCGACGACGGCAAGACCTACGATGCCAAGATGACCCTGTCCGGCGGCACGCTGACCACGGCCGGCTGCGCCTTTGGCGGCGTCATCTGCCGTTCCTCGACCTGGACGCGGACGAATTAGAGCTCCGTTTGCGAATTCATCCTACGGTCGGGTCACATCAGGGCATCGATCGTCCACGTGGCAGGCAAGACGCAGGCGCGGCTGGGATTCGTGCTGTTTGCGGTGATCACCGCAGCAGCCGCGACGTTCGTGCTGGCACGCCGCTCGGCGGCGCCGTCCGGCAGCGACCACCGCACGGTTCGCCAGCTCGTGGTGCACTACAACCTGCTGGCTCGCCCCGATGATCCGATCATCGTGCTCGGCGACAGCATCGTCGAGGCGGCGACGCTGCCTGCCAGCGCCTGCGGGCATCCGGTCGTCAACGCCGGTCTCGCCGGCGCCGGGACGCGCAGCGACCTCGCCGGCTGGCTGAAGCCTGCACTCGGGCCGAAACGGCCGTTCGCGATCATCGTCTCGCTCGGCGTGAACGATGCGTTGGCCGCCAAGCCCGATTCCAGCGAGGTCTTCGCCGGGCGCTACGAGGCCCTGCTGCGCGAACTGTCAAAGCTCACCACGCGCATCTTCGTCGTCGAGTTTCCCTCCGTCGAGGCGCGCGGGCCGTTCACGCCGGCCATGGAGAAGGCCGCGATGGCGAGCATCACCGCCTATCGCGCCGTGCTGCCGGACCTCGCAAGGCGCACCGGCACAACCTTCCTGCCCCTGCCGCCAATGGAATCGCCGTTCACGCTCGAAGGCATCCATCTGAATGCCACGGGCTATCGATCCTGGGACCAGGCGATCCTGCAGGGAACCGAGATTGCCTGCCGCTGATCCCCGCAGGCGGCGAAAACAATCCTTCACTTCGCACCGGCTAGGATTGGGCCGCACATCCCGTCGACACGGTTAACGATCACCGCATGGCCCTGCCTCACACATCGACATCGCCTGGGACTCACAAGCTGCTCGGGCTCGAGCTGCTGCGTTTCATCGCCACGATCTCGGTGCTGTTGTGGCACTATCCGCACTTTGCCTACGTCGCCGACGCGCCGGTCGGTCTCGTCCGAAGCGAATTGCCATTCTACCGCGTGCTGTTCCCATTCTATGAGCTCGGCGAGTACGGCGTCCTCATCTTCTGGTGCATCTCCGGCTTCATCTTCTTCTGGAAGTACAGCGCGATCATCCCGGATGGCACGGTCGACGGCTGGACCTTCTTCGTCAATCGGCTGTCGCGACTCTATCCGCTGCATCTCGCGACGCTGCTGCTGGTCGCGGGGCTGCAGGCCCTCTATGTCGCCCAGCACGGCTTCTTCTTCGTCTACCAGAGCAACGATCTCGCTCATTTCGTCGCCCAGCTTTTCATGGCGAGCGACTGGCTGCCGCCGACCGGGGTCAGCTTCAACGGCCCGATCTGGTCGGTCTCGATCGAGGTTCTGGTCTATGCGGTGTTCTTCCTGGCGCTGCGCTTCGTCACCACATCGCCGCTCCTGAACCTGGCGATGATCCTGGCGGGCATCGTGAGCGGCACACTGGTCGGCAAGTGTTTGGTGTTCTTCTATGCCGGCGGACTGGCCGCCATGGCGCGGCAGGGCGTTGCGAACGCCTGGTATCGGCCGAAGCTGGAGGCGCTCGCAGCGTGCGCTGTCGTCGGCATTCCGATGGCGCTCTGGCTGTCCGGCGTCGAGCTCGCCGAGCGAGCGGCAGCGCTCCTGCTCATCACTACACCGATCCTGTTATTCGTCTGCGCGACGCCCCTCACACTGCCAAGGCGCATCGAAGACCTGCTGCAGGCTGCCGGCAACATGACCTATTCGTGCTATCTGCTGCACTTCCCGGTCCAGCTTGCGATCGCGCTGGTGTTCGCGTCGCTGGGGAGAGCGATTCCGTACGGTAGCCATCTGTTCTGGCTCGGCTTCATGGGGCTGAGCCTGACCGCAGCGTACCTCACCTATGGCTGGTTCGAAGCCCCGACGCAGCGGCTGATCCGCCGCGTCCTGCTGCGCAAAGAAAAAGCGGGGCGGATTGCTCCGGCCCCGCTTCCTCATCACTAGTCAGCCCGCACGGCCCTGCCTGCTGCCCGGGCGTGCGCTGCGTGGACTGGTCGAGTTACTTCCCCCAGATCTCCTCGGCGAGCTCGACGCAGAGGCGCAGCTTGGCCCACTGCTCCTCTTCGGACAGGATGTTGCCTTCCTCGGTCGAGGCGAAGCCGCATTGCGGCGACAGCGCGAGCTGGTCGAGCGGAGCGAACTTCGAGGCCTCTTCCAGGCGGCGCTTGATGTCGTCCTTCTTCTCGAGCTCGCCGACCTTCGAGGTCACGAGACCGACGACGACGACCTTGTTGCCCTTGGGCAGGAAGCGCAGCGGCTCGAATCCGCCGGCGCGCTCGCTGTCGTACTCCAGGAAATAGCCGTCGTAATTGGTGTTGGCGAGCATGGTCTCGGCGACCGGCTCGTAGCCGCCCGAGGAGATCCAGGTCGAGCGGAAATTGCCGCGGCAGACATGCGTCGTGATCGTCATGTCGGCTGGCCGCTCGGCGATTGCGTAGTTGATGATCCGCGAATAGATCTGCTGCAGGCCGTCAGGATTATCGCCGCGCTCGCGCGCCTTCTTGAGCTCGTCCTGCGAGCACAGATAGGCCCAGACCGTGTCGTCGAACTGCAGATAGCGGCAGCCGGCGTCGTAGAACGCCTTCACGGCCTTGCGGTAGGTCTTGCCGAGATCCTCATAGAAGGCGTCGAGATCGGGATAGACGTCCTTCGAGATCGACTTGCGGCCGCCACGGAAGTGCAGGACGGCCGGCGACGGGATCGTCATCTTCGCCGTGACATGCGCGGTGTCGGCGTGCTTCTTCAGGAAGCGGAAATGGTCGAGCATCGGATGATCAGCCGGGAAGTCGAGCTTGCCGATGACGCGCACCGCGTCATGACGGGTCTGCACGCCGGTGAACTGGATACCAGTGTCCGGGTGAAACAGCTCGCAGCCGGTCAGCTTGGCGAGGAAGTCGAAATGCCACCAGGAGCGGCGGAACTCGCCGTCGGTCGCAAGCTTCAGGCCGGTCGAGGCCTGGCGGTGCACGACCTTCTCGATCTCCATATCCTCGATCTTTGCGAGGTCTGCCGCCGAGATCTCGCCCTTCTCGAGCTTGGCGCGGGCTTCCTTGATCTTCTGCGGCCGCAAGAGGCTGCCGACTTCGTCGGCGCGGAATGGGGGCTTGGTGCGTTGCATGTGCTCACTCCTTGGAAGGCGTCGATCTCGTTGGATAGGGTTGTTGGACCGGCTGCGATCTGTCCTGGCTAGTCACCTGGGCAAAGCATGATGGACTGGGTCCATCCCCTACCCCGTATCCGGTCGGTATACAATTCTATCGAGGAGAGATCGTGGAGAGGCATGGCGCAATCCATGCTCCACGATCTTCTGAGCTACCCAGGCCTCGTTCAATGGGTCATCCCGAGGTGGGCCCGTCAAAAGCGCTCTCCAGGGGCCGACCGGCCTTCATCCAGCAATAGCCGAATCTTGCATACCGGCGTCAGTCCGGCATCAGTAACGGCCGCACCATACCGCCGGACCTTCCCAGCACGCCCCCTGCCGATTGGCGAGCCACATCGTCCCTGCAACCAAGGATGACGCTTCGCCCGCTGCCGTTCAAGCCCGATGATCAGGTCAATGCGCGGCCGCGCTCGCGACGCCGAGGTGCCGCTCCAATGGCGCCGGATCGGCCTTCAAGGCGCTCGACGGCGCGTCATGCGCGATGCTGCCGCGCTCCAGGATGACGACGCGGTCAGCCAGTGCGAGCAGCTTCTGGGCGTGCTGCTCGACGATCACAGAGCACAGCCCGCCGGCGCGACTGATGGTACCGATCGCAGCCAACAGCTCCTCGACGATGATCGGCGCGAGGCCTTCGGTCGGCTCGTCGAGCAGCAGCACCTTGGGATTCAGGGTCAGCGCGCGGCCGATCGCCAGCATCTGCTGCTCGCCGCCGGAGAGCTGATTGCCGAAATTGTTGCGGCGCTCTTTGAGCCGCGGAAACATCTGGTAGACGCGCTCGACCGTCCATGGTCCCGGCTGCGCCACCGCGGTCATGTTCTCCTCCACCGTGAGCGAGCGGAAGATGTTGCGCTCCTGCGGCACCCAGCCGATGCCGGCGCGGGCGCGCTGGTCGGCGCGAAGCGCCGTGATGTCGGTGCCGGCCAACGTCAGCTTGCCGGAGAAGCGGCGGGTGACGCCGACGATGGAGTTGATCAACGTGGTCTTGCCAGTGCCATTGCGGCCGAGCAGCGCCAGCACCTGCCCCTCCGGCAGCTTGAGCGACATGTTCGGCAGCACCACCGCCTGGCCGTAGCCGGCGCGAAGATTTTCGATCGTGAGCAGGTCGGTCATCACGCGGCCTCGCCGAGATAGACGGCCTTGACCTGCGGATCGCGCGCGACCTCGTCGGGGGCGCCCTCCACCAGCAGCGCACCGGAGACGAGAACCGAAATGCGGTCAGCGAAGGAGAAGACGAGGTCCATGTCGTGCTCGATCAGCAGCACCGTGACGTCGCGCGGCAGTGCGGCGACGGCGGCGAGAATGTCCTTGCGCTCGCCCTCGGGCACGCCCGCGGCAGGCTCGTCGAGCAGCAGCACGCGCGGCCGCGCGGCGATCGCGACGGCGATCTCCAGCAGGCGCTGCTTGCCATAAGGCAAGGTCGAGGTGCGGTCGTTCATCACGTCGAGCAGCCGGAAGCGCTCCAGGGTCTCCGCGATCTCGGCATTGATGTCGTCGCGCGTGCCCATGCGCCGCCACCAGTTGCCGCCGCCGCCAAGCCGCTCCGACACAGCGAGCCCGATGGTCTCGAGCGGGGTCAGGTCCGGATAGAGCTGGTTGATCTGGAAGGTGCGCGACAGGCCGCGCAGCACGCGCTTGTGCACCGGCAGATCGGTGATGTCCTGGCCTTCGAGCAGGATGCGTCCCGCGCTCGGCTCCAGCACGCCGGTGAGCTGATTGATGACCGTGGTCTTGCCGGCGCCGTTCGGACCGATCAGCGCGTGGCGCGCGCCCGGCGCGATCCGCAGCGACAGATTACGGGTGACGTGGAGGCCGCCGAAATGCTTGTCGAGGCCGCGGGTTTCCAATGCGTAGGTCATGGCGCCTCGTTATCGGTGAGGGCCACCGCGGCCTTGCGGCCGGCGATCTGGCGAAGGACGAGATTGGGCAGCCACAGCGCATAGGCGTGGATGCGGTGGCGGCCGACCAGCACGATGATGACGAGCACGAGGCCGATCCAGAACATCCAGTACTGCGGCGTGATCCACTGGAACAGCTCCTGCAGCATCCGGAACACGGCGGCGCCGATCAGCCCGCCATAGAGATAGCCGGAGCCGCCGATGACCAGCATCAGCACGAGATCTGCGGAGCGCTCGAAGGCGAACACGTCCAGCGAGGCGAGCGCCGTGGTCTGGGTGAACAGCGCCCCGGCAATGCCGGCGTAGAACGCCGCGACGGTGTAGATCGCGATCAGGCGCTTGTTGACGGGAATGCCGACGGCGGCGGCGCGCAGCGGATTGTTCTTGATCGCGCGCAGCGACAGGCCGAAGGGCGAATGCACGATCGTCCGCGCCAGCAGGAACAGCACGAACAGCACCGCGAGCGAGTAGAAGAAGCCGGTCTTACCGAACATGTCGAAAGCGAACACGCCGAAGATCGGCTGGATGTCGATGCCCTGGAGACCGTCGGTGCCGCCGGTGATGTTGGAAAAGCGCTCCGCCAGCGCCTCCATCAACAGCGCGATGCCGAGCGTCACCATCAGCCGCGTCAGGTCGACGCCGCGGATCACCAGGAAGCTGGTGGCGAAGCCAAGCACGGTGGCGGCAAGTCCCGCCACGATCAGCGCCAGCACCGGCTCGTTGATGATGCCGTGCACCGAGAGCAGGCCCGCGCAATAGGCCCCGACGCCGAAGAAGGCGGCATGGCCGAGCGAGACGATGCCGGCATAGCCGAGGATCAGGTCGAGCGACAGCGCGAACAGCGCCAGCCTCAGGATCTCGGTCATGATCAGGTAGCGCGAGGGAAACGCCAGTCCGACCGCCAGCACGACGATCCAGAAGGCGAACTCGCTCCAGTGCCAGCGGCCGTGCTGCCTGGCGTGAAATCCGACCTCGGTTTGTGCATTCGTCGTCATGCGATCCTCACCGCGTCGCCGTGCGACCGAACAGGCCGTTCGGACGCCAGATCAGGATCACGATCATGATGGTGTAGATGACGAAGGGGCCGAGCTTCGGCACGTAGTATTTGCCGGCGACGTCGCCGATGCCGAGCAGCAGCGAGGCCAGGAACGGCCCGGTGATCGAGGACGAGCCGCCCACGGTGACCACGATCAGGAAGTAGATCATGAACTTCAGCGGGAAGTACGGATCGAGGCCGAGGATCTCGGCGCTGAGCGCGCCGCCCAGGCCAGCGAGCCCGCAGCCGAACGCGAAGGTGAAGGCGAACACCTGCGGCACGTTGATGCCGAGGCCGCCTCGCCGCGCGCGGATCATCGACGGCGGCGCGCAGCCGGCTACCGAACCGGGTCTTGGAGAGCACGAGCTGCAGCCCCACCGTGAGCAGCCCGCAGATGACGATGATCATCAGCCGATAGCGGCCGATGCCAACGCCGAAGACGTCGAACTGGCCCTGCAGCACGTCGGGCAGATTGATGAAGATCTCGCGAGGAGCCCATGATGTAGTCGACCGCGGCCACCGTCATGAAGACGAGCCCGATCGAGAACAGCACCTGGTCGAGGTGGCTGCGCGCATAGAGATGCTGATAGAGCGTCCGCTCCAGCAGCGCGCCGATCATGGCGCTCGCGACGAAGGCCAGCGGCAGCGCCGCGAAGAACGGCCATCCCATCCGGTTGACGAGCACGGCGCAGACATAGCCGCCTGCCATGGCGAAGGCGCCATGGGCGAGGTTGACGAAGTTCATCAGGCCGAGCGTCACGGCGAGCCCGCAGGCCAGCACGAACAGCAGCATGCCGTAGGCGACGCCGTCGAAGAGGTTGGTGAGGATGGCGGTCATTGAAGTGTATGTCGGTCCCCGGTCTCGTCCCCTCATGCGAAGGGCATACCTACAACGCTTGCTCGGTCTGCGCCTCCCCCGCTTGCGGGGAGGTCGGATCGCATCGGAAGATGCGATCCGGGTGGGGGAAGTCTATCCACACGAGCAGTGTGCCGTGGGGCGCCCCCACCCCAGCCCTCCCCCGCAGGCGGGGAGGGAGCGCACCGTCGTGCGCCCCGCGATGACGCCGCTAGCGCGGTGTCACTTCTTGGCCTTGCCCGGATCCTTGACGGCCTCGAAGGTCTGGAACTCGACGTTGTAGAGCTCGCCGTCGACCTTCTCGACCTTGCGGATGTAGATGTTCTGCACGATGTCGCGGGTTTCCGGATCGATCGAGATGGGGCCGCGCGGGCTCTCCCAGGCCATGCCCTTCATCGCAGCAATCAGGGAGTCGCCGTCGGTCTTGCCACCGGTCTTCTTGAGCGCCTCGTAGATCAGGTGGATGCCGTCGTAGCCGCCGACGGCCATGAAGCCGGGACGGCTGTTATAGGCCTTCTTGTAGGCCGCGACGAACTCCTTGTTCTTGGCCGACGGATGCGCCGCCGAATACATGTGGGCCGTGACGGCGCCGAGCACGGCGTCGCCCATGTCGTTGAGCAGGTCGTCGTCGGTGACGTCACCCGGTCCGATCACCTTGATGCCGCTCTTGTCGAGGCCGCGCTCGGCATATTGCTTCATGAAGTTGCCGCCCTGGCCGGCCGGCACGAACACGAACATGGCGTCCGGCTTGGCGTCCTTCATGCGCTGCAGGAAGGGAGCGAAGTCGGGGTTCGCCAGCGGAACCTTGATCTCCTCGACGATCTCGCCGCCGCCGGCGGTGAAATGCTCCTTGAACGAGGCCAGCGCGTCGTTGCCCGGCGCGTAGTCCGACGTCAGGGTGGCGACCTTCTTGATGCCGTTCTTGACCGCCCAGTCGCCGATGATGGTCGAGGACTGCGGCAGCGTGAAGCTGGTGCGGACGATGTAGGGCGACTTCTCGGTGATGATGGAGGTGCCGGCCGCCATGACGACTTCCGGGATCTTGCCCTGGGTGGCAAGCGGCGCGGCGGCGAAGGCCGCCGGCGTCACGCCGAAGCCGGCGATCACGTTGACCTTGTCGTTGACGATCAGCTCCTGCGCCAGACGCTTGGTGTTGTCGGGCAGCGCCGCGTCGTCCTTGAGGATGACCTGGATCTTCTTGCCGGCGACGGTGTCGCCGTTCTGCTGCATGTACAGCTTGATCGCGTTGTCGATCTGCTTGCCGGTCGACGCTTGGCCGCCGGTCATCGGCACGATCAGGCCGATCTTGAACACGTCTTCGGCCCGCGCCGCACCGGACGCGAGCGCAGCCGCGGCGAGCGCCGCACTGGCGGCGAGCGTCAGTGTCTTGTTTCGCACGAACATTGAAACTACCTCCCTGGTCGGATCAGGACCGCAGCCCCCGGCCATTGTTGTCTTAACCGTGCGATCTCGTTCACGATATCGCGGGCGCATCGCTGCGGACTCGTGACCCCGTTGTCAATGGCGATCATGGGGAGGCTTCGTGAACGGTAGGTTTCCACAACGGACCACCAATCCGTGATTGGTATATTAATACCCAAACCATCGAACGGCCAAATTTTACCAATTGATGGCAAGTCGTTAGGGTCCGGGCCGCGGGTCGCCCGCAGCACGAAAGGTCCCCGTCAATGCCGGCCAGACGCCCCCACCGGACCAGGCTCTTCCCGGCCGCGATGATTCTTCTGGCCGTGGCCGGGCCGATCCTCGCCGGCTGCTCGTCGATCAATGAGAAGGTCGGCGCGGGGATGGGCGATCTGATGCCGCAATGGGCCGGCGGCCTGCCGGCCGACGCGCCACCCCGGCCGGGCACCGCCGAATACGACCGGTTCATGCAGGAGCGCGAGCGGCAGCGGCAGATGCCGGCCGCCGAACGCGACAAGCAGACGCAGTCCAATGCCAACGCGCAGGCGACCGTCCCCGGCCGCTGACAAGCGGTGGCGGCATCAATCCATGAAGACGACGGTCTTGCGGCCGTTGAGGATGACGCGGTCCTCCAGGTGATAGCGGATCGCCCGCGCCAGCACCCGGCGCTCGATGTCGCGCCCCTTGCGCACCAGGTCTTCGGGCGTGTCACGATGGCTGATGCGCTCAACGTCCTGGTCGATGATCGGGCCCTCATCGAGGTCGCGGGTGACGTAGTGGGCTGTGGCGCCGATCAGCTTGACGCCGCGCTCATAGGCCTGGTGGTAGGGTTTGGCGCCCTTGAAGCCCGGCAGGAACGAATGATGGATGTTGATGCAGCGGCCCGACAGGCTCGCAGACATCTCGTCCGACAGGATCTGCATGTAGCGCGCGAGCACGACGAGGTCCGTCCTGGTCTCCTCGACCAGCTTCAGGATGGCCTGCTCCTGGTCGCGCTTGGTGTCCTTGGTCACCGGCATGTGGTGAAACGGAATGTCGCCGAAATCGAGCCCGGCATAGGTCTCGCGCGGATGATTCGACACGATCGCGGTCGGGATCATCGCCAGGTCGCGGGTGCGCCAGCGATAGAGAATGTCGACCAGGCAATGGTCGAACTTGGACACCAGCAGCATGACGCGGCGCTGCCCGGCGCGGTCGCGCATCTGCCAGTCCATCGCAAAGCGCTCGGCGATCGCCGCGAAGCCGGTCTGCAGCGCCGGCAGGTTGACCGCGAGGTCGGCCGCCGTGAACACCACGCGCATGAAGAAATGACCCGTCTCGAAGTCGCCGAACTGCTGGGCATCGAGGATGTTCTGGCCGTTATGGGCGAGGAAGGTGGAGACGGCCGAGACGATCCCGGGACGATCCGGGCAGGACAGGGTCAGGACATACTGGTGGTCGGACATGGCGTGACGTTACCGGGCGGATGACGAAGGGGTGAATGATGCGGCAGGCTTGGCGCCCGTTCGGGCCCTGCTCTATCACCCTCCACGCGCTTGCGCCAACGCTCGGCCCGTGGGCAGGATGAACAAAACATCAACTCTCAAACTTCGAGCATCGTCATGGCTGACAGGCTGACCGGCAACCGCATCCTGATCCTGGAAACCCGCGAGGAGGCGCAGTTCTCGCGGCTGCTTGCCGAGCAGGGCGCCGACGTGCTGCAATGTCCGATGTTCACGATCCAGGATGCGCCAGACCCGGCGCCGATCGAAGCCTGGATCCGACGCTGCATCTCCAGGCCGTTCGACGATCTCGTGCTGATGACCGGCGAGGGCCTCAGGCGGCTGATGACGGTGGCGCGCCGGCTTGGCGTCGAGGCCGAGTTCATCGCCGCGCTTGGCAAGGCCCGGAAGTTCACCCGCGGCCCCAAGCCGGGGCGCGCCTTGCGCGAGCTCGGCCTGGAGGCGCAGGCCACCACGGAAAAGCCGACCTCGGAAGGTGTCGGCGAACTGCTGGCGAGCTACGACATCGAGGGTCATCGGCTCGGCCTGCAGCTCTATCCCGACAAGGACCATTCCGCGCTGATCGGGGCCATCAAGGCTGGTGGCGCCGAGGTCGATCCGGTGCTGCCCTATGTCTATGACGCCAAGGCGGCGGATACGAACATCCTCACCGCGATCGACGAGATGATCGCCGGCAAGGTCGATGCGATCGCGCTGACGAGCTCCGGCCAGCCGCGGCGGCTGTTCGACGTCGCCAGGGCGCACGGCGTCGAGGCACGCCTGCGCGAGGGACTGGCACGCACGCAGATCGCCTCGGTCGGGCCCGTGGTGACGGAGGAACTTGCCGCGCATGGGCTGGCGCCGTCGATCACGCCGGCGGGCGAGGCCTATTTCATGAAGCCGCTGATCTCGGCGATGGCGACGGCGCTGGGGTGAAAGTGCCACGCGCTTTACCCGACTAATGGTGTCGTCCCGGCGAACGCCGGGAGCCATACGCCTGATGTCTGACATGGGCAAGCGGCGCGCTCCGCGCGTCTCACAGCATTCGGTGTAAGGGGTCCCGGCTCAAGGCCGGGACGACAGCGGAGGGTTACGCTTGCGCGTGCCCCCTCTCCTGCAGGAATGCTTGATACGCGCGCGCGATGCCGTCCTTCAGCGACGTCGTCGCGCGCCAGCCGAGCTTCGCCAGGCGCGAGACGTCGAGCAGTTTTCGCGGCGTGCCGTCCGGCCGTGAGGTGTCGAAGCTGATCCGTCCCTGATAGCCGACCGTCGCCGCGACCACACGGGCGAAATCGGCAATCGTGATATCCTCGCCGGTGCCAATGTTGACCAGCCCGGCGTCGGAATAGGTCTTCATCAGGTGCACGCAGGCATCCGCCATGTCGTCGACATAGAGGAATTCGCGCCGCGGCGTTCCCGTGCCCCAGACGACCACCTCGGGCGCATCGGCGAGCCTGGCCTCGTGGAAGCGGCGGATCAGCGCCGCAACGACGTGGCTGTATTCGGGATGGTAGTTGTCGCCGGGACCATAGAGATTGGTCGGCATCACGTTGATGAAGTCGGCGCCATACTGGCTGCGATACGCCTCGACCATCTTGATGCCGGCGATCTTGGCGATCGCATAGGGCTCGTTGGTCGGCTCCAGCGGCCCGGTCAGCATCGAGTCCTCGCGCAACGGCTGGGGGGCAAGCTTGGGATAGATGCAGGAGGACCCGAGAAACATCAGCTTCTCGGCGCCGTTCACATGCGCGGCGTGGATGACGTTGGTGGCGATGGCGATGTTGTCGTAGATGAACTCGGCGCGCAGCGTGTTGTTGGCGACGATGCCGCCGACCTTCGCCGCGGCGAGGAAAACGGCCTGCGGCCTTGCGCGCGCGAACCATGCGAACACCGCCGCCTGGTCGCGCAGATCGACCTCGCCGCGCGGCACCGTCAGCAACTCGACGCCTTCGCTCGCCAGCCGCCGCGCCAGCGCGCTGCCCACCATCCCGCGATGGCCGGCGACGAAGACACGCTTGCCGCGGAGATCAAACGGCGTGGCCACTGCTCGCCTCCCGCCGTGCGGCGCACAGATCGCTGGCGACCATCTCCTTGACCAGTTGGGCGAAGCTCGTCCTCGGTTTCCAGCCGAGCTTGTCGCGCGCCTTGCTGCAATCGCCGATCAAGAGGTCGACCTCGGTCGGGCGGAAATAGGTCGGGTCGATCCGAACCACCGCCTTGCCGGACTCGGCGTCGATCCCGGTCTCCTCGACCCCTTCGCCGCGCCATTCGATGCGGCGACCGACCTCGGCGAAGGCGAGCTCGACCAGCTCGCGCACCGAATGGGTCTCACCGGTCGCCAGCACGAAATCGTCGGGCGTATCGGCCTGCAGGATGCGATGCATGCCCTCGACATAGTCGCGGGCATGGCCCCAGTCGCGCTTGGCCTCGAGATTGCCGAGATAGATCGTCTCCTCCAGGCCGGTCTCGATGCGGGCGACGCCCCGGGTGATCTTGCGGGTCACGAAGGTCTCGCCGCGGATCGGGCTCTCGTGGTTGAACAGGATGCCGTTGCAGGCGAACATCCCATAGGCCTCGCGATAGTTCACCGTGATCCAGTAGCCATAGAGCTTGGCGCAGCCGTAGGGCGAGCGCGGATAGAACGGCGTGGTCTCCCGCTGCGGGATTTCCTGCACCAGGCCGTACAGCTCCGAGGTCGAGGCCTGGTAGAAGCGCGTCTGCTTCTCCATGCCGAGAATGCGAATGGCTTCCAACAAGCGCAGCACCCCGAGCGCATCGGCGTTGGCCGTGTATTCCGGACTCTCGAAGCTGACGCCAACGTGGCTCTGGGCGGCGAGATTGTAGATCTCGTCGGGGCGGATCTGCTGCACCAGCCGGATCAGGTTGGTGGAATCGGTCATGTCGCCGTAGTGCAGCAGAAACGGCACGTTGCCTTCGTGCGGATCCTGGTAGAGATGATCCACCCGCGCGGTATTGAAGGACGATGACCGCCGCTTGATCCCGTGCACCGTGTAGCCGAGGCCGAGCAGATATTCGGCCAGATACGCGCCGTCCTGGCCCGTGACGCCCGTGATCAGCGCCACGCGACCGCTGCAATCCTTCCCCGCCATACTCACTCCAACACCGTCGCGCCCCCTCGGGCCGAAGTTCCCGGCGAGCAGTCCACAGCCGAAGCCGCCGGTCAAGCTCGACGGAAAACAACCGTTGGATCAATCCCGTATCGGCGCGACGAAAAGCGGGACCTAATCCCCGTAGCAGCGCAGCCGGTCGAGATCGAGCACCGTCACCCCGCCATACTCCACGCGCAGCAGGCCCTCGCGCTCCAGCGTCTTGAGGCACTGATTGGCGTTCTGCCGCGACAGGCCCGACAGCGCGCCGATCTCCTCCTGGGTGATCTCCAGATGGCGGGTCGTATTCGGGTAGAGGATCGGATTGAACAGCGAAGCAATGCTGCGGGCGAGCCGCGCCGTCGCATCCAGCGTGCGGCCGACCTCGACGAGGCCAATGAACTGGCCGAGCCGCTCGTTGAGCTGGGTGACGAGGAATCGGTTGAAGCCGACGCTGTTCTCGAACAGCCACATGAAGGTCGGCCGCTCCATCAGCGCGACGCGCGTATCGCGCAGCGCCACGACGTCATAACGGCGCGGCTCGTTCTTCAGCACGCTGCCCTCGCCGAACCAGGCGCCCGCCGACATGCCGGCGAATGTCGTCGCCTTACCGCCGCGCGACACCGTGCTCATCCGCGCGAGACCGGTGACGATCCCGGTCCAGTAGTCGAATTGGTCGCCGCGAAGGAAGATGTGCTCGTTGGCCGCGAAGGAGCGCTCGACGATGCCAGCCGCGGCCGTGTCGATTTCCTCGGGCTTCAAATGGCGGGACCAGGGCGCGATGCGCAGAAGGGTTTCGGGAGAGATCAAACCGTCATCTCGTCTCGTCGAAGCTCGCGGCGATCATATTGCATCGCAACAATCCTGCGGTGAATTTTGCCTGGGAATTGTCAGGCGCAAGACAGTTCCTGATAGCGCTTTCCCCTATCGAGGACCACCGTCTTCGACTCGCGCCTCTGGACACGGACGAGGCGCATCGAGATGCGGCAAAATGCGCCCGCCCGGGTGGCCCGTCATTCGTCGGATGGCGCGGAACCGATGCCCGGGATAGGATTGCAACCGATGCGACGAGCTCAACGTCGCACGACACCATGCCTTGAAGAGCGCGCCAAGCGCCCAAGACAATTCGGGAGGACGACTTGGACTATACGTTGGAAGCGCGCGGAGTGTCGCTGCGTTTCGGTGGGGTGCGAGCCCTGACCGACGTCAGCTTCGGCGTGCGCGAGGGCGAGCTGTTCTCGATCATCGGCCCGAACGGCGCCGGCAAGACCTCGATCGTCAACTGCATCTCCGGCCGCTACAAGCCGACCGAGGGCCGCCTGTTCCACCGCGGCCGCGACATCACCGGCCTGCCGCCGAGCGCGCGCGCCAACATCGGCATCGGCCGCACCTTCCAGAACCTCGCGCTGTTCCACCACATGAGCGTGCTCGACAACATCATGGTCGGGCGGCACCACCTTCTGAAGAACAACTTCCTCACAGGATCGCTGTACTGGCTCACCGGCGCGCGGCGCGAGGAGCTGAAGCATCGCGCGAAGGTCGAGGAGATCATCGACTTCCTCGACCTGCAATCGGTGCGCAAGGCGCCGGCCGGCACTCTCTCCTACGGCCTGCGCAAGCGCGTCGAGCTTGCCCGCGCCATGGCGCTGGAGCCGCATCTCATTCTTCTCGACGAGCCGATGGCCGGCATGAATTTCGAGGAGAAGGAGGACATGGCGCGCTACATCGTCGACCTCAACGAGGAGTTCGGCATGACGGTCGTGATGATCGAGCACGACATGGGTGTGGTCATGGACATCTCCCATCGCGTCATGGTGCTCGATTTCGGCCGCAAGATCGCCGAGGGCGACCCGGCCGCCGTGCTCGCCGATCCTCACGTCAAGCGCGCCTATCTCGGCGAGGAGGACGAACTGCTGGTCGACCCCGACGAGGCGCCGTCCATCGCGGAGGACGCGGCATGATGGACTATGCGGGTCGCGTCAAGCAGGCCGACACCTATCCAAAGCTGCTACGGCTGAACGCGAAAGAGCACGGCAAGGAGATCGCGCTGCGCGAAAAGGATCTCGGGTTGTGGCGCACCTTCACCTGGGCCGACTACCAGGCGCGTGTGCGCGATTTCGCGCTCGGCATGGTGGAGCTCGGCCTCGGCAAGGACGACGTGATCGGCATCATCGGTGACAACCGGCCGGACTGGGTTGCCGCGGAAATCGCGACGCATGCGATCCGGGCCATGAGCCTCGGGCTCTATCGGGACGTGCTCGACGACGAGGCCGCCTACCTGCTCAATTATGGCGAGGCGCGGCTGGTGTTCGCTGAGGATGAGGAGCAGGTCGACAAGCTGCTCAACCTCGCCGAGCGCGTGCCGGCGCTCAAGCATATCGTTTATTCCGATCCGCGCGGCATGCGCAAATATGACGATCCCAGGCTGATGCTGGCGGACAAGCTCGCCGAGCTCGGCCGCAACCGGGCGGCGCGCGAGCCAGATCTCTACGACCGCATGGTCGATGCAACCGTCGGCGACGACGTCGCCATCCTCTGCACCACCTCGGGCACGACCTCGCATCCAAAGCTCGCAATGCTCTCGGCCGCGCGCGTGCTGAAGCATTGCGCGACCTATCTCGCCTTCGATCCGAAGGGACCGGACGATGAATACGTCTCGGTGCTGCCGCTGCCCTGGATCATGGAACAAGTCTATGTGCTCGGCAAAGGTCTGCTCTGCCGGATGAAGGTCAACTTCGTCGAAGAGCCCGATACGATGATGAACGACTTCCGCGAGATCGCGCCGACCTTCGTGCTGTTCGCACCGAGGGTGTGGGAGCAGATCGCGGCCGACGTCCGTGCCGCCGTCATGGACGCCTCGCCGCTGAAGCAGCGGCTCTATCATCTGGGCATGTCGACCGGCCTTGCCGCACTGGAGAGGGGCCAGCATTCGAGCCTTGCCGACATGCTGCTGTTCCGTGCGCTGCGCGACCGGCTCGGCTTCACCCGGCTGCGCTCGGCCGCGACCGGCGGTGCCGCGCTCGGGCCCGATACGTTCAAGTTCTTCCGCGCCATGGGCGTGCCGCTGCGCACGCTCTACGGCCAGACCGAGCTGCTCGGGGCCTACACGCTGCATCCGGACGACAAGGTCGATCCGGACACGACCGGCGTGCCGATGGCCGAGGACATCGAGATCAGGATCGACCAGCCGGACAGCCAGGGCATCGGCGAAATCCTGGTGCGCCACCCGAACATGTTCTTGGGCTACTACAAGGCACCCGAAGCCTCGACCGCCGACGTCAAGGACGGCTGGATGCATTCGGGCGATGCCGGCTATTTCAACGGCGAGAAGCAGCTCGTCGTCATCGACCGGATCAAGGACCTCGCCGAGACCGCGCGCGGCGAACGCTTCTCGCCGCAATATATCGAGAACAAGCTGAAGTTCTCGCCGTATATCGCCGAGGCCGTCGTGCTCGGCGCCGGCCGCGAGCATCTCGCCGCAATGATCTGCATCCGCTATTCGATCATCTCGAAATGGGCGGAGAAGAACCGCATCGCGTTCACCACCTACTCCGATCTCGCCTCGCGCAACGAGGTCTACGCGCTGCTGCAGAAGGAGGTCGAGACCGTCAACGCCCACCTGCCGCCGGCGCAGCGCATCGCCCGCTTCCTCCTGCTCTACAAGGAGCTTGACGCCGATGATGGCGAGCTGACACGTACGCGCAAGGTGCGTCGCAGCGTCATCAACGAGAAGTACGCCGATATCATCGACGGCATCTACGGCGGCAAGCCGGCGATTCCCGTCGACACGGTCATCCGCTTCCAGGACGGCACCACCCAACGCATCCGCACCACGCTCAAGGTGGTGGATCTCGGCGGCCACGGCCCGATCGCGGAGGCCGCGGAGTGATGCGCCTGTCGTTACATCGGGTCGTCATGCGCGGGCTTGACCCGCGCGTCCATCCTCTTCCGAACATAATGGATCGCCGGGTCAAGCCCGGCGATGACGAGCGGGGTATAGAGCAGCAACGAACACGACTGCGCGTGACCGCGCCCTCTCCCCTTGTGGGAGACGGCATCTCCGCCGGTCAACGCAAACGCGGTCGGGCGAGGGGGATCTCTCCCCTTGCTCGCCCGCGGAGAGAACCCCTCACCCGGCTGCGCTGCGCGCAGCCGCCCTCTTCCACAAGGGAAGGGGTTACAGCGTGCCCACACCATGAACACCGCCTTCCTCATCCAGCTTCTGGTCAACGGTCTCGTCGTCGGCACGCTCTATGGCGTGGTCGCGATGTCGTTCGTGCTGATCTACAAGGCGACCCAGGTCGTCAATTTCGCACAGGGCGAGCTGCTTCTGATCGGCGCCTGGGTGTGCTGGGCATTGCTGACGAAATACCAGGTGCCGTTCTGGGTCGGCATGCCGCTGACGCTGGTCTTCATGTTCGCATTCGGCATCGCGATCCAGGTCGTAATCCTCCGCCCGATGATCGGCGAGCCCATCATCTCCGTCATCATGGTCACGATAGGCCTGTCGACCGTGTTCCAGGCGGCGCTGAAATGGATGTTCGGCGTCAACCCGCAGCCGTTCCCGCCGGTGTTCGCCAGCACGTCCGTCGACCTGTTCGGACTGCAGATCCAGACGGTCTACGTCATGAGCCTCGTGGTGTCGGTCCTGATGATGCTTGGCATGGCGTGGTTCTTCAAGGCCTCGAAATATGGCCTGGCGATGCGCGCCACCGCCTTCAACCAGCAAGTCGCGCAATCGCTCGGTATCTCCGTCAAGAACGTGTTCGCGATGGCCTGGGCCATCTCGGCAACGGTCTCGGCCGTGGCCGGTGTCGTCGTCGCCGTGGTCAACGGCGTCTCCTCCGGCCTGTCGGCCTACGGCATCAAGGTGTTTCCGGCCGCGATCCTCGGCGGCCTCGATTCAGTCGGTGGCGCCGTGCTCGGCGGCATCATCATCGGCCTCCTGGAGAACATCGCGCAGTATGTCGACAGCCAGTATCTGCACTGGGGCAATCTGTACGAGATCGCGCCGTTCTACGTCCTGATCATCATCCTGATGATCAAGCCCTACGGCCTGTTCGGCACCAAAGACATCGAGCGGATCTGAACCATGGTCGCACGTTCCACCATTCCCGCCGGTGACTTCCGCACCTCCTACGCGGCCGACACCACAATCTTCCCCACGAGGACCAGCCGCAACTTCGCGATTGCCGGCGTGATCCTGCTGTGCTTCGCGCCGCAGGTGTTCTCCGAATACTGGCTGTCGGTCTCGATCCAGATCGGTATCTTTGCGATCGCAGCCCTCGGCCTCAACATCCTGGTCGGCTTCACCGGCCAGATCTCGATCGGCCAGGCCGGCTTCTTCCTGCTCGGCGCCTTTACCTCGGCCTATATCAACAACGCCTACGCGATCCCGGTGTTCTTCGCGATCCCGCTCGCCGGGGTGATCACGGCCGTCGTCGGGTTGATCTTCGGCCTTCCGGCGGCGCGACTGAAGGGGCTGTATCTCGTCATCGCCACCCTCGCCGCCCAATATATCCTGCTCGACTTCTTCTCCCGGGCCGAATGGTTCTCCGGCGGCTCGGTGCCGGCCTCCGCCAATCCGTTCTCCATCTTCGGCTACACGTTGCGCGGCGACCGGCAATATTTCTATGTCGTGCTGGCCTATGTACTGGTCTGCTACCTCCTGGTCACGAACCTGATGCGCACCCGCGACGGCCGCGCGCTGATCGCAATCCGCGACCATTATCTCTCGGCCGAGATCATGGGCATCAACCTGACCAAATATCGCACGCTCTCGTTCGGCCTCGCCGCCTTCTTCGCCGGCATCGCGGGCGCGCTCTATGCGCACTACCAGTTGGTGATCTCGCAGGAGGGTTTCGGCATCGAGCGCTCGATCCTCTTCCTGGCCATGATCATCATTGGCGGCACCGGCTCGATCATGGGCACCCTGATGGGAACGGCTTTCGTTGTTCTGCTGCCGGAATCGATGGAATGGCTCAGCCATCACCTCAAGGGCGGCGCGATCGACAAGGCGCTGGCGCTCAACAACAACATCACTTTTTTGCGCGAGATCGCAATCGGCCTGATCATCATCGCCTTCCTGATGTTCGAGCCGGACGGGCTGGCGCATCGCTGGCGTCAGATCAAGACCTACTGGAAGCTCTATCCGTTCTCACATTGATCTCAACCAACAGGGACCGGCGACAATCCGGCCCGAACGCACCACAGGAGGAAGCACTATGACGATGAAATCATTGCTCGGCTCGGCGGCCCTGGCGCTGCTTGCAGGCGCCTTCGCATCAACTGCGCAAGCGCAGCAGATCGCCATCGGGCATCTGCAGGATCTTTCGGGCGGCACGTCCGACGTCGGCACGCCGTACGGGCAGGGCGTGGCGGACACCTTCGCCTGGGTCAACAAGAACGGCGGCATTGGCGGCAAGCAACTCGCGGTCGACAGCAACGACTATGGCTACCAGGTGCCGCGCGCGATCGCGCTGTACAAGAAATGGTCGGCCCCGGACAACAAGGTCGCGGCGATCATGGGCTGGGGCACCGCCGACACCGAGGCGCTGACGGGCTTCCTCGCCAACGACAAGATCCCGGACATGTCCGGCTCCTACGCCGCCGCGCTGACCGATCCGGAGGGCACCAGCGGCAAGGCCAAGCCTGCGCCGTACAACTTCTTCTACGGCCCGAGCTACTCGGACGCGCTGCGTGCCGAGCTGACCTGGGCGGCGGAGGACTGGAAGGCCAAGGGCAAGCCGGGCAAGCCGAAATTCGTCCATATGGGCGCCAACCACCCCTACCCCAACGCGCCGAAGGCGCGCCGGCGAGGCGCTCGCCACCGAGCTCGGCTTCGAAGTGCTGCCGCCGCTGGTGTTCGCGCTGGCGCCCGGCGACTACAGCGCGCAGTGCCTGAGCCTGAAGAGCTCCGGCGCCAACTACGCGTATCTGGGGAACACTGCGGCCTCCAACATCTCGGTGATGAAGGCCTGCAAGAATGCCGGCGTCGACGTGCAGTTCCTGTCCAACGTCTGGGGCATGGACGAGAACGCCGCCAAGACCGCGGGCGCTGCTGCTGACGGCGTGATCTTCCCGCTGCGCACCTCGGTAGCCTGGGGCGGCGATGCGCCCGGCATGAAGACGGTGCAGGAGATCTCCAAGATGTCCGATCCGACCGGCAAGGTCTATCGCCCGGTGCACTACGTCGCCGCAGTCTGCTCGTCGCTCTACATGAAGGAGGCGATCGAGTGGGCGGCAAAGAACGGCGGCGCCACCGGCGAGAACGTTGCCAAGGGCTTCTATCAGAAGAAGGATTGGGTGCCGGCTGGGATGGAAGGCGTCTGCAGCCCGTCAACCTGGACCGACAAGGACCACCGCGGCACCATGAAGGTCGACCTCTATCGCGCCCGCGTGACGGGTCCGACGGATGGCGACCTCAACGATCTCATGGCCAAGGGCGTGATCAAGCTCGAGAAGGTCAAGACGATCGAGCTGCCGCGCAAGGCGGAATGGGCCGGGTGGTAAGCTGACGAGTTACTGCTGAGTCATCTCAGCAGTAACTCCCACACGATCGTCATCCCCCGCGAAAGCGGGGATCCAGTACGCCGCGGCTCATCCGTAAAGCATCGGCGTCTCTGGAATACCGGGTCCCCCGCCTTCGCGGGGGACGACAGCGGTGGACAACCACAATGACCGAGACACTCGACACTCCGCGAACCGGCGCAGCCAGTGCGACAGCTGCTCCGCTGCTCTCCGTGCGCAACATCGAGGTCGTCTATGACGACGTCATCCTGGTGCTGCGCGGGCTGAGCCTCGATGTGCCCAAGGGCGCCATCGTCGCGCTGCTCGGCGCCAACGGCGCCGGCAAGTCGACGACGTTGAAGGCGATCTCCGGCCTCTTGAAGACCGAGGACGGCGAGGTGACGCGCGGCGAGATCATGTTCGACGGCGCGCGCATCGACGGCATCGATCCGGAGAAGATCGTCCGCCGCGGCATCTTCCAGGTGATGGAGGGCCGCCGCATCGTCTCCGACATGACCTCGCTGGAGAATCTCAAGCTCGGCGCCTTCACGCGGAGTGACCGCGAGGTCAACAGCGACATCGAGATGGTGTTCAACTATTTCCCGCGCCTGAAGGAACGCACCGGCCTTGCCGGTTATCTTTCCGGCGGCGAGCAGCAGATGCTGGCGATCGGGCGCGCGCTGATGGCTCGGCCGAAGATGATCCTGATGGACGAGCCATCGATGGGCCTGTCGCCGCTGCTCGTGAAAGAAGTGTTCGCGATCATCAAGGAGATCAACCGCGATCTCGGCGTCACCATCCTGCTGGTCGAGCAGAACGCGCGCGCGGCGCTGTCGGTGGCGAGCCACGGCTACATCATGGAGCAGGGCAAGGTGGTGCTCGACGGCACCGCGGACAGCTTGCGCGACAACGAGGACGTCAAGGAATTCTACCTCGGCGGCGCGGGCGAGCAGCGCAAGAGCTTCAAGAACCTGAAGAGCTTCAAGCGGCGGAAGCGGTGGCTGTAGCCGAACTCTCTCCTCGTCATGGCCGCGCTTGACCCGGCCATCCACGCGCGAGCCGCAACGACAAACGACGTGGATGCCCGGGACAAGACCGGGCATGACGACCGCTAGATCCAAGGACTGGGTACGATGCCCCACTACGACGCCCTCGAGACCCGTGACCCCGCCGAACGCGAGCAGGATCTGTTCGGCCGCCTGCCCGACGTGCTGCGCGCGGCGATGAAGGCGCCGGCCTACGCCGCGCTGCTGCAGGGCATCGATCCCCAGGACATCACGAGCCGCGCCGCACTGGCGCAGCTTCCGTTGCTGCGCAAATCCGAGCTGCCGACGCTGCACAAGGCAGCGCCGCCATTCGGCGGCTTCGTCGCGCAAGCGCCCGGCGCGTTCTCGCGCCTGTTCACATCGCCCGGGCCGATCTTCGAACCGGAGGCTGCGCACAGCGATCCCTGGCGCGGCGCCCGCGCCCTGTTCGCCTCGGGCTTACGCGGCGGCGATATCGTACTCAATACCTTCAGCTATCACCTCACACCCGGCGGCTTCATCTTCGACGCCTCGGCGCGCGCGCTCGGCTGCGCGGTCATCCCGGCCGGTCCCGGCAATACCGAGGCGCAGTTCGAGCTGATCGAGACGTACCGGCCGATCGGCTACAGCGGCACGCCCGACTTCCTCAAGATCCTGCTCGATGCCGCCGCGAGCGCCGGCCGCGACGTCTCCTCGCTCAAGCGCGCGCTGGTGTCGGGCGCGGCGTTCCCGCCCTCATTGCAGGCCGAGCTCAAGGCGCGCGGCATCGACGCCTACCAGGCGTTCGGCACCGCCGATCTCGGCATCGTCGCCTACGAGACGAGCGCACGCGACGGCATGGTCGTCAACGAGGACCTGATCTTCGAGATCGTCCGCCCCGGCACCGGCGATCCGGTTGCGCCAGGCGATGTCGGCGAGATCGTCGTCACCTCGCTTGATCCGCATCACCCCTGGATTCGCCTCGCCCTCGGCGACCTCACCGCCGCCCTGCCCGGCATCAGCGCCTGCGGCCGCACCAACATGCGCATCAAGGGCTGGATGGGCCGCGCCGACCAGACCACCAAGATCAAGGGCATGTTCGTGCGGCCCGAGCAGGTCGCCGAGATCGGCAAGCGTCATCCGGAGCTCGGCCGCCTCCGCCTGGTCGTCACCCGCGCCGGCGAGACCGATGCGATGACGCTGAAGGCGGAATGCGCCTCGCCATCAGATGGCCTGCAGGACGCGCTGGCCGCCAGCCTGCGCAGCGTCGCCAAGCTCGGCGGCCAAGTCGAGCTGGTCGCGCCGGGCACGCTGCCCAACGACGGCAAGGTGATCGCCGACGAGCGGTGAGATCAGCGCGATGTTCCCGTAAACGGAAGCCCTGCACCAGCGGCATGAGCCGCACCTCGCTCACCGCTGTCGGCGCAATTGTCGCACCGCGTGCGCTCTCCTATACAGCCATGTCAGTTTCCCGGAGTTCATCCGCATGGCCTTCCCGCGCGCGTCCAAAGCCCTGTCCCGCTTCACCGTGCTCGATCTGACGCGGGTGCGCGCCGGCCCGACCTGCGCGCGGCAGTTCGCGGACTGGGGCGCCAACGTCATCAAGATCGATGCCATGATGGAAGATGGCGGCGAGGCGCTCGGCGGTCCGCGCCGCGGTTCCGACTTCCAGAACCTGCATCGCAACAAGCGCGCGATGACGCTCAATCTGAAAGATCCCAAAGGCGTCGACGTGTTCATGCGGCTCGCCAGGCAGGCCGACGTCGTCATCGAGAACTATCGTCCCGACGTCAAGACGAAGCTCGGCATCGGTTACGAGGCGGTGCGCAAGGTCAATCCGCGCATCGTCTATGGCAGCATCTCCGGCTTCGGCCAGGACGGCCCCTATGCCAAACGGCCCGGCTTCGATCAGATCGCGCAGGGTATGGGCGGGCTGATGTCGATCACCGGCGCGCCCGGCGAGGGTCCGATGCGCGCGGGCATTCCGATCGCCGATCTCTCGGCGGGCCTCTCCTGCGCGATGGGCATCCTCACCGCGCTGCTCGAGCGCGAGGTCTCCGGCGAGGGCCAGTGGGTGCAGACCTCGTTGTTGCAGGCGCAGATCTTCATGCTCGACTTCCAGGCCGCGCGCTGGCTGATGGAAAAAGACGTCGCGCCTCAGGCCGGCAACAATCACCCCACCAGCATCCCCACCGGTGTGTTCAAGACCTCCGACGGCTACATCAACATCGCCGCCACGGGGGGCGGATCTGGGAGCGATTGTGCCAGACGCTCGGCGCGCCCGAATGGATCGACAACCCGAACTATGCGACGGCGCCGGCACGCTCGAAGAATCGCGACGCGCTCAACGCCGAGATCAACGTGCGCACGCTGGCGAAGACGAGCGAGGAATGGGTTGCCGAGCTCAACGCCGCCGGGGTGCCGTGCGGCCCGATCTACGCCATCGATCAGATGTTCGCAGACCCGCAGGTCCAGCATCTCGGCATGGCGCAGCCGGTGCCGAACGATGACGGCCGCGACATCACGCTGGTGGCGCAGCCCTTCACTCTGTCGCGCACGCCGAGCCGGATGGCGGCGCGGCCGCCGGAATTCGGCGAGCAGACCGAGGAGATCCTCTCCGAGTTCGGCTTCACCGACGGCGAGATCGCCGATCTCCGGCTGCACCGCGTCGTGTGAGCAGGTGCAATATGACCAAGCTGCGGCATCCCGCCGCTGTGGCCCAGATGTCACCACGTTGGAACTTCCACCTTGGCCGGATTGAGGCCAAGGCAAGACCGCGTTAATCTCTTCCCATCAGTTGACGCGGACCTCAGGGCCCGTGCGTGTGTGAGGAGTAGCCTTCATGAGCGCGACGGAATTGAACGAGTTTCTGACGGCGATGGACATGGTGCGCGACGTCAACGCGGCCGCTCTGAATCACGCCGGCGTTCTGCCGTTCGACGAAACGATGCTCGACAACGAGTCCGACTGGTACCATATGCCGGTCGCGGAGAAGGCCAACTGAGGCTGACTTGCCTCGGGTTCGCGCGCTCGCTGACCTACATCACTCTTGCTCGAAGCCTTCGCTCCGAAAAGCCGGACGAAGGCTTTTTCTTTTCGAGGGCGACGGGATGAGCTGCGAACTCTGATCCACCGAACGCAAAAAAGCCCGGCGCACGCGCCGGGCAAGGTGATCGTCTCGGGAGGAAACATCAGGGCGCGATGACCAGAGATCGGGCACCGCGCGTGAGCAGAACGACATCTGCCCATGAATGAAGCCTACCACTCTGCTGCCTAAAATGCTGTCATCGCAAAGACACAACCTCTGGAGAAGCGCGGAAGCGATTCGAACAACGGTCCGTCCGAGGGAAAGCTTGCCTCTCGCGGCGTAGCAAAGATGCCACAGTCCGGTCGCAAACGGCGTGGCAACCCGATGCACCTGACCGTACGTGACGCATGGTGAGAACAGCAGCTGCCGCTTCCGTTGTGGCCGTCCTTCGAGACGCCCGCCAAGAGGCGGGCTCCTCAGGACGAGGACTGAAGGCGCAGCGAACTGTCGATCCTCTCCATGAACACGCTGACAGCGTGTTCATGGCCCCCTGTGCAGCTCCGGTTTCGGCGACGGCTCCTCATGGTGAGGAGCGCCGGGCCACTGAGCAGTTCGTCATGGGAGCAGGAGCCGTAGCAGCGGGCACAGAATGCGGCGCGTCTCGAACCATGAGGCCCGAGACGTCACCGCCTCCTCCTCCTACGCCTCGGCCTTCGCCGCCGGCGCGCTCGACTTGCTGATGCTCGCGACCAGCCGATCGATCAGCGGCCAGAACAGCAGCAGGATCGCCAGCGTCGTGATGGTGCCGACGAGACCGTTGGCCCAGAACACCTTCATGTTGCCGCCGGAGATGATCATCGACTGGCGGAACGCGTCCTCGGCACGGCTGCCGAGCACCAGCGCCAAGGTGAACGGCGCCAGCGGAATCTTGATCTTCTTGAAGACGTAGCCGACGACGCCGAAGCCGAGCATCAGCCAGACGTCGAACATCGCGTTCTGGATCGCATAGGCGCCGATGGCGCAGGACACCACGATCATCGGCGCCACGGCCGCGAACGGCACGCGCAGGATCGAGGCGAAGATCGGCACGGTGGAAAGCACCAGCACGAGGCCGACGACATTGCCGAGATACATCGAGGCGATCAGGCCCCAGACGAAATCCTTGTGCTCCACGAACAGCAGCGGGCCGGGATTGAGGCCCCACACCATCAGGCCGCCGAGCAGGATCGCCGCGGTGCCCGAGCCGGGAATGCCGAGCGCCAGCATGGGCAGCAGCGCTGCGGTGCCCGAGGCGTGCGCGGCCGTCTCAGGCGCGAACACGCCCTCGATGCGGCCCTTGCCGAAACTGTCCTGGTCCTTGGAGAAGCGCTTGGCGAGATTGTAGCCCATGAAGGAGGCCGCGATCGCCCCGCCCGGCGTGATGCCGAGCCAGCAGCCGATCACCGAGGAGCGCAGCAAGGTCACCCAGTATTTCGGCAGGTCCTTCCAGACCGCGAGCACCGTACGCAGCGAGATCGCTGCGGCGTGGCCGCGCAGAGCCAGGCGCTCCTCCATCGTCAGCAGGATCTCGCTGATGCCGAACAGGCCGATGACCGCGACCAGGAAGTTGATGCCGCGCAACAGATCGGTCGAGCCGAAGGTCATGCGCAACTGACCGGACACGGTGTCCATGCCGACGCCGGCAAGCAGCAGGCCAAGCGCCATCGCGATGACCGTCTTGTGCTTGTCCTCACGCCCCAGCCCGACGAACGAGCAGAAGGTCAGGAGATACACGGCGAAGAACTCGGGCGGACCGAACCTCAGCGCGAAGGACGAGATCCACGGCGCCAGGAAGGTGATCAGCATCACCGCGACCAACGAGCCGATGAACGACGAGGTGAATGCCGCCGTCAGCGCCTCGGCTGCCTTGCCCTGCTGCGCCATCGGATAGCCGTCGAAGGTGGTCGCGACCGACCAAGCCTCGCCGGGAATGTTGAACAGGATCGAGGTGATGGCGCCGCCGAACAGCGCACCCCAGTAGATGCAGGACAGCATCACGATGGCCGAGGTCGGATCCATCGAGAAGGTCAGCGGCAGCAGGATGGCGACGCCGTTGGGCCCGCCGAGCCCCGGCAGCACGCCGACGAAGACGCCGAGCACCAGCCCGACCATCATCAGCAGCAGTGTCTTCCAGGTCAGGAGGACCGCGAACCCGTGCAGCAGCAGACCCAAAGCTTCCATCAGTCAGTTCCACTTGCTCCGTCATTGCGAGGAGCGAAGCGACGACGCAATCCAGGAGTTGTTAGGCTCGGCTCTGGATGGCTTCGCTTCGCTCGCAATGACGGTTGGTGAGAGGATCGGTCAGTACCCGAACGCCGCTTCGAGCGGGCCCTTCGGCATGATCACGTCGAACACGACATCGAACGTCACGAACATCACGGCGCTGAACAGGAACGCCGTGAGCAGCGATTTCCAGATCGCGATCTTGCCGACGAGGCGCATGAAGCCGGCGATGAGCAGGAAGCTCGCGACATAGATGCCGAGGAACTGCATCGCGATGCAGAACAACAAGGTCGGCACGAACACGGCCATCACGCGCCGCAGTTGCGCGCGCGTCACGAAGGTCTCGACCGCTTCCTTGCCGGACAGGAAGGCTGCGCCGATCCCGTAAAGCGCTGGCGCCGCCGAGGATCACCGACAGATAGAACGGAAAGTAGCCGGGCTCCGGACCGGTCGAGTCCCAGGACGCGCCGGTCCGCCAATTGTCCCAGGCGAGCACGACCGCGAGGGCGACCAGCAGCAGCGACACCGCGACGTCGACGGTCCGGGTGGAGGTGACGGCCGGAGAATTCTCCTCCGGCGCGGTCGGATCGTCGACGGCAATCTCGAGCTCTGCGTTGGACATCGATCTTCCCCAATCCCCTCGCCCCGCCCAGCCTTACTTGGCGACGAAGCCGGCTTCCGTCATCAGTTGCTTGTTGAGCGAGCCATCCTCTTCGAGGAACTGCAGCATGTCCTTGCCGGTGAGGAAGATCGGCTTCAGCGCCTGCTTCTCCATGTACTCCTTGTACTCCGGCGTCTGCACCAGCTTGCTGAACAGGTCGATGTAGAACTCCTGCTGTTCCGGCGTCACCTTGCCCGGCAGGAACATCGCGCGCAGCATCAGGTACTGCACGTCCAGCCCCTGCTCCTTGCAGGTCGGAATGTCGTTCCAGGACTGCGTCTCCGTGACCTTGGTCGTGTAGGAGATGCGCTCCTTGTCGAACACGCAGAGCGGACGCACCTGGCCGGCGCGCCAGACTTCGAGATTCTCAGAAGGATTGTTGACGTTCGCTTCGGTGTGCCCGCCGACCAGTTGGGTCGCAGCCTCGCCGCCCGACTTGTAGGGCAGATAGGAGAACTTGGCTCCGGTCTTCTTCTCCATGAAGACCGTGAGCACGTGATCTTCGCGCTTGGAGCCGGTGCCGCCCAACTTGAACGGCGAGCTCGACGCCTTGGCGGCCTCGATGAACTCCTTCACCGTCTTCGGGCCGTTGACGTTGTCCCACAGCACGAACTGATCGAGTGCGATCACCGCGACCGGCGACAGCTCGTGCCAGTCGAACGGCAGCTTGGCCGACAGCGGCAGCATGTAGATCAGCGAATAGGCGATCAGGATCTTGTTCGGATCGCCGTCGCTGGACTTCATGTACATCAGGGCTTCGGCGCCCGACGCCCCGCCCTTCAGCGACACGACCACCGGCTGTTTCAGAAGATTGTTCTTCTGAATGGCAGCCTGCATCATCCGCGCCATCTGGTCTGACGCACCGCCGGCGCCCGCGGCGACGACAATCTCGACCGGCTTGGTCGGCTCCCAGCCGGCAAAGGCCGGCGCAGTTGCAAAAAGGGCCGCCGTCGCGGCCGCGATCTTGACGAGTTTGCGCACGTGTTTTCTTCCCCGTTCGAAACGTCAGCTTGCATCCTACCAGGATACTGCTGGCTTATTGTGGTCAGTTCAAGAACACAAGCATGATGCGGCCTCATGTTCCTCGGCATAAGGTCGCAAGCAGGGCATCGGACTACTTGCCTTTCCAGTTCGGCGTCCGCTTGTTGAGGAACGCCTCCATGCCTTCGCGAAAATCCTCACTCATATAGGCGCGCAGGATCAAATCCTCGCCCTCGTCCCGCGACAGGGTTCGGCGGATGCGGCGCACCGCCTCCTTGGTGACCTCGAGGGTGATCGGAGCGTGCGAGGCGATGAGCTTCGCGGTCTCCAGCGCGCGTGTCTGCAGCGTCTCGACATCAGGCACGATCTCGTTGAGCAGACCGAGCGCGAGCGCCTCCGGCGCCTCGACCAACCGAGCCTTGAAGATCAGATCCTTGGTGCGCGCCGGTCCGATCAAGGAGACGACGCGCGAGATGTTCGACATCGACAGGCAGTTGCCGAGCGTGCGCGCGATCGGAAAACCGATGCGTGTGGTCTCGGTGCCGATACGGATGTCGCAGCAGGCGGCGATGCCGGCGCCGCCGCCGGTGCAGGCGCCCGCGATCGCCGCAATCACCGGCACACGGCACAGTTCCAGCGTGCCGAGCACGCGGTCGATCCGCGCCTCGTAGTCGAGCGCATCCTGCGCGGTCTTGAAGGCCCGGAACTGGGAAATGTCGGTGCCGGAAGCGAAAGCCTTGTCGCCCGTGCCGGTCAGGATCAGCGCCTTGATCGACCGATCGGCGTTGATGGCCTCGCAGATCGAGGCCATCCGGTCGTACATCGCGAAGGTCATCGCGTTGCGCGCCTGCGGCCGGTTGAAGGTGATCTTGGCGATGCCGTCGTCGACGGCATAGATCAGATCGTCGGAGCCGGTCACAGGCGCGGTCATCAGGCCACCTTCGGAATCGGCGCTGCCTCGCGCGCCTTCAGGACGTCCATTGCCGCGAGCACGCCACCGGCCCGATGCGGCACGTTGGCGAGCGCAAGCCCCATCTCGACGCCGGCGAGCGTGCCCATCAGCATCAGGTCGTTGAAATGACCGATGTGGCCGATACGGAAGACCTTGCCCTTGATCTTGTTGAGGCCGGTGCCGAGCGACATGTCGAAGTTTTCCAGCACCGTCTTGCGGAACTGATCGGCATCATGGCCCTCGGGCATGACCACGCCGGTCAGCGCCGGCGAATGCGCCTGCGGATCGGCGCATTGCGTGTCGAGGCCCCACGCCTTCACAGCGGCGCGCGTGGCAAGGCTGTGGCGGCGATGACGCGCGAATACGTTCTCGTGGCCCTCCTCCTCCAGCATCTTCAGCGCCTCGTTGAGGCCCATCAGCAGATTGCAGGCCGGCGTATAGGGGAAGGTACCAAGCTTGTTGAAGGTGATGATCTCCTGCCAGTCCCAGTAGGAGCGCATGCCGGGATTGGCCTTGGCGGCGGCGAGCGCCTTCTCCGAGACGGCGTTGAAGCCGAGGCCGGGCGGCAGCATCAGGCCCTTCTGCGAGCCCGCGACGGAGACGTCGATGCCCCACGCATCGTGCTCATACTCCATCGAGCCGAGGCCGGAGATGGTGTCGACCATCAGCAGCGCCGGGTGGCCGGACCGGTCGAGCGCCTTGCGCACCTCGAGCGGCGGCGTCAGGCAGCCGGTCGAGGTCTCGTTGTGCACGACGCAGACGGCCTTGATCTTGTGCGCCTTGTCTTCGACCAGATGCTGCTCGATCGCCGCGATGTCGGCGCCATGCCGCCAGTCGCCGGGGATGAAGTCGACGTCGAGCTTGAACTTGTCGGCGATGCCCCGCCACAGCACAGCGAACTGGCCGGTCTCAACCATCAGCACCTTGTCGCCAGGCGCGAGCGTGTTGACGATCGCGGCTTCCCACGCGCCGGTGCCCGACGACGGATAGATGATCACCGGCTGCTTGGTGCGGAAGATCCGCTGGCTGGCCGCCAGCACGGCGAAGCCGAGTTCCGCGAACTCCGGACCGCGATGGTCCAAGGTCGGCATGTCCATCGCGCGCAGCACGCGGTCGGGCACGTTGGTCGGCCCCGGAATCTGAAGAAAATGCCGTCCCGTGTGCACAGTCATTGGCGTCCATCCCCGGTCATTTGGTTGGTGCGCGGACGTGGCATGCCACGCGCTGGCCGCGCTTTTCTCCCGCCAGACCGCTGGCGTCAACAAAGAAGACGCAAGCACCGATCGCTCCGGGCTGACATCCCTCAGATGCACACAAATCCCCTTCTTCTGTGCAGTGCGGCATAGCCGGACGCCCCGGCGTGCTGCACGCGATCTGGCCTCATTTCACCGCCGCAAGCTGGCGCGGCGCATTGCCCTGCGACGGCTCGTCCAGAAGCGCCATTGCGGCATCGACGCCGCCGGCGCGATGCGGCACGCCAGCCGCACGCAGCCCCATCTCGACTCCGCTCAGCGCAGCCATCAAGGTCAGCGCGTTGCACTCGCCGAGATGGCCGATGCGGAACACCTTGCCCGCGACCTTGGACAGGCCGGAGCCGAGCGACATGTTGTAATTGTCGAGCACGACCTTGCGGAACTCATCGGCATCATGGCCCGGCGGCATCAGCACGGCGGTCAGCACCGGGGAAAAATCCTTCGGCTCCTGGCACAGCACCTCCAGGCCCCAATGCTCGACCGCGGCGCGGGTCGCGGCCGCAAGCCTGAGGTGGCGCGCGAACACCTGATCGAGTCCCTCCTCGAGCAGCATGGCAATCGCTTCGCGCAGGCCATAGAGCAGGTTCGTCGCCGGGGTATAGGGGAAGAAGCCGTTCGCGTTCAGCTTCAGCATGTCCTCCCAGTCCCAGAACGAGCGCGGCATCTTGTTGGCCTTGGCAACAAGGCGCGCCTTGTCCGAGATGGCGTTGAAGCCGAGCCCCGGCGGCAGCATGAAGCCCTTCTGCGAGCAGGATACGGCAACATCGACCTTCCACTCGTCGAAGCGGAAGTCGGCCGAGGCGAGACCAGAGATCGTGTCGACCATCAGCAGCGCCGGATGCTTGGCGCGGTCCATCGCGGCGCGCACCTCACCGATCCGGCTGGTCGCGCCGGTCGAGGTCTCGTTGTGCACGACCATCACCGCCTTGAGCCGATGGCCGGTGTCGGCGACCAGCTTCTCCTCGATGACGGCAGGGTCAACGCCACGGCGCCAGTCGCCGGGAATGAAGTCGACCTCGATGCCCCACCGCGCCGCCATCTGCCGCCACAGCGTGGCGAAGTGGCCGGTCTCGATCATCAGCACCTTGTCGCCCGGCGACAACGTGTTGACGATGGCGGCCTCCCAAGCGCCGGTGCCGGAGGACGGATAGATGATCACCGGGCTCGTGGTCTTGAAGATCGCCTGCGCGCCGCCGAGCACGGCCTTGCCGAGTTCGGCAAACTCGGCGCTGCGGTGATCGATCACCGGCATGTCCATCGCCCGCAGCACCCGCTCGGGCACCGGACTTGGGCCCGGAATATGCAGGAAATGACGGCCTTGGGGACGGGTCACGGCAGATCTCCAGGGAGACGACGGCATTCTGACACCCATGATTGCATTCAATTTATTGACGTGCAAGAGCTTAAACGCATTCACAGGCGAGGTCGACCACATCTGTAACTACCGCTACAATGGGTAAGATGAATTCCACGATTCCCGATATCGAGACGCCACCCTTGGCAGGACCGAGCGGTCGATCCGTGCCCGCGCGGGACGAGACCTCGCTGCACGACGAGATCCTGGCACGGCTGCGCGACTACATCGTCGAGGGCCACGTCGCCGACGGCGGACGTCTGTCCGAGCGGCAGCTCTGCGAAATGCTGGGGGTGTCCCGCACCCCGTTGCGCGAAGCGCTCAAGGTGCTCGCGGCCGAGGGCCTGGTCGAGCTGCTGCCCAACCGCGGCGCACGGGTGCGCCCGCTCAGTGCCGCGGACATCCACGAATTGTTTGACCTGATGGGTGGGCTGGAAGGCCTCGCCGGGCGCCTCGCCTGCGAGAAGATTTCAGATGAAGCGATCGAAAAAATCGAGCAGTTTCATCACGATATGTACGGGTTTTACATGCGGCAGGACATGCAGGGCTATTTCCGCATGAACCAGTTGATCCACCGGGCGATCGTGGACGCCGCCGCCAACGCCACTCTTCATGCGACCTATGAGAGCCTCGCGGGCCGCATCCGGCGGGTGCGCTTCTCGGCCAATTTCGCCCGCAAGCGCGAACGCTGGAGCGAGGCCATGCGCGAGCATGAACTGATCCTCGATGCGCTGCGCCGGCGCGCCGGAAGCGAGCTGTCCGACATTCTGTTTCAGCATCTGCGCAACAAGGGGGCGGCCGCGATCGCCTACTTCGGCGAGGAGCAGACCGGCGCTGCGCCTGGGCCGGGGGAAAGCCGGCCAAAGTAGACTAAGGTCGAGATCGACCTCGCAAAATTGCATGCAATCTGGTTGACGTTGTTTCAGAAATGATTGACACCGGGCTGAGGCCCGTGGAACTGCGACGCGACCAAGCCCGACCAGGGATCATCATGCCGAACGCCAAAGCCGGTCCGTCCAGGCTCGAACGGAAGCTCCGCGCCGAGATCACGGGCGACGTCTTCTTCGACCGCTTCAACCGCGGCCGCTACGCCACCGATGCCTCGTTCTACCAGATCATCCCCGCCGGCGTGGTCGTGCCGCGCACGATGGACGAGGCGCTGCGGGCGCTGGCCGTCGCGCGCGACGATGGCCGCATCGTCACCCCGCGCGGCGGCGGCACCTCGCAATGCGGCCAGACCGTCAACGAGGGGATCGTCGTCGACTTCTCCAAGCACCTGAACCGCATTGTCTCGCTCGACGTCGAGGGGCGGACCTGCGTGGTCGAGCCGGGCATCGTGCTCGACGACCTCAATCGCCAGCTCAAGAAACATGGTCTGTGGTTTCCGGTCGACGTCTCCACCGCCTCGCGCGCCACGATCGGCGGCATGGCCGGCAACAATTCCTGCGGCGGCCGTTCGCTGCGCTACGGCACGATGCGCGACAATACGATCGCGATCGACGCCGCGCTGGCCGACGGCGCACTGGCGCGCTTCGGTGAGGTTGCGCGAGACCTTCGTGACGTCAACGCGCCGGACAGCGCGCGCACGCTGTTCCGCGACATGCTGGCGCTAGGCGAGCGCGAGGCCGCCGAGATCGCCGATAGGTTTCCCAAGGTGCAGCGCCGCGTCGGCGGCTACAATCTCGACGCACTGACGCCGCGCAACGCCGCCAACAACCTGGCGCATCTGCTGGTCGGCTCCGAGGGAACGCTCGCCTTCTCCACCCGCATCGAGCTCAAGCTATGGCCGCTGATCCGCACCAAGGTGCTCGGCGTCTGCCATTTCGGCAGCTTCTATCAGGCGATGGACGCGGCCCAGCATCTGGTCAAGCTGAAGCCGATCGCGGTCGAGCTGGTCGACCGCACGATGATCGGGCTTGGACGCGACATCGCGATGTTCCAACCGGTGATCGCCGCCGCCGTACGCGGCGACCCCGATGCGATCCTGGTGGTCGAATTCGCCGAGGACACCAGGGACGAGAACCTCGCCAAGCTGAAGCAACTCTCCGAGCTGATGGGCGACCTCGGCTTTTCCTGGAGCAACGAACCGCGCAAATGGGGCGGCGTGGTCGAGATATCGAGATCCTGCGCTGCAGACCGCGGTCGCCGACTTCCGCGCCGCCGGCCTCAATGTGATGATGTCGATGAAGGAGGCCGGCAAGCCGGTGTCGTTCGTCGAAGACTGCGCCGTGCCGCTGCCCCACCTCGCCGACTACACCGCGCGGCTCAACGAGGTATTCGCCAAGCACGGCACGCGCGGCACGATGTATGCGCACGCCTCCGAGGGCTGCCTGCATGTGCGCCCGGTGCTGAACCTGAAGCTGGAGAAGGACGTCAAGGCGATGCGCGCCATCGCCGAGGAAGCCTTCGCGATGGTGCGCGAGTACAAGGGCTCGCATTCGGGAGAGCATGGCGATGGCATCGTGCGCTCGGAATTCCACGAGCAGATGTTCGGCTGCCGCATCGTCGCCGACTTCAGGGAGGTGAAGCAGCGCTTCGATCCGGCGAACGTGCTCAATCCCGGCCGCATCGTCGATCCGCCCCGGATGGACGACCGCTCGCTGTTCCGCTATCCGCCGGACTACCGTGTCGACGACATCAAGCCGGTGCTCGACTGGTCGGCCTATCCCGGCGCCGCCGGCGGTTTCCAGGGCGCAGTCGAGATGTGCAACAACAACGGCGCCTGCCGCAAGCTCGACGGCGGCGTGATGTGCCCGTCGTATCGCGCCACGCGCGACGAGAAGGATGTCACGCGCGGACGTGCCAATACCTTGCGGCTCGCGATCTCCGGCCAGCTCGGACCCGGCGCGCTTTCATCCGACGAGATGATGGAGACGCTGAAGCTGTGCGTGTCCTGCAAGGCCTGCCGCCGCGAGTGCCCGACCGGCGTCGACATGGCCAAGATGAAGATCGAGGTGCTGGCGGCCCGGGCGACGACGCATGGCCTCACGCTGCGCGACCGGCTCGTCGCCTATCTGCCGCGCTACGCCGATATGGCTGCCCGCATCGCGCCGCTCGTGAACCTGCGCAATCACGTTGCGCCCCTACGCGCGCTGATGGAGCGCGTTGCGGGCATCAGCGCCAAGCGCAAGCTGCCGGCGTTCCGCAGCGACACCTTCCGCGTCGACGCCGGTGCGTTCGGCGCCGAGGATGGTCGTGAGGTCGTGCTGTTCGGCGACACCTTCAACCGCGTCTATGAGCGCGAGAATCTCGACGCCGCGCTGCGCGTGCTGATCGCCGGTGGCTATCGCGTCCACGTGCCCAAGCCCGCCGATGGCGGCCGGGCTTTATGCTGCGGCCGCACCTTCTTGTCCGCCGGTCTCGTCGACGAAGCCAAGTCCGAGCTGCAGCGCCTGGTCGAGACCTACGCGCCGTTCGCAGCCCGCGGGGTGCCGATCATCGGCCTGGAGCCGAGCTGCCTTCTCACGCTGCGCGACGAGCTGCTGTCGCTGCGTAACGACGCGACCGCCAAGACGATCAGCGCACACGCGCTGCTGCTGGAAGAGTTTCTGGCGCGCGAGGCCGAGAGCGGCCGGCTGGCGCTGCCGCTCGGGCCCCTGCCCGGCAAGGCCTTGCTGCACGGCCATTGCCACCAGAAATCCTTCGCTGCCTTCAAGCCGGTCGAGCAGGTGCTGCGGCTCATTCCGGAGCTCGAGGTCGAGACGATCGAGTCCTCCTGCTGCGGCATGGCCGGCGCATTCGGCTATGGCGCGGAGACCTATGACGTCTCGCTGCAGATGGCGGAGGCTTCGCTGCTGCCGGCCGTGCGCAAGGCCGACAGCACGACCTTCATCGTCGCCGATGGCACCTCCTGCCGCCACCAGATCCAGGACGGCGCCAATCGCGGCGCCGTGCACGCCGCGCAGCTCCTGGCGATGAGCCTGGAGCGGGCTCAGGCGTCCATATAGTTCACGAGACCGGACGCCGCGGAGCGCGACCTCAATGTTCGTCATTGCGAGGAGCGAAGCGACGAAGCAATGCAGACCTTTTCTTTCGCCCTGGATTGCTTCGCTTCGCTCGCAATGACTGACGATGAAGCCGACTTTTGATCACAAATCGCAAAGGACACCGACATGGCCGATCTCACGCTCGACACCGCTCGCAAGATTCTGGATGCCACGCTCACGAAGGGCATCGAGAAGAAGCTCAAGCCGCTCGCCGTGATGGTGCTCGACGCCCGTGGCTGCCTGAAGGCGGCTGCCGCCCAGGACGGCACCAGCCTGATGCGGGCCGAGGTCGCGCATGGCAAGGCCTATGGCGCGCTCGCGCTCGGACTCGGCTCCCGCGCCCTGTTCCAGCGCGCCCAGCAGCAGGCCTATTTCATCGACGCCGTGAACACGCTAGCCCAGGGCCGCATGGTCCCGGTGCCCGGTGGCGTCCTGATCATGGACGGCACCACTTTGCTCGGTGCCGTCGGCGTCTCCGGCGACACCAGCGACAATGACGAGATCTGCGCCGTCGCCGGCATCGAGGCCGCCGGCCTCAAGGCCAATCCGGGCTGAACTCTGGTCGCACCGGCAAAGCTCCGCGAGCTTATCTGTCCCACAATTCGAGGGGGCTGGCCCGCCCTCTCGGACCCTAGTGGATCGCGCGCGGAATTCCACGCCTCCGATCATCAGGGCTGACGGAGAATTCATTCGGCCGGCTTGTCCGACCCGAAACATTGCCGGCCGCGGCACGTTACCACGACGGGGCACGTGGAGAACCGGACATGCCTCGCAGACGAGCTCGCACCATCATCATCACTGGCGCCTCCGCTGGCGTCGGCCGCGCCATCGCAAAGCGCTTCGGCGAGGCCGGCGACCGCGTCGGCCTGATCGCGCGTGACGAGGATGCGCTGCGCGACGTTCAGCGCGAGCTGCAGGCGCAGTCTGCCCATGCCGAATTCGAGGCGGTCGATGTCGCCGACGCGCAGGCCCTGTTCGATGCTGCCGAGCGGCTCGAGCAGCGCCTGGGTCCGGTCGACATCTGGATCAATGATGCGATGGAGACGGTGTTCTCGACCGTAGCTGACATCACGCCGGAGGAGTTCCGCCGCGTGACCGAGGTCACCTATCTCGGCTTCGTGCACGGCACCATGGCGGCGCTGCGGTCGATGCGCCGGCGCGGCGAGGGCAGGATCATCCAGATCGGCTCGGCGCTCGCCTATCGCGGCATTCCCCTGCAGGCGGCCTATTGCGGCGCCAAGCACGCGATCCGCGGCTTCACCGACTCGCTGCGCGCCGAGCTGATGCACGAGCATTCGCGGATCACGCTGTGCATGGTCGATCTGCCCGCGGTGAACACGCCGCAATTCGACTGGGCTCGCGCCCACCTTGCGCACACGCCGCGGCCGATGGGCCGGCCGGTGGAGCCGGAGGTGATCGCCGACGCCGTCTATCGCATCGCCGACGGCGGCTTCCGCGAATATTGGATCGGCTGGCCGACGCTGCTCACCATCCTCGGCAACGCCGTCGCGCCGGCCCTGCTCGACCGCTATCTTGCCGCCAAGGCGATCGCCGGGCAGCAGACCGACGTCCCCCTGGTGCCCGACCGCACCGACAATCTCGACCGTCCCGTGACGCGCCTGCACCGCACGCGTGGCTCATTCAGTCAGGGCGCAGCCCAGCAGGCCATGCTTGTCCCGGGCGATGTCGCGCGCGCCGCGACGGTCGCAATCGGGGCCGCGATCTTCTTTGCACTGGGGGCGACGATGAGCCGGCGGCGGTGGCGCTAGGCCGCAGGCCATGACGCTGCTCTTGCACCGCGCCCGCGAGATGCGCTTCTCTGCACCGCGGCTTCCATTCCGGTCCGGAGCGCCTCCATGACCATCGAGAGCATCAGCGCGATCACCATCGCTACCCACGACATGGCCCGCGCGGTCGCCTTCTATCGGGCGCTCGGCTTCGACGATATCCCGTATGGCGGCGCCGACTCCCCATTCACGACCTTCCGCGTCGGCGCCGGCTATCTCAACCTGATCGCGACGCCGGAGGACAAGCAATGGAGCTGGTGGGGCCGCATCATCTTCCATGTCGCCGACGTCGACGCCGTCTATGCGAAGGCGCTCGGCTCCGGCTTCACTCCCTCGACAACGCCGCGCGACGCCGAATGGGGCGAACGCTACTTCCACCTCACCGATCCCGACGGCCATGAACTGAGCTTCGCGCGGCCGCTGGGGCGCTGAGTTAGCCGAGCTCGAAGCTGGTGACGCCGAACACCCGCTCGATCCGCAGCGGCGGGATCGGCCCGGTGTACATGCGCGCGGTCTCGAACACGGGCTTGAGCCCGAGGCTCTCGGCGAGCGCCACCGCCGCGGAATTGATCGCGGGCACGTCGAGGAACACCTCGGCTTCGCCGGCTGTGCTGACCAGAGCCGCGACCACGGCCTCGGCATCATCGCGCCTCCCGGCAACCAGCGGACCAATCTTGTAGCCGACGCGGCACCGACGGATCACGCCCCAGGCGGCCAGCGTACCGTGGCGGATCAGCGCCCGGCCGACATGACCGGGCGTGTCGATCCAGGCCCGCAGGAATGCACGGCGCGGGGCAGGAAACACGGTGGCATCTGACGCTTCGATATCGGCGAACGGCACATCGCCCAGAGCGACGGTACCTGTTGGGCTCAACGGTTGCGGCACGGGGCGCCCGCCGTAGCGGATATTGGCATATGCATAGCTGAAGCCGGATGTCCGGTAGTTGTCCTGCTGCGCGACCACGCCGTCGAGGCCGACGACCCGCGAACCCGCATGGGCCATCGCCGCCTGCCAGAGCCGCAAGCCGTAGCCGCGCCCACGCAGGTCGGGACGGACGATGTAGAAGCCGAGAAAGGCGAAGCGGTCGTCGTAGTTCACGCAGGACACGGTGGCGACCGGCACGCCATCGCGCTCGGCGACGAGAAAGCCATCGGGATCGACCATCGCGAAACAGGCCGCATCCGACCGGCCGGGATTCCAGCCCTCGGCTGCCGCCCAATCGATGGCGAGAGGAATCTCGTCGGCGCGCATCGGCCGGATGGCAAGATCATCGGTTGCACGGGTGTCGGAAGATGTCATACGTCCATTCTAAGTCCGTAAGCGCGCATCAACAACGGTGCCTTGACGGAGACGATCGTGGCTGCTCCATATCCGCCGCCGGCCCGAAATCCCTGACTGCGCCGGCGAGACACCGTACCCCGCCGAGGTCGATTTGACGGCTCCCTTAGATACGGGCAGCACCCAAGGGCAGCCCCTCGCCATAGCGACCACCGACCGTGTCATCAGCCTCGACATCCTGCGTGGCCTCGCTCTGTTCGGCGTCATGGCCATCAATGTCGTGTTCGAATTCCGTGTCTCGATCTTCCGGCAGTTCCTGCCCGCGCTCAAGGCGCCGCAGGACGGAACGGTGTTCGTCGATACAGCCATCGTCTCTCCGAAGCTGATCGCTCTCTCCTGGGCCGTGTTCGGCAACTCGCCCTTCAACCGCGCGCTGGAAGACATTCTCGACCGCGCTGTGTCCATGAAGGCTTTCGCGTTGTTCTCGCTGCTGTTCGGCATTGGGTTGGCCATGCAGTTCGACCGGATCGCGCCGGACCTCCGTGTGCCCCTGCTGCTCCGGCGCTTGCTGATCCTGCTCGCGATCGGCCTCGTGCACCTGACGCTGCTGTGGAACGGCGACATCCTGACCGAATATGCGCTCGCCGGACTGATCGTCCTGCCGTTCCTGTTCGCGCCCAGATGGGTCGTGATCGCGAGCAGCCTCGCGCTGCTCGGCCTGTATTTCACCGGCTGGCTGATCCACCTGCTGCCGCTGCCGAGTTCCGCCTCGATGATGCAGCATGTCACCGATGCCGCTCTCGTCTACGCGCGCGGAAGCCTCTCGCAGATCCTGGCGTTCCGGCTGTCCGAGATCGGCGCCCTCGCCCCGCTGCATCTGTGGATCTTTCCGCGCACGCTCGGGCTTTTTCTCGCCGGCATCGTCATCTGGCGCTCTGGCGTCCTGTCCGAAGCATCGCATCATCGCGCGATGTTGCTGCTGACGGCCCTGGCCGCATTCGCTGTGAGCATCGACGCGGGCTCATCGCTTGCGACCGTCAGTCTGGCAATGGCCTATGGCGCGCTGGTCCTCTCGGTCGCAAGCAACGCATGGGGCCTACGGCTGCTCGGCTGGGCGGCTCCCGTTGGGCGGATGGCGTTCACCAACTATCTCGTGCAGTCCGTCACCTTCGGCTTCGTGTTCTATGGCTACGGCTTCGGCCTGTTCGACCGACTCAGCGTCTCGCTCGCACTTGGCATCGGCATTGTCGTTTACGGGCTGCAGGTGATCGTCAGCTGGTGTTGGCTGAAGCTGTTTCAGTTCGGCCCGGTCGAATGGCTGTGGCGCAGCCTGATGTACAATCAGGTTCAACCGATGCGGGTTCGTACGCGGTCCTGATCAGAAGCGTCCTGCAGCTTGCTACTTCCCCGGCCAGACCGGCTTGCGCTTCTCGGCAAACGCCTTGAGACCTTCCTTGGCGTCCTCGGTCATTGCCAAGAGCGCGATCTGGCTTTCAAGATAGGCGATCGCCTCGTCGAACGACATCGAGGCGATTGCGCGCATCGCGTATTTGCCGCGGCGGATGGCGGTCGGCGACTTGTCAACGATGCGGCCGATCAGCCAATCAATCTTGGCATCGAGTTCGGCGGCGGGAACAACATGGTTGAGCAGTCCTGCGGCCTGCGCTGCCCTGGCGTCGAACGGCTCGCCCGTCAGCGCCCACTCGTTGACGAGACGCGGCGGCGCGATGCTCTGCAACAGGCTCAACACCTGCATCGGAAACACACCGACCTTCACCTCCGGCAGGCCGAAGACGACGTGCTCGGCCGCGACGGCCATGTCGGTCATGCACAAGAGCCCCATGCCGCCGGCCATGCAGACGCCGCCGACGCGCGCGATCGCCGGCTTGGTGGCGTTCTGCGACAGCCTGAGCAGATCGGCATAGTCGACATTGGGCCGCGAGAAATCCATCGCGAAGGCCGCACCCGAGTTCTGCAGGTCGGCGCCCGCACAGAACGCCTTGTCCCCCGCGCCGGTCAGCACGATCACGCGCACCTGCGGATCGTCATGCGCCTGGCGATAGCCGCGCGAGATCCCGGCGATGACGTCGCCATTGAGGGCGTTGCGCTTCTCCGGACGATTGATGGTGATCCAGAGGGCCTGCCCGCGCTTGTCGAGAATCACGCTGTCGTCGGTCATCGCCTTGCCTGTCGCTTGATGTCGGATGCAAGATTGTCGCGGGATAGCCGCAGCGGGCAAGGAAAACTTGCGTCAGCTCGCCGCGCGGCGGCCGATCTCGGCGATGACGCCGCGCAGCGGCGGACGCGCCGGCTCGAACTGGCCGTTGTTCAGGAACGCGATGGTCTGCCGGAACGACGTCGGATGCACCAGCAGGCCCATATGCGAGGCCCTCACCGTGGTGTAGTCCGTCATCTCGACCAGCTTGCAGCTCTCGACCGAGACCCGGCCGTCATTCGGCCACGGCAGCAGGAACAGGCCAGCAATCGGATCGAGGAAACGGTTGCCGGCGATCACGCCGATCTCGTAGTCGGCGGGCGGCAGAGAGGCGAGCGTGACGTCTTTCGTCGTCACCAGTTGCAGGCCGGCCGGGCCGAAATAGGCGCGATAGAGCCCGACGTTCTGCAGCCGGTCGGCGAGTTCGCTGCCGCCATTGGGCGTTCCCAGCATGACGACCCGGCCGAGCCGTGCCGGACGATGCTTCGCGATCGCGACCCGTGCCAGCAGCCCGCCCATCGAATGAGTGACGAAGTGGATCGGCCCGTCGATCCCGGCGGCAAAATCGGCCATCGCCGGGCGGATGTCCTCGGCAAGAAACTCGAGCGGCTTCTTGCGGCTTTCATAGTCGAGGTTCAGCGTTGCAAACCCTGCGCGCTGCAACCGCTTTTCCAGTGGACGCAGCATCAATGATCGGCCGGCGATGCCATGCAGCAGCACGACCCCGCGTCGCGGGGGCCACTATGCTGAGAACGCCGGCGCAGCGATGCGATCACGCGACTTCCCGCTCCTCCGGCTCGCGCTCCGTCGTAGAGGTTGCCGCACTCGCCTCGGCGAGTGCCTTGGCACCGACATAGTCGGTCTTGCCGGAACCGAGCAGCGGGATCTTGTCGACCACCATCACGACGGCCGGAACCGCAAGCTCCGGCGCACCTTGGCCCTTGGCCTGACGCTGCATCGCGGAGCGCTCCGCGTCCCTCTGCGTCGTGATCAGCACGATGCGTTCGCCCTTGCGCTGGTCTGGGATCGACACCGCGACCGAAGCCGCCTGCGGCCACAACGTCGCGGCGATCTGCTCCACCACCGTCAGCGACACCATCTCACCGGCGATCTTGGCAAAGCGCTTGGCGCGGCCCTTGATCGTGATGAAGCCCTGCGCGTCGATGGTGACGATGTCGCCAGTGTCGTGCCAGCCCTCCGGCAGTGCCTCCAGCACACCCGGATTTTCGGCTCTGACATAGCCGAGCATGACGTTGGGGCCGCGGACCGACAGCCGTCCGCCTTCCTCGATGCCCGGCACCTTGTCGAGCCGATACTCCATCAGCGGCGACAGACGCCCGACGGTGCCGACCCGGTTGGCCATCGGCGTATTCATCGCCAGCACCGGCGCGGTCTCGGTGACGCCATAGCCTTCGAGAACGCGGATGCCATAGCGCTCCATGTAGACCTGCCGTGTCCGGTCCTTGACCGGCTCGGCGCCGGCGATGACCAGCCGCAGGGTGCGGAAATCATAGGCGTGGGCGGAGCGCGCGTAACCCGTGAGGAAGGTGTCGGTGCCGAACAAAATCGTGGCTCCGGTCTGGTAGATCAGTTCGGGCACGATCCGGTAATGCAATGGCGACGGATACATGTAGATGGGGATGCCCGCCAACATGGGCATCATCATGCCGCCGGTGAGGCCGAAGGAGTGGAACACCGGCAAAACATTGAACACAAGATCGTTAGCGTTGGCGTCGACCCTCGCCAAGGCCTGCGCGGCATTCGCGAGAATGTTGCGATGGGACAGCACGACGCCCTTCGGCGTGCCTTCCGAGCCGGACGTGAACAGAATCACGGCCGGGTGGTCGGCGTTGCGGGCAACGCGCGGCTTGGTGCCGTCGACAATGCCCTTGATCTTGTCGGCCAGGCTGACGGAAGCCTTGACGTCCTCGAGATAGACCAGACGCGCCTGCCCCTCCATGGCGGCAATCAGCTTGTCGAGCTTGCCCTTCTCGATGAAGGCCCGCGATGTCAGAACGGTCGTGACCTGCGCCGCTTTCATCGCCGCCAGCACGTTCACCGGGCCGGCGGAGAAATTCAGCATTGCCGGCACGCGGCCGATCGACTGCAGCGCCATGAACACCACGGCGACGCCGGCGGAGTTCGGCAGCAACAGGCCGATGTTCTCGCCCACCATCGTGCCCTGCTCGAGCTTGCGGCTGAGCACCTGCGAGCCGAGCAGCAGCTTGCGATAGGTCAGCTTGGTGCCGAGCGGATCCTCGATCATCACCTTGCCGGTGTCGTGGTCGCGATGGGCATGGGCGAGCGCCTCGAACAGCGTCCGATCCAGCATGGCGTTCTTGACCATGGCTTCGATCATCACGTCCTGCAGCGCAGCGCCAGCCGCATTGCGGCGGGTCTTGCCCTTGAGAGCCGCATCGATGGTGAGCTTCACCGGCGGCAGGATCGTCACCGTCACCTTGGGAAACCACGAGCGCTTGATCTGGCCGTCCTTGAGATAGCTGAGATGCGAGCGCTGCGCGCCCTCGATGCGGACCGGCACCACGACAGCGTCGGCCTTGTCGGCGATCATCGCGGTGCCGTCATAGACCTTCATCAGCGAGCCCGACACCGTGATGCGGCCCTCCGGGAAGATGACCACCGGCTCCTGGCTGGCGACCAGCTTGATCAGGTCGCGCGCGCCGAGCGGCTTGGTCGGGTCGATTGTGATGTGGCTCACCATCTTGAGGAAGATCTTCGCCCACCAGGCCTTGGATATCCCGGTATCGACGGCGAAGGTCGCATCGATCGGCAGCACCGCATGAAGCAGCGGGCCGTCGATCAGGCTGACATGGTTCGGCGCGATCAGCATGCGGGTGCCGGCCGGCGGCAGATTTTCCAACCCGCGCACCTCCGTGCGGAACAGCGCGCGGAACAGCATCGCGCCGAAGTCGCGCACGCCCTCCCTGCCCCATTTGTTGAGCACGAACCAGACGGCGCCGAAGCTCGCCAAGGCCAGACCGAAGAAGATCCAGGCGATCGAGACGCCTGTGGCCTGCAGGCCGGCCACGCCGAGCGAGCCGACCACCATGAAGGCGGCCTGCAGCACGTTGCCAGCAGCGATGACCCGCGCGCGCTCGGTCGGCTCCGACCAGGCTTGCACGGCGGCGAACGCAGGAACCACGAACAGACCGCCGCCAAAGGCAAACACGGCGAAATCGATCAGCATGCGCGCTCCCGCCCAGGAGCCGACGAAGGCGAGCGGCGTGAGGCCCTTTGCGGCCTCCGTCGTCCCGATCGCCCAGGACAGATCGAGACCGAGCACGCCCATGAGGATGGCGCCGATCGGCACCAGCGCGAGATTCGGCCTGACGTGACTGAGATGCGCCGCGAACAGCGAGCCGATGGCGATGCCGATCGCGAAGATGGCGAGGCAAAGGGTGACCACGCCCTCGGTGCCGCCGACGACATCCTTGACCAGTGCCGGCAGCAGCGACAGCACGACGGCGCCGACCAGCCAGAACCACGACACGATCACCATGCCGTCCCACAGCCGGGGCATGGCATGCAACGACTTCAGAAGGTGCGAGGTTGAGGTCCAAGGGTTGGCCGTGATGCGCAGATCCGGTGCCGACGGCGAAGTGTGCGGGATGCGCGACGCCGAAGCCCAGGAGATCACCGCGAGGCCGATGACGGCGAGAGCGACCCATCCCATGTGCGACGAGCCGGAGACGAGCTGGCCGCCGGCGATGGTGCCGATCAGGATGGCCATGAAGGTCGCACCTTCGACCAGCGCGTTGCCGGTGGCGAGTTCACCGACCGTCAGCTGATCCGGCAGCATGGCGTATTTCACGGGGCCGAACAGCGCGGCGATGACACCGAACATGCCGAGGGCGACGAACAGCAGCGGGATCGAATGCAGAAAGAAGCCCAGCGCCGCGAAACCTGCGGCGAAGATCTCCGCGAATTTGAGCCGGCGCGCCACGATTCCCTTGACGTATCGATCCGCCAGCTCGCCGCCGAGCCCGGACAGGATGAAGAACGGGAAGATGAAGACGGCGCCCGCCACGGTCACAAGCGCGTCGCCATGTGTTGCCACGGCGCCGTAGAGCAACGTGATAACCAGCGCATTCTTCAGGACGTTGTCGTTCAGCGCCGAGGAGAATTGGGCCCAGAACAGCGGGGCAAAACGACGCGACGACATCAACTGCTTGATCATGATCGATTCCTGGTGTGCTGCAGCGGCTTGGCCGCAAGGATCGCAAGAGTCTTGAAGGTTGGTGATGAAATGAGTTGGTGCCGGTGATGCATCCCGTTAGACGCCGTCATGCGGTCTGCCGTTCTGTTGTTGGCCGCCGACCAGCACCAAGAGTAGCGCGAAGGTCGTGTGCAAAAGGCTTATCCAGATCGGGGGCAGTTGGACCGGGTGCGGGGGACGCGAGGACATGGTGACCGCTTCGTTGCACATGAGATGGGGATTTGACACGAGGTCAGGTCAGCTCGCTCAGGTAATGAAAGCAGCCGAATAGGCCGCCACGACGAAGCCGGCGCCCTTCGCGCCACGCGGCACGAAAGAGACGTTGTCCGGCCAGCCGCTCTCGTCCGCCGCGCGGCGAGCAGACCGGCAAAATCACAGGCATTTGCGATGCGCTCGACGCGCGCCGTCAAAGGTGAGACGCGAACCGGGCCAGACCGTTCAGCGTCACCATGGGATTGATCGAAAAAAGTTGTGGAGCGCGAGAGCTGAGAACCTGCATGGGATTTCTCCAAAATTTTGAGCAACGTTCAAAATTCGTATAGTATTTTTGAGCAACGCTCAAGAAGAGAATACAAAAGACCCAAAATAGGTAAAATAATCCTTCGAGCCGCCCCGCCCCTCGGCGTGAGAGGCGAATAAGCCCGGGAATCAGAAGGGATTTTTGATAATTCGGCTCGCCGAGGTGGTCAGCCCGCCGATTTGCGCAGCCAGACCTTGTTGTCGTGGAAGGCAGCGCCCCCGATCGGAGCGACGGTGTCGGCTGCGGTGAGCACGTTGATGCCCCGTCCCCCGATATGGGCGCGATTGGGATGGATTGATTCGGCGATCAACACTCCGCGCCGAACTCCGTCGAAGAGCCTTGCCGCAAGCGAGGTCTGTCCGCGCTCATTGCCGAGCGTGACGATGTCGCCGTCGACAATGCCGAGCGGGGCTGCATCGAGCGGATGGATCATGACGGAGGGGCCCCCTTCCCGCGCCTGCGACGATGGCGTCTCGTTGAAGGAGGTGTTGAGGAACGAGCGCGCGGGACTGGTCGCAAGCCGGAACGGATGCAGCCGATCGACCTCTTCGGTCACTGCCCAATGGTCGGGCAATGACGGCATGCGCTCCGGATTGCCCATGACGCGGCCGAATGGCGGATGAGCCCAATCGGCCTTGAAATGAAATTTGCCGTCCCGGTGCGCGAAGCCGTCGAGATAATGCGAGGTACGGAAGTCCGGCTGGAGGTCGCGCCAGACATCGGCCTCGAGCCGGGCGATATCGCCATGGCCGCTCTTCTTCAACGTCGCATCGATCAGTTCGCGCGGCGACATCTCAAAGCCCGGATGCACCGCGCGCAGCCGGCGCGCCAGACCTTGCAGCACCTCGTGATTGGACCGGCATTCTCCGGGCGGATCGATCAGCTTCGGTCCGACCGAAATGTGCTGATGGCCGCCGCCGTAATAGAGATCGTCGTGCTCCATGAACATCGTGGCGGGCAGCACGATGTCCGCCATCTGCGCCGTCTCGGTCATGAACTGCTCGTGGACGGCGACGAAAAGGTCTTCGCGCGCAAATCCGTTGCGAACCAGCTCCTGCTCGGGTGCCACCGTCATCGGGTTGGTGTTCTGGATCAGCATCGCCTTGACTGGCGGGCCGCCACAGAGGGCCACCGCGTCTCCCGTCAGGATGCGCCCGATCTGGGACTGATCGAGAAAGCGAGTGGAATGATCAACGGCGTCGTGGCCCTCGATGATCGATTCATCGAAATGCCACAGCGCCGCGTTGTTGAAGAAGGCGCCGCCTCCTTCGTATTGCCAAGCGCCCGTCACTGCGGGAATGCAGGATGCCGCATGCATCTGCGTCGCGCCGTTCCTGCTGCGGGTGAAACCATAACCCAGTCGGAAGAAGGTCCGCTTCGTATCTCCGACCAGGCGGGCGAACGCCTCGATCTCGGCCACGGGAACGCCAGAGATTTGCGATGCCCATTGCGGCGTCCGCGTCTGCAGGTGCGCCTCGAGTTCCGCAGGGCAGTCCGTGTACTTATCCATATAGGCGCGGTCGGCAAAGCCATCGCGAAACAGCACGTGCATCACGCCACAGGCAAAGGCGCCGTCGGTGCCCGGGCGCAAGATGATCTTGATGTCGGCCTGCTTCATCGTCTCATTGTCATAGACATCGATCGCCGCGATCTTGGCGCCCCGCTCTTTTCGGGCGCGCGCGGCATGAGTCATGACATTGACCTGCGTGTTCACCGGGTTCGTGCCCCAGATCACGACCAGGTCCGAAAGCGCCATCTCCCGCGGATCGACGCCGGCGATCTTCCCGGTACCGATGGCAAAGCCGATACGCGCGACATTGGCGCAGATCGTCGAGTAGAACCGCGAATACTTCTTCACATGGGTGAGACGATTGAGGCCATCTCGCATCACGAGACCCATCGTGCCCGCGTAATAATACGGCCATACGGACTGAGCGCCAAAATCCCGCTCCGCCTGGAGAAACCGCTCCGCGATCTCGTCCAATGCCTTGTCCCAGGAGATGCGTGCAAAATGCCCTGAGCCTTTCGGACCGACGCGACGCATCGGATGCATCAGCCGTTCTGGATGGTGAATCCGCTCGGCATATCTCGCGACCTTGGCGCAAACCACGCCAGCCGTATAGGTCTGCCGTTTCGAGCCGCGAACGCGGCCGATCGTCTTCCGGTCGAGCACTTCGACGTCGAGCGCGCAGGCCGACGGACAATCGTGCGGGCAGGTAGAATGGCGGATATCGACCCGAGTCTGCTGGTTCATGCCCGATTGGTAGCATCAAAGAATGCATCCGCCGAGAGCATTCGCGAGGCATTCGCATGAACAAGATTCGTGCGTGTCTGCCTCACCGCAGATTTGCTTCTGGATGTGGACAAGTCGCCGCCGACAATGGCCAATCCGCCGTTAGGGGCGAGATGAAGACGGCAAGAAAAGACGATAGGCTTTGTTGCGTGCCGGTGGTTGCTGCCTGCGAGCGGTCTACATCGCAGCGCACCATCCCGAGCCCTCAGCTGACGGCAATTTTGATTGCAAAGCCAGTTTCGTATACTAATATATCAGTTGAGGAAACGAAGATGTCCGGTCGACCCCCGAGGAAATTGGCCGCAGCGCCACGGCCCGTGGTTGCCCGCATGCGCCGCAATGGTCGACCCCGCGGCGCGACAGCAGCGTCACGCATCTACGCCGATCTCAGGTCCGAACTCGTGTCGCTCGTGCGCCTGCCGGGCGAACCGATTTCGGAGGCGCAGATCGCGACGGCCTATGGCGTCAGCAGGACACCTGTCCGCGAGGCCATTCTGAAACTCTCGGATGAAGGGCTGGTCGAGATCTTTCCGCAGTCCGGCATCTTCGTCTCGCGCATTCCGGTCGCAGCACTCCCCGAGACCATCATCATCCGAAAGTCTCTCGAAGAGACCACCGCACGGATGGCGGCCGAGCATGCGACATCGAGCCAGTTGCTCAACCTGCATGCGACCCTCGAACGTCAGCGCGAGGCCTGCGCCGCAAAGGATCGCGAGGCCTTCCACCAGGCCGACGAGATGTTTCACGCCGGCATCGCCGAGGTCGCTGGCTATCCCGGGATCTGGAGACTGATCGTTCAGGTCAAGGTTCACGTCGATCGCTATCGCCGCCTGACCCTGCCGCAGATCGGACGGATGGCCGAAGTGATAGCAGAGCACGAACCAATTCTTCAGGCCATCGAACGGCACGATCCGGATCGTGCCCGGGCTGCCATGGCGATTCATCTGGAACGCCTGCTCGACGACATCTCTGAGATTCAGACCCAGAATCCAGAGTATTTCGATCAACCAAGCTAACGAGATGATCGCATCGAACCTTGCGGCGACACGATCATTCCGTCGGAGAGACGCCATGAAAAGACGCGATTTCATCAGACTGAGCGTGGGCTTTGCGGGCGTTGCAACGCTGCCGCCGATCTCGGCCGCGCGCGGGCAATCGAAAGCGGTGTTCAAGGCATCCGACGTTCAGCCGCCGGGTTATCCGACGGTTGCAGCAACAGAAAACCTTGGCAAGAAGCTTGCATCGGCCACCGACGGCAGGCTGTCGATCCAGATGTATCCTTCCGCCCAGCTCGGCGGCGAGAAAGAGACCATCGAGCAGACCCAGATCGGGGCGATCCAGATGCTGCGGGTCAGCGCCGGCGCGCTCGGCCCGATCGTCAACGACGTCAACGTCGTCAACATGCCCTTCCTGTTCAAGAGCATCGAACATTCGGAAAAGATGATGGACGGTCCGATCGGTCAGGACCTTCTGGACCGCGTCAGCGCCAATGCCAGCGCAAATCTCGTCGCACTCTGCTGGATGAATTCGGGTGCGCGCAGCATCTACAACACCAAGAAGCCCATCAGGACGGTGGAGGATGTCAAGGGGCTTAAGATCTCGCGTGATCGGCAATCCTATCTTCATCGACATGATGAACGCGCTCGGCGCCAACGGCGTCGCGATGGGGTACGATCAGGTCTTCAGCGCGCTGCAGACCGGCGTCATCGACGGGGCCGAGAACAATCTACCGAGCTACGTCTTCAGCAATCACTACACGACCGCGAAATACTATTCGCTCACCCAGCATCTCGTCATTCCAGAAGTCCTCGTGTTCTCGAAGCGCGCCTGGGCGAACCTGTCGACCGACGACCAGACCTTGATCAAGAAGTTCTCGCGCGAAGCACAGATGGAGGAACGCGAACTCTGGAAGGTCTACGAGCGCGAAGCGATGGAGAAGGCCAAGGCCGCCGGCTCCGAGATCGTCGAAATCACCGACAAGGCGCCGTTCCAGAAGGCCGTAAAGCCGGTCTGGGACAAATACGGTCCGAAGTACCAAGAAATGATCAAACGCATTCAGGACATCGCGTAGACCGCGCGCTTGGTTCGGACGATCAGGAGGCTTACGACGGCCGGACTCTATCGCCGGACGATGGATGCACTGCATCTCGCGTGCATCATCGTGGGCGTGACGGCGGTCGTGCTGATCTCACCCTTCATTCCATGGGCGGTCTGCACCCGCTACGTCCTGAACAGCGCGGCTTCCTGGCCCTAACCGATGGCCGTCCTGTTGACAATACTCTCACCTTCGTCGGGCAGCCACCGGCTACAGGTTCAACCTTGCACATGAACCTCTCGTATTTAGCCAACCAGACGCCGCCACCATCAGGAAGGCCTTGGATGTGCTCGTGCAGTTGCTGATGGCGCCATCGCCGACGGCTGCTTGTCGGCGCGCCGCCTGTGGTGCGCTTCCCGATCGGAATGCCCATCGCCTATTTCCTGGCGCTGGCTGCGATCGCCGGTGCCCTCTCCGTCGGCATTCCGCTCGAAGCCGTGATGCTGAAGATCTCCGATGGCGTCAGCAAAGTCGCCATGCTGCCGTGTTCAGACCGACAGCACACTTCTGTGGGTCGTCCGCCCCCTCCCCCGACAATCCAGCTCTCCGCCGGCGGGCTGCGGTCATCACCGCCGCAGCAGGGTGTCTGAAAATGCCTCGTCACCTCTACGCGTCTGCGTCTTGACCGGCTTCCGCCAATCCGCGTAACGGCTCGGGGTTCAGAAGCACGATCGCCCCGTGCTCGAGGCGGACCCAGTCCCGCGCGGCCCACGCACGCAACTGCTTGTTGATGCTCTCCCGCGTCATGCCGACCATTTCGCTGATCTCCTGCTGAGTGATGGCGATGGTGCGGCTCGTGGTATCCAGCTTGCGCTTGTCTGTCAGGCCTAGCAGCGCACTGGCAAGGCGGCGGGGAGATCCTGAAGGATGACCTGCTCGACCTGGTCGCTGGTCCAGCGCAGCCGATCGCAAAGCAGCTCGATGAATTTCATTGCCAGCACCGGCTGGCTCTTCACGAACGGCAGAAATTCGCGCCGGTCGATGACCAGGATCTCGCAGTTCGTATTGGCCGTTGCGTCGGCTGTGCGTTCTCGTCCGTCGAGCACGGCGACTTCGCCGAATATCTCACCCGCGCTGATCAGGTTCAGGATGGCATTGCGGCCGTCGGGCGACGAGACACTGATTTTGACCGTGCCACTGATCACGGCATACAAGCTCGAGCCGGGATCTCCCTTTGAGAAGATGGTTGCACCGCGCTTGAGCGATGTCGGCTTGGCGTAGCGGCAGAGCTGATCGACCGCATCAGCCTCGAGTTCACGAAAAATCGGATGCTGACGCAGCACCGACAGTTTGCCGTTGTTGGTAGGTCGGACGCTCGCCCGCTTTTCCTCAGTCACACCGCATCTCCCAGGCGTCCGAATATCGCCGCCCAAGGGAGATGTCCAAAGCCTGGTGGCCAAGGCCCCGCGGATGTCAGGGGACTATGGACACGCCTACAGCCACCAGCAAAGACGATCCCTCGGACTTGCGACCACCGATCCTCGATTTCATTGCACCTCGGAATACGGCAGATCGGCGGATTGTCCAGGAAAATGCGGCGAAGGCTCAACGGCGAAGGCATGTGCCAATCGACGCCGGAGGCGTTTCCTTCGCCGAGACGGGCCCGGCATACATTGTGCAACGCGTGAGAGTCGTCCAGCCGCCCCGTCGGACCAGCAGCGCTACTCTTCTGAGCGCAAGATGCCGCAGCCCAAGGGCAGCCTGTACCTCACACCCGATGCCTTGTCTGTGAATCAGCCCAAAGCAGGACCGCAGCGAACCCGACAAAAACCCCCACAACTGCAAAGCTGACCATCATAGCGTCGAGCGGCATGTCTCTCTCCCCTGTTCGAGTTTGAGACACAGTTCCCTACCGGCTGCGCGACAGTCCTTGATCCAGATCAATGCAAAGCGGATTTCGCCAGCGATCTCAGGCAGCAGCCATTGCTTCAGCTCGCGCCGAGTCCCGAAGCGAGACGCCCCCGGGCAGGATCGCAATGATACCCTCCCGTTCGAGCTTCGTGAACGTTCGACTGACGGTCTCGATGGTGAGCCCGAGATAGTCGGCGATATCCTGCCGACTCATCGGCAACGGTACCATGTTAGAGGGCCCCCGAAGCTCCACCAGCCGGTCCCTCCAGCCAACGAGGAATGTCGCGACCTTCTCCTCGGCTGATCGGCGCCCGAGAAGTACCATGTGATCACGCGCCTGATTCAGCTCCTGCACGGCCAGTTCATTCATCCGGCGCAACAGATTCGGCTTGTCCTCGGCAAAGCGTCCGAACGGTCCCTTCGCGAACTGGCAGACGGTGACGGGACCGATCGCGTCAGCCGAAAATCCGTGCCGTTCCTCCGTCGTCATGCCGACGAAGTCGCCGGGCAGCGCAAATCCGACGATCTGCCTGCGTCCGTCGGGAAGAAGCTTGTAGAGCCTCATGACTCCATCCAATAAATTGTAGAAGCATGACGACGTATCTTCTTGCGCGAAAACCGTCTCGCAGGTCGCAAAATGGGCTCGGCGGCTGAGGTGCTCGAATTCGCGCATTTCGAACTGGTCGAGCGACGCACAGACACTGAACCCCCGCACGGCACAATCGGCACAGGCCTGCCCGTGGAAATCGATTGCAACAACAGGCGTTTTCATACGGGGGCTCCGGTGGGCCAAGCGCAAAGAGAATGATCGCATTCTAACGGACGCTCGAAGTTCCGATTGATTCAAATCAAACGAACCAACAATCCGGGCTCTATCGTGGCCGCCACTCCCCAACGCCAATGGACATCGTGAATGCTGCGGCTTTTTCTGTGCCACCTTCTCGCCGGGATTGCGTTGGCGACACCGTCATACGCGGCGTCGACGGCGCAGCAACGTGGGCAGGCCTTCGCGAAGGCCAACTGCGCACGATGTCACGCCATCGGTCGAACGGGAGAGAGTCCCTTCGAACCGGCCCCTCCGTTTCGAGACCTGCATCTCCGCTATCCGATCGAATCATTGGGCGAAGCGCTCGCAGAGGGGATCGTGACTGGTCACCCGGCCATGCCCCAATTCGAGCTTGCGCCGTCGCAGATCCACGATCTGCTCTCATATTTGAAGAGCTTGGAATAGCCCGGTCGGTTCAGAGCGCCTGTATCGTCCAGGTCAGAATCGATTTGGCAATCCGGCCGAAAGCCTCGTCGAAGGCGGACACGGCATCAGCAGGATCAAGCCGGGCAATGGGCTGGTTTTCGTCGAACAGCCGAGACGCGATGGCCTTGCCATTCTTGTCGACGAGGCGAGCCGACAGGCCAATCTCCACCGCGGCGGTATCGCCATTGATCCGGAAACGGCGGACATCGATCAGCAGCTGAAAATCGGGCTGGCCCAGATCGGATGTCCGCAGCGGAGCGTGGGCCACATCGTAATTCTCGAAGGCATCGATCAGACGTGATTGCAGCAACTTGGGGATGCTGTCAGCCCACAGGAAATCACCGAACCCCGGGTAGTCCTTTGTGGGCGTGAACAGCATGCGCTGAGTCTGCAGCATCGCCACGGCCGTGGGCTCAGGTATCGCGAGCTGACCCTTGATGGTCTTGTTGACCGGCCCCAGTTCTCGCGGCGCGCTCAGATCATAGGTGACCTTCTGTGCTGGAGTGCCGCCTCCCGTCATTTTCTCCAGACCCGACACGATGCCATCGAGCTTGCCGGTATTCCGCGCAAGGCCGTCCGAGAATGTCTTAAGATTGGCAATCGTGTCTTTGAGCGGCCCGGCATTCTCCGCAAGCACTGCGTCGACACGCCGCAGGGCGTCCCGGGCTGCCTGCGTCATGCTTTGTCCGGCGCCCGGTTCTGCAATCAAGGTCGATACGGCACTCGCCGCTCCTGCCGACGCGCCGCCCTCCAGCGCGATCACCGGCACTCCTGTCAGCCCCTGAAATTCCAAACCTACTTTGGTGTCGGCGCGCACGGGCGTCGTCGACGCCACCGAAATCGTTGCGTTGACCCGACGCGGATCGTTCGCCGCCAGACCGAGCTCGGTCACCTCGCCGACCCTGATTCCATTGAACAGAACGGCAGCCCCGACCAGCAGGCCGGGCACAGAGCCCTCGAACTGCACGTGGTAGGTCGTGCGAGGACCGAGTCCTCCGGTGTTGTTGAGCCAGTAAACGAAGCCAAAGATCGCGACGATGGCCGCCAGCACGAAGCCGCCGATGACAGCGAAGGGCGCACGGGTTTCCATCTTTCAACTCGCTTTTGGTTGCAGCATCTGGGATCGCTTGCCGTGAAAATAGGCTTTGACCCATGGATGTTCCGATCGGAGGAGGTCGCTCATAGGACCAATCGCCACGATCCTGCCATCGGCCAACGCAGCGACACGGTCGCAGACCGTGTTGAGGCTGGCGAGGTCATGGGTCACCATAAACACCGTCAATCCCAACGTCAGCTGGAGCGTCTTGATCAGGGCGTCGAAGTCGCCGGCGGAAATCGGATCGAGGCCGGAGGTCGGCTCGTCAAGAAATACGATCGCCGGATCGAGAGCGAGGGCGCGCGCCAGCGCGGCGCGCTTCGTCATGCCACCGGATAGCTCGGCTGGGAATTTATCGCCGTCCTCCGCACGAAGGCCGACCATTTCGAGCTTGGCTATCGCGATCTCATCCATCAACCCCGGCGACATCTGCAGGCTCTCGCGCAGCGGAAACTGAACGTTCTGTTTGACCGTCAGTGACGAGAACAGAGCTCCCTGCTGGAACAGAATACCCCAGCGCTTCGCTGCAGCCTGCGTCGTCCGCTCCTCGGCGCCCCCAAGGGGTGTCCCCATGACCTCGATGGTCCCGCTGCGCCGAGGAATGAGCCCGATGATCGTCCGCATCAGGACGGATTTTCCGCCGCCTGACGCGCCAACCAACCCGAGAATCTCACCGCGACGAACGTCGAGCGAAAGATCGTTCAGAACGAGCTGCCGGCCAAATCCGACAACGAGATCGGTCACGCGGATCGCGCTGGACACACCAAGATCATCCATTGCTACATTCCAATGGACGCAAAGAACACGGCGAAAAGACCATCTAGCACGATGACCAGGAAAATGGATTTCACCACGGATGTCGTAGTCTGCTGCCCCAGCGATTCGGCACTACCTTTCACACGAAGTCCCTCGCTGCAGGCAACAATGCCGATCACCAAGGCCATGAACGGCGCCTTCAATATTCCCACTTCGAAGTGCGTCACCGAGATGGCATCGTGTAGCCGGGCGATGAAGATTGCCGGTCCCATGCCGCCATAGAGCTGGGCCACCAGCCCTCCGCCATACAGGCCAGCCATCGAGCCGATGAAAGCGAGAATCGGCAAGGTCAAGATCAACGCAACGATACGGGGCAGGATCAGCACCTCGACAGGATCAAGTCCCATCGTCACCAGCGCATCGATCTCCTCGCGCATCTTCATCGATCCAAGCTCGGCCGTGTAGGCGCTTCCCGACCGCCCTGCCACCATGATCGCGACGATCAGAACGCCAAGCTCGCGCAGGACCAGAATTCCGACCATGTCGACGACGTAAGACTCGGCACCGAAACGTCGAAAATGGAAGATCCCCTGCTGGGCGATGATGGCGCCGATCAGGAATGTGATCAACACCACGATTGGAATGGCCTGCCATCCGATGCGGTACATCTGATAGACGAGGGAGGTCACGCGCAGAGATCGCGGCCGGCGCAGCGTGCGCAGTAGCGCAAAGAACAGCGCAGCCAACATGTCCAGAAACACTTTGATGTCCTGGGCGGCCCCCAGACTCGAACGACCGAGGTCGGTGAGTTTGGCAAGGATCGGGTTCAGTCTCGGTGCCGGCTCGACGGCTCGTCGATTGACCTGCCGGACCTCCTCGACGAGGCCGATGTAGTTTTCTGCTACCCCGGTCATCTCGACCCGACGATCGCCCGCAGCAGCCCGGCGGCCGAGCTTCTCAAGCAACCAAGCACCGACGGTATCGATTTCGCTGACGGCCCCAAGATCAAGCTTTACGGCGGTCGCGCTGTTGATGCTGTTGCCGACAGAACTGGTCAAGCTCTCAAGCTCTGCCACGTTCAGGGACACCCATGATCCGCTCGGACGAAGATCGAGCACATCCTCCCTCGTCGCGGCGGTCAGTCCCGGATGAGCACGCAATTGGATGTCTCCCTCAGTCGGCGTGCCGAGGCACACCCGTTCCTAGATCGCGCCGATCTGCCTCGCTTGATCTGCGTCAATCCCGTCAGCGCAACGGGTTGAGCGAAATCAAGCATCGTGCCGAGCTACGTTCTACAGTCATTTTGGCGCGAGGACAAAACATGGCCATCGACCCGACGACGCTCCGGACCGAGTTGGAGAGCCTGACGCGTGAGCTAAGCCAGCTGTTGCGGGGCGCGGGTGCGCCGCGTGACAACCCGGACGCGCAACCAGCTGCCGGAATGCTCGCTGCAGCGATCGAGGCGCTAGACATGCATCTAAGTGAGACAGACGTTCAGGTCGAGCGGGTGATCAGGGATCGTCCGCTCGTGGCGACAGCTTCGGCCTTCGCCCTCGGCCTTGCTGTTGGCCTTCTGCTGCGGAGAACTTAAGTGGATACCGAAAATGTCGTTAAACATTTGCGCCTTCTCTGGCGGACGGACCGGGTCATTGCCGACATCAGGCTTCGCCACTTGCTCGTCGGGCTCGGCCTCCGGGCCTTTGCGGCGCTGATCGCCGTCTTTGGCCTCCTGATGTTCGAGCTGGCGGCCTATCTTGCATTGGTCCAGATCACCTCCGCGGTCGTGGCAGCCGCAGCACTCGGAGCCTGCAATATCGCGATTGCGGCGATCCTGCTGGTCATCGCATCCCGTGCACCGTCCGGCCGGGAACTTGAACTAGCCAACGAGATTCACTCCTCGGCGATGGACTCGCTGCAGTTGGAAGCACGAGCTTTGCAGTCCCGGATCTCGAGCGTGGTCAACCATCCGCTCAACAGCCTCATTCCGCTGCTCATCGTTCCCATTGCGACGATGATCATCAGAACTCTCCGCTCGCATGGCGCCTCCGAAGGCGAGGCGGCGAGTCCGCCGTCCAATGACGACCACCATCCGACCTGAACCGATGGATCGCGTGAGCGGACACCAAAAACCTAAGCTTCGAGCCTGAGTTTGACATTGCAAAGGTCGCGCTCGGTTGGGTCGGTTCTGACCTCGAAACCGAGGTTCCTACACATCTCCAGCATGACGACATTCTCCTGCAGGACGTCGCCGGAGATCATCTTCAGGCCCTCCGACTTGGCGTATTCGATGATCAGCAGCATCAATGCCCAGCCGAGTCCGCGTCCCTTGAGATCCGACCGCAACAGGATCGCGTACTCCCCGCTCTCGTAAACCGAGTCGGAGTGAATCCTCACGACGCCGACCAGTTCATTTGTCGCTTCATCGAGAGCCACAAAAGCCATCGCGCGCGCATAGTCGAGCTGCGTCAGGCGCGCGATGAACTCGTGTGTGAACTCCTTCATGGGAGCAAAGAATCGAAGACGCAGGTCTTCCGCAGTGACATGCTTGAGGAACTCATGAATGGTTGGCTCATCCTCGGGTCGGATCGGCCGCGCAAGGATCCGCCAGCCGTCCTTGACCTGGAGATGCCGTTCCCATTGGCTCGGATAGGGCCGAACGGCAAAATTCGACGGACCAGAGCCTTTGAATTTCGGTGGAACCCTGCCAACGGCGACGCGCGCATCGACGGCCATGACGCCGCTCTCGTCGGCGAGCAGCGGATTGATATCGAGTTCGCAGATCTCGGGAACGTCTGCTGCAAGCTGCGCAAGCTTGACCAGCACCAGTGCGACCGCATCGGGCTTGACCGCTGGGACATCACGATAGGCGCTGAGCAATCGTGAGACGCGCGTCCGCTCGATGAGGTTTCGCGCCAGATGAAGATCGAGCGGAGGCAGACCGAGCGCCTTGTCGTTGATGATCTCGACGGCGGTACCGCCCCTGCCGAACACGATCACGGTTCCGAAGGTCGGATCGTCGGCAATGCCCATGATCAGCTCCCGCGCCTTGGCGCGGACGATCATGGCTTGCACGATCACGCCGGAAATCCGTGCGTCGGGCCGAACGGCCTTCGCGCGAGCCATGATCTCGTTCGCCGCGTTACGCACGGCCTCGGCCGTGGTGAGATTGAGCACGACACCGCCGACGTCGGATTTATGAATGATATCTCTCGACAAAATCTTGAGCACGACAGTTGTGCCTTGGGCGAACAACTGCTCTGCATACCCGACCGCCTCGTCGACCGAGGACGCAGCGAACGTCGGCACCATCGCAATATCGTAGGCCTCCAGCAGGCGACTGATCTCGACCGGATCGAGCCAGGTCCGCCCGTCGGCGAGGGCTGTCGCTACAATTCTGCGGGCTGCCTCGACGTCGGGTGCAAAGGAGCTCGGCATGGCCGGCGGGACAGCGGCAAGCGATTCGACCACCTCCCGATGGCGCACGAGATGCATGAAGCCGCGAACGGCATCATCCTCGGTTGGGTAGTTCGGAATTCCTGCCCCGCTCAAGGTCTCGATGACCGGCTGCTCCGCACCGACCCATGCCGCCAGAACCGGCTTTGCCCAGCGCCGGTGCTGCTTTCGGTAGGTGCTGACGAACTCGGTGACAGCCGTGGCAATGGCGCTCGCGGATGCAATTGCAGTCTGAACGTTCATGACGAGAATTGCGTCGTTGGCTTGATCGGCGAGCAGCGCCTCGAGCGCGAGCGTGTAGCGTGCGGCATCGGCATCGCCGACGATGTCGACCGGGTTGGATCCGGACCAGGTCGGCGGCAGGATGGCGTCGAGTTTGTCGTGGACGACCGGCGAAAGTGCGGCAGGCACGCCTCCGAGCTCGACCAGTCGATCCACGGCGAGCACGCCGATCCCGCCGCCGTTCGTGAGAATGGCGAGCCTCTTCCCCATGGGCGACTCCACCCGCCCCAGCGTTTCAGCGCAGTCGAACAACTCGCGCAGATCGGAGACGCGCAAAACGCCGGCCCGACGAAAAGCTGCATCGTAGACGGCATCCGCTCCCGCCAGCGCGCCCGTATGTGTCGCCGCAGCTTGCGCTCCGACGGCACCGCGGCCCGATTTCACGACCACAACCGGCTTGACCCTTGCCGCCGCTCGCGCCGCGGACATGAACTTTCGAGCGTCCTTGACGGCTTCGATGTAGAGCAGGATCGCGCGGGTCCCACCGTCCAACGCGAAGTGGTCCAGAAGATCTGCGAGATCGACGTCCAACTGATCGCCGATCGAGACAATTCCAGAAAACCCAACACCGCGCTGAGCAGCCCAATCTACCATCCCCGCCGCGATAGCGCCGGACTGTGAAATGAGCGCCAGGCTGCCTGCAACCGGCATGTGCGCCGAAAAGCTCGCATTGAGCTTGATGGTCGGCATCATGATGCCGAGACAATTCGGCCCAATGAGACGCATGCCGTATTTCTGCGCTGCCTTCTCGGCCTGGTCGGCGAGCGACCCCTCTCCGTGCCCGAGACCCGAGGTAATGATCAGAGCCCCTGCCGTCCCCAACACGCCTGCGCGATCAATGAGATCCGGGATCGAAGGGGTGGCGTCGTGATCACCACCAGTTCCGGCACAAACGCCAGTTCGGCGAGACTACCAACGGCTGAGATATTGGATATTTCCCGATAGCGAGAATTGACCAGGCCGAGCTTGCCCTCGAACCGCGCCTTGACGATATTGTCGAGAATGGCCTTCCCTACCGAGTTCGGTCGCGGACTCCCCCGATCAGAGCGATGGAGCGTGGCAAGAGCAGGTTCCGCAATCGGTAGGTCGACATTTGCACGTCCAACATCTGTTGGTGAAAGGCGGGTGAATCCCCGAGATTGATCTTAGTATCAATCCGCAGCGGGTCTAGCGCGGCTTATCATGCCAGCATAGTGACGGATGCAACACAGCTCCATTCCCTGACTGCACCTGCCGGCTCTGATCGGTAGGCCGCAGTATTCGGACCAAGTCCTTGATGAGCATCAAACGATTGCCGGGCTGATTATCTTATTACCCTGCAAATTCGTCCGGGAGGCTCTCTGATGCGAGCGATGGTTCTGCGAAAGCCTGGAGCGCCTCTGCAGCCCGAGACACTCGCGGACCCCGATCCCGGTCCCGGTGAGATCCGCGTCAAGATCAGGGCATGCGGCGTGTGTCGCACTGACCTGCATGTGTACGACGGTGAGCTTCCCGACATCCGGTATCCGATCATCCCCGGACACGAGATCGTCGGTCATGTCGATCAGATTGGTCCTGGTGTGACGACGCACAAGCTCGGCGAACGCGTGGGAATTCCATGGCTGGGGCATACATGCGGCCACTGCACGTTCTGCGCATGTGGTATGGAGAATCTCTGCGACCAGCCGACGTTTACCGGCTATACGCGCGATGGCGGCTATGCGACCCACACCGTCGTCGACGCAAATTATGCGTTCCCGCTCGATGGTCTGGAGGATGACATCGCCACCGCACCGCTGTTGTGCGCCGGCCTGATCGGCTGGCGATCCCTGGTCATGGCAGGGAAAGCCGAGAGGCTTGGCATCTACGGATTCGGCGCGGCCGGTCACATCGTTGCCCAGGTGGCCCGCTGGCAGGGGCGCCAGATCTATGCGTTCACACGCGAGCACGACGAGGCTGCGCAGGATTTGGCTCGCCAACTTGGCGCCACATGGGCCGGAGCGGCGGGCCAGCGTCCCGATGTTGCTCTGGACGCCGCCATCATCTACGCGCCAGCTGGCGAGCTTGTTCCGGCCGCTCTGCGGGCTGTTCGGAAGGGTGGCCGGGTGGTCTGCGCAGGTATCCATATGAGCGACATTCCGACGTTCCCCTATTCCCTTCTCTGGGGAGAACGCCAGGTGGTGTCCGTCGCCAACCTGACGCGACAAGACGGTCTCGATTTCCTGCGGGTCGCGCATCAGGCTCAAATACGGACCCATACGACGCCCTATCCGCTGTCCGACGCAAATGACGTTCTGGCCCGCCTGAGGCGGGGTGACGTCGTTGGCGCGGCGGTGCTCATCCCGGACTTTTGATGTGAACATGGCAACACCGCCTATGGCATCACCATCCGATCAGGAACTGGTCTTCTCCTTCCTGGGCAATACCACCCGACATCCAGGTGTCCGCCGGATCGACACGCACGCGGCTTCGGTGTTTCTGATCGGCGACCGCGCTCTGAAGATCAAGCGCGCCGTTCGGCTGCCATTTCTGGACTATTCCACGCTCGATCGGCGCGAGGCAGCGTGCGCAAAGGAAATGGAGATCAATCACCCGTTTGCTCCGGACATCTATCTGCGTGTCGTCGCCATCACCAAGGCGCCAGACGGATCATTCGATATCGATGGATCCGGCAATCCGGTCGAATATGCCGTCGAGATGCGTCGCTTCGATGACAGCCAGACGCTTGATCATCTTTCTCACCTCCAGCAATTGGACGTCGGATTGGGCGAGCGTCTGGCAGAGACGATCGCAGCGTCGCATGCAGTCGCCGTTCGGAGTTCCTCCCATGTGTGGACGGAGTCCATTCCGATTTGGATCGACGCATTCGTCGCCTGCTTTCGGACAGTCTCGCGATTTGGCGAAACGGAGGTCGAAGAACTCCGCGTCCTTTGCCACTCGGCCTTCGCGCGTCTTCGGCCTCTGCTCGAGCAACGCGCAAATGAGGGGCATGTGAAACGCTGCCATGGCGACCTCCATCTGGCCAACATTGTCCTCATTGACGACGAGCCGGTGCTGTTCGACGCCATCGAGTTCGACGACCGAATAGCCACGATCGACGTCCTCTACGACCTCGCCTTTCCACTGATGGACCTCTTGCACTTCGCGCAGCCGGTCGCCGCCAGCCACCTCTTGAACCGCTACCTCTCGACCGCAGCGCCTGACCAGACCGGAGGATTGGCTGCTCTGCCTCTGTTCATGGCGATCCGGGCCGCCATCCGTGCACAAGTGTTTGTCGCAAGGTTCGACCGCGTTGATGCCGGACAGTCGGACGCAGATCGCTCCGCGACGATCGAGACCGCAGAGAGCTACTTTCAACTTGCGCGCAGCCTGATCTCGACCGGCGGAGCCGAGGATGATCGCGGTCGGGGGCCTGTCGGGAACGGGAAAATCTGCGCTCGCCCGGGCGCTCGCTCCTCTTTTGGTTCCTCCACCGGGAGCAATCGTGTTGCGCAGCGACGATGCTGCGCAAGCGTCTGTCTGGCGTGAAGGAAACCGAACGCCTCCCAGCTGAGGCCTATACGCCGGAATCGAGTACGCGAGTTCTATCGAGAGTTGACGACGCAGGCCAGCCGCGTGCTCTCACAAGGTTTCACGGTGATCATCGACGCCGTGTTTGCACGTTCAGATGAACGACAGGAGATCCATGATCTCGCGAAACGGCTGAAGGTGCCCTTTGTCGGCCTCTTCCTCGTCGCAGATTTGCGCAGCCGGCAGGAGCGGATTCACCGTCGACTCGCCGATGCGTCCGACGCAACGGTCGGGGTTGCCGAGGATCAGGAACACTACGACATCGGCGCTCTCGATTGGCTCAAGGTCGATGCGTCAGGCACGGCTGAGACGACATTGGACCGAAGCCTTTCATTGCTCCGGACCAGCGCCTAAGTCCGACGGGATGGCGCCCCTTGGCCGCATTGGCCGCAACATGCAGCGATCACGTGTGCACGTAGTCGCCCGGCGCGTCTCCGAGATCATTCGAACGATCTGTCCCGAGTTGCGGCGGCGCGCCCGGCGCTCCCGACTGCTGTCCGAGCCACGCTGTCCAGGCGGGCCACCACGATCCCTCCAGCTTTGGAGAGGTGCTCTGCCACTCGTCGGGCCCGAGATATGGAGCGTCGGCAGCCTTGGTTCGCACCTGATGGGAGTGCCCCTGCTCGCCCGGCGGCGCCACGATGCCGGCATTGCGGCCGCCGCTGGCGAGCACGAAAGTGACGTCAGCATCAACCTCGTAGTGGACCTTGTACGTCGATTTCCAAGGCGCAACGTGATCACGCAGCGTCCCGACGACGAACATCGGCGTGTGGATATCCGAGAGCGAAACAGGCTTCCCCTCGACCCGATACCGCCCCTCGGCGAGATCGTTGTTCAGGAACAGCTTGCGCAGATATTCGGAGTGCATCCGATACGGCAGCCGCGTCGCATCTGCGTTCCACGCCATCAAGTCGCTCGGGTTTGCACGCTCGCCGAGAAGATAGTCCCGCGAGACACGAGACCAGATCAGATCGTTGGAGCGCAGCAATTGAAATGCGCCCGCCATCTGGGTGGTGTCGAGATATCCACGCTCCCACATCATGTCTTCGAGAAAGGCGACCTGGCTTTCATTGATGAAGAGCGTCAGCTCTCCCGCTTCCGTGAAATCGGTCTGGGCCGCAAACAGCGTGATTGTCTTCAGACGCTGGTCACCATCCCGTGCCATCGCCGCCGCCGTGATCGAAAGAAGCGTCCCCCCGAGACAATAGCCTGCGGCATGGACCGGCGTATTCGGAATGATCGTTCCGATCGTGTCCAGCGCAGCCATGACACCCAGCGAGCGGTAGTCGTCAAACGCAAGATCCCGGTCTTCCGCTCCGGGGTTTCGCCAGGAGATCATGAAAACCGTAAAGCCCTGGTCGGTCAGGTATCGGACCAGCGAATTGTGCGGCGACAGATCCAGGATGTAATATTTCATGATCCAGGCCGGCACGATCAGGACCGGCTCTGGTCGTACCTTCTCGGTCGTCGGCGCGTATTGAATCAGCTCAATCAACTGATTGCGAAGCACAACCTTGCCCGGCGCGGTCGCGACGGTCTTGCCGACGACGAATTCACCATTGCTCGGTATCTTTCCCGGCTGCATCACCTGCATGAGATCGGCGAGCCAGTTCTGCCAGCCGAAGACCAAGTTCTCGCCACCGCTTTGAAACGTCTTTTCCAAAACTTCCGGATTGGTCGCTGCAAAGTTCGATGGCGCGAAGACGTCGAGCAGTTGACGAATTGAAAAGTCGACAACGGCTTCGTTGGCAGGGTCGACACCACGAATGCCGGTCGTCGCCTTGTGCCACCAATCTTCCCCGAGCAGGAACGCCTGGGCGAACAAGTTGAACGGGTGCGTCGCCCATTGCGGCTTGGAAAAGCGATGATCGTTGGCCTGCGGTTTGATCAGGTCCCAGGGACTGCGAGTCGGGTCTGCAAAATGCAACGATCGTTCAGCGACCTGCTTTGCGCCGTGCCAGGCATCTCGGACGATTTCGATCTGACGCTGAGGTGCAGCGGCCAGATGACAAGCCCAATCCAGATACGCCATTGTTAACGCGGCCGGGGAAATTCCACCGGTAAGCCGAGCCAGCATCGCGCTGAAGGCCTTGTCCAGCTCATGATCCTCGCGCCGAAACTCCCCGGCGCTCGCGTCGGCTTCTCGGGGAGCAACTTTGCGTCGGATGCGGCGAGCGCACCCGCCGGCTTCAAAGAGGTCTCTGCAGTGACAAAGGCACCCCGGTCGTTATTGGTCGTTTCTTCGCGTTTCCCTTGATCGGGACGCGACGCACCCGCACTCTTCAGTTTCGCCACCGTTGCCCCATAAGATTCACGCTGGCATCAATCAGGCGCTGCCCGTGCTTGAAGAGTCGGTCGCAATCCCGCCTGACGAAATCAATCTGATGCCGTCCACATTCCTCGACCATCGCCTGGATTCCCCTCACGGAATGCACGCCAGCCAGCTTCGACACGAACTCGGCCAGCAGATGCGTCTCCGTACGGGCACGATCCAGCACTTCGTTGCTGGCAAACAGAACCTCTTCCATGATGATCTGCTGGGAACCAACGAGCAGCTCAAGTGCATGCTTGTTGGAGAGAGCGACACGTTCGGACAGTTCGGCCGTTTCGTCGGCCAGGACTTTGGTCCCGGAGAACTCGGACATGTGCACCTCTCCTCTCGCAAGATCAGGATGCCTTATAGCTGCAATTCAATGCCAAGACCTTGAGCTGCGTCAATGACGCGGCGGCATCTCCTTTGACCTGCGTCAATTCAAGACCATGGCGGCGGATTACCTTTTCTTGGCCTTTCACATTGGAGTTCGCCATGCGCGCCCATCAGATCATGACCCGTCCCGTCATCACTGTCACCCCTGACACTTCCATCGTGGATGCGGCAAATATCATGCTTCAACGGCACGTCAGCGGCCTTCCAGTGGTCGATTCCGGCGGAAAGCTGGTGGGCGTCGTCTCGGAAGGCGATTTCATCCGCCGAACGGAGATCGGCACTGGGCGTAAGCGCGGCCGTTGGCTGCGATTCATTCTCGGGCCCGGGAAGTCGGCCGCCGACTTCGTCCACGAGCATGGTCGCAAAGTGTCAGAGGTAATGACCAAGTCCCCCTTGACGATCACCGAGGACGCCGCGCTGGCGGAGATCGTGGAACTGATGGAAAAGAACCACGTGAAGCGGTTGCCCGTGGTCAAGGCAGACCGGGTGATCGGCATCGTGTCACGGGCGAACCTGCTGCAAGCGGTCGCCGCGCTCGGGCGGCAGGTTCCGGATCCAACGGCCGACGACGATCACATCCGCAACCGCGTGATCGACGCCCTCGAGAAGAACGACTGGTGCCCGTTCGGATTGTCCGTCATCGTCAAGGACGGCATCGTTCATCTGAGCGGCGTCATTACCGAAGAGCGGTCGCGGCAGGCGGCAATCGTTGCCACCGAGAACATCGCTGGCGTCAAGAAGGTGCATGATCATTTGTGCTGGGTCGACACCATGTCGGGCATGTATCTGAACTCACCGGAAGACGATGAGATGGCCAAAGCAGGCTGATGGCTGCTGAGGACGCTGCCGCTCTTCCTCCGTGTCCGGCACCAGTGACGATGCCTTAGGCTCCCGGATTGTTGCGTCCGAAGGCCCCTGCCCGACGCAAGGCTTCGATCTCCTGCTCGGTATACCCAAGCCTTTGGCGCAGGATTGCGGCCGTATGCTCACCGAGCCGCGGCGCCGCCGTCGGCTCGACGGTCGGTGTGAGCTTCATGGTGATTGCCGGCTCGATGTTGGGTATCGAGCCTGCCGTCGGGTGCGGAATACGACAGGTGCGGTCGCGCATCCGGACCTCAGCCGCGTTGAACGCCTGCTCGACCGTACGAACATGTCCGACCGGAACTCCAGCCAGGTTCATCCGAGAGACCCAGACATCCATCCGGTCCGTGGCAAGGATGTCGGCGATGAGGCCGCGCAGCTGCGCACGGTTGATCCGTCTCGCCCGTCGCGTGGCAAAGCGAGGATCGCTCAGGAGATCCGGACGACCAAGCACCTCCGTCGCCAGCCGGCGGTAGAGCCGATCGTTGGCACATGCGATGTAGAGCGGACCATCTGACGCTTCAAAGACGCCGACCGTCGGAGAGTCGTTCGGCGAATTGCCCGTTCGCGTGGGGTTCACGCCGTTCATCAAATACGCCATTCCGGAGAAGCCCGTCATCGCCAAGGCGATGTCAAACAGCGCCACCTCGACATGCTGCCCGCGACCGAGCCGCTGCCGGGCGGCAAGTGCCAATAGGATGGCATTGCAGGCGGACATGCCGGTGGCCAGATCGACGATCGGAGGGCCGGTCCGCACCGGCGGACCGTCGGCGAAACCGTTGAGGGACATGAACCCGCTTTCCGCCTGGGTGATTGGATCGAACCCTGATCGCCACGCGAACGGACCGGAGCGTCCGTAGGCCGAGATCGAGCAATAGATCAGCCCGGGATTGGTACTGGACAGCGTCTGATAGTCCAGCTCGAACCTCTCCATGACGGACGACGAGAAATTCTCCACGACAATGTCGGCCCTGGCGATCAGCGCACGCGCGACGTCTCTGGCCTGCGGTATCGTGAGATCCAACACCATGCCGCGCTTGTTCCGATTGAGACTGAGGAAGGCTGCGCTCTCTCCGCCGAGCTCGGCGTGCTCGTATGCGCGGGTATCGTCTCCCGTGAGCGGCTGCTCGATCTTGATTACCTCGGCGCCGAAATCGGCCAGCGTCTGTGTGCACGCCGGGCCTGCGACGACACGTGTGAAATCGATCACCAGCAGACCAGCCAGCGCAGTTGGCGCGTCCGGCGGCCGTGGCGCACGCTCTGGCAGGGTGACCTCGGCCGACATCCCTAGAGTCCTTCCCGCTGTTTTGATCGTCTGAAGCGATCTTCCATTCACTGCCGGGCGGGGCTTGTCTCCAACGTCCGACAACGCATGGTTAGCTCAACGGCAGCCGCAAAAAAGCCCGGGTCGGAGCTGTCGAGCCGGGCTCATTCTGCTGCAGCGCAACGCGATCTGCATGAGGCGTCGGTCGACAGCTCACCGCCCGATCATCTTGCGCCAATAAAGCGAGTTCCCCCAGGCCCAGGGCCGCCCCGGTTGGAACAACACGTATCCGCACCGAATGAAATTGTTCGCGGAGACGATGTTGCAGGTCGTGTCCGAAACGATGCAATCCAGGCCCGAGCGGCGCGCGCGCAGCTCGATCGCACGCATCAGCCGCCGCTGCAGGCCGTAGCCACACCGCTCTTGGAGAACACCAACCCTCGAAAGATAGGCGATGCCCTTGCCGAGGGATGACGGTACCATTCCGGCAAAGGCGACGGGCCGTCCGGACTCGGTCGATATCCACCATTGTCCGCTCTCGAAATCGGGCAGTGGCGCGCAATCGAGGAATGTGCGCGCATGGAGCTCCTTCAAGGTGTCGAGGACGTCAGGCTCGCAAGCGTCGACCTCCCTGATGCGGAAGCGGCGGCCTCGCCGCGAGATCCTGGCCGGCACGGCCTCACCTTCCGAGGACGACTTTGACGCCGAGCCAGATCGCACCGATCAGACCGGTCGCAATGACCGTGATGACGGCCTTGAACGTATAGCTCTGAGCCTGCTCCACGCTCTTGCGCCAGCGCCGCAGGTGCTGGAAATCGGCTCTCAGCTCCTTCCGATCCTCCTCCTCGATGCCGAACGAGGTGAGAATGGTCGCGATCGCCCTCATCACGACGGCATCGATCTCGTCGCGCTGAAGTTGGCTCTGCTTGGCCAGGGTCTCGGCGACGACGGCCGTGATTTCGTCATGGGTGATGTTCATCGCCTGATGATCCTCGCTACATTTTCGAAGCCGCGCTTGGCAAAATAGAAGGAGATGACGAGATTCGCGGTCGTCGACGCGAAGCCCGCGAGCGGATCCGTTGAGCCGAGCCCGAGCACTTTGTCCCACACCAGCAGCTTGGCAAAGTAGATCGAGACGCAATAGCCGATGAGCTTGTCGGGCTCGTACCAGCAGCCGATTTCTGCCGCTCGCAGCCGAAGCTGCGCGTCGCTCTCCGAGACCTGCGCGGCGATCTCCGTCGCCGCGAGGTCTGCCGCGATCTTGGCATCCGCGTTTCCCGCTTTCAGCTTCGCCTGGTAGGCGTCGATCAGCCCCTTGATCACGGGTCCGCCCAGAAAGCCCAGAATGCTCATCCACATGTCACGATGCCCTCTTGAGCGAGCGCAGCCGTGCGAGAATCGTGATCAGCGAGATCGCGAGAAAGATCCGACCGACGGCACGGGTATCGCCGACGGCGGCGCTGATCTGATCCTTCAGACTCGGGTCTCCGAGAGCGTCGCTGACGTTGTCGGCGATCGACAGCAGAAACCCGATGACCGCCAGCGCGTACCCCCAGGCGATCGTCAGCGAATGACGACACGCGGCCTTGACTTTCGTCCACATGATGAATCCTTTCCAAAAATGCGGAGACGTGCCGCCGGCTCTGCGCGAGCCGCGCCCGGCGCCTGCAATGGTTGTATTTTTTCCGAGATCGACGGTCCGTCGGCACGCCGACCAGGAGCACGAGGATCGGGCCGATCACCGATTGCCGAGAATGCGTTTCACCAGGGCAGCAAAAAGGGCCCCAATGGAGCCCTTCGCCGGATGCCTGATGGACGCGGGAGTTGAGGTCGGAGGTCCCTCGTCGGGCGGCCGTTCCGTCTCCGCAGCGCCGGTCGCGAAGCTGATGGACGCATCGATCTCCATCATGGTCTTGAGCAGCCCGGCGCAACCCGGCTGCCGGTCGACAGCCTGGGAATCGTAGACTCCGTCACGGACATACTTGCCGGCACGATATTGATCGGTTCCGGCCCAGACATAGGGAGACGGCACGCCCCGGCGCGCATAGCCAAGCCCATTATACTGCTCGAGGAGCGTCAAGGCGCCGCCAATCGACCAGTCCCGCCAGCGCGCCGCGTGCGGCGCGCAGGTTGACGAGTGCGTCAACCGCGGCGTCCTCCCACGAGGCGAATGGTCCTCGTCCCGCAGGCACATGGACCGACACCCGGTCCCAGGGATCCCCCTGCGCCAGCGACCGCGACCAGCTCTGCGACGATTCGCGCTCGTGGATGACGGCGATGATCGGCCAGGGGACGCCGGTACGCTTGGAAACGGCCTGATACCGAGCTTTGGCAGCAATGAGGCGTTGGGCCGTAGCGCTGATGTTGCGGGTAAGCCTTGCGACCTGCCATTTTTGGGCGTTTGTCGTAATTAGCGTTCTGATGTCGGCCATTCTGAGATCCGAAAAATTTGGTCGGGTAATCTTGCGATTGAACGGGTTGCGTGATTGTCTCCCAGTACGCACTACAGCCTTGAGATGAGGCCTATGAACCCGAATTATCGTTATGTGTTTGATCGCGCGGTCTCAGCCTCAGGAACCGCTAGCCCGAAAGTCCTGGACTACGGCTGTGGTCGCGGAGAGGTAGTGACCTTTGGCCGCTCGATGGGGTATGAGTTCTTCGGGGTCGACCGTGATGCTCCAGCTTCGGAACGTCCTAGCCATTTTCAGCCGCTTGATGGGACCCGCATCCAGTTCGACGATGCGTTTTTCGACGTGGTAATCTCGAACCAAGTTTTTGAACACGTGGCTGACCCGCCGGCCGCCCTGGCGGAGATCGCACGTGTCCTAAAACCAGGTGGAGTGTTTATTGCTCTATTTCCATCGAAGGCGGCGTGGTTTGAAGGTCATGTAGGTCTTTATTTCGTACATCGAATGCACCGTGACTTGGCCAAGGCTTATCTCGCGATCTGCCATCGGTTGGGATTCGGCTATTATCGCGAAGGCAAATCAGCTCGCGCTTGGGCCGACTTTATGCTGCATCAGCTCGAAACGGACGTTTTCTACCATTCGCCGGCCGACCTCAAAAGATGGTGGACCAGCGCTTTCGGAAGCAAGCCGGTTGCTATTGAGCATGATTTCATCCTCCACAGACTGTCGTGCTCGCCGCGACTACGCTCGTTCTCGCGAATTCTCAGTGCGCCGATATTTAAACCAATCACTTCCTTTATCTGCCAAAAGCGTGCAGGCATCGTCTGGCGTACGACTAGATCACCCGCAGAATGCGATTGCACAAAATCGTTGGCTGCATGATGTTGTGTGCCGCTCCGCCACCTGCGTTCTGGATGCTAATCCCGGTAGATGCAGAACTTGTCGTCAAGGTAGCCAAACTTGCGAAGTTACCTGCGACAGCGTTGACATTGCCGCCAGGTGCATAACTCTGAACTGTGTGACTATGGCCGGGATCGCTCACGCCGTGAGTATGGCTCGGCATTTCATTGTTGACGAGAATGTGCGCGTCTTCGCCGCCAGATCCGCCGATGCTGTGACGCACGCTAGCTAGACCGCCACTTGCAAGACGATCCGCCGTCGTTCCGCCCATGTTGTCCACGCATGCCGTCACGCGTCCTCGTAGATCGGGAAGATTGAATGTGGTCGATCCGTCCCCCGTTCCAAAGGATGTTCCCATAAGGGCGAACAAGACGGAATAGGTCGTGCGGCTAATCGATTGCCCATATGGAAAAACGAAAGAGCTGTTGGGCGGACTGGAGCTCCAAAACTCTAGGCTCGCTCCTATCGGGATATTGTAAGGGTTACCGAAGAACCCATGCAAGTAGAAGGCGCCGTCATTGTTGTTGTAAACGGCCACGTATGGAGTGCCCTGGATGATTGTGCCAGCCGGCAGCTCGATATTCGGTGCTGATCTCAGTGCTCTCGTGCCAAGGTTATCAACGTTTAGGGTGCACGTGCCGGTATTCGTGACATGCGGCGTAAACGCGATGATCTGGCCGTTGAGATGCGGCAGCGAATCGAATTGCTGGTTGCTCGTGACGGCGTACGCGGTGCTCGTGCCACTCGTTGCGATCGCCCCCGCGATGTCGTCGCGATATTTCGCGGTCGCAGCCATCATGGCCCGAGCGGAGTCGTTGATGCTCGACGGCACCTGCCCTTCGGACCAGTTAATCGTCGGATCGGCTGTGGCGTCGGCCGATGCGGTCTGCGACCATCGATAGAGTGTCATTCTGCTCCTCACATGAAAAAGGCAGCCACGCGGGCTGCCGGGGACTTGTTGCTCGCTCCTCGATGCGGGCGCATCGCGGCTCCTGCCCGATGATCGGTCATGCGTGCATGGCTAAGTCTCTCGCCGAAGCGTCAGATATTGCTCGCAGGCACAGGACGGCGCCCTGGCGATGAGGAGATTTCGGATCACCCCCTTGGGCACTCCGGGGCTCTCTCTTGCGATCGCGTCGACACGAGTCTGCACGACGCGCTCGATCTCAACCCGAAGCTCCTGAATCCTGTCTTCGATGGTCGGATTGCTGCGAGCCTGTTTCATCGATCTGATCCTCCTTCGTCGTACGCTCCGCGGATCGAAGCCGTACGAGCATTTTGTTTGCATGCGCGAGGGCGTGCTGCGTGCGTCTCAGGCTCTTCTCGCGCCTCGTCTCGTGGTCCGCGATGAAGCGCTTCAAGTCATGGGGCGAGACCCTGAAGCGTTCCTTCCAGGGACCCGGCCAGGATTGCGGGGGCGAGAGGTTGGCGATGTCGTCGATGACGATCGCGACCGGCGCTCCCGCTGTTGGATCAGCCAGTCCCAACGAGACGTGAGTTCTGGAGATGTCGAGAATCGCCTCCCAGAGCGGCTCGACACCGATGCCGGCGTGCTCGCGGGCAAAGCGGGCGACCGCCGCCGGCGAGGCCGGGCAGAACGTCTCGCGCTGCCGCTCACACCAGCGTGCGAACAGCGGAGCGCGCTGCCTGCGGGCCTCCGCAAGCGCCGTCAGAACCGGGTTCACCATCGGTGGGCTCACGGCCTGCCTGACCTGCGAGCCTGATAGAGCGCCACCGCGTCCTTCAGATCACCCGACGATGTCAGGCGGGCGTTGAGCGCCCGCAGATCCGTCCGTCCCCGCTCTCCCGACGAGACTGAGACCCCCGGCCGCACCACGGGCGGGACAGCCTTCGTCACCGCAGCGTCCTTTGCCCGCATCATGAGGCGATATCGCGCCGCGTCATACATCATCCGCTGGAACGTGGCGTGGCGCATCAGCGGCTCGGTCTGGAACAGCCGGTTGAGCTCGGACGCCGAGATCCCGGTCTCCTTGGCCGACGCCACGATCTCTGCGGCAACGGCCTGGCGCATGGCGCGCGGCTCGCTCTTCAGCAGGCCCTCGAGCCTGTCGTCCTGCTCCTGCGCGAAGGACTGAAAGCTCCGCTGAGCCACTTCGGCGTGCTTGCGCTGCGCCTCGGCCTGCTGTGCCAGCAACTGATCCGACATCGCGACGGCTGCCTGGATGCGTCCAAACCTTGCCGGATCCTCGCGCGACATCCGTTCGAGCGCGGCGGGGACCTGCCCGGCAGGCATGCCGGCGAATTCGGGAAACTGGCTGAGAAAGCTCGCTTGCGCAATCTGGACGGCAGACGCCAGACCTTCCTGATAGGATTGGCGGGCCTGCTCGGCTTCGCCGATCTTCTCCTCGATCGCCTGCAGCACCTGCGGATGCTGCAACACCTTCTCCAAGTCAGGCGCAAGTCGCGACGAGGCATCATGTTGCGTCCGACCGGTCTCGGCAGCGGACTCGGCATCGCCTGAGGCCGGTTCGAAACCGTCGGGCTCACCATTTGCCGGCGAACCCAAGCGGTCGCCCGGATCGGAATCCGGCGTCCCGCGAGATACCTCACCCGCCTCAGCGGCCCGAACGCGCGCGTGATCACGCGCCGCGCGTTCGAGCGTCACCGCCTCGCCGCGATCGGCCACGTTGCCGGCTTCGTCGACATACTCCCGGACCATCAGCGGCGGACGAGGATCGGTGCGCCGCACGGCGGCATCGCGCAGCGACGCAACGTCGCCGTCGAGCGCCTCGCGCTCGGGCCGCTCCTCCGGATCCGGCATCGGCCGGTATCCGGCATTCTCCAGCTCGAATGCTGCCCCCGTCAGGAGGTGCTCTGATTCATCTGACATTCACAACCGCTCCATCGAGATGCTGCACCAAGCTACTTCTTGCCGAACGCGCCGCTGAACGGCTGGAGCAGGCTGCCGATGCCGCCGGCGATCTTCGCAAACTGATCGGCACCGGACATCTCCTGTGTTCCGGTCATGGTGCCGTTGGTCTGCTGACCGAGCTGCGCGATCGGCGTTCCGATCTGCGCCAGCAAGCCGAGCGCCTGCACCGGAATGCCGCGGCGCTGCGCCTCCTCCGCCAAGGTGGCATTGGCCCCATAGTTCTGCGCATCGAGCGCGGCCTGCGACGCCGTCACGCCCTGCCCCTGGTTGGCGAGGTATTGCTGCTGCATGCCGCCGAGCATGTTGGCCGTCGTATTGCCGGCGCCATACAGCGCGTTCGCCGCGGCGAGCTGGTTCTGGACGTCCTGATTGTACTGGGCCGCTATGACAGGCGCTTCTGCCGCCGCGACGCCACGGCCGTAGGCCATCTGATTGGCGCCGCTGAAGTCACGGCCTGCGGCTGCGAACTGACCGTTGATGGAGGCGCCGACATCGTTCTGGATCTGCGCCAGTTGCTCCGCGAGCGCGGGATTGTTGCCGATCATGCTGCCATTGGCGTAAGGCGTCAGCTGGCCCTGCAACGCCTGCAGATTGGCTTGAGCGGCCGGCGCCTGCGCCAGCGCATTGCCGCCACCGAGTAGCGACTGCGCATAGGAGCCGATGCCGCCGGCATAGGGGTTGCCTTGCGCCGCATTCTGCTTCAGCTGATCGAGCGCGCTGGTCTCGGCGCCGGTCAGCGCCGTGTTGTTGAGGCCGCTCGACACCTGCGACAGAATGCTCTGCAGCATCGGCTGCGCCGGCTGCCACGGCTGCGTCTGGGACTGTTGGGTTTGAGTGCTGGTTGATTGTCCGCCCATTGCGGCACGCTCCTTGATTTGACGATGATAAGAGTTGGCGCAACTGCGAGCTCGCACTCCTCGAAAACGGCAGCCCTGTGAGCATGCCTTCGCTCTGTTCGGAGGAGGCAGCAGCACGCGGAGAGTTCAACCACATCCCGTGCTGATTAACGTTCCTCAACGCGCGATCGCAAGAAGCGCATCCGAGTCTCCGATGGCTCGTCGTTTGAACCCGTTTGCGATGCCCAGGTCGGATAACCCTGCTGGGCCTGCTGTGAGGCAACGAGTCTCATGCCCGGATCAAGTACATCGCGATCAGCCTGTTTTCTCAGGACCGACTGCGACGTCTGCTGAAGCTGCCCTTGGTCCGGGAGATTGTTTCCGAGCAGATAGTCAAGCAGCCACTGGCGGATCTGGCTTTGCGGGATAGTTGATGGTTCGGGTGAAGGTGACGGAATGGGTGACGGTCCAGGGAGAGGTGCCGGAAGGGGAGGAAAACTCGGGCTATTGTTGCCGGGGGACGGGTATTCCAACGATCGCGGCAAGCCTGGCTGTGCCGGATCTTTGAACCATGACGGCAATCCTGGTGTCCTCGACCCTGGTAGCGGAATATCTGGGAAAGGCTTGGTATAATCTCTGCCATCAAGATACTTTCTCCAATCTGGCACGATCCCTTCACGCGAAATATTTGGCCAATCACTCGATTCATCCCTTGAATTTCTCACCATCTCTTCACTCCCTCAGACAAAAAACGGCGCGCCAAGTCGGCGCGCCGTCAACGATCAAAATTTCGGATATCGAGAGCAGCTCAACTTACATTTCGAAAGGAGCCCTCATGGATCGTAGATAACCCGTACATCGAACGGCAATTTTTTGGCAAGAGCCTCAACTTCTTCCTGGCTCTCGGGATAACGTTCGTAAACGATTTCTGTCGCGACCGAGCTTTGGTGATAGCGAGGATGCCATGTCCACATCAAACCTGCTAATCCGTTCGGGTTTGACCGGTCGATGTTGCTTAGAGTTCTCCTGATATAGGTGCTCTCCGGCGGTTCCTCGAATTGACGATTGACGACCCGCAGGCTCATGAACTTGCGTCTCGTTTCATAGATTGTGTCAAGCTCCTGAGAAAGCGATTCCGCCGGGGAGGTGGAGCCACAATGTCCGATGTCAAGGCGCGGCAAACCTCCGTCCCTTGCCCTCCGAAAACCTAAGCAAAATCCGTCTACCATTCGAGGTCGCCATGCAACCAACCCATCTCGCAGTACGATGGTTTTTCCGGAAGCAAACACGAGATAATTGGCGCACCCGACCAAGCAGTAGCCACGAACTACGACAGTTGCATCGAGATTACTTAAGTGATCGGCAAGCCTCATCATTGCAACGTCGTCACCACCGTGGCTGCGGACAACAAAGAGTCCACCGGGTTGCAGCCGGTTGACGAGCGACAGATCCTGATCGCGTTGAACAAGGCCGTCGAAGCAGAGAATCCGCCGATCCGGCGAAAGCGCCAGCCGTAGCGGGAATTCGCCAGCGCAGTATTGTGCAGCAGCGCGATAAGGGCCGAAGTCGATCTCCTCGGCACGAGGAGCGTTCATCCTCATCGTGAGTGCCAGCGCCAGGAGAGCGGCTTTTGCTCCCCACCGCACACGGCGCGCTAAGACTCCTGCTGTTTCGGTGCGATCTGCACTTGTCTGATAGAACATGCTTTTGCCCCGGCAACCACGCGATTTGGGAAACAATACCGCCCGCGTCACTGGAACATATCAAGAACACACCTGTCAAGCGCAACGTTCCCCTCTGCGCGTGCCGCAACTGGCGGCAGAGCTAATCTATCCAGTGATCAGATCCCCTTGCATGATCAGCAGATGAAAGACCCCTGGCGACATCATCAGAGCTGAGCGTCACCTCAACTCCTTCTGGATAATCACATGCGTCTGCCGATAGCCGTCGAGCGCACGCAGCCAGCCTTTGCGGCCGTAGAGACGCATGCCGCGGCAGCCCTCTGCCTTGGCGTAGGCTTCGATTCCCGAGATGAGCGGCAGCCAATGCGCCATGGTCTGGCCCTCGCAGGCCGTAATGACGCACACCATCCCTGTCTCCGTCAGCTCCAGCCTGGTCGCCGCGACGGCATCGATCGTAGCCGCGCCGGAGGCGCCATTCAGCGCAAGCCATAGCAGCGCCCGTCCGGCGAGCACATCTCGCTCGATATCTGCGAAGGCGGACAGGCCAGTCCGGCGGATCGCCCGCCGCAAGCGCGGCGCGACCTGCGGCCATATCAGTTCGACCTGGCCGGGATCCACGCAAGCGAGCTCAGCCGAGCAGCGCATAGCGAAACGTCCGCGTCGCGACCGCACTGCTGGCGTGGGTGAGCGTGAACGAACCGTTGGCGACCGCGCTCACATAGATCGTCCCGTTGCCGAGCTCGGCCGCCGCGCTGGCCGTCGCCGGCGTCAGGATCGGCGTCGAACCGGCTGCACAGTTCTTGTCGGCGACAACGGTCACCGTCGCGCCAGTTGCAAGGGTGATGCTGCCGATGGCGTTGGAGCGCCCAGCAGCGAGCTGCTGCAGCGCCAGGATGATCTTCTTGAGATCGGTCTCGGTGATGCCCGGAACATAGGCCGTCATAGCGTGCCGCTCACGGTGAGGTCGGGCACCACCCCTGCGCAGAAGCTCCATGACGCTTCGGCCGGAATCCGGACCTTGAAGCGGGCATAGCGCGTGTCCTTGCGAAGGTCGCAGCGTCCCGTCCGCGCGTTGACCGACACCTCCGCCCCCGCGACAGCGGCACCCGATGGCTTGTCGCGTGAGGAGACCGATCCGAACAGCGTCGTCGCGTCCGTAACCGGCCGAAAGCCGCGGATCATGATCCGGTTGTCGTCGGTGCCCTGCTCGGCGCTCTCCATCGTCGCCTCGAGATTGTTGCCACGGAAGAAGCCCAGCACATGATTTGCAGAGAACTGCGCGATCTCGGGCTGGACGGCCGTCGCATAGGCGTCGAGGCTCAAGGTCATCGCGTCGATCGACGGCGAGATGCTGTCGAGATTCTCGAGCGTGAGGCCCGTCTGCGACATGCCGAGCAGATATTCGCCGGTTGCCGCGATCGAAAAGAAGCGGTCGAGCAGGAAATCGTAGCCGAGCAGCTTGTCATAGGTGCCGATCGCGCCGGAAATCGACCTGTAGGACCAGAACACCCGGGTCGAGCGCGGATCGGCCGCCCCGATCAGCAATTGCAGATTGCCCTTGTCAAGATCGGCAAGGAAAGTGCGGTCGACCTTCTCGCGGCCGATCGGCTGCGGCAGGCCGCCGGGCTCGATCTTGTGAAACCCCTGACCGGCATAGAAGAAGATCCGCTCGCCGGCACGGATGATCGAGTATGGCGCGTAGAGGCCCTTGTCCTGGGTGATGCGATCGATCTGGAAGATGATCGGCGATCCCGGGACGTAGGACATGCGCCGGATCGCCTGGTCCTGGAAGATGATCCCGGCTTCTCCGCCGGCAACGCCGCGGACGATGCCGCCGTCCGGAAAGTCCTGATGATCGGACCCCGCCGTCAGGCCATCCCAGGACGTCGCCGAATTGAAGTTGTTGAGACCCGACCATTGGATGCGATAGGGCGTCGACAGCAGGCCGGAGAGCACCAGGAAGCGTCCGACCACGCTGATATAGGCGGCCTGCGGCGGCGAGCCCAAGGCATTGTCGAACGCGGTCGACGACGTCAGATCGAACACCTGCAGCAGCGCATTCGCCTGTGTGGCGAACACGAGATTGCCGGTCTGCGCGAACTGCCACTGCGCCGCCGCGGAGAGCTGCGAATAGCTGGCGCCGCCCTTCGAGACATCCAGCCAGGTGAAGTCCGTGTTGTTGAGGCGGTAGAGCTTCGTCGCGGTCGCGGCGAAGGTCACGACGGTGCCGTCCGATTTCAAGGCGTAGAAGGCGCCGCGACACGGGTCAGGCAGAGCGGACGTGTAGGCCGAGAAGGACGGAAAGGGGCCATAGCCGTCGCCACGCGGCACGACGTTCTGGATGTTCCTGGTGGCCTGGCCTTCGTAGTCGCTCACGTCGGGCCGATATTCGCCAAAGGCAAGAAGAGGCATGTCACCTCCAATCATCGATTGCCGCCGGCGGACCTCCGCCGCGGTCAAGAGGAAGCAGAAAAGATCAGTGGCGCCGATGGTGCCCGGGCCTTCAAACGGCTGCGCGCATCGGGCTCGAACAGATGATGACCAAGATGACCAAGACGAGGACATCATTTGCTCGTCCAGGGCGGCGCCGAAGGAGACACCGAATTCCACGGGATCGACGATGCCGAAACACCGAGCCAATGGTCGGCCACGGCTGGCGCCGGCAACCAGGCCTGCTCAGGATCGGTGCTGCTGCTCCAATCGATCGTCCCCGCGCCGAGAGGAAACCAGGCCTCGAAGCCGCGCCCGTAGCCGACGTCGTATCCGACGAGCTGATATGAGGTCTTCTGACCAGTCATTGCGCCAAGGAAGGCCGATGATTGGCCGCTGACGGTATGAGCCCGCCCCGCGGCCTGCATCGTGCCGGCCGTCGTGATGGAATTTCCCGCCGCGACGAAATCGCCGCGGGCGGCGAAAGCACCGAACGAATACAGGACCGAAATGCCCGCCGTGAGCCAGCCGTTCTGCGCGGCGAGAAGACCGATGCGCGCACTCGCAGAGCCGCCGGCATAGACGAGCGCCGCGGTAATCTGAGTCAGCGCAGACTGGAAGCTGGCCGCGCGACCTGCAAGAGTGACGGCGGCTGGACCCGCAACGAAGATCGTGTTCGTTGCGGAGCTCCGCGGCAGCTCCGCGATCGCCAGCCGACCGACGGAGTCGAATCCGAGCAGCGACATCAGTAGTACTCGTCGATGATGATGATCCCGGAGCCGCCGGAGCCACCAGCAGTGCCGTTCGAACCCGCCGAACCGCCGCTGCCCGCTGCGCCGACCGAATACGCGTATGTCGCGGCCGGAGCGGCAATGTACTTCTCCACGTACCCGCCGGCGCCGCCTCCGGCGCCACCGCGCCCGCCGGAACCGCCGTCGGTGCCACCACCGCCGCCGCCGCCGCTGCCGCTATTCGTCGCCGCGGCACTTCCGGCAGAGCCGATCCATCCGCCTGCGCCGCAGCCGCCGAAGGCAGAGTTCGCGCCATTCTTGCCCTGAAGAACCGCGGCGGTGGCGCCACCCGCACCATCGGTCGGCGTGCTGTGACTCCCTCTGATATTGAGGTCACCGCCTGCCGCGCCTCCACCACTCGCGTAAGCGTTGCCGTATGGGCCGCCGTTTGCTCCTCCCGAGGCAGTCAGGAACGACGAGCCGAACGTCGTGTCACCGCCGACACCACCAAATGTCGCTCCCGTCGTACCGCCCCCACCCCCGCCGCCCCCGCCGCCGACCATGCGGACCAGCAGCGCCTTGCATCCGGCTTTGAGGTTGTAGGTGCCAGATCCTGACGTCAGGACGGTGCGCGTCCAGTTGCCGGGCCCTGCTGCCGCGGCGATATTGCTCCGCGCCTGCGCCTGCTGCGTGCTGGTGAAGGCGTTGGCCTCCTCGATCGAGATCAGATCCTCCTTCAACGCGACGATGGCGACCTGCGGCGCGGCGGAAAAATTGACTTTCGCTGTCGTGCCGGCCGAGGTGAACAGGATGGTCGTCCGAGCCAGTGTGCCGGTGGACGAGGTGTAGGCGCCCTCGCCGACTTCCCATTGCGTCAGGTCGGCACTCTCGGCCCTGTATTTGTAGAGCCGGCCATTGACCGCGCCGGCCGCGGCCGGGCTCTGATAGCCCTGGACGGCCGCGGCATAGGTCCAGTCCGTCGTGCCGCCGGCGGCCGGCAGGAACCTGCAGATGTCGAGAAAAGCTGCCATGTCAGGTGATCGTCAGGATGCCGTTCACCTGGTCGAGGTCGACCGTGAACGTGTTGCCGTTGGTCAGCGTGACCGAGGTGCCGTAGTCCCACCAGCCGATCAGTGGCTTGGTCGCCGATGTCGCGTTGTAGAGCACGGCATACTGAAACGGCCCGATCGAACCGCCGGCCGCGGTCCACGACGGATCGCTGCCGCCGATGAAGCGGAAGGTGCCGGAGGTCTGTCCGCCGGTGATCGCGCCGATCGAGACGCCGCCAGCCGTGTAACCGTTTCCCGTCGCCAGGTCGGCCGGCGTGTTGTAGACCGTATTGGTTGCGACCGGCGCCGTGCTGGTCAGATAGATCCTGTAGACATGCGATGTCCCGGTGAGCATGTCGTGCAGGGCATGCGCGACATCCTGGACGAAGCAGTTGAATTTGTTGAAGGCAGCCATGTGATCCTCGGTGTTGGACAGCGTCTCAGACGACCTGGCCGGAGAGCCGCATCGTCATCGGACCGGCGTTGAAGGTCGACGTCAGGCCAAGAGCATTGAGATCGGCGAGAGCGCAGGTGAAGCCGAGGCCCCAGGTCTGAATCCGTCCGTCCTCTTTGAGATACGGCGCCGACTCGAGGAGAGCGCCGTAGAGATAGAGATCGGGCGCCAGCGTGAGCAGCCAGTTTGTATCGTTCGTTGCCAACGGCGGAATGGTCCGTCGGTAGACCATCTCGATCGTGTAGGCCGCGTCGGGCCGCGGCGCGAGCTCGATCTGATCACCGAAGACCGAGAAGTAGCGCGGCTGGCCCGCGACGTCCGAGACGCGGAAGCGATACTCGTCGAGTTGCGCTCCGGACCTGAACTCCAGCGCAGGCTGGCCACGCACGCTGGTCAGCCGCATCCGCCGCATCGACTGAAAGTCGGACGGCAACGCGATGAACTCCGGCTCGCTGGCGCCGAGATCGACGACCGCGATCGCCCGCTGCTCCATCTGCCGCACGAACAGCTGCCGGTTGAACTTGGCCTCGGCGAGCTGGATGAAGCTCGGTATCCGAGCCACCAGGGTCGTGTCCTGGTCGCGCGCCAGGTATTCGGTCACTGCGGACTGCAACGATGAATAGTTCGAGATCAGCGGCATGACGGCTTTGCCCTCCATCCGCTCTGCAGTGCGGGCTTGTCGGTGCGCAGATAGGCCCAATCCGGATCATTCAGCTTCGTCTGCACGACCGCGTCGAACTCGGGCGTGAACAGGCGAAGCCGGGTGTTGCCCCTGGCATATTCCTCGTTCAGCCACTTGACGTAGATGACGTTCGGAATGCGCGCGACGTGGCGGCCCCAGTCGCTGTGCTGTTCGTCGCGGCGCGCTTCGCTGTTCCAGTCCAGGATCGGCGCGACATCCTGGAGGTGCTCGATCACGAGACCGGAGCCATCGCGATCGAGATGCGGGCGAATGGTCAGCCCATCCATCACGACAGCTCCGTGATCCACAGCGTTCCGGCCGTCGCCGTGACCAGGCCGTTGCTGGCGGCCTTGATGGCCGCGATGTTCTGTCCGGGAGTGACGGTGACGTATTCGACCGTGTTGGCCGGGAGAAAGACGTCGGCGGTGGTCGCGGTCTGGGCGCCGTCGCCGATCCGGTAGCAGCAGGCCGAGCTCGCGGCGAGCCGAAGCTGGAACGTGCCCGGACCGAACTTGTTGGTGGCGCCGACGCTGCCGTCATAGGCGATCGTCTGCGTGCCGCCGATCCGGGATGATGGCTGTTTGGGAAAGAACGACATCTCAGGCTCCCCTGACTGCAAGCGAAAAATGCATCGGCACCGAGGTTCCCGACGCGCCGGAGGGTGTCAGCGCGACGACGTCGTCCTCATTGAGGTAGACCGGCGAGGCCGGCACGACTGAGAACAGCTGTCCCGCCGCGGAGCCCGATTGCGGCACCGTGAAGCTTGCGACCGGCGCGGCGTTCACCGTGACGGTGACGGTGCCGTCGGCCGTGGTGATGGCGCCGCCGAGGATGCCGGCCACCTTGAGCAGCCTGCCGCGGAATGGCGCGCGGATATAGGCGGCGACTGGATCTCGCGCCGCAGGAAGGCGTGTAGGCCGTCAGATCGGCCGTGTTCAGGGGACGATTGCCGGGAAGCGGCATGAATGAAACCTCCAAATGAAACAGGCGGCCCGAGAGCCGCCTGCAAATCAGGGTGATGAAAGATCGGGCTATGCCGTGGTGTTGTCGAAGATGCCGCCGCTGGCCTTCTCGTTGCGGGCGACCAGCGCGTATTCGGCGAGGATCTGGCGCCGATCGGAATCGCCGGTCTTGGCCAGCGGGATCGAGATCATGTTGCGACCGTTGAGATAGGCCACGGCCCACTTGTCCATTTCGAGCACGAGCACGTCTCGCGGCCGCTGGAAGCGGCTGGCGACCACCTTGAGCTTGCCGAAATCGGATTCGTAGGCATCGACCGAGGCGACGATCTTCTTCGATTTCGCCTCTTCGATCGCCGTTGAGCGGCCGGTGAAGGTCGAGAACACCTGCTTGTTGAACGCGCCTGTCAGGATCGTGCCGGGCTTGCCGCCGTTGATCCAGATCGACGACAGCACCGTCTTCAGCCGCGCCTCGGTGAAGGCGATCTGAGTGCCGTCCGTACGGGTGCCTGAGCCGTCGGCCGTGGCCGGATCGGCCGCGCCGCCGGCGCTGCCCTTCGACGTGTTGGAGACGATCCATGACAGGATCGAGGCCGTCTTGCGCGGCGTCGTCGTGTTGCCGATCAGCTTGGCCTGGTTGGTGCCACAGAGAATGGTCTCGAGATCGCGCTTGAGCTCGAGGCCTTTCAGCATCTCCTGATAGGCGAGCTCATTGTCGCGGCCGGCATGGTCGACCGCCTGCTGGGTGCCGGAGACACGCGCGACCTTGTAGGAGATCTGGCACTGGTTGCCGAGCCGCACGGTCGGCGTGGTCACGTTGGTGTTGGGATCGTCGCCTTCGAGCTGGGCATTGGTGCCGTCGGCCGGCGCCAGCGCCTGGGTCTGCCATTCGTGGTTGACGGCGGTCGCCTTTTCCTTGTCGACGCCGCTCATGAACGGGGTGTCGACCGGATCGATGCGATAGATCATGTCGCTGAGATCTTCGCGATTGCCGACCGCCTGATAGGTGACAAAAGTGGACGTGGGTGTGGTCATCGATGATCCTTGTTGATGGTTCGCACAGCGCAAGGCGTACGCCGCGATCGCACCTCGTTGCCGTGGTCACGAGCGCAATTTTCGCCAATCGACGCTGCGCAGTTCCGAAATGGTCGAAGTCGTTCAGGTCCCGCCGGCGCGATGGCGCGAGAACTCACTCTCGGTTCGGCTCGCGCGAGACGTCGATGCCGTGGCGCCCGTCGCGAGCGGGGTCGGCAGAACCGCCTGTCGCGCACTCACCACGTCTAACGCGGTGAAGCTCCACAGCACGGTACATTCATTCCAAGCCGGACGACGTCGCGGCTCACGAAAAAACCCGCGGCGGATGTCTCCGGCGCGGGCATCATGTAAGTCTTGCGATGATGCCTTTATGAAGGTGATTTGCCCGACGTGTCAACGGATGAATATATGAATGCGAATTGGACATCGAGACCCGCCGAGGCGCCCGATCCTTCACGACGTAAGTTCTCGCAGACGCCACGAAGTAATACTCCGCACAATGGTAGGCGCAGACGTCGAACACCACCACGGTTGCGTTGCGGCTGCGCAGCAGATCGGAGACGCTCATCGCGGTGTCGCGCTTACGTCGCCACGACAGTAATCGACGGCGCGATGATAGACCTCGGGGTCCGGCTCGGCCTGCTGCGCAAACAGGCGGTGGGGGATGGCGAGAACGAGCAGGACAAGGCCCGCGAACAGCCCTTTGTTTACGAGACGCGTCAAGTTTCGCCACATACGACACCATGATCGAAAGTTCGGCAGTGACACGGCAGGTAAACATAGGGTCCGCGGCCAACGCCGTCCGCTCCCTCAGACGATTTTCGGACTGCTCAAAGCACCCCGAAGCGCTTCCTGCGCTCCGCCGTCCGCGCGAGCTCCCTCAGCTCCGCCTCCGCCAGCTTGCCGTTGGCGATGATCGCGCCGAGGTGGTCGCGCACCTTGCCGACGATGTTGATGGCGAGGAATAGCTTTTCGCGGCCGGCGACGTCGTCGATCTGCGTCTGCCGCCAGGCCGCGCTGTAGCTCGCCTCCAGAACGTCGAAGGCGCCGGCAAGCAGTTCGTCGTCGAGCAGCGCCTTGGCGCGAGTGCCCCGCGCCGCCGTCTGTTGCAGGACGCTCTCGTCAGTCATCGTGCCGCTCCTTCTGCTCATCAGACGCGCGATTGGCATGAGCTGCAGTTGCGAGGCCCACGGCCGCTTCGGCGATCTTCAGCTCGTGAGCCGCATGCGCCTGCTCGCGCTTCTGCGCCGCCTCGATCGACTTGAGGTGCGCGTCGAGCAGCGCAATCTTGGCATCCAGCCCGGCCTTGATCTTGGCCAGCTCGATCTCCGCCTGCATCTTCACCTGCTGATGGACCATGTCGTTGTGCGCCTGCTGCTGCGCCAGCTCCGCCTTGTGCGCGGCGATCGCCTGCTCGGTCTGCAGACGCGCCTGCGCCGCGAGCAGCTTCGGATCGGGTGGCGGCTGCAGCGGCGTCGGCGGCGGATGCAGCGGCCGGCCGGTCTGCGGGTCGACCGCGGCCGGATCGTTGAAGAACCGACCGGGATTCTTGTGCCCCATGATCCGAGTCAGCTCGGCTGCCGTGTTGTAGAGCTCGCGATCGCCGACTAGGTTGATCTTGCCGGCCATCGCCAGCTCCTTCTGGACGTTGGCAATCGCCATGGTCTGCGCGAACTGCTGCGCCTTGCCGCCGGAGCCGAGCCCAACCTCGATCGTCATGTCGTCGCGCGTCTTCCAGCTGCGCGGATCGATTTGGACCCAGGCATTACGTAGCCGCACGGTCTGGCGCTGCTGACCGTGCTTGCGGATCGTGCCATGCAGCAGGCCGAACATGTCTCGCACGCCCTCCGCCATGATCCGCGCGATCAGCTTGATGCGCATCTGCGAGGCGGAGAACACTTGCGCGACTGCCGTCGCCGACTGGTTCTGCAGCGCATTGGCGTCGATGCCCTGCGCCTGCTTCGAGAGCCCCGAGCGGCTCTCGAGCTCGGCATCGATATATTGCAGCATCGGATAGATCGAGCTGGTGATGTCGGGCACCACCTGCCAGTTCAGCCCGCCCGCCGTCTTGGTGCGAACCACACCGCCTGGACGCGAGACCAGGAGATCGTCCAGCGTGTTGGGGCCGGCGTTCGCCTCGGCCACCTCGACGCGCGGATTGTTGTGCAGATAGAGATTGTCCAGCGCGCCGCGCTTCAACGCCGTCTTTTCGCGCTGCAGCGGCATCACCAGATCGGCGATCGAACGGCCGAAGAAGCGGTGCGTCATCGGCACCGGCGTGGTCGCGGCGAACGGAATCGCGTCGAACGGCGTGATGCAGTCCTGGCCGTCCTTGCGCAGGATCTCGCCCTGGTCGCCGCCGGTGATGATCTGGTACAGGCACGGCCTGCCGTCGCCCTCATAGTCGATCCGAACATAGTGCTCGGTGATGCGCACGAGCCTGGTGCCCGAATTCGATGCGCTCGACGATGCCCGCGAATGCTCGTCGACCGTATCGCGCGCAATCGTTTCGACCTGCGTCGTCCCGGTGTAGTCGCCGAGCGACTTTATCTGCGCAGGGTCGAACCCTTCGGCAATCAGCTGAGCCTCGGTCTTGGTGACGATCTCGTGGAAGCAGTAGTTGCAGTCGCGGATCGAGCGCGCGCCGCGCTCGATCCCGAACTCCTCCGGCGGCACGCCTAGGACCCGCGCCTGGGCGAATTTTCGCGTGGTGACGATGGTGACGTCGTGCGTGATCGGTGCCGACACCGGTTGCGGCGGCGCGCACTGAAGAGGTATGTTCATGGCGATGGGCTCGTTCGGTTATGGAGAGACAGATCGAAGCGTCTAACGGCTGCCGCTTCGAGCCGCGTCGGTCAGGAGATAATCCTGGATCATGCCGAGAAGGCCGCCGGCAGGCCCTACCCGTCCGCCGGCTCCCGAGCCGCCACCCATAACGGAAGCAGTCCTGTCCGAAGGACCTCCGGGAAGTTGCCCACCCGTCTCCGATGTAAGGAATGGGCGTGGCACCGTCGGAAAATGCACGATCGGAGTGGCTGCCCGAAAAGATGCGATCTGACGGCTCGTGACGCCCGCCGATGTAGGTGGACAACCACGGAGAGATCCCTGAACCAAATGGCTCCCTGCCGGACCAAGGTCCAGCATAAGGTATCGGTCGTTCAGCGCCGGGCTCCAATCGGACCGGCGCGTTCTGGGCAATGCGGTCAGGCGCCAAAGGCTGGTCTTCCGACCCCATGAATGGGGTGAGAACGTATTTCCTGATGAACGCGGCGATCTGCCCCGGTGTGACCGTATAGTTCACGCCGACCCCGGGAAGGGCGGCTCCTACTCCGATCGAAGAAACTTTCGCTTTCCAAGGCAGCGGAATGCCGGATTCTGTCCGGAATGCTCGCGTTGACATTGAACGACGGCACGTTAACCGAAGCACCGAACCTAAGAGTATCTTCGGATGACATACCCTTTCTGAGGTGGACGAGGTGCAACCCGCCTCCTCCCGAACCCAAGCCTCCTGTCAGGGTGACACTCGGCGCGGTCGGCGCTCCCGGATTCCAATAGTATGTCCCCCCGAGCCCGAACCACGGCAGCTCGAGAGAGATCCCGTCCGGGCGCAGATTGCCTTTCTCATTCACCGACATTAGATTACCTTCATCAACTGGAATGAAACGATCGTCTGCGATCGACACCCTTGCCGGCGCTGCAAACATGTCCTATCCGACAATCGGCATTCTTCTCGTTTGGACGATCGCGGGCCTGCCGCTGTTGGCACTATGGCTGAATGATCTTCGCGTCATTCACAATCACATTGCGCCAAGCGCCTCAGACATGCGCTACATGAAGCCAGGCTATTATAAAACCTGGCTGTTTTTCGGGTTTCGCTTCTCGGCAATGGATCCTGCGAAACTAACAGAGCCAGGTCGAGAACGCCTGAAAATCGCGATCCGGCACGAGCGGGTATTATGGGTATGGTTGACCGCGGGCTTTCTCATCATCATGATCTTGGGCGCGCTGAGCTGAGCACCCAAACGAAGAAGTCGCCGCTCCTTTGAACGAACACGGAAGGTGTGATTGGCTTCTCGGTGTTCAGTATCGCGTACACCACTTCGACCGACATGCGTGTCGTCGGACCGAACACGCTGCCAACCTTGAGCGTTCGTATTTTTGCCGCGTGCCCGACGCCTCGCCGTTTCTTCCGGACGAAGTCAGGAGCCGCTCCAGGTCGGAGTCACGGAAGAGGCCTTGGGACTGAGTCCTGCTCGCTTCGAATGCGCGACGATCCGCATCGCGCCGTCCGAGTCCATCACGGATTGCGCCAGGAGCGCGAATTGATCCTCGGTGAGGTCGTAATAGGTTTCGCGGCTCTCCTCCTCGCGCTCCTCCCACCACACCTTGACGACGCCGACCTTCGAGAGGAGAGCATCCTTGATGAAGGAATACAGGATCATGAAGCCGGGGTTCTGCTGCATGAAGACGTGATTGACGTAATCCGTCTCCTGCGCCGCGGCGGCCTCATCCTCCGGACCGACGGGCTCGAACCGCACAACCTCGTCGGATCCGGCGAAGATGTCCATCAAATGCGGCATCAGTCCTTCTATCGTGTCGGCGACATCGGTCGAGACCGCCCGCGAGCGCCCCTCCTGCGCCGGCATGTCCTTGCGCATGTTGCCGAGATAATAATCCATCGCATCGGCGCGCTCTTCTGCGAGCCGAGCGGCGGAGATGGCGGCCAGTGCATCGGCCTTCTCCGCGGCGAGCATCGTCTTGAGGTCGGCGTTCGACATTTTCGGCATGGTCGGATCCGTATCGTTGGCATGATGTGAGCGATGAGATGGGCCGACTGGTGCCGCGCGCTGAAGAGCGGCATCAACGGGAAGACGCCAGCCGCGATCGCCGCCAGGCCTGCTCGCAGACGCGCCGAAATCAGCGCGTCGAGTCCCATGGCGAGCGCCGACGCCGAGTCCCGGCCCAATCCTCCAAGCCAGGCGTTGCCTCTCCAAACGTCGGAATCTCGAAAGGATAATCCGGCATTGCATTCCCGGCGAGCACACCGACCGAGTCTGCCGACTCCGGCAACGGCAAGAACGGCTGATAGGGCGAGAGCGGCGCGGTCACATTGCCCGTCGACGCCCAGCTTCCGAACCGATCATCGAACGACGGCACCTGGTGCCCGACTGGCAGCTGATTGGGAGCAGTCCCGGGCGGTCCGACGCTTGCTGTTGGCAGCATCTGATCTGCGCGGCGGGAGCGCAGGATGCGGATGGGAGACCTGGCCGGATCGGGGCCGCCTCCACTCGCGGCGAGATCGGCCGGTTTCGGCGGCTCTCCTGCCCCTCCAGGAAAGAGGTGAGACGGCGGTGGGGACCCTGGCTGAAACTGCTGACCGCCAGCCGCCTCCGCATTCCCGCGTCGCGCGAGCTCACGCAGGAGCGGTGATTGCGACACCGCGGCGGCGCTGATCCCAGGGGACCATCGGCCGAAGCGGTCGTCGAACCAGGCGGGACCATCATGAGCCGCCGACGGCGCACGCGATTCGACGGGACCGACCTGATTGCCCGCAGTCACCGGTCCGCCCTCCGCGGGATCATCGGCCAGATCGGGCGCGGACCACTCGTCTTTCTCCCAGGCTTTATCCTCGAACGCACGTTTGGCATAGTAAGGCGTCGACTTGATCTGCTTGTTCACGTACGTTCGATCATGCGACAGGCCGTTGTAGAGCGAGTAGATATTTTCGACGCTGGGATCGTCCAGCCGTTTTACGATCCCCGCCAGCAGCTTCGCGGTCAGCTCGATGTTGTCTCGCGGGGTGTGAACGTCAGATCCGGGAATGAGCTTCTGCCAACTAGAATCGATGTTACCTGGCAGGATCGTGCGTGCAATCACGTCATGGTCGATTCCAAAGAGCGACCTCACGGCCCTGCCCACAGCCTCTCCTGGATAACCGTATTCACCGCCGCGCGAGACCTCCGTGTAGATCACGGCTCTCACGAGATCGGGGTTTACCCCATGGCGCTTGGCGGCCTCCTCGATCAACGCGTTGTACGTCTTGACTTGCTGAGCACCCCACTGGTGGTTCTGCAAAAAGTTATTGATGGCAGGTCGCTTATCCTTCGGAATGTCGGAGAACTTCTGGCTTTCGAATTCAAACTTGGTATCCGGCGCATCATCCAGGAGGGCCCGCTTTCTATCTTCCGCAGTTCGCAAATAGGTTGTCATTCAATTCCCCTGGAAACGTCCGTGCATGACTTTAATAAAGAGGCTTGAAACGAGGAGGATGGCATAGAGCGCTGCGGCCGCAGCAAGGATCTGGAGCAGATGGGACGCGAGGAGGCTCTCTTGCGCCTTCACAAAAAGAGCCAGGAACTGCACCCATCCGCACTCGTCGCAGCGGTAGTAGATGCCATACCAATAGGTTTCGAGCACCAGATAGAGGTGGACAGGCGGCGCAAGCGCCGCAGGCGCGAAGAGCACAAACCACCTATTCAGCCGAGCCGTCAGCTTCACACCAAACCTTCCTGACACGGCCGCCAGGGCAAGCAGAAGGATTGCAATCAGATAACCAGTCGCGACGAACGCCAGCGCAAGCTGCGGAAGGTTCGAAACAACTGAAAACTGGAGCGGAAACCAAGCGGCGAGAATGAGCGTTACGGAGCCATACTTTAGAAGCTTGAACAGAAGCTGCATGTCGGCCTTCACGAAATTCAGAGTCAGCGGGCGCATCAGGAACAAATAAGGAATGACGACAATCGCGGTTGTCAATGACGATCGCGAAGAGTGCGGCACGCAGGACGTCCGGGACCACCGGCTTTCCAACCCTTTCGCCAGGCCTTGGCGACGTTACCGCCACCCCGCATCCTGATATCGAATGGGACGGTTGAAGCTTGCGGCTCGCCCCGGAGCCTCGTAGCAGACCGCCATCAGTCCGAGCGCATCGGCGGCGTGGGACGACCAGTCATGCTCAGGGCCGAGCCCGACATTGCGCGTCTCATCCCTGCGCTCGTGATAGAAGCCGAGCGCCTCGCGCCCGGCTTCGGTCGCTGCCTCGTTGAACCAGAGCTGCGGACCGAGTCGTCGTAGTGCCTCGATCCGCATCATCGCCGCACCCCTGCCCTGGTTCTTGAGCGGCGGTTCGACAGCGAAGCCGGCGTCGCGCAGATGGTCGGCATAGCGTTTGCCGGTCACGGCGTTGGTCGCGAGGCCATCATGCGGAAGATAGAGGATCGCGTTCTGATAGCCGCGCGTGCGGAGCCAATTGACGTGGAAAGCGAGGACCTGGCCGACCGCCTCATAATAGTCGAGCACGCGAATTTCGTTGCCGACCCACTGCACGATCCAGATCGTGAAGGCGTCGGCTGTGGCGCCGGCGCCCCCGATATCGACGAAGGCGCGCAACGGCAGCAGCGGATCCGCCGCCACCTTGCCGATCCGCCCGTCGCGCTTCGCTTGCGCCAACAGATCCGCGAAATAGGCTCCTTCGAACGCGCGCACGTAGTCGCCCTCCCAAATGTGCTCGTAACGATCGGGATAGAGCGCGAGGTCGAGGCGGCGCTCTTCGTCCAGCACCGCCGGAAGCCACGGGTTGTCGCGCCAATTCGCCTTAACCACGACCGCGCCGTCCGGCTTGCGGCTGCGCAGGAAATCGTCGACGGCATCCGACTTGCGGCGCGGATTCCAACTCGCCCACAGTTCGGAGCGTCGCGCGCGGATCGTCGGCCGCAGCAGCGACAGCGAGCGCGCGCTCAGGGTCTGTGCCTCGTCGATCCAGGCGATGCGAAATCCCTCCAGCGACTTGATCGACTCCGCCGTGTGATCCTGCATGCCGCGAAAGATGATGAGCCCGTCGCCGGGCGTCGCGATGCGGTCGCTGAACGGCCGAAAGCCCTGGCCGAGACCGAGCGCTGCGATCTTGCCCTCGATCAGCCGCTTGGAGGATTGCGCGAGGGTCCGCTGCGCTTCGCGAATACAGACCGCAAGCGTACCCCGCTCGGCCTGGCAGGTCTCGACCAGCAGCTCGCCGAAGAAATGCGACTTGCCCGAGCCGCGGCCGCCGAACGCGCCCTTGTAGCGCGCGGGCGCGAGCAGCGGCTCGAACACTTTCGCGGTGGGGATCTTGAGGGTGGACAATGGGAGGCCTCGCAGCAGTCGGCCCGCAGCTCGGCGCGGTAGATCATCGCGCTCGCGACAATGCAGGGATCAGATCAAGTCCGGCTAGCGCTGTGCGAGCGGTTTGATCCAGCGCGTGTACCAATCGTTCATGTCAGCAGGTGATGCGTCGGCGTCTGAGAACGGCCAAGGCGATGTAGAGCGCGTGAATGCCGCGTCCATGCCGGACTGAGCACTCCGGTTCGCGGAGTTCGACTCCGGCTGCGCCATCACGCGCGGCAATAGCGGGGCCGGCGCCACGAACGGCACCGGGCTCGTGCCGACGTCGAACACAGTGAGGGCATGATCGTCTGCCCGACGGCTTCGCAGATACCTGCCGGGCACAGCGTCCGTCCGTGATGGCGCATCTGCCGGCGGCGTCGGCTCGTCAGCAGCCAACGCCTGCGGACCGGTGGGACCATGGCCGGCTCGTTCGGACGGCGTATCGTAGCCGCGACCGACGAAGGCATAGTCGCTCTGGATGTCACGAAAAGCTTGCGGAATGGCCTTAGGAAAGCCGCCGCCGTCGAACACCACCTTTGCTTTCCGATCGGCCGCGAGCGTCTTCTCAATGTCGGTCAGGTACTCGCCATTCTGCGATGGCAAAACGCGCGGAAGATTATCTCTGCCCAGACCGGCAGCTTCCATGATTCGATTAAGTATCGTCGTGCACACGTTCGGGCTGAAGCTGTTGAGCCCGTTGTAACGTTCGCCAGCGCCACGAAGCCGGCCGATCTCGGCCAACGCGCTCGCCGCTTGCTCCCGAGTGACCGGTACCGTGAAAGACTGATAGTGACCGTCTCCGATAACGCTCGAGAAGTCTGGCGGCGGCGTTTCGCCGGCAGGCAGCGTATGGACGTCAAACTGCCCTTTGCTCCAAGGCGCGAGATGAGTCTTGGGTCCGAATCCTGCGAAGGTCTGCCGTCCAGGCTCGTTCACGACGATTGCGGCATGCCCTGGAAGGCTGGGATTGATCTGGACGGTCAGCGAATATCGAGATGCCATATGGCTTTTACTCCATGTCCGTAGACTGCACGATCCGCGATGAGATTCATCGCGTTGTCACCAATACGCACGCCGTTCAGACGGCATGTTCAGTAAAGACGTACGCTGGACAGCCGCGCTCGCGTGCAGGACGTTGCCGGCATCCCACTCCGAGCATGAGGGTGATGCTCACCGCGTCGCGCAGCGGGTCGCTTTGTGACAGCGACCAGAGCACACGTCTTCGACCGACGCGTCTTCGAACGCTACGGTACGTTTCGATGAGTTTTGCTCAATGCTCCGGAGCGCGTGTCACTCGCCTGGATGGTCCAAAGAGGCCGGGCACTGGACAGCTTTGTCGCGTTCCGGCTTCTCGATCCGTTCCGCGCGGAGTTGCCGTGTTGCCGCCGTACGCGAACTCGCGGCCCATCCCACCACATAAGCGAGAACCAGGGACTGCAGATAATAGACGGGGATGCTGTTGAGCCAGGAGTCCACAGAGAACGGAAAACCATCACTGCCCGTGACGACAGAACAGACCGACCAAAAAAGAGCTGCAGGAAAGATCGAAATGGACGTAACGAGCACGCCGGTCTTGATATCTGTAGCAAACGAAGCAGCGAAGAACCCTGCAAACCACAGCGAATAGACCAGCCCCCCGAATTCCGCCTCTGCTCAATCGCACGGCTCTCCTCCCACTCAGTCGATCAAGCATAGGCAGAACGACGAACAAATCAAGAACAAAAAACTCGAGCACAGTCGATCCGCCGCGCTGTCTCTCTCTCGCCGCCGCTGATGGGCAAGCCATCGCGGGCGCGAGCAGCGGCTCGAACACTTTTGCGGCGGGGGATCTTGAGGGTGGACCGAGACATTGAGGTCCCTTCTCGGTTCTTTCCATGCCATGGGCGGCGCGTACGGGCCACCAGACGGATCAATCCCTATGTTTTTTTGATAGAGCGTTTTCGGAGAAAGTTCGAAAGGCAATTCGATTTATTTGTCCGTTTGCATGCTTGGATCACTCCATTTCGCCATCGGGGCAAAGGCGCCGTTGAATTTCCTGAGTTCGTCCAGTACGTCCCGAAAAATGTTGCTGGGATCGTTTAACTGCTTACCCAACCGCTCGACATAACCATAAAAATCCGCCATCGCCCAACAAGGCATCTGGCCCTTCTTGGCTCCGTCAGGATAGTAGGATTCCGGTCCATTGATGATACTGGGCAGTTGCCTTCCAATCATACCGAAGATTCGCGGCTGATCGCCCTGCTCAATGGTCGGAGCGCCTGGCAGGGGAAGCGGAGCCCGTTCAATAAGGCCTCGGTCGTTGGTCATATCCGATCATTCCTGTTAGTGACACGCACGGCCGTTTCGCCTAGTGAACTTGCGAAAATCGAAGGTGTATCGTTCCAATTCGTTCGCTCTGAAAGTACGCGTTCCTGATAAACTCGTCCCGATCTCTCAGGACGCGCCGATAGATCGCTAACCGCAGCGAACCGAGTTTGACTGCCGAATGGAATGTTTCGCTGGCATCGGCGCCATAGCAGCAGCCAGGTTGCCCCCGAACAGTCATATCGATGGTCGGAATACCCGTGACGTCGGTCCGAACAAGGATTTCAATATTCAGACCTGCTGCGCGGATTTCACAAATCCGCTCAAAGTCGCAGTTGTCGAGCCTACCACTGTCCATCTTTTCGTTCGCCTCAACCGCATAAATGAGGACAAAATCGTGAGCGAACTCCGTGCAGCCTGAGAACACGAGTAGCAGGAACGAGACGGCCGCTAACCGTTCGATGAAACGAAACCATCGCCTCAACGGAGACTGCACTGCCATCACTCATCCACCTGCTCCTCATCGTGCTCATCCGGATGCACGATGACACGCTCGATGCGGTGGATCAGCTCCAGTGCACCGTCCTCGCCGTTCTGTAGCGCCTGAGGCGCTTTGCCCCAACCGCGATCGAGGATGGCGTTGGCGGCCGACACGCGGGCCGCATGGGTCGCCTTGGGCGAGCGCATCACACCGACCAGCGTGTTGATCGCCGTCTTGGTGTGACTGCGCGCCATCGAGCGGATTTCAGTGATCGTCTTCGACATGGTCGCTTCCGGAGTCTTGCAAAGTGGATCTGGAACGTGGTCACGAGAGCGCATCGGCGGCGACAATCGCGACGAGCCCCACCAACGCGAGCGTAATCAGATAGGCGGTCATCGTCCTGTCCCGATCGGTCGAAAAAAGAAAGGCGCGGCGGATCGCGGCCAACGCGATCGCTTCGGGCGCGAACCCTATCCCTCGCGTGAGGGACCGCTGCGGGCACGACGACGATCACCGTGCCCGCGACCGCCCCGTTCGCGCGGGACGGTCAACATCCGGATGACTATGAGTGCACACGCTGCCGACCGGCGAAATGACGTAACAGTCGCGCCCGCTCCCCCAAACAACAGCCCGCCGCCGTTGGCGGGCTGCGGCTGCCGCGATTTCGGAAATTTCGATACTGACATCCTGCCAGTGATTTGCCCGACGTGTCAAATTTGATCGAAATGCGGCGATCGGACTTTCCGATTTCGATAACCGCCGCGCGAATTCCTCTCCAGCAACATAAAAAGCCCGCTGCCGAGTAATCGGCGCGGGCTCTATGATTTTTTCGACGATGGCAAAATGCGCCTGATTTGCCCGACGTGTCAAGCGCCCAGACGCGCGCCAATCGTCAGTTCATTTCGCAGCTCGTCGGGCTGAGCCGGAAGGAGGTTTCATGATGTATGTCGTTGCAGTCGTTCTGGCCGTCTTGTCCGCGCTGTTCTACGCGGCCGGGCAGCATCAGCTCGGATCGGTCGGCGCCGACGTGTGCAGCTACGGCAGCCTGTTCTGCGACAAGCCGCACTACATGATGACGAGCGCACTGCTCGCGGGCCTCTGGGGCAAGTTCGTCAGCATGCGATAGCCGCAGCGACGATCAGTTCTTGATCGCGTAGAGCGGCGTTCGCACGGTCAGTTGATAGACCGGCTTCGGCGCCCATGCGATCTGCGCCGTGATGCCGAACAGGCGGTTGTCGTCATCATCCATGCGATCGAGATCGAGCCTGACCAGCGGCTGCGTGTAGGATGCGATCGGCGCGAGGGCGAGAAGCTGCGCACCGCCGAACGACTGAAGCCCGACCCGCGCGGAGACCTTCCAGTTGTTGTCCCACTGATAGAAGCCGCCGACATAGCCGGCGGTGGTGTCGCCGATCCGCGCCAGAACCGTATCGATCTCCGCGTGAGTATATTGGATGCCCGCCAGCCAGCCGCGCATCTCGTCGGGGTCGAGCGCGTATTTCGCCTCGACCACCGTGTTGAACGACGTTGTCGCTAAGGGCGAGTCGGGCACCGACCGTGTCAGCGTCGACTGCAGCGTCAAGGTCGGGAATGCGCCGCCGTTCTGCTGATAGACATCGGCCTGGAAGCCGAGGAACCAGCTCGTCACCGCGACGTCAGACCAACCGGACGGACCGTTGTAGGACGCGCTGCCGGTGAAGCCTCCATAGAGCGAGAGCGCATCGCCGAGATCCGCCGTGAGTGGAACGTCGACGCCGACGCCCTGGTTGGTCGGGGCCGAGAGCTGCGGGCGTCCCGGCAAGGTTGGCCGGTCGACCAGCTTGCGCAAGGTCGCGAGTTGCGACAGCGTCCCGAACAAAGAGGTGTCGCCGAGGCCCGTCGACAACGTCCCGCCGGGCAGATAGGCGTAGTTCGTGCGGAAATCGATGTAGACGTTGGCAAGACCCGCCGGCTCGTCCGCTTCATCGTCCTTGGCAAGGGCACTGCCGCTCATGACCAGTGCCGCGCCCGCGACAAGAGCAGATACCCACCGCCGCGCCCGACCGCCGCGCAGCCACCGTTCCTCGTGTACCATGAGACTTCCCCAGCGACCGAAAATACGCCGGTCAAGCGCGATCCTTCAAGTGCTGATCGCGCGAGGCCGACCGAGGTCAGGGGAAAGCTGCCGCGCGTCTCATGCCGATGGCGCCGGCTTTGCGCCTGCCGCTCGCGTGGCCATGACCTGGCGCAGCACGCGCGACAGTTCGTCGACCGAGTAGGGCTTCTGGATCAGGCTGAAACCGTGGCGGTCACCGTCAGCGAGGACATGACTGTAGCCGCTGTTGAGCACGATCGGGATCTTCGGCAACCGTCGGCGGATTTCCCGGCCGAGCGTCACCCCGTCCATGCCGGGCATTACGACATCGCTGAGCACGAGATCGAAGCTCTCGGGATCTCGTCGATCATCCGCAGCGCATCCATTCCGCTGCGCGCGAGCACCGTCCGGTAGCCGAGGTCCTCGAGCAATTGCGTGGAAAATTCGCCGATCTCCGGGTTGTCCTCGACGACCAGCACGTTCCAGCGCGCAGCGAGCTGTTCGGCACCCTGCTCGCTCCGCTCGCGCGGTCCCAGTGGTTTGTCCGTCAGCGGAAGCAACAATGTCAGCGTCGTCCCTCTGCCGAGCTCGCTATCGACCAGCACCCGTCCGCCGGACTGATGAACGAAGCCGTACACCTGGGACAGGCCGAGGCCAGTGCCGCGCCCAACGCCCTTGGTGGTGAAAAATGGCTCGAAGATCCGGTCGATCTGATCTGGAGGAATGCCGGATCCGGTGTCGCTGACGGCAATGGAGACGAACGACGACTGCCCGGACCGACCGTCCTCCCGGACGATCCCGCCGCGAATGGTCAGGACGCCCCGGCCCTCCATCGCATCGCGCGCATTGGCGACGAGGTTCACGAGCGCCGTCTCGAACTGATTGATGTCGACGTCGACCGGAAGCGGCCGCAATGCGAGGTCAAGCTCGATCGCGGCCGGCGCGCTGAGCACGGTCTGCAGCATTTCCTCGATCCGCTCGATATGAACAGCGGCATCGAAGACGCGGCGCTCCATCGGCGTCCGCCGCGCGAAGGCGAGCAACTGTCCGGTGAGCTTGGCGGCGCGATCCGCCGTGTCCGAGATCGCATCCACGTAGCGCCGCATACGCTCCGGGGACAGCTGGCGCCGGCGCAACAGGTCGGCCGACGACCGGATCACGGTCAGCAGATTGTTGAAGTCGTGCGCGACGCCGCCGGTGAGCTGGCCGATCGCCTCCATCTTCTGGGCCTGGCGGAACGCCTCCTCCGCCTTGCGCCGTTCGGTCAGCTCGACCGCCTCGGGCACGATGGCGACCACCTGTCCGGTCTCGTCCCGCACCGGCCGCATCTGGAAGTCGAACCAGCGTGGGCCGCCGACCGGCAGTTCGAGCTGCAACTCCTGGCGGGCCCCGTCGCCGCGAGCGACGGCGTCGACCAGGGATCTGATCACCTCGGGCATGCCGGGCGTACCCGCGAACCACGGCGTCTCCCAGAATGGCAGCCCCGCGACCTCGTGCAGCGGCGCAGCGATCGCTTCGAGCGAGGTCGCATTGGCGTCCAGAAGCGTCCCATCGGACGAGAGCAGCGCTTGGAACGTGTAGCTCGCCTCGAAGATCGTCCGCAGCCGTGCCTCCTTGGCCTGCAGCTCCGCGGTTCGCTCGGAGACCTGCGTCTCCAGACGCTCGTTCAGCTCACGCAGCGTCATCTCGGCCTCGTGCCGCACCCGCGACAGATCGATATTGGCGCGCACCCGCGCCAGCAGCTCGCGCGCGCTGAACGGCTTGGTGAGATAGTCGCTCGCCCCGGCATCAAGCCCCTCGACCTTGGCCTCCTCGCCGGCGCGCGCGCCGACAGCATGACCACGGGAATGTCGCGAAGCTGCACATCGCTACGCAGCGCTTTCAGCAGCCCGAAGCCGTCGAGGCCCGGCATCATGACGTCGGTCAGCACCAGATCGGGGCGGCGCCGTCGGACGGCCTCCAGGGCCGCCATGCCGTCGCTGACCGCCTCCACGTCATAGTCCTCACCGAGCAGACGGCGGACGTAGTCCCGCATGTCAGGATTATCGTCCGCGAGCACCACGCGATCACGGGCCGATGCCGTCGCCGAGCGGACTCCGAGGTCGTCGGTTGATGACGGGTGAGGAAGCTCGAACGGCACACCGCCGTTCAGCCACCCGAGCGCCTCCTCGATGTAGGCTTCGGCACGGACGTTGGTAACGGCCAGGACACGGGAAGGTCCGATCTGGCCCGCTGGCAGATGCGCCGAGCCTAGCGGAATCTGCACGGTGAAAACCGAACCCCGGCCGAGCTCGCTGTCTACAGCGATCTCCCCGCCATGAAGCCTCACCAGCTCTTGAACGAGAGCGAGACCGATGCCGCTGCCCTCGAAGGATCGGCCGCGCGCGCCTTCGATGCGACGAAACCGTTCGAACAAATGCGGCAGCTCACTGGGCGGGATGCCGGTGCCGGTGTCGCGAACCTTGAGCTCGGCATGATTGCCGTCAGTGGACAAGCCGATCGACACCGAGATTTCACCTTCGAAGGTGAACTTGAACGCATTCGACACCAGATTGAGAACGATCTTCTCCCACATGTCGCGGTCGACATACACCGGCTCGGACAGGGGCGTGGGGTCGATGGTGAGGCGCAGGCCGGCCGGATCCGTCGCCGAGCGGAAGTTGGACACGAGTTCGGCAGTGAAGACCGCAAGATCGATCGGCTCGAAGTGCGCGGTCATGCGGCCGGCCTCGATGCGCGAAAAGTCGAGCAGCGTATTCACGAGCTTCAGCAGGCGAATGCCGTTGCGGTGGATCAAGCTGAGGACGGATCGCGCTTCGGAGGTGAGTTGGGCCTCGTCGCGGCCGAGCAGGTCTTCCAGCGGGCTCAACATCAGCGTCAGCGGCGTACGAAACTCGTGGCTGATGTTGGAAAAGAACGTCGTCTTGGCGCGGTCGATTTCGGCCAGCGCTTCCGCCCGGCGCCGCTCTGCCTGATAGGCCCCGCCATTGCTGACGGCCGCTGCAATCTGCCCCGCGACGAGATTCAGGAAGCGGGCATAGCTCTCGTCGTAGAGGCGGAACGGATTGAGACCTGCGATGAGGAAGCCGCCCCGTCCGGCTTCCCCCGACGCGGGCAGCGGAAGCACAACGGCGTTCTGTGGCGGCTGACGCCATCCACCGGTCGGAAAGCTGAGGCCGAACCGCCGCGGAAGGTCACGAACCAGCAGCGCATCCTGCAGCTTCAGCGCTTCAGCCAGAGGCCACGTTCCTTCCGGCTGAATTCTCAGCCTCGGCTGAGCGGCGGGATGATCGAGGTTGATGCCGGTCAAGGCCTCCAGTCGCGCCGCCTCGCCGTCCGGGTCGGTCATGTAGATCATTACGAACGGAAGGTCGCGCGACTCCTGCGCCAGGGCGTCCGCACAGTTTGCGCAAGCCTGATCGATGCTGCGGGCCCCGGCACCGGCATTTGCGAGTTCGCGCAGCAACGAGAGCTGGCGCTCGCTGATCACGCGCTGAGTGTCATCGGTGTTGGCGCAGAAGATTCCTCCGGGTGATCCATCGTCGTCCGGAATGGGACTGTAGGAGAACGTGTAGTAGGTCTCCTCGGGAAAGCCGTTGCGCTCCATGATCAGGAGTTGCGCCTCGACATAGGTGCCCTGGTCACCGCCGCCGGCCTTGGCCAGTAACGGACCGATGTCCTCCCAGATCTCGTGCCAGACTGCAGAGATCGGTCGGCCGAGAGCCCACGGATGTTTGCCGCCGATGATGGTCTTGTAAGCATCGTTGTAGAGATAGGTCAGCTCTTTTCCCCAACCGATCCAGATCGGCTGTTGGGATGTCAGCATGATCCTGACAGCCGTCTTCAGGCTCTGCGGCCAATGCTCCGGCGGTCCGATCGAGGTGCTCTCCCAATCGAATCGCAACATCAGTCCGGCCAGCTCACTGCCTCCGGAAAAAGCCTCTCGCGCTCGGCCATGCCGAGCTCCTGATCGTGCCCTGTTTGCCGCTCGTCCGGCACGCGCTCCCCCCTTGGTCGAAATCCGACGTGATCTGGAACGCTGGTACTCTCCTCCGGTTCCGGAGCCGGGAACAAAAAGGGGGCGCGCGACTTCGAAAGACATACAACGCCGGGGGAGCGCTGCCATGGTCATGACTGTTGCATCTGAACCGAACAAACCGAAACGGTCGCCATGGAGCGTATTCCGGCTGTTGGGTCCAGGCCTCGTGACCGGTGCCGCCGACGACGATCCGTCGGGAATAGCGACGTACTCCCAGGCCGGCGCGCAGTTCGGTTACGGGCTGTTGTGGACGGTCTTTCTGACAGCGCCCTTTATGATCGCGATCCAGCTGGTGAGCGCGCGAATCGGCCGTGTCACCGGCAAAGGGCTAGCGGCCAACATCACCGCGCTTGCGCCACGCGGGATCGTCTTCGGCCTCGTCGCGCTCCTGGTCGGCGCCAACACCTTCAACATCGCGGCCGACATCGCGGCGATGGCGGAGTCGCTATCGCTGGTGATCGGCGGTCTCAACCATGAGCACGCGCTGATCTTCGCCGCCGGATCGACGCTGCTCCAGGTATTCCTGCCCTACCGCCGCTACGCACCTTTCATCAAGGTGCTGACCCTCAGCCTGTTCGCCTACGTCGCGACCGCCTTGATGGTCAAAGTGCCCTGGAGCACGGCGCTGCTCGCGGCGGTTTGGCCCAGCCTCTCGACGGAGGCCAACTATCTGCTGACGGTGGTGGCCGTGCTCGGTACCACCATCAGCCCTTACCTGTTCTTCTGGCAGGCCTCGCAGGAGGTCGAGGAGATGAACCAGGGCAAGGTCGACCGTCCCTTGCGCGAGCTGTCGAAGAAGGACCACCCCGACCTCCGACGGATCAGGATCGACACCACGATCGGCATGATCTTCTCGAACGCGATCGCGTTCTTCATCATCGTGACGACCGCCACGGTGCTGCACGCGCATGGCATCGCCAAAATCGACTCGGCGACGCAGGCGGCCGAAGCCCTGCGCCCGCTCGCCGGCGACTTCACCTTCCTGTTGTTCGCGCTCGGCATCATCGGGACCGGCATGCTGGCGATCCCGGTGCTGGCGGGCTCGGCGGCACTACGCCGTCGCCGATATCTTCGGCTGGCACGCGACCCTGGAGGCCAAGCCGGACGAGGCGGTCGGCTTCTACAGCATCATTGCTGCCGCCACGATCATCGGCTTCGGGCTCGGCTTCACCGGCATCGACCCGATCCACATGCTGGTGTGGAGCGCCGTGCTCAACGGCATCGCCGCCGTGCCGATCATGGCGATGATGATGGTGATCGTGTCCAATGCCGGGCTGATGGGCCGCTTCCGCGGACGGTCCTGGCTGATCGCCCTGGGATGGATGGGGACAGGTATCATGGCCATCGCCGTGCTGGCGCTGCTGTGGTCATTCGTCACGGGCCGCGCCTAGCGGCCATCGCATTTCCCTCTGCGTCGACTGCAACGCAGTTGCACAACGTCATTGGTGCAACGCGGAACGTAAACTGTGTTAACAGTCCGTTCCCGCCATCCCGCCGCGATTGATGCCGATCAACGCCGGGCGCGCCGGTATGGCGGTGCTCGAACAAAGGACCTCGGAGACTGCCTTGACCCAGCCGCAACGCATGAGCGCATCGACGCTCCCCCTATTCTCCGCGCGGACTCGCGCTGCTGCGCGATCCGCTGCTCAACAAGGGCACCGGCTTCACCGAGCAGGAGCGCGATGCGCTCGGCCTGCGCGGCTTCCTGCCCGCCGGGGTCATGTCGATGCAGGCCCAGGCCGAGCGGATCCTGGTCAATCTTCGCAGCCTGTCCAACGACCTCGAGAAGTACGTGGCACTGAACGCGCTGCATGACCGTAACGAAGCGCTGTTCTTCCGGGTGGTCTGCGACAACATCGACGAGATCCAGCCGCTGATCTACACGCCGACCGTCGGCCTCGCCTGCCAGAAATACGGTCTGATCTTCCAGCGTCCGCGCGGCCTGTTCATCTCGGCCAACGACCGTGGCCGGATCGCGGAGATCCTCGCCAACTGGCCGTATCGCGCCAGGCTGATCGTCGTCACCGACGGCGAGCGCATCCTGGGTCTCGGCGATCTCGGCGCCAACGGCATGGGCATTCCGGTCGGCAAGCTGTCGCTGTACTCGGCCTGCGCCGGCATCCATCCGGAAGAGTGCCTGCCCGTCATGCTCGATGTCGGCACCAACAACGAAGAGCTTCTGGCCGACCCCTACTACATTGGGCTGCGCCAGAAGCGCCTGACAGGCGAAGCCTATGACGCCTTCGTCGACGAGTTCATGACCGCGGCCCGCGCCGCCTTCCCGGGCGTGCTGATCCAGTTCGAGGATTTCGCCAACCACGCCGCGTTCAAGCTGCTGCACAAATATCGCGACGACGCCTGCGTCTTCAACGACGACATCCAGGGCACCGCGGCGGTGGCGCTTGCCGGCTTGTTTTCGGCGCTGCGCATCACCGGCGGCAAGCTCCGCGACCAGACGGTGCTGTTCCTTGGCGCCGGTGAGGCGGCCACCGGCATCGCGGATCTCGTCGTCTCCGCCATGATGGCCGAGGGCCTGTCCGAAGCCGAGGCGCTGCGGCGCAACTGGCTGACGGACTCGCGCGGCCTCGTCATCAAGGGACGAGAGAACCTGCATGGCCACAAGCTGCGCTATGCGCACGACCAGGCGCCGATCGCAGACTTCCTGACCGCGATCAGGACGCTGAAGCCGACCGCGATCATCGGCGTGGCGGCCGTCGGCGGCGCCTTCACGCCGGAAGTGCTGCAGGCCATGGCCGAGCTGAACGAGCGACCCATCATCTTTGCGCTCTCCAACCCGACCTCGAAGGCGGAATGCTCGGCGGAGTCGGCCTATCGCTACACCCAGGGCCGCGCGCTGTTCGCCTGCGGCAGCCCCTACGATCCGGTCAAGCTCGACGGCAAGACCTTCGTGCCGCGCCAGGGCAACAACTCCTACATCTTTCCCGGCGTCGGCCTGGGTGCCATCGCCAGCGGCGCGCGGCTGGTGACCAACGAGATGTTCATGGCCGCCGCGCACACCCTGGCGAACTGCGTCACCGGCGCCGATCTCGAGCAGGGCAGCCTCTACCCGGCGCTGCCGCGCATCCGCGAGGTGTCTGCCCATATCGGCGCCGCGGTGGCCGGCGTCGCCTATCAGAACGGGCTCGCCACGGGGCCTGCGCCGAACGATCTGCTCGGCTTCGTCGAGTCGAAAATGTACGACGCCCGCTACTGAGCCCGAGATCGCGGATGCCTCGGGCTCACCGAGGTCGAGTAAGGGAGGCATCCGCTCTATTGATCCGGAACGATCGCATTGGTCGGCGTCGGCCGGTCCGTGATCTGCTGGCCGAACAGGCTCGCGATCAGTTCGACGGCGACCCGCGCGGTCTTGCCGCGCTCGTCGAGGAACGGGTTGAGCTCGACGATGTCGACCGAACGGACAAGGCCGGAATCGTGCAGCATCTCCATGATGAGATGCGCCTCGCGATAGGTCGCGCCGCCAGGTACGGTCGTGCCGACGCCCGGGGCCACCTCGGGATCGAGGAAGTCGACATCGAAGCTCACATGCAGGACGCCGTTCCGCGCACGAACCTTGTCGAGGATCTGGCGCATCAGCACGCCGACGCCGAACTCGTCGATGGCGCGCATGTCGGCGATGCTGATACGCCGGAGACGCAGCAGCTCCTTTTCCGCTCTGTCGATCGAGCGGATGCCGAACAGCTCCAACTGATCTGGGGTGATGGACGTGCGTGCTTCGTCGCCGAGCAGGCCATCGAGGCCCGGCTCGCCGCACAAAAACGCGGCGGACATGCCGTGCATGTTCGCCGTGATGGTTGTTTCAGGCGTATTGTAGTCGGCATGCGCGTCGAGCCAGAGCACGAACAGCTCCCGCCCGATCTTGCGGCAATGGCGCGCGATCCCGTTCACCGACCCCATCGACAGCGAATGGTCGCCGCCGAGAAACACCGGGATGGCGCCGGTCTGCGCCAGCTCTTGACTGCGACGCGCCAGCACCCGCGACCAGCGCTGGATCTGGCGATAATGCTTGGCCTGCATCGGCGGCTCGTCAACCTGCTCCGTCATGTCGGCGATGCCGACATCGCCGTAGTCGGTGACGTCGAGCCCGAGGCTTTCCAGCACGGTGATGAGACCTGCTGTGCGCAGCGCAGCAGGTCCCATCAGCGTGCCGCGGACCGACGCGCCGAGATCGATCGGCGCACCAAGGACGGCGATGCGATGTGGCGCTGTAAGGTCTGGAGAAGCCAAGACGGAATCCTTTCATCGGCGGCCGGCCGCCCAGCGTAGCGCGATTTTGCACCGCGCGCTTCGCCGGCGATGCCTCGGATACGCCGGCTCGGCCCACGGGAACCAATCGCATCAGCCGGCATTTCCCACCAGCGTTACATGCGCTCCTCGGCCGCATCGCGTCGGCACTGGGGCCTCATCGACGATACGCAGCGAAAAGGCAACGACAGTGAGCAGCGAAACGTTCGAAACACCTCCGCAGCCGGGCGTCGCCGAACGCGCGCTCGACACCGCCACGGACATGTCACATACACTCGGCGAGGTGGTGGGCACACTGAGTGCCGCCGTGGACCGGCTGAGCGAGGCGGCAAGGACGCCCGGCGGCCGGGGACCGCCCTGTCGACCATCAGCGCGATCACCCGAGAGGCGCCGCTTACGAGCCTGTTCGTCGCCTTCCTGCTCGGGGTCACCGTCGCACGCCGGCGTTGAGGACGGCGGTCAGAACAGCCGCGGCCCGCGCCGGTCGAGCTGCGATTCCCATGTCAGCAGCGTGGCCGCGATGGTCATGATCGCAATCCCCGCGACACTGATCACGAACTGCATCGCCAACCCGCTCGCCACGTCGGTCAGAACGACTTGGCCGAGGAAGGCCAGAAGCACACCCTGGCAATAGATCGGGAGCGAGTTCTCGCCGCACCTGATCATGGCCGTCATCAGCGGGCGGATGGGCCCCTTCCAGTCCCGCGGCGCCAGCCGCGACACCACGAAGGCAAGCGCCAGGAAGTGCAAGAGCCGTACTGGCGCCAGATGGCTCTTGTAGATCGGATAGATCAGGCCGCTGATGGCCGACGGGATCAGGTTCTCGAGACTCTTGAACTCCCAGCTGAGCGCCATCAACAGGCTGAACGCGAGATAGGCGATCGCCACGATCAACAGCGCTCGCGAGTCGAGGAGCGGACGCAGTCGTGCGGCGCCGGCATAGCCATACCAGGCGCCGATCACGAACAGGAACTGCCAGGCGAACGGATTGAAATACAGTTCGCCGCTCGGCCACGCTGGCGCCTGCCAGCTGAACAGCTGAACCATCATGTAGAGCAGGAATGAGAGCACCAGCGTCAACGTCGCGCTGGTGATCATCAGCCACAGGATGACGGGAAAGCAGATGTGGAGGATTGCAAACGTCAGCAGGATGTCGGTGTTGACGGGCGCGAATTGCAGCAGCGCCACATGCACCAGCGTGGGCCCGGGCTCGCGAAAGAAGAATCCGGTGTTGGTCTCGTCGACGAAGCGCGTGCCGCCGCCGATCACCCAGACCAGCGCCGCATAAGCGAGCAGCAGCACCAGGAACGCCGCATAGATTTCCCAGGCACGCCGCAGCGCCCGCACCACGGTGGTCGCCCAGCCCTGCTTCGCCAGCGCGCCGCCATAGGCGAGCATGCAGGTGTAGCCGGAGACGAAGACGAACACCTCGGAGGTATCGCTGAAGCCGTAGTTGCGCAGCGTCAGCCACGCCAGCGAATTGTCCGGAACATGATCGATGAAGATGAACCAGAGGGCGAGACCCCGGAACGCATCGACCCGTAGGTCACGACCGCCGTTGCCGGTTCCGGCAGCCGCGCGATCTGTCCTCGCCAGCTCTTGATCATCGGCAAACAAGATGGACCTCATCTCGGGATCGCGGACTAACATCGACTCCGGCACGTCGTGCCTTAATATCTCCTGCCGGTCATCGATCGGAAATCAGAATCCGCTGCACGCGTCGTCCGCCCTTCTGGCGGATTTCGGGCCCTTGAACGCAGCCCCCGTCTGCGTCTTCAGGCAGCCCCGCGCGATTTCAGCCGATTGTGCACGGCCGATATCCGCCCTGGAAAAGTGTGCACGGAAGCCGGGTGCCTTGCGGAACATTGTCGGCATGGTGGTGTTAACCATCTCACCACCGCGGAGCTGGCAATTGTTCCAGTCCCGTATTTGCCCGGATTGATTGTAGATTGGTTAGACGTTGACTTTGAGTGGAAGTATTGACAGGGGGGTTCCGTGATCCACCGAGGTGTCCAATATACGGTCGTGGCGACTGCTGAACCGGACATTTGGGAATGGCGGTACGAGTTTGGCGATCAGATCAAGACCGGACGCACCCAGACCAGGACTCGCCGCGCTCGCGGCGCGGCGCGTGAAGTCGAAGATCGATGCGGCCCTCCGTGCGGCCCAGACCGGTTCCGTGTCCACGGTGAATGTCGCGGAACGGATCGACCGGGCCAAGGCCGCCTCGCATAGCCTGACCTGATATTCTGTCCCCCGGCAGTCCGGCACGCGCCGGTCGGCTCATCGTCTGTTGAGACAGATCAAGGCATCGATGCCGGAATTTGTCATGTTCAGACGATGGAAACTCTCGTTTTTCGCTGCTCCCAGACGGGATCGAACGTTCAGATCGGCTTGGCCGCACCGGTTCTTGCCGACCAGTTCGATGCCTATGAGGCGGCCGCATGCCCCGCATGTGGCGGTACGCACCTCGTCAACAGGCTGAGCGGAAAGATGCTGAGCGACAGGGAGGGCTCGACATGTCCTACGTTGCGGAAGAGTTGACGATCACCGCCTCGACCGACGTGTCTCGCCCGGCCGATGTGTCTTGGCTGCGCCGCGCGACCGCGCTCCTGAAGGCAATCGTCAGTCGGATCGACCTGTCCCACTTTCCCAAATCATGCTGTAATTGACGTCGAGATTCATCGACGCGCCGCGCGTGCCTGCGAGGCGGAACCGCCACGATCGCTCCTCTCCAGGGGCGAAACATTCCTTCATGGGCCGCTCGCCGCCACTTGGGCGAGGTGTGCCACCACTCAACAGACAAAGGTCAGGAGCTCCTTGATGCACGCCTCGGTGATGAGAGTTATCGCGATCACGATCGCGGCTGCGGCGTCGACACCGGCCTGGGCCGCCGATCCGGATCACGGCCGAGATCTGGCCCGTCGCTGGTGCTCCTCATGCCACCTCATCGAAGGGACGCAGAAGCAGGCCAGCGCGGACGTCCCCTCCTTCGCCCAGATTGCTCAGAAGACGGATTTCACGCCAGAAAAGGTCGCGTTTTTCCTGCTCGACCCGCATCCGAAGATGCCAAGCTTTCCGCTCAACCGGCTGGAGGCAGCCGACATCGCCGCCTATATCGGCAGCCTGCGAAAATAGGGCTGGGGCTATTTCGCCGTCTCGTCCGCCCGTGTCCATTCGGCGGCAGCGCTGCCGCCGATCTCCGTCCATGCCGACCGTCGCTCCTGCGACGCTCGCGCCTCAGCTCTTGGGCTCGGTCGCCTTGCTCGCGGCGGACATGATGCCCGCCGTGATCGTCTTCATGTGCTCGCCCGCGTTGGTGAACTGGCTGCGCAGGAACTCGGACTGGATCCGCATCGCCTCCTCGAGCTCGGTGGCGTGAACGAGCTTTCGAGCGTGTTCGAAAGCCGTCTTGATGTTCTGCTCGGTGAGAGTGAGCGCCTGCTTGGACATGTCGGCGGCAGGCCCGGGAACCGTGCCGATCGATTTGCCCGCTGCGTCGAAGAACATCTCGAACGCTTTTTCCGCCTGCGAGATGGTCTTTTCGGCCAGGTCCCGCAGTTCAGCGGGCACTTCCAGTTTGGTTTGGGTCATCGTTGCGTCCTCCACGACAGATCCAACTACCACATCCGAACTCCCTGCGTCGCCGGGCAAATGGATGGGGAAGAAAGCGGCCAGCGCCTGTCAGAGTATCGCCATACGTCGGCGCGCAATCTGCAGCGCGTATTCGATCGAAGCGAGGTGACGATCATAGGTCCGCCGCGCGCGCTCGTCCGCAACGAGGCCCGAGAGCTCTCGCGCATGCTGCAGGGCAAGATCGAGGAGGAGGACAGTTTTTCTCACATCCTCCCTGACGCCGAATGCACCGGCCCGCACGGTGTCCATGTGGCCAGCACTGGCCACCACGACCGCGGCCTTCTGCTCAGCGGACGTAAAGGCAACCTGAGGAGAGAGTGTCCTCGTGCGAAAGGGAACGACGTTGGTCATTGGCCTTTCCCCTCCGCAGAGGCGGATCTGCATCAAATTTTCAGCGTTATACACGTGGCCTTTTACGGAAGGCTTTGAGCGATCGCATAAGGCATGGCCGCTCTGGCCTCAACGCGAGCGGCAGGATTAACCCGAAAGCAAAGGAAAGGCGTCGAGTCCGGCAGATCTGTCAACCCGAGAAGCGGCGCCGATACTCCGACGGCGACACACCGAGATGCCGCAGGAACGCCCGCCGCATGCGCTCGTCGTCGCCAAAGCCCGCCCGTTTGGCGATTTCGACCACGTTTTCGATCTGGCGGCTTTCGAGTAGGAGGCGCGCCGTCTCGACCCTGAGCGCCTCGACTCCCTGTGCCGGGGGTCATCCCGGTGCGGCTGACATAGGTGCGGGCAAAGGTGCGCGGCGTCATGCCGGCTCGCGCGGCCAGCGCCTCGACCCGAAGGTCGCTGGCGATGTTCTCGATGATCCAGGCATGCAGCGCACTGAACCGCCCCTCGACGTCGGACGCCTGCGCCGCCAGGACGGTCGAAAACTGACTCTGGCCGCCTGGACGTTTCAGAAAGACGACGAGCCGGCGCGCCACGTCGAGCGCGATCGTATGGCCGAAATCCTCCTCGATCATCGCCAGCGCGAGATCGATGCCGGCGCTCACGCCTGCGGATGACCAGACCCGGCCGTCCTGCACAAAGATCGCGTCGGGCTCGACCTTCACGTTCGGAAAACTGTCCTGCAGGCGGGGGCAGTAGCGCCAATGTGTCGCGGCCCGCCTGCCCTCCAGCGCGCCGACCCGAGGCCAGCGCAAAGGCGCCCAGGCAGACGGATGCGATGCGCCGGGCGCCGGGGAGAACCTGGCCGATCCACTGCATCACCGTCTCGTCCTGCCGCAGCTTCCAGATGCCCGGCCCTCCGGGATCAGCAGCGTATCGACCTCCTCCGGCTTCAGGGACGAGAGTGGCGCGGTGTCGATCATCAGGCCGACATCGGTCGGCACCAGTCCGCCCTCCTTGGACACGTAGCTCAGCGCATAGCCTGGCCCCGGCAGCTCGATCTCGCTGAGTTCGGCGAACACCTGCGCCGGGCCGGAAACGTCGAGCAACGTCACACCGGGAAAGGCAAAGATGGCCAGCCGCCTTTCGGCACCATCTCGACGCACCGCAGCACGCCGGGGAGAGTTGGCAGAATTCGAGGGCATATTGTCCTTTAAGCCATCGGAGGACCGCCTGTATAGCTCGACCTTGCAGTGCTGGAGTTCACGCGATGTCGCGCAACCTGGACGGTCGATACAAGACCATCGCCTCGCCCTGGGACGACTACACCGTCTACAGCTTTTCCGACGCGTCGGAGATCGAGCTGCCTGATCGGCAGCCGATCATGGATGCGATGAATTCGATCATTGCCATTAACTGGAAAGCAATCGAACCGCATTGGACCGCGGCCTCGTCGCCATTCGACGGCAAATACGGCCTCGTTCTGGTCTACGATCACGTCGGACTGGTCGCGTTCTCGGTCTATCGCGTGATGACCGTCGCGCAGCGGCTGGCCATTTACCGCAGTGGGACCGAAGTATTACCCGCACATCAGGGTCGTGGCCTGTATGGGTTCTTTACGTCGCAGATCCTCAAGCATCCCGGGTCGGCCACACCCGGCGAGGAAATTCTCTACGGATGGCGTACGCGCAACCCGATCGTGTGGGCTGCCAACGCCAAGATCTGCGAGAAGAGTCGCGCCGTCGCTGCTCGATGAGACGGCGGATGCCGAGTTGCAGGCCGCCTGCGTCGAGATGTGCGCGACGATCTATCCGGGCAAGCCGCTCGAGGTGCCCCGCATGATCATGCGCGGCGCCTACGGACACATCCAACACATCAGGCAGGACTATCACGGCAGGGCCTCGCTGGTTGAGACCGCGATGTCGCGGATCATCCCGGATTCCGCCGATGCCCTGTTCTCCGTCGGCTATGCGAGGGTGTGATGGCGGCGCTCGGACAACAAGCGGTCGCGTCCTCTCCGCTCCGGTTCTTCGATCGGGCCTATATTGCGTGGGGTACGGTCGCGTTCGCCTACGCCGTCGCCTTCCTGCAGCGGATGTCGCCGCAGACCGTCGGCCTCGACTTCATGCGCGACTTCGGCACCGACGCCTCCGGCGTCGCAATGCTCGCCTCCAGTTACTTCTGGGGCTACACCTTGATGCAGATCCCCGCGGGCGTTCTGGTCGACCGCTACGGTGTGAAGCGCATCGTGCTGTGCAGCATGACGGCGTCAGTGCTCGGCAGTGCCGCCTTCGCCCTGTCGCCCACCCTGCTCGACGTCTTCGTCGCGCGCGTGATCGTGGCCTGCGGCGACGCGCTGGTGTTCACGGCGCTGCTGAAGCTCGTCGCGCAGAGCTTTTCCGACCAGCGTTTCGGCCTGATGTCCGGCATCTCCCAGGTGTCGGGCTATGTCGGCGGCGTCCTCGCCACGACCCCGCTCGCCGCCGCGGTCAGCGGCTTCGGCTGGCGCGCCTGTTTTCTCTTCATCGCCTGCGTCGGCGTCGCGAACTTTGCCTGCGCGTCCGCGACCTTGAAATCGGCACCGGCGAACTACACCAGCCGGACGCTGAAGAGCGTCCTGGTCACAAGCTGGCATGCGCTCGGATCGGCCGCGACCTGGGGCTGCGCCATGAGCTTCGCCGCGCATTTCGCGGTCGTGACCACGCTCGCCGGGGTATGGGGCATCCCGATGGTCGCGCATTATTTCGGCATCTCGCCTTCGGCGGCCGGCGGTCCCCTGCTCGCCTTCATGGTCGGCAACGCCATCGGATCGATCTTTCTCGGCCATGCCTCGGACCGGATGCAGTCGCTCAATGCTGCTCTGATCTCCATCACCTTGCTGCGCATGCTGCTCGTCGCGATGCTGTTGCCGGCACTGGCGCACAGCTTCGGCTTCTTCTATGTCGGCGCGGTGTTCGCCGTGCTCGGTCTGGTGGCCGGGGGCACCGTGCCGTTGATCCTGAAAAGCACCAAACATCTCTATACGGCGGAGCGCATCGGCGTCGGCGCATCGATCAATACGACGGCCGCCGGCATTTTTGCCGGACTGGCTCAGCCGGTGATCGCCTTTGCCATGGTGAGTGCGAGCGGACTCAACCCCGACATCGGATCCAGCCTGCGCAGTGCCGCGAGCGATTCCGGCTACGCAGCCCTGATCGAAATTCTCCTTCTGATGTCGCTTCCTGGACTCCTTGGGCCGCTGATGATGAGGCGCAAATTGATACTTCGTACTTAAGCATAAGAACAGAGAGGGTCAGTATGTCGCGTTTGTATTTGAGAAGGGACGAAGTCCGAGCCGGCCATCAGGCCGGCACCTGGCAAAGCGTCCTGTTTTCGGAATTCGAGGCTCAGATGAGCAGCGAAGCAAGACCCTTTCCGTGCGTATTCGGTGTCGCGGGCTATCGTCACGATCAGCTTCGTTATCTGTTTCTCGACCCCATCGACATCGACGTGCTCGGCCAGCAGCTCGCCTTGTTCGTCTCGGAGAGCCGCTCGCACGGGCCCAACACCTCGCTGGTGCTGTTCACGCGCCCGCGCCCGGTCCAGACCATCAACTCCTACTACAAGAAGTTCTGGCACATCCTCGATCAGCTGGCCCGGATCGACAGCCAGCCGTGGCCTGCCGAAATTCCCGAGACCGTCGATCATCCGATGTGGGAGTTTTCGTTTGCCGGGGAGCCGATCTTCGTCGTCTGCAGCACGCCCGCGCATGTGATGCGGCAAAGCCGCCGCTCGAGCGCATTCATGCTGACCTTCCAGCCGCGCTGGGTGTTCGAACGGATGCTCGGCACGGACGAGGCGGCGGCCAAGGCCTTCGGCGAGGTGCGCAAACGGCTCGTCCCGTTCGACACGACGGCGCCTTCGCCCCAGCTCGGACGCTACGGCAATCCGGAGGGCCGGGAGTTCAAACAGTACTTCCTCTACGACGACAACCAGCCGCCGCCGGCCTGTCCCTTCCACAAGCTGGCGCAGACCAAGCCATCGTCCATTGCAGACAAGGAGCAGGCCGCATGACACAGATCATCGCTGGAACGAAGACCAGCTTCGCGATCGATCCGGACATCCTGGCGCTGTTGCCGACACAAGGCTGCATCGAGCTGCAGCACGATGCGGCCGGCAAGGTTCACGCCTTCCACACCCACCCCGTCGACGAAATCCTCGTCGTGATCCAGGGACAGCTCACGTTTCGTTGGGAAGGCGGCGAGCGCATCTGCACCGCCGGCGACAAGATTCTGCTGCCGGCCGGGACGCTGCACGAGATCGGAAGCGCTGGACGACGCAATCTACGCGATCGCAACGCGACCGCCCGCAACCATTGCATGCAATCGGGAGGGATGAGCTCAGGACAGAGGGCGATCGGTCTCCGAAAGGGACTCCGCGGTCAACCGCTCAACCATCTCGACTACCTCGATGCGCTGGCCTGGAGCCAGCTTTAGGAATGCCTTCAGCAGACGAAGGCTTTCCACGGCTTCGCTCGATGGGGCTCCGAGCTTCGTGTGCAGCTCCGCGATGAATGTTGAATTCTTCATCTCGCACCTTTGGCAGGAAACAGTAATGCCAGTCCTTAGCAAACGTGAAGGCCTTGCACGCAAGGTAGATACTGCAGCAATCGAGGCTGAAAGTCTCGGTCTGACGACTGCGACCCTGATCCTCAGGATGGCCCGCCTGGAAATCGACCGTGCGGAACCCGAAGAGGTTGAAAGTATGCCAGCGAACAACTCTTGCAGCAAGCCGAACTGACCGATTGGTTGATTTCGGCGTCACAATTTGAGCCTTCTGGCAGTTTCTGGCTGACGATACCAGTGGAAACGGTCGTTTACCGAACGAGGCGGCGGGATTACGGCAGCGGTAAGCTTGTCCTCCACATTAGAGGTCTTCTATAGTTTGTTTGGGGGAAGAATGGGTTGCGGATCTCGCTCGGGATCCGTGCCCACTCCCACGACACAGCGGCTGCAGGAAGACCATGCGCACTTATTATTTCGATATGAAGGATGGCATTCCGACCAGAGACCGGACCGGCCTGGAATTTGCGACGAGTGCAGGGGCGATCGAGCACAGCCGGGATTTGGCCCGGCGCCTCCGGCACGACCCGCGCATCACCGACCGCAGGCTGTCCATCGTCGTCGTCGACAGATCTGGCGCGGAGGTTCACCGCGAGCCGGTTTATCCGGCTGCAGTGAAAGCGAGCCTGTCCTGATTTTTTATAGGCGTGCCCGTAGTGACCGCGCGCTGACTGCTTTTTCTACTTTTCGTAGAGGAAACGAAAAGCCGAACAACTCTTGAGTGTGCATCTCGGGCGCGCGATCGGGCCGCTTCGGCATCAAGAGCGCCGTGAGTGTCGGCCCCCGTCGCTCCCTCGACCGGCTCTCTCTTTCCCTCGGCCGCCAACGAACGCCACCGCTGCGCCACAGACGGCCTATTGCTGCTTCTCCCAGAACGAGAGCAGGCCCTGGGAGGCCGAGCCGCCGATCACGCAGGGAATGCCGACGGCGACCTGCCCCAGCGCCGCAGCCGAGACGCAGCCGAGCGCAAGGGCACCGACGCCGAGCTGTCCCCAGAAATCCATGTTGCGCCGGGCGTCAGAGCCCTTGGCCTTCAGCTCCTCGACGGCGGCGACGGCATCCTTGCGCACGGCGCCGAGCTGCACCGTATCGGCGGCCTCAACCACCTCCCTGAGCGGCTCCTTGACCGGTCCCGACTGCCGCGCCAGCTCCTCCCGGAGATAGTCGCGCAGGCTTGCATCGCGCACCGAGTAGCTGGCAAGCGTATAGCGCGCCATGCTGCCGATCGTCAGCTTGTCGACCGTGTCGCGGCTCTTCGACCATGGCAGCATCTGCACGATGCGCTGGATCGGCACGCGCGAGCCGGTCGCGAAGTAATAGCCCCAGAGGATATCAAGCAGATCCTGGTGGGTCGCGTAGCTGAGCCGCGTGTCGAGCTTGCGCTCCTCCTTCTTGAACGGGTTCTGCGTCAATGCGCCACGCAGCTTGTCCATCACGCCAGGCTTCGTCTCCTCCAATGGGATGTCCATCAAGGTCGGTTGTGTGCCGCTGAGATAGCCGTCGATCATCACGCGGCGGCCCGGCATCTTCGGCGCGACCTTGCGCATCAGATTGCGCCAGTCCGGCAGACCTGAATAGGCGATGGCCCTCACGACCACCCACTCCTCCTCGGGAGGTACGGGAAAGAAGCTGTTGACCAGTTGTTCCGCCTTGGCGGGATTGGAGCCGATCGCCCCCGCGATGAATCCGAGATAGATGCCCGCGTTCTCCGGCTCCTTGAACGTCTGCGAATGGAATAGCACCCGGACCGCCGCCGGCACATGGGCGTAGTCGGGCTTGGTGCGATAGTTGTAGATCCAGTTCTGGACGACACCGAGCGACGCGCGTGGGTCGATCTCTGGGACGACCGCAGCAGCAAAAGCTGATTGAACGAAGGTGCAAGCGATGAGGGCCAGGGCGATCGCGCGCATGGTCTGCTCCCGACAAACGTTCGCCGCATCAGCATCTGCTGGCGCGTACGGATGAGGACGATGCTGCACGCCGTTTGGATCGACTCTGCGTCGATTCTGCGGCCGCGCCCGGTTCCCTGGCGCCCCCCTTCGCAGGCGTGATCGCAGGCCGCCAAGTCTCCACGGCCTCGACATGATTTGGCCGCCCACCGGCTCTTGCATTCCGGCATGACGAGCAGGCAGATGCGCGCATGTTGACCGCCCGGAACAGCCGTCACCGTGGAGACAGCAGATCGCGACATGTCGCATTGATCGTTGCGGCGCTGTCGGTGCTGCCATCCGCGCCGCCGGCCATGGCAGCCGAAGCCCTTGCAGTACAGGGCAATCGGCGCGTCGATGCCGATACGGTGCGATCCTATTTCCACACCGACGCCAACGGACGTTACGACGCCGCCGCGCTCGACGCCGGCTTGAAGGCGCTGGTTGCGACCGGACTGTTCGACGACGTGAAAATCGGCCGCGCCGACGGACGGACCGTGGTCCGCGTCTCGGAAGCAAAGGTGCTCGATCGCGTCGCCTTCGAAGGTAACAAGAAGGTGAAGGATGCGGAGCTCACAGGCGCGGTGCTATCAAAGCCGCGAGCCGGCCTGCAGCGCGCAACCGTCCAGGGCGACGTCGCCCGCATCATCCAGGCGTACCATCGCGCTGGACGCGACGACATCCGCGTCGTCCCGGAAATCATCGATCGCGGCAACGACCGCGTCGATCTCGTCTTCACCATCACCGAAGGCAAGAAGACGCCGGTCAGGGCGATCAACTTCACAGGCAACCGCGCCTATGGTGCCCGACAGTTGCATGCGGTGATCAAGACCTCGGCCACTAACCTTCTTAGCCTCGTGACAGGCGGCAACGTCTACGACGCCGATCGCGTCAACGAGGACCGCGAGCTGCTGCGGCAATATTATCGTAACCACGGCTACGCCGATGCCGAGGTCACGAATGTGAACGTCGACTATGACGCGGCAAATGGCGGCTACAACCTTACCTTCGCGATCGAGGAAGGCGGACTTTATAAATTCGCCGCAGTCGACATCTCCTGCAACGTGCAGGGGCTGGCCTGCGACCGCCTGCGCACATTGTTGCTGACGCAGCAGGGCGACACCTTCGACCAGAGCAAGATCGACAAGACGTCGGAGGTCCTGGCGGCCGAACTTGGCAAGCTCGGCTTTCCGTTTGCGCAGGTCGAGCCCAGGATCGATCGGCATGCGCAGGATCGGCTGGCCGACGTCACCTTCCAGATCGAGCAGGGACGGCGCAGCTATGTCGAGCGCATCGAGATCCACGGCAACACGCGCACGCATGACGACGTGATTCGACGCGAGTTCGACGTCAGCGAGGGCGACGCCTACAACAGGACACTGATCGACCGCGCCGAACGTCGCCTGCGCAACCTCAACTACTTCAAGACCGTCAATATCTCGACGCGGCCGGGCTCGGCCAGGGATCGCGTGGTGCTGGATGTCGAGGCAGTCGATCAGGCGACCGGCGACTTCAACGTCTCGGGCGGCTATTCGTCCACGGACGGATTGCTCGCGGAGGTGAAGATCGGTGACCGCAACGTGCTCGGCACCGGCAACACTGCGCAGGCCACCTTCACGTACGGCCAGTTCGCGCGCGGCGCCAGCCTGTCCTTCACCTCGCCCTACGCCCTCGGTCGAACGACACCTGGCCTGGAGCTGTTCGCGCGACAGAGCATGGTCAGCACGTTCCAATCCTTCGGCAGCAACACCTATGGCGGTGCCCTCACCCTGGGCATGCCGGTCAGCGAGCAGACTGCCATGCTGTGGCGCTATTCGCTCTACGACCAAAGGGTGGTGCTCGCACCGGGGATCTCGCCGGCGGCGGTGTCCCTGCCGGTTCGCCAGGCGGTCGCAGCCGGACGGCAGACGGTGTCCTCGCTCGGCAATACCGTCACCTACAGCACCCTCGACAACAACAAGGTGCCGACCAGCGGCATTCGCTCACAGTTGACGCAGGATCTCGCCGGTCTCGGCGGCGACGTTCGCTTCTTACGGACCACGGGCGACGTCCGCTATTATCGGTCGATCAACAGCGACCTGACCGGCATGGTGCGCGCGCAAGGCGGCTATATCACCGGATGGGGCGGCCAGCAGGCGCCGCTGCTCAACAGCTTCTTCGGCGGTCCCACCATGGTACGCGGCTTCGCGCCGGGCGGCTTCGGACCGCGCGATCTGACGCCGGGATCGACGATGGACAATATCGGCGGCAGCCTGTTTTGGGCGACCACGGCGGAGCTGCAGGGCAACATTCCCGGATTGCCGCCGGAATACGGCCTCCGTGCATCGGCCTTCGTCGACGCCGGGACCGTGTTCGGCTATCGCGGCCCGACCCAGAATGTCCAGGTGGCAAACAGGAACGTGCTGCGCTCCTCGGTCGGCGTCGGCATGACCTGGGCATCGCCGTTCGGGCCTCTCACGGTCGACTATGCAGTCCCGATCAGCAAGGCGGCGTACGACGTCGTGCAGCCGCTGCGTTTCAGCGCCGGCGGCTTCTGAGCCGCCGAGACATGGGCAGACCGCCGCGTCACGTCAGTACGGATTGTAGTAGTAACCGGGCGGGCCGTAATACGGGTGACCGTAATACGGGCGAACATAGTAAGGCCGCGGTGCGTAGTACACCCGCGGCGGTCCGTAATAGCCGGGTCCGGGATAATAGCCGGGCCCATAGTAATAATAGTCGTCGTGCTGATGCGCGGCGATTGCGCCGATGGTCCCGATCATTGCACCCATGATGGCCAGGCCGGCGGCTGGATTGCCCCTGTAGACGCGGCGATAGCGCCGGCGGGCGCTGAAATCGGTCAAATCGCCGGCTGTCGTTGTCGCGACCGCCGGCTTGTTGGCCGGCTGCCCCGCCCGCGCTTGGGCCGGCGCCGGCGCGCTCGCCACCACAGCGATGGCCGCGACGGCCGCAAGCGCGATTTTTCCACCGACCGAAGGAGATCGATAATTCCCGCTGAGCATGGCATCACCCTTCACTTCACTCGTTCCCAGATACAACATGCCCGGGCGTGCAGCTTGACCTGGGTCAACTCAGGACCGCCCCGACCGTCAGGCGGCACGTACGTATTCCGCAATCGTTCTTAGACGCGACGTCACGCCCCCTGGTTCAGCCCACCACCGCATCGATTTCTGCGAACCGATGGCCGCCCGTCGGGAACCAATGGCTGCACACCGACGCCCTCCATCATGCCATCGGCAACAGGAGCCCTCATGCCTTCCAGACTGACACGCCCATTCTTCAGCGCCGTCGCCACGCTGGCGCTCACCGCTTCGATGGCAAGCGCCGGGGACAGCGCGACCTCGCTGTTCAAGGTGGTGACCGTCAAGGACGAGATCGTCATCGGTCTCAATAGCGAAGAGCTGGCAACGATCGGCGGTAACGATGCCAGCGCTATTGCGCGCGCATTGGCGCAGAAGGGCGACCTCGCAGCCTGGCAGTACAACGTTCATCGCGGCCCGAACGGCGAGCTGCAGATGGCGCCTTCGGCCAAGATCGGTCTGCTGTCGCATGCTTCGCTGCGCGTCGAGCCCTACAGCACCACTTATGTCGTGACGCCTCATCCCTGAACGAAACGATTGTCCGACCGGCGCTCGTTCCCGTCGATGGCGGAACGAGCGCCGGTCGTCCCAGCCGTCAGCTCTCGCCCCGATGGCCCGATCGCACGGCCCCATCGCATGTCCCGGCGACCCTGTCGGTGGAAAACCCGTAGACCACGGCCAGTCGATCCAGGCACTCCTTGAAGCGCCGGGCGAAATAATCATTCCAGCGCTGGCTGGCGAGCCCCCGCTTGTGTCCGACCTGCTCCATGGTCAGGCCGTGCACCAGGACGTCATGGGTAATCGCCGCGCCGTCCGCGCCGAGCTCGCGCTCGGCGCGGTTGAGCCGCAGGACCGCCCGCCTCTGGCCTTCGGTGACCGGCTCGCGCCCCCGGGCGCCGTCAACGTGCTCGCGCGAGGGATCGATCGCTTGCGGGCCTCGCTCGGCCCGCTCCCAATCGTTCTGGAACGCCCGTCCGGCCCGGTATTGGGCGTCATCCAGCTGCTTGTGCGCGTGCAGCCGGCCGAGCGGGTCGCTGCGGACCGATCGCAACGCGACGATCTTTTCGCCGGGCTCAAGCGCCAGCGGATCGTCGATCTCTACGGGAATCACGTCTGCATTTCGCGGCAGATCGTGAGCTCTGCGGTCGTGGGTCTTGGACATGCGATCGGGCTTGCTGCGTCTGGGGCGCGCCATGTCTCGTCTCCGGAAATGGATGGGGTCGGTTCGGGTCGGGTTGGCCGCGCTCTACGCGGCCGCAACCAGCCGCAGAATCAAAGGGCCGGCGGGGCGCACAGCGGTCTCCTCGGGCGGAAGCCGCGTGAGATGGTAATGCGGCGTGCAGTAGCAGGAGCCGGGCTGGCGCGGATGACCGCAAAAGGTGATGGGATCGCCGTCCCGGTCGCCGCCATAGGGGTAGCGGCAATCGTTGCGCTCGAGCTGGTCGAGGGACAGCAGGCGCGGACTGATCCCGACGCAGCGCAGCTTGACGGCCGCGGCGGGCGTCGCCGGGGACGGCATCGGCCGGGCCGCCGCGTCCGGGCTCCGCCGTCCGGTTCGGGGCGCCGCGGACATCGACCGGGGCGTGGATCGCGCGGCTTTCGGCCCGCCCGGCGAGGCCAGCCCGATCCGCTTGCCGCGGCCAAGCGTCGCGTTCCGCGTATAGGCGGTTCCGAACTGCGCATTGAGGGCGCGCGCGATCTCGGCATAGGACCGCCCCTGGGCATGAAGCTCGCACAGCATCTTGGAATGTTGGTCTGGCCAATCTGTGGATTGCATTCTCGCTCTTCCTTCTGTGTCGGGGCCGCCGGACCCGCCGGCTCACCCGACGGCCAAATCTTCCGATATTCCGAAGAAAAAGTCAAGCTTGAGTTCTGATTATTCGAAACATATAATGTCTTCCGAGATTCGCAAAAGAGGTCAAAGCCATGTTGGACGTTGCCATGATCGAGCGTGCACTCGAGAAGCCGGGAAAGACGAAAGGAGGGTTGGCCCGCGCCATGGGCGTGCGGCCGGGCGCGGTCTCCGAGATCCTCGGCGGCCAGCGCCTGATCAAGGCGGCCGAGATTCCGCTCATTACGGAGTATCTCGAGCTCAATTCCGTCCCCATCATGGGACGGGTCGGCGCCGGCTCGGTGATCGAGCCGGATTACGAGCAGGTACCCGTCGAGGGCCTCGGCGAGGTCGCCCTGCCCTTCCCGATCTCCGAGGAAACCATCGCCTTCGAGGTGACGGGCGATTCGATGCTGCCGAAATACGAGAACGGCGACGTGATCGTGGTCTACCGCGAGCAGCGCCACCCGCTGTCGAGCTTCTACGGCGAGGAGGCGGTGGTGCGCCTCAAGTCCGGCGAGCGTTACCTGAAGACGATCGAACGCGGCAAATCGCCGTCCGTGGTCAATCTGAAGAGCTTCAACGCCAAGCCGATCGTGGGGGTCAAGCTGGACTGGATCGGCGAAATCTTCGTCACCCTGCCGCGTGGACAGATCTCGCGGATCCGCGCCAAGGCGGCCGCCAAGTCGCGCGCCCGCGCGGCGAACAAGTAAGACTCGAGACCGGATGCGGGGGACGCCGAGGCGCTCCCCCTGCATCCCCTCTCCAGGCCCCCTCCAGGGGAAGGTGGGCACCGCGCCTGTTGCGCCGTCGTGATCAACAATTCTGAGCGACATATGGGGATGTGCGTCCATAGCCTCGCGGCGCTCCAGGCGTCCGAGTGATACAGTGGTCTCACCCTCTTCAAACGAGAGGGTGCAGGGAAGGCCGGACCTCGACTGAGGCCCGTGGCCCGCCTGCTCAAAAAATGCAGGCGGCAGGTACCACAGGTCCAGCCGGAACGATCCGGCCCTCCCTGCGCGATGGTTTTCACGGCTGCTTCGCGTTCTCCCCGGTGCGCCGGGCTTGTTGGTCACCGTCACCCACGCGGCGCTGTCAGCGCCGGCGCAGGCTTGATACCGGCATCGGAGTATCAGGACCACGCGACTTGACCGTACGAGCCGGTGTTGTTCGTCGGCGCGAATGACCACGCTGCAAACCGGCTCGCCCATCACTCCCCGCCTCCACGTGTCGTGACGACCGCGATACGCCCCTCTCCATGAGGCGGGATGTGCGTAGACAATCACGAATTCTGAAAAAGAGAAAGAAGAATTTTTCGGCCCGGCGGGCCGGACCGGGGCAATGCGTTGAAGCCTCGCCCAAAACAAGCGTTTCCGCACACGTCGTCTGCAGGCGATCGAAGGCCATGAAACGGACCATCGTGCGGGCGCATCGACCCTGATTTGCCCGACGGGCGTGACGCCTTGCCGCTAGCCGCGCCTGGCGCCCGGATCAGTCCTCGACCCGCAGCCCATCGAAGGCGGCCTCACGGCGCTCCAGAACGGAGAAATCGACGCATTCGTTCACGACAAGCCGATCCTGGCGTCGGCCATACCCGAACGGTTCGCCTCGTCCATCGAGCTGCCGAACATCGTCATCGAATCGCAGAGCTACGCCGTAGCCCTCGCGGAAGGCAGCCCAATTCGAAAGCGCCTGAACGCTGCAATCCTGGATACGACGCAGAGCGCGACTGGTGGGAACAGGCTGGTCTTCCGCCATCTCGGCTCCAAGCGGTGACCCGCCCCGACGATACACGCGCCCGCCAGCGAGCCGGACTTGCTGCGCCGTCGCGTCATCGCCGATGTCCGGCCGACGTCGAGGACGTCGCGCAAGCGGATTGATCCCGATCAAGGACCAGCCGCCGCGCCGGAGCAAACTCATCGTCAACCTGTGGCTGCACAGGCGGCACATGGGGAAACGCCATGAGGGAAACGCCATGCGGAGATATCTTCTTGCCTTTACCTTGGTGATCGCCGCACTCGGCTTCACGTCGTCGGCGCGAGCGGGATGCTGGCCGAACGAAAACTTCCACCTCGTGTGCTGGCTGGATACCTATGGGACGGCGTGCGAAGCGCACCACGCGCTGACCAGCGTCAGAGCCGTGCTGTATCCGGAACCGCGCTACTCGTACTATGAGTTCGAGGTTTCGCACTGGTGGACGGCCCACAAGACAGTGGCCTGTCCGCCGAATCAAAAGACAATGTTCAGCGGTGTCTGGGACCGGGAAACCGGAAAGGCGGAGGAAACCGCGACCACCGGCATTTCGTCAGTGACGAGGCGGGTCTTTTGCAGCAACAATCCCTGGACGGGCCAGGGGCCGCCGACGGTGCCGATCTGCTCATATCCGGCCGATGATCCGAACGTGGGACTGCCCGTCACCTCGGCGATGCTCACGCAAAGCCAGCGAGACGATCTGCTTCGCGTTCAGGAGCCGTTGCATACCCGTTGCCAGCAGATCAAGCCGCTCGAGGACGAGGTGTCGTGGCTGAACGGCCGCCCCATCGTCGAGGTGGTCGCGTCCCACCATGAATATCAGAAGCTCGAATGGCACCTGTGGTTCATGGACTTTGGCGAGTTCGGACCATGGCATGAGGTCGCGGCACCGAAGCCGAAAGGCCCCTTGATCTGGAAGGGCACGACCTATACCGAGCGCCGCATTGCGACATCGAGGCACAGATATTGGCTGAACAAGCCCGGCCGCTGGAAGGTGGTTGCGAAGCCGAGGCCGACCGCGGCGGCGGCGCAGGCGATCCCGATCAGCGTGACCACCGAATGTCCCGGCGCGACGTTCAACGTGCAGTGATGGGCGATCACGCGGTCTTCATGGCGTGCGGGAACATGCTTCCGCACGCCACGCTACATCGCCTGGACTATTCCTGCGGCCGATGCCGCGTGGCCATGGCCGAGCAGGCCGGGGATGGAGTCGCCTGAGGCGAAGGCGGACCGAATCAGCCTTGACAAAATTCTGATTTAAAGAAATAATGGAGCATCACAGTCAGCCGAAGGCGAACTGGCGCACCATGCAGTATTTCGTCGTGATGATCGACTACGGCCGGCGCGGACGCGAGGCGGTGGTCGATCCTGAAATGACCCGGCGCGACGTCGTTGCGCGTATCGCGTCGGGGGAATATTCGAACGTCAGCTTCATCCACGAGATCGTCGACCGATCGGTTGCGGACGTCACGGCCGATATCATGTCCGAAGCCGCCCTGCCCGAGATCGATGGACGGGACGCCGACCTGCAGGCCGCCCGCTTCGATCATCTCCGCGACCTGCGCAAGCACGAGCGGGTTTGATCCGTCCGTGCCGGCCGTGTCGGATCCCGCAACAACGAAACAGGTGAGCCGGCACCTGCAGCAGGCCGCCCCGGAAGGACGCGTCGGATCAGACCAGAAAGACGGTCGAGCCGGTCGTCTTGCGCGCCGCAAGATCGGCGTGAGCCCGGGCCGCCTCCTTGAGCGGATAGGTCTGATTGACCTCGATCTTCACCGCGCCTGATTTGACCACGTCGAACAGTTCGTTGGCCATCGCAACCAGGCTCTCACGCTTGGCGGCGTAGGTGAACAGCGTCGGCCGGGTCACGAACAGCGAGCCCTTCTGGGCGAGCAGCCCGAGATTGAGCGGATCGACCGTGCCGGAGGACTGGCCGAACAGCACGGCATAGCCGAGCGGCGCGAGGCAATCGAGCGACTTCAGGAAGGTGTCCTTGCCGACGGAATCATAGACCACCGGCACCTTCTTGCCGCCGGTGATCTCGCCGACGCGCGCGACGAAGTCCTCGCGCGTATAGATGATGGGATGTTCGCAGCCATGCGCCTTCGCGAGTTGCGCCTTGTCGTCGCTGGATACCGTGCCGATGACCGTGACGCCGAGATGCTTGGCCCATTGGCTGAGGATGAGGCCCACACCGCCGGCGGCGGCATGCAGCAGGATGGTCTCGCCCGCCTTGACGCGGTAGGTCTGCCGGATCAGGTACTGGGCGGTCAGGCCCTTGAGCATCATCGCGGCGGCGGTCTTGTCGTCGATCTCGTCGGGCAGTTTCAACAGCAGCGCGGCCGGCATCAGCCGCGCCTCCGAATAGGCGCCGAGCGGCGATGAGCCGTAGGCGACCCGGTCGCCCACCTTCAGGTCGGTCACCCCTTCGCCGAGTTCCTCGATCACACCGGCGCCCTCGCTGCCCAGCCCGCTCGGAAGCTGGACCGGATAGAGCCCGGAGCGATTGTAGATGTCGATGAAGTTGAGCCCGACCGCCGTGTGGCGGATGCGCGCCTCCCCGGGGCCGGGCTTGCCGACCTCGATCTGCTCCCAGGCGAGAACCTCGGGGCCGCCGGTCTTGTGGAAACGAATGGCGTTGGTCATGGATTGTCCATCCTCCCTGTCGGATTGCGCGACGCCGCGCCGCCCGGCCGCGCGCCGGCCCCTTGCAGGCCGTTCGTACCTTTGTTTTCCGCGACCGAACCTCGATCATCCGTAGCCGCTGTCGGCTCGGTTTGGCAATCGGCTTTGCTGGGTGGCACAGGAACAACGTTCACCGTTCCAGCGTTCATCGGCCATAGCGTGGAGTCCGAGCCCATGCCGCCCAAACGACGCAGCGCGGCGGTCAATCTGGCCATCCTGATCGAACTGGCCTGCCACACCTTGATGGGCATCGCCATGGGGCTCGGCTTCGCCTTCGCGCTGACCCAACTGGATGCGTTCGGCATCTCGACCCTGATCGCCCACAGTGTCGATCCGCACGTGACGTTCGTGATCTTCGTCGGTGTGTTGACGCTGTCCTTTGCCGTCGGCGCGACGCTGACGGGGTTCGTATTCACGATGATGGAGGAGAGATAGAAAGCCGCGCGCCGATGGCTGCATGGGCGCCCGCAATGTCATCAGCGCGTCGCGCAAACCATGCAGATGGACATCAGGTTCGACCGGCGCGGAGATGACCAGATGGCCGGACTGATCGGTGCAAGCGATCGGCGGCTTCGCGAAGCAGGCTTCGGAGCCGCAAGCGTTGTCGCGCGCTTGGACGCACGGCCATCATGAACGGCTGGCTTGCTCTGTTTGCGGCCGGACTGCTCGAGATCATCTGGGCGCTCGGCCTGAAGCATTCGGACGGCCTGACACGCTTCTGGCCCAGCGTCGCGACGGTGATCGCGATCCTGCTCAGCTTCGCGATGATGTCGCTTGCGCTACGCTCACTGCCGTTTGGCACCGCCTATGCGGTATGGACCGGCATCGGTGCCGCCGGGAGCATCCTCGCCGGCATGGTCCTCTACAGCGAGCCGGCGGATCCGACGCGGCTGTTCTGCCTCACGCTGATCATCACCGGCATGATCGGGCTGAAGCTGAACTCGCCGGTCTGACAGCGTCGACGGCCTCCGGCAGGATCGCGACAGCTCGACGCCGCCGAACACGACGACGGCGAGCACGAACGGCAGCAGGTGATAGAGCGCGCGGAAGATGAGCAGCGCCGCGAGCAGCCGCTCCTGATCAACGCCGCCCAGACCCAGCAGGATCGTTGCATCGAACAGGCCGATGCCGGCCGGGGCATGGCTGGCGAGATCCAAGCAAGGTCGCGGCGATGAAGACCGCCATCAGCCGCGCGAGGTCGATGCCCAGCTCGGCCGGCATGAGCACGTACATTGCCAGCGCCGCGGTGCTGAGTTCGAACAGCCCGACCGCGATCTGCAGCAGCACGGCAGGTCCGGACGGCACCCGAACCGGCCAGCGTCTGCTGCGCCGCCCCGGCCAGCTCCACACGACGAAGGCGGTGACGGCGCAAAGCAGCGCCGCGGCAACGAGCCGGTTGAGCGCCGGCGGCCAATACTCCACCCAGCCGAAGGCGTCCGGATCGATCATCAAGCTCAGGCCGAGCGCGGTGAGATTGCCGAGCCAGAAGGTCAGCCCAGTAAGGAAGCTGATATTGGCGATATCGATCGCACCGAGGCGATACGGCGCGTAGATCCGATATCGAACCAGAGGCGAGATCAACGCGACCGCGCCGATGCCGTGCGCGATCGGATAGCTCGTGAAGCTGCCGAGTGCGGCCGCGCGATAGGGAATCTCGCGCCGGCCGATCGTCCGCAGCGCGAACAGGTCGTAGAGCGTGAGGCTGGCGTAGGAGAGGACAACGAACGCCAGCGCGACCGCGATCAGATGAAGGTCGGTCGCCTCGACGATCGACAGGACATGAGCAAAGTCGAGCTTCTTGACGGCGCGTGCGAGGACATACACCGCCACAGCCGCAATCGAGAGGCTCATGGCCAGTCCGCCCAGGCTCCGCAACCAGATTCTGCGGTTCGACTGCTGCGGCGGAACGTCGGTCAGGTCGGCCATTCAACGTGTTTCGTTTCAAACATGCCCGGCCGATTCGAGCAGGACGATGGCGCCGTTTGACACACCGATGTGACAGCGGCGTTACCGTTGTGCGCTGCCCACATGGCTTAATTATCTGTTAACGACGGACGATCGTTCACCGTTACCAACACGGCGAGCTGCAATGCAGCAACACATTCGCGATCATTCAAATTTGAATTAATCGCGGGCGGCTTCGAGCGTAATGACGTGGACCGTATCAGTACGGATGCATGAAGGTCGCATCTTCGTCACGCGGACTTTCTAAGACGAATTCGGGACGTCAACATTCGAGGCAGCATGAACGCGGAATTCGAACACGAGCTCACGCCGGACCAATGGGAGACGCTGAAGGCGCTTCGCATTCCCGCGCGTGACCGCCGCAGGCTGAACGGCATGATTGTCGACGAGCTCGCTGCATTTGGACTCGCCTCTATCGACAATGGTGCGGCGACACTCACAATGGCCGGCCGCAAGGTGCTGGTCAGGGGTCCTCACGCCTGCTCGATGTCGCAGCCTGATCCTCAGGAGCGCGGCCTCCCCTTTCTTGAAGAGTCGCGCGCCGAATTCACCACATGGATTTCCGCGCGCGCTCGGGCCACTCGCGATCGTACGCCGCGCCGTCGATGTCGTTGGCCGTCATCGCCGCAAGGATCTGTCCCGGTGTCGGCAGTTGCTGCGGATCGACCCGCTTGTCCGGGTTCCAGAGATCGGCACGAACAATCGCGCGGGCGCATTGGAAATAGATCTCTTCCACCGTCATGACGAGGACGGAGCGCGGCAGCTTGCCTTCCATCCGGAACGACTCCAACAGATCGGGAGCCGTCGACAAATGACCATGCCCGTTCACACGCAGCGTATTGCCCGATCCCGGAATCAGGAACAGCAGCGCGATCCGCGGATCGCGCACGATGTTGCGCAAGGAGTCGATGCGATTGTTGCCGCGGCGATCCGGCATCATCAGCGTCTTGTCGTCATGGATGCGGATGAAGCCGGGGAGATCGCCGCGCGGCGAACAGTCGAGACCTTCAGGACCGCACGTCGCCAGCGCCACGAAAGGCGATTTCTCGATCATGACTTGATAATGCGGCGTGACGCGGTCAGCCACCTTCGCCGTCGATGCCAGCCCCGTCTCGCCATAGATCGCCTCGAGCTGCTCAATCGTGGTGATGATCGACATGGCCGCTTGCTCCGCTGGATCCGATCGGTTCTGCGTCGATCGGTCGCTTGATGATTTCCGCCAGCCTGTGACCGTGCGGCTCGGGATCGCCGACATTGACGATCGTGACGTCCGCCACGGCGTCTTCGCTCACCGCGCGGTGAAGACGCTCACCGATGTCGCCGTCACTCGGACGGTGTCGCTTGCCGAGCCGCTCGGCGAGAACATCCGCAGGCGCAGTGATGGCAACGACGATGACGTCGGCATAGTCCCGGCGCGCGGCGGGAATGATCGTTCGCGAGACGTTCACGACCACGGTGCGGCCGGCCAGGATGTCGTCCTTGATCGCCCGCGGCACGCCGTAGTCATGCCCATGGGCCTCCCAATGCAGCGCAAACTCTCCGGCACCGAGCGCCTGACGAAAAGCCGACGCGCTCATCTCGAGATTATCCTCGAAGGCCGAGGCCTCGCGCGTGACGATCCGCCGCGGAAACACGATCCGGTCGTCGCCGGCGCATTCCCGGCGCGCCACGTTGAGCAAGGTGTCCTTGCCCGCGCCGCTCGGCCCGACCACCAGGATCAGCCGGCCGGGACCGAGCTTCTCGGATGTCTTCGCCGATGCAACCTCGGTTTCGCTCATGCCACCCGCAGCCCTTCCCGCCAGACGCTGCGCACCACCGACAGCTGGCCCGCGACGTGGACGCGGATCAGGTCCGCGCGCTTGCCTACGGCGATCTCGCCGCGATCATGCAGCCCGACGGCATCCGCAGGCGCCTTGGTGACGGTGCGGACGGCTGCGGCAAGATCGATGGAAGGCACCCGCTGCGGCAATTGCAGCGCGCCCATCAGCAGACTCGATGGGACGTAGTCCGACGACAGAATGTCGAGCAGGCCCTCGCGCGCGAGGTCCACGGCGGCGATATTGCCGGAGTGAGACCCGCCGCGCACGACGTTCGGAGCGCCCATCAGAATGCTGATGCCCGCCTGGTGAAGGCCCCGCGCGGCTTCCATCGTGGTCGGAAACTCGGCGACCGCGATGCCGTCCTTGATTGCGTCGGCGACGTTCTCCTCCGTCGTGTCATCGTGACTGGCCAGGGGCACGTCATGGGTCTTCGCCAGTGCAATGATGTCGCGCATGTTCGGCGCCGCATAGGCCTGCTGATAGGCGAAGCGGCGCGCGAACATCACGTCGAGCTCCGCATCGGTCTTGCCTCCGCTCTTGCCGCGATAGTAGTCGCGCAGCTTGCCTTCGTCGCGAAACTGGCGCTGCCCCGGCGTATGATCCATCAGCGACATCAGCCGCACATCCGGACGTCCGGCCAGTTGTCTCGCCTCCTCGACCACGGTCGGCATCGGCACCTCGCAGCGCAGATGCAGGAAATGATCGGACCGCAGCAGCCCGCCGTCGCGCGCCGTTGCGATCGCCTCCGCGAGCACATTGGCCTGGCCGTCGACGCCCTCGGCGCCCTCCTCGCTCCACACCCGCAGCAGAATCCAGCACCGTCGTGATGCCCGCGGTCGCAAGCTGGCCGTCATAGGAAATGACGGCAGCGACGGGATCCCAATAGACCTTCGGGCGCGGCACGAAATGCGCCTCGAGGTGATCGGTGTGCAATTCGACCAGCCCGGGCATCAGCAGGTCGCCGCCGGCATCCAGGCTGCCGGCCGGCGCTGCCCCCTCGCCCAGTTCCGCGATCCGGCCTCCTGCGATCGCCACCCAGCCCCGCTCGACGACGCGGTCGGCGAGGACCAGCCTGGCATTTCCTATCACGAGATCGGACATGTTCGCGCTCATCTGCAATTCGTCCCTTTACGCCGCCGCGGCGAATGTCATGACGTCGACCGTGCGATCCGCAATCTGGGCGCGGATCTCGTCATCATGCACGATCGCGAGCATCGCCACCCCGTCCTTCTTCTTGGCCGCGATCAGGTCGACCACGACCGCGCGGTTCGCCGCATCGAGCGACGCGGTCGGCTCATCGAGCAGCAGCACCGGGACGTCGGAGATGAAGCCGCGCGCGATATTGACCCGCTGCTGCTCGCCGCCCGAGAAGGTCGACGGCGGCAGCGACCACAGCCGCTCGGGAATGTTCAGCCGTCGCAGCAGCCCACCCGCCCGCACCCGCGCCTCGTCGCGCGGCACGCCGGCCGCGAGCAGCGGTTCGGCAACGACATCGACTGCCGGGACGCGCGGCACCGCGCGCAGGAACTGGCTGACATAGCCGATGGACTGCCGCCTCGCGTTCAGGACCAGGCGCGGCTCGGCTCCGGCGAGATTGGTCATCTCGCCGAGGTGCCGGACGCCGATGCGGCCGCCATCGCAACGGTAGTTGCCGAAGATCATCTTCAGGATCGACGACTTCCCCGCACCGGACGGTCCCGACAACACGACGCATTCGCCCGCCTTGACCTGGAACGACACGCCGCGCACCACGGGCAGCGATATGCCGCCCTGCAGATGCATGGTGAAGGTCTTCTCTGCACTTTCGACATGGATCATCACGGTCATCGTATTGGGCTCTTGCATCATGGCGGCAGGATCGAGGACACGAGAAGCTGTGTGTAAGGCTCGCGCGGATCGTCGAGCACCTGGTCGGTGAGGCCGGTCTCGATCACCCGCCCCTCCTTCATGACCATCACACGATGCGACAGCAACCGCGCCACGGCCAGATCATGGGTCACGACGATGGCGGCGAGGCCGAGTTCGTTGACGAGGCTGCGCATCAGATCGAGCAGGCGCGCCTGCACGGAAACATCGAGCCCCCCGGTCGGCTCATCCATGAACACGAGCCGGGGCTCGGTCACCAGATTGCGCGCGATCTGCAGCCGCTGCCGCATGCCGCCGGAATAGGTCCGCGGCGCATCGTCGATGCGACCGACGTCGATCTCCACGCGCGCGAGCCATGACGAGGCGGTCTGCCTGATCCGGCCATAGTTATTCCAGCCGACCGCCATCAGCCGCTCTCCGACATTGGCGCCGGCGGAGACCGCCATGCGCAGGCCTTGCGCCGGGTCCTGATGGACATAACCCCAATCGGTACGAAACAGAAAGCGGCGTTCGGCCTCGCCAAGCCCGGCAAGATCGCGCAGCACTCCGTCGCGCATCCGATAGGACACGCGGCCAGCCGTCGGCGCGAGTTGCGCCGACAACATCTGCAGGAGTGTCGATTTGCCTGAGCCGGATTCGCCGACGATGGCGAGCACCTCGCCCGGATAGAGCACGAAGGAGACGTCGCGGCATGCCGCCAACCGACCGTAGCTCTTCGCCAGCCCTTCCGCGACGAGCAGCGGTTGATCGGAGGCTCTGATCGTCTCAGCCATGGGCGCTCTCCTTGTGCGGGGCGGCGCTCTGCACGCCACGATGCCCGGACGCCTGGCGGCCCTCGCAGTAGTCGGTGTCGGAGCAGACGAACATGCGGCTGCCCTTGTCGTCGGTCACGATCTCGTCCAGGTAGGAATCCTCCGCGCCGCACAGCGCGCAGGGCGCGTCGAACTTGTAGCGCGTAAACGGATGGTCCTCGAAGTCCAGCGAGACGACCGACGTATAGGGCGGAATGGCGTAGATTCGCTTCTCGCGTCCCGCGCCGAACAATTGCAGTGCCGGGCAATTGTCCATCTTGGGATTGTCGAACTTCGGCGTCGGCGACGAGATCCATCACGTAGCGCGCATTGACCTTGACCGGATAGGCGTAGGACGTCGCGATGTGACCGAAGCGTGCGATGTCCTCATAGAGCTTGACGTGCATCAGACCATATTCGGCGAGCGCATGCATGCGGCGGGTCTCGGTCTCGCGCGGCTCGAGGAAGCGCAGCGGCTCCGGGATCGGCACCTGATAGACCAGCACCTGCCCCTCGTGAAGCGGCGCCTCGGGAATGCGATGCCGGGTCTGGATCACGCTCGCCTCTTCCGTCGACGTCGTGGTCGCTATGCCCGCGGTCTTGGCGAAGAACTTGCGGATCGAGATCGCATTGGTCGTATCGTCCGAGCCCTGGTCGATGACCTTGAGCACGTCGTCGGGACCGAGAATGGCGGCGGTGACCTGTACGCCGCCGGTACCCCAGCCATAGGGCATCGGCATCTCGCGGCTCGCGAACGGCACCTGATAGCCGGGAATCGCGATCGCCTTCAGGATCGCCCGGCGGATCATCCGCTTGGTCTGCTCGTCGAGATAGGCGAAGTTGTACGTCGGCGCGTTCATTCCGCAGCTTCCTTCAATTCAGGAGCGGCATTGGCCTCGGCGAACTCCTCACGCAGCTTGCGCAGCAGGCCGAGCTCGGACTGGAAGTCGACATAATGCGGCAGCTTCAGATGCTCGACGAACCCGGTCGCCTGCACATTGTCGGAGTGCGACATCACGAACTCCTCGTCCTGCGCCGGTGCAACCATGTCCTCGCCGAGCTCGCGCGCGCGCAAGGCACGGTCGACGAGGGCCATCGACATCGTCTTGCGCTCGCTCTGCCCGAAGGCGAGGCCATAGCCGCGCGTGAAGCACGGCGGCTCGGTCGCCGAGCCCTTGAACTGGTTCACCATCTGGCATTCGGTCAGCTCGATCGATCCGAGCGGTACCGCAAAGCCCACCTCCTCAGCCACAAACTCGACCTCGACTTCGCCGAAACGGATTTCGCCGGCGAACGGATGGTTGCGGCCGTAGCCGCGCTGGGTCGAGTAGCCGAGCGCGAGCAGAAAGCCCTCGTCCCCGCGTGCGAGGTTCTGCAGCCGCAGATCACGACCGGCTGGAAAGCTCAGAGGATCGCGGGTGAGATCGCCAATCGGCGCGCCAGCCTCCGCTTGCGGCGACGGCTCGATCAGCCCGTCCTGACCGAGAATGTCGGTGACACGTGGCGTCGGCGCATTCGCCGCCTCGGCACGGGCCGGCGGCTCCGGCTCGGCGCCGGCCGCCAGCCCCGGATCGAGCAGCCGATGCGTATAGTCGAAGGTCGGCCCGAGCACCTGGCCGCCAGGGATATCCTTGAAAGTCGACGAGACGCGCCGCCGCACCCGCATCGCGCCGGTGTCAACCGGCTCGGTCGCGCCAAAGCGCGGCAGGGTCGCGCGGAAGGCGCGCACGAGGAAGATCGCCTCGATCAGATCACCGCGCGCCTGCTTGATTGCCAGAGCCGCGAGCTCGCGGTCGTACAGCGAGCCTTCGCTCATCACGCGATCGACGGCAAGCCCCAACTGCTCGGAGATCTGCGCCAGCGACAACTCGGGCACATCGCGATCACCGCGGCGCTCATGCGCCAGCAGCCGGTGCGCGTTCTCGATGGCGCGCTCGCCACCCTTGACGGCAACATACATGCCTCACTCTCCTGCGGAAACGAGTCGGGTCGTTCGCGGGATGGCGACGATGGACGAGCCATCGACCAGCACGACATCGACACCACGCGGAAACAGCTTCTCATTGATCGACAGCCGCTCGAACAGGTCGGCGGGTGCCACCGTTGCGCGGAACGATGTCGTGCCGTCGATGCCTGGGCCGCGGAGCTTGAACGCCGGCCCTCCGGACAAGCTCGGCACCTGCAGGACCAGCGTCGTCGAGCGATCAGGGTATTCAGCACTGCCGAGCGCGAATGAATCCAGATCAGGCAGCGCTTCGGGATCCGCCGCCACCGCAAAGCAGGCGAGCGCGGCATCGGCGACGATCGGCGCCCCGGTGTGAAACTTGAGCCAGGCGCCGACATCGGGCGTGCCGGCGAGCGGCGCATCGAGCCAGATCGGCGTATCGTGATCGAACAAGGTCAACGCGATCGCGGCGGCACCGGTCATCATCGACGACGGCCGACCGACGTCGACCTCGACCTGCCGCACGCGCCCCGGACGCGCCATGGCCTCCATGACGGCACGGAACGTCGATTGGGCGGACAGAACATTGTCGGCGAAACCGTGTTGCAGATCGGAAGCCGCGAGACCCATCACCCCTCTCCTCGCACCATGGTGTAGAAATCGACACGCGTGGCCGCAGCCTCCTCCGCTCGATGCTCCCGCGATGCGCGCATCTGCGCCTGCAGCGGCGCGATCACCTGCGTCTCGATCGATCGCGAATGGCTCGACGACTGGATCATCGCGTCACACAGCGCGATCAGACGCGCCTTGGCGGCGTCGCGTCCCAGCACATAGCCGAAACCGACCTCGCCGCTCTCCAGCCGCACCGCGGCGCGCGACACCGTCGCCTCACCGACATTGAACGGCGCACCATCGCCGCCGATACGGCCACGCAGCATCACGAGACCATTCTCCGCCGGACGGAGGTCGCGATGCCCAGGCAGCGCGAGACCATCGAGCTTGGCATGGATGTCCGCATGCGAGGCATGCGCCAATACCCGCATCGCCGTCCTTCGCCGGTCCTGCATCGCCGTCTCGCCGTCCATCTTCATCCCGATCTTGCTATCGCGAAGTTGTCTATGTTAATAGACAACTTCGTAACGAAGCGCCATGACTGTTTGATGACATGGGCGTGATTTTCAGGCCGGACAGCGGAGAGCCGCGATGAGCATGCAGGACGCCGATTCGGGCGTGGCGCTGTGGCGTCGGGTAGCCGACGGCATCGAGCGCGACATCGCCGACGGCCGCTTTGCGGCCGGCACCCGCCTGCCCGGCGAGACGGAGATCGCCGAAACCTACCGCGTCAACCGTCATACGGTGCGTCGCGCGCTCGCGACCTTGGCGGAGCGCGGCCTCGTGCGCGCCGAGCGCGGCAGCGGCACCTATGTCGAAGCGCCTCGTCTGTCATATCCCCTGAGATCGCGCACCAGGTTCTCGGAGATCGTGGGTGCCGGAGGGCGCGAGCCGCGTGGGCAGCTCATCGCCGCGTCCGAAGAGTCCGCGACGCGCGAACTTGCGCGCGAGCTGCGATTGAAGACGGGCGCACCGCTGGTCCGCATCGAGGCGCTGCGGCTTGCCGACAAGACCCCGATCTGCGTCAGCACGTCGTGGCTGTCGGCCGAGCGATTCCCAGAGGCCGGTCACATCTTCGCTTCGGTTCGCTCGATGACGGCGTTGCTCGCGCATTACGGCATTCGCGACTATCGCCGCGGCGCGACCAGGATCACGGCGGCGATCGCCGACGCCAGCGACGCCGCACGGCTCGACCTCGCACTCGGCCGCCCGGTGCTGGTGGTCGACAGCACCGACATCGATGCCGACGGGACGCCGCTGGTCAGCAAGCGCTCGCGCTTCGCCGCGGAGCGCGTGACATTCGAGGTCGAGAGCTAGACCAGACGTCCGGCCACCGTGTTCCGTTCTTGCGCGCTCAGTCGATGAGCGTGCCATCCTGATTGAAGAACGGATGCGGCCCGTCGAAATCCCCGATCGGCACCTGATGCGTGACGACCGTTCCAAATCCCGGTCCCGGAAGCCAGGCATGAAGGTGAAAGGCCGGCGGCTCGATCCGGAAGGATGGCGGGCGAAGCTCGGCGAGGTCGAGGGCGACGGCATGGTTCGGCGCCGGACAGATCGTGCAGGGAATGCCGGCAAACCGGGTCAGCGCCGCGCGATGGACGTGACCGCATCCGATCAGTTGCACCCGCCGATGGCGCTTGAGGATGGCCGCGAGATCGTCGGCGTTGCGCAGGTTCTGCCGGTCCATGTGCCAGATGCCGGTGGCGAACGGCGGATGATGCAGAAACAGCAAGGCCGGCTTTTCGCTGGAGACGGACAGCGTGGTGTCGAGCCATTGGAGACTCGCCTCATCGAGCTCGCCATGCGGATGGCCGGGCACGCTGGAATCGAGCAGAATCACATCGAGATCGGCCAACTCCACATGCCGGTTCAGCGGACCGGTAGGTTGACCATGCAGAGTATCCGGAAACGCCGCGCGCATCAGCTCGCGTGAATCGTGATTGCCGGGCACGGCGACGAATGGAATCTCGAGCCCGGCGAGAAGATCCTTGAGATGATCGTACTCGGCCGGCGACGGCGTGTCGGCGAGATCGCCCGAGATCACCACCAGATCGAGCTTCGGCTCGAATCGGTTGAGCTCCGTGATGCAGCGGGCCAGCGCACGCGCCGTATCGACCCGGCGGTAGGCGAGCCGGCCGGGCGCCTTGATGTGCAGGTCGGAAATCTGTGCGATGATGACGGGGCTCTTGGTCATCGGCTGATCAACCTTTCTCCGGCAGCAGACGAATGGAGTCCGGTGCAATCCGCAGGCCGATCCGCTCGCCCGCAGCAACCTTGATCGTATTCGGCGCGTCCACGGCCAGTGCAGTCGAGGCGGCATCGCGGACGATGATCCGCTGGCGGTCGCCAGCGAAGCGGACACTGTCGACCACGCCGGTCAGGCTCGATGCCATCGCATCGACGATGCCGATCGTTTCCGGCCGAATCATCGCCACCGTCTGGTTGCGCGGACCCGGATCGGCGATCGGCTGTCGTCCTCCCGGCAGAACGAGCTGGGCGCCGTCGATCGGCGCCTCGATGATGTTGGCCGCACCGACGAACTCGGCGACGAAGCGATCGGCCGGCGTGAAATAGATCTCGCGCGGCGTCCCGACCTGGGCGATGGCGCCCTTGCGCATGACGACGATGCGGTCGCCGAGCTCCATGGCTTCGGTCTGATCATGGGTGACGTAGATCGCCGTGATGCCGAGCGTGCGCAGCAGGCTGTTGAGCTCACCACGCAACCGCTCGCGCAGGGCCGCGTCAAGCGCGGTGAGCGGCTCGTCGAGCAGGAGCACGCTCGGCCGGATGGCGACCGCGCGCGCCAGCGCAACGCGCTGGCGCTGACCGCCCGAGAGCTGATCGATGCGGCGATCTTCGAGCCCGCCCAGATTCGTCAGCGCGACAAGCTCGGCGACGCGCGACGCGCGCTCCTGCTTGGCCACGCCGCGGATCTTGAGCCCGTAGCCGATATTGTCCGCGACCGTCATGTTGGGGAACAGCGCGTAGGACTGGAACACCATCCCGACATTGCGCTTCTCGATCGGCTGCCTGGTCAGGTCCCTGCCGTCGAACAGCACGCGCCCGCCCGCGTCCGGCGTTTCGAGCCCGGCCACGATCCGCAGCAGCGTGGTCTTGCCGCAGCCGGACGGCCCCAGCAGCACCAGCGTCTCGCTCTGCGCGACGTCGAGCGTGGCGCGCGCGAGCGCGCACGTCCCGTCGGCAAAGGTCTTGCCGCAATTCTCCACCTTGAGGGCGGCTCCATGCCGGGTCATCGTGCTCACCGCAGGCTTCCTCTCTCGCCGATCCATTGCATGGCCACCAGCAGCGGGATGATCATGACGAAGAAGATCAGCGTATAGGCGGACGCGACCTCGAGCCGCATCGATGCGTAGCTGTCGGCGAGGCCGACGGGCAGTGTCTTGGTCAACGGCGTATGCAACATCCAGGTCAGGTTGAACTCTCCGAGAGATAGTGTCACCACCATGAGGCTGCCCGCCAGGATGCCGGGCGCGGCGTTGGGAACGATGACGTCGATGAAGCGGCGCCATGGCGCGGCTCCGACCGACGCGGCGCCTTCGTCGAGCGACTTCACGTCGATCGTCGAGAACACCGCCATGACGGACCGCACCATGAATGGCATCGTGAAGATCACATGGCCGGCGAGGATGAACAGCCATGAGCGGCGGAAGCTTCCCGCCCCGCCATAGGTGAGCAACAGCGCGAGCGCGATGGCGAGCCCGGGAATCGCGAGCGGCAAGGTGATGATCTCCTCGACCAGCCGTGCCAGCCGTCCGCCGCGAACGTACAGCGCATAGGCAGCGGGAACACCGACCACGAGCGTGACCGCCAGCGTGCCCAGCGCGATCAGGATCGATGCCATGATCGTGCTCGCGTAGAGTTCCCAGACCTGGGCCACCCACTGCAGCGTCACGCCGGACTGAATGCCGCGAAAGTAGTTGACGGTGACACCCGCCGCGATCGAGAGGCCTGCCGGCACGGCCAGGAAGGCGGCGACGAGCAGTGTGAACAGCAGTTGAAGGATGAAGATGACTCTGTCGCGCACGTGCCTACCCTGCCGCTGCCACCGAGTTGCCGGCGAAGGAGCGCGCCAATGCGAGCATCATCCAGGTCATCAGGCCAAGGCCGACCGAGAGCGCCGCCGAGGTGGCCAGGTTTCCGGCCAGCGTGAACTCCGTGTAGATCAGCATCGGCAGCACGTCGATGTTCGTGGCCAAGGTGAATGCCGTTCCGAACGCGCCCATCGCCGTCGCGAACGCGATCGCGCCGGACGCGATCAGCGCCGGGGTCAGCGCCGGCAGGATCACGTCGCGCAGCACGGCCCAGGGGCTCGCGCCGAGCGATCGGGCCGCCTCCTCCAGACCGGGGTCCAGCTTCTGCGCGGCAGCCATGATCGTAAGAATCACCCGCGGAATCGAGAAATAGAGATAACCGAGGAACAGGCCGTAGATCGAATAGGCGAATACGAGCTTGTCGCCGGTGAGCCGGGACGAGACCTCGCCGATCAGCCCCTGGCGGCCAGCCAGAAGGATGATCATGAAGCCGACCACGACACCCGGGAACGCGAGCGGAAACGTCAGGATCGCCACCAGGATCGCGCGGCCCGGAAACCGGTGACGCTGCAGGAACAGGCCGGCGATCGTCGCGATGACCAGGGTCGCGATCGTGGTGGCCGCCGCCAGCGCCAGCGTGTTGAGAAGCGTCGTCCGGTAGCGCGGCTCGAGGATGATCGCGAGATACTCGGCCAGACCGTGCGGTCCCTCGGCGCCGGTGACGAGCAGCCTCGCCATCGGCAACAGGAAGAATGCCGAGGTGACGGCTCCCAGGGGCAGCAAGCAGAGCCGGACGAAGGATTTGTGCGACATGTGATCAAGTGCGCCTCCGCCGGATCGTCTCCGGCGGAGGCGCGGTGCTCCTTTTAGCGGACTTCGGACAGATAGCGATCGACGAAGCCCTTTTGCGCGGCTTCCATATCGCCCCAGTTCACGCTCTTGGCGCGCGCGTAGTCGCTGTCCGGCAGGAACTTGTTCTTCACCGCTGCCGGCAGCTCGATCGGGCGCGCCGGACGCAGATAGGCATTGGTCCAGATCGCCTGGCCCTTGTCGGAGAGCAGATAGTCGATGACCTTCTTCGCCTTGTCCTTGTCGGGCGCGTTCTTCACCAAGCCGACGACATAGGGGAAGACCACCGAGCCTTCGCAGGGAATCACGAACTCGAAATTACCCTTCTCGGTATATTTCGCGCGGTAGGCGTTGAAGTCGTAGTCGAACAGGATCGGGATCTCGCCCGAGACGACGCGCGCATAGGACGTCTGCTTCGGCACGATCGGATCGTTCTTGCGCAGGTCCTTGAAGAACGAAACGGCAGGTTCGAAATTGGCCTGCGAACCGCCGAGCGCAAGATTAACCGCGACGGCGCCGACATAGCCGACCGCAGCGGAGCTCGGATCGAGATAGCCCACCATGCCCTTGTAGTCGGGCTTGAGCAGATCCTTCCAGCAGGCCGGCACGGGCTTGCCGCCGAGCGCGTCCTTGTTCACGAACAGGCCGAGCGTGCCGGAGTGGATCGTGGTCCAGTAGCCATCCGCATCCTTCAGGCCGGCGGGGACCTGATCCCAGTGCGCGGGCTTGTAGGCCTCCAGCGCGTCCTGCGTCTTCGCCTTCATGCCGAAGGTGACGCCGAAATAGCCGATGTCGCCGACGGGATTGCTCTTCTCGGCAAGGATCTGCGCCAGCGCCTGGCCGGAGTTCTTGTTGTCGTGTGGAATGTCGTAGCCGAGATCGGTCTTGATCGCCTTGAGCATCGAGGCCCAGTCGGCCCATTCCGGCGGGCAGTTGTAGCAGATGACGTCCGCAGCCTTGGCCGGCTGCCACGACGCGGCAACACACAGCGCGAGCAGCGCGAGAACGAGGCGGGTGAGCTTCATGAAGACAGACTCCGTATTGCTGGCACGACAGCCAGTTCCGGAGTTTCCCCTAAAGGCGGCACATGAAGGATTTGCGACAGCCGGTGCAGTGCACACGGCCCGCATCGCAGCCTGATCGTTAGCCTACGAACGATCGCAACCTCCGGCTGCCGCTCCGCTCACGCGATTGCGCGGCGACCGATGATCGCAAAGCGCAGCTTGCCCGAGATCCAGTCGATCGCAGCCACCGCCACGAGGATCATCAGGATCAGGAACGACACCTTCTGCCATTCCAGCACGCGGATCTGCTCGGCCAGTTGAAGCCCGATGCCGCCGGCGCCGACGATGCCGATGATCGTCGCCGAGCGCGTGTTGGATTCGATGAAGTAGAGCACCTGGCCGGCAATCACGGGAAGAACCTGCGGCAGCAGGCCGAAGCGGATCTCATGCAGCGGGCTGCCGCCGGCAGCGCGAACGCCCTCGACCTGTCGCCGGTCGGCCCCTTCGATCGCCTCCGAGAACAGCTTGCCCAACGCGCCGAAGTCGGACACGGCGATCGCGAGCACACCGGCAAACGGACCGAGTCCAACGACGTTGATCCAGACCAGCGCCCAGATCAGCGTATCGACGCCGCGGATGCTGTCGAACAATCGCCGGACCGGAAAGCGGAAGATTGCGGACGGAACGATATTGCGCGCGGCGAGCAGGCTGACGGGCAGCGCGAGCACGGCCGCGAGCGTCGTGCCGAGCATGGCAATCGACAGCGTTTCTCCCATCGATTTCAGATAGGTCGGCAGCGACGCGCCGGGATCCGGCGGCAGCATCATCAGGGTGATCCAGCCGAGTTGGCTGATGCCGGTCCATAGCTTCGTCGGCGAGAAGCCGAGGTCGACGAGCCCGAACACGAAGATCCCCATCGCGGCAACAACCACCAGCGGCGTCGCCAGACGGGCGGACGCCGGCCGCTCGAACACGCCGGGGTACCGCGATCGCAGCGCAGCGGTATCGATCTCATCCAGCTTTCGCATCATGCCCGGCCTTCGCTGCCGAAGAGACGGCTGCGCAGCAGCCCGGTACCGATATCGATGGCAAACACCGTCAGGATGATCAGAACGAGGATCGCGCTGACGTCGGAATAATAGAACTTGCGGATCGCGACGACGAGCTCCTGGCCGATGCCACCCGCACCGACGAAGCCCATCACCGACGCCTCGCGGACGTTGATCTCGAACCGCAGCAACGTGTAGCTCGTGTAGCCCGCGACGACCTGCGGCAGGACGGCAAAGCGCATGCACGACAGCCAGCCGGCACCGGTGGCGCGGATCCCCTCGACCGGCTTCATGTCGACGTTTTCGACGACCTCCGAAAACAGCTTGCCGAGCGCACCGCAGGAGTGGATCGCGATTGCGAATACGCCGGCCATTGGCCCCAATCCGAAGGCCATGACAAAAATCAGAGCGAACACGATGCCCGGCACCGTGCGGGCAAACTCGAGCAGGCGCCGGACCGCGAAGCGCAGCCAGGATGCTGGAGAGGTGTTCTCGGCCGCGAGGAAATTCAATGCAAACGCCAGGACCGCGCCGAGCATGGTTCCGACATAGCTGATCAGGATCGTCTCGCCGAGAAGCCGCGTCCATTTGCGCAGGCCCCAGAGCCATTCCGGCAGATTGGTCCACACACGGTGTCCGTCGTCGAGCGTGAAGAGCCGGTCGAAATAGCTGAGGAAGTTGCCGAGATAGGTGACGAGCGTTCGGAGGTTGACCTCCGAACCGATGGCTGAAACGAACAGCACGAGGCCGCACGCAACCAGTACGACCGCGGCGCGCAGACGCTTGCGCGCCACCGCTTTGCGGTAGGCGCGCTGCAACGGTTCGAGCTGCTGTTCAGGCAGAATGGCGACGGCTGACGACATGTTTGTCGGTGCAAAAGCGCAAATCGGCCGGCGGGAAGTCCGGGGACGCAGTCCCGCCGGTCCGATGCAACGCTTACGAGCCCTTCTTGCGGAGGGAGTCGACGAATTTGATCAGCTCGACGGTCTTGTTGTAGTCCTCGGTCGAGATCGCCTCCCACGGCTTGTTCTTGCCGTCGGACAGCTTGGCGAAGGCTTCCGGATCCTTCTTCGCCGCATCGAGGAAGGCCTGCTTGATTGCGGCCTTCATGTCGGTGGGCAGGTCGCTGAGATAGGCGTAGGGCGAGTTGATGATCATGTCCGACTTGCCGATGATGCGGAAATCTTCCTTCTTCAGCGGCGTGCCGTCGGCCGACTTCACCATGTTCTTGGTGAGCATGCGGGTCAGGTTGGAGTCATCTCCGTTGTTCCACCAGTTTGCGGCGACGTCGACGGTTCCCTGCGCCAGAGCGAGCACGGCATTCTCATGGCTGCCCGTGAAGATGACCTGGGAGAAATAGGTGTCGGGGTCGATGCCCATCTGGCTCATCTTGAAGCGCGGCATGTTGTTGCCAGAGGTCGAGTTCGGATCCACCAGGCCGAGATTCTTGCCCTTCAGATCCTCGAGCTTCTGGTACGGGCTCTTGGCGAGCACATAGAACACCGAATAATAGCCCTTCGAGCCGTCCGAGTTGACGTCGATCACGAAAGCGTCCGTCTTCACGCCCGTCAGCGCGCGCGGGCGAAGGAGGCCGGACCATAGTAGCCGATGTGAATGTTGCCGGCGCGCTGGCCCTCGATGACCGCGGCATAGTCATTGGCGACGCGCAGTGTGACCTTGATGCCGAGCTCCTTGGAGAGATAGTTCACGAACGGCGTATAACGCTCGACGACACCCGAGCCGTTCTCGGCCGGGATCGCGGCGAAGGTGATCTCCGGATATTTGGCGCGCCAGTCCTCGGCAGAGGCGGACGACGCGAACGACAGAGCGGCCAAACCGGCCAGAACGAGACGACGATTGATCATGGAACGTCCTTCAAGTTTCAGGGGACGATGTCAGGATTGACACGACAGACGCGCCCGCAGCACGCAGGCAATCAGGCGACGGCAACTTCGCCGACAGCCGGAACGGATTCAGGAGCCTTGGGCATCGCCGGCGGCATCACCTCGTCGGCCTCCAGATCGTACAGCTCGCGCGCGATCTGGCCGGTGAGCGCCGCCGGCAGATCGTCGAACACGACCCGACCGTTCGCCATTCCGATCAGCCGGTCGCAATAGCTGCGCGCCAGATCGAGCGAGTGCAGATTGCAGATCACGGTGATGCCGAAATGCTTGTTGATACGCAGCAGCGCGTCCATGACGATCTTGGTGTTGCGCGGATCGAGCGAGGCGATCGGCTCGTCGGCCAGGATGATTTCCGGATTCTGGACCAGCGCGCGCGCGATCGCGACGCGCTGCTGCTGCCCGCCCGAAAGCTGATCGGCGCGCTGCGCGGCGAGGGCGGCCATGTCGAACTGCTCGAGCGCGGACAGCGCCATGGCAACATCCGCCGCCGGCCAGAGCTGCGCCAGAGAGCGCCACGACGGGATTTCGGCGAGTCGCCCCATCAGGACGTTCGTCAGCACGTCCAATCGGCCGACCAGGTTGAACTGCTGGAAGATCATCGCCGAGCGCGCGCGCCACTGCCGCAGGTCGCGGCCGCGCAGCGCCGTCACATCGAGATCCTTGAAGAGGATGCGACCGCCGCTCGCCGGGCTCAGGCGATTGATGGACCGCAGCAGGGTCGACTTGCCCGCGCCGGAACGCCCGATCACGCCGACGAAGCTGCCGGGTGCAACAGAGAAGGACGCATTGTCGACCGCGGCTTTCATGCCAAAACGGCACGTCAGGCCATCCACCACCAGCATTGAATTCTCCAGACGCCTCGCTTTGGCCTATCGCTAACGTCTGGATTCTACAGTTATGTGACAGCAGCACTGCAGCGCCACATCCGTCCACATGCCGGTCGCTACATGCCGGTCGACGGTCATGCAGATGTCACGCCTCTGTCATAGGGGAGATCCAACACCTCCCCGGGCGTAGAGATAGGACGCGAGATGGCCGGCAAGTCGCTTTCGATTGAACCTACCGTTGACCCTTCGGCCAAGCTCCAGGACGTGACGCTTGGCGCCTATTGCGAGATAGGCGCCCGCACCATCCTGCAGGAGGTGACGATGGGCGACTACTCCTACGTGGTCAACGATTCCCAGATCACGTACACGGCGATCGGCAAGTTCTGCTCGATCGCGGCGATGACCCGGATCAATCCGGGCAACCACCCGATGCAGCGGGCGACGCAGGCGCATTTCACCTATCGCGCCAGCGCCTATTTTCCCGGCGAGCCCGACGATGCCGAGTTCTTCGCCTGGCGGAGAGAGCATCACGTCCAGATCGGACACGACGTCTGGATCGGCCATGGCGCGATCGTGCTGCCGGGCCGCAACATCGGCACCGGCGCGGTCGTGGCGGCCGGCGCGATCGTCACCAAGGACGTTCCGGCTTATACCATCGTGGCCGGCAATCCGGCGCGCCCGATCAAGCGCCGTTTTTCGCGCGAGGTCGAGCAGCGGCTGCTGGATCTGGCGTGGTGGGATTGGACGCACGAGGCGCTGCGCGCGGCGCTGCCGGATTTCCGCAAGCTCGCGGTCACTGCGTTTCTCGACAAATACGAGGCCGCCCTCGACGCGCGCGTCCCGGTACGGCAGAGTGCCGCCCCATGACCGATATCTCAATCTCGCGGGGCCGCTGCCTCGTCGACTCCGACCTCGTGGACACTTCCTTGATCATATCCGGCGACGTCATCGCCGGCATCGGAACACTGGGACGCCGGTCGGGTCTCGACGTCGACGCGGAGGGGCTCACCGTGCTCCCCGGCATCGTCGACATCCACGGCGATGCGTTCGAGCGCCAGATGATGCCGCGCGCCGGGGTCGATTTTCCGACCGACGTCGCGCTGATCGACAGCGACCGCCAGGCCATCAGCAATGGCATCACCACGGTCTTTCACGCGACGACCTGGTCATGGGAGCCGGGCCTGCGCAGCGCCGACAACGCGCGGCGCCTGCTCGAATCGATCGAAGCGCTGCGCCCGCGGCTCGCGGCCGACACGCGCTTCCATCTGCGCCACGAGACCTTCAATCTCGACGACGAGGAGGAGATCGGGCGGTGGCTCGCCGACCGGCGCGTCGACCTGTTCGCCTTCAACGACCACATGGATTCGACGGTGGCGAGTCTGGACAAGCCGCACAAGCGCCAGCGCATGGTCGATCGCACCGGCCTGCCCGGCGCGGAATTCGACCGGCTGGTCGCGCGCATCGCCTCTCGCGCCGATGCCGTTCCGGCCTCGATCGCACGGCTGGCCGAAATCGCACGCAAGGCTGGTGTCCGCATGCTGTCGCACGATGACGACAGCCCGGCCATGCGCAAGGCATTTCGCAGCCAGGGAGTGACCATCGCAGAGTTTCCGGTCAACGAGGAGACTGCGCGCGAGGCCGCCCAGGGGGCGACGCCATCGTATTCGGCGCGCCGAACGTCGTCCGTGGCGGCAGCCATACCGGATGGACGAGGGCCAGCGACATGATCGCCAAGGGCCTCTGCTCGGTGCTGGCCTCCGACTACTACTATCCCGCACCGGTGCTGGCGGCGTATCGGCTCGCAGCCGAAGGTGTTCTTCCGCTGGCGCGCGCCTGGGATCTGATCTCGGGCGGCCCTGCACGCGCAGCCGGGCTGGCGGACCGCGGGACGCTGGCCGAAGGCCGCCGCGCCGACGTCATTCTGGTCGATGATCGCGTGCCGTTGCGCCCCCGCGTCGTCGCCGTCATCGCGTCCGGCCGGCTGGTTTATCTCACCGAGACAGACCGGCTGAACGCCCGGCCGGCGCGTGTCATGGCGGCGGAGTAGCGAACCATGACCAGTCTTCTGCGCTATGCGATCTATTATGCTCCGCCAGCGACGGCGAATCTGGCGGAATTCGGCGCGAGCCTGCTCGGATACGACGCGTGGAGCGGCGATGACCGCAGCTTTCCGAGCGAGATCGTCCGCGCTGTTCCAGACTGGGCTGAGCTGACCGCAGACCCGCGCAAATACGGCTTTCACGCGACCTTGAAAGCTCCGTTCGAGCTGGCAGATGCGGAGAGCGAAGCCGCCCTCTGCGTCGCTTGTGCCGAGTTCGCGGCCACGCCGCGACCCGTCCCGGCCATCCGTCCCATCGTGGACGCGATCAGCGGCTTCATCGCGATGATCCCCGGCGAGCCCTCACCGGCGCTGCAACAGCTCGCGGCCGATTGTGTCGAGGCCTTCGAGCCGTTTCGCGCACCGATGGCCGCCGACGACCGTTCTCGGCGCAAGCCGGATCTGCTGACACCACGGCAGCGCGATCATCTCGATCGTTGGGGTTATCCCTATGTCATGGAGGATTTCCGCTTCCACATGACGCTGACCTGCCGGCTGTCCGACGAACGGCGTCCGCCGATCCTGGTGATGCTGCAGGAAAGATTCGCGGCACTGTCACTGACGGAGCTCCGGATCGACAGGATTGTGTTGTTCCGCCAGCCCAGCGCACACCAGCGTTTCCGCATCATCGGAGACTGGCCGCTCACGGCCGTCCAAGGGGATAAGCGGCGTCAGCTCGGCATGGCCGCATAGTGCGGCGCCGCCTCGCGGTCGAACACCGAGAGCGGCGGGGAGATGTCAGCACGCTCACGCGGCAAGGCTTCGCGCATCTCGCGCTGCAGGAACGCAATCAGCTTCTCGCGCACCTCGCAGCGCAGGTCCCAGGCCTGCGGCGCATTGCGCGCACTGACCAGCGCGCGCAGCTCCATGGTCCGCGCGTTGGTGTCGACCACCTGCAGATTGACCACGGCTCCGTCCCAGATCTCCGATTCGTGCACCACCTCCTCCAACCGCTTGCGGATCCGCGGCACGTCCGCGGCGTAGTCGACGTGCAGCATCACCGAACCGATGAGCGAGGCGGCATCCCTCGTCCAGTTCTGAAACGGGCGCTCGATGAAGTAGGACAACGGCACGACCATGCGCCGCCAGTCCCACAGCCGGATCACGACATAGGTCGAGGCGATGTCTTCGACCCACCCCCATTCGTTCTCGATGATGACCGCATCCTCGATGCGGATCGGCTGGGTCACCGCGATCTGCACGCCGGCGATCAGGTTGCTCAGCAGCGGCCGGGCGGCAAGACCGACGATCAGGCCGGCGGCGCCGGCAGAGGCGAACAGGCTGACGCCATACTGCCTGACCGAATCGAAGGTCATCAGCGCCGCTGAGACGGCGACGATGATGATCAGGGTGTCGATCACACGCTTGAAGACGCGAACCTGGGTGACGTGCTTGCGGGCGAGAAAGTTTTCCGCGATGTCGCTGCGGAAGCGCTGCAGATAGCGCGCCGAGACCATATCGACTACGCGGATCGTAATCCATGCGACCAGCGCGATGGTCGACACCACGAACAGATGCGCAAGCGCGCGCCGCCAACCCTCGCTCAGCGGCGCCAAGGGCAAAACGAGCGCCACAGCGATCAGGCAAAGCGCCAGCCGCGCCGGACCCGCCGTTCTCTGCAGGATCGGAAGCAGGATCGAGTTCCGGGGGCCGATCGCGCGCTTCACCAACGCCCGGAGCAGCTTGTGGACGAGCAGCGCACCGACGATCGCAACGACGATCAAGCCCGGTCCGACCATCCAGTCCGGAACGACTCCGGATAGCTGCTGCATGAGCATCTGCATGGCTTGCTCTCCTCACGGCCTCAGGAGCTCTCAACTCCTCAGGCCGCAGAGCGAGTCGGACGGCAGCCGCAGTGCAGCATTCTCATGCTGCATGGCTCGCCTCGACAACCACCTGTGATTTACACCGCCTTCGTCAGGGCGCCATCGATGATCAGGTTGGTTCCGGAAATGCGGCTGGCGCGCGGGCTTGCGAGCATCACGACGCCGTAGGCCACCTCTTCTGCGGTTCCCATGCGCCCGGTCGGATTGAGGTCCATCGCGGTCTTGAACAGGTCCGGCGATCCAGTCTCGATGTTCTGCCAGATGCCGCCTTCGAAATAGGTGTTGCCCGGCGATACCGCGTTGACCCGAATGCCCTTGCCGACCAGTTGGTGCGCGAGGCCCTTGGCGTAATGGATCAGCGCGCCTTTGATCGCGCCATAGGATCCGGCGGCAAAATCGACTTCAAAGCCCGACACGCTGGAGATGATGACGATCGAGGCCGACTTCGACTGCTCGAGGTAAGGAATCGCTGCCGCGATCGCGTTGACCGTATGCATCATGTCGGTGCGAAAGGATTTCTCCCAGGTCTCCGGCGTGTCGCCCACGGCGAGCGCGCTGACGTTGCAGACCACGCAGTCAATCGCGCCCAGCTCCCTTGCCGCGCCGTCGACCCAGCCTTTCAATGCCACGGGATCGGCGACGTCGATCCCCTGCCCCCAGGCCTTCACGCCTTTCGTCGCCAGCGCCGTCACGACCTTGCCGACCGCGTCCCCGTCGCGCGCGCAGATCGCAACACCGGCGCCCTCAGCGGCGAACAGTTCCGCGATCGCAAGGCCGATGCCCTTGCTGCCGCCCGTCACCAGCACGCTCTTGCCGGCCAATCCCAGATCCATGTTCGTCTCCTCAATCAGTATCGGCTTTCAGCCGTGATAGCCGGCGAGCAGGGCCTTGTTGACCTTGCAGATGTAGGTGTATTTCGGATTGACCACCTGGGTGCAGCGCGCCTCGGCGACCTGGCCGAGCAACATGTAGGCCTCCGGCGCCGGAATCCTCCAATCGTCCTCCAGCCAGTTGATCATCTCCTCGAACGCGATGCGCATCGCGTCCTCGAGCGGGCGCGCGCAGCCCAGCGTGCAGATGTGCGTCGGCGTCTCGATCCGCGGATGGTTCAGCCGTGCCGGCGCCTTGACGAGCGACACCTTCACGGTGAGGTTCGCGGCGATCTCGATCGCGCCCATGCCGTTGGCTTCGCCGTCGCCCTGGATCGCGTGACAGTCACCCAGGAAGAGATGCGCGCCGTCCTTGTTGACGCGGAAGAACACCGAATTGCCGGAGGTGATCTCCTGGACGTCGAGATTGCCGCCATGCGGGCCATTGTCGACCGTCAGCACCGCGCCATGGACCGGCGCAACTCCGGCGACGCCGATCATCGGCCGGACCGGGAGCTTCACGTGCTCGTTCCACCGCACGTGGCCGTCTTCCACCGCGACGACGCGGGTCTGGATGCCGAACTCCTTGCGCCGGACCCAGTCCGGAAACATGCCGATGCCCGGCCACAGCGCGGTGAAGCCGAGCCGGTCGAGCTCCACGTCGATGATGTCGAGCCGCAGCATGTCCCCAGGCTTGGCGCCGCGCACCTCGATCGGGCCGGTCGCGCCATTGACGTAAGGCAGCGTCACGTCGGTCTCGACCAGCTGCTGGCCGAGCGCGCGGATGGTACCGTCGTTGACGTTGATCGCGCATTCGACGACGAACACCTCGCCGGGATCGACGGTCGCGATGAACTCGTTGTCGCCCGACAGCGCGTATTTGATGTTGCCGGCCTTGCCGATGCGCTTTGACATGATCACTCCCTGCTATCTCCAACGTCGTTGCGTCATCGCGGCTGCCGCCGCCATGGCATCAGCAGCCGCTCGATCTTGCCGACTGCAAAAGTCAGGACCAGCGCCAGCGCGATCGTCGCAACCAGCGCCGCGAACACCTTCGGAATGACGTAGAGCGACCCGGCCTTGAAGATGGCGTGCCCCAGCCCTTCGGAAGAGGACATGAACTCGCCGACGATCGCGCCGATCAGAGCAAAGCCGACGGTGAGCTTCAGCCCCGCGAAGATGTCCGTCAGCGACGCCGGCACCACCAGCTTGCGGAAGATCTGGAACTTGGACGCGCCGAGAGTGCGGAACAAATTGATCTGGTCGGGATCGACGCCGGTGGCGCCCTTGTAGGAGGTCACCAGCGCAACGATCACGACCGACAAAGTCGACATCGCGACCTTCGAGATCAGCCCGGTGCCGAACCAGATGATGATGATCGGCGCGAGCGCGATGATCGGAATCGAGCCGAGCGCAATCACGAACGGCTCGACCACGCGCGACACGAAGCGCGAATACCACAGCGACAGCCCGATCAATGTGCCGATGCAATTGCCGACGAAGAAGCCGAGCAGCGTCTCCAGCCCGGTGACGGAGGTGTCGCGCCACAGGCTGCCGTCATGGGCCATCTGCGAGAGAAACCTGAAGATGGCGGACGGCGAGCCGAACATGAAGGCGGCGGTCTTGTTCTGCCCGGTCGCATATTCCCAGAAGGCGAGGAAGGCCGCGAGAACGAGGAGCTGAGTGACGAGCACGGCAAGCGTGGTGCGCAGGCGCAGCCATCGACGCCCCGACGCCGGGGCGCGGACGGTCCGTTCGTTCGAGGCCGGCGTCGCGGCTGAGTGGACCGGCGCAGCGTCGATGTCGACGGTCATTGCAGCACCACGTCGAGATCGGCCCAGATGCTGCGGACGTAATCGCTGAAGCCCGGCGTCTGCCGCACGGAGATGACGTCGCGGCGCTCGCTGCCGAGCGCGATGTCATAGACCGCCTTGATCTGCGTCGGCCGCTTCGACAGCACGATCACCCGGTCCGCGAGCGACACCGCCTCCTCGATGTCGTGGGTGATCAGCAGCAGCGAGCGTCGGCCCTGCCGGACCAGTCCGACGGTGTCGTTTTCGATCAGGAGCTTGCTCTGGAAATCCAGCGCGGCGAACGGCTCGTCGAGCAGCAGCACGTCTGGCTCATTGACGAGCGTGCGCGCAAGCGCCACCCGCTGGCGCATGCCGCCGGACAAGGTCGACGGATAGTGATCGGCAAAGCCGTGAAGCCCGAGCTGGTCGAGCAAGGCGCGACAGCGCCCCTCTGCCTCGGCGGCCCGCACGCCACGGATCTCGAGTCCCAGCATGGTATTGCCGAGCGCGGTCCGCCACGGCAGCAGCAGATCCTTCTGCAGCATGTAGCCGACATTCTGCGGCTGGCCGGCGATCTCGCGGCCGTGCCAACGGATATGTCCGGCATCTGGCGTCAACAATCCGCACAACGTGTTCAGGAGCGTCGTCTTCCCGCAGCCGGAAGGCCCGACGATGCTGACGATCTCCCCTCTCTCAACGTCAGGCTGAGATCGCCGATGACCGGCACCGCGCGGCCGCCGTCGAGCTCGTAGCTCTTGGCAACGTGCTCGACGACGAGCGGTGGCGCGGGCGCTGCGACGGCGCCCGGCGCTGCTGGTATCATGCCGGTTACCTCGGTCATTTGAGGCTAGCGATCGCCTTCTCTGCAAAGGAGTTGTCGATGATCTGGTCGAACGGCACCGAGCCCTTGGCGTTGCCGAGATAGACCTGCATCTCCATCAGGTTCGCCCACTGGTCCGTCTTGGTGATCACCGACTGCGCCGGAATGAGATATTTCAGCTCAGCGTCGATCGCCTTGTCGACGACCTCGCCGGGCAGATCCGGGAACTCCTTGCGTGCGACTTCCTTGGAGAAGGCGGGGTCGGCGTAGGTCTTGCGCGAGGCTTCCTCGAACGAGGTCACCAGCGCCTGCACCATCTCGGGATCCTTCTGGATTGTGGTCGGCAACACCATGATCCCCGTATTGCAGAACGGACCGATGTAGTTCGAGAAGTCGAACACGACCTTGGCGCCCTGCGCCTCCGCCGCGGCCACGCTAGGCTGATAGGCGATCGCGATGTCGGCCTGACCCGCCAGCATCGCGGCGATCTCGGTGCCGGGGTTGACGGGGACGATGGTCGCGTCGACACCGACCTTCAGTCCCGCCTTCTCCAGAAGGCGCTTCGCCACGCTGTAGTTGGTGTTCGGCTCGGGCGAGGTCACGATCTTGAGGCCCTTGAACGCCTTCGGATCGGTGATCGGCTCGAGCGTCTTGGAGACGCCGAAATAGTGCGCGCGTTGCACGACCGTCCCGACGACCACGCCGGGACCGCCGTTCTCACGCGAGATCTGCGCCATGGTCGCGTCGCCGATGGCAAAATCAGCCGAGCCGCCGAGCACCGCGGCGAAGGTCTGGGTGTCGCCGCCGGCAGCGCTCACCTGCATGTCCAGGCCGTTCTTCTTGAAGATGCCGGCGTGCATGCCGACGTAGAGATTGATATAGCCGAGATTGTGCACGGCCTCGCTGAAGCGGACCGTCTTCAGTCCCGCCGCCGTCGCGCTCCTGGTTCCGAGCAGCGAAGGCGCTCCCCACCCTGCCGCGAGCGCGGCTGAGGTCGCCAGAAACCGTCGTCGATTGATCGACAGGCTCGCGCTTGCAGTTGATGCCGAGACAGTTTCGCTCATGGTGATGAACTCCTCCCAGGCCGATGAAAATCTGCGAGGAGACTATGGTCGGGTCGTCGTGCAGCAAGGCGAAATAACAGACGCGATCTGCTGAAAAGCTGACAACACTGTGCGCTGTGCGACACCTTGCGCCGTGCCGCGCCGTCATCTGCCGACGGCTTGTCGCCTTGCTGCCGCTTAGGGAGTCGCCGTGGTCAAACGTGCATCGCAACAAAGGCGATAATGTCAATTTTGCCACTTCGGCCGCACAAAGAAATTGCACGTCGGCCGCCGTCTCGACCGTCAACACGAGGTCGCATGGCACTCCGATCCAGCCGGATATCAACCTCCCTTTGTCGTGGCGACGACGCGCGCCCTCCGGCTGCGCCGCTTGATGTCCGATCGCAATGTCACGAAGCCGACGTTCGAGACCGCGCAAGCGGGCTCCACCGACAAGCTCCCCATCGCCACGACCTCGCACTTGCAGCATCTTGCCGCCAAGTGTCGGAGTTTCGACAATCCCCTGATACTAAAAACGAATGGCATATCGCTTGCAATGCACAATGCGCCTCGCTATTGCAGCGCAATAATTTTCTTGGAGTGCGACATGCTCGGAATTGGAAGCAAGCTGCCATCGTTTGAAATCGTCGGCGTGAAACCCGGCTTTCATCTTCAGGAGGAAAAGGGCGAGAGCGCCTTCGAGACCCTGACCGAGGCCAGCTTCCCCGGAAAGTGGAAGATCATCTTCTTCTATCCGAAGGATTTCACCTTCGTCTGTCCGACCGAGATCGCCGAGTTCGCGCGCCTGGCGAAGGACTTCGCGGACCGCGATGCCGTGGTGCTCGGCGGCTCGACCGACAACGAGTTCTGCAAGCTCGCCTGGCGCCGCGACCACAAGGATCTGCACAAGCTGCCGATCTGGCAGTTCGCCGACACCAAGGGCGCGTTGGTCGACGGTCTCGGCGTCCGTTCGCCGGACGGCGTCGCCTACCGCTACACCTTCATCGTCGATCCCGACAACACCATCCAGCACGTCTATGCGACCAACCTCAATGTCGGCCGCGCGCCGAAGGATACGCTGCGCGTGCTCGACGCGTTGCAGACCGACGAGCTCTGCCCGTGCAACCGCGAAGTCGGCGGCGAGACCCTGAAGGTCGCCTGATCATGTCGATCGAGCAACTGAAGGACCAGATCCCGGACTTCGCCAAGGACGTCAGGCTCAATCTGTCGTCCATGGCGTCGGACGAGACGCTGTCGCCGCAGGCGAAGTACGGCCTGTTCGTCGCCTGCGCGATTGCGACTCGCAATCCGAACGTCGTTGCGGCCTTCGAGATCGGTTGCGGCCGCGCAGCTGTCGCCTGCCGCTTTGGCGGCGGCGAAATCGGCCGCCGCGATCATGGCCATGAACAACGTCTACTATCGCTTCGTGCACCTTGCCTCGAACAAGGAGTACGCGACGATACCGGCCCGGCTGCGGATGAACGTCATCGCCAACCCCGGCGTCGACAAGGCCGATTTCGAGCTGTGGTCGCTCGCGGTGTCCGCCATCAATGGCTGCGGCACGTGCATCGATTCGCACGAGAAGGTCCTGCAGGATGCGGGCGTGCCCGCGGCCACGATCCAGACCGCCGTGCGCTTTGCCGCCATCATCCAGTCGGTTGCCGTTGCGATCGAAGCCGCGTGTGTGTCCGTCGCGCTGGCGGCGGAATAAGAATCGATCGGATATGTGAATGCGGCCGGCATTGTCCGGCCGCATTTGCTTTTGCAATTTCTCGCCTGAGTTGCAAAATTTCGCGACGCGCCTGCAACTCCTCGATCGGCTAAGCCCCTGACCTCGCGGCAAAGTCGAGACGGCTACGGCACCCTGATACTCCAACCGGTCTTTCCGCAAAGCGCAGAACTCGCCCTCGGTCTCGCGCATTGCGAGCAATCACCGATGCGGCGCGCCGGGAAATTTCCATCAAATAGCCTTACCTACTCACCCTTCCCGACAAGAACATTGATCAGCTTAGGGACCAAGCAACATCGATTGTGACCAGGGCGCGCGAAAACGATGGCGTGCATGTCGGAAGGAAACCGGACCTGTCGGTCTCGACGGAAGCGTTGATGCAATGTCCCCGATGTCGCATCATGTGCGCTTCGGTTGGACCGCGCGCGCCCGACGTCCTGAAGCTATCTCCCACGACCCGTTCGTCGGAGACAGGAGGCTAGTGATGAGTGCTCCAGATCAGAACGATCCGGCGAAACCAGCGCCGCCTTGGGCGAACGAAGAGCTCCGCAGATATGCGCCGCGCCGCCGCCAGGCGGAGGCCGGCCCGACGACGTTCGATCCGCCTGCCGACGGCATGCCCCTGCCGCATCATCTGGTGTCCCGGCCAAGCTCCCTGCCGGCGCGGCCGGCGGCCCTTGACCTCGACGATGAGGAGGTGCATCGCGCCTGGAGCGCGAAGCTCGATCCCGTGGTCATGCCCCTGCCGCCGGAGGATCCGGACAAATCGTTGCGGCTGAGCAGCATCATCAAGATCGGCGCCGCCGTCGGCATCGCGGCCTCCATCGCCATGATGGTGGTCAACATGGTCTCCTTCGAGAACGGCGGGCCGACACCGGGCAGCAAGAGCCCGATCATGCCGACCGCCGTGCTGGAAAGCCTGGCCCAGATCGATCCCGCGGAAGCCAAGGTCGCCCAGGAAGACCCCCGCAGACGGTCGCCGCGCTCGCGGCTCCCAGCAGTACAGAACTGGCGATGCGGCCATGGCCCTCGACGCCAACGTCGCCAGCGCCGGCCGCCGCACCGGCGGTCTCGCCGCCCTCCCCTGCGCTCCCAATGGCCTCGCCTCGTCCGACCGTTCCGCTGCCGCGAGACGAGGTCGACGCGCTGATGAAGCGCGGACGCGACCTGCTCGCCGCTGGCGACGTCGCCAGCGCGCGGCTGATCCTGACGCGGCTTTCCGACGCCGGCATTGCGGACGCTTCCCTCCTGCTCGCGCGCACCTACGACCCGGCCGAACTGACGAAATCACGGTTGCTCGGTGCCGTTCCCGACGCAGCCAAGGCGCGGGCCTGGTATCTGAGGGCCGCGGAGCAAGGATCGCCGGAAGCCAGCCGACGCATCTCGGCGGCGCGCTGACGCATAAATCTCGGAGCGCTCGAGACGCGACCCGGACCGCTCCCGGCGGGACGGGCGGCCGCGATCTGCTGCGCTCTGAACCAAATTATCGATGGGAGGACTGGTGATGCAGGGCATCCATGCCGCAGCTCGCGCCTGCTTGGCCGCTAGATGGAGCCGACGTCGCAAACCACGGGACGCAAAGAACGGCCGCTCTCGAACAGCCGCATGCCTCGCCCTGGCTCTGTCCGCTACACTGGCGCTGGCCGGGCATCGAGCGGTCGCCGCCGACAACGAGATCCGCATCGGCAACACCATGCCCTATAGCGGCCCGGCTCTCGCCTATGGCGTCATCGGCAAGACGATCGCGGCCTACTTCAACAAGATCAATGCCGAGGGCGGCATCAACGGCCGGCGTGTCAACTTCATTTCTTACGACGACGGCTATGCTCCGCAGAGGACGGTGGAGATGACGCGCAAACTCGTCGAGGAGGACAACGTCCTGCTGATGTTTGCGAGCCTGGGCACGGCTCCCAACCTTGCCGTCCGTCCCTATCTGAACGCCAACAAAGTCCCGCAATTGTTCGTGGCATCCGGCTCCTCGCAATGGGACCAGCCGCACGACTTTCCGTGGACCATGGGCTTTCAGCCAAGCTACCAAGCCGAGGCGCACGTCTATGCCCAGTACCTGCTGGAGACCCACAGCCGCGGCAAGATCGCGATTCTCTATCAGGACGATGATTTCGGTAAGGACTACGTCAAGGGATTGAAGGACGGCCTGGGCGGCAAGCTTCCGATCGTCGCGGAAGCCGGCTACAAGGTGACGGACGCCAACGTCAATCAGCAGATCGCCACGTTGAAGGCATCCGGCGCCGACATCTTCTTCGACGTGACCACGCCCAAATTCGCCGTGATGGCGATCCGCCGCGCGGCCGAGCTCGGCTGGCGTCCAGACCACATCATCTCGACGGTCTCGGAATCGGTCTCCGCCGTGATGCAGCCGGCCGGCCTGCAGAATGCCGAAGGCATCTTGTCCGCGGGCTATTACTACGAGGGCGAGGAGGCCGCGGCTGCTGGCGATCCATCCTACCGCGAATGGTCCGCGTTCATGGACAGCTATTTGCCCGACGTACCGAGAAGCAACGGTCTTGCGACCTTCGGCTACCTCGCGGCAAACGCGATGGTCGCAGTGTTGCGGAGTTGCGGCGACGACCTGTCGCGCGACAACATCATGAAGCAGGCGGCATCCCTGAAGAGCCTCAGATTGCCGATGCTGACGCCGGGCATCACCGTCAACACCAGCCCCTATGATCACGCGCCATTGGAGCAGATGCAGATGATGCAGTTCACCGGCGGCAAGTGGCAGCGCTTCGGTCCGGTCCGGAGCGGTATCGATCCCGGCAGCGTCAGCGATTCCTTCAAGACCATCTTCCGTTACGGCACGGCGAAGCGCGATCTGGCCAACCAGCTGAATGCCAATACCGTCACCCTGATGACCGGCTCGTTCGGCAGCACCTACGCCAACATGGGCGCGGACCTCGCATCGGCGCTCGACAAGGGGACGGAGCTGCGCATCCTTCCCGTGATCGGCCGCGGCTCGGTGCAATCGGTCGCCGACATCCTGCTGCTGCGCGGCGTCGACGCCGGCATCATCCGCAAGGACACCCTGGCCTTTCTCGAGCGCAAGGACTTCGCCAACAACATCCGCGAACAGCTGGTCTATGTCACCAAGCTGTTCAACGAGGAGATGCACGTGCTGGCGCCGAGATCGATCACCAGCCTGAGCGAGCTCGACGGCAAGACCATCGCCGTCGACCTGCCCGACGGCGGCACCTTCGTCACCTCGATCAACGTGTTCGAGCGCCTCGGGATCAGGCCGCATCTGCTCTATATCGAGCCGCGGCTGGCGCTGGACATGCTGCGCAAGGGCGACATCGACGCGATCATCACGGTCGAGGGCAAGCCGGTGCAATGGCTGAGCCAGGTCAGCGATCCCAATCTGCATCTGGTGCCCGTCGACTACGACAAGGCCCTGCACGACGACTATCTGCCGGCGCAATTGTCCGCCGAGGACTATCCGAACCTCGTCGGCGCCTCGGCGCCGGTGAACACGATCGCGGCCGAGGCCGTGCTGGCGTCGTTCAACTGGCCGGCCGGCAGCGACCGTCACCGCCGGCTGTCTCTGCTGGTCGAAGCCTTCTTCAGCAACATGCAGGCGCTGCAGCGGCCGCCATACCACCCGAAATGGCAGGAGGTTGCGCCGCTGGCGCCGATCGCGGGCTGGACACGATTCAAGACGGCACAGGACTGGCTCGATCGCAATACGCCGCCTCCCCAGATGCTGGGGGCGAATGCACAGGCCAACGATCTGCAGGCGAGCGGCGTTTCGGCCGATCCGCGGTTGTTCCGTGAATTCATGGAATGGCGAGCCAACCGCCAGAAGCGCGCCGCTCCGCGGCACCCCCAGTAGCCGGGTCGTACGGTCAAGCCGTGACTGAGGCAGGGCTGATCCGCACCTGCACGTCGCAGGGACGCGCGAGGTAGGGCGCCGAGGTGACCAGCACGTCTGCCCCCGCCGCAGCATAGGCGGCCGCGTTCTGCGCGTTCACGCCACCCGCGGCCGCAATGATCGGCCGCCGCTGTAGCGCAGCGCTGATGGCGATGCGCTCCGTCAGCGCAGCGACCTCGGCAGGCGGAAATTTCTCGGCCTGGATGACGTCGAAGCCGGCCACGGCGGCGGCGACGGCCTGCTCGACAGTGTTGACCTCGATCACGATCCGCTTCTCCGGCGCGCTCCGCCGCAACCGCTCGGCGACATCGGCAAGCGGCGCATCGCCGAGAAACGTCCGGTGTTCCGGAAACACCAGCACCGTCTCCGACAGGCCGAGCCGATGCATCACCGCGCCCCCGCCTTCACCGCGGCGACGGCGAACGGCTTGGTCCCGGGGACGTTCTTGCGCGTGCAGGCGACCGCAATGCCGGGCCTGATCGCGCGCGCCGCGCCGACGATCGCAGCCGCCCCGGTGGCGACCCCGGACCAGATCTCGATGAGCGTCTGCGCCACCTTCCAGCTCCGCAACAGGCCTGCCGCGGCGCCCTCTGCACGGAGGATCGGAGCCCCTCCTCCAGCACCGTTCCGCTGCCGGCGAACAGTTCGACATGGCAGCCCGTGAGCTCGATCAAGGCCGCCGCATCCTCGGCCAGGGCCAACACCATGCGGCCGCGCGCAGCAAAATGCATCACGCCCGGCTCCGCGCCGATCCCGAGCGCCTCCGTCGTCAGGTCGCCATACGGGACATCGTCGCGGAGCAGAGCTTCGAGATCATTGTGCGTAGCGGTGGTCGGCGCGCGCGACATCTGCTCTTTCTCCACAGGCTGCATCCTCTATATAAACCCTGCTGCCCGTCTCCGATCGCCAGGCCCCGCATGATCTCGTACGATCTTCCTGCTCCCGCTGAGCCCAATCAGCCCCGTCTTGCTGCCATTCTCTATGGACCGGGCGACGATGCCGATGCCTTGCTGGACGCCTTTGCCCAGGAGCTTCTGCAACGGGGCGTCCGCGTCGGCGGCATCGTTCAGCGCAATACGAGAGACGACGCCGGCAAGAAGAGCGGTATGGACGTGATCGATCTCGCCAATGGCGACACGATCTCGATCTGTCAGGATCTCGGCACCGGATCGACGGCCTGCAAGCTCGACACCGCGGGCCTTGCCGAAGCCGGCATGGCCGTTCACCGCGCCATCGCGACCCATGCCGACCTCATCGTGATCAACAAGTTCTCCAAGCAGGAGGCTTCCGGAAGCGGGTTGCGCGGCGAGCTGGCCGACGCAATCACGTCGGGTATTCCGGTGCTGACGGCCGTGCCGCAGAAATGCATCGACGACTGGCGGACCTTCGCGGGCGACTTCGGCACGCTGCTGCAGCCGTCACGTTCCGCGTTGGAAGCCTGGTGGCTCGGCTTGCGCGCGCGCCGCGCATCGCGCGGCTGATCGGCGCAACGTTCCTATTTTCCGATCATCACATCCGACGACTTGATGACGGCGGAGACGCTGTCACCGACGGCAAGCGCGAGCTCCTCCACCGCCTCGTTGGTGATCGCCGAGAAGACCGTAAGCCCCGGGGCGAGCTCGACCTTGACGTGGGCGGTGGTCGTGCCCTTTTCAACCGAGATGATCCGTCCCGGCAAGACGTTTCGTGCGCTCAGCTTCACGTGCTGTTCCTCATCCATTGCAGCCTCGTTGCTGCAGCCGGATGTAAGCAGAACATGCGTTCGAACTCAATGACCTATATCAAACATAATATAGGATTGATGATCCGGCACGGGTTTGCGGCGCCGTCGACCTGCGCGATCTGACGGACATCAGCCGAACTTGAACAGCACACCGTAGCCGCCGCGCGGGTAGCTCCACTCGATGTCGCCGCTGGCCTCGCCGATGACCCGGCAGGTGCCGCATTCGATGCAGCCGTCGACCGTGATCTCGACCTGGCCCTTGTCGTTGAGTTCGTAGCAACGCGCCGGGCAGGCCTTGAGAAGCGCCTTCAACTGCGGCGTCGGCGTCGTATGCGGACGGACCTTGATATGGGCCCGGCCGGGATCGACCTGATAGCGATTGTAGAACAGCTTGTCTTCGACCCTGACTGCGACGTCCGTGCTCATGCCTGATCTCCCTCGCCTAAGCTGTTTCGTTCATTCACCAATCATCGCCACGCCCGGGCGAACCTGAAGGCGTCGCCGAACAGGCCGGTCCATGACCTTGCATTCACGAAGGAGCGCACGGTGCTGCTCTCCTTCTCCTTCTTCGGCGTGCCGTCGACGCGCACGAAGTTCTGCATCGCCTTGGAGACGAGCTGCGGATAGGTCAGGAAGAAGTTCTGCGACTGGTTGTGCAGCAGCGCCGGCATGTCCTTGTATTTCTTCAGATCCTTGATGACGAACGAGTCCTCCAGCATCTTCTTGTAGAGAGCGAGGTTCTCCTTGGTCATCGGATCGCGGCGCGACTTCACCTGGAAGATCGCCTCAGCCGCGATGCGCCCCGAGGTCATCGCGAGATTGGATCCCTCGCGGTGAACGGCATTGTTGAGCTGGGCGGCATCGCCGACCACCACCCAGCCATCGCCGCAGAGCTGCGGGATGGCGTTAAAGCCGCCCTCGGGAATCAGGTGCGCCGAGTACTCCTTGACTTCCGACCCCTCGATCAGCGGCGCCACCGACGGATGCTGCTTGAACCGCTCGAGCAGGCCGTATGGCGTCTCGCCGGTCTTCTGGAAGTCGGAGACGAGGCAGCCGATGCCGAGCGAAATGCACTCCTTGTTGGAATAGATGAAGCCCATGCCGGTCATGCCGCGGGAAATCGTGCCGACGGCCTCGATGACGGCACCTTCGTCGCCTTTCAGATTGAAGCGCGCCTCGATCGTCTCGCGCGGCAGGAAGTGCATCTCCTTCACCGCCAGCGCGACGTTCTCCGGCTTTGGCCGCTCGCGCAGGCCGGCGCGGGTCCCGAGCAGGCCGTTGACGCCCTCGGCCAGCACGACGACGTCGGCATGGATCTCGCCATCGCGCCGATCGGTCTTGACACCGATCACCTTGCCATAAGCATCCTGCGCGAGCTCGGTCACGGTCGTCTCGCACAGCACGGTGGCGCCAGCTTCCTTGACCTTAGAGGAGAACCATTTGTCGAACTGGGCACGGATGATGGTGTAACGGTTCGGCTTCTCCTCGTTGAAGTCGTCCGACTTGTAGTGCAGGCCGACATGCGACTTGTCGTCGAGCATCCAGAAGCGCTGCTCGACGAGATGGCGCTCCAGCGGGGCTTCCTCGCGGAAGTCCGGAATCAGCTTCTCCAGCATGTCGGCGTAAAGGATCGCGCCTTGCACGTTCTTCGAGCCGGAATACTCGCCGCGCTCGAGCTGCAGCACCTTCATGCCGCGCTGGGCCATGGTCAGCGCAGCCGCATTGCCGGCCATGCCGGCGCCCACGACGATCGCGTCGAAACGTTCCTCGATCATTGCCCTGCTCCCTCTCTGGTGCCTAGCTTGCGATGCGGTCGCGCGAATGCGGCGACAGACGTGCGCGGAATGCCTCGGTGAGCGCCGGCAGCAGCCGGATCGCGTCGGTGACGATGCCGACGTGCGCGAAGTCGAAGATCGGCGCGTTCTTGTCGGTGTTGATGGCGACGATCAGGTCGGCCCCCTCGACGCCGACCCGATGCTGGATCGCGCCGGAGATTCCCGCCGCGATGTACAGCTTGGGCCGAATGGTCTTGCCGGTCTGGCCGATCTGCCGATCGGAGGTCACCCAGCCTTTCTGCACCAGCGGCCGCGAGCAGCCGAATTCGGCGCCGAGCACCGAAGCGAGCCCCTTGACGAGCTGGAAGTTCTCCGGCGAGCCAAGCCCGAGCCCGCCGGCCACGACGATGTCGGCATAGGCAAGATTGGACTTGGCGGAATCGCGATCCGGAATGAAGGACAGCACCTTGGTGACGATGTCCTCTTCGACGAGACCGAGCTTGTGCTCGATGATCCGGGTCGCGGGCTTTTCGACGCGGTCCGGCATCGGCATCACGCGCGGGCGGACGGTCGCCATCTGCGGCCGGTAGTTCAGCGTATAGATCGTGCAGAGCAGCGAGCCGCCGAAGGTCGGCCGCGTCGCGGCCAGGGAGCCGTCGGCGTCGACGTCGAGTTCGGTGCAGTCGGCGGTCAGACCCGTGAGCAGCGTCGTCGCCACGGAGCCTGCGAGGTCGCGGCCGAGCGTGGTGGCGCCGAGCAGCAGGATTTCCGGCTTGAAGGTGTTGACGACGTCGGTCAGCGCCTTGGTGTAGGCTTCGTTGCGATAGTCGGTGAGAACGCTGTCCGCGACGATGTAGGCGAGATCGGCGCCATAGCAGAACGACTCCGCGGCAGCGTGCTGCACGGCGTCTCCGGGAGGTCCGATCACGACGGCCGCGAGATCGACCTTCAGCTTGTCGGCGAGCTTGCGCCCGGCGCCCATCAGCTCCCAGGATACCGGGTGAACCTGGCCGCGCTCCTGCTCGATGAACACCCAGACGTGTTTGTAGGCCTTGAAATGCTCCGGCAGCTCCTTCTTGGTCGCGGCGCGACCGGCTGCGGCGGGCGGTGCTTTGGTGGGTTCGCTCATGATCGTCGTCCCTTGGTCCGTCAAAAGCCGTCTGGATCAGAAGCCGTGTGCCGACGTCGTCAGCTCGGCTTCGAGCTTCGGCTGCCGCTTGAACAATTCCTCGATCAGCGCGTCGGCCGGCGCGCGGTTCGAGAAGTCGACCATGGTTGCCTTCTCTGCCCGGGGGACGGCGCGAAGACCCGCTTCACGATGGTCGGCGAGCCCTTCAGGCCGCACTTCGAAATGTCCTCGACGCCGGCGTCCTTGGCGCTCCAGGTGACGATCTGGGCGCGCGCCGCACGGAGTGCATCGGCCATGGCGCCGCGACGAGATCTCGTTCGTCGCCTCCAGCATTGTGACCAGGCACGGCAACTTGGTCTTCAGCACCTGGACGCCGCCTTCGGAGCGCCGCTCGGCCTCGATGGTGCGGGCAACCGGATCGACCTCGTTGATCTTCGCCACATAGGTCAGTTGCAGCAGGCCCAGACGCTTGGCGATGCCCGGGCCGACCTGCGCGGTGTCGCCATCGATCGTCTGCTTGCCGGTGAACACGATGTCCGGCGCACCAAAGGTCTCGCTGATCTTGCGAATGGCTGTCGCAAGTGCGTAGGTGGTTGCCAGCGTATCGGCGCCGGCAAAGAAGCGATCGGTAAGTAGCACGGCGCGGTCGGCCCCGTAGGTCAGCGCCCGGCGCAGCGAGTCCTCGGCGGATGGAGGCCCCATCGTCAACACCGTCACTTCGCCGCCGAACTTGTCGCGCAGTTGCAGCGCCGCCTCGAGCGCGAACAGGTCGTAGGGGTTGATGATGGTCGGCACACCCTGGCGCATAATGGTGTTGGTCACCGGATGAACGCGGATCTGCGCGGAGTCCGGAACCTGCTTGATGCAGACGACGATATGCATGCGATCACTCCGGGTGTGTAGTCCTGCGATCAGGACAGCAATTGTCGTACCAGTTTCGGCCGCGATGATTATCGGCACGGATTCAACACCTTGGCGCATGAACCTGATCTGCTTCTGAGAACTTGCCGCCGAGGTCCGACACGTCGCAAGCAACACGCGTCGGGAATGCGACAGGAACTTGAACGCGCACGGCTCGCCTGAAAGCAGAAGCGCCGCCAGTGGTGCTGGCGGCGCGCGGGAGCGATCGTCAGTTCATGCGTTACTTGAGCGTCGTCAGTGACACGAACGGCTTTGGAGCCGGTTTCGGCGGCGCCACCGCCTCCTTGAGCACCTTGAACACCCGCTGGTCGAGCGGCGTCGAGACGAGGAAGTCCTGATAGGCCTGCTCCAGGAACGACTTGCAGCGGGCTGCGACATCCTCGTTGGAAACCTCGGAGAAGTCCTCGCTGACGAGATATTGTCCCATTCGCCGCAGGATATGCAGCCGACAGACATTCAGGACCTTGGGATCATAGTCGACACCGAGCAGATTGAAGAACTCCTCGGCAGCGGAGGTCTTCTTCAGTTCGTCCAGAATGTTCGGCGATGCCGCAGTCATTGCTTTGCTCCTTGACTCGAAATCGGATCAACCTCGCACAAGGAGGTCGGCGCCGGAGGCGGCGGCCCCTGGCGCACCTTCTGCCTGATGTGAGCGAGCTGCGCTTCGAGGAATTCGATCCGGTCCAGCATCACGGAAAGGGCCTCACCGACCGGATCAGGCATCAGATGATGATCCAGATCGATGCGTCCGACGGTCCGCCGATGGGTGAACTCAGGCCGCACCACCTTGGCGGGGATCCCGACCACGGTGACGTCGGGCGGCGTGCTCTGGATGACGACGGAGTTGGCACCGACGCGGGTCCGCGGGCCGATCGTAATCGGTCCGAGAATCTTCGCACCGGCGCCGACGACGACACCGCTGTCCAGCGTCGGATGCCGCTTGCCTGGCGACCACGACGTACCGCCCAGGGTGACGCCGTGATAGAGCGTAACGTCGTCGCCGATCTCGGCAGTCTCACCGATCACGACGCAGGCACCATGGTCGATGAAGAAGCGGCGACCGATCTCGGCGCCCGGATGAATGTCGACATTCGACAGGAAGCGTCCGAGCCACGACAACAAACGTGCCGGAAAACGCCAGCCGCGGATCCACAGCCGATGCGCCAGGCGGTGCCAGATCAGCGCGTGAATGCCGGGATAGGTCAGCAGTGTCTCGATTTCGCTGCGCGCCGCCGGATCGCGCGAGCGGACACACGCAATGTCCTCCCGGATCAGGCGGAGCAGCGAGGGCCGGCTGGCCTCGACGACGATCGGCTCTGCAATGGGGGTATCGACGATGTCGCTCATGATCAGGCAAAGCTCGCCAGTGGGTGATCGCAGACTTCGCGCCAGATGGCCGCCACGGCCTCTTTCGGCACCGGCCCCTTGTGAACGACGGCATGCTTGCGCACGCGCGCCAGGATGCGCTGCGCCTGGTCGGCGCTCGCCGGCAGGCGCAAATCCGACAGCAGCGAGGTGATCGCCGATAGCCCGGAATGCTTCCCGATCACGATCCGGTTGGAGCGGCCGAACAGGACCGGATCAAGCGCCTGATAGGTGCGCTGATCCTTCAGCAGGCCGTCGACATGGATGCCGGATTCGTGGGTGAAGACGTGCTCGCCGACGATCGCCTTGTTGAGCGGAATGGCGCGCGCCGCGGCGGCCGCCACGACATTGGCGACATGGTCGAGTTCGGCCAGCACGATGCCGGTCTCGCGCCGGTAGAGCTGCCGCAGCGCGACCGCGACCTCTTCCAGCGGGGCATTGCCGGCACGCTCGCCGAGGCCGATCACGGTGACCGATGCATGGGTCGCGCCCGCCTTGACCGCCGCCAGCGTGTTGGCGGTGGCAAGACCGAGGTCATCATGGCCGTGAAACTCGATCTCCAGGTCCGTGGTCGCGCGCAAGGCGCCGACCAGCGCTGACGTCGCATCGGGATCGAGCACGCTCAGCGTATCGGCGACGCGGAAGCGCCGGGCGCCGAGCGACTTCGCGGTCGCGATCACCTCGGCGAGAAAGCCGACATCGGCCCGCGACGAATCCTCACCGCCGACGGCAACGGCCAGTCCGCGGCTCCGCGCATAGCCGACCACGCGCTTGAGCAGCTCCAGCGCGGCGCTGCGGCCGCCGCCGAGCTTGGCGGCGATCTGCACGTCGGATGTCGGGATGGAGACATTCACCATCGAGACGCCGGCCGCGATCGCCGCATCGACATCCGCCTCGCGCATCCGGCACCAGCCGATGATGGTCGCGGACAGACCGGCCTCGACGATCGCCCTGATGGCAGCGATTTCGTCGGCGCCCATCGCCGGCGTGCCCGCCTCGATCTCCGGAACGCCGGCCCGCGCCAGTGCACGAGCGATCGCGACCTTCTCTCCGAGGGCGAAGGCGACGCCCGGCGCCTGCTCGCCGTCGCGGAGCGTGGTATCGTTCAGGATGACCCGGGGCATCGGGCTCCCCGAGACTGTGCTTCCGTTGGCAGAGCTGGCATCTCGGGCATTCCTGGACCCGCGCTGTCCGGAGACGTCTGGCATTCACTCGCTCCGTCGCAACCTGTGTGCGGCCGCCACGACGCTCCGTTGCGGCCTGCAGTTCACTCAGCAACGGCCATGCCACCGCCGAACACCACGGCAACCAATTGATTATCCGATTGTTTTTCCAATGCCCCGGATTGTCGGATTCGTAACAGCGTCAGACATCGAACGTCGACGTGGAGAGACGTGCCGGCGCAGCGCCTGGACCGCGTAGCGACCAGGGGGCCGTCAGGCGTGGCGCCTGCGGCGCAGATGGATGACGATGTCGATCCGCTCCATGCCGTAGCCCGGCAGCGGCTCGGGCAATTGCTCGAACGCGACATGCTCGGGCACATCGACGAGTTCGCCTTCGTCCTCATAGAAGAAGTGCGGATGCACGGTCGTATTGGTATCGAAGAACGATTTCGAGCCGTCCACGCCGATCTGCCGCAGTAGCCCGAGCTCCACGAACTGGTTGAGCGTGTTGTAGATGGTGGCCTGCGAGATCTTCATGCCGGTGGCGACGGCGGCGACATAGAGCGCATCGGCGGTGACGTGGCGGTCACCGCCGCCGAACAGAATCCGGCTCAGCTGCTGACGCTGCTGGGTGGGACGCAACCCGGCCCGACGCAGCGCGTCCTCGCATCGACGCATCAGGATCTCGCCAGCTTCGCAGGTCTCCGCCTGGGGACAAGGTCCGCCGTCGGAGTTGCACGGGAATCCAAGCTGGCTGTCCATCAACATCGGTCTCGATCCTCGAACTCACATCGCGGCGCCTGGCGCCTCCTGCAGCGCCACCTCGCGGCGCCGTTCGGCCATCCGGCTCTCGCCGCTCTCCTCGCCGAAGCAGAGCTGGAAATCGTTGCACTGGGTGCAGACCGGCGTCGTGCACATGACGAAGCCATCGTCCTCGCACAGCATGCGGTAGAAGAAGCGCTTCCAGCGCATGTTTCCGGTGTTGCGGCTCGCCAGCGGCGCGAAATGGCGCATCAGCAGCCGCGACAGCTCGGACCGCTCGCGCAGGCCCAGGTCTTCCCAGAGATGGTTGGGCTCCATCGCGCGACGCGCCACCATGGCCGCGAGCCAGCGGCCGACCTCGCCGTCCGTGGAGCGTTGCGCAGCGAGCAGATCGCGTACCATCGTGATTTCGTCGTCGTCCGGCGCGGCCACGGCCCCCGTGATCGGCAGCCATGAGGAGTCGATCGAGGCCGCCGGAAACAACTGCGCCAGCAGTGCGATCAGTTCGACGGTCGAAAGCCCCGCGCGCTCCGCCAGCGCGCCATGCTCCATCGCTGAAACGGCGAGGATCGATGCGATGACGTGACGGTCGAAGCCGATGTCACTGTCGATCAGCGCGTCGTCGGGATCGACGCCGGTCAGCAGGCGGTAAATCTGGCGGCCGTGATGCCGCTTGTCCTCTTCGACGGAGCCGTTGCGCGGCGACTTTTGCAGGCCAACGCCGACGGGCTCCGAGACGCCCACGATTGCAATGGTCATAGCGTGATCCCCTGCCGCCGGCCGGTGGGACATGCGATGAGGTACCGGCCTTCCGACGGGAGGAAGGCCGGTACCAAGACTGCTTAAGCCGTTGCGGCGAGTTCGGCGGCAGTCTTTCCGATCTGGCTCTCGTCGACGGCCTTCATGATGCCGTGCTCCATCAGCATGTCCTCGAGCTCATCCATCGTGATCGGAGTCGGGATGATGCCCTTGCCGCCGTTGTTGTGGATCTTCTGCGCCAGCGAGCGGTAGTGGCCGGCCTGGACCGACTCCGGCGCATATTCCAGCACGGTCATGCGGCGCAGCTCGGCGTGCTGCACGATGTTGTCGCGCGGCACGAAGTAGATCAGCTGGGTGCCGAGCTTCTTGGCGAGTGCTTCCGCAAGCTCCAGCTCCTTGTCGGTCTGGCGCTCGTTGCAGACCAGGCCGCCGAGGCGCACGCCGCCGGAGTTCGCATACTTCAGAATGCCCTTGGAGATGTTGTTGGCGGCATACATCGCCATCATCTCGCCGGACATCACGATGTAGATCTCCTGCGCCTTGTTCTCGCGGATCGGCATCGCGAAGCCGCCGCAGACCACGTCGCCGAGAACGTCGTAGGACACGTAGTCGATGTCCTCATAGGCGCCGTTCTCTTCCAGGAAGTTGATCGAGGTGATGACGCCGCGGCCGGCGCAGCCGACGCCCGGCTCCGGACCACCGGACTCGACGCAGCGGATGTCGCGATAGCCGACCTTCATGACCTCTTCGATCTCGAGGTCCTCGACGCTGCCGGCGGCAGCGGCCAGGCTCAGAATCGTGTCCTGCGCCTTGGCATGCAGGATCAGGCGGGTCGAATCCGCCTTGGGGTCGCAGCCGACGATCAGGATCCGATGACCCATCTCGGCGAGCGCCGCGAGCGTGTTCTGCGACGTCGTCGACTTGCCGATGCCGCCCTTGCCGTAAAATGCGATTTGTCGCAGTGATGACATTCTGCTCTCCATCAACCGATTGCCTATGTCCCGCCCGCGCTGCTCGCGAGGCGTGACCGCGTCCTCTCTGTGTCCGAACCGGCAGACGGGTTGTTGGGAAGGAGAGCATCGCTCGTCCGAAGCGTCGGCGTGCACTCAGCCCTCAACCATTGCCTAGGCCCGGTTTTGCAACGGCTGTGCCAGCATGCGCACAGCGCCAAAACGATCATGATTCAAAGGGGATGCCGACCAATCCGGACGCGATTGCGAGTTGTTGCAAAACCGACATCGGAATGCTTCGCAAGATGCGACGACACGCAGTCCTGTCTGAAACGACACAACGGCTGCGCCTTTTCAGCCGTGCAGGACCCGGAACGAGATTTGCTAGATCCCCTCCGCAGCCCTGCGGCACAGACGCTGACAACGTTGAGGAGGATGCAATGCAGATCGGAGTGGAGACAGCCAAGGCCGTGGACCAGCGGCGGGTGTTCGTGATCGACGACGACGAGATCACGCGCGCCGCCCTGCAGTTCATGTTGCACGATGAAATCGAGACACACGAGTTGGCGACTCCGGAAGAGGCGTACGAGAAGGGCGTCGATTGGCTGGCACCGAACGTGGTGCTGCTCGGGGTTTCGTTCCTGAAGCAACGCGGCCCCGAGCTCGTCCGCGAGATCCTGGCGAAGTTCAAGGGCGTGCGGATTCTGATCGTGACCGCCAAGGCCGACGAGGCGATCGCGATCGAAGGTCTCAAGGCCGGCGCGCATGGCGCCGTGGTCAAGCCGCTCACGATCGAGTCGGTTCGCAAGAAGGTCGACACCATTCTCGGCCGCGCCGGCGGTGCGCAGCTGGTCCAGCTCGGCGGCGTCTGACGTGACGACCGTCGTCTTCTACGAGAAGCCGGGCTGCGGCACCAACGCCCGGCAGAAGCTGATGCTGACGCGCGCCGGCCACGATGTCGTCGCCAGGAACCTCTTGACCGAGCCCTGGACCGGTGAGCGGCTGCGTACGTATTTCGCCGGCACGCCCGTCTGGAGCTGGTTCAATCCGGCCTCGCCGCGCGTGAAATCTGGAGAGATCGAGCCAGAGACGATCGAAGCCGTCGCGGCCATCGACCTGATGCTCGAGGATCCGCTGCTGATCCGCCGGCCATTGATCGAAGCCGGCGGCCAGTGCTGCGCCGGCTTCGATCGCGAACCCGTGATCTCGCTGCTCCGGCAGTGGGACGATCTGCGCGATGTCCAGGGCTGCACGCGTCCGGAAGGGGCGACACCTTGTCCGGAGCCGCGTTGAGCGGCTCCGTTCTGCACGCTCAGCGCTTCAGCACCATGACCAGGCGATCGACACGCTTGCCCTGCTTGAAGTGGGATTCGACGATCTCGTCGATATCCTCGGGCGTGGTCGGCCGATACCAGACGCCGTCGGGATAGACCACCATCATCGGTCCGGCGCTGCAGAAGCCGAAGCAGCCTGCGGCGGTGACGCCGATGTCCGTCAACCGCTGCGCCTCGATGGTCTTGGTCAGCCGGTCCCACAGCGGCTGCACGCCGAGCGCGCCGCAGCTGCCGCGCGGATGTCCGGGCGGACGCTGCGTCAGGCAGACGAAGGCGTGGTATTTGTAGAGCTGCGGGATCTCGAAATCGTCGTCCGCCTCGGCGACATCAGCATCGCTCATGACGCAGGCGCCTTGATACCCTTATCGGCGAGCAGGGTCGCGAGCTCACCGGCCTGGAACATCTCGCGCACGATGTCGCAGCCGCCGACGAATTCGCCCTTCACATAGAGCTGCGGAATGGTCGGCCAGTTCGAGAACTCCTTGATGCCCTCGCGGATGAAGGGATCGGCGAGCACGTTGACGCTCTCGTAAGCCACGTCGAGCTTGGCCAGGATCTGCGCCACCGCGGCGGAGAAGCCGCATTGCGGCGCCGCCGGCACGCCCTTCATGAACAGCACGACATCATTGCCGTCGATTAGCTTCTGAATGCGTTCGGATGTCGACATAGACTGGATCCTTTCCCTGAATGCGACCGATCAGCCGGGCCGCCACGATCACTTCGGCAATGACGTCTCGAGCGCCAGCGCATGCAGTACGCCGCCCATCTGGCCCTTGAGAGCCGAATAGACCATCTGATGCTGTTGCACCCGGCTCTTCCCAGCGAAAGCCTGTGAGGTGACGCGCGCCGAATAATGGTCGCCATCGCCTGCCAGATCCTCGATCACGATGACGGCATCCGGGAACGCCTCCTTGATCAGACGTTCGATATCCGTTGCTGCCATCGCCATCGCTGCCACTCCCGCTGGATTGATGAAGGTCTCATGCAAGCTCCGAACCAGTCATTTGCTCGCCGCTATCGCCGGCTCGTCGGCATCTGACGACGCGTCCATGCCAAATCGCCGAGCGTTGCGTCGTCTTTGCGACATCGACCACGGCGCGGCGAAGAGGCGCCGTTCAAAATCCAACATCGGCATGTTCTTCCACCCGCCTCATGACGGCTCCGGCGCTGCCGCAGCCACACGAAAACGGTCCGCGTCTTGCAGTGATTTGATCGAGGTCAATGCAGATGCTCGAACTCGTCAGCGAACCCGACACGATCAACTTCGGCGATCTGCCGCAAGAGATCGATGCGCTGTTGCAACAGGGCGTGGCGGCGTATCGCCGCGACCACGCGCAGGCGGATCGGCTGTTTCGCCAAGCGCTGGCGGCCGCTCCGCAGCAGCTTCCGACCTACTTCTGCCTGTATAAGATCCACACCTATCAAGGCCATCTCGACGAGGCCAAGGCGGTCGCGGAGCTCGGCCTGGCCGAGGCGGCGCGCCAGGCCGGTTGGTCGTCCGATTGGCGGCAATGGGTGCCGCACGATCCTCTGCCGGATGGCGCCGGCCGCTTCGCGCTCTACACGTTGAAGGCGCTCGCCTTCATTCATCTGCGCAAGAACGATCCTGACCGCGCGGCCGAGATGCTCGCAGCGCTGCGCCGGCTCGATCCATCCGGCGCTGTCGGATGGCCGGTGGTGGCGGCTCTCGCCGATGGGCTCGGCGGGGAGTGAGGTACAGCCATGCAAGATAGCCAGCGCAATATCGACACGTCTCCAAACGACCATCCCCCGGTGCGAACCAGGACCATGAGAGGAACCAACGCATGATGAGCATGCACGCCGCGCCACCTCCTTCCCCGGCCCAAAGCGCCGTCGCGACCGGCTCCCAGGACGCCGCCGAAAGCGTGATCGCCGCGCTGCGGACGGTCTATGACCCGGAGATTCCGGTGAACGTCTATGACCTCGGCCTGGTCTATCGGATCGCGCATGAGGGCGGCGGCGCCGTCGAGATCGACATGACCTTGACAGCGCCCGGCTGCCCGGTGGCAAGCGAGATCGTTCGCATGGTCGAGGACGCCGTGCAGGCGGTCGATGGCGTCGCCTCGGTGAAGGTGACGCTCGTGTTCGAGCCGCCGTGGGACAAGTCGCGGATGTCCGAGGAGACCGCCCTGGAGCTGGGCTTGTTGTAACGCGCGCCCACAGCGCAGACACAGGAGCAACACATGCCGACAGAGAACACCATCAAGCTCACCGCCAATGACGGACATACGTTCCAGGCGTTTCGCGCTGATCCGGCTGACACGCCAAAAGGCGCCGTCGTCGTACTGCCGGATGGCAGCGGCGGCAGCAGCAAGGTCCGCAAGATCGCCGATGCCTTCGCGGCGAGCGGATATGTCGTGATCACGCCGGAGTTGTCGTCGCCGGCGGCTGTCGAGGCGACGGCCGATGGTGCTCCGGCGGCGGCCGCGCAGGATCCTGTGGCCCCGCTGCTCGCCGAGATCCAATCGACGGTCGATAGTGTCAAGGAGTGCGGCAAGGTCGCGGTGGTCGGCTATGGCGCGGGCGGCGGTCTGGCCTACAGCGCTGCAAATCGCGTGTCCGGGCTTGCCTGCGCAGTCAGCTACTACGCCACCGGCGTCGTCGACACCCCCGGCGCCAAGCGCAAGGTCCCAACCTTGCTGCATTTTGGCGAAGCCGACCCGATCGTGCCGTTCCCGGCCGTCAGCATGTTCCGCGCCCATCATCCCGAGGTCAGCGCCTTCTCCTATCCCGGCGCGGCGCATGAATTCGACGACGACGGTGCCGGCTATGACGCGGCCGCCGCCTCGCTGGCTCATGAGCGGACGCTCGCCTGGATCTCGCAATATGTCGTCGGCCAGCCGCCGATCACGCTGAAGAACGCCGGCGCCTACGCGCTCGCCAAGACCGACAAGAAAAAGAAGAAGAAGGCCGACGACGACATGGGACCTCCTATGGAGTGAAAGCGCGATGCTGCCGACGACCATCCTGATCGACGAGCGGCCACGTTGCGTCGTGCGCCCCAACGACACCAAGGATCTCAACCGCTTCATCCGTAACGGCAAGCCTTTTCTGCTCGCCGAGCAGCCGGACGGCAAGATCACCCACCGCAACGCCAGCGACACCGAGCTGACGCAATGGCAGAACGCGCTGGCGCTCCACCGCGCCTGGGGCGGCGACGACGAGAACTTCTTCGGCGTGCCGTTGTATTAGTTAGGTTCCGCTGGACTACAAAAGCCGTCAGGTCCTAGGTCACCCACCAGCGCGCTGTTCAATACAGCGCCCTCACCCCTTGTGGGAGAGGGCATGTAGGACCGCGCAGCAGACTCGGTCGGGTGAGGGGTCTCTCTCGACGACCGCATCTCGCGGAGAGAACCCCTCACCTGACCGACTACGTGGCGCGGCCGGCGATGCCCTCTTCCACAAGGGGAGAGGGCGCATTCAAGAGCGCCGCGGCTCGCCTTCGGAGCTTCACACGCTCTGGCGATAAGTTTGACGGCTGATCAATTCACGGTCGCGCGGCCCGCGCGTCGTGCGGACTTCCGGCCTGATTGCGCATCCAGTCGGCAAGCTTGGTCATCGCGGCGTCGACATCCTGACGGGCCTTGACGTCGCTGACAGTCTCCTCGAGCGCGCCGCGCATGCACAGCAGCCAGGCGTCGCGCTCGGCATTGCCGATGGCAAAGCCCATGTGACGCTGGCGCAGCCGCGGATGGCCCTTCTCCGGCGAGTACAGCTTCGGGCCGCCCAGCCATTCGGAGAGATAGCGCTTCAGGATGTGCTTGATCGGCCCGAGATTGCGGCCGTGCATGTCGCGGATGTCCTTGGCCTCAGGCAACGTATCCATCCGATGGTAGAAGGATCTCGACGAGACGGTCGACCACGACGGCACCGCCGATCCGCTCATAGGGGGTCGCGACCGCCCCTGCGCCCGGAGTTCCAGTCTCTGAAGTCCCAGCGTCCGCCATCCGGCCATTCCCGTCTCTACTCGTCCAAGCTCGGCTGCAGGATGACCTCAGCCGGGGCGCCGGGTCCCTGCTCGTCCACAAGCTCCAGCGTATCGACACGCGACAATCCGCCGCCGTTGTCCATTAACACGATAGCGTCCTTCGGCATGCTGGCAAGAGCCTCGATCAGCTTGGCGACAGTCACGAGGCCTCCTTCACGCAGCGTCTTGCCCGGCGACGGGTGCGCCGGTGTCGTCGAAATGCAGCGTCACCGGATCCTCGTCGAGCATCACGATCTCGGCCCGGCTCAACGCCCCGTTGGCATGGTAGCGGTAGCTGTGCGTGAGCTCGATCTCGCCATAGACGATCTTCTCGAATCCCGTCAAAGCGCCCGCGGCATCGAAATAACCGCGGATGAACGTGTTGCGGTTCGAGAGCTGCTCCGGAGCGATCGCGGTCACCAGCCGCAGCGGCAGCTTGACGCCCGTGTACGAGACGAAGAATCGACACTCCTGTCCCGTATCGGTGCTCATGCTGCCGCTCGCGTCGAAGAACCGCAACGCAGCCGTCACGAGACGGCTGCGGTCTTCAGGGCCTCGATCTGGTCACGGGCCACCTTGAATACGCCGCGGCCGCCGGCGAAGGTCTGATAGGCTTTCATGCCGATCGCGTCGCTCAACTTGTCGAACCATTGCTGCGGCGTCAGCTCGGCCGGCCGCTCGCTGATCTCGGCGACTGTGCCATCATTGGCAAAGCGGACATGCAGCGTCACGTTGTCCATGTGATCCTCCTGTTAAAGACCCGAGCCGAAGCCCAGGAGCTCGATCTTGACGTTCTCGGTGCCGAGGATCGTCGCCTGGCAGGCGAGGCGAGACTTCGAGCCGACGCCGACGATGGTGTCGAGCTTCTCGTTCTCGAGCTTGGTGACCTTCGACACGCCCTTGCGTCCCTCCTGCAGGAAGATGTGGCAGGAGCCGCACTTTGCCTGGCCCTCGCACTTGTGCTGGATCTCGACCTCGGCGCCGAGCAGCGCTGCCAGAATGGTGGTGCCCTCGCCCACCTCGATCGTCTTGCCGGAGGGCATGACCGTCAGAGTTGCCATTGAATGTCTCCTTTGCTGGGTTGTGTTCAACTGGTGTCAGTAGATCGCCGCGCCCGCCCCGACATTGACCGAGGCGTCCTTCATCGTCGCGACGATGAAGGCGATCTGATCCGTGGTGAGATGGACGTGGAACGGCAGGGCCACCACACGATCGGCGACCTTCTCGGTCACGAGATAGTCGCCACGGCGATAGCCCATGTCGAAATAGTGTCGCTGCAGATGCAGGGGATTCGAATAGGCCACGGCCTCGACCTGTTCGACCCTGAGATCCTCGACGATCGAATCGCGGCTCGACTTCGAGAACCGCGTGCCGAGATGCACCTGGTAGAGAAACCAGTTGACCTCGGTGACGTCCGGACCGACATAGGGGTCCTTGATGCCCTCGAACGACTGCACCTCGCTGTAATAGATCTGCTCGATCAGCTTGCGCCGCTCGAGAATCTCGTCGATCCGCTTGAGCTGCGCCAGTCCGAGGGCCGCAGTGACGTCGCTCATCACCGCCTGGTGCGACGGCGTGCTGCTGACGACCACTGAGGCGCGCTCGTCGAGCCGGTGAAGGCGATGGCGACGCACCGCGACTGCGATGTCGACATCGTCCGTCACGACCATGCCGCCTTCGCCGCAGGTCAGCGCAAAGGGCTGCGAGAAATCGAACACCGACGCCGCGCCGAAGGTGCCGACCAGCTTGCCCTGATATTTCGAGCCGATTGCCTCGGTCGAGTCCTCGATCAGCGTCAGATTGTGCGTCCTGGCGACCGTCTGCAGCTCCGACCATTTCGCCGGATGACCGTTGGTGTTGCCGGCAAGAATGGCCTTGGTGTTCGGCGTGATCCGCGCCTCGATCTTGCTCGGCGCAAGTGTTCCCGAATAGTAATCGATGTCGGCAAACACCGGCTTGGCGCCGACGATGCTGATCGCGTGCGCGACCTCGCGGAACGAATAGGACGACGCGATCACCTCGTCGCCGGGCCCGATCCCCATCGCCTTCAGAACCAGCAGCAGACCGAGCGTCCCGCTCGGAACGGCAATGGCATATCTGCGCCCGAGATAGGCGGCAAATGCCGCCTCGAACTCCTCGACCAGCGGTCCGCATGACAGCCGTGGCGAGCGCAGCGTCGCCTCGACGGCCGCGATCTCCGCCGTCGTGATGTCTGGATCGGACAGCGGAATGAAGCCGGAGCCGACCGGCGTCAACTCGGCTTCGTCCTGCTCCTGCCGATCGGCGTCGTGCACCAAGACGGGCTTGTTCATGATCAGCTCCGCCTGGCCAGGATCAGACCCGTGGCCTTCGTGGGGTCATCGGTCACCAGCGCACAATGATCGCTCGCGTCGAGCAAATGCAGGTCGTACGCTGGATAGCTGCGGAACGGCGCCTCGGTCACGTCCGAGGCGTCGCACCGCGTCAGGGCCAGTTTGGGAAACCGACGCCGCAATTCACCGAACGCCGCGCTGCCGGCGTCGGCCTGGTTGAGGACCTGCTCGATCTCGTTCAGTTCCTGCTCGGCAAGTGCCATGTCGCCCGTCCTCATTGCTCTACTGCCAGAATATCCGTTCAGGGTCGGCGTTCAGCTCGTCGACCGCCGAGGTCAGCCGCCGGTGCACGCTGTGAAGTTCCCACGTCCCCTGCGCGTGATCTCTCCAGAACAGCTTCCACATTGCATTCGCTGGATCGTGACGCAGCAGCGCGACGTCGATCACCCCGCCGTCCTTGTCGATGTTGCGCGAGCAGCACGGGCTCCGGACCTGATAGCCTTCGTTCGCGGGCAACACCGTCGGCTCGACGTAGCGGTAGCGCTTGCGCGACTTCAGCGCGCGCGCGATCCGCTTGCGATCCAGCTCGTTGGGATGCGCGGGCAGGACGAAGCAGGGCTCGAGCGCGATAACGGCCATGGCTGATCATCGCACCTCAACCGGGACGATCTCCTCCTCGAGACAGCCCACCACAAGATGCTCGCCGAACTCGACGAGGTAGATCGGCATGTTCGCCTCGGTGTGGGTGCCGACCTGGACGATCTCGCCTAAGTCACCGACACCGACGAGCTTTGCCTCAGCCGGCGCGTTCGGGAACGAACCATCGTTGACGAGATCGATCAGCGCCTTCACGCGTTGACCCCATTGATATTTCGGCAGGCGCGGCTCGATCATGACCTGGATGCTCCCGGCAGCGGCAGCTCGTCCTCGGCGTCCCCACGGGGAACGGTCGATTCTGAGCTCCTTGCGCTTCATGCCGACGCGGTTTCCGCTTTCGAGAAACTCGACGCCGTAGATGTAGAACTGCTGCAGGAAGGTTCCGATCGAGACGACGTAGCCGATCTCGCCCTTTTTCGCGAGAACCTCGCCGATTTCCTTGCCTGCATAGGTGCCGTCGTTGCGGATGGTGCGCTTGGCCTTGACCTTCTCGCCGAAGGTGAAGTACGGCGGCGCCGACAACTCCACGACCTCGCTGTCACGAACGATGTTGCTCATGCCGGTTTCTCCATCGCAGCTCCGGAGCGGTTCGCGAGCCGGTCGCGCGCCATCTCCCGCACCAGCGGATCCTCGTCACGCGTCAGCTCGGCGAGCTCGCTGAGCGGGATCCGGCTCGCGACCTCGTGACGGACCCGCCAGTCGGCGTCCTTGCGCATCGCGGTGAGCAGATCAGGCGCGAGGCGCTCGGCAATCTCGAGCCGTACCCGAGGATCCGGGTCGCTGATCATGCCGAGCAGCCAGTCGCTCGGGATGCGCCGCGCGACGACGCGGCGGACCTCGGCCTCCGGGTCCCCCATCATACGGCCGAGCACGGAGGGTACGATGCGGCGCGCGACGACCAGGCGGACGTAATAGTCGTCGTCCATCATCATCGGCATCAGGTCTTCCGGGTCGAGCACGGTGGCGATGCGGATGCGCACCTCGCGATGCGGATCGTGGCGCAGCCGCAGCACCAGCCGCTTCGGCAGCCGCCGCGCCGCGTTCCAGCGCACCGTCTCCTCCGGATCGTCGAGCAGCGGCGGCAGAAAGAACGGGCTGGCATGCTTCGCCGCGATCGCACGCACCTCGAAGTGAGGATGCCTGACATAGCCGTTGGCGAGCGCTGGATTCCAGTTGAAGAAGCGGTCGATGCGGCGGGCGTAGCGGTCGTGCACACAGGCGTGCCGAAGACGACAGCCACCGGATGCATTCAGCTGCGCGTGTTCGCAGCCCGTGCAACTGATCTCGTTGCCCTGCCAGTCGATGGCTTCGTCGATGTCGTCATTCATCGTCGAGCTCCACCCGGTCGACCACCTCGAGCAGAACGCGTGCGCCGATCTTGTCGCTGGGATCGAGCTCGAGCAGCTTCTGCACCGCCAGCCGTCCCTCGACGAGATTGCCGAGCCGCATCTGCAAATAGGCGTATCCCTTCAAGGTGAACATGAAGAAGCGCGGCAGCATGTTGTCATAGCTGCCGAACTCGGCATGACCGGCGCGAACGTCGCGCCAGTGCGTCGGCAAGCGGTTCTCGACGGCCGCCTTGGCGAGGCACCGCTTGGCGATGCGCAACGCGTCAGCGAGCCGTCCCTTGTAGAAATAGAACCGGTAGAATCCGATCAGGACCGCCGCATGCCCGGGAGCCAGCGCTTCCGCCTCTTTCAGATGCGTCTCCGCAACCTCGTCGAGATGATAGCTCTGGCCCGCCTGCCACAGATGATACTCGGCCTCCTCCGGCAGGCCGACGCCGAGTAGCGCGTCGGCGAGCAACGCGTCCTCGATGGCGGTCTGAGAGCTGGGCCGGGCATCGGTGGGCATGGCTGCTATCCTAGTGCTCCAGCGCCTTCAAGGCATGGGTCGCACACGAAACCTGCTTCGGATCGTGAAACACGAGGCCGGTCTGCGTTGCAGTATCCGCGAAGTCGATGGTGACGCCGTCCAGCAGTAGCCGACTCTTCTGCCGGGAGGAACAGCTTGACGCCGTCCCGCTCGACCACGGCATCGCCGGGCTGGGGTGTGGCGAGCACGCTGATGTCGGCGGCAAGCCCGGAGCAACCGCCGGGAGAAACGGCGAGCCGGAAGCCGGAGCCCGCAGTGCCGTCAGCCCGCAACATCATGCGCATGAATTTCTGCGCGGCCGGCGTGAGGGTGAAGTTCATCTCGTTCTCCCTCAGGCTGGCGGCTGATAGCGCGGGAACGAATTGTCGATCACGCAGGTGTTGTCGACCGGGCAGACCGCCGCGCATTGCGGCTCGTCGAAATGCCCGATGCACTCGGTGCACTTCTTCGGATCGATCACGAAGGTGCCGTTCTTCTCCGAGATCGCCACGTTCGGACATTCGGGTTCGCAGGCCGAGCAGCTCGTGCACTGCGAGGCAATGATCTTCAAGGTCATCAAAGGCTCCTGTCGAGGGCCCGGCGACGCAATCGCGTCGCCGGGGTCTGATGTCACGCTGCCGAGATCAGGGCGCCCTGGCGGATCTCGGCGTCACCGCGCACGACGTGCTGGACCTCGCCGCTGTTGACCTTGTCGAGATAGCTCTTGAACCAGGCGATCGCCGACTTCTCGATGAACTCATGCGCGAACTGGTCGACCGGCTCGATGCCGGCGGCCTGCAGGTCGCTCTTCGGGCAGCCACCGATCTTGGCCACGAACACCGCATGGCAGTCGTTGATGGCGCGGATCACGGTCTCCAGGCTGTCCTCGTCGCCATAGCCGCCCTGGCAGTACAGATCGACGCGACGGTGACCGACGAATTTCGCTCCAGCCGTGGAGAGCTCGTAAACCTGGAACTCCTTGGCGTGGCCGAAATGCTCGTTGATCAGGCCCGAGCCCTTGGTCGCGACCGCGACCAACAGCTTGATGTCGCTGGACTGGCCGGCGAGCGAGGCGAGTTCTTCCTGGCGGGCGACGACCTTGGCGACGCGCTCGCTCTCGACCGCCTCCTGGTAGGCCTTGCGGCTGTCGATGTCGTAGTTCACCTCCATCGCCATGATCTTGTCGGTGGTGAACTCCGCGGAGCGGTCCTCACCGAGCAGGCCGACGGCGTCGGCGCGGCACTGGCGGCAATGCCGCATCATGTTCATCTCGCCTTCGCACTCATCCTGCAGCGCCTTCAGCTCCTGCGCGGTCGGACCGCGCTGGCCGGTCAGGCCGAACACGGTGCCGTGCTCCGGCGAGGAGATCAGCGGCATGATGTTGTGCAGGAAGGCGCCGCGCGACTTCACCGCCTTGTTGACCTCGACGAGGTGCTTGTCGTTGACGCCGGGGATCATCACCGAGTTGACCTTGCAGAGGATGCCGCGCTCGGTCAGCATCTCCAGGCCCTGCAACTGGCGGTCGGTGAGCAGCTTGGCCGCCTCGACGCCGGTGTAGCGCTTGTGCTTCCAGAACACCCAGGGATAGATCTTGGCGCCGATCTCGGGGTCGACCATGTTGATCGTGATCGTGACGTGGTCGACGTTGAAGCCGGCGATGGTATCGACGTGGTCGGGCAGCGCGAGGCCGTTGGTCGACAGGCAGAGCTTGATGTCCGGGGCGGTCCGGGCGATCAGCTCGAAGGTCTTGAACGTCTTTTCCGGGTTGGCGAGCGGATCGCCGGGGCCGGCAATGCCCAGCACGGTCATTTGCGGAATGGTCGAGGCGACGGCGAGCACCTTCTTGGCGGCCTGCTCCGGCGATAGCTTTTCGCTGACCACGCCCGGACGCGACTCGTTGGCGCAATCATATTTGCGGTTGCAGTAGTTGCACTGGATGTTGCAGGCCGGCGCGACGGCGACGTGCATGCGCGCGTAGTGATGATGCGCCTCCTCGCTGTAGCAGGGATGGTTCTTCACCTTCTCCCATATCTCCGGCGGCAGGTCGTTCTCGCCGGCGCCCGAGCCGCAGCTCGCCTTGCCGCTGCCACCCGAGGTGCCGCAGCCCTTGTGTTCCGCGATGGTTTGCATCACCGAGCTCAGCTTGTCGCCGTCCGGTATCGTCGCCTGTTCGTGCTGCACTGACGCGTCCATGTCCGCTCCTTACGTTGCTGGCGAGCCGCAAACCGCCTTGCTCAGAGTTCAGCAACTCGCGTGCCACGCCGCGGACACGATCATTCCGTCGGACTATCAAAGCGTTAGCTAATTCATCGCGCCTGTCGCCTTGCCAACATGCGAAAGGCTCTCGTTTCGGGCGTTGTTAGAAACGTTACAGATCTCGGATTGTGACACCTGAACGAACGGCAAAACAGCGCGGCTTTCCGGCCGCGCTGTTCGATTTCCCGTGTCGTAATGTCGCTCAGCCGCCGATGATGATCTCGGTCGCACGCGCCAGTGGAATCGCGATCGGCGTCAACCGTTCGGCGATGAAGAACTTCAGCTCGTTCTTCGACAATGAGTCTGGCTCGACCAGGACGTAGTGCTCGGCGCCGGAGCGCTTGATGACCTGGCGGCCATAGGTGCGCAGCAGCTGGTCGTTGAAGCGGCAGCCGATGAACAGGAAGCTGCGGTCGGTGCGCCGGTCCTTGACCGTGTCGGGTATCGGCGTCTGGATGTCGATGTCGGTCAGGACCTCGACATAGTCGGCATCGGTGATCAGGAAGTTCTTGGCCGGCGTGATCCCGCCATGCGGCTTGTAGAGCAGCGTGGTCCAGCTTGCGGCCTTCTCACGATCGCTCTCCGCGCCCGCGGCGTCATAGAAGCGATACCAGCGGTCCTCGCCGATCCCGGCCCGTGTGATGCCCTGAACCTCGCCCCAATCGCCGCGCCCGGCCAGCGCCGTCCGCATTGCGCCGTCATACCAGCTGTCGACGATCATCGGCAGCGGCAGCGACGCCAGATGCTGCTGCAGCGGTGTCGGCGCCACGGGCGCGGCAAAGGCTTCGGCCATCAGCGCCGTCACGGTCGAGCGGTGGCGCGTGCTCTCGATGTGCTGGGCTGAAGCCCACGCATTACCCTTGGCGCGGCGCGGCAGCGCCACCTTGGTGCCGAAGAACGCGGCCAACGCTTCCGGATTCATCGGCACGGCGGCGCCGGACTGCTCCGACACGGCGGGACCGAGAAAGGGAACGACCTTTCCGGCCTTGAGCTTGGCGACGACGTCCTTCAGCAGCGCCTCGGCGTCGGCCTGCGTGACGATGTCGATATGAGGAAGCGGCGCATTCATCACTCGTCCCCTTCGCCACCGCGCTTGCGCGCATTGATCGTGATCGGCAGCCGCGTGTCGGCGGCCATCTGCGGCAGTTCGAGCACCCAGCCGTTGGCGATGCGGATCCAGCCGCCCCACAAGGACTCGTGCTCTGACTCGACAATGGGCTCCTCGAGGTCCTTTTGGGGACGTAGATCGACAGGCCCGTTTCCGGCGAGCGGCGGATCATGACTTTCATTGCGTGAGCTCCGTGGATCGAAGGGGGTCCGCCGATTGCGAAGGATGATGCTGCAGCCAGGCCGGGGAGGTCTCGCGCAGCCTGGCGACGATGTCGGGCAGAACCTGCAGCACGCGCTCGATGTCCTCGGTCGCCGTGTCGCGCGACAAGGAAAAGCGGACGGCGCCGCGCAGCAGATCGGCCGGCACGTCCATCGCGCGCAGCACGTGCGACGGCTCCATCGAGCCGGACGCGCAGGCCGAGCCGAGCGAAGCCGCGATGCCGGCCTGGTTCAGGCGCATGACGATCGGCTCGCCCTCCAGATGCTGGAAGGCGATGTTGGAGGTGTTCGGCAGGCGGTGCTCCGGATCGCCGAGCACCGCGCAATGGCCGACGCTCTGGATGATACCCTGCTCTAGCCGGTCCCGCAGACTGCGCACCCGGCCCTGCTCATCGGCAAGATATCGTCCAGCGATTTCGGCCGCCTTGCCGAGTCCGACGATCGCGGGCACGTTCTCGGTGCCGCCGCGGCGGCGGCGCTCCTGCGGGCCGCCGCGCAGAAGCGGCACGAACGGCGTGCCTTTTCTGACATACAGCGCACCGATGCCCTTGGGACCGTGCAGCTTGTGGCCGGACAGCGACAACAGGTCGATATCGGCACTCTTCAGATCGATCGCGATCTTGCCGACCGCCTGCACGGCGTCGGTGTGGAACAGCGCGCCGGCCTCATGCGCGAGCTTGGCCAGATCGGAAACCGGAAACAGCGTGCCGGTCTCGTTGTTCGCCCACATCACCGAGGCGATCGCCGTGCGCGGCCCGAGCGCGCGCTGGTACGCCTCCAGATCGAGGCGGCCGGCGGCATCGACGCCGACCAGATGCACGGTCGCGCCACGCCGTTCCCGCAGATATTCGACCAGCGACAGGATCGCGGGATGCTCCACCGCCGTCGCAACGATCTCGTTCCGGCCCTCCTGCGCGTCGAGCGCCGACAGGATCGCGGCATTGTCGGATTCCGTCCCGCCCGAGGTGAAGACGATCTCGTGATCGAAGGCGGCACCGAGCAGCGCCTGCAGGCTCTTGCGCGCCTGCCTCACGGCCCCGGCGACCTCGCTGCCGAACGCATGCGAGGACGACGCATTGCCGAACTGGTCCGAGAAGAACGGCAACATCGCGGCGACGACCTCGGGATCCGCACGTGTCGTCGCGTTGTTGTCCAGATAGACCGGGCGCAAGACCGCTCCTTAATGCCGCGCCTTGGCTGCGCCGGCCACGGGAACGAGGCGAACGAACTCGCCGAGCTTTTCGATCATGCGCGCCTGGATGCCTTCGAGCGTCGCGCTGGCGAGCTTGCAGAAGATGCAGGCGCCGGCGAGCTTGACCATGATCTTGTTGCCGTCAATCTCGACGAGCTCGCAATCGCCGCCGTCGCGCTTGAGGTTCGGACGGACCTCCTCGATCACGGCCCGGATGATCCGCTCGCGTTCGCTCATCTGCGACGGCGCTTCGACGATGCCCTGGGATTCGACCAACATGGTTTCACTTCTCGCGTGTTGAATGATCGAGCGAAGGATCAGGCGAACGACTTGCCGCAGCCGCAGCTCGACTTCGCGTTCGGATTCTCGAAGGTGAAGCCGGAGCCCTCCAGCGCGATGACGAAATCGATCGTCGTTCCCTCGAGATATTCGAGGCTCTTGTGATCGACGAGCACGCGCACGCCCTCACGCTCGATCACGGTGTCCTCCGGCTCGCTGCCGCTGACGAGACCCATGTTGTATTTGAGCCCGGCGCAGCCGCCGGCTTCGACCATGATCCTGAGGCCGTCGACCGGCTTGTCGGAGGTCGTGATCGCGTTGCGGACCGCATTGATGGCGCTGTCGGTCAGGTTGATCATCATCGTCTTGCCTTTCCCATTCGGCTGTTGTGAGCGGAATTGGCAAGTCCCATGCCATGCGACAATCGCCTGAAAGACCTCAGCTTTTCATGTTGTCGCTGTGGCGTTTCCGACGCGTGTCGGGTTTCCGACACGGACGATTTGCGCCGGCCTCGGACGCGCCGAAAGGATGTCGCGGCGGAAACCCGACAATGCTCTGAGGTCGCGGGCGAAAGACCAAGTAAATCAAGGTGCGGCACACATCGGCAGACAATTTGCATTCCAGCCCTTTTTGACCGCGCCGTGCGGCGAACGGCTGACCAGGACATGCGAGGGGATTGCTGATGACGACATTGGAGAAGACGGTTGCGATCGAGACCACCGCGCTCGCGCAGCTCGACAAGGAGGGCCGGCTGCTCAACGCCGTCCTGAAGGCGCCGACCACCAAGCCGGGACGGTTCGGCTTCCGCGGCGATATCGCGCTGAAATTCCAGACCCAGGTTGCGGACGAGAAGCGCCCCCAGACTTCTCGATCGAGCAGGTGCTGACGATCGTCAACGACGGCGAGGCGACGATTCCGGTGCTCGTCGGCTACATCCACTCGCTGGCTTATCTGGAGACCGCGGTCGAGGTGCTCAAGGGCCTGCTGACGTCGGACGGCAGCTACTTCATGTTCTGCAACAACATCGATCTGCTGGCGAAGTACCGCATCAAGATGGGCGACGTCACGTTCTATGTGCTGCCCTGCGACGAATCCACGGTCTGGAAGGAGATGATGGATCTCCTCGGAATCGACAAGAACGACATCAAGAAGCTCGATACCGCCGGCAAGCTCGACTACGTGCTCGACGCCGCCAAGGACTTCAGCGAGAACTACGATCTCGTGCCCTACGCGGATGCGCTGGCCAGGATGGAGCCGGTCAAGAACCGCAACGAGAACCGGCCGGTTTGATATCGTCCGCTTGTTCGAATGCAAGATGAAGTCCCGGCAGTTGCCGTCGGGACTTCGCCGGGATCGCCGCCTCAGCCTTCCTCACACTGCAGGCCGGTCTCACCCTCCTCCTCGTCATCCTCGACCAGGGTCACGCCGGTGACGCAGATGTCGCCGTCGAGGACGCTCAGCGCGACCGGCGTCAGGCTCTCGCCCTTGCATGGGCCATCGACGCAGAGCCCAGTGCCGATCTCGAACAGCGAGCCGTGCTTGCCGCACAGGATGCGCAGGCCGTTGCCGTCCAGGAACTGGTTGCGTTCCCAGTCGAGATTGACCTTGTCGTGCGGGCACATGTTCAGATAGCCGAACACCTGCTTGCCCCAGCGGATCACGAAGATCGGCCACGGGCGGTGGCTGCCATCCTCCGCGACGATCATGAGCTGGAAGCCCATGGCACGGCGGCTCGGGATGTCGTTGAAGCTGCAGATGGCGTAGGCGACGTCGGTCGTCATGTTAGGCCTCATCGATGTCTGGCGCATGTCCGACACGACCGCTTCGGCGCAGCGGGAGCGGCGGTCGGCTCGCTTGCGGGCCGCGTTGCAAGATTCGCGCAACTCCGCCTGTCCGCCTCGCCTTCTCGCTCCCGCGAGAGACTGGCACAGAACTTGAAAATTTCTCCTGCAAACGCGGCTTTGTAAGGAGATCGACATGAATGTGACTCTGGACTTCGTCGAGAGCTCGCTCGACGACATCAAGGCGGCCCTGGCCGGCGGCACGCTGACGGTCTACTCGGTGGCGCGTCCGATCACCGCGGACAAGGCCGTCGACCGCAGCGGCGTGCTCGCGACCTTCACGTTCGGCTCGCCCGCCTTCGGCCCCGCGGTGGATGGCCTCGAGCAGCCGATCTTCGTCGCGACGTCAGTGCCGGCGGCCACCGTCGGCACGCCCGGCTTTGCGCGGGCGCGCAAGGCTGACGGCACCACTGTCGCCGATTTCTCCGCCGGCCCAGGCGAGCGCGAGATCAAGTTCACCGAAGTATCGTGCTCGCCCGGCGCGCCGGTCACGGTCGCAACCTTCAAGATCATCGCAGAAGGCGGCTGGCCGGAGCGTCCAGAATACTACGACACCCATCCACGCCCGGGCTATCCGATGCCGAAGACGCTCTGACGCGCCACGCGCAATCATCGGATCGGCATCTCTGTTGGATCAACGACATCGCGAGCGCATCCATGAACACTGACACCTCTGACGCCCTGGTCAGCTCGGACTGGCTGGCTCAACATCTTTCCGATCCCGCCACCAAGATCCTCGACTGCACCTGGCATCATCCGAGCACCAATCTCGATGGCCGCACCCAATATCGTGGCCGGCATCTGCCGGGCTCGGTGCATTTCGACATCGACCAGATCGCCGACAAGTCGAGCCCGCTGCCGCACATGCTGCCGACGGCGGAGGATTTCGCCCACAAGGTCGGGCTGCTCGGCATCAGCAATGCCGATCGCGTCATCGTCTATGATCGCCACTATGGCGGCTCGGCCGCGGGACGCGTGTGGTGGATGTTCCGCGTATTTGGGCATGACAACGTCGCGCTGCTCGACGGCGGCTTCGGCAAGTGGACCAAGGAGAAGAGGCCTGCGGAGATGACGCCGGTGCGCCCCGTGTCGGCGAGTTTCAGCGCGAGCTTCAGGCCGGAGCTTGTGGCAACCTCGGACGCCGTGCAGCGCCTGCTGCAGAGTGGTGGCGCGCAGTTGGTCGACGCCCGAGGGCCCGGCAAGTTCGACGGCACCCAAGCGGACGTGTTCACATTCAAGCGCCAGGGTCACATTCCCGGCGCCGTCAATCTGCCCTGGGCGGATCTGGTCGATCCCGACACCGGCGTGCTGCTGGCCCCGGATGCGCTCGGCGCCCGCTTCGCCGCCGCCGGCGTCGATCCAGCGAAGCCGATCGTCACCACCTGCGCCTCCGGCATTACCTCTTGCATGCTGGCGCTGGCGCTTTATCGCCTCGGTGTTCCGAACGCGGCTGTCCATGACGGCGCCTGGGCGGAATGGAGCCAGCTCGACGACACGCCGGCGGCGGCATGACAACGCGGACTTGGATGACGGGAGGACGAGCATGGCAAAGACCCTGGTCAAGACCACGCAGGACGGCCGCAAGGTCGAGGTGATCGGGCTCGCGATCTGCCTCGAAGGCGAGCTCGAGGCGTTTGAGCTGGTCGAGGTCAAGCTGCATCCGAACCGGCGCAAGATCTGGGAGGCCGCACCCGACGCCACCCACATGGCCGGCCGGATCACGTTGACCAAGGAGGAGGCCGCGCTCGTCGAGGGCGCGTTCGCCGCCGCCCAGGCCGAGATTCTCGCCAACCCCGCCGCGATCAACGAACGCTTCCGCATCGCCGCGATGTGGAAGGCCAGGGAACAGGGGATCGAGTAGTTATCGATTCGTAGGGTGGGCAAAGCCAGCGGGCGACGCGAAGCGGCGTCCGAGGGCGTGCCCACCATTTCCAACCCCGTGCGCGGACAGACGGTGGGCACGGCGCGTTAGACCGTCTCCCTATCGAGAGACCGCCCAGGCGCCTTTGCCCACCCTACAGATCCATCGTCGTCATCGCGAGCGAAGCGACGCGATCCAGGACTACGCTGGGACTCTGGATTGCTTCGTCGCCTGCGGCTCCTCGCAATGACGGCTACCGGTGACGTGACCAACTACTGAAAAATCCGCCCGCGATACCGGTAACTGCCACCATCATCCACGTCGAACAGCTCGCCGATATCGGGATGCCTGACCGGCTCACCCGTGACGTCCGCCACCAAGTTCTGCTCCGGCACATAGGCGATGTAGCTGCTGTCGCCGCATTCGGCGAGCAGATAGTAGAACGGCTGCTCCCTGTCGAGCCGCTTGTCCATGGTGATCGCCCGCCAGCCCTCTTCCTCGGAGAACGACAGATCGACATCGAACACGACACCGCGCAGGTCGTAGACGCGGTGCCGGGTCACCTGGCCGATCGTGAATTTTGCTTCCATCCGCACCATATCAGCACGCCCGACAGTCTCACGCCGCCGGCGAATGGGTCTGGCAGTTGGTCGGGCAGACCCGGGCGCAGGCACCGCAGCCGATGCAGGCGCCGGTGTCGTGCATGACCATGATCTTCTTCTCGACCTCGTCATCCTCGTCGTCGTCGAGCTCGACGAACTCGCCCTCGTCATTGATACCCTTCAGGGTCATGACCTCGCGGCCACAGACCTTGTAGCAGCGGCCGCAGCCGATGCACTTGGCGGCATCGATCGCGACCAGATAGTCCGGCCGCCAGTCGCGGCCGTCGCGGGTTGAATTGGACATGATGACGGGTCCTTGAAAGGGTCACGCGGTCTCGAGCTTCTTCAGCTCGGCCCGCTTCTTCTCCAGCTCGGCAAACGCCTCGTGCGCCTTCTGCGCGGTCGGCAGGATCTGGTCCCAGTTGATGGGCAGCTCCTCCGACAGATCGTGCAGGTTCATCTTGGCATCCATGGCGCGGGCCGACAGCTTCTTGATCTCGGCCTTCAAAGTGTCCAGGTCACTCATCTCTTTCATCCTCGCCGTTCAGTAGTTCGCGACGTCCTTGAACTTCTCGATCATCTCGACGCCGGCCTTGACGAACTTGTCGCCCTCGTCGGCCAGCTTGCCGAGATTGTCGAAACCGAAGCGGTGCACGTCGCGCAACTGCTTGTTGACCACGATCAGCCGGCCGCCGATCAGCACCATGCGGCCGAAACCCTCATGGCTCATCTTCAGCATCGGCGAGATCATCACGCCGGTGGCTTTCTCGATCGATAGCGCGACGGCGTTGAAGAACAGCTCCAGCCGCCAGATCGTCTCCGGATCAGGATCGCCGATGATCGGCAGCGCCCGCCGCTTCTCCTTGTCCAGGATATAGGGCTCGAGCAGGTCGATGTCCTTCTTGCCCTCCCAGGCACCATGGGTGTCCTGGGCGCGCCAGACCTTGATGAGTTCCTTGACGAAGGGCCGCTGCTCGGCGGGGACGGTTTCGATGGCTACCGCGGTATCGGACATGTTGGTTTCCTCATTCCTCGAAATCGAGAGCACGTTCCTGGCCCTTGGCCAGCGCCTTGCGCAGCCAGGGCGGCGGCGTGCCCTTGAGCACGGCCTGGAGCTTGCCGAGCAGATCGGTGATTTCCTCGGGCTGGTTCACCTTCATCGGATGGATGTTGTTGGCGACGACGCGCGCCGCGCCGGAGCCGCCGATCGCGGCGACATAGAGGATCGCGCAATCCTTGATCGCCTCGATCTTCGGCGCCAGCTTGTCCTCGTTGCCGTCCTCCTTGAGATCGCCGTCGAACTCGACCTTCTCGATGAAGCGGTAGCCGTCGGGATCGAGATCGTAGATCGCGATGTTCTTGGCCCAGCCGAAATGGGCGTCGACGCGTTTCAGATCCTGGGTAGCGAATGCGACTTTCATGTCGTCGGTCCTTTCTCCTGACACGTCAATGCAGCGGCGCCACGACGGCGGAGTCGGCCGAACCCTGTTCGAAGTCCTTCCAGGGATCGAGCCAGGTGTCGGGCGTCGGCTGATGGTGGTCCTCGCGATCGGCGATGATGAGATTGGCGAGCGCGAAGATCAGATCGCGGGTGCCGCGATAGCCGACGGTCAGCAGGTGCCCTGCCCCGAGCCGGTCGAACATCGGGAAGCCGATCCGGTAGAACGGGATCTTCAGCCGCGCGGCGGCCTGGCGGCCGTGCGAATGCGTCATCATCAGGCCGCAGTCGCGTTGCTTCGCCAGGTTTTCGAGATCTTCGAGATCGCCGATCAGCACCTCCTCGCACGGCATCCGTTCGAGCACCGGCGACTGCGTCGTGGTGACCGCCACCGACACATGCGCGCCCATGTCGTGCAGCATGCTGGCGACGTCGAACAACAGATCCGGCTCGGCGCCGATTGCGAGCTTGCGGCCGCCGATGTGGAAATGCGCGTCCAGCATCGCGTCCGCGAGCTGGCCGCGCTGCCGGCGATATTTCGCCGGCACCGGACGCCCCGAGATCTCGCTCAGGAAGGTCATGAACTCGTCGTTCGGCAGCAGCCCGCACAGCCGCTCGAACAGCCGATACGGCACGCCGGTCTTGGCCTGCATCGCCTCCGCCGCACGCTTCATCTGCGCGCCGATCGCGATCGTCCAGCTCGCGCTGCCCATGGTCGCAATCTCCTCGAGGCCGATGCCGCCGATCGTGGTCGGCGTGAACTCGTCGGGGATGTGACCGTCGAGCGAGCCGCCGATGTCCGGCAGGAACGATGGCTCAAGCCCGAAATCCTCGATGATGGTGCGCAGCTCCTCGATATCCCCCGGCGTCAGATGGCAGCCCGGCAGCACGTTGACCCGCGCCGGGTCGCGGCGCGTCGAGGTCGGATTGTCGACGAGCACCTCGACCATCTTGGCGACGGTCTTGTCCCAGCCGTCCTGGAACGCGTCCTTGAAGTCGGGCGTCGAGACGTAGACCAGCGGGTAATTGGCGAGCTCCGGGTGCTTCTCGCGAATCAGCCTGATGTAGCCGTCGACGTCGTCGCCCTTGGTCTCGGTGACCCCGGTGGAGCAGATGCCGATGATCTCCGGCTTCTGCTTCTTATGGATGTTGAGGATCGCCTGCTCGACATTCTCGTAGCCGCCGAGCACGGTGGCGACCTCGCTCATTGCCGTGGTCTGCATCGGCACCGCTTCCTTGAAGTGGCGCACGAACAGCGTCAGTCCGAACGAGGTGCAGCCCTGCGAGCCGTGTAGCAGCGGCATCGCGCCGCGCAGGCCGAGGAAGGCGAACGAGCCGCCGATCGGCTGGCTCATCTTGAGCGGATTGACCGCGCAGGCCTTCTTTCCAATCGTGACCTTGGCCATGAGCGCTCCTACTCCGCCGCCTGCAGCAGCTCGGCCGGGGCCTTGATGGGCCACCAGAATGTCCTCCACCCGTCCGGCACGAGGCGCCGCAGCCACCCGAGGCGTTGGTGTGCGTGCGGACGCCGGCGACGTCCGTCAGGGCGTGCGCGTTGATCGCATCCTCGATGGTGCCGAGATCGACCGTCTTGCAATGGCAAGATCTTCTTGGCGCGGCGCGCGGCTTCCGCAGCGACCGGATCGGCCGCGAGGGCGGCGGCTTCGGCATTGGCCTGCGCGATCGCCCTGGCCTGCCAATTGTTGTTGGCCGTCTCCCAGGGCGCGCGCTTGCGCAGTTGCTCCCACATCGGGTTGTAGATCGCCTTGTCGATCTCGGCGACCAGCTTCACCATGCCGATATAGCCCATGAAGGCGTGCGAGCGCTCCTGGTTGATGTCGAGCCAGGGCATCGCCGCCTTCAGCGCCACGAACTGCGACTTGCCGCCGGACAGCATGATATCGGCCTTGGCGTCCTTGAGCATCTTGTACATCTCGCGCGGCGCCATATCGTCGATCATGTGCGCGTCCTGGCCCATCAGCTCCTTGATGCGCTCCTTGTCCTCCTTGGTCGACTTCTTCACGGAGGTGCCGACCAGCTCCATGCCGGCCTCCTGCAGCGCCGCCACCACCGACCACGACTTCACGCCGCCGGTGATCAAGAGCACCTTCTTGCCGGTGAGCCGCTTCTTGAACGGCTCGATCGCCGCCCAGGCCTTGGCCTCCTCACGCGCGATCACCGCCTCGGTGCGCTCGATCAGGTCAGAGGGCGCGCCGCGGCTCGACCAGGAGACGCGCGATCTCGCGCAGCGAATCCGAGGAGTCCTGGATGCCGTAGAACGAGCCCTCGAAGAACGGAATGCCGTAGCGCTCCTCCATCTTGCGAGCGACGTTGATCATCGCCTTGGAGCACACCATCATCGCGGCGCGGGCGCGATGCGACGAGGCGACATCCTTGTAGCGGCCATCACCGGAGATGCAGGCGGAGATGCGAATGCCGAGTTCGTCGAACAGCGGCTTCACCTGCCAGAGCTCGCCGGACAGATTGTATTCGCCGATGATGTTGAGGTCGTAGGGCGTCGTGACCTCCGGCTCGATGGTGCCGATCACATGGTCGAGCAGCGCCTCGCCGGCGAGCTTGTTGCCGAGGTTCTTCGGCCCGACGAATCCTGGCGAATTGACGGGAATGCAGGGCTTGCCGAACTTGGCCGAGGCCGCCTTGCAGACCGCGTTGATGTCGTCGCCGGTCATGGCGGGCACGCAGGTCTGGTAGACGAAGACCGCCGGCGGATCGTACTTCTCGATGATTTCCTTGATTGCCTTGTACAGGCGCTTCTCACCGCCGAACACGACGTCGGTCTCGTTGATGTCGGTGGTGAAACCGGTGCGCCAGATCGCGACCCCGACGAGGCTGCACCACGGTTGTCCCAGGAATTCCCTTCGCAGGCGATCGGTCCGTGCACGAGATGCGCGACGTCCGTCAGCGGCTGCAACGCGACCTTGGCGCCGTCGAAGGCGCAGCCGCCGGCCGCGCCGCCCGGCTGCAGCTGCTTGGTGCAGCCCTTCTTGCGCTCGGCCTCCGACTTGTTGGCGTTCTTGCCGCAACCCGGCTCGTTGAAGACGTTCTGGATCGTGGCAGACAGCGAGCTCATTGGCTTCTCCTGTTGGCGGACCGTATGCGCGTCCTTTGAGAAGAGGAGGCTCAGGCCTCTCGTGCCTTCCCCATGAGCCTCGTCGTCCAGATCGAAACGCGGCGGCCCTTAAGGGACCGCCGCGCGCCGTGTCTCAGCGGATGATGTCGAAGCTGTAGTCCGACTTGGCCGGCACGTTGGTATTGCGGTCGATCTCGTCGAAGATCTTGTCGAGGATCGTGACCAGCACGTTCAGGCCGCCCTGATAGCCCCACACCGGATAGCGGTGCTTGTGGTGGCGATCGAAAATCGGGAAGCCGATGCGGATCAGCGGCGTGCCGGTGTCGCGCTCGAGATACTTGCCGTAGGTGTTGCCGATCAGGAAATCGACCGGCTCGGTGAACAGCAGCGAGCGCATGTGCCAGAGATCCTTGCCGGGATACACGTGGCAGTTCTTGCCGAACGGCGAGCTGTCGAACACGGCCTGAACCTTCTCGGCCCAATCCTTGTTGCCGTTGGTGGCGAGCACGTGGGTCGGCTCGGCGCCGAGCTCCAGCAGGAACGCGGCGAGCCCGAGACAGAGTCCGGATCGCCGTAGATCGCGAACTTCTTGCCGTGGATGTGGGCGCTGGAGTCGGCGATCGCGTCGACCAGGCGGCCACGCTCGAGCGCCAGCGATTCCGGGATCTCCTTGCCGCTGATGCGCGACAGCGCCATCACGAAGGCGTCGGTGCCGGTCACGCCGACCGGATGGTGGAACGAGACCACTTCCTGGCCGTGGTTCTTGATCAGAGGCAGGGTCTTCTCGGTGCAGTAGTGCTGCATCGAGATCGTCGCCTTGGCGTGAACCGCGTTGGCCGCGTCCTCCAGCGTGGTGCCGCCGTCGTACATGCGGAACTCGCCGTCGGTCGGCGTGTCGAACACGTTCGAATTGTCGCCGAGAATCGTGTACTCGATCCCCATCGCCTCGAAGATGTGCTTCACTTCCTTGATGTTGCCGACGGTGTAGCCGTCGAAACCGCCGATGAAGTTGATCTTCTCGTTGGGAACGCGCTCCAGCTTCGGCGCGGTGCCGGCCTTGCCGTCCCAGAAGTGCTCAAGAATGCCCTTCATCGCGTTGTCGTAGCCGGTGACATGGCTGCCGACGAAGGCAGGCGTATGGGCGAAGGCACGTCGAACTCGGCGGGAACCGAGCCCTTCTCCTTCGAGGTCTTGATGAAGGCGTTGAGGTCGTCGCCGATCACTTCCGCCATGCAGGTGGTGGAGACCGCGATCATCGACGGCTTGTACATGTTGTAGGCGTTGGCGAGGCCGTCGATCATGTTGTTCAGGCCGCCGAACACGGCTGCGTCCTCGGTCATCGACGACGACACGCAGGAGCTCGGCTCCTTGAAGTGGCGCGACAGATGGCTGCGATAATAGGCGACGCAGCCCTGCGAGCCGTGCACGAACGGCAGCGTCTTTTCGAAGCCGACGGCAACGAACACGGCGCCGAGCGGCTGGCAGGCCTTGGCCGGATTCACAGTCAGCGCCTCGCGGGCAAAATTCTTCTCGCGATATTCGGGCGTCTTGGCCCATTCACGGATCCGCTCGACCTCAGCGGGATCGCGCGGGTTTTCGAACATCTTCTTCTTGTTCGCCAGCATCTGCTGGTATTCGGGACCACGGAAAAGCTCGAAGTGATCGAGCACATGTTCGGCAGACTGCGTCATGGGAGTACCCTCTCGTTGTTCCTGTGTCGATCAGGGAGCGCTGGCTCTCCGCCGAAGGAGAGCCAGGCCGTGGGTGGTGGTGATTACTCGGCCGCCTGGAGCAACGGCTTCGGCGCCTGCTTCCAGGGTGCCTTTGCCATCTTCCAGACCGGCGAGTTGATGGCCATGTCCATGTCGCGGGCGAAGATCGCGAACCCGTCATAGCCATGGTAGGGACCGGAGTAGTCCCAGGAGTGCATCTGGCGGAACGGCACGCCCATTTTCTGGAACACGTACTTTTCCTTGATGCCCGAGCCGACCAGGTCCGGCTGGACCTTCTCGACGAACTTCTCGAACTCGTAGCCGGTCACGTCGTCGTAGATCAGCGTGCCGTCCTTGACGTAGTGCTGGGCGGTGCGCTGATAGTCGTCGTTGTGGCCGAACTCATAGCCGGTGCCGACGACCTCCATGCCGAGATCCTCATAGGCGCCGATCACGTGGCGCGGACGCAGACCGCCGACGAACAGCATCACGGTCTTGCCTTCGAGGCGCGGCCGGTACTTGGCGATCACGGCGTCCATGAGGGGCTGGTACTTGGCGATGACGCGCTCGGCACCTTCCTTGATCTTGTCGTCGAAATAGCTGGCGATCTTGCGCAGCGACTCGGCGATCTTGCTCGGCCCAAAGAAATTGTATTCGCACCACGGAATATTGTACTTCTCTTCCATGTGGCGCGAGATGTAGTTCATCGAGCGGTAGCAGTGCAGCACGTTGAGCTTCGCCTTCGGCGTCGCCTCCAGCTCGGCCAGCGAGCCGTCGCCCGACCACTGAGCGATCACGCGCAGGCCCATCTCCTCGAGCAGGATGCGGGACGACCAGGCATCGCCGCCGATGTTGTAGTCGCCAATGATCGCGACGTCGTAGTCCGAGGGCTCGAAACGCGGCGCGGCGTCGGCCGGGAGCTTGTCGAACACCCAGTCCCGGATGGCGTCGTTGGCGATATGGTGACCGAGCGACTGGGAGACGCCACGGAAGCCTTCGCAACGCACGGGAACGATGGTCTTGCCGTCGTCACTCCTTCGACTTGACCTTGGAGACCGCCTCGATGTCGTCGCCGATCAGGCCGATCGGGCATTCCGACTGCACGGTGATGCCGTTGTTCAGCGGGAACAGCTCCTGGATCTCGTCCATGATCTTGGCGAGCTTCTTGTCGCCGCCGAAGACGATATCCTTCTCCTGGAAATCGGAGGTGAACTGCATCGTCACGAAGGTATCGATGCCGGTCGTGCCGATATAATAGTTGCGGCGTGCCGCCCAGGAATACTGGCCGCAGCCGACCGGCCCGTGGCTGATGTGGATCATGTCCTTGATCGGGCCCCACACCACGCCCTTCGAGCCGGCATACGCGCAGCCGCGGATGGTCATGACGCCGGGGATCGACTTGATGTTCGACTTGACGCCGCAATCCGACTTGCCGTTCTCATGCACGTTGAGATGCTTGGCGCGGCGCTTGGCGGTCTTTTCCGGATAGACCTTCAGGACCTCGGCGATCAGTTCCTTGTTGCGCGCCTTGATCTCGGCGACGCTTTGTTTCTCGGTGACGCTCATCTGGCTTTCCTCGATGATCGGTTGCGGAGGTCACCCGGCTGCGAAGATGGCGAGCCGGGTGACCGGTGGCGACTACGCCGTTGCGGCGAGTTCGGCGGCGGACTTGCCGATCTGGCTCTCGTCGACGGCCTTCATGATGCCGTGCTCCATCAGCATGTCCTCGAGCTCATCCATCGTGATCGGAGTCGGGATGATGCCCTTGCCGCCGTTGTTGTGGATCTTCTGCGCCAGCGAGCGGTAGTGGCCGGCCTGGACCGACTCCGGCGCATATTCCAGCACGGTCATGCGGCGCAGCTCCGCGTGCTGCACGATGTTGTCGCGCGGCACGAAGTAGATCAGCTGGGTGCCGAGCTTCTTGGCGAGTGCTTCCGCAAGCTCCAGCTCCTTGTCGGTCTGGCGCTCGTTGCAGACCAGGCCGCCGAGGCGCACGCCGCCGGAGTTCGCATACTTCAGAATGCCCTTGGAGATGTTGTTGGCGGCATACATCGCCATCATCTCGCCGGACATCACGATGTAGATCTCCTGCGCCTTGTTCTCGCGGATCGGCATCGCGAAGCCGCCGCAGACCACGTCGCCGAGAACGTCGTAGGACACGTAGTCGATGTCCTCATAGGCGCCGTTCTCTTCCAGGAAGTTGATCGAGGTGATGACGCCGCGACCGGCGCAGCCGACGCCCGGCTCCGGACCACCGGACTCGACGCAGCGGATGTCGCGATAGCCGACCTTCATGACCTCTTCGATCTCGAGGTCCTCGACGCTGCCGGCGGCAGCGGCCAGGCTCAGAATGGTGTCCTGCGCCTTGGCATGCAGGATCAGGCGGGTCGAATCCGCCTTGGGGTCGCAGCCGACGATCAGGATCCGATGACCCATCTCGGCGAGCGCCGCGAGCGTGTTCTGCGACGTCGTCGACTTGCCGATGCCGCCCTTGCCGTAAAATGCGATTTGTCGAAGTGATGACATTCTGCTCTCCATCAACCGATTGCCTATGTCCCGCATGCGCCTTGCATCACGAGACCGCGTCCTCTCTCCAGAACCGGCAGACGGGTTATTGGGAAGGAGAGCATCGCTCGTCCGAAGCGTCGGCGTGCACTCAGCCCTCAACCTTTGCCTGAACAAGAGTTTTGCAACGGCTGTGCCAGAGCTTTGGAATCGTTAAAAAGGCCATGTTTTGAAAGAGATGCGGCCAAGCTCGGCGCTAGGATGTACTTGTTGCAAATCCGACATCGGGGGTTTTCACCCGACGCTCCCGCGCCGTGCTGTCCGAAACGACACATGCCGCCGCGGCCCCGAGCGGCGTTTCCGTAGAGAACACCGGAAAGCGTGCGCGCGAGGCCGGCCAGGAGCGGCGGTACGGAGTTTGCTTGATGTAGATCAAGCCCGCTTTCGAACGGGCCAGCAGGAGTACTTTTGATGGCGAGCAAGGCGCGCGTCTTTGTCATTGAAGCCGATCAGGTGATCCGCTCGGCGCTCGGCTATATTCTCAGTGAGCGTCACGAGACCTTCACCTTCGCGGAGACCGCCGACGCATTGACCAAGGCCACGCGGACCACGCCCGACGCCGTCCTCATCGGGAGCAGCATCCTGGAGGACGATGGCGCCGAGACCGTCGGCATGCTCGCCCGCAAGATGCATCAGGCCGGCATCATCGTGGTGGCGGGATCGACCCGGTCGCCGCTCGCGCTGGCCGGCCTGCGGCAGGGTGCGGAAGCCATTATCGCCAAGCCAATCACCTTCGACGGCGTCACGCACGCGGTCGATTCCGTGCTGGCGCGGCGCGGGAGCGAACCGGGCCTGACGGCATCGCCGGCCCACATATCCACGGAGATCAGCCGGTGACACGGAGAGCCTGATGTTGAAGATGACCCAGACCACGACGCCGGCGGCGCCGGACATCGAGGACATCGTCGAGAATTTCGCGCTGCTCGACGACTGGGACGACCGCTACCGCTACGTGATCGAGCTCGGCCGCGGCCTGCCGCCGCTGTCTGATGCCGACCGCAATGATGGCAACAAGGTGCAGGGCTGCACCAGCCAGGTCTGGCTTGCAACCACGGTGCGGCACGACGCCGCAGCGCCGGCGCTCGACTTCATCGGCGACAGCGACGCCCACATTGTCCGCGGCCTGGTCGCGATCCTCCTGGCGATGGTCTCGGGCCGCACGGCAAGCGAGATTTTGGCCGCCGATCCGATCGCCCTGTTCGAGAAGCTCGGCCTGCGCGAGCATCTCACGCCCCAGCGCTCCAACGGCTTCCGCTCGATGGTCAGCCGCATCAAGGCGGATGCGCAGGCGGCACTCGCGGCGGCAGCGTAGATTCAATTGGTCACTTCGCCTTGTTGATGAGTTGCCGCATAGCGCGGCACACTTGGTGCACCCTCTCCCCTTGTGGGCTGCTTGTTGGAGAGGGTGGCGGCCGAAGGCGCTGGGTGGGGGTCTCTCGGCACACTCAGACGATCGTGACTCACGGAGATAGCCCCTCACCCGACTGAGCCTAGGACGAGCAGCAGTGCTGCTCTCTCCCACAAGGAGACCCACAAGGGGAGAGGGCGCATCGATGGGGCACCGCTTCTTCGTGACGATGAGCGTCGCCTAAGCCGCGCTAGGAAAAGAACTCCTGTGCCTTCTTCAGCGCACGTACCAGCACATCCACCTCGTCCCGCGTGTTGTACATTGCGAACGAGGCCCGGCAGGTTGCGGTGACGCCAAAACGCTCTAGCAGCGGCATGGCGCAGTGGGTGCCGGCGCGGACGGCGACGCCGGAGCGGTCGATGACGGTGGCGAAGTCGTGGGCGTGGGCGCCCTGCATCTCGAACGAGACGATCGCGCCCTTGTCGGCGGCGTTGCCGATGATGCGCAGCGAGTTGATCTCGCGCAGCTGCTCGGTGGCGTAGGCGACGAGATCATGCTCATGCGCGGCGATGCGCTGCTTGCCGATCGAGGAGACATAGTCGATCGCAGCCCCCAGCCCCGCCGCTTCCACGATCGGCGGCGTGCCGGCCTCGAAGCGGTGCGGTGGGTCGCCATAGGTGACGAAGTCCCGCGAAACCTCGCGGATCATCTCGCCGCCGCCATTGAACGGCGGCATCGAAGCCAGGAGCTCGCGCTTGCCGTAAAGCGCGCCGATCCCGGTCGGGCCGTAGATCTTGTGCCCGGTGATGCAATAGAAATCCGCATCGAGGTCGCGGACGTCGACCTCCATGTGCACGGCGGCCTGCGAGCCGTCGATCAGCACCGGAATGCCGCGCGCATGGGCGATGCGGATGACCTCCTTGACCGGAACGACCGTGCCGAGCACGTTCGACATCTGCGTCATCGCCACCATCTTGGTGCGCGGCGACAGCAGCTTCTCGAACTCGTCGAGCAGGAAGTTGCCGTCGTCGTCGACGGGGGCCCATTTGATCACCGCGCCCTGGCGCTCCCTGAGGAAATGCCAGGGGACGATGTTGGCATGGTGCTCCATGATCGAGAGCACGATCTCATCGCCCGGCCCGATGCGCTCGCGGCCAAAGGTCTGCGCGACGAGGTTGACGGCTTCCGTGGCGCCGCGGGTGAAGATGATCTGCTCGGGGCTTTCGGCGTTGAGGAAGGTCGCGACCTTGGCGCGCGCGCCCTCATAGGCCTCGGTGGCGGCGTTGGCGAGATAATGCAGCCCGCGATGCACGTTGGCGTATTCGGAGGTGTAGACCTGGTTCATCCGGTCGAGCACGGCCTGCGGCTTCTGCGCCGAGGCGGCGTTGTCGAGGTACACGAGCGGCTTGCCGTGCACCTGCATGCCGAGAATGGGAAAGTCCGCACGGATGCGGCCCACGTCATAGCCGCTTCCGTTCACCGCTGCATGCATCACCTACTCCCGTCGTCCGAGCCAGCCCAGCATCGCCTCCGTCAGCGCCGCCCGCACGCTCTCGTTGGCGGCGCCCTCGATGATCTCGCCGACAAAGGCCTGGATCAGCAGCGCCTTGGCTTCCGCCGGCGGAATGCCGCGCGCCATCAGATAGAACAGCAGCTCGTCGTCGATGGCCCCTGTCGTGGTGCCGTGGCCGCACTGCACGTCGTCGGCGAAGATCTCGAGCTCCGGCTTGCTGTCGGCCTCCGCCTCGTCGGACAGCAGCAGCGCCCGTGACATCATCTTGGCGTCGGTCTTCTGCGCGCCGGGGCTGACGGTGATCTTGCCCTGGAACACCGCGCGGGCGCTGTCGCCAACCACGGCCTTGAACGTCTCGCGGCTCTGGCAGTTCTCCGCGGCATGCTCGATCGCAAGCGTCGTGTCCGCGTGCTGGGTGCCTGACAGCAGCGATCCGCCGCGGATGTCGGCCACGCCGTACCCTCGCCCGCGATGTGCACGAACAGCTGGTTGCGCACCAGGCTGCCGCCGGCGACGAAGCCGAGCTGGTTGAAGGTGGCACGGGCGCCGATATTGGCGAGCAGCGAGGAGATGTGCAGCGCGCTGCTGCCTTCCCGGGTAACCTTCACATGATCGATCCGCGCCTCGTCGCCGACGACGAGCTGCATCGCGGTGTTGACCTGATACTCGGTGCTGTCGGGCCCCTGATGCGACTCGACGATGGTGGCCGAGGCGCCGGCTCCGATATTGACCTGCGAGCGCGTGAACATCGAGGTCGCGACCCAGTTGGTCGTGACAAAGGCGACATGGATTGGTCGGCTCAGGACGGTGCCGGGCGCAACCAGGATCACGACGCCATTGGCGGCCAGCGCCGTATTGAGCGCCAGCGCCGGATCATCGTCGGGCACGACGGGGCCGAGGCGCTGCGACAGCAGCGGCTTGTCCGCCGCGAGCGCATCGGCCATCGGCTGGATGGTCAGGCCCGGTTCGAGGTCGGCGAGGTCGGACAGTTCGGGCACGAACGCCCCGTCGACGATCATCAGCTTGCGGAAGCCGGCCCCCGCGAACAGATCCTGCGCCTCGCGCGCCTTGCTCTTGGCGGCATCGTCGGGCAGCGCAGCCAGCCGCTTGGCCTCCTTCATCTGCCCGCGCAGATCGGTGTAGCGCCAAGCCTCGACGCGCCGGTGCGGCAGGCCGACCGCGTTGAAGCGGTCGAACGCCGCCGCACGCACCGCCGTGATCTCCTCACCGCCCGGCAGATAGCGGCGGGCGCCCTGATACAGATCGGCCAATCCGAGCTCGGCCTTGGTCTTGCGGATCGCGACGCCCATCATCTTGCTCCCCGCGACTTACGCCGCTTCGCTCTGATACTGGGCGTAGCCGGTCGCCTCGAGCTCGCGCGCGAGGTCCGCCGTCCCGGTGCGGACGATGCGGCCCGCCGCGAACACGTGGACGATGTCCGGCACGATGTAGTCGAGCAGCCGCTGATAATGGGTGATCACGATCATGCCGCGCTCGGCGGAGCGCAGCGCATTGACACCGTTGGCGACGACCTTCAGCGCATCGATGTCGAGGCCGGAATCGGTCTCGTCGAGCACACAGAGCGAGGGCTGCAGCAGCGCCATCTGCAGGGTCTCGTTGCGCTTCTTCTCGCCGCCGGAGAAGCCGACATTGAGCGGCCGCTTCAGCATGTCGGCGTCGATGTTCAAGGTCTTGGCGATCTCGCGCACGCGCTTGATCAGATCGGGCGAGGACAGCTCCTCCTCGCCGCGCGCCTTGCGCTGGGCGTTGAAGGCCGCACGCAGGAAGGTCAACGTCGCGACGCCCGGGATCTCCAGCGGGTACTGGAAGGCAAGAAGCACGCCCTTGGCGGCGCGCTCGTCGGCCTCCATTGCCAAGGAGGTCCTCGCCGTTGAGATAGACCTCACCGGCCGTGACCTCGTAGCCAGGCTTGCCGGCGAGAACGTAGGACAGCGTCGACTTGCCGGCACCGTTCGGCCCCATGATGGCGTGGATCTCGCCCTTGTTCACGGTGAGGTCGAGGCCCTGGATGATCTTCCGTCCTCCGGCGATCTCGGCGTGGAGCCCCTTGATTTCGAGCAAGGCCGTCATCGAACACTCCTTCTGGTGTTATCGCCGCGCGACACCGTCATCCAACCGAACCTTCGAGCGAGATCGAGATCAGCTTCTGTGCCTCGACCGCGAACTCCATCGGCAGCTGCTGCAGCACGTCCTTGACGAAGCCGTTGACCACCAGGCCGACGGCCTCCTCCTGGGAGAGCCCGCGCTGGATGCAGTAAAACAGCACATCCTCGGAGATCTTCGAGGTCGTGGCCTCATGCTCGAACACGGCGGAGGAATTCTTGGCCTCGATGTAGGGCACGGTGTGCGCGCCGCATTTGTCGCCGATCAGCAGCGAGTCGCAGGCGGTGAAGTTGCGCGCGCCCGATGCCTTGCGGTGGGCGCTGACAAGGCCGCGATAGGTGTTTTGCGACTTGCCGGCGGCAATGCCCTTGGAGATGATCCGGCTCGATGTGTTCTTGCCGAGGTGGATCATCTTTGTCCCTGAGTCGACCTGCTGGAAGCCGTTGGAGATCGCGATCGAGTAGAACTCGCCGCTGGAATTGTCGCCGCGCAGGATGCAGCTCGGATATTTCCAGGTGATCGCTGATCCCGTCTCGACCTGAGTCCAGGAGATCTTGGAATTCGCGCCGCGGCAGTCGCCGCGCTTGGTGACGAAATTGTAGATGCCGCCGACGCCTTCCGAATTGCCAGGGTACCAGTTCTGCACCGTCGAGTACTTGATCTCGGCATCATCCAGCGCAACCAGCTCGACCACGGCGGCATGGAGCTGGTTCTCGTCGCGCTGCGGCGCGGTGCAGCCCTCGAGATAGGAGACGTAGGCGCCCTTTTCGGCGATGATCAGCGTGCGCTCGAACTGGCCGGTGTTGCGCTCGTTGATGCGGAAATAGGTCGACAGCTCCATCGGGCAGCGCACGCCCGGCGGGACGTAGACGAACGAGCCGTCCGAAAACACCGCCGAATTGAGCGTCGCGAAATAATTGTCGGTCGTCGGCACCACCGTTCCAAGATATTTCTGCACCAGGTCGGGGTGCTCGCGCAGCGCTTCGGAGATCGGCATGAAGATCACGCCGGCCTTCTTCAGCTCTTCCTTGAAGGTCGTCGCCACCGACACCGAATCGAACACCGCATCGACGGCGATCCTGCTGCGCGGCGCCGCGGCCTCGCCGTCGGCGTCGGTCTCGGCGCCGTCGGCCGGTCGCTCGACGCCTTCGAGGATCTCGACCTCGCGCAGGGGAATGCCGAGCTTCTCGTAGGTCTTGAGGATCTCCGGATCGATCTCGTCGAGCGATGCGACCCTCTTCTTCGGCTTCGGCGCCGCGTAGTAATAGAGGTCCTGATAGTCGATCTTCGGATATCCGACGCGCGCCCAGCTCGGCTCGGTCATGGTCAGCCAGCGGCGATACGCCTCCAGCCGCCATTCCAGCATCCAGGCGGGCTCGTTCTTCTTGGCCGAGATGAAGCGGATGGTGTCTTCGGACAGCCCCTTCGGGGCCTTCTCGGATTCGATGACGGTCTCGAACCCGTAGCGATATTGATCGACGTCAATATCCTTGACGCGATCAATGGTCTCCTGAACCGCTGCCATCTCTCACTCCGCTTGCAATGTTTCCGCCGCGGCCCGCGTCAGGCCGGGACGCAGGTGTCCGGCACCGGACAGACGGCAGCGCATTGCGGCGCATCGAAGTGGCCCTCGCACTCCGTGCACTTCTTCGGATCGATGATGTACATGTCGTTCTTGAGCCGAATGGCTGCATTCGGGCACTCGAACTCGCAGGCCCCGCAGACCGTGCATTGTGAGGCGATGATCTTGTAGGTCATGTGCAGCTCCCCGCGATCCCTGCGACATCGGACGACGTCTTTCAGCCGATATCTTTCAAGCGCCGTGCCAGAGAGCATTTGTTTGATTTCTAAGGACTATTCTAAACATCGTCGCGGTGGGCAGCTGTCGCTCTCCCGACAGCATGTCGCAAGTGCGACAGGGCGCATGAAATCGCGTGCACGTCTGAGTCGAGCCCTCGCCACGAAGGCGGTGAGCTCCCTCCCCTCGCGGGGAGGGGAGCCAACCGTCGCCGCGGCGAGAACTTGGGTCCGATGACGAGCAACAACAGACACAATCCACCAGAACGCAAAAGGGCGCGCCATACGCGCGCCCTTCAGCAGCTGCGAGCCAAGCCCGCTCAGAACCGCTTGACCTCGATGCTGTGCTTCTTCAGCGCGTAGCCGATCTGACGCGGCGTGAGGCCGAGCAGGCGCGCGGCCTTGGCCTGGACCCAGCCCGACCGCTCCATCGCCTGCACGATGCGGTCGCGCTCCGGCACGGCGCCGCCCTCCGTGCTGTCGGAATACTCGCCGTCATCGGCATCGATCGCCGGCAACTCGACGGGAGGCTCGATCGGCGCCGACGTCCGCGGCAGGATCGGCAGCGGCACGATCGGCTGGCCGCGCGGCGGCGGCGGGGTCACCGTGTTGCCCTTCCACAGGATCGCCGACATGCACTCGTTGCGGCTGCAGGCGAAGTCGTCCATGCCGATCGCCGAGCCCGTCGCCATGGTCGCGGTCCGCTGCACGCAGTTCTCCAGCTCGCGCACATTGCCGGGGAAGCCGCAATGCATCAGCACCTCGATCGCGCTGACGTCGAACGTCAGATCGCGCTCGTTCTCGCAATTGAAGCGGCGCAGGAACTCGCGCGCCAGCTGCGGAATGTCGCTGCGACGCTCGCGCAACGGCGGCAATTTGATCGGCACCACGCTGATCCGGTAGTAGAGGTCGGCGCGGAACTCGTTGCGCGACACCGCCTCCTCGAGGTTGCGGTTGGTGGCGGTGACGATGCGGACATCGACCTTGATGGTCTGATTGCCGCCGACGCGCTCGAACTCCTGCTCCTGCAACACGCGCAGGAGCTTGGCCTGGAACGCCGGCGAGATCTCGCCGATCTCGTCGAGGAACAAGGTGCCCTTGTCGGCCAGCTCGAAGCGGCCCTTGCGCGCGTTGATCGCACCGGTGAAGGCGCCCTTCTCGTGGCCGAACAGCTCCGACTCCAGCACCGTCTCTGGCAATGCGGCGCAGTTGATCTTGATGAATGGCCGCTTCGCGCGATTGGACAGTTCATGGATAGCCTTCGCCACCAGCTCCTTGCCGGTGCCGGATTCCCCGCGCAGCAGCACCGGCGCATTCGACTTGGCGACGACGTTGATCTTTTCCAGCAATGCGCGCAGTGCCGGACTGTCGCCGACGATGCCATCGACCAGCACCCTCTTGCGATCCTTTGGCGCCGGCTTCAGCTCCAACAGCTCCTTCTGCAGCCGGTGGCTTTCCGCCATCAGCCGCTCGCGATCCCGCGCCACGACGCGATGCAGCTTGATGGTCTGGCCGATCAGATTGGCGACCATGGTCAGGAAGCGGACGTCGGAATCGAGCCGGAACACGGCTCGGCCGTCCCAGACCCGATCGATCGTCAGGGTGCCGACGACGCGCTGGTCGATGCGGATGGGAACGCCAAGGAAGGAGACGCGGGTGTCGGCGCCGGCGCCGAGCGTGACCGCGTCGGCGGCGCCGAAGGCGGGATGATCGGCGACGTTCTCCGCGATCAGCGGCACGGCGGTGGCGACGATCTGGTCGATCGCCTTCTGCGGCAGACGTTCGCGATAGCGCTGATCGCTGCCTTCGCTCCACCCCGCCCCCACCGCAAGATCGGGAATGCCGTCATCGGCGAGCAGCGACACGACGCCGTGGCGCATCTGCATGAAGGATTGCAGCAGGTTGACGACGTTGGCGAGGGTGATCTCCAGCCGCGTCGGCGCGGCGAGGATTTTCGAGATTTCGAAAATGCCGGTCAGCGCGATCTCGCTAAGCGGGATCGGCGCGGCGTTGGACCTGACGTCCTGAGCTTCGACCTGACGTGTTTCCGTTTGGACCATGGTCGCTTCTCTGATCGTCACGAACGCCTTGGTGAAGTCGCCCGTGATTGTAGGTGTTCTAACATCCTCCCTTAACTGCAGATGATTGTCGTGCCTAACTTTGCTGCATTGCCGCAGAAGTAGTGTGCAACGGACCGACCAGAAAAGCTGCAGGCTTTCATGATGTTAACAAATTAGTTTGCACCCGTCACGATGCGTGCATTGCACGCCCGCGCGGGCGGGAAGAACGGCGCGCTTGACGATTTCGCGTTGTCTTCTCGACACCTAGTATCGGCATATCCGCCGGCCTGTTTGCGACCGGATCGCAACGGACTACACCTGAACACCAACTTTCCACTTCGGCCCGCCGCTCATCTCCTCAGGCTGCCAGCCATGGGCATGACGCGTTCACATCCGCGTGTCGGCCGCGCGCGGCTGTGATCAACCTAGAGGTGCTGCCCTCCGTTGATCTGAATCTCCTCGCCGGTCACGTAGCTCGCCGCGTCCGAGCACAGGAAGAACAGCACCTTGGCGACCTCTTCCGGCGCGCCGATCCGGCGCATCGGAATCAGCGGCGAGAACCGCGCCTCGGTCTCCGGCGACACCATCTCGGTCTTGATCTCGCCTGGCGCGATGGCGTTGACGCGGATGCCGTGCGGCGCGAAGTCGTGCGCCATCTCGCGGGTCAGGCAGGCGAGCGCCGCCTTCGACGTCGCATAGGCGGTGCCCGCAAACGGATGGACGCGGGTGCCGACGATCGACGTCACGTTGACGACCGCGCCCTGCCCGCGCTTCAGTTCCTCGAACAGCCCGCGCGCAAGCAAGATCGGTCCGAGGAAATTGACGTGGAAGACGGTCATCCAGGTCTCGACCGAGGTCGCGAGCGAGATCCAGCCGGCCGCCATCGTCGGCCTTTGGCGAGATCGCGGCGTTGTTGATCAGCGCATGCAGCGGCGCACCGTCGAGCTTCGCCTTGATCTCGGCAATCGCGCGCGGGATCGCCGCGCGGTCGCTCAGATCGAACTGGACATGATTGTCGGCGCCGGAATCCCACGGACAACGAGCGCCGTCGAATGGCTGACGTGAGCAGGTGAGAATGCGCCAGCCGGCATCGGAAAACAGCTTTGCGGTCGCATGACCGATGCCGCGCGAGCCGCCGGTCAGCACGAGCGTTTTCTGCTCGGTGCGCGCGGACCGCTCGGCGGCCGCCATGTCCCGATGGAACGGGCACGCCGTGATGGTCTCAGCCGCCTCCATGGCGGGTTCGCGGACGTCCTGGTCGAGATCGAGGCTCACCTCATCCGTCCTGATCCTGCGCCGCAACGCCACCAGGGCGACGGCTGCCACGCACCGATTGTGCAGATTCCGGGCCAGCGAAAACGGCGGGTAAAGCAGCATTTTTCCTGTCGGGTTCGCGACAGATTGGCAGGTTCTGGACACATCCAGCGTCGGCTTCGTGCCGCGTCCTTTGCAAGACCTTCAAAGAGCGATCGTTTTCAAGACCATGGCTGATGGTCCAACTCTTGCTCGACGGGTTTGACCATTCGAACTGGAAAACCGCTTTTCAGTCGCACGACGGACAGCCACGAGACGCCAACACCGTATGGACCGGGACATGGGGACGAATGCAGTGCGCTTCGCCGTGGTCCTCGGGACCAACGACGTCGCGTCCGCGATCGGCGTGCATCTGCATCGTGCCGGCTTGTGCGTGGTGCTGTCGCATGATCCCAATCCGCCGGTCATGCGCCGCAAGATGGCATTTCACGACGCCCTGTTCGGCGACACCGTTCGCATCGAGAACGTGACCGGCGAACGCATCGAGAGCACGATGGAGGTGTTCAAGGCGCTCGGCGATCCCCGGCACGTCCTGGTCACCCCGCTCGGGTTGCTCGATCTCCTGCCGGTCCGCACCATCGACGTCCTGATCGACGCGCGGATGCAGCGGCGCGAGGTGACCCCGGATTTGCGCGGCATGACGCGGCTCTCGATCGGCATCGGTCCGGGCTTCTCGCCATCGGCCAATTGCGATATCGCAATCGAGACCCGGCCGGACCGGCCCGACCGGATCGTTCGCGAGGGCTGGACGCTGGCCAGGGATGATGTCGGCGCGCTGGTCGGCGTCGAGCGCCTGGTGCATTCGCCGCATGAGGGCCGATGGCATACCCCGATCGAGATCGGCACGCGCATCTACAAGGGCTTCGTGATCGGACATCTGTCCGGCGCACCGGTCACGGCCCCCTATGACGGCATCCTGCGCGGCATCGTCCGCGACGGCAGCGACGTGCCGGCCGGCATCGCGCTCGCCGAGATCGATCCACGCGGCCGTCATGCGCAGTGGACCGGGATCGATGCGCAGGGACAGGCACTCGCCCAGGCGACGCTGGCCGCCATACGGCTGCATGCCGCAAACTGCATCGGGACGCGCGCGAGCCTGCCCGCGCGTCAGATCGTTTCGAACGATTCTGATTAGCCCGCGCCCTGCGCGCCGGCCTTGGCATCCCGGTTGCTTATCGTTTGCAGGAGCGAGCAACAGCCATGATCATCTGTTCCTGCAACGTCATCAGCGACACGGCCATTCGCGACATCGTCACGGCGGCCGACATCACCTTCGGCTCGCCGGCGCAGGTGTATGATTGTCTCGGCTGCACGGTCCAATGCGGCCTCTGCTCGCGCTCGGTGAAGCGGATTCTCGACGAGCGGCAGGGTGATACGGCCGCTGCGGCGGTGTGGCCGGTGCAGGCCGAGTCCGCGCCATGCGCGATGATGTCCGCCGCGTAGCGCCGGCACAACCTACAACGTGCCGACGTACGGACGTGTCGGATGTCGGACAAAGACGACAACAGATGATGCGTGCCGGTCCTCAGATGAACGGCTTGCCGCCGGTGACGGCGACCGTCGTCCCCGACGTGTAGCTCGACAGGGGATCGGCGAGCATCACATAGGCAGTGGCCAGTTGGGCCGGCTGGCCAGGGCGCTTCATCGGCACCTGCTGGCCGAACGTCTTCACCTATTCCTCCAGCATGGTCGAGGGGATCAATGGCGTCCAGATCGGACCGGGCGCCGCCGCGTTGGCGCGGATGCCCTTCTCGGCCAGCATCTGAGAGACGTCCTCATCTCATCCTCGCCGAGGCGGTACGGGCCCACATTCCGTAGCTGCGGCCGCCCCTCACCTCCACCTCTCCCCTTCAGGAGCGGAGCGCGGGAGCACCGCGGACATACGCGACGGCCGGGTTGAACAAGGCCAAGCTCGACGCTTCCGGAGTTCAACGAGCGAAGCGGCGCATCTCCGCTCGCATCAGTGCGTCTTGCTTTCGCCCCACGTCTCCAGATCCTTCGCCGCTTCCGAGCGCTGCTCCTTCTCGGGCTTCTAGGCCCAGGGCTTGTCGGTCTGCTTCATCGAGCCCCAGTCGCTTTCCTGGCGCGGGTCGTCCTTCGGCGTTTCCTTGCTCATCAGTTCGTCCCTCCTCCGCCCGCATTCACCCCGGCAGGATTGTCGGCGGCGGCGCCGTCGCCTCGTCGTGGAGCTCGCTCGTCTCGCGGATCTCGCGCTCGGCCTGATACCAGAACTCATGCTCGCGGCCGTCGGGCCGGCCGGCCTGCTCCCAGAGCGCGTGAGCGCGCATACGAATCCTCTCCTGAAGTTCAGTGTCGCCGGTCCGGTCCATGATTCTCCTCGCATAGGCCCGCCTCGAGGGCGTGACCTGCGTGGCAATCATCAGAACGAGATGAAGTTCCAAGGCTCAGCCGGGCGCAGGCAATCTGCCGCAGAGCTGCCGCTGCGTGCCCCGCACTGCTGTTCACGCGGAGCGCAAGCAGCCGTTGATTGCTGCCGTCTGACGGCTCGTTCCTGGTGACCGAACTCAAGCCGCGTCGGCCGGCACCATGGCCTCGATCGTGACGCCGGTGCCGGTGGAAGCCACCGTCAGCGTGCCGCCGAGCGCCAGCAGCCGCTCGCGCATGCCGGTGAGGCCGAAGCCGAGCTTGTGCTCCGGACCGAATCCGCGGCCATCGTCGCGGACGCGCACCCGCGTGTAGCTGCGGCGATGACCGGCCGTCGTCTGCTGCAGCGGCTCGATGGTGACGTCGACCGAGGTGGCCTCGGCATGGCGGAACACGTTGGTCAGCGCTTCCTGCACCACCCGGTAGATCGTCAGCTCCGCCGTCTCATTGCTGCGCACGACCGTGTCGGTGAACCTGGTCTCGATCGCGACCTCCGGGCGCGACTCCGCCACAGCCGCACCAACGCGCCGAGCGCTTCGCGCAGGCCCAGCTCGGCGAGACCCACGGGCCGCAGCCGCTCCAGGATGCGACGGTTGAACTGCTGCACGGCGTTGACCTGGTCGAGGATCGCCTGGCCGTGCCGGCGCATCGCCGCGACGTCGAGCGTCGCAGCCTCCGGCAGCCGCATCAGCGCGCTGGCATGGGCGCGCAGCGCGAACAGATGCGGCCCGAACTCGTCATGCAGCTCGCGCGCGATCTCCTTGCGCTCGTGGTCCTGCAGCGACACCGTGCGCTCGGCCAGGCGGCGCTTCTCCTCCACCGCCTCGCCGAGCGCGCCGGCGAGATGGTTGAGCTTGGCGCAGAGCGCGGCGAGCTCGGGTGCGCCGCCCGGCTTGACGCGGGTATCGTAGGCGCCGCCCTCGATCCGGCTCATCGCCTCCGACAGATCCGAAAGCGGCGCCAGCGCGCGGCCGACCACGAGCATGGTGATCGCGAACAAGGCCAGCCCGACCAGCGAGCCGACGACGAGCTGGGTGACGATGCCGTCCCAGATCTCCGCGATCTCATCGTCGGGATGCGACGTGATCACCAGCGTGTCGCTTCGGCCGGCCACGACGACCGGCATGCTGACCGAGGTCTTGTCGGGATGCACCAGCGCGATGAACCACGCCGGCGCCGCGCGGCCGACGCCCGGAGAGGGCGGCGTCTGCGCCGGCATCCCCTGCCGTCTCACGCTGACGTGACGAAGCTGCCGGAGATCGCCGACGATCCGGTCCAGCCGTGCGTCGGGGTCCGGCGCGTCGTTGACCTCGTCCATGATGGTCTCGACGAAGGCCCGCGTCAGGCGGATGACGCTCTGGTCCTCGGCCAGCACGCGCGGCGCCGCCTCCAGCACGAGACGGCCGATGTTGATGACGAGGCCCAGCGTCAGCAGCAGCGCCAGCAGCACGTTGATGCGGGTCCGCAATGACCAATTCTGCCACATTGTCTCCGCCTCACCACCACAGCGTTTCACGCGTCCTCACATTGACAGACAAATCCGCCGGCGATCTAATTGCAACATCATGCAATACCGCGCAGCATGCATCCATGATGCATCGCAACAATGACGCGAGTTGGAAGTCCGGGACCCCAAGGCCATGCGCGTACTGATCGTCGATGACCATCCCATTGTCGCATCAGGCTGCCGGGCCCTGCTCTCGACGGATCCGGACCTCGAGCTGCTCGAGGCCGCCGACGCGGAGAGCGGCGAAGCCAGCTTCATCGCACGCCGGCCGGACGTCTGCGTCGTCGATATCAACCTGCCGACCGTCTCCGGCTTCGAACTCGCGCGGCGCATCCTCGCCCGCGATGCCAACGCCCGGCTGATCATGTTCAGCATGAACGACGATCCGGTGTTCGCGGCACGTGCCATCGACATCGGCGCCAAGGGCTACGTCTCGAAGAGCGGCGATCCGAACGATCTCGCCGAGGCGATCCGCGAGGTCGCCCGCGGCGGCAGCTATCTGCCGCCGGCGATCGCGCGCAGCATCGCCTTCGCGGGCGCCGCGGTCGCGCAGAGTCCGCTGGCGAAGCTGACGTCGCGCGAGCTCGAGATCCTTCGCCTGCTCAGCGCGGGCAAGAGCCTGTCGGAGATTGCCTGGCTGATCCACTCGTCCTACAAGACCGTCGCCAACACCTCCTCGATCATCCGCCAGAAGCTCGGCGTGCGAACATCCGGCGAGTTGGTGCGTCTGGCGATCGAGAACGGCGTCGCTTGACTTGTCCCGATTGAACGACGCAGCTTGGCACGCGTTGGCGGCACGCGCGCCAGCCGCCCGACATCATTGCCGAACAGGTGATCCCATGACCCTCACGACCGTCTCCCAGAACAAATCCCATGGCGGCGTCCAGGGCGTCTACCGCCACGCCAGCCAGGAGACCAAGACCGAGATGACGTTCTCGGTGTTCGTGCCGCCGCATGCCGACGGCACGAAGCTGCCGGTTGTCTGGTATCTCTCCGGCCTGACCTGCACCCACGCCAATGTCACCGAGAAGGGCGAGTTTCGCGCCGCCTGCGCCGAGCTCGGCCTGGTCTTCGTGGCGCCCGACACTTCGCCGCGCGGCGACGGCGTGCCCGGCGATCCCAACAATGCCTATGATTTCGGCCTCGGCGCCGGCTTCTATGTCGATGCGACGCAGGCACCGTTCGCCAAGAACTACCGGATGTGGAGCTACGTCACCGAGGAGCTGCCGAGCGTGGTCGCGGCGAACTTCCCGGTCGACCCGCGCCGGCAGTCGGTGATGGGGCACTCGATGGGCGGACATGGCGCGCTTACGGTGGCGCTACGCAACCCCGACCGTTACCGCGCTGCCAGCGCGTTCTCGCCGATCGTCGCGCCTTCGCAGGTGCCGTGGGGCGAGAAGGCCCTGGGCGGCTATCTCGGCGCCGACAAGGCCGCCTGGCGCAAGCACGATGCGGTGGCCCTGATCGAGGACGGCGCGCGCGTCTCCGACCTGCTGGTCGATGTCGGCACCGCCGATCAGTTCCTGACCCAGCAGCTGCGCCTGGAGCTGCTCAAGGCGGCCTGCGACAAGGCCAACATCCCGCTGTTGCTGCGCAAGCAGGACGGCTACGACCACAGCTACTACTTCATCTCGACCTACATGGCCGATCATCTGCGCTGGCACGCCGCGCGGCTCGCACGCTGACATCAGCCGCAGCCTTGATTTGCCCGACGGGCGCGATGGCGTGCCCGTCGAGGCGATTTGATCGTCCCCAACGTCCGACCTTCGCGTGCGCGTAGACGAGGATTTTCGTTGGCGCGGCAAGGCGATGACCCTTGTCCAGTCCTGGCGACTCTTGGCGACGAAAAGATTCCTGTTTCGCTTTTCCAGAAAATATGATTGTATCGCGCCATCCCGCCTCGTCGAGAGGGCGTATCGCGGTCGTCACGAACGTGGAGGTGGGATGCGGTGGACGCCGGCGGCGCGCAGCATGCTCGCGAGAGCGTGCGGACGAACGCGCCGCGGCGTACGGCCAAGTCGCGTGGTCCTGGCATCCCGATGCCGATGCCCCCGTGGCGGCGCGCGAAAGCGCGTCGTCGCGCACGGTGACCAGAAAGCCCGGCGCACCGGGGAGAACGCGAAGCAACCGTTAAGACCATCCGCGCAGGGAGGGCCGGGATGTCCCAGCCGAACCTGTGGTACCTGCCGCCTGCATTTTCTTCTGCAGGCGGGCCATGGGGGCGGCAGGCTCCCGGCCTTCCCTGCGCCTCTCTGTTTGCGAGGGGCGATCGACATGCACAACTCGGGCCTCAGCGGGCCGCGAGGATACGCCGTCTTGTGCAACAATGGCCTTGGTTGATCAGATCGACGCGGCATCGGGGCCTCATGGTTCGAGACGCGCCTTTGGATGCATCGATGACGTGGCTGGCTTCAACGCACGGCGCTCCTCACCATGAGGGGCGCGAGCAGCAGTCTCGGCGAGGAAAGTCTTGGATGTCGCCACGCACTCCGCCCTCATCCTGAGGAGCCCGCCGCAGGCGCGGCGTCTCGAAGGATGGCGGCGGGCGCGGCAGGCGCCACGCTCAAAGCGATCACTGCCTACTGCGCCTGCGGCGCGCCGTAGTTCGGCGCCAGCAGGCGGTTGCGGATCAGCCAGGCCATGGTACGGGTCCAGGATTCGTCGGTGTTGCCGCGCATGTCGGCTGTCATCGCCGCGACCGGCTTCCCGGTATGCGCGTCGCGCAGATAGATGTTCATGTTGAGGATGAGGTTCGAGACCTTCTGCACGGTGCCGGTGATGGCGAGATCGGCGCCGATGTCGCCAGCCAGCTTGACGTCGCAGCCGCCGCAGGCCTGCAGATTGCTGTGGTGCGCCGCATCGTTAACGGGCGCGATGTCGAGCACGCGAAATTTGCCGGAATCCTTCAGCGCCGATCGCAACTGCTCAGCCGCGTGCGCCAGCCTGATCTGCTCGTCCTGGCGCGGCCCCTGCACCTCGCCCTGCAGGCTGGTGTCGATCAGTTCGAAGTCGAACACCGCCACCTTGGGCGGCTCGGCGTGCGCGGATGTCGCAGACATCAGGATCAGGGACGCAAGGAGAACGATGAGTTTCAAGGTCGTGATCCGAAATGACGCTGCACAGCCAAAAGTGGGGTTGAAAGCTAGGCCAATTCGTTCATCTTGCAAGATGAAACCTCGCCGGAAAAGGACGAGGGAACAATGGGAGGACATGTGGTCCTGGGAGTTCTGGCCCGATCTCTGATCGGCGCGATCGGTCTCATCGCCGCCGCAATCGCCGGCGCCGCTGCGGAGCCGGTCGACATCGCGATCGGCTATCTCGGCCGCGCCAGCGTGCCGCAGACCTTGTCGCCGCTCGACCAGCCGACGGCCGATGACGGTTTGGCCGGCGCACGGCTCGCGATCGAGGACAACAACACCACCGGCAAGTTCCTCAACCAGCGTTTCACCCTGATCGACCGCCGCGTCAAGGACGATGAGGACGCGGCACAAGCTGCCAATGAGCTTGCGGGAAAGACCGGCTTCATCCTCGCCGACCTTCCTGCGGATACGCTGTTGAAGGTCGCAGACAGCCTGCGCGGCCACGGCGTCACGCTGCTCAATGTCGGCGCCACCGACGACCGCCTGCGCGAGCAGGACTGCCGCGCCAACGTCATCCATGTCGCGCCGACGCGCTCGATGCTGGCCGATGGCCTCGCGCAATATCTGGTCTGGAAGCAGTGGAAGCGCTGGCTGCTCGTCTCCGGCTCGCACGACAACGACAAGCTGTTCGCCGACGCGCTGCGCCGCGCCGCCACCCGCTTCGGCGCCAAGATCGTCGACGAGCGCACCTTCGAGGACACCGGCGGCGCGCGCCGCACCGATAGCGGCGTCACCCTGATCCAGCGCCAGATGCCGGTGTTCACGCAGAAGGCGCCGGCCTATGACGTGCTGGTCGCGGCCGACGAGAGCGAGGTGTTCGCCAACTACCTGCCGTATCGCACCTGGGATCCGCGCCCCGTCGCGGGCTCCGCCGGCCTGCGTCCGACAAGCTGGGATCCGGCGCAGGACCAGTGGGGTGCGACGCAATTGCAGAACCGCTTCATGAAGCTCGCCTCGCGCCGCATGGACGCCTTGGACATGCAGGCCTGGATGGCCGTGCGCATGGTCGGCGAGGCCGCCTCGCGCACCAACTCCGGCGACGCCAAGACGATGACCGACTATCTCAAGAGCCCGAACTTCACCATCGCCGCATTCAAGGGCACCCGCCTGTCCCTGCGCGACTGGAACCTGCAGCTCCGCCAGCCGATCCTTCTGGCCGATGGCCGCATGATCGTCTCGGTCTCCCCGCAGGAAGGTTTCCTGCACCAGTTCTCCGAACTCGACACGCTCGGCGTCGACCGCCCCGAAACCAAGTGCAAGCTGCAATGATGTCGGATCTGATCATGCTGATGAAGATGCTGAGTCCGACAGGCGAGACAAACGCTAAAGCAGATCTGTGGCCGCATGGTTCTCAAGGCGATGCGACAGCATCGCCTGAACGCGCCGAAGGCGGCGCTCCTCACCATGAGGGGCGAGAGCGTGCTGGTCTCGGCGAAGAGGGTCTCGATTGCCGCCGTACCTCCAGTCCTCGTCCTGAGGAGCCCGCCGGAGGCAGGCGTCTCGAAGGACGGCCACGACTTCGCAGGTGCATCGGCATAGCAGCCTGCCTGCTGACCGCGGCGCTGTCGCTAGTCACCGCCACCCCTGCCGCCGCCTACGTCGCCTACGTCTCCAACGAGAAGGGCAACACCGTCTCCGTCATCGACACCGACACCTGGACGGTCACCAAGACCATCAAGGTCGGCCAGCGGCCGCGCGGGATCGCGTTCACGCGCGACGGCAAGTTCGTGATGGTGGCGGTCGGCGATGACGACACCATCCAGGTGATCGATGCCAAGAAGATGGAGGTGGTGGATACCCTGCCCTCCGGCCCCGATCCCGAGCTGTTCGCGCAGGACGCCGCCGGCAAGACGCTCTATGTCGCCAACGAGAACGACAACACGGTCACGGTGCTCGACCTCGAGAAGCGCGTCCGCATCGGCGACGTCCAGGTCGGCGTCGAGCCCGAGGGCATGATGCTCAGCCCGGACGGCAAGATCCTGATCTGTACGTCCGAGACCACCAACATGGCGCATTTCATCGACACGGCGAGCCGCAAGATCGTCGCCAACGTGCTGGTCGACGCACGGCCGCGCTATGCCGAGTTCAAGAGCGACGGCTCGGAGCTGTGGGTCTCGGCCGAGATTGGCGGCACCGTCTCGATCATCGACCCCGCCAAGCGCGAGGTCACCGGCAAGATCAAGTTCGCCGTGCCCGGCCTGCGCAGCGAGGCGATCCAGCCGGTGGGCATCGGCCTCACCAAGGACGGCAAGACCGGCTTCGTCGCGCTCGGCCCGGCCAACCGCGTCGCGGTCGTCGACGGCACCACCCACGAAGTGAAGAAATATCTCCTGGTCGGCCAGCGCGTCTGGCACATGGAGTTCACGCCGGACGAGAAATATCTTCTGGTCACCAACGGCGTTTCCAACGACGTCTCGGTGATCGACGTCGCCGCGCAGAAGGTCATCAAGACCATCCAGGTCGGCGAGCTGCCCTGGGGCATCACGATTGCACAGCCATGATGACGCAGAACGCACCCGCTCTCGACGCCACAGGCGCCACGCCGCAAACGGCTCCCGATCAGGCGCCTGCACTGTCGGTCGTTGGCGTCAGCCATTCCTACGGCGCGCGCAAGGCGCTCAACGACGTCAGCTTCGCCGTGCGGCCCGCGAGCTTCACCGCCCTGCTCGGCCTCAACGGCGCCGGCAAGAGCACGCTGTTCTCGCTCATCACGCGGCTGTTCGCGGTGCAGACCGGCCAGATCGGCATTTTCGGCCATGACATCGGCCGCGCGCCGGGCGAGGCGTTGCGGCTGCTCGGCGTCGTGTTCCAGCCGCGCACGCTCGATCTCGATCTGTCGCTGACGCAGAACCTGCTCTACCACGCCGCGCTGCACGGCATCTCGCGCCGCGAGGCCCGCGCGCGCAGCGCGGAGCTGCTGGCGCGCATCGGCCTCGCCGACCGCGCCGGCAACAAGGTGCGCGACCTCTCCGGCGGCCAGATGCGCCGGCTGGAGATTGCCCGCGCCCTGCTGCACCGGCCGCGGCTGTTGCTGCTCGACGAGGCCACGGTCGGGCTCGACGTCAAGGCGCGCGCCGACATCGTCGGCCATGTCCGCCAGCTCGTCTCGGAGCAGGGCATCGGCGTGCTCTGGGCGACGCATCTGTTCGACGAGATCGCGCCGACCGATGACCTCGTGGTGCTGCACCAGGGCCGCGTGCTGGCACGCGGTCCGGTACCTCAGGTGATCGCCGAGACCGGCGCGTCCGACGTCAACGCCGCGTTCGCGCGGCTGACGACGCAGGCCAGCCCGGCGCGGAGTTCCGAGCCATGACCGTCACCACCGTGCACGCCCCCGCACCCACACGCAGCGGCTTCTCGGCCGGCGAATACATCACCTGCCTGACCGGCATCGTCTGGCGCGAGGGGCTGCGTTTCCTGCATCAGCGCGAGCGCTTCGTCTCGGCGCTGGTGCGGCCGCTGGTCTGGCTGTTCATCTTTGCCGCCGGCTTCCGCCAGGTGCTGGGCATCTCGATCATCCCGCCCTACGAGACCTACATCCCCTACGAGGTCTATATCGCGCCCGGCCTGATGGCGATGATCCAGTTGTTCAACGGCATGCAGTCATCGCTGTCGATGGTCTACGACCGCGAGATGGGCAACATGCGCACCTTGCTGGTGAGCCCGCTGCCGCGCAGCTATCTCCTGTTCTGCAAGCTGCTCGCCGGCACCGCCGTCTCGGTGCTGCAGGTCTATGCGTTTCTCGCCATCGCCTGGTTCTGGGACATCACCCCACCGCCGATGGGCTATCTGACGGTGCTGCCGGCGCTGATCCTGTCCGGCCTGATGCTCGGCGCACTCGGCATGCTGATTTCCTCCGGGATCAAGCAGCTGGAGAACTTCGCCGGCGTCATGAACTTCGTGATCTTCCCGATGTTCTTCGCCTCATCGGCGCTCTACCCGCTATGGCGCGTCGAGGAAGGCAGTCCCTGGCTGGCTTATCTCTGCGAAGCCAATCCTTTTACCCACGCGGTCGAGCTCATCCGGTTCGCGCTGTATGGCAAGCTGAACTGGGTTTCGCTCGCCGTGGTCGGCGGCTGTACCGCGGTGTTCATGATCGGCGCGATCCTGGCCTACGATCCATCGCGGGGTTTTGTCAGGCGTGGTCCCGGAGGCGAGGCATGAGGTTGAGAACGAGACTCGCGGCCCTGGCCATCGCAGCATCAGCAGGTGCAGCGCAGGCCGCCGATCCGCGCTATCCGGACTGGCCCTGCCCGCAGGCCAAGGTGCCGGAAATCTCGGTCGCGGCGGTGTGGTCCGGCCCGCCGATCGATGACGTCGGCGCGAGTTGGAAGGACGACGCCAAGATCGCGGAGCTGGTCGCCAGGCTGGCGGCGCGCCGCATTCCGCTGGAGCAGGCGCAGAAGGACGTCGCCGATTTCCTGACTGGAACGCCCGAGGAGAAGACACGCAACGGCAAGCTGCTGTTTGCCGGCCTGTTCGATACGCTGAACGCACAGCGGGCGTCGGTCATGAACGGCCTCGAGCGCGTCATGCGCAAGCAGCGCGAAGCGGTCGAGAAGGTGCGCGGCGACACCATCGCGCTGCAGGAGATGCACAGCGGGCCCAACCCGGATCAGGCCAAGGTCGAGGAGATGACCAACCAGTTGAACTGGGAGACGCGCATCTTCGAGGACCGGCGTCGCGTGATGAAGTTCGTCTGCGAGGTCCCGACCGCGATCGACCAGCGCCTGTTCGCCCTGGCCCGCGAGATCCAGCAGGACATGGAGTAACTGCCTCGATGCGCTCCCGCCGTCCTCTCCGCTCACTCCTCCGGCCGCGGCTCCGGCTGCGTCTGCTGCAGCGGCAGGTCGGCGCGGCTCCAGCCGTCGGTCCCGTCGGGGTACCAGGCGACGTTGCGATAGCCATAGGTCAGCGCGCGCTTCGCGGCATTCCACGACATCCAGCAGTCTTCGAGGCAGTAGAACACGAGCTGACGGCTCAAATCGCCGTCGGAGGCGCGAGCAAGCCCACGCTTCAAATAGTCCTCGGTCGCCGCTGCCAGCACGCCGTAGCCGGTGTCGGGCAGCCACACGCTGCCGGGGATGTCCAGGCGCGGCTGTTCGCGCCACACCGTCCCGGCCGGCAGGTTCTTCGGCTTGGGCGGCCGCGGCAGCACGTCGACGAAGGCGGCGGACTTTGCGCGCCAGATCGCCTCGGTCTCCTGCGTCGACAGCACGTGCGCTCCGCTCAGGGTCGTCGGCACCGGCGCGCGATAGTTCTCGGTGCGATAGCTGTCCGGCTCCGGCACGAGATCATCGGCCCGCACCGCTACGGCGATCAGCATCACGCCTGCCAACGCCGCAGCGGTGAGCCGACCGATCATGGCTTCGCCGCAGCCTCCGCGGTGATCAGATGATTGCTCTCGTCCAGCAGCGGCACCCCGAAGTCCAGCAGGATCTTGTTGATCTCACCCTGGTTCTCCTGGATCAGCTTGTTGAGCTGACGGCGCCAGTTCTGGTCCGCGCCACGGACTCCCATGGCGATGCGATAGATCAGCTTCGGCCCGCTGGTCTCTTTCACCAGCGGCGTGACGTGCAGTTGCGGGCTCGCCTGCTTGGCATAGTAGCCGGCCATCGGACCCCACAGCACACCGGCATCGATTTCGCCGGACTTCAGATCGTTGATCATCGCCTCCGCCGAGGAATCGACGCGGGTATCGATCATCAGCGGATAGGGCTTTGCGGTCGGCATCAGCCCGGCCAGCGCCATGTTGGTCGCCGGCGGCGTGCCCGCCACGATGCCGATGTGCTTGCCCTTGAGCTTGGCATCCTCCAGCGTCGTCACATCGGCGAGATCGGAGCCCGGCTTGGTCACGATCGCGTAGGCCGTCCGGTAATAGGGACTGGTGCTCTGCACCAGGTCGTCGCCTTGCGGAAAGCCCATGATCACGTCGCAACGGTGCGAGCCGAGCGTCATGCGTACGAATCCGGTGGCCTGCGGGAAGAACGTGTAGTCCACCTTCTTCTGCAGCTTGGCGGCAAAGAACTCGGCCAGCTTGTTCTCGAAGCCGTCGCCCTTTTCGTTCGAGAACGGCAGATTGCGCGGATCGGCGCAGACCCTGAGCACCTTGGGGTCAACCAGCTCGATCGACAGATCCAGGCCGTCATTGCTCTGCGCGAAAGCGGCAGCCGGTCCGAGCAGAGTGAGCCCCGCGGCAACAGCCAGCGAGCAGGCAAGTTTGTGACGCTTCGTCATCCGTATTTCCATCCCTATCGAACGCATCGCGGTATTTTTGAAAATGCTAGGCCGCCGGCCGCGCCGGTGCAACAGCCGCCGTCATCGCGAAGAGTTGACCCGATGCTGCACCGCAGCGTCCATGGCCTGACGCACACGTCTCACGCGAGCGAGGCAAGCCGATGGTGAGGCATCTGATCATCGCGATCACTGCTTGGTGCGCGCTGGCGCTCGGCAGCGCCGCTCTTGCCATGCCGCCGGAACTCGAGGTGAGCGAGATCGCGCCCGGCGTGTTCGTTCACATCGGCCAGACCGCGCTGATGAACGCGGCGAACGAAGGCGCCATCGCCAATATCGGCTTCATCGTCGGCAATGACGCGGTCGCCGTGATCGACACCGGCGGCAGCGTCCGCGAAGGCCGCGCGCTGCTGGCAGCGATCCGCGCCCGTACCGCCAAGCCGGTCCGCTACGTCGTCAACACTCATGCTCATCCGGATCATGTGTTTGGCAACGCCGCCTTCGAAGGGGACGGCACGCGCTTCGTGGGCGCCAAGAATCTGCCCCGGGCGCTCGCTCTGCGCGGACCGCACTACATCGAGGCGTTCCGGCGCCTGATGGGCGCCGAACTGATCGACGAAGTCCGTCTCGTCGCCCCGTCGATCCTCGTGGACGATGAGATGACGCTCGACCTCGGCGGCCGTACCCTCACGCTCAAGGCCTGGAGCACCGCGCATAGCGACTGCGACCTGTCCGTCTATGATGACCGGAGCCGGACCTTGTTCGCCGGCGATCTCGTATTCCTGCGTCACATCCCGGTGATGGATGGCAGCCTGCGCGGCTGGATCGCCGACATGGCCGCGCTCGCGACCATCCCGGCCGAGCGTGTCGTCCCGGGCCATGGCCCTGTCAGCCCGTGGCCACTGGCGCTCAGTGACGAGCGTCGCTACCTCGACATATTGGCCCACGACGTTCGCGGGCTGATCAAGGCGGGCAGGCCGATCGCCGACGCCGCTGGGGTCGCCGGATCGGAGCGCGGCAAATGGGAGCTGTTCGACGACTACAATGCCCGCAACGCAACAGCGGCATTCTCGGAAATGGAATGGGAATGAGGCCCGCAACGCGCTATGATCGTCAACTCACCCGACTGCCCGAGGAGGATTGCGCCATGATCCGGCTCCGCCTGCCGTCCACCCTGCTTCTCGGCACATGTCTTTTCGGCACATGGCTCGCGCTTGCCTTCGCACCTGCGAAGGCCGCGGAGGCTTACGACCCTTGGCCCGGGCTGGTCCAAGACATTTTCAACAATCGCGCCATGCAGGACGGCTCCGGCGTCCTCGCGATCGAGATGCCAAGCCGCGCCGAGGATGCATCGGTGGTGCCGGTGACCCTGCGCAGCAAGCTGTCGCCCGCCGACGAGCGCCGCATCAAGACCATCACGCTGGTGATCGACCAGAATCCCGCGCCGATGGCGGCCAAGTTCACGCTCGGCGCGGCCGCCAACGTGACTGCGATCTCGACGCGGGTGCGCGTCAACAACTACACGGATGTGCATGCGGTGGCCGAGTTGACGGATGGTCAGCTCTATGTGGTCAAGACCTTCGTCAAGGCGTCCGGAGGCTGCTCGGCCCCGGCCGCGAAGAATCCGGACGAGGCCAAGGCGCGCATCGGCCAGATGCGCTACCGGCAGTTCACGCAAAGCAGCGACGGCGCCACGAGCGGCATCCGCGAAGCGCAGGTCATGGTCGGGCATCCCAACAATTCCGGGCTCCAGATGGACCAGGTGACGCAGCTCTACATTCCGGCCTTCTTCATCGACCGGCTGACGCTGTCGCAGGACGGCAGCCTGGTGCTGTCGGTCGAAGGCGGCATCTCGATCTCGGAGGATCCCAATATCCGCTTCACCTACGTGTCGAACGGCGCCAAGCAATTCCATGCGGAAGCGAAGGATACGCAGGGCCACGTGTTCGAGCACGATTGGCCGGCCGACGGTTCAGGCACTTGATGCGGCGGTGCGGCAGCGCTTCAGAAGCATCTCACTTCGGCTTCGGCCTGCGCCCGACGGAGATCGTTCAGCGCGTTCGCGGCCTGCTCGGACGTGCGGAACTGGGTGCCGAGATTGCTGTGCACCTGGGACATGCTGAGGACGGTCTCGGCCGTGACGTAGCGCTCATAGGGAATGATCGAAGCGATCACGTCGATCGAGCAGGAGCACTGCGCGATCGCCTCCCTGGTCTCGCCATTCGCCTTCATGCAGCCGAACACATATTCGGCCCGCGCCGAGGTCGGATAGTCGTTGAGCTCCTCGGCACAGAGCCGGCCCGCGCAGCGCGATCATGGCAATGAGAGTGGCGACAATCGGTCCTACCGGAACAGCACTACGCATAACAGTCCTCCGCGGCATCGCAGCCGAAGCTATGCTAAGGGAATGAGGCTGAAAAGAACACATCTCGAGGAAACGCAGACGGGCTCATGACGCAGATCGGTCGTTTGTTGATGGCGATTGTCGCCTGCGCCCTGCTGCCGGTCACGGCATGCTGCGCCGCCGAGACCGTCAAGGTTGCGGTGCAGAAGACCGGGACGTTCGCGTGGGAGCTGGCCGTGATCCGCGCCCGCCAGTTCGACAAGCAGGCGGATATCGCGATCGATGCGGTCGAGCTTGCGAGCCCGGAGGCCGGCAAGATCGCGCTGCGTGCCGGTAATGCCGACATCATGGTCTCGGACTGGCTGTGGGTGTCGCGCGAGCGTGCGCTCGGCGCCAAGCTCACCTTCTATCCCTATTCGAGCGCGCTCGGCGCCGTGATGGTGCCGGCGACCTCACCGATCAAGACGCTTGCCGATCTGAAGGGACGCAAGCTCGCGGTGGCCGGCGGCCCGCTCGACAAGAGCTGGCTGCTGCTGCAGGCCACGCTCAAGCGCGACGGCGTCGATCTGAAATCGCAGGCGACCATCACCTACGGCGCGCCGCCGCTGCTGGCCGCCAAGCTGGCCGATGGCGAGATGGATGCGGGCTTGAACTACTGGAATTTCTGCGCGGCGCTGGAGGCCAAGGGCTTCCGCCGGCTTGCGGGTGTCGAAGATCTCTTGGCCCCGTTCGGCGCGAAAGGCCGCACCGCGATGATCGGCTACGTCTTCGACGAGGACTGGGCCGCCAAGCATCGCGATCTCGTGACACGCTTCCTGTCCGTCACGGCCAAGGCCAAGGAGATCCTGGCGACATCTGATGCCGACTGGCAGACGATCGCGCCGCTGACCGGCGCGCCTGATGAGGCGACGTTGCGCGCCTATCGCGACCGTTACCGCGAGGGCATTCCGCACCGGCCGATCGCCGAAGAAGAGGCCGACGCTCGCATCCTCTACGGCGTGCTGGCCTCGATCGGCGGCCGGGATCTGGTCGGCCCGTCTCCGGAGCTCAGTCCCGGCACCTACTACAGGGCGGATGCGAGGGATTAGTGCTGCGCTTGTTGTCCTTTGCGCTCCTGCTGGCCACCTGGTGGATTGCCGCGGCTGTCGCCGGCAGCGCCAAGCTGCCATTGCCATCGGCCGTGCTTGCGGTTGCGGTGGCGGAAGCGCGGTCCGGCGCGCTGTTTCTGCATCTCGGCGCAACGCTCGCCCGCGTCGCCCTCGCTTTCACTCTGTCGATGGCGCTCGGCTCGGCAATCGGCTTTTTGATGGGGCGCAGCCAGCTCGCCAACCGCCTTGGCGATCCCTGGCTGATCCTGCTGCTCAATCTGCCCGCGCTGGTGGTGATCGTGCTCGCCTATATCTGGGCCGGTCTCACCGAGGTCGCGGCGATCGCGGCGATCGCGATCAACAAGCTGCCGACCGCCGTCGTCACCTTGCGCGAAGGCGCCCGCGCGCTCGATCCATCGCTCGACGAAATGGCGAAGGTGTTCGCCTTCCCGCGCGGACGCATCCTCCGCCATGTCCTGCTGCCGCAGCTCGCACCATATATTGCAGCGGCGGCGCGCTCCGGCCTGTCATTGGTCTGGAAGATCGTGCTGGTGGCCGAGCTGCTCGGACGGCCCAACGGCATCGGCTTCGAGATCGGCGTCGCCTTCCAGCTGTTCGACATTCCGCTGCTGCTCGCCTACTCGCTCAGCTTTGCTGCCGTGGTGCTGGTGATCGAGGCCGTCATCGTCCAGCCGTTCGAGCTGCGCGCATCGAGGTGGCGGCTCCGTGCGGCTTGAGGTCGATATCAGGTCCAAGAGCTACACCAGCGCCAATGGCAAGCGCCAGGAGGTGATTGCGGGCATCGCATTTGCACTGCAGCGAGGCGAGGTCGGCGTCGTCGTCGGCCCCTCCGGCTGCGGCAAGAGCACGATGCTGCGGATCCTCGCCGGTCTGGACGACGACTATCAGGGCCGGGTATCGCGACCCGAGGGAGCCCGGCTGGCGATGGTGTTCCAGGAGCCGCGGCTGCTGCCGTGGCGATCCGTCGAGGACAATGTCCGGCTGGCAGCGCCCGGTGTCGCCGAGGACAGGCTGGCCGCCATCTTCGGCGTGCTCGAGCTCGAAGCCCACCGCACGCATTTTCCCGGCGAGCTGTCGCTCGGCCTCGCCCGCCGCGTGGCGCTGGCGCGGGCGTTTGCGGTCGAGCCGGACTTCCTGATTCTCGACGAGCCGCTGGCTTCGCTCGACGACGCGCTCGCCGCGCGGCTGCGCGAGGAGATCGCGACGCTCGTGGCCTCGCGTCCCATGATCACGCTGCTGGTCACGCACAGCATGGACGACGCGGCACGGCTCGGCGACCGGATCTTCCTGCTGTCCGCGCGCCCTGCCCGTCTGCTTCATTCAGTCCCGATCGACCTGCCCCGCGCGCAGCGCAACAACGACGCGGTCGCGGCAATCAAGGCCGATGTGGCGCGACGGGATTTTTCCGTGTCATAGTCATGGCAAAGGACATCGGCCCCCAGGGAAAACGCCATGAGACGCGCATTCGCCGTAACGGCGATCATTCTGTTCGGCATGCCGCTCGCGGCCGCCGCACAAAGCAAGGGCATCCGGCTCTGGAATCTGACCACCGCGACGATGACCGGCTTTCAGCTCTCTCCGGCCGGCCAGAACAACTGGGGACCGAATCAGACGCTGAACGACAAGGACAAGGAACTCGATCACGACGAACGGCTGAAGCTGACCGGAGTCGAGCCTGGGCGCTATGATGCCAAGGTGAGCTATGCCGGCGAGCGTCAGTGCGTCGTTCGCGACCTCGACATCAAGGCCGACGCCGTGGTCTCGGTCGCGGACAAGGACCTCAAGGAATGCACGAAATAGGCGGCTAACGCGCCTGCGGCAAAGCTGGCCTCAGGCCTTGTCGTTGCTGTGCGGATATTCGCAGCGCCATCGCACTGCAGTCCATTTCGGGTGTTCACCGATCCACTGGGCGATGTAGGGTGGCGCCTTCATCGCGCATTGCTGCAGCGAGGCGCCGCCATCGGCGAAAACGAGATGCTGCTCCTCGCAGGTGGCGGGAGACAGGACTGCGCAGACGGTGATGACGAGATCGATGGAGCTCATGGCTCGTTGTCCTTCGATAAGCCTGAAACAGCTTATCTGAAACTACGACATCCGGCTGCATCGGTTTCTCCTCACGCAACAAATTATGCAGCGGAACCAGGGCTGGAACGACGATCCCTGGGCGAAGCCGGCCCTGACGCTTGATCCGAACCGGCAGATCGGCTGCAATGGAATCGGTCGATCGACCTCAAAAGAGCGAATGCGGAGGAAGCAGATGCCCAAGGTTCTCGTACTCTACAAGACCCCCAAGAGCGCCGAGGCGTTCGACAAACACTACATGAACGTCCATGTGCCGCTGGCGAAGAAGATTCCCGGTCTGAAGAGCTACGACATCAGCCGGGGCCCGGTGAACGGGCCGGCGGGCCCCACCAACATCCACCTCGTGGCCACCCTGGTATTCGATTCGATGTCGGCACTGCAGGCAGGAATGGGCTCTGCCGAAGGCAAGGCTGCAGCGGGCGACCTGCCCAACTTCGCCGATGGCGGCGTCGACCTGTATATCTTCGACACGCAGGACGTTTGATTCTTGGACGGTCCTTGGGCCGTCACCAACGTTCGGTTGCGTGCCCGTCATATCCGATCGGCCGAGAGGCCGGTCGCCGGGACGATCTCGCGGATCGTCTATCGAATGGATCCGCCAAGCCAGTCAGAAGCGAATTGCGCCCCTCGTGGCTTGGCAGATCGCTATGCGTTACTTGCGCGCCGCACAGGCGTACATGTTGATTTCCATGCCAACCGGCACTTCGACGATCTTCGGTGTCTTCCAGGCCATTTCGAGCTCCCAAGTTCGACGATCATTGACTGGCGCATTGTTCGCGCCAAGGCCGAAGCTAGGATCGCGTTCGGAGGAACGCAAGGCTCGACCGTCGCCCGGCGACGCATCCTATGCGAGATGTCGCGTAGTTGAATCGACAACGTTCCGCCGCAATCGCCACCCGCCCCCTCCGGTTGCTCAAGGCAGGCATCATCCTCGGAGGACGAGCGCACGCGGCGTCCCCTCACGCTCCGCCGGGCTGCACGTAGCAGAACACATACCGATTGCGGCTCAGGAAGATGATGCCGTGCCCCGTCGGATTTCCCTTGTCCCACTTCAGCTTGTGATCGGGGACCTCGATCTCGGTACCGACATCGATATGCGGACGGCCACGTGGCTCATCGGGACGGTCGTCGGTGATGACGACAAAGGTCTTGCCGTCGCGGACATGGATCTCATCCGCAAAGTAGGCGTCAGCCTCACCGCAGCATGATGCCGTCGGCACGTCGGGCTGCATCAGCGCCTCGTACCATTGACGCAATGCAGGATCGACCGCTGCCCACTGACCGAGATCACGCGCACTCGCACTCACCCAAAGGCAACAAAGCATGCCGAGCCAAAGGATGGTTCGTCTCATCCGCCTACTCCTCTGTTGTCCCGGCATGATGCAGCGAAGCAATCTTCGTGCCGCAATGCAGCATCGGAGCGGTGCGATCATGCCGACGCAGATCAGCGAGCAGCGACAACAAATCGGCTGCTCTGTCCCGATCGAACGAGGACGGCTTCCCGATTCGCCGAGGGCGGTTGCCGCCTTTTCGTATTGACGGTTCCCGATTTCGAGCGGAGTGTTGTCCCCGCAGCGTCAGGATAGGCGCGCATAAAAATCTCGGAGGAAATGAATGAAGCGGATCGCGCTGGCCGCAGGCCTCGCCATTTTTGCATCACATGGTGCAAGCGCGCAGAGCGCCGATCAGTTGGTCAAGGGTGCAACTGATACGGCGAACGTTCTCAACTACGGCATGGGCTACAATCTGCAGCGGTTCAGCCCGCTCACGCAGATCAACAAGGACAACGCCAAGAACCTTGTGCCGGTCTGGAACTACAGTCTCGCCGATGACCGCAGTGAGGAGTCGCAGCCGCTAGTGTACCAGGGCGTGCTCTACGTCACGACCCACAATGCGACGATGGCCGTCGACGCCAAGACCGGCAAGCAGATCTGGAAGAGCAAGATCGACTATCCCGCCGAGACGCCGCGCGTCGTCTGTTGCGGCATCATCAATCGCGGCGCCGCGCTGTACGACGGCAAGCTGTTCCGCACGACGCTCGATGCCAATGTGATCGCGCTCGATGCCAAGACCGGCAAGGAGTTGTGGCGCCAGAAGGCGGCCGACATCAAGGAAGGCTACTCGATGACCGTTGCGCCGCTGGTGGCCGACGGCGTCGTGCTGACGGGCATCTCCGGCGCCGAGTTCGGCACCCGCGGCTTCATCGACGGCTGGGATCCGGCAACCGGCAAGCATTTGTGGCGCACGCACACGGTCCCCAGCCCGGATGAACCCGGCGGGGACACCTGGAAGGGCGATACCTGGAAACTGGGTGGCGGCTCGACCTGGATCACGGGCTCCTACGATCCCGAGCAGAACACCGTGTTCTGGGGCGTCGGCAATCCCGGACCGTTCAACGCGGCCGTGCGCCCGGGCGACAACCTCTACACCTGCTCGGTGCTCGCGCTCGATCCAAAGACCGGCAAGATGAAGTGGCACTTCCAGTTCTCGCCGAACAATCCCTTCGACTACGACGCGGTCGCGGAGATGGTGCTCGCCGACATGAACGTCGAGGGCAAGCCGACCAAGGTGCTGATGAACGCCAACCGCAATGGCTTCTTCTATGTGCTCGATCGCACCAACGGGAAGCTGCTCGCGGCCAACCCCTATGTAAAGGTGAACTGGGCCTCCAGCATCGACCTGAAGACGGGCAAGCCGGTCGAGACCGATGTGACGCGTGATGCGCGAGAGGGCAAGAAGGTCACGGTCTATCCGTCGATTCTCGGCGGCAAGAACTGGGAGCCGATGTCGTTCAATCCGCAAACCGGATTGGCCTACGCCAACACGCTCGTGTTCGGCGGCCACTACAAGACCGAGCCTACGACCTACAAGGCCGGCGAGTGGTACCTCGGCATGGATCTGACGGATCTGTGGGATTGGCCGGAAGGTCCGCGTGGTCAGCTCAAGGCCATCGATCCGATGACCGGCAAGACCAAGTGGGAGCAGCCGAGCGACATCCCGCGCTTCTCCGGCGTGCTGTCCACGGCAGGCGGCGTGGTGTTCTCGGGCAAGCTGACCGGCGAGTTCGAGGCTTTCGACGCCGACAGCGGCAAGAAGCTGTGGCAGTTCCAGACCGGCTCCGGCATCGAGGGCCAGCCCGTCACCTGGCAGCAGGATGGCGTGCAGTATGTCGCTGTCACCTCCGGCTACGGCGGCGTCTACTCGCTGTTCTCCGGTGACGAGCGCCTCGCCAACGTTCCGGCAGGCGGTTCGTTGTGGGTCTTCGCGGTCAAGAATTGAGTGCGGATCGCCCGTGAGACAGAATACGTTCATGAAAGCGGCGGCGGCCTTCGCCGCCGTCGTGGCGACGTTGGCCGTCCTGTCGACGGCCGCCCTCGCCCAACAACAAGACGGCAGCGCGGCACACAGCCAAGTGGACCTCGGTAAGACGACGTTCGCCCAGAAGTGCTCGCACTGTCACGGGCCCAACATGGTGAACTCCGGGACTATAACGCCGGACCTACGCCGGTTTCCCGATGATCAGCCTCGTTTCGTCACCACGGTGAAGCAGGGCAAGAACGGTCGCATGCCGCCCTGGGGCGACATTCTCAGCGATGACGAGATCACCGCACTGTGGGCCTACGTCTCGAGCCGGAGAGCGCAGTGATGCGCCATCTCTGCTGTTGGCTGGCTGCCTTGATGGTGTCGGCAATGTCGTCGGCGGCCTTGGCCGCTGACGATGTGCTACGCATCTGTCTTGATGAAAATCTTCCGCCGCTCTCGGTTCATCATCGCGGCAAGCCCGGCGGCGGCTTCGATGTCCTGCTCGGTCAGGCGATCGCCGACCGCCTTGGCAGGAAGCTCGGAGATCCAGTGGTACGAAAGCAAATTGGACGAAGATTCCAGTCCAGCGCTGGAGGCGAATGCACTGCTCTCGGACGGACGCTGTTCGCTGCTCGGCAGCTATGCGTTCACCCAGGACGGATTGGTAGCGCCCGGCGTCAAGACGGCCAAGCTGCCGGACTTCGATGGCGCCACTCGCGACGACCGCCGCCGCCGCGTTCCGCTCGGCACGCTGATGCCGAGCAAACCGTACATGTTCTCGACACTGACCGTCGTTCTCGGACCTTCCGCGAAACAGCGCCCGATTACCGACATCGGCGATCTTGCAGGGCTGCGGCTGGCAATCGAGAGCGGCACGTTGGCGGATGCAATCCTGATGACGTTCGACAAGGGACGGCTGATCGACGACATCACGCATTTGATTCCCACGCGGGATGATCTGCTCGGCGCGCTCGAACAGGGCAAGTTCGACGCGACCCTGCTCGATGGCAGACGCTTCGATGCGTATCGGGCAGCTCATCCCGACACCAGGCTCGGCGGGTCGGGCTACAGCTATCCGATCGGCGTGAACCGGGGTTATGTCGGGCTGGCCAGCTCGGCCGAGCTCATCGCATCGGTCGACAAGGCCTTGACGGAACTCGACGCCTCCGGAGCCTTGGCGAAGCTCGGTCGGTCCGCCGGACTGACCTATCTTCCACCGCGCGAGCCGATGATTCTCGGTGATGCATTCCAGAGGATCATCCGGAGCGGCGCACGCTAGCGCGGCCGCTCCACGACCGCTCAGCGCGCCGCAGTCTTATGAACCGACGAGGGAACGACGCCGAAATATTTGCGGAAGACGCGGCTGAAGTGCGACGAGCTCGAAAACCCCCACGAGAACGCGACATCGGTGATGGTCTTGCCGCTCTGCGTCTCCAGCTCCTGCCGGCAATGCTGAAGCCGGGCCCGCCAGATGTAGTCGCTGACCGTCATGCCACGATCGCTGAACACCATGTGAAGGTAGCGCTTGGTGCATCCCAAAGCCGCCGAAATCTGATCGATGGAAAGATCAGGATCGCGCAGATGCTCGCGGATGAAGGCTTGAGCGCGGATATAGACAGCCTCGGGTCCCGCCCGATCCAGCATTCGATCGGCTTCACGCAGCGGCAAGAGCAACAGATCGATCAGCGATTCGGCGACGCTGACTGCCGAGTTGGGCGAAAGCCGGGTCGCCTCATCGAACGCGGCATGGGTGACGTCATGCGCAATCCGGCCGGTCCCGCTCCGCGCAGACAGCTTGTATGCGGGCATCTTTTCCGACCGGAAGCCGCGCTCCTGCAGTAGCTCCTTCGGCACGATCACGACGTCATGTCGGGTCAGCGCGGGGCTGATGATGGTGTGCGGTGACGAGACGTCATAGGCGAGGCAATCGCCCGGGCCGATCTCGATCTGGCGACCATCCTGCTCGAAATAGGACGTTCCATAGGTCTGGAACAATATCTTGATGTAGGGATGTGCCGCCTTTTGCGCACGCGCATAGGTATGCGCAATACGGTGCTGGCTGGCCTCGATCTGGCAGAGCTTCAGGCGGGACACCGTCGTGAAATTGATGCGCCCCTCGAATGAGGCCCCTCCAGCGGATCGACATCGAAACGTCCGCACAGGTCGGTCAGTGCATCTGACCAACGCTGGATCTGGCTCTTCGGTGAGAATCCCGAAGTATTAAGCGAGCGGATCGTATCGGACATGTTTCATCCACCGATTCATGATCGAAACGCAACGGGTCCGCCGCTGGACGGCGAACGAGACTGCAGCAAGATTGCTCCCATTTTAAGGCCGCGGCTTTCGCGGCGCACTTCGTTCCATAACGCACCCCGCGTGATCCTCCGCCTTCGTCTCTGTAAGGTCAAGGGAAACGTCAACCTTCGGTGGAACCATGGTGCTGCAAATTGATGCTCCGCAGCAAGAATGGCGCTCATGTTGCGGACCAGCAAAGCAAAATCTCCTTCAAAAACTTCTATTCGCTTCACTCTTGAGCAAGCTCTTTTCTCTTTTGGGCAAGTTTCCCGGTTGGGAAGTGGATATTCAATGATGCCGAAAACGAATACTGGGCCGCGTACTGCGGAACCTCAGTTGAACCCGGGAGGAAAGACGATGCGAAGAGTGCTACTCGCAACATGTCTGACGTCAGTCGCGGCGCTCGCCGCGGGTGGCGCATGGGCCAGCGATGAGCTGGCCAAGATGTCGGCCAACCCGAAGGACTGGGTGATGCCGGCGGGAGACTACGCCAATACGCGTTACTCCAAGCTCAACCAGATCAACGCCCAGAACGTCGGCAAGCTGCAGGTCGCGTGGACCTTCTCCACCGGCGTGCTGCGCGGCCACGAAGGCGGACCGCTCATCATCGGCAACATGATGTATGTGCATACGCCGTTCCCGAACAAGGTCTATGCGCTCGATCTCGCGCAGGACAACAAGATCGTCTGGAAGTACGAGCCCAAGCAGGATCCGAACGTCATTCCGGTGATGTGCTGCGACACCGTCAACCGCGGCGTCGCCTATGGTGACGGCAAGATCTTCCTGCATCAGGCCGACGACAAGCTGGTGGCGATCGACGCCAAGACCGGCCAGCATGTCTGGACCGCCGTCAATGGCGATCCGACCAAGGGACAGACCGGAACCTCGGCTCCGCTCGTGGTGAAGGACAAGGTGCTGGTCGGCACGTCCGGCGGCGAGTTCGGCGTCCAGTGCAGCATGACCGCTTACGACATCAAGAGCGGCAAGCAGGTCTGGAAGGCCTACTCCGAAGGTCCGGATGACCAGATCCTGTTCGACGCCAACACCACCGCGCTCGGCAAGCCGGTCGGCAAGGACTCGAGCTTGAAGACCTGGCAAGGCGATCAGTGGAAGACCGGCGGTGGCTGCACCTGGGGCTGGATCTCCTACGATCCGCAGCTCGACATGGTCTATTACGGGTCGGGCAATCCCTCGACCTGGAATCCGAAGCAGCGTCCCGGCGACAACAAGTGGTCGATGACGATCTTCGCCCGCCATGCCGACACCGGCGTCGCGAAGTGGGTCTATCAGATGACGCCCCACGACGAGTGGGACTATGACGGCGTCAACGAGATGATCCTGTCTGACCAGTCCATCAACGGCCAGCCGCGCAAGCTGCTGACGCACTTCGATCGTAACGGCCTCGGCTACACGCTCGACCGTGCCACGGGCGAGCTGCTCGTTGCCGAGAAGTACGACCCGAAGGTGAACTGGACCACCGGCGTCGACATGGACAAGAACTCTGCGACCTACGGCCGCCCGAAGGTCGTCGATCAATACTCGACCGACAAGCAGGGTGAGGACGTCAACACCAAGGGCATCTGCCCGGCGGCGCTTGGCACCAAGGACGAGCAGCCGGCGGCCTACTCGCCGGACACGCAGCTGTTCTACGTGCCCACCAACCATGTCTGCATGGACTACGAGCCCTTCAAGGTGAGCTATACCGCAGGTCAGCCCTATGTCGGCGCGACCCTGTCGATGTACCCACCGGCGGGTGACACCCATATGGGCAACTTCATCGCCTGGGACGGTAAGACCGGCAAGATCGCCTGGTCGAACAAGGAGCCGTTCTCGGTGTGGTCTGGTGCGCTCGCGACGGCCGGCGGCGTGGTGTTCTACGGAACGCTCGAAGGCTACCTCAAGGCGGTCGATGCCAAGACGGGCAAGGAGCTCTACAAGTTCAAGACCCCGTCCGGCATCATCGGCAACGTCACGACCTACGAGGCCAACGGCAAGCAGTACGTCGCCGTGCTCTCGGGTGTCGGTGGCTGGGCCGGCATTGGTCTCGCGGCGGGTCTGACCGATCCGACTGCCGGTCTCGGTGCCGTCGGTGGCTACGCCGCGCTGAGCAACTACACCGCTCTCGGCGGCGCGCTCACCGTGTTCTCGCTGCCGCAGTAAGCCAGGTACCTGCCTCCGGCGCATGGATCTCATCCATGCGCCGGTTCGCCTGCTCCAAAAAATTAAGGGAAAACGCCCTTGCGTAGAATCTGGTTTGCGGTCGCCACGGCTCTGAGCCTGGCAACCGGCGGGATGACTGTCGCCGAAAATGCCTGGGCCGAAGGTCCCGGCGATGCCACGGCCGTCAAATCCGAGGACGGGAAATACTTCGATAAGGATGGCACGCCGACCTACAAGGTGGCCGCCGACGGAACGGTCGACTGGTACACCTACTCCGGGTACCGCCGCTATCATTCCGAATGCCATGTCTGCCATGGGCCCGACGGCATGGGATCGACCTACGCGCCGGCGCTCAAGGACTCGGTCAAGAACATGAGCTATGGCGACTTCATCGGGACCATCGCCAGCGGCCGCAAGAATGTCAGCACGTCCCAGGAGAACGTCATGCCGGCCTTCGGCGACAATCCGAATGTGGCCTGCTACATGGACGATCTCTACGTCTACCTCCGCGCCCGCGGCGATGACGCGGTGGGCCGCGTTCGACCGGCCAAGCATGAGGACAAGCCGCCAGCCTATACGGAAGCGGAGAACTCCTGCATGGGCAAGAAATGACTGACGACGAGGACCGCGCCTGGACAGTTTCCCTGGACAGGGTCGCGGGCCTGACAGACTGAAACAGGAGTTTGAGACATGAAGACGCGCGCCGCGGTCGCTTTCGAAGCCAAGAAGCCGCTGGAGATCGTCGAGGTTGACCTCGAGGGGCCGAAGGCCGGCGAGGTGCTGGTCGAGATCAAGGCCACCGGCATCTGCCACACCGATGCCTACACGCTCGACGGTTTCGACAGCGAGGGCATCTTCCCCTCGATCCTCGGCCATGAGGGCGCTGGCATCGTGCGCGAGGTCGGCCCTGGCGTGACATCGGTCAAGCCCGGCGACCACGTCATTCCGCTCTACACACCGGAATGCCGCCAGTGCAAGAGCTGCCTCAGCCGCAAGACCAATCTCTGCACCGCGATCCGCGCCACGCAGGGCAAGGGGCTGATGCCCGACGGCACGTCGCGCTTCAGCTACAAGGGCCAGGCCATCTACCACTACATGGGCTGCTCGACCTTCTCCAACTTCACCGTATTGCCGGAGATCGCGGTCGCGAAGATTCGCGAGGACGCGCCCTTCGACAAGAGCTGCTATATCGGCTGCGGCGTCACGACCGGCGTCGGCGCGGTCGTCAATACGGCGAAGGTCACCCCCGGCGCGAACGTCGTGGTATTCGGCCTCGGCGGCATCGGCCTCAACGTCATTCAGGGCGCCAGGATGGCGGGGGCCGACAAGATCATCGGCGTCGACCTCAATGACGGCAAGGAGGAATGGGGCCGCCGCTTCGGCATGACCCATTTCGTCAACCCGAAGAAGGTGACCGGCGACATCGTCCAGCACCTGGTCTCGCTCACCGACGGCGGTGCCGACTACACCTTCGACTGCACCGGCAATACCACGGTGATGCGCCAGGCGCTGGAAGCCTGCCATCGCGGCTGGGGCGAATCGATCATCATCGGTGTCGCCGAGGCCGGCAAGGAGATCGCGACCCGCCCGTTCCAGCTCGTCACCGGACGCGTCTGGAAGGGCACGGCGTTCGGCGGCGCGCGCGGGCGCACCGACGTTCCCAAGATCGTCGACTGGTACATGAACGGGAAGATCGAAATCGACCCCATGATCACCCACACGCTCAAGCTCGAAGACATCAACAAAGGCTTCGACCTGATGCATGGAGGGCAAATCGATCCGTTCCGTCGTCGTATTCTGACCCCAAGCACGCAAAACTGAGGAGGATTGCGCCATGACTGTCCACATCCATCCGTCCGTCGATAACGGCGTCAAACAGGGAAGCGGCCATTTCGCCGGCGGCACGCTGGTCTGCAAATGCCACGACCGACCGGTCAAGGTCGGCATCAAGGGCGATGTCGCGCATAACCACGCGTGCGGCTGCACCAAATGCTGGAAGCCCTCCGGCGCGACCTTCTCGGTCGTTGCAGTGGTGCCGCGGCAGAACGTCACGGTGCTGGAGAATGGCGACAAGCTCAAGATCGTCGATCCCTCCGCCGTCATCCAGCGTTACGCCTGCACCGGCTGCGGCACGCACATGTATGGCCGCATCGAGAACACGGGTCACCCGTTCTACGGCCTCGACTTCATTCACCCCGAGCTGTTCCAGGAGCAGGGTTCAGCAGCGCCGGGCTTTGCGGCCTTCGTCTCCTCGGTGATCGAGTCGGGTGTGAAGCCGGAACAGATGGGCGAGATTCGGGCGCGATTGAAGGAACTGGGGCTCGAGCCCTATGACTGCCTGTCGCCGGCCCTGATGGATGCGATTGCCACCCACGTGGCGAAAGCAAAGGCGGCCTGACGGCCGCAACGTACCAAGCGTACAACTGAAGCGTTCCTTCCTGAAGACTTGGTGCCTCGCCTGCCCCACGCTGGCGAGGCATTCTTTTGCCGTCGTTCTGGTCTGGCGGCCGCCATTGTCGTCAGCGCATCGCCCATTGTTCCGGGTTTGCATTGCAGTGTGCTGCACGCGCTGGGCTCGTATGCTCTGACAACACACGCGCCTGTGTAGACAGATGCCTGTCCCGGTCTGCTATCATCAATCGTCTTCCGACAACTCTCAATTGATCCGGCGCGTGCACGTAAGGACATGTGGTCCCGCGCGCGTCCACCAACGATCAGAACCAGCGACCATTGGTCCGACAGAGCGAGGGCGAACATGATCAAGGTGAAAATCAACGGACAGGAGCAGAGCTGGGATGGCGATCCGAGCCTGCCGCTGCTGTGGTATCTGCGCGACGAGCTGGGTTTGACCGGAACGAAATACGGGTGCGGCGCAGCGCTGTGCGGCGCCTGCACCGTGATGGTCGACAAGGAAGCGGCGCGCGCCTGCATCACCGCCGTGTCGGATGTCGCGGGACGGGAGGTCACCACGATCGAAGGTCTGCATCCGACCGGAGATCATCCGGTGCAGAAGGCGTGGCGGCAGGTCAACGTGCCGCAATGCGGCTTCTGCCAGGCCGGGCAGATCATGCAGGCGGCCGCACTCTTGAACGAGAATCCCAAGCCGTCGCATGACCAGATCAGGGATGCGATGGCCGGCAACATCTGCCGCTGCGGCTGCTATCAGCGCATCGAGAATGCGGTCCATCTGGCCTCGACGGGGGTGTGATCATGAGCATCATCGCAAATCCCGACATCGCAAAGTCTGCTTCTCGCCGCGGCTTCGAGCGGCATCTCAAGGTCGAGAACGTCTCGCGCCGTTCCATCCTGCAGACGCTGGGCCTCGCCGGCGGGTTCGTGCTCGCGGCTCCCTTGCTGTCGCGCCCGGCGTTTGCCGCCTATGAGACCGGCGCCGGCAAGATGCCGCACGGCACCGTGGTCGATCCCAAGGTCTTCGTTTCGATCGCGCCCGACGGCATCGTGTCGATCCTCGCCCACCGCTCCGAGATGGGCACGGGCGTGCGTACCAGCCTGCCGCTGATCGTGGCGGAGGAGATGGAAGCCGACTGGACGCGCGTGCGCGTCGTGCAGGCCCCCGGCGACGAGGTGAAGTTCGGCAACCAGGATACCGACGGTTCGCGCAGCACGCGGCACTATCTGCTGCCGATGCGCCAGATCGGCGCCATGGCGCGGGCGATGCTCGAAGCCGCGGCGGCCAAGCGCCTCGGCGTGCCGCCGAGCGAGGTGAAAGCCGTCAATCATGAGGTCGTGCACAGCGCCAGCGGCCGCCGCCTCGGCTTCGGCGAGCTCGCGGCCGATGCCGCCAGTCTGCCGGTGCCTGCGGTCGACACCGTGCAACTGAAGTCGCCGAAGGACTTCCGCTATCTCGGCAAGGGCCAGGTCAGCATCGTCGATCTGCACGACATCACCGTCGGCAAGGCGCGTTATGGAGCCGACGTCCGCCTGCCCGGCATGAAATACGCGGTCATCGCCCGGCCGCCGGTCACCGGCGGCAAGGTCAAGTCGTTCGATCCGGCCGAGGCGCTGAAGGTGCCCGGCGTCGAGCAGGTGATCGAGGTCAAGGGCTGGCCCTGGCCGTCGAAGTTCCAGCCGCTCGGCGGCGTCGCCGTGATCGCGCGCAACACCGGCGCCGCGATCAAGGGCCGCGACGCGCTCAAGGTCGAATGGGAGGACGGCGCCAATGCTGCTTACGACTCCGTCGCCTATCGCGCCGAGCTCGAAGCCGCCGCACGCCAGCCGGGCCTCGTCGTCCGCCAGGAAGGCGACGTCGAGGCCGCGCTGAAGTCGGCCGACAAGGTCGTCACCGGCGAGTACTATCTGCCGCATCTCGCCCATGCCAGCATGGAGCCGCCGGTCGCGGTCGCCGACATCAAGGGCGACAAGGCGGAGATCTGGGCGCCGGTGCAGAGCCCCGGCGGCACGCATGAGGACGTCGCCAAGACGCTGCAGATCCCCGCCGGAGAACGTGACCGTCAACGTCACCCTGCTCGGCGGCGGGTTCGGGCGCAAATCGAAATGCGACTTCGCCCTCGAAGCCGCGCTGCTCTCCAAGACGCTCGGCGCGCCGGTGAAGGTGCAGTGGACGCGTGACGACGACATCCAGCACGACTTCCTGCACACGGTGTCGGTGGAGCGCATCGAAGCCGGGCTCGACAAGAGCGGAAAGGTGGTGGCGTGGCGTCACCGCAGCGTCGCACCGACCATCCTGTCGACCTTCGCGGCCGGCGCCGATCATGCCGCGCCGTTCGAGCTCGGCATGGGGCTCGTCGACATGCCGTTCGAGATCGCCAACATCCAATGCGAGAATCCCGCCGCCAAGGCGATGACCCGCATCGGCTGGTTCCGCTCGGTCTCCAACATCCCTCGCGCCTTCGCCGTGCAATCCATGGTCGGCGAGATCGCGCATGCCACCGGCCGCGACCAAAAGGACATGCTGCTGGAGCTGATCGGCAGTCCACGCGTGGTCAAGCTCGCCTCGGTGAAGGATTCTGGAATTACGGCGAGCCCTACGAGAGCTACCCGATCGATACCGGCCGGCTGCGCCGCGTCGTCGAGTTCGTGGCCGAGAAGGGCAATTGGGGACGCACCGTGCCCAAGGGCCACGGCCTCGGCATCGCCGCGCATCGCAGCTTCGTCAGTTACATCGCCACCATCGTGGAGGTGTCGGTCGACGACAAGGGCAAGCTCGTGGTGCATCAGGTCGACAGCGCGATCGACTGCGGCACCTTCGTCAACCCCGAGCGCATCGCCTCGCAGCTCGAAGGCGCCGCGATCATGGGGCTGAGCCTCGCCAAATATGGCGAGGTCAGCTTCAAGAACGGGCGGGTGCAGCAGCGCAATTTCGACGACCATCCGGTGGTCCGGATCGACGAGGCGCCGCTGGTCACCAACGTCCACATCGTGCCGGCTGATCCCGACACGCCGCCGAGCGGCGTCGGCGAGCCGGGCGTGCCGCCGTTCGCGCCGGCGCTCGCCAACGCGATCTTTGCCGCCACGGGCAAACGCCTGCGGGCGCTGCCGATCGGCAATCAGCTCGCGACGTGAGCCTGCAGCAATCGGCAGATCATCGGCCGGAGCGATCCGGCCGATGATCCCCCGGAAGACACAGGATCAGTCAGCGCCCGTAGCGCACCGAGGCATAGCGGCCGATCACGGCGCCGCGGGCCTGCCCCGGCGCACCAGCCACGCCATGCGGCGTGCTGCCGCAATCCTGGCGCAGGGGCGCCGGCGCAGCCTTGGGGGTGGTGGCAGCAGCGGGCTGCCCCTCGACGAGCTTGGTCACCAGCGAGCGCAGCCGCTGATTCTCGATCTCCAGCTCTTTCAGATGACGCAGAGCAGGACTGCTGAGACCGCCATAGCGCTGACGCCAGCGATAGAAGGTGCGCAGCGACACGCCGGCCGTGCTGCAAATTTCGGCAATCGGAACGCCCGACTCCGCCTCGCCAAGCAGAACCAGAATTTCGTGCTCGGTGTGCAGGGAACGTCGCATGATCAGGCACCCCTACGCGGCCAACGCGGTCAATCTCGCATGAATTCCATGACGTTGGTAGTGCGGCAACGCATGGGTCTCGCAACCGCGCGCCACATGGGCGCACCGCGATCAAGGTCAAGTGCGGCGATGCGGGCTCATCGCAGGCCGCCGGCGCCTCGCCGCCAATTGGCAAAATTGACACGCGTTGCCAGTCACGTCGCCCGCTGCCGGTCGTGTGAGCAAGGCTGAACAGTTTTTGGCGTTGCCGACCGCGACATCCTGCCCTGATATCAGCCGCAACGACCGAGACCCGGGGAGCCCTGCCATGTCCAAACGCCACGAAATTCCCGCGACGCATGAGAGCATGGTGTGGGGCTATCTCGACAGCACCACCCCGCCGGTGCTCGAGGTCGCCTCCGGCGACACGGTGACGCTGCATTCCTTTCCGGCCGGCGGCAAGGAGACCTTGCCCGAGGACCGCAGCATCGTTCCCGCCAACTACCTCTCCGCGCTCGAGACCATGATCCAGGGGCCCGGACCGCATTTCATCACCGGTCCGGTCTACGTGAAGGGCGCGCAGCCCGGCGACACGCTCCAGGTCGACATCCTCAACGTCAAGGTCAGCCAGGACTGGGGCTTCGTCTCGATCCTGCCTTTGCTCGGCACCTTGCCCGACGAGTTCACCGACTACGAGACCATCCATCCGAAGGTCGACCATGAGCGCCAGGTCTGCATCATGCCCTGGGGCACCGAGATCGCGCTCGATCCGTTCTTCGGCATCATCGCGACCGCGCCGCCGCCGGCGTGGGGGCGGTGCGGCTCGCCGGTGCCGCGCAGTTTTGGCGGCAACATGGACAACAAGGAGCTGCGGCCCGGCACCACGCTGTATCTGCCCGTCTTCAACGAGGGCGCACTGTTCTTCGCCGGCGACGGCCACGGTGTGCAGGGCGATGGCGAGGTCTGCATCACCGCGCTTGAGACCGGCGTCACCGGCACCTTCCGCCTGACCGTGCGCAAGGACATGGACATCACCTGGCCGTTCGCCGAGAACGCCACCCACCTGATGTCGATCGGCCTCGACGAGGATCTCGACGACGCCGCCAAGCAGGCGGTGCGCGAGATGGTGAAGCATGTCTGCGCCCGTACCAATCTGTCGCGCAATCAGGCGTATATGCTGTGCTCGCTGGCCGGCAATCTGCGCGTCACCCAGATGGTCGACGGCAACAAGGGCATCCACATGCTGCTGCCGAAGGCGTATCTGTAGTCCCTCCTCTACCGGTTGATGAAGCGGTCGCGCGCGGTCAGCACGACCTGCCCGCTCGGATCGACCGCCTCGAAGGTGACGTCGGCATCCACAGGCTCGGGCATGGTCAAGGTCACCCGTAGCGTTTCCGAGCCGTCGGGCTCGACCTCGATCGCATCGGCCGCCGCATGGCCGACGATGGCGAGCGCCGCATCGACCCCGCTGATGCCGAGCTTGAAGCTCTGCACGGCCGAGGACTTGTTGAGCAGCTTGACGGTGTAGGCGTTGCGCACCGAACCATCCGACAGCCGCACGGCGAGGGGATCGCGATCGTGCTGCACCGACAGCACGGCGGTGGTCTTGGTGACGAAGGACACCGCGATCACGCCGGCCAGCGCGACGCAGGCCAGCGCGAGTCCGATCGTCTTCGGCCGCACCAGCCGCGACACAGGGGGCTCGCCGACCCGGCCGCGCTCGATGTTGCGCCAGCTCTCGTAGTCGATCAGCCCGCGCGGCCGATCGAGCTTGGCCATCACGCCGTCGCAGGCGTCGACGCACAGGCCGCAATTGATGCAGGCGAAGCTCGGACCCTGGCGGATGTCGATGCCGATCGGGCAGACCGCGACGCAGGCGCCGCAATCGACGCAGTCGCCGGCCGGCAGCCCCTGCGATCGCGCCTCGGCGGCCTTCTTGGCGGACATCCGGGTCTCGCCGCGATAGTCGCGGTAGTTCACGGTGAAGGCTTCCGGATCCCAGATCGCGCCCTGCAGCCGCGGCCACGGGCACATGAAGGTGCAGACCTGCTCGCGCGCGAAGCCGGCGAGGCCGTAGGTCGTGCCCGCGAACACCAGCGTCCAGGTCAGCGCCGTCGCCGACATCTCGCCATGGATGACATCGCGCACCAGCTCCGGCGCGTCGGTGAAGTAGAAGATCAGGGTGCCGCCAGTGCCGAGCGCGATCGCCATCCAAAGCGCGTGCTTGGTCGCGATCTGCGCGATGCGTTTCGCCGTCAGCGGCGCGCCGATGTTCTTCAGCCGCTGCCGCCGGTCGCCCTCGACCAGGCGCTCGACCAGCAGGAACAGATCGGTCCACACCGTCTGCGGACAGGCGAAGCCGCACCACAGACGGCCGGCCAGCGCATTGATCAGAACCAGGATCAAGGTCGCCAGCAGCATCGCTGCGGTGATGAGGTAGAGGTCCTGCGGCCAGATCTCGGCCGGGCCGAGATAGAGTTTGCCGTGGGCGAAATCGAGCAGCACGGCCTGGCCCGGCGCATTCGGCCCGCGGTTCCAGCGCAGGAAGGGCGTCACGTAGTAGACGCCGAGCGTCAGCACAAGAATGAGCCATTTGAGCCGACGGATCGGTCCTTTGACGCCTTGCGGAACCACGGGGCCGCCGGCGGCGCGTGGCGATCGCGCCGGGCTGCGCGCCGCTGCCCGGCCTTGGCCCTGCCCCTCCGCCATGCGCCGCGTCTTGGCGTGATCGATCTCGATGGTGATGGCCACGGCTGCCCTCGTTCGCTTGCCTGTTGCAGGCGACGATAGGCGCTGGTGCCCGGCAGCTCTTTGTCGGCCCACAAACTTGCGAACGGGTGGCAGCGACTGTTTGCGCGGGAACAACGATCGTTCCCGTCCGGCAGGCGATGGGAGGCGCGGCGCCGCGAGCGCCATGGCGGCAGGCGCCGCATCCGGAGGGATGGTGGCGGCTGCCGCCCTTTGGGCGGTGGTCCATAGGAGGACAGCGTGTGTTGCCGCCACATCCGCATTCTTTGCTCGGCCCAGCCTTCGAGACGCGCGCCTCAGGATGACGGCGGAATGCTCGGTCAAAGGATTGAGCCTCATGTCACAGTCGTGATCCTCATGGTGAGGAGCGCCGCTCGCAGCGCGTCTCGAACCATGAGGCCACACGTGCGAGACGAACTGCAGAGAAGCTCGTCTTCGTGAACAAGATCCACGATCCTCAAACGATCTTGATCGACATGTCCGGCAGGCCCTCGAGCTTGCACAACAGCACGTCGCCCTTGACGACCGGTCCGACATTCTCCGGCGTGCCGGAATAGATGATGTCCCCGGCCTTCAGCTCGAACGCCTCGGACAGTTTCGCGATCTGCTCGGCGACGTTCCAGATCATCTTCGTGAGATCGGAGTTCTGCCGGACCGTGCCGTTGACCGCAAGCGAGATCGCGCCCTTGGTGAAGTGGCCGACCTTCGAGACCGGATGGATCGGGCCGAGCACGGCGGCATGATCAAAACTCTTGCCGATCTCCCATGGCTTCTTCTCGGCGGCCATGCCGTTCTGCAGGTCACGACGGGTCATGTCGAGGCCGAGCGCGTAGCCATAGACGTGGTCGAGTGCGGACTCGGCCGGAATGTTGGTGCCGCCAGATTTCAGCGCCGCGACCAGTTCGACCTCGTGATGATAGTTCTTGGTCAGCGACGGATAGGGATGATCGGCGACCTCGCCGATCGCGACGTTCTGGATCGCGTCGGTCGGCTTCTGAAAGAAGAACGGCGGCTCCCGGTTCGGATCGGAGCCGCGCTCGATCGCATGCGCCGCGTAGTTGCGGCCGATGCAGTAGATGCGGCGGACGGGGAAGACGCCCTGCTCGCCGGCGATCGGAATGGTGGTCGCCGGCACGGCGAAGATCGGCTTCGGGCCGGCCTGCGCTGCTGCAGGGTGGGTGTCCGTCATGATCGCAGCCGCTGCGGCGGCGCTGCCGGCGACGAGAAGATCGCGGCGTGAGGTGTCTGCCATGGGTTCCTCCTGGGATCAGCCGTTGGGGCCGGCTGACGTGTTGGTGGTGGCGCGCCAGCTTCGGCGCCCCGCTCAACTGATAAGCATATCCAGTATGCCAGCGCCACCATGCGCGCACGCGCCGTCGTTCTCGCGGCGCAACACGCGCCCGAAGCGATGCTCGAGACCCTCGCCGGAAACGCGAGGGCGCAGGGAAGGCCGGACCTCGACTGAGGCCCGTGGCCCGCCTGCGGAAAAAATGCAGGCGGCAGGTACCACAGGTTCAGCCGGACAGACCCGGCCTTCCCTGCGCGATGGGTGAACGTCTGCTCCGCGCTCTCCCCGGGGACCGGCTTGTTTGCCCCCGTCACCTGCGCAACCCGTCAGGTCGGCATCAGGCTTGGCGCCAGCATCGGGGCGCCAGGACCACACGGCTTGAACGTCCGCGAGCTGACAGTCGTCTTGCGCAACAGCGCCTGACAGACCCGCGGCCACCGCTCCCCGCCTCTACGTATCGTGACGACGCGTACGCCCCTCAGCATGAGGACGGGATGGCGACAAGAAAGCACGATTTCTGCTAAAGCGAAACAGGAAAATTTTTGCGCGGACATCTGGACAGAGGTGATCGCGTTGAGGGTGCGAAGAATTTTGCGTTTCCGTCGCACGGGCCATTTGCCTCATGAGAAGCCTCGCGAGCGGCGTATCTTGCGCGTCCGAGCCCTGAGTCGCCCGACGGGCAAGCGTCGCCATGGGCATCCGCGTAGCCCGGAGGAGCGCAGCGACATCCGGGTTCGCCTTTCCCTGCTCGTGAGATCCCGGATATCGCTGCGCTCATCCGGGCTACACTGCTATGTTTCGCTTGCGCGGTTCGGGAGCGTCGCCAGTCGGGCGGCTGCGCAAGGGGTACCGAGCAACCTGATCCGCAGGACCTCTCACCGCGTTCCCTCGTTGACATCAACCGACGGCGCACCCGCATGACCGAGCCGACACCACCGAGGAGACGCCGCATGCTGATCTGGATCGCAGGCGCCACCGCGCTCGTTCTCGCCGGCGCCGCCATTGCAGCGGGGCCGATCATGAGCCGGGTCGAACAACCCAAATACGACGTCGTGTCGCAGGACGGCGACTTCGAGATTCGGGCGTATGCGCCGATGATCATCGCGCAGGCCGATGTACAGGGCGCGCGCCGGCCGGCGATCGAGGAAGGCTTTGGCATCATCGCCAGCTACATCTTCGGCGCCAACCAGGCGAAGACCAAGATCGCGATGACCGCGCCGGTGCAGCAGCAGGCCACTGCGCTGCCATCCGCCGGCCAGGAGACCGGAAGCGACCGCTGGAGCGTCAGCTTCGTGATGCCGTCGAGCTGGTCACTCGAGAGCCTGCCGCCGCCGGCCGATTCCCGGATCAAGCTGACGCCCGTGCCGGCCCAGCGCATGGTCGCGCTGACTTTCTCAGGCTCCTATTCCGACGGCATCCTGGCCGAGAAGACCCGCGAGCTGCGCGACTACGTGCAGCGGAAGGGCCTGACCGTGTCGGGCGCACCGCTTCTGGCGTTCTACAATCCGCCCTGGACCCTGCCGATGCTGCGGCGGAATGAAGTGATGCTGGCGTGCAGTTGTTAGCTTTCTTCGATCGCCTCTTATCTTCCAGCGTTGTAGGAAATTGTCTTCTCTATGTTCTCACGGCACGCGGCTAATCAATCACTCCGTCATGCCCGGGTTTGTCCCGGCCATCCACGTCGATCCCAGAACGCCGAACGACGTGGATGGCCGGGACAAGCCCGGCCATGACGCCCTGGATGCATGCGAGGAGATCGTGCGATCTAGCGCTCGCTTGCGCAACCTGCAATCCAAATACACTGCGGATCGGGTTGACCCTGACTCGCCGCTTCACCCCTCGACGATCGCCACCGCCCGCGTCCATCCGGCCGAGGCGCGCTCGATCTTCACCGGGAAGCACGATACGGTGAAGCCCGTCGACGGCAGTTGCTCCAGATTGTGCAGCTTCTCCAGGTGGCAATAACCGATGTGGCGGCCGGCCTTGTGGCCTTCCCAGATCAAGCCGGCGTCGTGGGTCTCGGCGTATTTCTGGGCAGTGAACACGAACGGCGCGTCCCAGCTCCAGCCGTCGGTGCCGGTCAGGCGCACGCCGCGCTCGAGCAGATACATGGTGGCCTCATAGCCCATGCCGCAGCCGGAATTGACGTAGTTGGCCTGGCCGAAGCGCGCGCCGGCCGAAGTATTGACGACGACGATCTCGAGCGGCGACAGCGTGTGGCCGATGCGCTTGAGCTCATCCTCGACATCTCTCGCGGTCACCACATAGCCGTCCGGGAGATGACGGAAGTCGAGCTTCACGCCCGGCTGCAGGCACCACTCCAGCGGCACCTCGTCGATGGTCCAGGCGCGCTCGCCGCGATTCATCGTCGGATGAAAGTGCCAGGGCGCATCGAGATGCGTGCCGTTGTGGGTCGAAAGATTCACCTGCTCGACCGCCCAGCCCTGCCCGTCCGGCAGATCCTCGGCCTTCAGCCCATCGAAGAACTGCAGCATGCGCGGCAGGCCCTGCTGATGGTCGATATAGGTGATCGTCGGATGATTGCCGGGCGGATCGGCCGGCACGTCGTTCTGCAAGGGCACGGAGATGTCGATCAGCTTGCGGGCCATGGGCGGTTCTCTCCTTTTGTCGTTGTTGGTTGTTGTCGTAGGCAGCAGGATCAGACGTCCTGCCGCTCGACCTTGTTCTTCAGGATGCCGATCTTCTCGACCTCGAGCTCGATCACGTCGCCATGCTCGAGATACCAGCCGAGCTCGAGACCGCAACCATTGCCGACCGTGCCCGAGCCGATGAACTCGCCGGGCATCAGGGTCTCGTCCTTGCTGATATAGGCGATCAGCTCCTCGAACGAGAACAGCATGCCCTCGCTGACGCCACGCGAGCGGACTTCGCCGTTGACCCGCGCCTCCATCTTCAGGCGATAGGGATCGCCGATCTCGTCCGGGGTCACGATCCACGGCCCCATCACGTTGCCACCGTCAAAGCTCTTGCCTTTGGAGGGACCGAGCCGGCCGTCCATCTCTATGCGCTGCGTGTCGCGCGCGGAGAAGTCGTTGAAGATCGTGAAGCCGAAGATGTGATCGCGCGCCTTCGCGGCCGGAATATCCTTGCCCTTGCCTCTGGTGACGATGCCGAACTCCAGCTCATAATCCATCACCTTGCTGTAGCGCGGCCATTTCACCGTCGTGTTGGGGCCGCGCACGCTGAAGCGGTTGGTGATGTAGAAGATCGGGACCTTGCGATAGACCTCGGGCAATTCGCCGAGCGGCTCGGCATCAATGCGCGCAAGCTCCTCCGCGTCGCCGCGCTGCCGCGCCGCGAGCTTTCGCTGGCCGCGCGGCGCCTGCAGGATGTGCAGCGGAAACGACATGCCGTCGCGCATCTGCCGCGGCTCCGGCACCGGGGCCAGCAGCTCGGTGCCGCCGACGTCGCGCGAGAGGCTTTCGTCGCTGCCATAGCGCTCGACCAGCGCGCGGGCTGCGTCGAGCGCGGCTTCGCCGGCATCGATCAGCGACAACATCGAAGCGAAGGCGGGATTGCCCGTGCCGGCGCGATCGGCGGCCGCGGCGAGGTCGAACAGCCTGGTGTCGCCGCCATGGACCACGGCGATGCGCTCCCCGCCTTCCGCCCGGAATGTCGCAAAGTTTCACGCTGGCCTCCCCTTGTGTTCTCTCTTAAAATATACAAACATAGAAAATATCGATAAACAAGAGACGTCCGCGACGGGCGCCCGGGGAGGAGTCAACGATGCGTCACCGGATCATCAGTGCTGCGCTCGGATCGACGCTGGCCACGCTTGCACTGACATCTGCGACACGCGCCGAGAAGATCCAGATCGGCTGCACCGCCACCTCGGACTGCGCCTCGGCGATGGTCGCGGTCGACGAAGGCATCTTCAAGAAGCACGGCCTAGACGCCGAGATGGTGCTGATCGGGATCAACTCGAACATCCCCGCGGCCATCCTCTCCAACTCGATCCAGATCGGCGGGCCGACCTCGACGGTGTTCCTCCAGGCGGCCGATGGCGGCCTCGACCTGGTCGCGGTCTCCGGCGCCTCGATCATGACCAAGACGTCGAACGATGCGATCGCCGCCTTCGTGCGCAACGGCGTCACCATCAACGGCCCGCAGGACTTCAAGAGCAAGAAGGTCGGCGCACCCGGCATCGGCGCGTTCCTGCACGTGCTGTTCGTGAAATGGCTGGTCGAGAAGGGTGTCGATCCGAAGAGCGTCAACTTCGTCGAAGTGACGTTCCCGACCATGGCCGACACCATCAAGTCGGGCGGCGTCGATGCGGTGCTGACGGCGGAGCCGTTCGTGATGCGCATGTCCAATGCCAATCTCGGCACCGTCGGCGCGCGCTACGCCGCCGAGCTCGCCCGCACCGAGCCGATCATCTTCTATGCGGCCTCGCGCGACTGGGCGGAGAAGAATCCGGAGACGGTGAAGAAATTCCGCGCGGCCATTGCCGAGGCGGCGCCGATCGTCAACGGCGACCGGGAAAAGGCCTCGGCCGCGATCGCCAAATTCACCAAGCAGCCGCTGGAACTGGTCAAGCTGACGATGCCCAACTACGCCGAGCCGGTTCTAAAAGCCGAGCAGCTCAGCTGGTGGATCGACGTGATGTCGGCTCAGAAGATGCTGCAGAGCAAGCTCGACCTCAAGAAGCTGATCCTCGAGTGATGACGGCACAAAACCCGATCCTCCAGACCGAGCCGGCAAGCGGCGACACGCTCAGCGAGCGCGCCGCCGCGCTGATCGAGCGCGACATCGTCGCCGGCGTCCTCGCCCCCGGCTCGCGGCTCGGGATCGTCGAGCTTGCCAAGCGCTACGAGATCGGGCCGACGCCGCTGCGCGAGGGGCTGTCGCGGCTGGTGTCGCGCGGCCTGATCGTCGGCATCGGCCAGCGCGGTTTTCGCGTGGCCGAGGTCAGCAGCGACGATCTCGTCGACATCACGCGTATGCGCACGGTCGTGGAAAAAGAGGCGCTGCGGCTGGCGATGCAGAGCGGCGACGACCAATGGGAGGCCGGTATCATCGCCGCGCTGCATCAGATGCGCCGCTACATCCAGCGGATGGAGAGTGCGTTCCGCGAAGGCGCGCCGGAGTTCGATCGCTTGCACAAGGCGTTTCACACCGCGCTGCTGGGGGCCTGCGGATCACGCCGCCTGCTCGCTGCTCATTCCGATCTCTACGACCAGGCCTATCGCTACCGCCGCGTCATGATGCGCAGCTTCGAGGATGGCCGAGGGTTCATCCGGGAGCACGAGGCGCTGGCCGATCTCGTGCTCGCCCGCGACGCGGCCGCCGCGCAGACGCGCCTCGAGGCGCATCTGCGCTCCACCGTCGACATCGTCTATCCTCAATCGAAGGGAGCCTGAGATGGCAGAGCCTGCCCTGGCTTTGGTGCAATCGTCTCCCGCGCCGGCGTGCGCGCAGATCGCCTTCGACGATGTCGCGCTGGTGCTCGGCGGCAAGGCGATCATCGACACGATCAGCCTGGAGGTCGCAGCCGGCGAGATCCTGTGCGTGGTCGGCGCCTCCGGCTGCGGCAAGACCACGGCGCTGCGGCTCGCCGCCGGGCTCTATCAGCCGAGCGGCGGCACGGTGCGTTTCGAGGGCGAGGCGATGCGCGCGCCGCGGCACGAGATCGCGGTCGTGTTCCAGGATTATGGCAAGGCGCTGCTGCCCTGGCGCACCGCCGCCGGCAACATCTCGCTGGCGTTGGAGACGATCGGCATGCCCACCATCAAGCGCGAGGCGCGCATCGCCGAGCTGCTGGCCAAGGTCGGGCTCGCCGACCATGCGGCCAAATATCCGACGGAGATGTCCGGTGGCATGCAGCAGCGGCTGCAGATCGCGCGCTGTCTCGCGCAGGATCCGAAGGTCCTGCTGATGGACGAGCCGTTCGGTGCGCTCGATGCGATGACGCGACAGGGCCTGCAGGACGAGATGCTGGCGCTGGTGGCGGCGACCGGCGCCACCGTCGTGTTCGTCACGCATGATCTGGAGGAAGCGATCTATCTCGGCGACCGCGTGGTCGGTCTGCTGCCGCATCCCGGCCGCGTCGGCCTCACGATGCAGATCGACCTGCCGCGGCCGCGCGAGCAGTTGGCGACGCGCGAGCATCCGGAGTTCCTGCGGCTGCGGCGCGAGCTGTTCGACTTCATCAAGGCGAGCGAATGACGATGCCGGATCGCATCAAGCCCGCCCTGCTGCCGTTCGCGGCACTGCTCGCCTTCGAAGCCTGGATGCGGCTCGCCGGCATGCAGAGCGACTCGCTGGCGCCGCCGAGCGCGATCGCGCTCTGCGCTGGCGCGCGCCCTGGCCGACGGCACGCTGCTGACCGCCACGCGCGATACGCTCGCCTCGGCGTTCGCCGGCCTCGCGCTCGGCGGCGCGATTGGCCTCGTGCTCGGCATCGCGCTGGGGCTCTCACGCGTTTTCAGCCGGCTGATGGAGGTGACGATCGAGGCGATCAGGCCGATCCCCTCGGTGGCGCTGCTGCCGCTTGCGCTGATCGCGCTCGGCTTCGGCTATCGCATGGAGATCGCGATCGTCGCCTTCGCCTGCGTGTGGCCGGTGCTGATCGTGACGCGCGCCGCGGTCGGCGGCATTGAGCCGCGGCTGATCGAAGTGGCGCGCGTGCTGCGGCCGACGCAGCTCGATCGTGTCAGGAAGATCGTCATTCCGGCCGCCCTGCCCCGCATCTTCCTGGCGTTCAGGCTCGCCGCCGGCGTCGCGCTGATCGTCGCCGTCACCGTGGAGATCGCGATCAACCCGCTCGGCCTCGGCGCCGGCATCATGACGGCGCAGCAGGGACTGCAGCCCGACCTGATGCTCGCTTATCTCGTGTGGATCGGCGTCACCGGCTTCGCACTCAACGCCGTGTTGATGGCTGCGCAGCGGACCCTGTTCGGACGCGCGGCACTGACGGGTGACAATCCATGAGATGGTCCGTAATCGCCTGGCGTCTCGCCAGCTTTGCCGTCGCCGCCGGCTTCGTCGCGGTCTGGCAGTTCGCGGCTGATCAACGCCTGATATCACCGGTGTTTCTTCCCGGTCCCGATCGCGCATGGGCATCGCTGCTGCGTGGCTTCACCACAGGCGATCTGTTGACGAAGCTCGCGGGCACGCTGACGCACATGGCCTATGGCTGGCTGCTGGCCTCGATCGCCGGCATCGCGCTGGGCGCCATGATCGGCTCCTCCAAGGCGATGCGCAGCTACGTCGCGCCGTCGCTGGAGCTGCTGCGCCCGCTGCCGGTGTCGGCGATCATTCCCGTGGCAATCGCCGCGCTCGGCCTGTCGCAAGGCATGGCGCTGTTCGTGATCGCGTTCGGCTCGCTGTGGCCGATGCTGCTCGGGACGATCCACGGCTTCGCCGCGGTCGAGCCGCGACTCTATGAAGTCGCGCGCGTGCTGCACATGTCGCGGCTCGCCGTGATCGTCAAGATCGCGCTGCCGTCGGCCGCCCCCGACATCCTCGCCGGCATGCGGCTGAGCCTCACGGTCGCGCTGATCCTCGCCGTCGTCTGCGAGATGCTCGCCGGTCTCGACGGCCTCGGCCAATGGGTGCTGCTGTCGGCGCGCTCGTTCCGCTCGGCGGACCTGTTTGCCGGCGTGATGCTGCTCGGATTCATCGGCTACGTGACCGCGCTCGCAATGGGCGCGGCCGAGAGCCGGCTGCTGCGCTGGCAGCACGCGCGGCGATGAGGCTCAGGTCGCACGCGCCGGCGACGCAGCCGAGGTGAGCCATTGCTGAAAGAAAGAGGCCGCCGACACACGAAGTGCAGGCGGCCCAAGTCCAGGGAGGAAACGCCCCAAGAAGGGCTAGCTTTTACTTACTAGATCAGGTGAGTCGTGGGTATCCGGATGATACCGGAGGTTGTCATCGCGCCGACGGGTTCCATATCCCGACCGAGATACCGCCAAACTACCGCGCGGCCTTCCTCGACACCGGCGGCACGGCACAGCGCGAGCAGCGACTTGTAGGTGGCGATCCCAAAATTCTCGAACGCGTGCTGGCGAGGTGTTCCTCGGGAACTCGTCGCCGGACATTGCATGTCCCGTAGCCGCCGAGATCCTTCTCAGCGCCACATGGTCGGTGTGACGAGATGCGCGTCATCGGATCGTTTCCGACCGAGAGCGCCAGGGCTTTGTGCAGCCTGATCGACATTGGGCGCGGGTTCGATTGCGGGCGCGTGGTCGAGCTGGATCACAGGAACCGCGGCGAGGTGTTCCGAAGCGCTGCGCTGATCGCGCGCGCAAGGAGAAGCGGAACTTGCCGAATCAATCGGCTGGTCAACGGGGTCGTGCATGTGGCAGCTCCGAGCCCTGAAGCGGCGTTTACTAATCCCTTCCGAGACTAGGCGATATCAACTGCGTTAATCCATGCGCGATCTCGCCGCGTGCAGCCGATTCGCCCGCAACGCGACGGACCGGCGTGTGCTTGCCATCCGTTCGTGGCTGCTCGATGACGCCTCCCGCACTGCACGCGGGATCGTGATGGACGTTCCGCCGGCATCAGCGCTCGCGCGCGCCGACACGGTCGAGCAGTGCCGCACCGGTGCGGATGCCATTGTAGAAGCAGTCGACCGTCATGTTCTCGTTCGGCGCGTGATTGGCCTCGTCGGCATTCGCATAGGGAACGACGAAGGCGGGAACGCCGAGGATCTTGGTGAAGACGTAGTCCGGAAGACTGCCGCCGGTGCACGGAAATTCGAGCGGTGTGACGCCCTGCGCGAGCGCGATGGCATCGCGCACGATCGCGCCAAAGGGCGAGTCGAGCGGCACGCGCGACGGCAGCATGCCGCCGCGCCGGATGAACTCCACCTCCGGCGCGTGGCGCTTCACATGCGCCTCCACCTTCGCCAACACGTCGTCCGGCGTCATCGCCTCGACCAGGCGGATGTCGCATTTGGCGAAGGCCTCGCAGGGCAGCACGGTCTTGCCGCCCGGTCCGCCATAACCGCCGTGCAAGCCGTTGATGGTCAGCGTCGGATGGAACATCAGACGTTCGTAGTAGCCGCGGTCGGGCGGCGCATCGAGATGGCTGAGACCGAGGCTCGCCTTGGCGGCATCGAGGTCCAGCGGCAGGCGCTTCACGGCAGCAACGTCCAGCTCGCTCGGCGGCACGATCGCATCATGCAGACCATCGATGGTGATCTCGCCCGCGGCATTCTTCATCGTCCCGAGCAGGTGGACCAACGTCCAGATCGGATTCGGCACGATGCCGCCGAGATTGCCGGAATGCACGTCGCGGATGGCGTGCTTGGCGCGCAGCTCGAACGAGCACATGCCGCGGACGCCATAGGTCATGGTCGGCCGCCCCGAGGGATGCATCGGCCCGTCCGCGGTGACGACGAAATCGGCTTTCAGCTCGCCGCGATGCGCAGCGACGAAATCGGCGATGCGCGGGCTGCCGATCTCCTCCTCGCCTTCGAGCAGAAAGATCACATTGCAGGGCAGCTCGCCATGCACTCGGAGATGGGATTCGATCGCCATGAGCTGCGCGAAATGCTGCCCTTTGTTGTCGCCGATGCCGCGGGCATAGATGCGGCCGTCGCGGATGGTTGGCTCGAACGGCGGGCTCAGCCACAGATCGAGTGGATCCGGCGGCTGCACGTCGTAATGGCCATAGAGCAGCACGGTCGGCGCGCCCGGCTTGTTCTGCCAGCGTCCGAGCACCATCGGATGTCCTGCCGTCGGCACCGTCTCCGCTTCGAGCCCGATCTCCTGCAGCATCCTCACCAGCAGTGCGGCGACCTCGGCGATGCCGATGTCGTGCGCGCTGATCGAGGGATGCCGGACATAGTCCATCACGCGGGCCAGGAAATCCTGCTTTTGATTCTCGATGTGAGCGAACACTGCCTTCAGGCCAGCAGACGGACGCGGCAGGCTACGCTCTTCATTCATGATGTCGGCTTTCGGCGCGTGCAGTGGAAGGACAGGCTCATGTTCGATCGAATTGGACCGAAAAGCAAATCACGCGCGGAGCGAAGCCCCGCGCGTGATCGCTTGACCGCTCGATGCGGCGCGATGCTCAACCCTTGACGGCCGTGACCACGATCTCGATCAGCGCGCCGCCGCCGAGATCGGAGACGCCGACCGTGGCGCGGACCGGCAGATCGTCACCGAAGAACGCGGTCCAGGCGGCATCCATCTCCTTTTTCTTCGACAGGTCGGTGACGAATATCTGGCCGGAAACGACGCGCGACCGGTCGGTGCCGGCTTCCTTCAGGAAGCCGTCGATCTTGCCAAGGATGTTACGGGTCTGCTCGCCCATCGACTCCGAGGTGTCGTCGGCGATGGTGCCGCCGATGAAGACGAAGCCGTTGGCCTCGACGATGCGGTGATGAATGGCGGAGCGGATCTTGCGGGTGATCGTCATGATGTCCTCATGTCGTTGATGAAAGAGTGGACGTCTGAAAGCGCGCGATGCTGAGACCGCCGATGCGCGTCTGGGTGCCGCCGTGCGCGATCAGCTCGGCCATCACGGCGCCGGCGCCGGGGCCGAGCTGGAAGCCGTGCGCGGAGAAGCCGAACTGATGATACAGCCCCTCGTGAACGGCGCTCGGCCCGAACACCGGAATGTCGTCGCGCATGCGCGCCTCGATGCCGGCCCAGGCGCGCACGATGGTCGCGCTGCGCATCACCGCGAACAGCTCCGCGACGGTGCGCGCGCTCTCGGACAATTTGCGCCAGTCCAGCACGGTCTCGTTGCGGTCCTGGTCGGGCGTTGCCAGATGGCCTCCGCCGACCAGCACCGTGCCGTTGGGGAACTGCTTGAAGGACAGCTTGCGGCCGCGCAGGATCACGACGGGATCGATGAAGTGGGCCACGGGCGAGGTGATCATCAGCATCGGCGCGATGGTCTCGACCGGCACCGGCTCGCCGAATTGCGCGGCGATCCGTCCGGCCCAGGCGCCCGCGGCGTTGACCAGCACCGGCGCGGCGAAGCTCTCCGGGCCGACGTCGACATGCCAGAGCTTGCCGTCCTTGCGGATGTTCGTCGCGGCCACGCCCTCGCGAATGAGCGCGCCGAGCTGCTCCGCCTTGCGGCGGAACGCCGTCGTGGTGCGCGCAGGCTGCGCCGCGCCGTCGCGGCGCGACACCACGCCGCCCGGACAGCTCTCCGCCACCGCCGGCACCAGGCGGCGCAATTCCCTGCCGTCGATCAGCTCCTCATGGCTGAAGCCGCGTGCGTTGAGATCGGCGACGCGGGCGCGACAGGCGTCGAGCTCCGCGTCGTTCTCGGCAACCAGCACCTGGCCGAAGCTCTCGAAGCCGCAATCATCGTCGACCAGGTCGCGGATCCTTTCCCAAATGCCCATCGAGCGGATCGACAGCGGAATCTCCGCGACGTCGCGCGCGAGCTGCCGCACGCCGCCGGCGTTGACACCGGAGGCGTGGCGGCCGGCATAGTCCTTCTCGATCAGCACCGGCTTCAGCCCGGCCAGGCACAGATGCAGCGCGGTGGAGCAGCCGTGGATGCCGCCACCCACGATGATGGCATCCGTCTTCACCGTCATCCGCGCACCACGGCCTTGGTGGCCTGTTCGGTCTTCGGCAGGCTCGCGAGCTCGGACAGCATGATCGGCTTCACCGGCGCGCGCAGCCGGTAGTAGCCGATGTCCTGCGGGCTCTTGCCGCGCGCCTCCGCGATCAGCTCGGTGACCGTCAGGCCACACAGCCTGCCCTGGCACGGCCCCATGCCGGTGCGGCGATAGGCCTTGAGCTGGTTCGGTCCGGTGGCCCCGATCGCGACGGAGTCGAGCACATCCCTGGCGGTGATCTCCTCACAGCGGCACACGATGGTGTCGCCTTGCGGGATACGGAACTGCTTTGCCGGCTGGAATAGAATGTCGAGGAAGACACGGCCGCGCTCGGCACGCGCCAGCTCCGCAGACCGGTCGAGAACCTTCGCGTGCGGGCGAAGCGCCTTGATCGCATCCCCGGCCGCCCGCTGGCCGCGCACCACGGCCGCCTGCGCGCCGCCAATGCCGGCGCCATCGCCGGCAATGGCGATGCCGGGAATGGAGCTGTTACCAAGGGCATCCAGCACTGGAGTCCAGCACAGTTGCAGCTCGCTCCAGCGATGCTCCGCGCCGGCGGCCATCGCGAGATTCACATTGGGGACCACGCCCTGATGCAGCAACAGCAACTCGGCCGCCAGCGTCTCGCGCTTGCCGCCCGCTGTGGCGTAGCTGACCGCCGAGAGCTTGCCATCGCCCTCCGCCACGAGTTCGGTCACACCGCTGGTGACGCGCACCTTCGCGCGCACCTCGCGCATCAGTGCCAGCCCCTTGAGAAAATAGGGCGATGTCATGAAGGCAAAGGCATGAGGCAGCGCCGCGATGTAGTTGGCGCGCGGGGTGGTGTCGAGAATGCGATCGATGCGGCCGCCGAGCCGCAGGATCTGCGCCGCGAGCAGCCACAGCAGCGGCCCCTGCCCGGCCAAAATCGTCGGACAGTCAGGCACGAGGCCGGAGGATTTCAGCATCGTCTGGGCCGCGCCCGCGGTCATCACGCCGGGCAGGGTCCAGCCGGGAATCGCGAACGGGCGCTCCTGCGCTCCGGTTGCGATGATGACCCGCTTGGCCTTGATGAAGGCCGAGCCGCCGCCCACCGAGACGCCGATCTCCAGATTGCGGTCGAGGCTCCACACCGTGGCGCGATGAATGATCTCCGCGCCGCTGTCGCGCGCGGCTTTCACGAGCTGCTTGCCGGACCAGTAGTCCGTGCCGAGCAGCGCTTCGCTCTTCAGAGGCGTCGCATCGATCGCACGCCAGACCTGGCCGCCGGGGCCGGCGTTCTCGTCGAGCAGCAGCGTCGACAGAGCGGCGCCGGCCGTCATCTCTGCAGCAGCGAGGCCTGCAGGACCGGCGCCGATCACCACGACGTCATATTCATCACGCTTCGGCGCCGCGCTCATTTGCCGATCTCCCGCTTGCCCTTCTGGATTTCGATCTGCATGCCCTCGGCGACCGGCACCAGGCAACCCTGGCGGTTGCCGACTCCATCGATGGTGACCAGGCAGTCGAAGCACACGCCCATCATGCAATAAGGCAGGCGCCTCGCGCCGCTGACCGCGGTGGCGCGCCGGACGTCGAGGCCCGAGGCGAGCAGCGCCGCCGACACGGAGTCACCCTCGCGCGCGGCAATCGGCTGGCCCTCGACATGGATCGTCACCGGTCCCCTCGCATCGCCCTCAGTTCGTTTGAACATCATCGTCTCCATGGCGCCTCGCGCCGTCATCTCTCAGTAGTAGCCACTGCCGCCCGCTCCCGCTTCGCTGTCGAAGCGGCTGGCTGTGAATGCACCGACCAGCTCCGGCTCCAGCGCGCCGTCCTTGACCATGCGCGCGATGTCGAAAGCGTGGTTCGCCGCGAGCGTCACGCCGGAATGACAGCAGGCGACGAAGGCGCCTGGATGCGTCTCCGACTGCTCGTAGATCGGAAAGCCGTCCTTCGGCATCACGCGGATGCCGGTCCAGCTCCTGACGACGTTGAGTCGCGCCAGATGCGGGAAGGTGCGCTGGGCGCGATCGGCCATGACGGCGTTGACGGAAAAGTTTTGCACGCGGTCGTCGAGCTCGTCCTCCTTGCTGTCGCCGATCATCACCGTGCCCTCGTCGGTCTGGCGGATCGTGGTCAGCGGATGCGGCAGGAACGGCATCGTGCGCTCGGTCACGACGATCTGGCCGCGCGTCGGGCCCATCGGCGCGGACAGCCCGACCATCGGCGCCAGGGCCTGGTTGGCATTGCCTGCCGCGAGCACGACCTTGGCTGCGCGGATCTCGCCTTGCGCCGTCGTCAGCCTGAACTCATCGCCCTCACGGGCAATCGCACTGACCGCACGCTCCGGCAGATAGTCGACGCCGAACCGCTTCATGCCGGCGTGCAGGGCGCGGAAGGTGCGCAGCGAATTCACGTGACCGTCATAAGGACAGAAGCTGCCGCCTGAGACCTCCGGGCCGATCAGCGGCAGCATCTTCTTCACCTCGGGCGCCGGCAACATCTCCATCTGATAGTCGGCGGCGCCGACCTGGTTGTGCATGCGCGCGACGAGCTGGGTGCGCTGCTCGTACTCGGCCTCGCCGAGGGTGAGATGAAAGCCGCCGTTCTGCTGCAGCACCACGTCGAGGCCGGTTTGCGCCTTCAGCTCCTCGGCGAGCTTCGGCCACGCCTTGGAGCCGCGGACCGTCCAGCCGGTGTAGGCCGGCATGCCCAGGCCCTTGCTCTGCACCCACACCAGCGCGAAGTTGGCGCGCGAGGCGCGCTTGGCGATGTCGCCTTCGTCGAGCACGGCGACGCGCTGGCCGAGCCGGCCGAGTCCCCAGGCAATCGCAGAGCCGAGCAGGCCGCCGCCGACGACGGCGACGTCATAGTCTCTCATCGTAGTATCTCCTATCGTCCCGCGTCGCCGCCTTTGGCGGTGAGCACGCGGTCGAGCCCATAGACGCGATCGAGCACGATCAGGACGGTCATGGTGATGGCGATGACGCTGGCCGACACCGACGTCACCAGCGGATCGATGTTGTCCTGGATGTAGAGGAACATCCGCACCGGCAGGGTCTCGGTGCCAGGCGTCGCCAGGAACACGGTCATGGTCAGATCGTCGAACGACTGGATGAAGGCGAGCATCCAACCGCTCACGATGCCGGGCAGGATCGCGGGCAAAGTCACGCGGCGAAACATGGTCCAGCCGTCGGCGCCGAGCGAGATCGCGGCCATCTCGATCGAGCGATCCATGCCGGTCGCGGCCGCAAGCGTCAGCCGCAGCGCGAACGGAAACACCACGACGACATGGGCGATCACCAGCGCCACGAACGTGCCGCCGATGCCGACCGACGTGAAGAAGCGCAGGAAGGCGATGCCGAGCACGACATGCGGGATCATCAAGGGCGACAGGAACAGCGCCGACAGCGCGTCACGGCCGCGGAAGCGATAGCGGCTGATCGCCAGCGCCGCCGGCACCGCGAACAAGAGTGCCACGCAGGACGACAGCGCGCCGAGCCACAGGCTCACGCCGAAGGCGTGGATGAATTCCGGATAGTCGGCGAGCGCCCTGAACCAGCGCAGCGAGAAGCTGGTGATCGGGATCGACAGAAAACCTTCCGGCGTGAACGCGACCCAGCACACGACGAGTATCGGCGCCACCATGAAGACGACGAAGACGGCATGGAAGATCAGCGCCAGAGGGCCGTTCCTGCTCATCGGAACACCTCCTGGTAGCGGCGCTCGATCAGCGCGTTGGAGCCGACGACGATCAGGACGAGCGCGATCAGCAGCAGCACGGCGACCGCGGCGCCGAGCGGCCAGTTCAGCGTGTTGAGGAATTCGTCATAGGCGAGCGTCGCGGCGACCTTGAGCCTGCGGCCGCCGATGATGGCCGGCGTCGCAAACGCGCTGGCGGACAGCGAGAATACGATGATGGCGCCCGACAGCACGCCCGGCATGATCTGCGGCAGCACGATGCGGCGGACCACCGTCAGCGAGCCTGCCCCCAGCGACAACGCCGCATTCTCGACTTGCGGATCGAGCCGCTGCAGCGCGGTCCATACCGCGAGGACCATGAACGGCATCATCGCGTGCGCCAGCGCGATCACCATGCCGGTCTCGGTGAACATGAACCTGACCGGCGAGTCGATCAGGCCGAGCGTCATCAAGAGCTTGTTGGCGAGCCCGTTGTTGCCGCCAAACAGGAGCGCCCAGCCGAGGGTGCGCGCAACAACCGAGATCAGCAGCGGGCCGATGATCACCAGCAGGAAGAGGCCCTTCCACGGCCCCTGCATGCGGTTGAGGATATAGGCCTCCGGCACGCCGAACACCGCCGTGATCAAGGTCGCCAGCACGGCGACGCGGAAGGTGCGCCAGAACATCTCCGCGTAGTAGGGATCGTCCACGATCTCGATCCAGTTCTTCAGGATGAAGACCGGCTCGATGCCCTTGTACTGGCCCCAATCGTGGAACGACAGCATCACCGTCATCGCCAGCGGGATCACGACGACGCCGAGGAACAGCATCAAGGCCGGCAGCGCCAGCGAAAGCCCGGCGCGCGTCTCGGACGAGCTGGACGCGATGGTCGCGCTCATGCTGCAGCCTTCGCGGCGCGCAGGCTCATGTCCAAGACCTGCCAGACGAGATGCACCGCTGCGCCCTGCTCCGGCTGCGGCTGGCCGTCATTCTGCCGGATCACGATGGCGGGCCCGCATTCGGTGTCGCATTGGAACAGCCAATGATTGCCCTGGAAAATGCGGCTCGTGATGCGCCCCGCAAGACCGGCATCGCCGAAGCTGATGCGCTCGGGCCGGACGCTGACGGCGACGGAGCCGGCCACGCCGGCCGGCGCCGGCGCGCTCCACGATCCCGCGACCAGTCTGGCCTGCCCGGAGGCGCAATCCACAGTCGCAGCAAACTCGTTGGTCTTGCCGAGAAATTGCGCGACGAAGGCGGAGGCCGGTTGCTCGTACACCTGCTGCGGCGTGCCGATCTGTTCGATCCTCCCCTTGCTCATCACGACGATGCGGTCGGACAGCGACATCGCCTCGATCTGATCATGGGTGACGAGGATGGTCGTGGTGCCGAGGTCGCGCTGGATCTGGCGCAGCTCGATCTGCATGTCCTCGCGCAGGCGCGCGTCGAGATTGGACAGGGGCTCGTCGAGCAGCAGCAGGCTCGGCCGGATCACCAGCGCGCGCGCGAGCGCAACGCGCTGCTGCTGGCCGCCGGACATGCGGCGGGGATGACGGTCCTCATAGCCGGCAAGGCCGACCAGCGCGAGCGCCGATCGTACGCGCTCCTCGCGTTCCTTGCGCGCGACTTTGCGCATCTCCAGGCCGAACGCGACGTTCTCGGCGGCGGTCATGTGAGGAAACAGCGCGTAGCTCTGGAACACGATGCCGAGGCCGCGTTTCGCCGGTGGCACTGCGACGAGATCCCTGCCCTCGAGCCGGATCGTCCCGTGCGAGGGATCGAGGAAGCCTGCGATCATCTGCAAGGTCGTTGTCTTGCCGCAGCCCGACGGGCCGAGAAAAGAGATGAACTCGCCCTTGGCGACGCCGAGGCTGAACTCTTCGACGGCCGTGTTGGGGCCGAAGGACTTGCCGACGCGGTCGAGCTCGAGGAGGGACATGCTTGGGATCCAGATGGGCGAGGAATGCTGGCGCCGCGCGCACGGTGCACTCCTCCCCCTTGCGGGGAAGGGAGAACACCGCCGTCAACGAGAGAGGCTCGCAACAAACAACCAGTCAGCGCTCGACTTCGCGATTCCAGCGCTTGGTCCATTCCTCGCGCTTTTCGTTGACCACGGTCCAATCGGGCGCATAGACCTTGGCGGCGCGTTCGCCGATCGGCGCCATCGCGCCCACGCCCTCGGGGACCACGACGGACTTCACGACCGGGCCATAGCCATATTCCTTCAGCATCGTGAGCTGGATCTTCGGATCGAGCAGCAGCTTGATGAAGCTCGAGGCCAGCGGCGAGACCGACGGCTTGGCGATCGGACACGCCGTCGTCAGCAGGCTCACGGCACCTTCCTTCGGATAGACGAAATCGACCGGGAAGCCGGTGTTGGCGAAGCTCTGCACGCGGCCCGAGCCCCACACCGCGATGACCGCCTGGCCCGACTGGAACAGCTCGGTCATCTTGCCGGGCGACGGCTCGTAGGCCAGCACGTTGGGATTGATGTCGTTCTTGAAGATCTTGAAGCCGGCATCGACATTGCTCTCGCTGCCGCCGTTCATCTTCGCCAGCATCAGGAGCACGTTGAGGCCGTAGGTGTTGTTGATCGGCGGAATGACGAGCAGTTGCTTGTATTTCGGATCCTTGAGATCGTTCCACGAGGTCGGCGCGGCCCAGCCTTTCTCGGCAAACACCTTCTTGTTGTACATCAGGCCGGTGGCGACGAGGCCGATGGCGACCGCCTTGTCGTCCTTGAAACGCGCGACCTCCAGCAGATCGCCGGGCAGTCCGGTGACCTTGTCGCAGAAGCCGAGCTGGATCGCCTGGTACATCGGGCCGTCGTCGACGATCGCGACGTCGATCTGCTGGTTGCCCTTCTGCGCCTGCAGCTTGGCGAGCGTGTCGGTGGAGTTGCCGGCGACGTATTCGACCTTGACGCCGTTGGCCCGCTCGAATGGCGGGATCACCTCCTCGCGGATGGTCTTCTCGAACGAGCCGCCATAGCCGGCGACATAGAGTGTCTTCTGCTGAGCCCAGACCTGCGAGGCTGAGGCCAGGACGGCGACGCTGACCGCCATCAGGAGTTTAGGGTGCTTCATCGGACCGATCTCCATCATCTTGGATAAGAGACGGTATCAAGCAACCGTCCCAGGGAGATCGGCCTGCTCGACGGCATCCGCACCCCAGAAACCCGGAGCTGAAGAGCCTAAAAACGAGCCTTCCCTCACCCTGCCAAAAAAGATCGCAGCAGAGCCCTTGATCGTCCAATGAATAATGGCACCCTATTTATACGCGAATGTTATGGATGTGAGGACGTATGGCGCGGATCAACTCGCGGCAGGTCGAAGCCTTCCGGGCGATGATGCTGAGCGGCAGTGTGACGGAAGCCGCCAAGCTGATGGCGGTGACGCAACCGGCGGTCAGCCGGCTGCTGCGCGACCTTCAGGCGTTGCTCAAGATGGAGCTGTTCGAACGACGCGGCACCGGTCTGGTGCCGACCGCCGCGGCAACGGCGCTCTACATGGAGGTGGAACGTTCCTTCGTCGGGCTCGATCGTATCACTGCAGCAGCGGAGGAAATTCGCGGCCGGCGCACCGGCACGCTGCGCATCGCCGCCCTGCCCGCGCTCGCCAATGGCTATCTGCCGCGGCTCGCCGGCGGCTTCCTGCAGGAGCGGCCCAATCTCAATCTCGCGTTCTTCGGCGTGATCTCGCCGATCGTGATCGACTGGGTGCTGAACGCGCAGTGCGACGTCGGATTCGCCGAGGTGCCGATCGCCCATGCCGGCCTGCCGAGCATCAAGCTGCCGGCGCTGCCGCGCGTCGCCGTGCTCCCGGCAGGCCATCGGCTTTGCGCAAAGACGAGCTTGGTGCCGCGCGACTTCGAGGGGGAGACCTTCATCTCGCTGTCGTCGGGCTCCACCAGCCGGCATCTGATCGATCAGATATTTCATCGCGAGGATGTCAGGCGCGTGCTGCGGGTCGAGACGACGCTGTCGGAAATCATGTGCGGGATGGTGTCGTCGGGATTGGGCGTCTCGATTTGCGATCCGTTCACCGCGCGCGAATTCGACGGGCGCGGCGTGGTGATGCGGCCATTCGCGCCGCGCATCGATTTCGAATTCGCCGCGGTGTTTCCGCCGCAGCGCAGCCCTCGCCGGTGGCGCTGGACCTCGTCGAGTCGGTGCGTAAGGCCCTGGAAGAACTCGGCCGAGCATCGATTGCTCGAGAAACCGAGGAAGGCTTCGTGGGGCGAACCTAGGACCCGCTGATGGTGATTGAGAGTTCTGCCGGCTCGACGGCGGGATTTGATTGCCTCGGGCTCTTCGTCGTCTCCGTCATGATGCTTCTCACGATCCGCGTTCGCGCTTCTTCGACTCGTCGACGCAGCTCGATCAAGATCATGTGTGCCAAAGAAAGCGGGGAGCAACTCGTTGATTCTGATCAAGGCTGAGAGCCGTCGGCGCGGTAGCAACGTGCAGGACTGACTCTTGCCGACGGATCACCATGGCGCTTTCTATCCAATCAGAAGGCAGGGTACTTGCGGTCCGCGGCGCCGTGGTTGACGTGCAGTTCCCCGCCGCCGAGCTCCCCAAGCTAGGCGACGCGCTTCTGGTGGATTGGGACCAGCCGGAAATCCTGATGGTCGAGGTTCAGGCCCACCTGGATGAGACGACCGTGCGCGGCGTCGCCTTACAGGCAACTGCCGGTCTGAAGCGGGGTGCGCGCGTGCGATCGACCGGTGGACCGATCAGCGTTCCCGTCGGCGACGCAGTGCTCGGACGCCTGCTCGACGTTATCGGACGCACGCGGGACAACGGCCCCGCATTGCCTGACGATCTGGCGCGCGCGCCCATTCACAGCCCCGCGCCGCCGCTCGGCGAACGGAGCCCGGCCACGGCAATTTTCGAAACGGGCATCAAAGTCATCGATCTTCTGGCGCCGCTTCCGCAGGGGGTAAAGCCGCAATGTTTGGCGGTGCCGGCGTCGGCAAGACCGTCGTGGTGATGGAGTTGATCCACGCCATGGTCCAGAGTTACCAGGGCATTTCCGTGTTTGCCGGGATCGGCGAGCGCTCCCGCGAGGGGCATGAGCTCCTGTTGGAAATGCGCCGATCCGGGGTGCTCGATCGCAGCGTACTGGTTTACGGCCAGATGAATGAGCCGCCGGGTGCCCGCTGGCGTGTCGGGCTGACGGCGCTGACGATCGCCGAATACTTCCGCGACACGAAGCATCAGAACGTGCTGCTGCTCATGGACAACGTGTTCCGGTTCGTGCAAGCCGGTAGCGAGGTGTCCGGCCTGCTCGGGCGCTTGCCGTCGCGCGTCGGTTATCAGCCGACCCTTGCCACGGAAGTCGCCGCGTTGCACGAACGCATCGCCTCGGTGTCCGGCGTCTCAGTGACGGCCATCGAAGCCGTCTACGTTCCGGCCGACGACTTCACCGATCCGGCGGTCACCGCGATCTCAAGTCATCTCGACAGCATGATCGTGCTGTCGAGAACGATGGCCGCCGAGGGCATGTATCCCGCCGTCGATCCCTTGAACTCGTCCTCCATCCTGCTTGATCCGACTGTGGTTGGTGACGAGCACTATCGGATCGCCGAAGAGGTGCGAGAGACGATTGCACACTATCGAGAACTTCAGGACATCATCTCGCTGCTCGGAATCGAAGAGCTCAGCGCACAGGACCGGCTGGCTGTTGCACGTGCCCGACGCCTGCAGCGTTTTCTCACTCAACCGTTTTCCGTAACCGAGGCGTTTACGGGTGTGCCCGGCCGCTCGGTTCCTCTGGCAGAGACGCTCAAAGGCTGTCAGGCGATCCTTGGCGGTGAGTGCGATCAGTGGACTGAGAGCTCGTTCTATATGATCGGCAGCATCGACGAAGCGAAGGCCCGGCAGCCCCAGGAAAAGTCCGAGGAGCCGGCCAGATGAGGCTCCTGATCACCACACCGACTGCAATCGTGGTCGACGAAGCGAACGTCTCGAGCGTTCGCGCCGAGGATGACAGCGGCAGCTTTGGAATTCTCGCGGGCCACGCCGACCTTCTTACCGCTCTGAACATCTCGGTGGTCAGCTGGCAAGGCGCCGACAAGCGCCCACGCTACTGTGCGGTGCGGCGGGGTGTTCTTTCCGTGACCGGCGGCGCCGAGGTCGCCATCGCCACCCGCGAAGCGATTGCCGGCGACGATCTCGATCGTCTTGAAGTGATCGTGCTCGATGAGTTTCGCAAACGAAGCGAAACCGAGCGCGCGTCCCGAACGGAGAATCTTCAGCTGCAGATGAAGGCCATCCGGCAGATCGTCCATTACCTGCGTCCTGACAAGCGCAGTTTGATGGAGGGCGGCTCGTGATGGCCGGTTCGAAGCCGAACGACGATCCCACCCCTGACGGATTGACCAAGGCGGTCCGTGACCGGCGCGCGCGATGGGAGTCCTGGCGTAGCGACGGCGACTCGTCGGTCGCGCGATTTGTCGGCCAGATCGGCGTGCTCGGCTGGATCATTGTCGCACCTACGCTGATTGGCCTTTTCGTCGGCCGCTGGCTCGACCGCTGGCTCGGGACAGGTATCTTCTGGAGCGCACCGCTGCTGTTGCTTGGGGTGGTCATCGGCTGCTGGTCGGCCTGGCGATGGATGCATCAGCAATGAGCCATTCCGTCATGCGCGAATATCTCTTCATTGCCGAGGCGGTTGGATGGTTTGGTGCGGGCGCCCTGCTGGGGCTGCTGCATTTCGCTTCCTTGCGATGGAACGTACGCTTCCTCATCGGTGGCCAGCTATTCTCTTCGCTCGGACTGCAATTGCTTCGTTTCGCGGCGACAGGCGGAGCCATGGTGCTCGTCACCAGATGGTTTGGAGCGATGCCCCTCCTTGCCGGGACCTTCGGCCTCATGGCCGCGCGGTACGGACTTCTTCGGCCGGAGACTCGACGATGATCGGTTCACCCTTGACCGCAAAGGTCGCGTTCACGATTGGGCCCGTCGCGGTCACCGAGCCGGTCGTCGTGACCTGGGGGCTCATGGCCATCCTCGGCGTGGGCGGCTGGCTCGCGACGCGCTCGCTCTCTCTGCGGCCCACCGCTGCCCAGGCGATCGTCGAGACGGTTGTCAACGTCATCGAAAACCAAGTCCACGAGACCATGCGCGTGGCGCCGGCGCCATATGTTCCGATGATCGGCACGCTCTTTCTCTTCATTCTGGCTGCAAACTGGTGCTCGCTGATTCCCGGTGTCGAGCCGCCAACTGCGCACATTGAAACAGATGCGGCGCTGGGGCTTATCGTGTTCGTCGCCATCTTCTACTTCGGTGTTCGGGCACGAGGGTTGGTCGGATATCTCAAGACCTTCGCCGAGCCCACCTTCATCATGGTTCCGCTGAACATCGTCGAAACGTTCACGCGAACGTTTTCGCTGATCGTGCGCTTGTTCGGAAACGTGATGAGCGGTGTTTTTGTCGTCGGCATTGTTCTGTCCCTTGCCGGTCTGCTCGTGCCTATTCCGCTCATGGCGCTCGATCTGCTGACCGGCGCGGTTCAGGCATACATTTTCACCGTTCTCGCCATGGTATTCATCGGCAGCGCGTTGAACGAGGGACGCGCTCCCACGAAAGGGAAGTCATCATGAACTGGATCGAGATTGTCAGCATCATTGCAGCGGCCATGGCGGTCTCTTTTGGAGCGATTGGACCGGCGCTTGGCGAAGGTCGCGCGGTCGCCGCAGCAATGGATGCCATCGCCCGGCAGCCGGAGGCGGCGGGGACGATTTCGCGCACCCTTTTCGTCGGTCTGGCCATGATCGAAACCATGGCGATCTACTGTCTCGTCATCGCGCTGCTCGTGTTGTTCGCCAACCCCTTCATCCATTAGGCCGATATGCATATCGACTGGTGGACGTTGGCGCTCCAGACCGTCAATGTCCTCATCCTCATCTGGATCCTGGGCCGGTTCTTCTTTCGTCCGGTTGCCGATCTCGTAGCGAAGCGGCGCGAAGAGGCGGCGAAACTCCTTGCAGACGCCGATGCGGCTCGAAAGGAGGCCGGGGACCTTCGCGCCGAAGCGACGACACTCCGCGCAGGGATCGACGCGCAGCGCGATCGATTGCTCGCAGAGGCCCGCAAGGACGCGGAGGCGGAGAAAGCGTCCTCGCTCGCGCAACTGTCGAGCGAACTCGATCAGCACCGAAAGGATGCCGCAGGCGCGATCGAGAAAGAGCGCATCGCCATGCAGCACGCTGTGCTCGATCGGGCGAGCGAGCTTTCAGTCCGGATTGCACGCCGGCTACTGGAACGGCTTCCCGCAAGCGCCGCGTTTTCCGCCTTCCTCAATGGTCTTGGTGCTGAACTCGGCAAGCTGCCGGTCGACTCGCGCAATCGCCTTGCAGGATCCGATCCGGCTCACCCGCTCGAGGTCGTTGCAGCGGCGGAACTGGATGACGAGCAGGCGGGTAGCTTGCGGGAAACGATCCGAGCAGCGCTCGGCAGTCAACCACCGATACGTCTGTCGTGCGATTCCAGGCTCATCGCTGGTTTCGAAATCAGAGGCCGGAATATCGTTGTGCGCAACAACTGGCAGGCGGACCTCGAGACCATTCGAAAAGAGTTGGACCGATGACGGCCATCGCCCCTCTCGACCGCTGGCTACAGGAAGCCAAGGCGCGCGTTGACGCTGCGACGCTTGCACCGGCAACCGAGCAGATTGGCTGCGTGGAGTCCGTTGCCGATGGGATCGCATTGGTGTCAGGCCTGCCCGATGTGCGTCTTGATGAGCTTGTCCGTTACGAGCACGGACAGGTCGGCTACGCCACCACGCTCGACCGCGATCTGCTGGGATGCGTCCTGCTCGATGACCCAGGGGGCCTCAAAGCGGGCCACCAGGTGCATGGCAGCGGCGAAGTGGTCCGCGTTCCCGTTGGGCCTTCTCTGCTCGGCCGGACCGTCGATCCGCTGGGGCGTCCTCTGGACGGCGGAGCACCGATCGAGTCGGGCGCATATGAGCCGATCGAACGGGCGGCACCGTCGATCATAGATCGCGACCTTGTCAGCGAGCCCGTGCAGACCGGAATTCTCGTGCTGGATTCGATGTTCGCGCTCGGACGCGGCCAGCGCGAGCTCATTATCGGCGATCGCGCAATCGGCAAGACGGCAATCGCGATCGACTGCATCATCAACCAGAAGTTCAGCGACATCATTTGTGTCTACGTAGCTATCGGTCAGAAGTCGTCGGCTGTGAAGCGGGCAATCCAGGCGATACAGGCCCACGGCGCTCCCGAGCGATGCATTTTCGTCGTTGCCGGCGCTTCCGCTTCGCCCGGCCTGCAATGGATCGCCCCTTTCGCCGCTTTCACCATCGCCGAATACTTCCGCGACCGTGGTCAGCATGCGCTGGTGGTAATCGACGACCTGACGAAGCATGCGGCCACCCATCGGGAAATCGCCTTGCTGACGCGCCAACCGCCCGGCCGCGAGGCCTACCCCGGCGACGTCTTCTATGTTCATGCCAGGTTGCTGGAGCGGGCGGCAAAACTTTCCAAGGCCTCCGGAGGAGGTTCGCTCACCGCGCTGCCCATCGCTGAACTCGATGGCGGGAATCTCAGCGCCTACATTCCGACCAACCTGATATCGATTACCGACGGCCAGATCGTTCTTGATGCGCGTCTTTTCCACGAAGGTCACAAGCCGGCCGTCGATGTCGGCACGAGCGTCAGCCGAGTGGGTGGAAAGACTCAGGCTCCAGCTTTGCGCGAAGCCGCGCACGCTCTGCGCCTCGACTACGCGCAATTCCTGGAACTGGAGATGTTCACGCGCTTTGGCGGAGTGACCGACACCCAAGTCAAGGACAAGATCGCCCGCGGGCGACACATCCGGAGTATCCTGGCTCAGCCACAATATTCGCCGGTTCGTTTGGCGGACGAGGTAGCTCTCGTCATGGCGCTGCAGAACGGCATTCTTGACCGCGTGGCGTTGGACGACGTCGCAAGGTTTCGCACCGAACTCTCGTCCTGGATCGACAAGGAGGCAAAGGAGGCCGTGCTGGCCATCGAGCGGACTGGCGAGCTCGATAACCAGCAGAGATCAACCATGACAGAGGCGCTCACGGGGCTGGCCGCCAAGTTTGCGCGACCGCACGCCGATCGGATCTGAATGATGGCGGAACGGCTAGCCGAGATCTCGGCCCAAATCCAGAACGTCCGTCAACTGGAGGCCGTGGTCACTGCCTTGCGCGGCATCGCCGCGTCGCGCGCGCAGCGAGCACGCTCCCTCCTTGCCGGCATCGATTCCTACAGCGCTGTCGTTTCCCGGGCCATCGGGCAGGCCCTGACGCTGCTGCCGGCAGATTTTCGACATCTGCCGGAAAAAGAAGAGCTTCGACCGGCGTGATCCTCTTTTGCGCGGAACAGGGCTTCGCCGGCGCGTTCAGCGAGCGTGTTTTGAATGCTGCAGGGGACGATCTCGCAAACGCAACGACATTCCTGATTGGAACGCGTGGCCTTGTCGTCGCCCGCGAGCGAGGGTTGACCCCGTCCTGGTCGGTTCCGATGGCCAGCCACGTGGATGCTGTTCCTTCGCTTGCGAACAACATCGCCGACGCATTGTACGCGCAGATCGCAAGCGGAACGCCATCGACAATTCAAATGATCGTGCCGCGATCAATCTCCGGCGTCGGCGTCCAGATTGAACGCTACCCGCTGCTTCCACTTGATCTTGCGCGCTTTGCCAGTGACTCAGAGACACTGCCGCCGTTGACAACACTCGAGCCGCGGGAGTTGCTCGAACGACTCACGGCCGAGTATGTCTATGCCCGGCTTTGCGAGGCAGCCATGCACTGCTATGAAGCCGAAAACCAGGCGCGCATGATGACGATGACGGCAGCCAGGCACAACATCGGGACCCGCCTTGTCACGCTTGGACAGCGTGAGCAACAGCTTCGACAGGAAGATATAACAAATGAGATCGTCGAGCTCGCCGCCGGAGCCGAGGCGCTAGCGGATCGCTGAAATGAACGACGCATTTTGAAAGGAATAACGGGCCCCCGCGATCAACAGTAAATTCACTCCATCGGATTTGCGCTGGCCGCTTTTCTTGCTTTGACGAGATCAAGTCGCGAATGGCGATCGTGTCCCATTGGGTGGTGTAGCTGGCATGATGGTTCAAGTGCAGCTTGGCGCGGTGCTGCGCCGGGAAGCCCATATGGGCGAGCATCAGGCTCCGCCTCATCCATGAAGGCGGCGAGCTTGGGCACCTTGGGACGGAGCTGATCGGCGCCTTGCGCCACTGCGCCTTGGCTGCCTCGGCGTCGGCTGTGGCGATGAACGCGGAGACCACGCGGCTTACCGGCATGGGCCAGGACGTTGCGGATGAAGCGAGCGCGAGGGCGTCGACCGAGCGGGTCGAGAGAATGCGCCGCTCGACCGCACCGGCGCGCGCCTCCCAGATCCGGTCACGGTAGCCGTTGCGCTGCGCCAGACGCTCGGAGCTCTTCTCCCCATAGGCCGCTCCGGTCAACCCGGCGACCTCCATCTCCATCAAGCGCTGGGTAGCAAAGCCGATCGTCTCGCGCAGAACATCGGCGTCCGGGGCCCTCTCCACGAGCGCGCGAAGGGGAGCGCGCGTGCGGACGGCTTTGCTCTACCGAGTTACACCACCTCGGGGACACGACCGCGATCCGCGATCTGACAGACGCCGAGCCGCGGGCCGCCACAGGTCGAGTCGACAGCTACCGACCCATCCAGAACGGACCCGCAAACAGTTGATCTCGGGGTCGAAGAAACGGCGGGAGGAACGAACAGAAGCAGCCGGCGTGTCGGAGAAGCCGCTGAACCGCCTGTCGGAATTTGCGGATTGGCCAGAAATCCGTGAAAGGCTTGGTGGGCGCACTAGGGCTCGAACCTAGGACCCGCTGATTAAGAGTCAGCTGCTCTACCAACTGAGCTATGCGCCCGGATCTTGCATCCGGAGAAAGCCTTCCGCGAGAGCCGGTCGTTTAGCAAAGCGATTCCGGGATGTCCAGCGATCCCTGAGGATTTTTCGGCACTTTCGATGCAGAAAAACCGCCGGCGGGCAGCGGTTTTCCCCAAATGAAATCAGAACGATCTTCAAACGGCTGTCAAAGCCGCCCGGACTCGCGTTCCTCCTCGGACCAGCCCATGTGGCCCATCGGTCCCGGGCCGAAGCGATGCTCGCCGAAGCGCGGACTATCCTCCGGGCCGCTCTCGCCGCGCTCCATCCAGCGGTGATGGCGCGGACCGTCCGGCCCCATCATGCGCCCCATCGGCCGGGTCAGCATCGACAGCCGGCGCTTCTGGCCGTCGTCGAGCGTCTTGTAGAGCGGGTCGGCGGCGTCGGCGACCTTCTTCATCGCATCCGCCGTGACCGCCATGGTGTCGGCGCGCTCGCGCAGCCGCGCCACCGGATCGACGTCCTTGTCCTGCGCCTCGTCGGCGACCTTCATCCGCGCGTTGGCACGATCGAGATCGCAGCTTGACGAGATCGCGCACCGCGCTCTCGACCGGCGGCCACAGTTTCTCCTGATCCGCCGTCAGCTTCAGTCCGGCATGGACGGAAGCGATGCGCGCATCGAGCATGGCGGCGCGATCTTCCGGATTCATGCGCGCATGGTGCATGTGATCATGAAACCAGCCGCGCTGGGCGTAGACCGCGGTCGAGCCGGCGATGGCGAGCACGGCGACAGCGGCAATGGTGAACCTTCTCATGCCAACCTCCTTGGAAACTCGGATCAGCATGAGCCTGCCGTTCCGCGCCTTCAACTTACAGTTTGGACAGAGTGTACGACCTTACGAAGATGTAATTGCTTCAAATACCTTTCTGTTTCTGCAAATCAGTTTCAGTTTGTTGCCGCGCCTCAAAGCATCCCCAGCATGCGCGGCAACCACAGCGAGATTTCCGGCACGTAGGTGACGAGCGCGAGGAAGCCCAGCATCGTCACCAGCCAGGGCATCACGGCGATGGTCAGCTCGGTGATGCCCATCTTGGCGATGCCCGAAGCGACGTAGAGGTTGAGCCCAACGGGCGGGTGGCACATGCCGACCTCCATGTTGACCACCATCAGGATGCCCAGATGCACCGGATGGATGCCGAGCTTGACCGCCACCGGGAACAGGATCGGCGCCATGATCAAGACGATCGAGGTCGCCTCCATCACGTTGCCGGCGAGCAGCAGGAGGATGTTGACGACCAAGAGGAACACGATCCAGTTGACGCCGGCCGCCGCCATCCAGTTGGCGATCTGTTGCGGGATGTTCTCATTGGCCATCAGGAACGAGAACAGCACCGCATTGGTGATGATGTAGAGGATCATCGCGCTCATATTGGCCGAGCCGAGCAGCACCTTCGGCACGTCCTTCAGCGACATGTCGCGATAGACGAACACCGCGATGACGAAGGCATAGACGGCGCTGACGGCCGCGGCCTCGGTCGGCGTGAACTTGCCGGTGTAGATGCCACCGAGCACGATCGCGATCAGCAGCAGGCCCCAGACGCACTTGCGGAAGGCCGTGAAGCGCTCGGCCCAGCTCGCCCGTGGCATCCGTGGGTAGTCGTTCTTCCAGGCCCGGTAGAAGGTCGTGAAGCCGAGCAGGCTCGCCAGCATCAGCCCAGGGATCACGCCGGCGATGAAGAGCTGACCGACCGAGGCCGAGGAGACGCGATGGCCGGCCGGATCGAGCGCGATGCTGCCGCCGGTCGCGACCGCGTAGACCACCATCACGATCGAAGGCGGGATCAGGATACCGAGCGCGCCTGACGTCGTGATGACGCCGGCGCCAAAGCGCTTGGGAAAGCCCTGCTTGACCATCGCCGGCAGCATGATCGAGCCGATCGCGATCACGGTCGCCGGCGAGGAGCCGGAGACGGCGGCGAACAGCGCACAGGCCACGACGCCGGCAAGGCCGAGGCCGCCATACCAGTGCCCGACCATCGAGGTCGCGAAGTTGATCATCCTTCGGGCGACCCCGCCATGGGTCAGGAAATTGCCGGCGAGGATGAAGAACGGGATCGCCATGATCTCGAAATTGTCGATGCCCGTGAACAGCTTCAGCGCGACCGATTCGGTCGGCACGTTCGTCATGAAGAACACGAACGACAGCACGGTGAGGCCGAGCGCGATCGAGATCGGCATGCCCGTCAGCATCAGGAAGATGAGCAGGCTGAAGATGAGGAGGCTGCTCATCGCAGCACCTCCGTCGCCGTCGGGTCGACGCCTTCGACATAGGCGTGATCGTGATGCGGCAGCTCGTCGTGGCGGAGATAGTGCCAGGCGACCTGCAGGAAGCGGAAGCACATCAGATAGGAACCGAGCGGGATGCAGAGATAGACCAGCCAGCTCGGCAGCTCCATGTCCGGCGTCACCTGGTCGGTCTGCGACAGGCCGTAGACGAACTTGGCGCCCATGGTGCCGATGATGGAGGTGAACAGCGCCCCGCACAGCAGGCCGAACAGGATGGTCACCTTGCGCAACGACGGCCTGAGCATGTTGACGACGACGTCCACGCCGACATGGATGCCGGTGCGCACGCCGTAGGCGGCGCCGAACTTCGCCATCCACACGAACATGTAGATGCAGAGCTCCTGCGCCCAGGACAGGTCGATCGGAAACAGGATGGGATAGAGGAAGGGCACGCCGACCAGATAGCGGTGCAGCACGGCCACGAAGATGATCGAGGTCGCCGCCGCGATCAGGAATGCGATCAGGATCTCCTCGAGCCGATCGAGGATGCGCAACAGAAAGCCCAAGTCCCCTCCCCCACAATCAAACGTCCGCGGCGCTTGGCTGCGCCGTCTGCCTTCTTGCGCGGCGAGTGCTTCCCCCTCGGTGCGCGGACCATGGCCCGCGCACCGCTCGCCTCACGCCATCAGTTGGTCGTGCCGCGGGTCTCCTTCAGGAACTCGTCGATCAGCGGCTGGCCGACGCGCCCCGCGACGTCCTTGTAGACCGGCATCATCGCCTTGCGCATCGCCTCGTCCTGCGCCGGCGTCAGCTTGACCAGCTCGGTCTTGCCGGATTTGCGGATCTCCTCCAGCGCGTCGTCGTTCTCCTTCGCCGACTGGCTGTTACCGTAGGCGGTGGCTTCCTTCATCGCCTTCTCGCAGGCGGCGCGGATGTCCGGCGGCAGGCCGTCCCAGAACTTCTTGTTCACGACCACGACGTAGCCGATGTAGCCGTGATTGGTGAGCGTGATGTACTTCTGCACCTCGTGCATCTTCTGGGTATAGATGTTCGAGGGCGTGTTCTCCTGGCCGTCGACGACGCCGGTCTGCAGCGCCTGGTAGACTTCGGAGAACGCCATCACCTGCGGAATCGCGCCGAGCGTGCGGAACTGCGCGTCCAGCACCTTCGAGGACTGGATGCGGAACTTCAGGCCCTTGTAGTCGGCGGGATCAACGAGCTTCTTGTTGGCGCTCATCTGCTTGAAGCCGTTGTCCCAGTAGGCGAGCCCGATCATCCCCTTCGGCTCCAGCAGCTTCAGGAGCCTGGCGCCGAGCGGGCCATCGGTCACCTTCCGCAAGGTGGCGAGGTCGGGCAGGATGTAGGGCAGATCGAACACCTCGAATTCCTTGATGCCGATCGGGCCGAACTTCGAGTTCGACGGCGCCAGCATCTGCACCGCGCCGAGCTGCAGCGCCTCGAGCTCTTCCTTGTCCTTGTAGAGCTGCGAGTTCGGGTAGACTTCGACCTTGACCTTGCCGTCGGTATATTTCTCGGCCAGCTCCTTGAACTTGTCGGCAGCGAGGCCCTTCGGGGTGTTCGAGGCCACCACGTGGCTGAACTTGATCACGATCGGATTGTCGGCGGCCAGGGCCGGGCCGGCCAGCGCCAGCACCGCGAGCGAGGCGGCGGTGGCGATCACATGGCGAAACTTGAAGTGCAAGGTGTCCTCCCGACGTTTCGGGGGACATTGCAACGACGCCCCCGCTTTGTATGCCAAGGACATTGTTAGCGGGTCGCCGGCCGGAATGCCATTGACCGTTAGCCGCAGACGCGGGGATCTCGCGTGCTGCAATGCACCATCTTCCGTCGTTCCGGGGCGGCGCATAGCGCCGAACCCGGAACCTCGATATTTCGGGCGCACGTGCAAACAAGCTCGAGATTCGGGTTCAGCCGCTTCGCGGCTGCCCGGAATGACGCCGTGGGCTAGCTCGCAGCCGCGGCCGATGCGCCCGCGCCCTGCGCCACGTCGCGCTGGCGCTTCATGACCAGCTTGTTGAGCGCCCCCAGATAGGCCTTGGCCGAAGCCACCAGCGTATCCGGATCCGCCGCGCGCGCGGTCATCGAGCGGCCGTCCTGCGACAGCCGCACCGAGACCTCGGCCTGCGCATCGGTGCCCTCGGTCACGGCATGGACCTGGTACAATTCCAGCTTGGCCTCGTGCGGCACCAGCGACTTGATGCAGTTGAAGACGGCATCGACCGGCCCGTTGCCCTCGCTCTCCTCGATCTTCGTCACGCCGTCGATGTCGAGCTTCATGGTGGCGCGCTGCGGGCCGCGGGTGCCGGCGATCACCGACAGCGACAGCAGCTTGATCCGGTCATGGGCACTCACCATGCCCTCGTCGATCAGCGCCTCGATGTCCTCGTCGTAGATGTGCTTCTTGCGGTCGGCCAGCGCCTTGAAGCGGACGAAGGCGTCCTCGACCTGGTTGCCCGCCAGCTTGTGGCCCATCTCCTCCAGCTTGTGGATGAAGGCGTGACGGCCCGAATGCTTGCCCATCACCAGCGAGGTCTGCTTCACGCCGACCGTCTCCGGCAGCATGATCTCGTAGGTCTGCGCGTTCTTCAGCATGCCGTCCTGGTGGATGCCGCTCTCATGCGCGAACGCGTTGCGGCCGACGATGGCCTTGTTGTACTGCACCGGGAACGAGGTCGCGGCCGAGACCACCTTCGAGGCGTGGGTGAGCTGCGTGGTGTCGATCTTGTTCCAGTACGGCAGCTTGTCGTTGCGCACGCGCATCGCCATCACGACCTCTTCCAGGGCCGCGTTGCCGGCGCGCTCGCCGATGCCGTTGATGGTGCATTCGATCTGGCGGGCGCCGGCGCGCACGCCGGCCATCGAGTTGGCGACCGCCATGCCCAGGTCGTTGTGGCAATGGACCGAGAACACCGCCTTGTCGGAGTTCGGCACGCTCTCGCGCACGCGCTTGAACAGGTCGTAATACTCCTCCGGCACGGCATAGCCGACGGTGTCCGGAATGTTGATGGTGGTGGCGCCGGCCCTGATCGCGGCCTCGACGCAGCGGCACAGGAAGTCGAACTCGGTACGGGTGCCATCCTCGGACGACCATTCGACGTCGTCGGTGTGGTTGCGCGCGCGGGTCACCGAGGAGATCACCAGCTCGAACACCTGCTGCGGGTCCATCTGCAGTTTGTACTTCATATGAACAGGCGAGGTGGACAGGAAGGTGTGGATGCGGCCGCGCTTGGCCGGGCGGATCGCCTCGGCGCAGCGGTCGATATCCTTGGCGCCGGCGCGCGACAGGCCGCAGACCACGGCGTTCTGGGTGCGCTTGGCGATCTCGTTGACGGCCTCGAAGTCACCGTCCGAGGCGATCGGGAAGCCGGCCTCGATGATGTCGACGCCCATGCCATCCAGCATGGCGGCGATGTTGAGCTTCTCCTCGAAGGTCATGGTGGCGCCGGGGCACTGCTCGCCGTCGCGCAGGGTGGTGTCGAAAATGACGACGCGGTCCTTGTCGGACTGAACGGGATTGGACATCTGCTTTCCTCGAATTTTCAGGTGGGGCGCCTGGTTTCCAGAATATCTGAAGACTTGGGCGCTGAAGGGTGTTTCGGTGTCGAAGCAACCCCTGAGTGCCCAGGCGCATCCCGCCCAGCCGGCCCTCAGGGGCAGCTAAGAAGCAGAAGCTCGAGCGCGCCGATCAGGTCGGCGGGCTGCAGCGCGGCGAGCGCGATCGTCCGGGCGTCTGCCCCGGCGATGGCCTCGATCTCTGCGCTGCGAATCAGCATTGCCAAACCCTTTGCGAGAACACGAAAACTGTGCGGCAAAACCGTTGACGGTTTGTTGCCGAGGTGCCCTCGACAGCGCTTTTACTGGGAATGGGAGGGTCTCGCAACGCCGAATAAGGGTCAGGAGGTATGACGTATTGGTCGTGTCGGCGGACGAGAGGCCGTTGCTGCCGCCCCCGCCCACCACTGTCATACCCCGCGAAGGCGGGGTATCCAGTACGCCGTAACGCCTCGGCTGAACCACGACCGGCTCTGGAATACTGGATCGTCCGCTTTCGCGGACGATGACGGGGAGTTTGAGGCGGTGAGGCAGCCCCAAGCTCCGTCATTGCGAGGAGCGCAGCGACGAAGCAATCCAGAGTCCCGCCCACGACTTCTGGATTGCTTCGCTACGCTCGCAAGGACGGCGGCGGTCGGCGCTCCGGCGGCACGCCTCGCGCGCGATGAACATCTGCGATAGGCCCTGCATCAGCACACATCCCATCATGCCCGCAGCACAACCGTGCCCAGGCTGATCATCGGCATCAGACCCTCGCTCAATCGAGGGTACAGGGAAGACCGGGCGTCTGCCGACACCCGCGGCCCCCGTGCGGGAAGAAGTGCACGGGGCAGGAACCACAGGCTCGGCCAGGACATCCCGGCCTTCCCTGCGCAACGGCTTTACGGCTTCCTTCGGGCTCTCCCCGGGGACCGGCTTGATTGCCCCCGTCACCGGCGCGCTCGTCATGAACAGCGCCGGCTTGACACCAGCATCGGGGTGTCAGGACCACACGACTTCGCCGTCCGCAAATGCGCCGGTCGTCCACCGGCGCCTTACGGCCATCGCTCCCCGCACTCCACGTATCGTGACGACGCGTACGCCCCTCTTCGATGAGGCGGGATGGCGCATACAAGCATGATTTCTGAAAAAATGAAAGCGGAAAATTTCGCCGAATTCGAAGTTCGCGCATGTGTTACGATGACATCATGACCAGCCGCATTTTCCTCCACGGCGTCCCCGACACGCCCGCGATCTGGGGGCCGCTGATCGCAGCACTCGGCGAGACCGTCGCAGTCCCCTGCCTGCCCGGCTTCTGCGGCGAAGCCCCGCCGGGCTTCGCATGCACCAAGGACGATTATGCGGACTGGCTGATCGGACTGATCGAAGCGCAGCATGCGGCGTTCGGGCCGCTCGATCTGGTCGGACATGACTGGGGCGCGCTGCTGGTGCTGCGCGCGGCATCGCTGCGGCCCGATCTGGTGCGGTCCTGGGCCGTCGCCGGTGGCGCGCTCGATCCCGACTATCGCGGCCATCCGATCGCGCGGATCTGGAATACGCCTGTCCTGGGCGAGGTCTTCATGGCGCTGTCGTCGCAGCGAATGATGGCGCGAGCGTTCCGGCAGAGCGGGTTGCCGCCAGACCTGGCGACCCGCGAAGCCGCGGCATGGCAAGCACCGACGCGCCGGTCGATCCTCGCGCTGTATCGCTCAGCCGACGGGCTTCGCTTCGGTGGCGACTGGATCGGCCGGCTGGCCGAGCTACCGCGCCGCGGCCTCGTGATCTCCGGCACGCACGATCCCTACATGACGCTCGACGTCCTCAGCCGCTTCGCCAGGCGCCGGAGCGCACAGTTGCATGTCGAGCAGGACGCAGGGCACTGGAGCATCGTTGAGCGGCCGCAGAGCATTGCCGCGGCGCTGCGGGCTCATTGGCAAGGCGAGCAAGCTGCGTAACCGGCCTGCCGGATGGCGGCCGCCGCCTGCGCCTCTGCGGCAAAAGCAACGCCGCGTTGACCCAGGTCAATCCCGAGCGGGCACCACACGCGCAGGCTGCATCGGCTATCCAGAAAACCGGGAGGGAAGACCATGCGACTGCTTTTTGACATGCGCGGGCCGGTGCGTGCGGCGATCTCGCTGTTGCTGGCCGCCGGCCTCTCGACATCCGTCTGGGCCGAGAGCCTGCCCAAGACCAATTCTCCCGAAACCGTCGGGCTTTCCTCCGAGCGACTGCAGCGTCTGACCCATGCGTTCCAGGCCGACGTCGACAAGGGGCTGATCCCCGGGGCCGTGGTGCTGGTGGCGCGCAAGGGCAAGGTGGCCTATGCGAGGGCGTTCGGCTTCCAGGATCGCGAGAAGCAGGTGCCGATGAAGCCGGACGCGATCTTCCGCATCGCCTCGATGAGCAAGCCGTTCACCTCGGTCGCGGCCATGATGCTGGTCGAGGAGGGCCGGCTGCAACTGCTCGACCCGGTCTCGGTCTACCTGCCGGAGTTCAAGGGCCTGCAGGTCGGCGTCGAGAAAATCAATCAAGGCACCGGCCAGCCGGAGCTGACCTTGGAGCCCGCGCGGCGCGAGATGACAGTGCAGGATCTGATGCGGCACACGTCGGGCCTCACCTACGGCATCTTCGGCAAGTCGCTGGTCAAGCAGGCCTACAACGACGCCAAACTGTTCGATCCGTCTCAGACCTCGGCCGATCTCATCACCAAGCTGTCGAAGCTGCCGCTCGCGGCGCAGCCGGGTACGACCTGGGACTACAGCATGTCGACCGACGTTCTCGGCCGCATCGTTGAAGTGGTCTCCGGCCAGCGGCTCGATCAGTTCATCGCCGAACGCATCAGCAAGCCGTTGGCGCTGACCGACACGGGCTTTTTTGTCGGAGAGGACAAGGCGGCGCGCATCGCGGAGCCGCAGGTCGATCCTGCCACCGGAAAACGGCCGCCGATGCCCGACATGACCAAGCAGCCGAACTGGATGTCGGGCGGCGGCGGCATGGTATCGACGGCCGCCGACTACGCGGAGTTCGCACAGATGCTGCTCAATCACGGCGAATGGAGCGGCAAGCATCTCCTCGCGCCGAAGACCGTCGCGTTCATGACAGCCGATCACCTGCCGCCGGGCATCGCCTTCAGCCAGGTCACGCTGCTTGGCTTCCATCCGCAGGCCACCGCGCCGACACCCGAGGACGGCCAGAGCTTCGGCCTCGGCTTCGCCGTCCGCACCCAGGCGGGACGCAACCCGCTGCCTGGATCGGTCGGCGAGTTCTATTGGACCGGCCTCTACGGCACCGCGTTCTGGGTCGATCCGGAGGAGAAGCTGATCGCCGTGCTGATGATGCAGCTCGCGCCGCCGCAGGCGCCGCACTATCGCTCGCTGCTGCGCAATCTGGTCTATCAGGCGCTGATCGAGTAGGAACGGCGAAAGCGCGTCGCGCGAAGACCAACCGTCAACGCAGGGAAGACGCTCACGGCTGCTCGGCTGCAGCTTCCTGCCGCAGAGCAGCGCGTCATCGGACGCATCCGGCGTCAGCGCATGCAGCTCGGGAAGCGCGATCACGCGCTCGCCTTCGGCCGAGGCCGGCCGCGCGACGGCTGTGAACAGAAGCACGAGTGAAAATTCGGCAACGAGCGGACCGGCACGGCGCACGGGTCTTGCCATAGGAGACTGCGTGAGCTGTTGAGCTTTGCAGATATCGATCGAAGCCACGGCAACGCGGCGCTTTTGCAGCGTGCGCAACGATCGTCACGCAATCTTTGATGGATTGCGGTCTATTGATACCGTATCGTCCGCATCGTTCATCGGGGGAGTTGAGGCATGTTGCGTGTCAGGACCAGCGTGCATTTTTTTGCCGCCCTGCTGCTGGCCGGGCTGTTCACCGCGGCAAACGCCGACGACGCCAGTCAGGCCCGCTTCCCGCAAGCCGACTGGGCGACCGCCGCGCCCGAGGACGAAGGGATGGATTCGGCGGCGCTGGCGAAGCTCGTCGCGTCCGGCAAGACGATGCGGTTCGACAGCCTGCTGATCGCGCGTCATGACCGCATCGTGCTCGATGCGTCCTACGCGCCCTATGACGCCGACCAGCTGCACATCATCAATTCCTCGACCAAGGCGGTCGTCGCCACCTTGATCGCGATGCTGCTCAAGGACGGCGTGCTCGACAGCCTCGACCATCCGGTGCTCGACTTCTTCAAGGATCGCAAGATCGACAACGTCGACGCGCGCAAGCAGGCGCTCACGGTGCAGCATCTTCTCAACATGACATCCGGCCTGGACTGGGACGAGGGCTACAACGGCGGCACCGAGAGATCGATCTTCGAGATGGGGCGGAGCCCCGACTGGGTGCAGTACATTCTCGACCGGCCGATGGCGCACGCGCCCGGCGAGACGTTCTACTACAACAGCGGCAACTCGCATCTGCTGTCCGCGATCGTCACCAAGCTGACCGGCAAGAGCGCGGAGGACTTTGCCGTCGAAAGACTGTTCGGTCCGCTCGGCATCACCGATCATGCCTGGTACAAGGACGCGCAGGGGATTTCCGCAGGCGGCTTCGGACTGGCACTCAAACCGCGCGACATGGCGAAGATCGGCTACCTCTATCTGCGCCGCGGCCGCTGGGGTGACCAGCAATTGCTGCCCCACGACTGGATCGAGGCCGTCAGCCACGCGACCGTGAGCATGAATGCGACATTCGATCCCGGCCTGCGCTATGCCGACCAGTTCTGGGCGCTGCCGGATCAAAACGTCTTCATGACGGTCGGCTATCACTGCCAGGTCATCATGGTCCTGCCCGATCGCGACATCGTCGCGGTGATGACTGCCCGCGACTTCTGTGCGTTCCGCAAGCTCGCCAATGCGATTTCGGCGACCGCGCCATCTGACAGCGCACTGCCGCCGGCGCCGAGGCCGCGGCCGCGCTCGCCGCGGCCGTCCGCGAGGCCGCGACCGAGGCGCACGGCACCGTCGGGGCTGTGCCGGAGCTCGCGGCGGCGATCTCGGGCAAGACCTACACCTTCCCGCCCGGCCCGCTCGGCATCAACACGATCGCTCTCAATCTCACCGGGCCTGAGCCGCAGGTCACCTGGGACATCCCGTCGCGAGATCCCGCCGGGGGCACGCAGCATCTGCAGAGCCCGATCGGCCTCGACGGGACCTATCGAAAGACGAAGCCGCCTCGTCCGTGGCAGCCCTACGTCTATCGGGCCATGAAGGGCAGCTGGGTCGACGCCACCACCTTCGCGATCGATGTCCAGTTCATCGGTCAGGGCGAGGAGCGCAATTGGCGGCTCAGCTTCAATGGCGACAAGGTGATGTTCAAAACCAGGGGCCGCTACGGCAAGGAGCTGGCGGTCGAGGGCCAGGCGCTCCGTTAGCATCCTCGATCGGGTCTGCTCAGTATCTGAGGGCAGCGGAGCCCGGATGCAGCGACACTGAGCGACTCCGTGCAGCCTGAGGATTCGCCGCATCGCGGGATTTGGAATCATTCCAATAACGCTGCGCGTGCCGCAGGCACTGGATGCGATCTCCCGTCGTTTTCTGAACCCACTCATCTCGTGTATGTCTGCCATCCCGCCGCGGCTCTCGCCCCGCGGCGGGGGATCGTTTTTCGATTGCGGTGGCATAATGTTGGGATTGCTGGAGCGGCTGGGGCTGCGTTTCGGGGATGCCGTCGAGGAGCGGCGTTTCGTGGACCACTACGTCCGCGGCAGCACCGGCTGGACGCAGATCGCGATGCTGCTCGGCGCCCTCACCTTTGCCGGCTACACGCTGTGGGACTGGGTGCTCTATCCCGAGATCGTGCCGACCACGCTCGTGATCCGCGGCGGCACCGCCGTGCTGGTGCTGCTGCCGCTGACGGCACTGCTGTCGACACCGGCGCGCCGATGGGCCGAGCCGATCCATCTCGTCTATTGCGTCATCCCCGGCTGCGTGCTGCCGACGATCTACTGGGTGCTGCCCTCGGGCTTCACCTACTCGGCGGCCGGCATGATCATCGTCATCCTGTTCGTCTCGACCATGCTGCCGCTGCGCACCGGCTCCTACGCGATCTTCTGTGCGACGAGCTGGAGCGCGCTGGCGGTGGCCGAGAGCCTCGCGACCGAGCCGCTGCCGCCGGGCCTGCGCTTCATCGACCATTCGCTGGTCGGCAATGCCTGCCTGCTCTCGCTCTATGCGGTCGGGGCGCGGGAGTACCAGGCACGCAAGCAGTTCCGCACCGCCGAGGCGCTGCAGCGGGAGAAGGAGCGCTCCGAGGCCTCGCTCCGCGATCTGCATGCCACGCAGGCCCATCTGGTGCAGGCGGAGAAGCTGGCCTCGCTCGGCCAGCTCGTCGCCGGCGTCGGCCATGAGGTCAGCACGCCGCTCGGGCTGGCGCTGACCACGTCGACGGCAATGGAAGGCGACATCCAGGCGATCGCCCGCATGCTCGGCGGCGGCCCGGTGCGGCGCTCGGACCTGACGCGGGGCGTCGCGCGGCTGCAGCAGGGTCTGCACCTGACGACGCAGAGCCTGCATCGTGCCTCCGAGATGGTACACAGCTTCAAGCAGGTCGCCGTCGACCAGGCCAACGAGGCGCTGCAGACCTTCGAACTGCAGAGCTGTATGACCGATCACATCGCCAAGCTCCGCCCGCTGCTGGCGCGCCAGGGACTGACGGTCGTGCTCTCCTGCCCGGAGGGCATCGTGCTCACCAGCTATCCAGGCGCGCTCGGACAGGTCATCAGCATCCTCGCCTTCAATGCGGCGACGCATGCCTATCCCGGCGACGTCAGCGGCATCTTCACCGTGGAGGTCGCGCAGCCCGGCGATGATCTCGGTCCGCATCTTCTGCGCCGATCAGGGCGTCGGCATGCGCGATCAGGTACGCGGGCGGGTGTTCGACCCGTTCTTCACCACGCGCCGCGAGAAGGGCAATGCCGGCCTCGGCCTGCACATCGCCTTCAACCTCGTGGCCTCCACACTCGGCGGCCGCATCGAGCTCGACAGCCAGCTGCAGCAGGGCACGCGCATCACGCTGGACATTCCGCTGATCGGGCCAGGCAAGCCGGCCGAGCTGGAACTCGCAGCGGCGCAATAGGCCAGGGACGACGCGCGCATCAACGACGGATCCGAAGCGTCGAGAGTCCTCGGCGCGCGGTCCCGAAAAACGAGACCAGCAGCGCTCCATCCGCAACGCGCGTGGAGCACTTTCCCCATATCGCATCCTGCACGCAGATGAATCACGCTGACTCAATCATGACCACCAAATGCACACTGCCGCAGAGAAGCCGCGCCCTGCGCATCTCCGAACCAATTAGAACAATTCAACACCGCACGGCTTAGAGGAATTCAACCCCGCGCGTCGTGTCCTTCGCTGCATCGCGTTGCTAGACCTCACGTCAAGCAGGCCGTTCGCCTCGAACGGCGCGACGTGGAAGTGCAGTGAACGATGACGAAGTGTGAAGGCCGGCGCGATGCGCGCGCTCGTACCGGCATGGGTGGCGCGTTCGCGCTGCTGAGTGCCCTGACCGCAGACCTGGTCTGCTTCCCTCTCCCTTGTATGCGCAGGCGACGCTGCCGCCGGTGACGGTGGACGTGCCGGCGCCGAAGCGCAGGCCTTCGACCGCGGCCAGCGCGCCGCAACGCCAGGCGCGCGTGCTGCCGTCACGGCGCGCGATGCAGCCGCTAACGATGTCGACGCGCGCGGAACGCGCCGCGGCCGAGGCCGCGGTCCTCGACGCGGCCAAGCTCAACTACCGCGCCATGCCGAGCGCGACGACCCTCCGCACCGGCGCCTCGCCGCTCGACACCGCACAATCGGTCAACGTCGTGCCCGCGCAGGTGATCAAGGATCAGTTGCCACGTAATCTCGACGATGCGCTCGCCAACATCAGCGGCGTCACCCAGACCAACACGCTCGCGGGCACCCAGGACGCGGTGATGCGGCGCGGCTTCGGCGACAACCGCGACGGCTCGATCATGCGCAATGGCATGCCGCTGGTGCAGGGGCGCAGCCTCACCGCCGCGGTGGAGAGCGTCGAGGTGCTGAAGGGACCGGCGTCGCTGCTGTACGGGATCATGGACCCCGGCGGCATCGTCAACACCATCAGCAAGCGCCCCGAACTGTACCAGCACGGCTCGGTGACGCTGCTCGGCTCGGCCTATGCCGACAACAAGACTGGCGCCGACGGCACCCTCGACGTGACCGGCCCGATCGGCGATGGCGGCCTCGCCTATCGCTTCATCGGCTATGGCGTCAGCGAGGACTATTGGCGCAATTTCGGCCGCCACCGCGAGATGCTGGTGGCGCCGTCGCTCGCCTGGTACGGCGACGCGACGACTGTCCAGCTCAACTACGAGCACCGCGAGTTCATCACCCCGTTCGATCGTGGCACCGCCTTCGTCAACGGCGCGCCGCTGGCGATCCCCGCGACGCGGCGGCTCGACGAGCCATTCAACAACATGTGGGGCCAGTCCGACCTGGTCCAGGCCTCGATCGAGCAGAAGCTCAACGAGGACTGGAAGCTCACAGCAGCCTACAGCTACAACACCGAGACCTTCAGCGCCAACCAGTTGCGCATCACTTCGATCGATGCGGCCACCGGCCTCGAGAAGCGCAGCAATGATGGCACCTGGGGCTCGCTCAGCCGGGTCAGCTACGGCACGTCCTATCTGCAGGGCGGCTTCTGGATCGGCGGCCTGCGCAACGAGGTGCTGTTCGGCGGCGACGCACAGTATCGCACGATCTATCGCCAGGACCTGATCCGGCAAAGCGTCTCGTCGTTCAACGTCTACAATCCGGTCTACGGGCTGATCCAGCCGGGCACGACGGTCTCGGCCAGCGACAGCGACCAGACCGACAAGCTCGGCACCTACTCGCTGTTCCTGCAGGACACGCTGCATCTCACCGACAGGCTCGCGCTGGTCGGCGGCGTACGCTACATGGACTATCAGCAGATCGCCGGCCGCGGGCGGCCGTTCAAGGCCAACACCGACGTCGCCGCCGACAAGGTGCTGCCGCTCGGCGGCGCCATCCTCAAGCTCAATGACCAGCTCTCGCTCTATGCCAGCTACACGCAGTCACTGAAGCCGAACTCGACGATCGCACCGCTCAGCGGCGGCGTGGTCCTCGGCTCCAACATCGCACCGGAAGAAGGCACCTCCTGGGAGACCGGGCTCAAGTTCGATCTCGGCAAGCGCCTGTCCGGCACCGTCGCGGTCTATGACATCGACAAGCGCAACGTGCTGGTGTCGCAGACCAACGCCGGCAACGTCGTCGAATACACCACCGCCGGCAAGGTCCGCTCGCGCGGTGCCGAGGTCGACGTGACCGGCAAGATCTCGGACGCCTGGAGCATGATCGGCAGCTACGGCTACACCGATGCGCGGGTCACGGACGATCCGGTCTATCGCGGCAAGCGGCTGCAGAACGTCGCGCTCAACACCGCCTCGCTGTATCTGGTCTACGACTTCGGCACCGCCCTGCCCGGCAGGCTGAGGCTCGGCGGCGGCGCGCGCTATGTCGGCGACCGTGCCGGCGATGCCGCCAACAGCTTCGTGCTGCCGTCCTACGTGGTCGCCGACCTCTTCGCGACCTACGAGACCAGGCACCGGAACATGCCGGTGATCTACCAGCTCAACGTCAAGAACCTGTTCGACAACGTCTACTATCCGTCGGCGGTGAGCGCGCTGAACGTCGCCGTCGGCGATGCCAGGCGGGTTTCGCTGTCGGCCACGGTGAAGTTCTAGCAACGAGGCAGGAGGACGCTGCTTGACGCCATTCCGTATCAAACCAGCGCTGCTGCAGATCCACTCCGTCCTGGCCTCGCGGCGGCGCTGATCCTCGTTGTGATGGGCCTCACCGGCGCGCTCATGAGCTTCGAGGACGAGATCCAGGCCGGCCTAAACGCGTCGCTGGCGCACGTCGCTCCGCGGGTGGAGGCGCGGCTGTCACCGGCCGAGCTGGTGGCGCGGCTGCAGGCCGGGCCGGAGGCCGGCAAAGTGGCCGCGATCACGCTGTCGCGCGATCCGTCGGCGGCAGTGCGCGTCCGCTTCGCGCGCGGAGAGGACGGCGGACGGCCGACCTCGGCGCTGGTCGATCCCTACGATGGCCGCGTGCTCGGCACGATCAGCGGCGAGGCGTTCTTCGCCGCCGTGCGCCGGCTGCATCGCTGGCTGCTGCTGCCGGGCGACGGTGCCGGCGCCGGCCGCCAGATCACCGGCGCAGCGGTGCTCGGACTCGTGGTGCTGCTGATCACCGGCCTCGTGCTGCGCTGGCCGCGGCGAGCGGGCAGCGCGACGCTGTGGCTCAAGCCGCAGCTCGGTCTCAACGGTCGCAGCCTGCATCGCTCGCTGCACAGCGTGATCGGCACATGGGTGCTTCCGATCTACCTCGTAATGGCGCTGACCGGGCTGTCCTATTCCTACGCCTGGTACAAGGATGGCCTGACCTGGCTGCTCGCGCCGGCGTCGTCGCTGGCGCCGATGCCGGGCAAGGCCTCACGCGAGGCCCGGGCAGAATCCGGAGCACACACCAAGTCACTGGCGCTCGACCTGGTGTGGACCACGTTGCGCGAACAGATCGGGGATCGCTTCGCGGTGATGCAGCTCACCTTGCCCGCCGGCGGCGGCACTGCGGTGCGGGTGCGCACCTGGCCCGGCGAGGTGCACGACGGCAGGCGCGACGAATTCCGCATCGACGGCGCGACGGGCCGGCTACTCGCGGCCGAGCGTTACGCCGACAAGACCATGGGCGAGCGCGCGCTGGCGCGCATCCTGGATATCCACCGCGGCAGCATTCTCGGCTGGCCGGGCCAACTCGTCTTCATGCTCGCCGCCGCGCTGATGCCGCTGTTCGGGATCACCGGCGTGCTGCTCTACGTCTCGCGCAGACGGCTGCGCCGTCGGCCACAGCCGGCACGGACGATCCAGCTCGTTCCCGGCGAATGAGGCCGCGCGCTCAGGCCGCGGCGCGGGCACGCGACGCGCGCCGGATGGCGTTGGCCGCGATGATGATATGCAGCAGCAGCGACAGGCCGAAGCCGAGAGCGTGCTGGGCGGCCGTCGCCGGGATGGTGAAGACCGTCACGAGGCCGAGCGGAATGAACAGCACGACACCGGTGACCAGGCCGGGATTGTAGCCGCGAAAGCGCAACGCCGGGCCGATATGCCCGAGCGAGTTGACGAGCATCAGATAGGGCGCGACCAGCGCCCAGCCGGGACCCGCGATCCAGGCGACATAGAGCGCGGCGAGATCGATACCCCAGACCGCGCCGCAATTGACCCAGAGCACGTCGATCGTGGTCAGCGCCTCACGGCCGCCGAACATCACGTTGTTGACGAAGCTGCGGAAGCGGTCGCCGGTGTGCTCCTCGACCTGGTGGATCATGTAGCCCGGCGAATGCAGGAAGATCAGCAGCAGCGCGAGCGGCCAGTCGGCCGCCAGCAGCGGCACCAGGGCCAGCAGCGCTGCGGCCATGAACACGGCACCGGCAACCCAGTGACGGGTGAGAAGGTCCAGCATCACCTATTGATGCGCGAGTCGGCTGAACTTGCCAAGCCGGTTGCCAAGCCGGGTTGCCCGGAGCGATGCCACCTGCTCCGGGAGGCTGCGGCCTGATGTCCCATCGCAGCCTCCAAACCTTAAGGGCGCGGCGCGACCTACTTCAGCAGCACCAGGCATTCGCCGGCCGGCGTGGCGTTGGCGCGGGCAGTGTCGCGATCGAACTTGCCGGCCATCACCAGCGGCCTGACACGCTCGACGATCACGTCCTTGACGACGCTGTCCGGGCCGATCGCCGGCGCAGACACGTCGTAGATCTGCTTCGCCACCGGCGACAGCTTGGCGGCGCAGCTGTCGGCGGCGGCGCGGTTGCCGGCCAGCGCGGCCTGCGACAGAAGACATTGGGAGACGGCGATGATCGTGACAAACGGGAAAACGACGCGCAGCATGGCAATCAGTCCTTCGTTCAAATGAGGTTCAGCCCGGTGCAAGCAGGCCCGGCCCCGAGCCGATCCACTCATTGTCCGGCCGCCCGCATGCGGGCTCTGATCTAACCCGAGCCGCCGGCAACGCCTACTCGATTTCGCCCGTCCGCCAGCCAAGGTCCAGACCGTGCAGCAAGCTCCTGAACTGCTTCGAAAAACCCCGGTGCAGAAGCGCACGCGGCAGACCCTCGACGTGATCTTCGAGGCAACCGCTCAACTTCTGCAGAGCGGCGGCGGCAAGGGCCTGAGCACGAACGCGATCGCCGAGCGCGCGGGCTTCTCGATCGGCACGCTCTACAGCTATTTCAGGGACAAGACCTCGCTGTTGCGTGCGCTGGTGCTGCGCGAGTTCGCTCGCCAGGAGGCGCTGTTCGCGGAGGCGCTGGAGGCGCATCGCGGGCTTGGACGCGAGGCGATCGTGCGCGCGGCGGTGCGCCAGGGCTTTGCCCCGTTCGCCGGCCGTCACCGTGTGCGGCGCTATCTTCTCGGCCTGTTGGGCAACGACGCGGAGCTGCAGAAGGCGCTGCACGAGATGGTGGACCGCATGACCGAGCGGCTGATCGAGGCGGTGGGATTGCGGAGCGAGGCGATGCCGGCCGCGCGCCGCTTCATCCTGGTGCGCGCTGCACTTGGCCCGATCAGGGCCGCCGTCATGCGCGAGCATCGCCTCGTCGGCACACGCGAGCTCGAGGACGAGCTGGTGCGGTTGATGTTGTTCCTGATGGAGCCGGATCCCGCCCAATCGTCATGAGAGCCGTCACGAGGGGCGTCGCGCTTCGCGGCCTCCAGCCGCTCAGCGAGCTTCTTCAAGGCCTCCTCCGAGGCCGGCCGGCTCTGGAACTCCCGGATGGCGCGCGACAGCTCCTGATCCGACATCGGATGAGCCGGCTGCTTGATCCGGCCGTCGGCAAGGGCGGCTGCGATGGTCTCGATATGCGGCCCCGTGCCACCGAACAATCGACGGAGCCGGGAGAGGAACGCGATGTGGGGCACAGCTGTTCTCCCGATGCGGCGACCGGCAACCTTCGACCGCATCTGCTGACGGCGATCTTAGTCGGGAACGCCGGCTCCGTCGTCTCATTTGATACGCAACAGCGCCCGGACGGTACGATTTTCATGGATGCGGACCGGATCGTCACCAACAAGCTCAGGGAGCATTCGAAACTGTCCGGCGACGACATCGCCGAGGTCCGGAGTTTCAGCTTCGCCTTGCGCGAGCTCGCCGATCAGGAGGACCTCATCCGCCAGGGGGACGAGCCGGACCGTTCCGTCGTCGTGATCTCCGGATGGGTGGCGCGCTATCACCTGCTGTCCGGCGGCCAGCGGCAGTATCTCTCCTTTCACATGCCGGGCGACTGGCCCGACGCCCAGGCGATCTTCCTCGACCGCATGGATCACGCGGTCTGCGCGATCGGGCCGGCGGTGGTGGCGAGCGTTGCGCACAAGGAGCTGACCCGCGCGATCAGCCGGCGGCCGACGCTCGGCTTTGCGATCTGGCGCGAGACGCTGATCGATGCGTCGATCTTCCGCGAGGCCATCACCAACAACAGCGCGCGGAGCAAGCCGGCGCGCATGGCGCACATGTTCTGCGAGCTGTTCTATCGCGCCCGCGCGCTCGGCCATGTCCGGAACGATCAGTTGCAGCTGCCGGTCAGCCTGGTGCAGCTCGGCGAGGCACTGGGCATGGCGATCGCGACGGTCAACCGCACGCTGCTCGAGCTGCGCGCCAGCCGCGCCGTCGATTTTCGCAGCGGCATGCTGACGGTGCACGACTGGACGCGGCTACGCGCGATCGGCGAGTTCGATCCCGGCTATCTGCACCTGAAGAAGCAGCCGCGCTGAGGCACAGGTCTCAGCGCGGCGAAGCGCGTGGGCTCGAGACTCCCACCTTTAACGATTGCGCCCGTCAGCTCAGGCGAGCTTGGTGACGAGCGTGACCGCGTAGGCGTACGGCCCGTTCGGGCTCTTCTCGGCGATCCAGGCGCAGTACCAGTCGGAGCCGTAGCGCAGGCCCGTGTCCCATCCCGAGCCGCCGCCGTGCTCGTTGTCCCACGACCAGGCCTTGCGGTCCTTCTTCGGATCGGAAGGGAAGCTGCTGCCGCTGTAGACGGAGATCTGCCCCTGCTGCGCGCGGAACGGGGCGTTCGTGCTCCACTTGAGCCACAGATTGCCCTGCTCCTCGTAGGACGTGAGCGACCATTGGAAGGTCGCCGAGGCGGTCTGCGGGTTGGTGCTGGTGGTTGAGGTCTGCTCAATGACTGCCATGATGGTCTCCGTTCAAAATGAGATGAAAAATCTTCACGATATTGGCTGCCAAAAAGACAACCATTGCTTGCATATCCGATAAGACTCGCCTCAGCAACAAGACGCCTCGCACAACGGCGTGATCGCGCGGCGGGCGTCGCGTTCAGCGGGGCCGCAGGCCACTGTGCTCAGATGCAGAGACCGATGACCTTGATGCTGAGGTGGCAGTCCTTGGCGGAGGACGCCGGCGGCTTGGCGCCCCAGCGCGTCGCCGGCCTGGCGTCGCCCTTCACGGATCGTGTCGCCGTCTGCGCGACCACGGCCTTGCCCTTGCTCTTCGGAGCGCCCTTCGGCTTGTCGGCGTCGTAGTCGCCCGCGATCACCATCGCCCAATAGGTACGCTTGCCGCTGGCATTCCTTGCGCTGGCGATGCCGACCTTGGTCGCCTTCGGCAGCAGCAGGTTCTTGCGGTGGCCCGCCGAGTTGATCCACTGCCCCAGCGTCTTGTCGAAATTGTCATAGCCATAGGCGATGTTCTCGGCGGCGCGCCCGGCCTTCGACGGCGCGACGCGGCGGGTGAAAGGAGCGAGCACCTCGTGGCTGAGATCGTCCTTGTCGGCCATCGCGCGCGCCTGCTCCATGGCAATGCGGTCGAGCGTCGCGTCGCGCGTCACGCGGCCTTCGCCATGCGCGAGCCGGAACGCCGAAATCTGATCGGCCGGCGTGGCGTCGCCGGCAAATGCCGCGGACGCTGCGGTCATGGCGAGCAGCGTCGCGATCAGGAGAGTGCCGAAGCGGCGCGGCGTGAGACGAAGCATCGGCATGCTAGTCCACCATCTCGATCGCATAGACGTCGATCGCCGGCTCCTCATAGGGATGCGCGGAGCGGATCGCCTGTAGCACGGCCTTCAGCCTGTCCTCGGCGCAGATGGTCTCGATGCGGTCCTCCTCGACCGTCTCGAGCTGGCCAACCGCGCCGATGGCCGGGTTGGCGCCTGTCAGCGGACGAAACCGGCCCACGCCCTTCGCGGTAAACGAACAGTGGTCGTAATTGCCGATGCGGCCGGCGCCGGCCTCGCCCATCGCGTGGCGCACGGCGTCAGCCGCCGCTTCCGGGACATAGACGACGATCTTGTAGGTCTTCATGCTGGCCTGGATCCGGACGTCGATCACACGGCCGTTACCACCGCGTCGCCGCTGGCGCAATTTTCCGCGACTCTCGGCCGGTCACAATCACGCCAACGGCCAGCGCCGGTGACCAGCCATTCCGAAACACGCCTTGTGCGACGCAACAAACCCGATATCTATCGGTGCTCTCTCCCGCATTCCCAACACCTTGGAAGGCCCGCGCCTTGGCTGATACCAGTGCCGACACCATCGAGATCGTCCGTCACCGGCCGATGGGCTTCACCGAATTCGTCATCGTGGTCGCGGCGATCATGGCCCTCAATCCGCTGGCGATGGACATGATGCTGCCGGCGCTGCCGAACATCGGTGCCTCGTTCCATATCGACGTCGCCAACCGGCTGCAGACGGTGCTGACGGCGTTCGTCATCGGCTTCGGCCTCGGCCAGTTCGTGATCGGCCCGCTGTCCGACAGCTTCGGCCGACGGCCGGTGCTGATCGGCGGCATGGTGCTGTATGCGGTCGCCAGCCTGTTCGCGATCGCCGCGCCATCCTTCGAGATGCTGCTGCTGGCGCGCGCGCTGGAGGGCCTCGGCACCGCGGCGACGCGGGTGATCGCGACCTCGATCGTGCGCGACTGCTATGCCGGCCGCCGCATGGCGAGCGTGGTCTCGCTGGCGATGATGGTGTTCATCGCCATCCCCGTGATCGCGCCGTCGTTCGGCCAGGCGGTGATGCTGGCTGACGCAGTGGCGCGGCATCTTCGTGGTGCTGACCTTGTACGGCATCGTCACGCTGTTGTGGACCGCGGCGCGGCTGCCCGAGACGCTGCCCGAAAGCGAGCGCAAGCCGTTCTCGGTCGCCGAGATCGTCGCGGCGTTCCGCAACACGCTCACCAACCGCCAGACGCTGGGTTATGCGCTCGCCGCGAGCGGCATCTTCGGCGCCGTGCTCGGCTATGTCCTGTCGTCGCAGCAATTGTTCACCGGCGTCTATCATCTCGGCCGCTACTTCCCGCTCGCCTTCGCGGCGATCGCGGTGACCATCGCGGTCGCCGGCTTCCTCAATGCCCGCCTCGTCGGGCGGCTCGGCATGCGCATGATCTCGCACGGCGCGCTGGTCGGCAGCGTCGTCATCGCGCTGGCCTGCTTCAGCGCGGCGGTTCTCGGCATGCTGCCGCTGTGGCTGTTCATGCTGCTGTCGGCCGGCATGATGTTCTCGTTCGGCCTGATGTTCGCGAACTTCACCGCGCTCGCGATGGAGCCGCAGCGGGCGAATGCCGGCACCGCGTCCTCGCTGTACGGCTCGATCACGACCCTGCTCGGCATGGCCGCCGGCGCCATCGTCGGCCAGGCCTTCGACGGCACGCCGCTGCCGTTCGCGGCAGGCTTCCTGGCTTGCACGTCGAGCGCGCTCGTCATCGTGCTGATCACCGAGAAGGGCCGGCTGTTCCACGGCTCGGGCAAGCCGGTCTAGATCTAAGGCACTTGGTTGACCCCAGCGGTCAGCCGCGTTCTCGTTTCACCTCACGCCATCGGGAGAGGTCGGTGCGTAGCTCCGGTTGATGGGCCTCCTACTTCGGCACGGAGATTTTGATCGTTCGCCCTGGCAAACTGCGTTGCATCTGCCGTCCGCCCAAAGTGAGACTGGCGGAGCACGCAACCTGCTTTTGCCCGACTCCAGCGACTCGCGCTGTGCAAACACCCGGCAGCCAACTGGGGCGCCGCAGTCGCGCCGCCAACGTCTCGGCGCGGCGGCTTATGATCCGTCTGCCCGGCCTGCGAACGCAACGTCGGCTTCCGGGCTTCGACCGGAAGTAAGCGCTCGCGGGACAGAAGCGCTGCTTTTGACCCAAAGCGGACATGCTGATCAGCTCGGCGCTTGTCCTCGTCTGTCCAAAGATCGCGAGAAATGGTACAAAGCACTGCGATCAGCTCAGCAGGAGCGCTTTGCTCATCATGACATCCGAAAAGCGATTTCATCCCACAGGCATGGTCCCAGAGGCTCTCGCGGCTCAAGTCCTAGACTTCATGAACGAGGGAACACTCGGCCTGCTTGAGCTTGCCGCGGCAGCAGATGTCGTTGCCGCTGAGTGTCGCTACAATTACTGGGTAGCAACCGTACTTAAGGAGGACGCTGGCTTTAGCGAGGAGCAGTGGCTGCGCTTGCTTGACGCCGGAGAGGAGGTCGAGAACAGATGTCGTTCGGCTATGGCCGCGTTCCGTACTGGTGGTTCAGTAGAGACGCTTCTTAACGAATTTTCCGCCGTGGCGGCCTTTCTGAATAAGAGAGATCGGCCTTAGGGCCGCCAACGTAAGTGATGCGAAAGGCACGCGGTGAGAACAAAAGGGCGGTCGATTTTATCGCTTGTCAGCTGTTGGCCCATCTCAGTCATGCCGGTTCCCGTCGCAACCGTCCGGTTCCGAAGGATGAGCGGACTTGGGACTTCGTCGCTCGACCATACCAATATGCTTCCCAGCTCCTCGACGATGCTGTCTTGATTTGTCGCTCGTATCGCAATTCAAGCGCAAGGCGCAGCCTTCGCACAAAGACGGCTAGTCGCGACGAACGCATCATTGATTGCGTCTGATGCAATCCGTCCTCGCCCAACGGGAAAAGCAGACCTGCGCTGCCGCACCGATCCCGCCAGTTCTCAGATGCAGGGGCCCTGCCCGCGCTGCGGGCACAGCTTCAGCACGCTCGACAGCGTCAGCAGCAGGCGCGCGCCGCGCGTCGTGTTGTCGGGGGCGCGGTAGCTGAGCGGTGCGGCGACGCCGAGATCGGCGCGCCAGTCGTTCGGGAACGTGAAGCGGATCCCGGCTCCCGCCGACGTCAGCGCCACGCCGTCGGACGGCCGGAAGCCGTCGTTCCAGGCGAGCCCGGCATCGAAGAAGCTGTAGAGCTGATAGCTGGTGAGATACTGCCAGTTCGGCTTCTGCTCGAAGCGGACCTCGAACGTGCCGGCGACGCCATTGTCGCCGCTGATCTCGGCGCTGCCATAGCCGCGGCCATAGGCGAGGCCGCCGAGATAGAACTGCTGCGAATTGTACAGCGGACCCGAGGCAAGCTGGCCGGCGGCCGCGAGCTTCAGCGACCACGCCTCGGACAAGGTCTGATAGCGCGCAAACCAGCCGTTGAAGACCGAGAAGCTCGGCGAGGCGCCGGCGCGCGATGCGAGGGATCGCCGGTCGGCGTCGCCCCGAACGCGTTCAGACCCTGCCGGTACGCCGCCGTCAGGTAGCTGTCGCCGCCGACATCATCCTTCCAGCGGTAGTCGGCGGTGAAGGTCAGCGTCCGGATGCGATCGCGATACCAGATGCCGAACAGGTCACGCTCGGTCACGTCGCTGAAGGCGGCCGCCAGATTGAGCTTCAGCGCGGCGCGCTGCGACTGGATCGGCACGAGGCCGCCGCGCAGCTCGAGCGTCTCGGTCACGGTATTGTCGTTGAACAGCCGTCTCCGGTCGCCCGGCCGCACCTCGCTGTAAAGCGCCGACGCGCCGACATAGGCGCCATCGGTGCCGACCGGCGCCTCATAGGACAGCCGGCCGAACGCGAGCTGGCGCGGATCTGCCGGAGTCGTCGACAGGTTGGCGGTGAGCGTGTCGCCCGGCAGCAGATAGGAGTTGAAGGCGGCCGTGGCGTAGTTCTGCCAGGGACCGACGGTCGATGATCCCAGATTGTCCACGCCGGCGAAGCCGTAGACGTGCCAGGTCTGCAGCTCGATCACCAGGCGGAACCGGCCGGTGGTGCCGCCGATCTCCTCCAGCGAGGAATCGACCAGACGGACGCCGCCGCGGCCGTTGATCAGCAGCAGCTGCCGCTCCAGCGTCTCGAGCCGGGACGGCTGCTCGGCCAGCACGGGGGCGAGCATCGGCCGGATGCCGAACTCTTCCGCGCCGGCGCCCTTCAAGGTCACCTCGGTGATGCTGCCTTCGACGATCTGGATCCGCACCCGGCCATCACGGATGTCCTGCGGCGGGACGATCGCACGGCTGAGATGATAGCCGGCGGCACGATACTGATCGCTGATCGCGGTCGCGATCGCCGCAAGGTCGGCCTGCGACACCGGCCTGCCGAGATAGGGCTGATAGCTCGCGGCGAGCTGCTCGGCGGGCAGCGCGGACGCCCCCGTCAGGGTGACGCCGCGCATGGTGAACAAGGGCTTGCGATCGCCGCCGCCCTGGGTCGCGAATTGAGGAGCCCGCGGCCGCGGCGGCGCCGGCTGGGTCGACCGCGACTGTTGCTCGTCGAAATATCGCTCGGTCTGCCGCGGATCGAAGCTCGGCTGGCTGACCTGCTGCGCGTGGGCCGTCGCCGCAAACAGCGCCACCGACAGGGACATGCCGGCGGCGAGCGCGGTTCCATGCAGGCGTCGCGAGACTCGCGGTAAGATGGCCCTGTCGCGCCAACCCGCAGTCCTCCCGGTTCCCTCGCCACGACCAACGCGCATACCTCGTTCTTAGTTTGTTAAGGTCAATGAAGCGTAAATGCGGGAAGCAAACGCGGCTGCAACTCCTAAGGGTCTCTTGAAACATTTCGATTAGTTTCAAAGGCCATCAACGACGGAGTTCGTGCCATGTCCTCCAAGCGCTTCCTGATACCGGGGTTGATCGCCGCGTGCCTTTTCGGTGCAACACCGGCCGCAGTCGCGGCCGACGGTGAGCCGTGGCTGGTGAGCAAATCGTCCGGTGAGGTCTGGGTCACCACCCAGGGCGCAGCGCAGGTGTCGCTCGGTCGCGAGGACCCGCTCAAGCCCGGCGATACGATCCGCACCGGGCCGACCGGCCGCGTCCGGCTGACACGCGGCGCCGAGACGATCGTGATCGCGCCGAACTCCGAAGTCGGCCTGCCCGCCGCGGCCAAGGACGGCATGGCGACGACCATCCTGCAGCGCGCCGGCGCGATTCTGCTCGACGTCGAGAAGCGCAATGTCCAGCATTTCGAGGTCGAGACGCCCTATCTCGCCGCGGTCGTGAAGGGCACCCAGTTCAGTGTCACGATTTCTGGCCGCAGCACCAAGGTCGAGGTCAGCCGCGGCCAGGTGCAGGTGTCGGATTTCAAGACCGGCCAGATCGCCCAGGTGATGCCCGGCCAGGCCGCCACCGCCTTTGCGACCGGCCGCTCCGGTCTCAGCCTGTCCGGTTCCGGCACCTTCATCCCGATCGAGCAAGGCCGCCCGCGCGCCTCCACGATCGATCGTGTTCCGGTGCCGCGCGACGGCCTGCATGCGCCACGCGAGGCCAAGGGGAGCGTGATCCACGCGCTGAACGCCAACGGCCCGGGCGCAACGATCACCGCACAGCAGCATTCCGCAACCGGCTTCGGCGGCGCCAAGCCCGGCGTGGTGCGGATCTCGTCATCGATCGGCGAGGTCAACCTGAATATCCAGAAGGCGACGCGCGGCCTCGCCCATGGCGCCCACGCGCCGACCGCCGGTGCAGGACGAAGCACCGCTTGGAATGACGCACGAGGCAATAGCGGCAATTCGGCGAGCAACCCGGCCACCCCAAGCGGCACGTCGGGAGATTCCTCGATCGCAGCCGCCGTCGCCGCGGCAATCGGCTCACCGAGCGGCTCCGCCAGCGCCAATGCCGCCAGCAATGGCAACGGCGGCAACGGCGGCAACGGCAACAACAATGGCGGCAGTGGCAACGGCAACAACGGCCACAGCAACAGCGGTAACGGCAACGGCGCTAACGGAAACAGCGGCAACAGCAACAGCGGCAACGGCAATAGCGGCAACAGCGGCAACGGCAACAGCGGCAACCATGGCAATGGCAATGCCTACGCCTACGGTCACAACAAGAATTAAGGGTCCGCCATCGAGCTGCACGCCGGCGTCCTGCGTGGTCATGGGGGAGCGCAGGCCAGCAGCGCTGCTGATGGCTCTGCGCTCGGAGTGGGATGAGATTGGGATCGACGTGGCACGCAATCATTCGAGAGAGGGCATGTTCAGGCGGTTCATGCCGCATATTCTGGTGGTCGTTGCGCTGCTGACGATCGGCCTGTCGGGCGGCCACGAGCTGTTGAGCCAAGCTCTCGTCGATCTGCGCTTTCGCCTCGACAACCGCCCCGCCAGCGGCGAGATCGCAGTGGTTGCGATCGACCCGCGCTCGATCGAAGCGATCGGCGTCTGGCCGTGGCCGCGGACCCAGCATGCGCGCCTGCTGGAGCAGTTGCAGCGCGCCGGTGTCCGCGACGTCGCCTTTGACGTGGATTTCAGCATGCCGTCCGACGCGGCCGGCGATCAGGCCTTCCTGAACGCGCTGCAGAATGCCAAGAGCTCGGTCGTGCTGCCGGCCTTCAGGCAGCTCGATGCGGCGGGCAAGGAGACCGCCATTCACCTCAACCGACCGCTGCCTCAGTTCGAGCAGCTCGCATGGTCGGCGTTCGTGAACATCGAGGTGGCACGCGACGGTCGCGTCAGAAGCTACGCCTTCGGCGAGAATGATGAGACCGGCGGCGCGAAAACCTTCCTGCAGTCCATGGGAGCGTTCCTCGCCGGCAGCAATGCGGTCAAGGACAGCTCTTTTCCTGGTCGACTACGGCATCGATCTATCGTCACTGCCGAGGGTGTCGTATGTCGACGTCGTCCGCGGCGACGCGGCGGCGCTCGCCAGGCTCAAGGACAAGCGGGTGATCGTCGGCGCGACCGCCATCGAGCTCGGAGACTATTACAGCGTGCCGAACGGCCGGCGTTCTGCCAGGCGTCATGCTGCAGGCGCTGGCGGCCGAGTCCATCATTCAGCACCGCACTCTGCTCTCGACGTCGACGACCGCCACAATGGCCGGCCTGCTGCTGATCGTCGTCATCATGCTGGCGAGCTGGCGGCAGCTCTCGGCGGCGCGGCGCGCGCTGCTGATCGCCATGATCAGCGTCCTGATCGAGGCCGCGGCGCTGTTGCTGCACGACCGCTACGCCCTGGTGCTCGACACCTCGCTGCTTCAGATCGCGCTGGTCGCCTATCTCGCGGCAACGGCCCTCGACGAGATCGACTTCCGCGGCCTGCTGCGGCACGTCGCCGAGAGCCGTTTCGAGCGGATCGCGATGTCGATCGGCGACGGGCTTGTCTGCACCAACCGGGACCGGCTGATCACGGTTTGGAATCCGGGGGCTGTCGCGATCTTCGGCTACGGGGCCGACGAGATCATCGGCCAGCCGTTCGCGCGCCTGCGCGCCGACGGCAGCGACACGCATGACCTGTTTCCGCAGCAGGAGGCGGCGCTGCCGGCGACGTTGATGCCCGGCGGAGCCACGATCGAGTTCGACGGCCGCCGCAAGGACGGCGAGGTGTTTCCGGTCGAGGCGAGCTTCTCCGCTTGGCAGGGCGCCGACGGCCTGCAATATGGCGTGATCCTGCGCGACATCTCGGTGCGCAAGCGCGAGGCCGAGCGCATCCGCTATCTCGCCGAGCACGACACGCTGACCGCGCTGATCAACCGCAACACGCTGCAGAGCGAGCTCGCCGCCATGATCGACACCGCGGATGCCGCGTTCGATCACGTGGCGCTGCTGGTGATCGGGCTCGATGCCTTCCAGCGCATCAACGACATGCTCGGCCATGCCTTCGGCGACAGCGTCTTGCGCGCGGCAGCCGAACGGCTCCGCACCGAGATCGGCAGCATGGGCCGCGTCGCCCGACTCAGCGGCGACGAGTTCGCCGTCGCCATTCCCTGCTCCGCCATCGGCGGCACTGTCGCCGAGCTCGCCGATCATCTGTCGCATTTGTTCGAGGCGCCGCTGGACGCCGGCACGCGTCAGCAGCGCGTCAAGGTCACCCTCGGCGTCGCGGTGCATCCCGAGGGCGGACACACGGCGGACGAGCTGCTCAGCAATGCCCACCTCGCCCTCTGTCGCGCCAAGATGGAGCGGCGGGGCAGCCATGTGCTGTTCGAGAGCGCCATCCGCAACGAGCTCGAGCAGAGATTGACGCTGGAGGCCGAGCTTGCGCTCGCCGTCGAGCGGAACGAATTCGAGCTGTTCTACCAGCCGCAAGTGGAGCTGTTGGGCGGCCGCGTGATCGGCGCCGAGGCGCTGATCCGCTGGCGTCACCCGACCCGCGGCCTCGTGCCTCCCGGTGATTTCATCCCGGTCGTCAACACCTCGCATCTTTCCGAGGCGGTTGCGACCTGGGTCATGACCACCGCCTGCCGGCAGGCGCGGGACTGGCAGCTCGCGGGCCACGACATTCGCGTCGGCGTCAACCTCTCGCCCTCGCAGTTCCAGTCCGGCGACCTCGCGGCCTTCGTCAGCAAGCTGCTCACGGCGACCGGCCTGTCGCCGCGCCTGCTCGAGCTCGAGGTCACCGAGGACATCCTGCTGCACGACGAACCCGGCGTGCTGCAGACGTTCAACCGGCTGCAGGCGCTCGGCGTCAGCCTGGTGTTCGACGATTTCGGCACCGGCTATGCGAGCCTGAGCTACCTGAAGAAGTTTCCGCTCGATGGCCTGAAGATCGACCGCTCCTTCGTGCGCGACGTGCTGACCCAGGCCGACGACGCCGCCATCGTCGGCTCGACGGTCAGCCTCAGCAAGCAGCTCGGCCTGTCCGTGATCGCCGAGGGCATCGAGAACGAGGCGACGGCCGAGTTCCTGCTGCGGCTCGGCTGCGAGCAGGGACAAGGCTATCACTTCGGCAAGCCGATGCCGGCCGCCGATTTCGCGCGTCGGTTCCTGGGGGCGGACGATACAGAGCAGCGGCGGGCCGGCGCGGCGTGAGGCAATGCCGGCAGAGAGCGTATGCTCTGCGCCGCGGCGTACACGTCACTCTCGCCCCTTCTTCCCGCCCTTGCCTTCACTCTCCAGCGCCTTGCGCACCGCCTTGAACTCCTCGCGCGAGTCGGCATCGACGCGCGGAAAATGCAGATCCAGGCTTTCCAGCGCGGCGACGATGGTCGAGCCGATGACGACGCGGGCGAACCATTTGTGGTCGGCCGGAACGACGTGCCAGGGCGCATAGGGCGTCGAGGTGTGGCGCACGATGTCCTGATAGACCGCCTGGTACCGATTCCACCTCGCGCGCTCGGTGACGTCGCCCATCGAGAACTTCCAGTTCTTGGCCGGCTGCTCCAGCCGGTCGAGGAAGCGCTCGCGCTGCTCCTCCTTGGAGATGTTGAGGAAGAACTTCAGGATCACGGTGCCATTGCGCGTGAGGTAGCGCTCGAAGGCGGAGATGTCCTCGAAGCGCTCGCGCCAGATGTTCTTGGTGACGAGCCTCGGCGGCAGCTTCTCGGCCTTCAGGATCTCCGGATGCACGCGCGTGACCAGGCATTCCTCGTAGTAGGAACGGTTGAAGATGCCGATGCGGCCGCGCTCGGGGAGCGCGATGGCGCTGCGCCACATGAAGTCGTGATCGAGCTCCTTGGAGGTCGGCTGCTTGAACGAGGTGACCTCGCAGCCCTGCGGATTGACTCCCTCGAAGATGCTCTTGATCGCGCTGTCCTTGCCGGAGGCATCCATGCCCTGCAGCAGCACCAGCACCGACCAGCGGTCCTGCGCGTAGAGCTTCTCCTGGAAGTCGGCGAGCCGCTGGCGGTTCTGCTCGATGATCGCCTCGCCCTCTTCCTTGGCGAGGCCGCCCTTGACCCTGGTCTTGTGCGACTTGAGATGAAACTTGTGCCCGCCATCGATCCTGTACGGTGAGATGAAACCATCGAGCTCATCGGTCAGCGTGCGCGGTTTCTTGCTCATGAGGACGGTTCTCCGGGGCTGAATTGCGTTTCGAGGAAGGCGGTCACGAAGCGCGGCATCGCCGCAGTCAGATCGCTCCTGCTTCGAACCAGCCGGATCGAGCAGAGTTCCGGCTCGTCCTGGGCCGCGAGATTGGCCTCGATGCGGCGCTGCAGAGCCTCGCCCATGTCGGAGGCGTCGAGCACGCGCATCAGCGCGATCGACGCGCCGGTCACGACACAGTCCCAATGCGCCGCGGCCTGATAGTCCGATGGCGCGAGCCCGGTCTCCTCTTCGACCTCCCGCGCGACGTTGGCGGCGAGATCGAGCACGCCGTCGCTGACGTCGGCCAGATCCGGCGTGCCGGCGGGAAAATACAGCCGGCCGGCGTTGGCCGTGTGCGCCCCCATCTCGCCGAGCACGAAGGCGCCATCGGCCGCGCGCAGCGCGCCCATGCCGAAGCCGTTGAAGGCCGCGCGATCCGGGAAGCCCCAGTCGCGCCATGCCAGCAGGCTCGCGAAATCGGTCTCGAAATAGCTCGCTTCGAACCGGCCATCCGTGAAGCTGGGATTGCGCCCAAGCAGCACGCGTCCGTTCCACAGGCCCGGCTTCTCGCGCTGCCGCTCGGCGAAATGCGCCGCGATGTCAGGGCTGCGCTCACGCGCGAACGGCCAGTCCCACGGCTCGACCTTGAGGTCGAGCGTGGTGACGCGGTGGATGACGACATCCGCCATCCGCTATTTCGCGCCCTTCGCCTGTTCGACGAACTTGTTGGTGAAGGTCTTGCTGACGTCGACATTGGCCTTGGCGACATCGGGCGAGCCGGTGCTGAACACCGCGAGCACCGCGTCGGCGCCCTTCGGGTCCATCTTGCCGGTCTGCGAGTACATCGGGATGGTGTTCTTCAGCGCGGCGAGGTAGAGCGCCTTGTCCTTGCCGACCAGCTCCTCCGGCATCTTCGCCATGATCTCCTCCGGCGTATGCGAATGGATCCAGCCCAGCGTGGCCACGATGGCGTTGGTCAGCGCCTGCGTCTCCTTGTCATGGCCGGCGATCCAGGCCGCCGTCGAGTACAGCGCGCCGCCCGGATATTCGCCGCCGAACACCTCCAGCGTGTCATGCTGGGTGCGGGTATCAGAGAGGATCTTGAGATCCGGATGCTTGCCCTGCAGCACGGTGACCGAGGGATCGAGCATGACGGCCGCATCGATCTGGCCCTGCTCCATCGCCGCCACCGCGGTGGCGCCGAGGCCGACGCCGATCACGGCGGTGCCCGAAGGATCGAGGCCGTTCTTCTTCAGCATGTACTTCAGGAAGAAGTCGGTCGAGGAGCCCGGCGCGCTGACGCCGACCTTCTTGCCGGCGAGATCCTTGACCGAGCTGATCTCCTTGTTGTGCGACGGCGCCACCACCAGCACGAGGCCGGGATAGCGGTCGTAGACGACGAAGGACTGCATCTCCTGCTTCTTGGCCGCGAGATTGACGCAATGATCGAAATAGCCGGAGACGACGTCGGCGCTGCCGCCGAGCACCGCCTTCAGCGCGTCCGAGCCGCCCTTGAGGTCGACCAGCTCGACCTCAAGCCCGGCCTTCTCGTATTCGCCGAGCTGCTTGGCCAGCACGGTCGGCAGATAGCACAGGCAGGCGCCGCCCCCGATTGCGAGCGTGACCTTGGTGGCAGCGCTGGCGAGACCAGTGCTCAGCGTCAGCGCCAGCAGCGCGCCGGTGACCCGGCCGATGATCTTGTTCATGTGTTTCCTCCGTTCGTGTTGTTGATCAGATTAGGACGGCGTGGTGTGAAGAGAAAGGCCGCTCCAAACTCCGCTGTCGTCCCTGCGAACGCAGGGACCCATAACCACAGGCAGGCGTCGGTAGCACGCGCGACGACCAGTCTTGTCCAACCGCGCGGTCACGCGGTATGGGTCCCCGCGTTCGCGGGGACGACAGCGGTGGTGTGGCGCCAAGGCGACCATCATCGTCCATCCGCGGCATCCGGCCGCCATACCAGGAGCCGCCGCTCCACCAGTGTCACACAGATGTCGATCAGAATGACGAACGCCGACAGCACGAACATGCCGGCAAAGACGCCGGCGACGTCGAAGATGCCCTCGGCCTGCTGGATCAGATAGCCGAGGCCCGCCGCGGAGCCGAGATATTCGCCGACGACGGCGCCGACGACGGCGAAGCCCACCGACGTGTGCAGCGACGAGAACATCCACGACAGCGCCGACGGCCAATAGACGTGGCGCATCAACTGCCGCTCGCTCATGCCGAGCATGCGGGCGTTGTCGCGCACCACCGTCGAGACCTCCTTCACGCCCTGATAGACGTTGAAGAACACGATGAAGAACACGAGCGTCACGCCGAGCGCGACCTTGGACCAGATGCCCAGCCCCAGCCACAGCGTGAAGATCGGCGCCAGCACCACGCGCGGCAGCGCGTTGGCCATCTTGACGTAGGGGTCGAACACCGCGGCGACCAGCGGCTTGCGCGCGAACCAGAAGCCGACCAGAACGCCGCCGAGCGAGCCGATCGCGAACGCCAGGATCGACTCCCACAAGGTGATCGCGAGGTGCTTCCAGATCGCGCCGGTGGCGAACCATTTGACGATTTGCGCTGATACGTCGACCGGGTTGGAGAAGAAGAATGGCGGCAGCCAGACGCGCCCATCACCGGCACGGTGGCGAAGAACTGCCACAGCGCAAGGGCAACGATCGCGACCAGCAATTGCAGCGCGAGCAGACCGAGACGCGACATTCAGGCGGCCTCGCCTTGCTTGACGTGAGCAAAGCCGTCGCCGCACGCGCCGCTGCGCTCCCTCCCCTTGTGGGGGAGGGCTGGGGAGGGGGTACCCCAACCACCAGTCTTTCTGGAGTACCCCTCCCCGCCCCTCCCCCACAAGGGGGAGGAGCGCACTGCACGCGCCGAAACAGCGGGGCTCCCACGAGGCTCATGGCAGTCACCATCAAACCGCCTCCGCCTGCTTGTAGGTCTTCTCCACCTCGGCCTTGAGCGTCTGCCATATCTCGCGATGCAGCTCGTGGAACTCGTGCTTCATGCGCACCTCGAAGATGTCGCGCGGGCGCGGCAGGGTCACGCGCCAGTCGCCGATGATGCGCGAGGCGGGTCCTGCCGACATGATGACGACGCGGTCGGCGAGCGCGATCGCCTCCTCCAGATCATGCGTGACGAACAGCACCGCCTTGCGATCGGCACTCCAGAGGTCGAGCAGCAGGTTGCCCATGATCTGCCGCGTCTGCGCGTCGAGCGGACCGAACGGCTCGTCCATCAGGATGATCCGAGGATTGCGGATCAGCACCTGGGCGAGACCGACGCGCTTGCGCTGGCCGCCCGACAGCATGTGCGGATAGCGGTTGCCGAAGGCGCCGAGGCCGACCGACGTCAGCCATTGCTGCGCCTTGGCCATGGCCTCCGCCGGCGCCGTGCCGGCGACCTCGAGGCCGATGGCGACGTTCTCCAGCGCCGTCTTCCACGGGAACAGCGCATCGGCCTGGAACAGGTAGCCCGCGTCGCGATTGAGGCCGGCCAGCGGCTTGCCGAAGATGCGCACGTTTCCAGCGGCCGGCTTCAGCAGCCCCGCCGCGACGTTGAGCAGGGTGGACTTGCCGCAGCCGGTCGGCCCGACGATGGCGACGAACTCGCCATCGGCGACGGCAAGATCCGCCGTCTCGACGGCGGTGTAGGTGCGTCCGCCGGCGAGACGGAATGCCACCGTCGTTCGCTCCAGCGCGACCGCGGCGGCCGTGGGCATGGTCACGTCCAGGTTCCTCCCCGAGAATGCCGGGACGGCTTAGCCGCTTGCGCGCCGAAGTTCAACGCGCCGGCCGGACGTGCTAGGTCGTCTGACTGAGCCCAAGGCCACCCCCAAGGCCAACCCTAAGGCCAACATTCCGCAAGGCCGCATGCCGCGCACGCCGTTCATCGTCTACACCAACGTCCGCAAGGGTTTCCCCGGCCCGACAGGCGCCGTGATCGCGGTCGACGGCGTATCGCTGGAGATCGCCGAGGGTGAGTTCCTCGCGATCGTCGGCGGCTCCGGCTCGGGCAAGACCACGCTGCTGCGGCTGACCAACCGCCTGATCGAGCTGGACGGCGGCGCGATCCGGATTGCCGGTGAGGATATCGCCGGCCTCGATCCTGTCAGCCTGCGTCGCCGGATTGGCACCGTGTTCCAGAACGGCGCGCTGTTTCCGCACATGACGGTTGCCGCCAACATCGGCATCACCCCCAGGCTGCTGGGGACCCCGCCGGCCGAGATCGCCGCGCGCGTCGACGAGCTGCTCGACCTCGTCCAGCTCGACCGCAAGGCGCATCGCGACCGGCTGCCGCACGAGCTCTCCGGCGGCCAGCGCCAGCGCGTCGGTGTCGCCCGCGCGCTCGCGGCGCGGCCGCAGATCGTGCTGATGGACGAGCCGTTCGGCGCGCTCGATCCGCTGACGCGTGATGCGCTCGGCAGCGACTACCGCGCGCTCCATGACAAGCTCGGACTGACGACCGTGATGATCACGCACGACATCACCGAAGCGCTGCTGCTGGCCGACCGCATCGCGGTGATGCGCGGCGGGCGGCTGGTGGAGGTCGGCACGCCCGCGGAGCTTGCCGCCAGCCGCGATCCCTATGTGACGGAGCTGATGACCACGCCGCGGCGCCAGGCCGCGCGGCTTGCGGCCCTGCTGCCCGAGAGCGGCGCTGCATGAGGCTGTTGTCCGATCCACGCTTCGCCGAGGCCCTGTCGCATCTCGCCGATTATCTCGGCAGCCATCTGCGCGTCAGCATCGCCGCGCTCGCGCTCGGCATTGCGGTGAGCTTTCCGCTGGCGCTCGTGGCGCGCAACAAGCCATCGATGCGCAATCTCTTGCTCGGGCTTGCCAGCGTGGTGCAGACCGTGCCCGGCCTGGCACTGCTCGCCTTGTTCTATCCGCTGCTGCTCGCGCTCGCAGCCCTCAGTCTGCGCTGGTTCGGGCTGTCGTTCTCGGCGTTCGGCTTCCTGCCGGCGGTGCTGGCGCTGGCGCTGTATTCGATGCTGCCGGTGCTGCGCAACACCATCACCGGGCTGAACGGCGTCGATGCAAGCCTGATCGAGGCCGCGAAAGGCGTCGGCATGACCGAGCGCCAGGCGCTGACGATGGTGGAGCTGCCGCTGGCATTGCCGGTGATCATGGCCGGGATCCGCACCGCCGCGGTGTGGGTGATCGGCACCGCGACCTTGTCGACGCCGATCGGCCAGACCTCGCTCGGCAACTACATCTTTGCCGGTTTGCAGACCCAGAACTGGGTGCTGGTCGTGTTCGGCTGCGTCGCCGCCGCGGTGCTGGCGCTTGCCATCGATCAGTTGCTGGCGCTGATCGAGCATGGCCTGCGCAGGCGCAGCCGTGCCCGTGTCGGGCTTGGTACGGCGACGATCGCACTGATGGTGGCGGCGAGCCTGCTGCCCTCGCTGGCCGGCGGCTCGGCGCGCTACGTGATCGGCGCCAAGACTTTTACCGAGCAATATGTGCTGTCGGCCTTGATCAGCGAGCGGCTGCAGGCATCCGGTCTCTCTGCGACGACACGCGCCGGGCTTGGCTCCAGCGTGATCTATGAGGCGCTCAAGAACGGCGACATCGATGCCTATGTCGACTATTCCGGCACGCTGTGGGCCAACCAATTTCATCACAAGGAGCAGTTGCCGCGCGCCGCGCTGCTCGATGCGCTGAAGCAGGATCTCGCCAAGGACAAGGTGAGCCTGCTCGGCGAGCTCGGCTTCGAGAACGCCTACGCGCTGGTGATGCCGCGCAAGACGGCCGAGGCGCTCGGCATCCGCTCGATCGCCGACCTCGCGCGTCACACCAGCGACATGTCGATCGCCGGCGACTACGAGTTCTTCTCGCGCCCGGAATGGGCGGCCTTGCGCGACGCCTATGGTCTCGCCTTCCGCGCTCAGCGCCAGATGCAGCCCGACTTCATGTATGCCGCGGCCGCCTCCGGCGAGGTCGACGTCATCGCCGGCTACACCAGCGACGGCCTGATCGCGAAATATGATCTCGTCGTGCTCGACGATCCCAAGCAGGCGATCCCGCCTTACGACGCGATCCTGCTGCTGTCGCCGAAGCGCAGTGACGACCGCGCGCTGCAGGACGCGCTGCGGCCGCTACTCGGCCGCATCGACATCGCAACGATGCAGCAGGCCAATCTACGGGCGTCCGGCAGTGATGCCGAGTCGTCGCCACAAGCGGTGGCGCGCTGGCTGTGGAGCAAGATTTCGAAGTAAGCCCCCACTATAGCAGCGCGTCATTGCGAGCGAAGCGGCGCAATCCAGGGCGTCACGAGGACTCTGGATTGCTTCGCTTCGCTCGCAATGACGGCGGTGGTCGGCGCCCGCACCAATGAGCTGTTTACGATTACATCCCCGGCTCGATCGGCTTTTCGACCGCGCCGCCGTTCTCGGCCCAGTCCTTGAACGCGCCGACATTGAAGACCTTGGCGTAGCCGAGATCCTTCAGCGTTTTGCCTGACAGCGCCGAGCGGCCGCCGGAGGCACAATACAGAATGATGCTCTTGTCCTTGCTGAAATTCTTGTCGTGATAGGGCGAGTCCGGATCGGCGCGGAATTCGAGCATGCCGCGCGAGACGTGGTGAGCGCCTTCGATCTTGCCGCTCTTCTCGACCTCGGGCGCATCGCGTACGTCGAGCACCAGCGTGTCGCCCTTGGCGATCATCGCCTGGGCCTCGGCCGGCGTGATCTTCGGCACCGCGGCGTTGGCCGCTTCCAGCATCTGCTTGACTGAGGTCGACATCGATTTCCTCCCGAAACGTTGACGGCACAGCGGTAGCGGGCCGCCGGCCGGTTCACAACCCACGATGAGGAGAACGATATGGGGTCAAAGTAGCGCGGGCTCATCCCGCACCGATTGTCCACATAGTAGACGTCTTTAGCAAAATATAACAAGCATATGGACTCTCCACCGATGATCGGTCATCCTTGAGGCATGTCCGTCTCACGTCCCTTCCTCGCCAACCGCGACCGCGCTGTCGAAACGATCCTGGCCGACAGCGCCAGCGATGCCGCCTTCGCCACGACCCTGGCCAAGGGCCTGTTCGTGCTCGAGGCGTTCGGGACTGGATCGGCGGTGCTCGGCAACATGGACATCTCGCTCCGCACCGGGATGCCACGGCCGACGGTCGCTAGGCTGACCCACACGCTCACGGAGCTCGGCTACCTCTCGTTCGATCAGGCGCTCGCGAAATATCGCCTCGGCATTCGTGCGTTGCGGATGGCCCACCCGCTGCTCGCCGACATGCCGTTCCGGCAGATCGCGCGGCCGCTGATGCAGGATCTCGCCGCGAGCGTTCGCGGCACGGTGTCGATCGGCCTGCTCGACGGCAGCGCCGTCGTGTATGTCGAGACGGCGCGCTCCGGCGACGTCGGCCCGCATGTTCCCGACGTCGGCATGCCGATCTCGGTCATCATGACCGCCATGGGTCGCGCCGCGTCGGCGATCCTGCCGCCCACCGAGGCCGTGCGTTTCGACGCGCAGCTCGCCGCCGGCGATGCCGAACAATGGAGCGATTTTTCCGCACGCTATCTCGGCGGCATCGGCCAATGCGCCGAGCGCGGCTTCTGCACCTGCGTCGGCGAATATATGCCCGCGATCCACGCAGTGGCCGCGCCGCTGCACTACATCGCCAGCTCGGGCCGTGCCTTCGCGATCAACTGCGGCATCCCCGCCTTCCGCCTGCAGCCGGGCCAGCTCGAAGCCGAGATCGGCCCACGCATCAGGGCACTCGCCGCCAGCATCCGCGCACTCATCAACGAGGCGGAGCCGAAGATCACAAGTCGCGCACCAGTTCCAGCGAACGCCGGTTGAAGCAGGCAGAGTAATCATGGCCGGGCCACTTCAGGGTTTGCGGGTTCTGGACATCGCGACGATCATCGCCGCGCCATTGGCGGCCACACTGCTCGCCGACTACGGCGCAGACGTTCTGAAGATCGAGATGCCGGGCCATGGCGACGGTGTCCGCACCTTTCCGCCGTTCAAGGACGGCAAGCCGCTGTGGTGGAAGACCGCCAACCGCAACAAGAGCTTCGCGACGCTCGACCTGCGCACGCCCGACGGGCTCGCGCTGTTCAAGCGGCTGCTGCCGCGCTTCGACGTGCTGATCGAGAACTTCCGCCCCGGCACGCTCGATCGCTGGGGGCTGACGAAAGAGGTGCTGTGGTCGATCCAGCCGCGCCTCGTCATCCTGCGCGCCACCGCCTTCGGCCAGGACGGGCCGTACAAGGACCGGCCGGGCTTTGCCCGCATCTTCGAGGCGATGGGCGGGCTCACCTACATCACCGGCGAGGCTGAGGGCGAGCCGACCCATCCGGGCTATCCGATCGGCGATGCCATCGGCGGCGCGTTCGGTGCACTTGGCGTGCTGGCGGCGTTGTGGAAGCGGGCGCGCGATCCCGACGCGCCAGGCGAGGAGATTGATCTCGCGCTGACGGAAGCGGTGTTCCGGCTGCTCGACGTGCTGCCGGTCGAACACGACCAGCTCGGCTTCAGCCGCAGCCGGATAGGCAATGCCAACGGCTACTCGGCGCCCGCCGCAGTCTATCGCACCCGCGACGATCGCTGGGTGACCTTGGCCGGCTCGACCAACGCGCTCTACGCCGCCAACTGCCGCGCCATCGATCGCCCTGATCTGGTCGACGATCCGCGCTTCGCGAACAATGCCTCGCGGGTGAAGCATTCGGCCGAACTCAACGCGATCTTCGCCGCCTGGTGCGCGGCGCATGACCTCGATCAGGTCCTCGCCCGCTTCACCGCGGCCAAGGGAACGATCGCGCCGATCTACGCCATCGACCAGATCGCCGCCGATCCGCAGGCAGTGGCGCGCGAGATGATCACGCGCGTGCCCGATCGCGATTTCGGCTCGGTCGCGATGTCGAACGTGGTGCCGCGCTTTGGCAACGATCCCACGGCGCTGCGCCATACAGCCGGCGACGTCGGCCAGGACAACCGCGCGGTCTACCAGGGCTGGCTCGGACTATCAGACCAGGAGATGGACGATCTCGCGCGCAGGAAGGTGATCTGACGCGGCGAGGGCAATGACGACAAGGCGCAGCGAAGAACGCGCCGGAGCAGCCCGGACAAGGGATGCAGCAGACAGGGAGATGCGCGATGAGACCATTGACGATGACGCGCCGCGGCCTGCTCGGCGCCGGGGCCGCGCTGGCCCTGGGTCATGGCCATCTCGCGCGAGCCGAGGGCGAGTGGCCGACCCGCATGGTGCGGCTGATCTGTCCCTATGGCGCCGGCGGTGCCAGCGACATCTCGCTGCGTCTTCTGGCGACGGAGTTCGAACACCACCTCGGCCAGCAGTTCATCATCGAGAACAAGCCGGGCGCCGGCAGCCGCATCGCCAACGACGTGGTCGCCCGCGCTGTGCCCGACGGCTACACCCTGCTCTACGCCGCAGCGCCCTACGTCACCGCCGAAGCGCTGTTCGGCAAGCTGACCTACGACCCGGTCAAGGATCTGCGCCCCGTCGCCGGCACCGTGGTTGCGCCGATCTTCCTGATAATCAGCGCCAATGCGCCGTACAAGACGCTCGCCGAGCTGATCGCCTACGGCAAGTCAAAGCCCGAAGGCCTGACCTTCGCCTCGCCGGGCGCCGGCTCGCAGCCGCATCTCGCTGCCGAGCTGCTGTTCCGCGACGCCAAGGTGACGGGCCTCAACATTCCCTTCCGCGGCGACTCGATGGCCTATACCGAGCTGCTCGCCGGCCGTGTCGATGCGACGCTGACCGCGATCAGCACCGCGCTGCCCTACATCCAGGCCGGTCAGTTCCGCGTGCTCGGCGTCGCCGCCACCGAGCCGAGCGCGATCTATCCGCAGGCGCAGCCCCTGCGTGAGCAGGGCCTGCCGAACGTGGTCGCGTCGGGCTGGTACGGCTTCATGGCGCCGGGCGCGACGCCGCAGCCGATCGTCGACCGGCTGTCGCGCGAGATCCTCGCCGATCTCGCAGCCCCCGAGGTGAAGCAGAAGCTGCTCGCCCAGGGCCTCGACGCACAGCCGCGCGACGCTGCGGCATTCGGCCAGTTCATCGCCGACGAAACCAAGAAATGGAGTGCGGTCATCCGCGACGCCGCCATCAAGGCCGAATGAGTTTCATAAAAAGTAATGAGGGAGTTGAACGTCATGAAGAATGGGACCACTGCGCTCGCGGTGATCGCGCTGCTGTCGCTCGCCGCGACCGCGCCGGCGCTTGCGGCCGAGAAGAAGTACGACACCGGGGCCAGCGACAGCGAGATCAAGGTCGGCCAGACCGTGCCGCTGAGCGGGCCGGCCTCGGCCTATGCCACGATCGGCAAGGCGCAGGCCGCCTACATGAAGATGATCAACGACCAGGGCGGCGTGAACGGCCGCAAGATCAACCTGATCCAGTATGACGACGCCTATTCGCCGCCGAAGACGGTCGAGCAGGTGCGCAAGCTGGTCGAGAGCGACGAGGTGCTTCTGACGTTCCAGATCATCGGCACCGCGCCGAACGTCGCCGTGCAGAAATATCTCAACTCGAAGAAGGTGCCGCAACTGTTCGCGGCGACCGGCGCCTCGCGCTTCACCGATCCCAAGAACTTTCCTTGGACGATGGGCTTCAACCCGAGCTACGTCGTCGAAGGCCGCATCTACGGCCAATACATCCTCAAGACTCATCCCGACGCGAAAATTGGCGTGCTCTACCAGAACGACGATCTCGGCCGCGACTATCTCGCCGGCCTGAAGGCGGGGCTCGGCGACAAGGCCGCCAAGATGATCGTCGCCGAATCGTCGTACGAGATCACCGAGCCGACGATCGATTCCCACATCCTGAAGCTGAAGGACGCCGGCGCCGATCTGCTGTTCAGCGCCGCGACGCCGAAGCAGGCGGCGCAGGCGATCAAGAAGGTCGCCGAGCTCGGCTGGAAGCCGGTCCACATCGTCGACATCAATGCCAATTCGCTGGGCGCCACCCTGAAGCCCGCCGGGCTCGAGAATGCCAAGGGCCTGATCAGCGTCGGCTACGTCAAGGATCCGCTCGAGGAAGGCTTCAAGAACGACCCCGGGGTGCAGCGCTATCTCGCCTTCATGGAGAAGTACTATCCCGACGGCGACAAGGGCTCGAACTTCAACGTCTATGGCTACATCACCGCCGAGCTCCTGGTCCAGGTGCTGAAGCAGTGCGGCGACGAGCTGACGCGGGAGAACGTGCTGAAGCAGGCCACCCATCTCGACCATGTCGAGCTCGGCATGCTGCTGCCGGGAATCAGCATCACGACCTCGCCGACCGATTATCGCGTCAACAAGCAGTTGCAGATGATCCAGTTCGACGGCGCCCACTGGCAGAACATCGGCGGCATCGTCACCGACGCGGCCGCGGATTAGCGGCGGCGGCTGCGCCCCTGACCGGCCGACCTTGGCGTCGGCCGGTCACAGCCCCGGATCAGTTCGGCGTCGATCAGCATGCGGTTGAAGCGGCGCGCCTCGGCGCCCGCACCGCAGGCGTAGAACACGCCCTTGCAGCGGAGCATGATCTCCTTCTGCTCGGCGAAGGACGGATCGAGCGGAATGCCGGCGGCTTCGAGCGTGACCAGCGGCAGATAGGCGGCGTCGATCCTGTCCATCACCACCGCGCTCTGGCGCGGCTCGAAATTGACGGCATCGATGGCGTAATAGGTCTGGTAATAGCGCGGATCGTAGCTTTCGAGCTTCTCGCCGATGCCGGCCTCGTCGAGCTTGGGATCGAGAATGTGCGGCGAGAACTCCGGCTGGTGATCGCCATAGCGCACGATCAGGAAAGGCTGGTCGCCGAAGCGCTTCTTGAGGCTGGCGAGGAAGCGCTGATAATCCGTTGCGCTCATCGCCTGGCGGCGCAGGTACTCATCGATCGAAGGCAGATTGCCGGGCGCACGCCAGGACGGCGTCAAATCGGGCCGGAACGTCGTCTCCCACGGGAAATGGTTGGCGGCGAGATAGACGAACATGAACAGCGGCTTTCCGCGCGGCCGGTGCTGCATCAGATCGAGCGCGGCATCGTAGAAGAAGCCGTCGGGCTCGACGCCCTTGGCGCCGAGATCGCGCGCGTCGAGGAAGCGGTCGACGCCCACCGTGGTCTGGAAGCTGCGCGCGCTCATGAAGGCGCCCTGCGCGGGATACAACGAGACGGTGTCGTAGCCGCAATTGCGCAGCGCCAGCGGCAGGCCGCGCTCGACCCGGCCGGACGCGATCCGGGTCACGAAATAGGCGAAGCGGCCGAACGAGCGTGACGACAGGCCGGCGAGCACGTTGTACTCGGTGAACCAGCTCGGTCCGCCATTGCTTTCGGCCATGAACTGCCGCGCCTTGCCGTCGAACGACTGGAAGTGGCTGCCATAGCCGTCCGGCACCTTGATGCCGGGCGCTGAGCGGATGTCGAAACTGGATTCGTCGTGGATCAGCACGACGTTCGGCCGGCGCGCGGCCGGATGACAGGAATCCGGAACGAAGGCGGCCAGACTTCGATCAGCCGTGGCGTCGGATTCCATGAAGCCGTTGGCGAGGAAGTCCGATACCGCCGTGACGCCGGAGCGGGCGAATTTCGACAGATAGCCGTCGTCATAATAGCCGCGCCAGGCCTCGTCGCGCCAGTTGAGCGAATACAGCGTCAGCGCCGCGAGGCAGGCGAGCTTGCCGGCGAGCGCCGGCAGCCGCGCGATCCGGAATGGATCCGCCCACCACAGCAGAGCCCATCAGCGGCAGCACGACCGCGGCCGCCACCAGCACCGACAGCTTCAGGTTCGGGAAGATCGTGAACAGGAACGCCGCGCTGTCGTGGTCGATCAGCATCACGTCGACGAAGTTCGCGGTCATCTGGACCACGGAGTGCTTGAGCTGCGACAGCAGCACCAGCACCACGACCATGGTCAGCGCCAGCGCGCCCGACACCGCGGGCCGCCGCAGCAGCACCAGCCAGAAGCCGTTCAGGATGCCCCAGGCCAGCACGAAGCCGAGCCGCGAGCCGAAATCGGTCTCGGTGTGCAGCATCAGGGCCAGCGCCGCGACATGCGGCGCGGCGACAGCGGACAGCCGGACGGCCGCGGAGCGTGTCGCGCTCGCCGCGGCGAGCGTGGTGATCGGTTGGTCGTTCGGGGTCAGTGACATCAGCCGGTCGAAAGCAGGCGCCCTTCGCCGGCGCATGCCGACGGATCAAGGAAGCCGATCCTGTCATTCGACCGTAATGAAATCGTCACAAATCACAACAGCCCGGATTTGCACGGAGCCGCGCCGATCGTCAGGCATGGCCGCCCGGCGACAGCTCCGAGACCGGAGTGATGGCCGGGCCGCGATCAGCGCTCCGAGCCGGTCTCGAGCAGCCGCTCGCGCACCAGACGTACCGCGCCGCGGCTCCAGGAATAATTGGCGCCGAGGCGCAAGCCGCTGTCACCGGCGACGACGAGTGCGCCACTGTCGGCCTGGCGGACACGAAAGCCGATGATGTATTCGGTGCGGCCAATTCGCCTGACGATGCCGAGCAGCGACTGCTGGGCGCCGAGCGCGCGGGCCACCCGCGCCTCGCAATCGTCGCACTCGCGCACCGGCTTGATCTCGCCGGCCGCGTCCACAAGGCGATAGCGCCCGGACTGTGTCAGCAGCTCCCGCACCGCGTCGGTCGCCTCCTGCAGCCCCTTCTGGTCCGACTCCGTCGCGCCGAGCGCAGCGCCTGCGCTGGTGTCGTCGAGCTCGAATGGCAAGAGCGCCAGCCGGATCGGCTCCGGCGGCGCCAGCGCGTCGCGGACTTGGCGCGAGACGAAGATCGCGGCGCGCTGCCAGGCCTCGTCCGAGTCACCACGGAAAGTGAAGACCTTGTCGAAGACGACCCGATGGGAGGCGACGTCGATGGCCGAGGCGCGCGCCCACTGCACCAGGGTCGAGAGCTTCTGGACTCCGCCGGTGACCACGACGCTGGCGCCGGCCTCCGCCGCCATCTGCAGCCGGGCCTGCGGGGACGCATCGGTCGGGCAGGACGGCGCGCAGGACGGGCTGACCGGCCGCAGCCGCGCGTCGGCGGCGACGTCGCGGCGGAGCGCGGCGATGAACGCATCCAGTCGCCGCTGATGCGCCGCGGTCTGATCGACCGGCTCGCCGGACGTGTCGAGATAGCTGAAATCGTCGACCAGCACGGCCGGGCCATCGCCAGAGGCGGCGCGGACCGGGCCGACCGCCAAAGCGAGCGCGAGAGCGAGGTAACGGACGACGCGACGGTTCGACATGAGACTCCCCTGAACAATGTCTGGCGGTCCGAGGCTAGGTGCCGGCGCGGCATGGCCGCAGCGGCCACGATCCCGGCGAGGCGCGGGAAAATTTCACGACCGCACCGTCCACCGGGCCACGGCGCTTTTGGCCCGGGCGGTTCTGCCGTTAAATGCCGGCGGGCTGGGCTGCCATGGACGCGCTGAAGATGTGGACCCGCTACGACCTCAAATACCGCCTGACCCTGCGCATCTCGGTGGTCTCGGCGCTCTGCTTCGCGGCGATCGGCGCCTATGTGCTGTTCGACATCGACCGCTCGGTGCATGCGCGCAATGAGCGGATCGCCGAGATCACGGCCAGGACGCTGCAATTGCAGCAGAGCAAGATGCATTGGGTCAACAGCCCGCCGGCCGGCTTTCCCGACCTCGATGCGGTCGCGGCCGCGGCGATGCGGCCGGGCCTGTGCATCGCCTATCGCGGCATCGACGGCGCGATCGTGCAGCGGATCTGCGGCGGCGCGGACGCGCAGACGGACGAACCGCCCCACGCCTTCGCCATGCCGTATCGGCGGCTGTTCGATCCGGGCCGCGAAGCGGCACGACCGGTGAGGTTTCGCGACGAGAGGACCGGCGATGCCGTCGTCTGGATCGACGCCGGCGTCATGACCGCGGAAGCCTGGCGCGAGCTCAGCCGGCTGCTGCCGGTGCTGGGGACAGCGCTGGTGCTGCTGTGCGCGCTGGCCTACGCCGCACTGGCCCGCGCGCTGCGCCCCACGCGGCTGATCCGCGCCGGGCTGGAGCGGATCGCCACCAACGATCTGTCGGCGCGGCTGCCACCGTTCGACCTCGCCGAGCTCTCGGCGATCCGCGACGCCTTCAATCATCTCGCCGAGGGGCTGGAGACGGCGCTGGCGCAGCGCGGCGAATTGACCCGGCGCTTGATTGCCCTGGAGGACGACGAGCGCCGCCACCTCGCCCGCGAGCTGCATGATGAATTCGGCCAGTCGCTGGCGGCGATCCGGGCACTCGCGGCGTCGATCCGTCACAGCGCGGCGCAGGATTGTCCCGCTCTGGTGGGCGAATGCGACGGCATCGCGCGCACCGCGAGCGACATGATGGAGCAGTTGCGCGGCGCGCTGATGCGGCTGCGTCCGCCTGACGTCGACGAACTCGGTCTCGCCGGCAGCCTCCAGGGCCTCGTCGCCGGCTGGAACAGGCGGCAGCACGGCCGCACCGCTTTCGAGATCAGCCTGCCCGGCGACGTCGACCGACTGCCCGGCATCATCGCCACCAACCTCTACCGCATCGCGCAGGAGGCGCTCACCAATGCCGTCAAGCACGCCGGCCCGACGCGCGTGCGGTTGCAGTTGACGCTTCGGGACGGCCCGGCCGAGTCCCCGCCCGGGAGTGCGGCCGTGCTCACCGTCGAAGACGACGGTCTTGCCGTCGACACTCCCGACAAGCCGGGCATGGGCCTGCTCGGCATGCGCGAGCGCGTCGCCTCCCTGGGAGGCCAGATGAGCTTTGCGGCCACGTCCGGCGGCGCGCGCCTTCGCGTCGAGATTCCGCTCCCGGCCCTGCCCGACCTTTCGCCTGCGCAGCGAGCAACGGCATGCGCGGCATGACGACGCTCGCCGGCACCATCCTGCTGGTCGACGACCATGCCGTGGTCCGCGAGGGCTACAGGTCGATGCTGCAGAAGCAGCCGGGGCTGCGCGTGGTCGCCGAAGCAGCCGATGGCGCCGAAGCCTATCGGCTGTTCAAGGAGGTCAGGCCCGATCTCGTCATCATGGACCTGACCATGCCGGGCGTCGGCGGCATCGAGGGCATCCGCCGCATCCGGCAATGGGATCGCAGCGCGCGCATCCTCGTCTTCACCATGCATGAGAATGCCGGCTTCGCGGTGCAGGCGATCCGCGCCGGCGCCCGCGGCTACGTCACCAAGAGCAGCCCGCCGGAGGCCCTCGTGCGCGCCGTCATGGACGTGCTGGCCGGCCGCATCGCGATCAGCCCCGACATCGATCACGAGCTCGCGCTCAGCCGGCTGTCCGGCGAGCGGGCGGCCGCCGACGTCCTGTCCGCGCGCGAATTCGAGGTGATGCAGATGCTGCTGGCCGAACGGACAACCGACGAGATCGCGTCGGCGCTGCACCTCAGCCCGAAGACGGTTGCCAACCTGCACTCGCTGATCAAGGACAAGCTCGGCGTCGCCAGCGACATCGAGCTGGTGCGGCTGGCGCTGCGGCAGGGCCTGCTGACCTGAGCCCGCCGCAAGGCTTGTCAGGATCTGCCAGGGTCGATCTGCGAGGTCCCCGCTTCCGACGGTAGCTCGGGGGCGCCGGGATCATCGATCAGGTGAAACTCCCGTCCCAGCCGGCGCTGCACGCTCATCACGGCGCGGTCGACGTCGCTGATCAGGCTGTCGCCGAGAACGACATGCGGGATCTCCCAGTTGCGGCCGCTGCGCACGTCGAGCGCATGAACGGCCGGCACACGCGCCGTCTCGCACCCCGGCTGCGCGCGAATTTCCTCCTCGACCAGGCGGGTCAGCTCCGCCTGGGTCTTGCCGATCGTCGTCATCGCCGGCATCAGGGCCTGGTCGCCGGCATCAGGCCGAGCCGCTTGGCGATGATGCGATCGACGATCCGCTTGGGCAGCGCGCGCACGATCCACTGCCGCAGGGGATCGGGCGCGATCTCGTAGCGCACCTTAGGCGACGGCGCGGTCAGGGCTTCGTAAACCCGCTCGCCGATGGTCTCGGCCGGCAGCCCGGACTTGCCCAGATTCAGCATGAAGGCGCGGATCTTCTGCAACGCCGGGAAGAACGGCGAGGCCTGATACGGCGACAGGTCGACTTCGTCGGCCTTGGCCCAGATCGGCGTCTTCACCGCACCCGGCGCGATGACGATGACGTCGATGCCGAACAGCATCAGCTCACGGCGCAGGCTCTCGGACAGCCCTTCGATCGCATGCTTGGAGGTCGAATACGGCGCCAACAGCGGGTTGCCGTTGCGCCCGGCCACCGAGCTGACCATCACGATCCGGCCTCGCTCGCCCTTCATGGCGGGATCCGCGCCGAGCAGCGGCGCGAACGCCTGGGTCGCGATCACCGGCCCGATGACGTTGACCTCCATCTGATGGCGGAACTGCGCGATCGGCAGCTCCGTCACCGGCCCCGCGACGGCGATGCCGGCATTGTTGACCAGGCCGGCGAGCGCCTCGCCGGCGAGGGCCGCTCGCACCTCCTGCGCGGCCGCCTTCACCGCCGCTTCGTCGGTCACGTCGAACAGCAGCGGCGTGAAGTCGGCGCCGAGCTCGCTGCGCAGACGGTCTGCATCCGCCTGCTTGCGAACGCTGCCGAACACGCGAAAGCCGCGCGCGAGCATGAGCTTCGAACAGGCGAACCCGATGCCGGTGGATGCGCCGGTGATGACGACGGATTTCATGGTGACCTCAACGATTTGCGCGCCAATTATCGCACGGGATGCGGCAGGATGCTGGCGCTGATTTTTCGCGCGAGGTCATCTCCCGCCGAGGCTGTCCCGGAACACCGGGAGACCGCACGCATTGCACGCCGCGTCGGCCAAATGGCCGTGGCAAGAATGTGGTTTAAACTTCAATACTTGGAAGGATGAGAGCTGACGTGAGATCGAGGGCAGCGGGCGAACTGGATGAAGGAAGGTCTGTGACCTTATGAGATCGTTAACCTTTCCGCTTCGCTCGCCCGTCGTCGCCGGGTCTGCAAGGAGGTTTTCGCACCTCATTCCATCGATTGTCCGGCGAATCTCCGAAAGGCCGGGCTGCAGCTCGTCTTCCCCTCTATGCGCGTCGTCTTAATTTTCCGTATCCGTGTTTCTCCGGAGTACTACGCCCTCGGCCCCTAACGCATTGTTATCGCCCGTGCCGAAAACTGCTCCGGCCGAAAGCCTTGCAGCGGATCACAATCGCGTTGCTGTCGCTCCGGCACTCCCGACAAGCGAGCGCGATCGTGTCACAGCCAGAACAGCTTCCGCCTTCAGAAGACTCCATCATCACCGAACTCGAAGAGGCCGTCCGCAGCGGAACCTCGGCGAAGCGCGTCAACACGCTGCGCCAGGTCACCAACCTGTTCCTGCATGACGGCGAACGCCTCAGCGAGGACCAGATCAAGGTGTTCGACAACGTGCTGTGCATGCTGGTCTCGCGGGTCGAGACCCGCGCGCGGGCCGAGCTCTCCAAGCATCTCGCGCCGGTCGACTACGCGCCCGTCGAATTGATCCAGCAGCTCGCCCGCGACGACGAAATCTCGGTGGCCGAGAACGTGCTGATGCACTCGAGCCGGCTCACCGAGCATACGCTGGTCGAGGTCGCGGCGACCAAGGGCCAGGATCACCTGATGGCGATCTCCAGCCGTCCGCATCTGACCGAGGCGGTGACCGACATCATCGTCGACCGCGGCGAGCGCCGGGTCATCCGCAAGCTCGCCAACAACCAGACCGCGCGCTTCTCCGAGACCGGCTATTCCGGGATGATGGCGCATGCCGAGGACGACGATGAGCTGTCCGAGATCATCGGGCTGCGCGTCGACCTGCCCATCAAGCACCTGCGCGACCTCCTGCGCCGCGCCACCGAAGCCGTGCGTGCCAAGCTGATGGCCTCGGCGCCGCCGGCGCTGCAACAGGAGATCAAGAAGATCCTCAAGGCGATCGCCGACGTTGCGCGCAGCGACGGCGGCCTGGTCGGGCGCGACTTCACGCTGGCCGAAGAAGCCGTCAAGCGCATGAAGGGGCTGAACGAGCTCAACGATGCCGCCATCGCCTTCTTCGCCGAGACCCGCCGCTTCGGCGAGGTTTCCGCCGCGCTCGGCCTGCTCAACAACGTGCCCACCGAGATGATGGCCAAGGTGCTCGAAGGCCCGCGCACCGATATCGTGCTGATCCCTTGCCGTGCCGCCGGGCTGGCCTGGTCGGTGGTGGAGAAGATCCTGACCCACCGGCCGATCAAGCACGCCATCGACAGCGACACCCTGAAGCTCGCCGAACGCGACTATGGCCGCCTGTCGCTCGACACCGCCCAGCGCACGCTGCGATTCTGGATGGTGCACAACAAGGTCGAGAAGTGAGCGGGCGCTCGCAAGCGGTCCGCTCCGGGCAATGAGTCGCGCCCCGCACCCCGCTGTCGTCCCTGTGTTCGCAGGGACTCATACCGCGTGATGTGAGTTGGCGGAAACGGTGTGGATCGTCGTCCTTCGCAACACGATGGCCGGAGGTTATGGGTCCCTGCGGCGCGCAGCGACGACGGCTGTGGTTGTCGCAGGCGGCCGGCCGGACATCTCACGTCGAACGCGCCGACCGAGAGAGTTCGCCCCGCACAATCCGCTCCAGGGCATTGTCGCCAGGAGATCGCCGGGCGCCGGATTGACTCTGGTGCGCTCGCACTCGTACGGTGATCGCGACGGTGCCCCTCGATCGGGGCTCAAAAGGGAATGCGGTGCCGGATGCGTCTCGCAAGGGACGTGACCGAAGGCCGCAGCTGCCCCCGCAACTGTAAGCGGCGAATCTCGCGTCACAGGCCACTGGGAATCTCGGTCCCGGGAAGGCGACGTTGAGGTGATGACCCGCGAGCCAGGAGACCTGCCGTCAGCCGTGGTCACACGCGAGGATGCCGGTCGGGGCGTTATTGGCATCGTTTTCAGGCAAGCCGGCGAAGGCCTGCATGAGACCTCGTTCGCGGTGACGTGCCACTGACGTCATGCCGAGGTCACTCGTGTCTCTCGTTCCCCTTACCAGGCGCCGTCGCGCCGTTCTGTCGTCGTTTTGCTTTGTCTCGTCATTCGCGCTGCTCGGTGCTTTCCCGGCCGCCGCACAGCAATCCGCCTCGCCCGATCTGCTGCCGCCGGTCGAGGTCGACCCGCCGCACAGGCCGATCGCTCCGAAACCGGCCATCCCCCGCAGAACCGGCAACGCCGCGCATCAACAGATCCCGGCGGCAAAGCCGGCTGCGCCGATCGCCGTCAGCCCGACCGGAGTTGTGACGCCGGTCGCCAACGTCGCGAATGCGATCACGGTCGTGACCGACAAGGAGATCGCCGCGCAGCAGGCCCGTACCGTGCCGGACATCCTGGGCACCGTCCCCGGATTGAATGTCGTGCAGGCCGGCGGCCCGGGCGGCCAGACCAACGTCTTCATGCGCGGCACCAACGCCAACCACACCAAGCTCATCATCGACGGCATCGACGTCGGCGACGTCACCAACAGCAACGGCGCGTTCGATTTCGCCCATCTGCTCGCCGCCGACATCCAGCAGTTCGAGGTGCTGCGCGGGCCCCAGAGCGGGCTCTACGGCTCGGATGCGATCGGCGGCGTGATCTCGGTGATCACGCGCAAGGGCGATGGCCTGGCGCGTGCGACCGCCTCGGTCGAGAGCGGGTCGTTCAAGACATTCAACCAGTCGGCTGGCGTCAGCGGCTCCCGGGACAACGTCAACTACGCGGTCAATGTCGCGCATCTGCACGCCGGCGACGTGCCGGTGACGCCATGGCAACTGCTCCCGGCCGGGCAGAAGGCCATCGGCAACGCCTACGACAACGTGACCGCCTCTTCCAAGCTCGGCGTCGATCTCAACGAGGCCTGGACGCTCAATTCGGTGGTCCGCTACACCGACGCCACCCTGCTGTTCACCGGCGACAGCGGCTTTCCCAGTTTTCCCGACGCGGCGCAGAGCAAACACATCGTCCATCAACTGGCGACGCGCGAGGAAGCCGTATGGTCGCTGCTCGGCGGCCGCATCCGGAACTACTTCGGCGTCAACTACGTGAACAACTGGTCATCCGATCTGACGGCTGGCAATCCGGTGGCGGCGATCGCGACCGGCGAGCGCATCAAATATGACTGGCACGCGGTGACCGAGCTGGCGCCGCACAACAACCTGATCGTCGGCGTGGAGCAGCAGACTGAGCGGCTGAAGACCGCCGATCTGTCCGCCGAGAATGGCAACAAGGCCGGCTTCGTCGAGTTGCAGACGGAGTTCGCCAGACGCTGGTTCGTGGTCGCGAGCCTGCGCAACGACGTCAACGACCAGTTCGGCGGCCATGGCACCTACCGGATCGCGCCGGCTGTGATCCTGCCGGTCACCGAGACGAAGCTTAAGGCGAGCTACGGCACCGGCTTCAAGGCGCCGACCTTGAGCCAGCTCCACCAGGATTTTCCGGCATTCAACTTCTTCGCCAATCCGAACCTGAAACCGGAGGAGAGCGCCGGCTACGACGCCGGCTTCGAGCAGCCGCTGTTCGATGATCGCGTCCGTTTCGGCGCGACCTACTTCCACAACAGCATCACCGACCTGATCAATTTCAACGCGACCTTCACCTCCTACACCAATGTCGGCCTCGCGACCACCGAAGGCACCGAGAGCTTCGTGACCGCTGATCTCACCGACCGGATCTCGCTGCGTGCGGACTACACCTTCACACGCGCGGTCGATGCGGCCACCGGCCAGCAACTATTGCGGCGGCCGAAGGAGAAATGGAGCGCCACCGCGACATGGGTGCCGATCGATGCGCTGACGCTGTCGGCCACCGTGCTGCGCGTCGGCGACTGGCTCGACGTCAGCCGCGACGGCATGACCACCGGCCTGGTTGCGCCTGGCTATACGGTCGTCAACCTGCGCAGCGACTACGCGCTGTCCGACCAGGTCAAGCTGTTCGGCCGGATCGACAACCTGTTCAACCGCCACTACCAGAACCCGACCGGGTTCCTGGCGCCCGGCCTCGGCGTGTTCGCCGGCATCCGGATGGCGACATCAGGCGTGCAGTGACGGCACACCGCGGCGGCTGACAGCCGCCTCGAAACTGGACTACAATTCCACCAACAGGAGATGTTCCATGGCTCTCGACACTCTCGACCGCTCCCCTTCCGGAGTTCGCCTCGCGCCCGTCTCGCCCAGGCATGCCGCGGCATTCTGCTTCGCGCTGCTGACCACGGCCTGCGCGCTGGCGAGCTTCGTGTTCGCCTGCGCGACGCCGTTCGCGGCCTTCGCGGTGATTGCCGCCGCCATGCTGCCGCTGCGCACGGCGCTGCCGGCGGTGCTCGGCGCCTGGCTCGTCAACCAGGGCATCGGCTTCGGCGCCCTGCATTACCCGGTCGACGGCAACACGCTGGCCTGGGGCGCGGTGATCGGCGCCGCCGCGCTGGTCGCCACCGTCGCGGCCCGCGGCGTTCTGGGGGCGCTGCGCGCAAGCCCCGCCCCGCTCGCCTTCGCCGCCGCCCTGCTCGGCTCCTACGCGGCCTATGAACTGGTGCTGCTCGCCGCGACGCCCGCGCTCGGCGGGGCCGCCAGCTTCGCGCTGCCGATCGTCACCCGGCTCGGCCTGACCAGCGCCGCCTGGCTCGTCGGTCTGGTCGCCGTCAGCGAGATCGTCCGCCTGCTCACGCCGCTGGCTTCGCGGCGCGCGGCGTCCTGACTGACTCTCATCTCAAATCCATCAAACAAAAACGGCGGGCCGGGCCCGCCGTTTTCATTTCGCTCGTCGTCGCAGGCGCTCAGTTCTTGGTCTTGTCGACCAGCGCGCCCTTCTTGATCCAGGGCATCATGTCGCGCAGGCGGGCGCCGACCTCCTCGATCGGGTGCTGCGACAGGCGGGCGCGGGTCGCCTTGAACGAGGACTGGTTGACCTTGTTCTCGAGCATCCAGTCGCGCGCGAAGCGGCCGGACTGGATGTCGTCGAGCACGCGCTTCATCTCCGCCTTGGTCTCCGGGGTGATGATGCGCGGGCCGGTGACATATTCGCCGTACTCGGCGGTGTTGGAGATCGAGTAGTTCATGTTGGCGATGCCGCCTTCATAGATCAGGTCGACGATCAGCTTCACCTCGTGGAGGCACTCGAAATAGGCCATCTCCGGCGCGTAGCCGGCCTCGGTCAGGGTCTCGTAGCCGGCCTTGATCAGCTCGACCAGGCCGCCGCACGGCACCGCCTGCTCGCCGAACAGGTCGGTCTCGCACTCTTCCTTGAAGGTGGTCTCGATGATGCCGGCGCGGCCGCCGCCGATCGCCGACGCGTAGGACAGGCCGAGGTCATGGGCGTTGCCCGAGGAATCCTTGGCGATAGCGATCAGGCACGGCACGCCGCCGCCGCGCTGGTACTCGGAGCGGACGGTGTGGCCGGGGCCCTTCGGCGCGATCATCAGCACGTCGAGATCGGCGCGCGGATCGAGCAGGTTGAAGTGGACGTTGAGGCCGTGCGCGAACACCAGCGCGGCACCCTGCTTCATGTTGTCGTGCAGGTGCTCGCGGTAGATGTCGCCCTGCAGCTCGTCCGGGGTCAGCATCATTACGAGATCGGCCCACTTCGCGGCCTCGGCGACTTCCATCACCTTGAAGCCGGCGCCTTCGGCCTTCTTGGCGGAGGCCGAGCCCTTGCGCAGCGCGATCGCGACGTCCTTGACGCCGGAATCCTTCAGGTTGAGCGCGTGGGCGTGGCCCTGGCTGCCGTAGCCGACGATGACGACCTTCTTGCCCTTGATCAGGTTCAGATCGGCGTCGCGATCGTAGTAGACACGCATTGTCGTTTCCTCTTTGAGATGGCCGGAATTGGCTGAAAAGTCAGACGCTTGGGTGAGGCACGGGCGGCTGCGCCCGGACGAAATCCGGCCCGTGTCTAGAGCATTTTGGGTCCGCTTGGAAACCCCGATCTCGCATGGCGGCGGCGTCCCTCATGCGTCCATGAAGACGGGATAGAGCGAGGCCAAGAGCATCACCGCCATCAGGATGTTGAAGGCACGGACCGCGCGCTCGGAGCTGAGCAGCGGCCGCAGCGCGGTACCGAACAAGGTCCAGGTGATGGTCGAGGCGACCGCCATCATGAAGCTGATCGCAACCTGCAGCGCAACATTGGCGGGAAAGCGCGCGATCGCGGCATAGGCGGTGATGGTGCTGATCACCATCACCCAGCCCTTGGCGTTGACCCATTGGAAAAGCGCCGCACCCCAGAACGACATCGGGCGAGGCGGCGCCGTGCTGTCATCCGGCTTGGCCGATCCGGAGAATGCGATTGCGACCGCGAGATAGATCAGATAGGCGGCGCCAAGATATTTCAGCACCTCCTGCAGCACGGGATAGCTGATGAACACCGTGGCCAGCCCGAAGCCGACCGCGCCGACCATGAAGGCGAAGCCGAAGCTGACGCCCATCATGTGCGGCACCGTGCGGCGGAAGCCATGGGTCACGCCCGACGACAGCAGCATGATGTTGTTCGGCCCCGGCGTGAATGACATCACGAAGGCGAAGGTGACGAAGGCGATGAGGATCTGCTGGGACATGGCTAGCAGGCCTCCGTGCCGCCGAACGCAATGGGCCTCATGGTTCGAGACGCGCCGCGCGCGGCGCTCCTCACCATGAGGGTAAAAATTTCACCGCGCAGCCAGACCTCATCCTGAGGAGCCCACCGAAGGCGAGCGTCTCGAAGGATGGCCGCATGCGCCGGCCCGACGCACAGCCGAACAATCCCCTCGGACGGCTGGGCGTCCGCGCCGCCAATGTTCGCCAATTTCACCACCACCTCGCGCTCAGCCCTGCCCCGCCGGCTTCTGCAGCACGTAGGTCGCGTGCATCGGGGCGTGGTAGTCCGCGGACACCATCACGAAGCCGACCTCGGTCAGCATGCGCTCCATCACCCAGGCGAAGGTCGAGTTCTCGTCGCGCATGTGAGTGACGACGCTGTCGCGGGCGAGATCATGGTTCTTGATGTTGAAATCGGCCCACTGCTCGACCGAGCGCTCGGCGCCGTCGGGCATGCTGACATAGACGATGTCGCGCAGGAAGAACTGCGCGCCGGGCTTGAGCGCCGCGTAGATCCGCGCCAGCGCCACCGCCTTCCAGAAGTCCGGCAGATGGTGCAGCGTGAACTCGCTGGCGATCAGGTCGTAGGAGTTGGCCTCATAGGCGAACGACAGCAGGCCCGCCGAATGCATCCGCACCGCGGTGCGGCGGTCGCGGGTGTAGATCTTGGTCAGCGCCAGCATCGCCGGCGAGATGTCGATGGCGTCGACGACGGCGCCCAGCAGCGCGGCTTCCGTCGCCAGCACGCCGTTGCCGCAGCCGATGTCGGCCACCCGCCAGCCCGGCCTGACGCCGAGCATCTTCAGTGCGGCGCGCGCGCGTCGTCGGCATCATCGCCCGAGCCGTAGATCGAGGCCACGGCATGATCGAGCCCGATCCGGTTGCGTTCGTTGTAGTACCAGTCGCGCGCCAGCATGGCTCACATCCCTTCCGATCCCCGCCCGATCGCCGCAATGCCGGTTCTGGCCACTTCGACCAGGCCGAGCGGGCGCATCAGATCGATGAATTGACTGATCTTGTCGGTGTTGCCTGTGATCTCGAACACGAAGCTCTCCGTGGTGGCGTCGATCACCCGGGCGCGGAACGCATCCGCCAGCCGCAGCGCCTCGACCCGCGGTTCGCCGGTGCCGCGCACCTTGACCATCGCGAGCTCGCGCTCGATCGCCCGCTTGGTCAGCGTCATGTCGACGACGCGGTAGACCGGGATCATGCGGTCGAGCTGATGCTTGATCTGCTGGATCACCATCGGCGTGCCGGTGGTCACGATGGTGATGCGCGACAGATGCTTCTGGCTCTCGGTCTCGGAGACGGTGAGGCTCTCGATGTTGTAGCCGCGGCCCGAGAACAGGCCGATGACGCGCGCGAGCACACCCGGCTCGTTCTGCACCAGCACCGCAAGCGTGTGCGTCTCGTTCGGATCGTGGCGGTCTTCGATGAAATAGGCGGAGGCTGGCTGGTTCATTGAGGTCCCCTCGGTCGAGTCGTCATGCCCGCGAAGGCGGGCATCCAGTCACCACCGGCGATCGTGAGACTCACGACGGCCGCGGCGTACAGGATCGCCCGGCCGAGCCGGGCGATGACAGTTGTGTTTGTGGTTCGCAGCGTGCTCCTCATGCCGCACCTGCCTTCTCCGGCTCGGCGGCCGCCGGCATCACCCAGCGCCTGAACAAATCGAGATCGATGTTGCCGCCGGTCAGCACCAGGCCGACGCGCTTGCCGGCGAGCCTGCGCTTCTCCTGCAAGGCAGCCGCGAGCGGTGCCGCGCCGGCGCCCTCGGCGAGATTGTGGGTGTCGGTCCAGAGAATGCGGACGGCCTCGGCGATCTCCGCGTCGCTGACCTGCACGATGCGCGAGGCACCTTTGAGGATGATCGCGAGCGCATCGGCATCGGGGCTGCGGGTCGCCAGACCATCGGCGTGTGTGTCGGCGCTGTTGGTCGTCACCACCGTGCGCGCCGCGAACGACAGCGCGTAGGACGGCGCCGCGGTCGACTGCACGCCGACGATCTCGGTCTTCAGGCCGAGGAGATCGCGCGCCAGGATGCAGCCGCAGATGCCGGAGCCCTGCCCGATCGGCACGTAGAGCACGTCGAGATCGGGAGCCGAGCGAAACAGCTCCAGCGCGTAGGTCGCGACGCCGCGCACGAGATCACGATGGAACGACGCCACCATGTGCAGGCCGTCGCGCGCCGCGTGCCGCCCGGCCTCCTCGCGCGCCTCCTGGAAGTCGCTGCCGTGCTCGACCAGCTCGGCGCCGAACGCCGCCATCGCGCGGTTCTTCTCGACCGAGTTGCCATGCGGCACGTAGATCGTCACCGGCAGGCCGTTGCGGCGGCCGGCGAACGCGATGCTCTGGCCATGATTGCCGCGCGTGGCCGTGATCAGCCCGCGCACATCCGGCTGCGCGCGCTTGAGGCTGTCGACATAGACCAGCCCGCCACGCACCTTGAAGGCGCCGGCTGGCGTGTGGTTCTCGTGCTTGACGACGACGTCGGTGCCCAGCCGCTGCGCCAGCAGCGGCCATGCATGCGCTGGCGTTGCCGGCACCACGTCGGCGACGATGGCATGGGCGGCTTCGAGCTCGGCTAGTGTGAACACGGGCGCCTCCTCATCAGAGCTGTCATGCCCGCGAATGCGAGCATCCAGTACGCTGCGGCCGTCGAGGGACTCACGATGGCCGCGGCGTACTGGATCGCCCGGTCAAGCCGGGCGATGACAGCGAAGTTTCTGGGACGCGCTGTGCTCACGATTCACCCTCACACCAACGCCTTGCCGCCCGCGAACGCGGCGGCCGGATCGGACGCTTCCGCCGGCAGGATCATCTCGTTGTGCGCCTTGCCCGACGGGATCATCGGGAAGCAGTTCTCCAGCGCCGCGACGCGGCAGTCGAACAGCACCGGCTTCTTGACCGAGATCATCTCCTTGATCGCGCCGTCGAGATCGCCAGGCTTGGAGACCTGGAGCCCGACGCCGCCATAGGCCTCGGCCAGCTTGACGAAGTCCGGCAGCGCCTCCGAGTAGGAATGCGACAGGCGGTTGCCGTGCAGCAGCTGCTGCCACTGCCGCACCATGCCCATGTACTGGTTGTTGAGGATGAAGATCTTGACCGGCAGCTCGTACTGCACGGCCGTCGACATCTCCTGCATGGTCATCTGCACCGAGGCGTCGCCGCCGATATCGATGACCAGGCTGTCGGGATGGGCGACCTGCACGCCGATCGCCGCCGGCAGGCCATAGCCCATGGTGCCGAGACCGCCCGATGTCATCCAGCGGTGCGGCTCCTCGAATCCGTAGAACTGCGCCGCCCACATCTGGTGCTGGCCGACCTCCGTGGTGATGTAGGTGTCGCGGCCGCGCGTCAGCTCGAACAGCCGCTGGATCGCGTATTGCGGCATGATGACGTCGCGGTTCGGCTTGTAGGCCAGCGAGTTGCGCGCGCGCCAGACGGCGATCTCCTGCCACCACGACTTGATGTCGGGCTTCTTCGCCTCGGCCCTGAAGACCTGCAGGATGTCGGCGAGCACGTCGCCGCAATCGCCGATGATCGGCACGTCGACGCGGATGTTCTTGTTGATCGACGACGGATCGATGTCGATGTGGATCTTCTTCGAGCCGGGCGAGAACGCATCGGTACGCCCGGTGATGCGGTCATCGAAGCGCGCGCCGACGCACAGCATGACGTCGCAATCATGCATCGCCATGTTGGCCTCGTAGGTGCCGTGCATGCCGAGCATGCCGAGCCAGTTGGTGCCCGACGCCGGATAGGCGCCCAGCCCCATCAGTGTCGAGGTGATCGGGAAGCCCGTGACCTCGACCAGCTCGCGCAGCAGCTTCGAGGCTTCGGGTCCCGAATTGACGACGCCGCCGCCGGAATAGATCACCGGCCGCCTGGCCGACGCCAGCAGCGCCACCGCCTTGCGGATCTGCATCGCGTCGCCCTTGACGCGCGGCGAATAGGACACATGGACGTCCGACTTGCGCGGCGGATGATAGGTGCCGGTGGCGAACTGCACGTCCTTCGGCACGTCGACGACGACCGGACCGGGCCGGCCCGTGGTCGCGACATAGAACGCCTCGTGCAGCACCTTGGCGAGATCGTTGACGTTGCGGACCAGCCAATTGTGCTTGGTGCAGGGCCGGGTGATGCCGACCGTGTCGCACTCCTGGAACGCGTCGTTGCCGATCAGATGCGTCGGCACCTGGCCGGTGATGCAGACCAGCGGGATCGAGTCCATCAGCGCGTCGGCCAGCGGCGTCACCATGTTGGTGGCGCCGGGGCCCGAGGTCACCAGCACCACGCCGGGCTTGCCGGTCGAGCGCGCATAGCCTTCGGCGGCGTGGCCGGCGCCCTGCTCGTGGCGGACCAGGATGTGCTCGACCTCGCTCTGCTGGAAGATCTCGTCATAGATCGGAAGCACTGCGCCGCCGGGATAGCCGAAGAGGTGCTGCACGCCGTGGTCGATGAGCGCGCGCACGATCATCGCGGCGCCGGTCATCTGGTTCGGATCGTGGCTCTTGTCGGTCATGGCGGGCTCCGGATCGCTTCTGTCAGCGGCTGGTCGTCTGGGTCGGTCGGTTTCGGTCAGTTCAGGGTCGTCTCGGTCGGGGTCGTCCAGGCAATAAAAAGGGCCCTGGAAGGCCCTGCGCACCGCTCGGATCATGGATGGCCGCTAGCCATCCCCGGCGATGCGCCTGGGTACGACTACGATAAGGAGGGCGGTAATAATGTTGCGCATGACGCCGAGCGAGCTTCCCAAAGGTTGCGCGAAACATAGCCAGGGATGCCTCAATGTCAAGGCAAAGCCGTCTCGTCTGCGCGATTTTGCGATGTTAACGCGGAATTTTCCGTTCGGCGAGCGGTAATTTGGCCGGCGCCGCCGTCATTGCGGGGAAGCGAAGCACTCCAGAGCCATGCGACGGCCTGGATCGCTTCGTCGCTGCGCTCCTCGCGATGACGATCAGACGGACACCACCCACGCCCGCGCCGCCTCCGGGCTCAGCCACTCAAACTCCGGCAGCTGGTGCCTGAACCAGGTGAATTGCCGCTTGGCGTAATGACGGGTGTCGGCCTTGCCGATCGTGGCCGCCTCCTCCCGCGTGATCTCTCCGCGGAGATAACGGATCAGCGCCGGCACGCCATGCGCCTTCATCGCCGGCAGCAGCGGATCAAGGCCGCGCGCGGCGAGCCGCTCCACCTCCTCCAGCGCGCCGTCTTTCAGCATCAGATTGAACCTTGCATCGATTCGCGCATAGACCGCCTCGCGCTCCGGCGCGATGAACAGCGCCCGATAGCTGCCCGCCGGCAACAGCGGCGGCGTGGTCTCGGCGTGCCAGTCAGCCAGTGGCCGACCGGTGGCCCCGATCACCTCCAGCGCCCGGGCCACGCGGGTGCGGTCGCGGACGTTCAGCCGCGCGGCCGCCGCCGGATCGCGTCGCGCCAGCTCGGCATGCAAGGCCTCGACGCCCTCGCGCTCGAGCCGCCGGCGCACCGCCTCGCGGACCTCATCGGGCACGGGGGCACCGCCGACAGCCCTGATGTCAGCGCCTTGAAATACAGTCCTGTGCCGCCGATGAACATCGGCAGCCGCCCAGCCCCGCGCACCTCCGCCAAAACCGCAGCGGCATCCCGGACATAATGGCCGGCCGAGTAGTTCACGGATGCATCGACATGGCCGTAGAGCTGGTGCGGCACATCCGCCTCGTCCTCAGGTGTTGGCCGCGCCGTTAGGATTCTCAGGTCACGGTAAACCTGCATGGAATCGGTGTTGATGACGACCCCGCCCGCTTTTTGCGCAAGTTCCATCGCCAGCGCCGACTTGCCGCTGGCGGTCGGCCCTGCGATAAGCACCGCTTTGTTGATCCCTGGCAAAGTCACCTGATGTCTCTCGTCGCCACCTTCATCTGCAATCCCGCCGATCCCGCGCTTGATACCACGATCGTGGAGGCCTTCCTGGCCGTGCTGCCGTCGCCGGGCACGCCGCGCTGGCTGTTCGACGAGGTCGCGATCGACATCCCCTTCGCCCACGACGGCGAGGTCCACAAGCTCGAGGCGCGCCTGCGCGACCTGCGCGGCGACATGCCGATCGACATCGTCGTGCAGGCGGAAGCCGTCCGGCGCAAGAAGCTTTTCTCGCCGACATGGATAGCACCATGATCGGCCAGGAATGTATCGACGAGCTTGCCGACTTCGCCGGGCTGAAGCCGCGCGTCGCCGCCATCACCGAGCGCGCCATGCGCGGCGAGATCGCGTTCGAGCCGGCGTTGCGCGAACGCGTCGCATTGCTGAAGGACCTGCCGCTGAGCGTCGTCGACGAAGTCCTGGCCAAGCGCATCAAGCTGACGCCCGGCGGCCGTCATCTGGTGATGACCATGCGCGCCAACGGCGCCTATACCTGCCTGATCTCCGGCGGCTTCACGCTGTTCACCAGCGCCATCGCGGCCAAGATCGGCTTCCAGGAGAACCGCGCCAATGAGCTCATCATCGATGGCGGCAAGCTCACGGGCGAGGTGCGCGAGCCGATCATCGGCCGCGACGCCAAGCTCGCCACCCTGCTCGAGCTGCGCGAGTCGTTCGATCTCGACGAAATCGACACCCTGGCGGTCGGCGACGGCGCCAACGACCTCGGCATGATCGAGGCGGCCGGTCTCGGCGTCGCCTATCACGCCAAGCCTGCGGTCTCGGCCGCAGCCTCGGCCCGCATCGACCACGGCGACCTCACCGCCCTGCTCTATGCCCAAGGCTACACGCGCGATCAGTTCGTCGACTGACGCGTTCGAGTCTTCATGTCGTCGGGTGGGCAAAGCTGCCCGCACGCAGGGCGGCGGCGTGCCCACCGTCTGTCCGCGCCGTCGCAGCGAATGGTGGGCACGGCGCGCGCTCGACCGGAGCTTACGACGAATAGATCACCGCGCCTTTGCCCACCCTACGCATTGCCGATCGGGCAAAGGGCGCGGTGACGAGCATCCTCACACTCGTCATTGCGAGCGAAGCGAAGCAATCCAGAGTCGAATAGCCCAACTCTGGATTGCTTCGTCGCTGCGCTCCTCGCAATGACGGCGGCATGAGGCGTTGAGAAATTCGTCGCGAGCTGGCACTGCGACCATCGAACGATGCGCGGGCGATCTGTGACAAATGAGTCAAACTTTTGCGAATGCGCCACGCTAACCGTCGCGCGGCGTGCGAATCGCGATTGCATGCGAAAGCCGGTGCGAAGATGCGCGCGGTCGTTCGTCTCGCGACCAGACCTCTCAGGATTTTGTTTCAATCCCGCACACTCGCGCGCAATTCCATTCCAACCTCATTCCGAATTGCCAATCAGATCATTCGCTCGCCGCATCACCGCAGGTACCGCGCTGCGATTTTAACCGCATCACCAATCGATGAATTGTCAAACCATGCTGCAGCGCATATAAAGCTGACAACGCTAGGGAGTGTCCAAGGAAACGAAAGCGATTGCACGTGATGCAGTCGATCATCGTCACGAAAGGACCTCCCGATGACCATCAAGCACATCATTCCCGGCTCCCTCGTTGCCCTCGCGCTGCTGAGCGGCGCAGCGACCGCTGCCGAGCTGCCCAGCTACGAAGTCGGCGCGCTGCCCGCCACCCCGCATCAGCTCTCCGTCGTCGGCGCTTCGGCTGCGCAAGAGCAGGCTCCCACGGCTGATCTCACCCGCGCCGGCATGCCGGCCACTCCGCTGCAGCTCGCCGTGCTCACCGGCCACCGCCGCAGCGCCGCTCTGGTCGTCCCGACCACCGTCGGCAGCGCGCGGAACTAAACAACCTGCGCACGACGTAGGTAACGCACCTCACTGCTGCTTCTCGTCGCCGGCTCGCATGGCCGTGGATGAGGGCAGCAGCAGGAACGCAGAGGCGCCAGCAGCGGCGCAAGCCAGCACCGCAAGCGCGAACATCCACCAGTAGCCATCGATCTCGTCGGATCGGCCGATCACGGCGCCGAGCAAGGCAATGCCGATCGCGAAGCCGGCCTGGCGCATGATGACCGTCACCGCCGAGGCCATGCCGGCGCGATCGGCCGGCACCAGCGCCACCACGGCCCCCGTCAGTTGCGGATGCGCGAGGGCCGCTCCGCATCCCACCGCACTCATTGCGACCATCGCGAACCGCAATTGCAGGGCGGCGTCCGCCACCGTCAGCGCGCCGAGGAAGACCACGTTCCCGGCGGTCATGATGGCCAGCGCCATGGTAAAATACCGTCGCCATCCCAATTGGACGACCAGCCTGCCACCGAGCGGCGGCACGACAAGCATCGGCAATGTCGCCGCGAGCATCGCAAGACCGCATCCGGCCGATGTCCATCCGAAAACGGCGCCAAGGAAGTTCGGCAGGTACACCAGCACGGCCCAGTAACCAAGCGACACCGCGTTCAACAGCAGCGCGACGCCCGTCATCGCAGGGCGCGCGAAAATCGCGGGATCGAACATCGGCTGGGCGCGCCGTTGCTGCTGGAGCAGGAAAATAGTCAGAAGCAGAGCCGCGATGGCGACGCCCAGAGCCGCGCGTGATGCATCATGACCGTGAAGCAGCGCTGCCACCAGCACACAGAGCGCCGTCGTCAGCAGGCCCGTGCCGACATAGTCGAGCGGACGCTGCACTGAGGCGCGCATTTCCGGAACGAGCCGGGGAATGCTCCAGGCTGCCAGCACGCACGCCGGCAGGTTGGCGACGAAGATCCAGCGCCAGCCGATCCACGCGGAGATGCCGCCTCCGATGCTGGGTCCGAGCGCCATCGCGATGCCTGAGACGACGCCGAGCCAGGACAGAGCCCGCGTGCGCGAGCCCGGCTGCGGATAGAGGCCGGCAATCAGCGCGAAGCCGCCGGTCACCACGAACGCCGCGCCAAGTCCCTGCGCGGCGCGCGCGAGCCCCAGCGTCAGACCGTCCGCAGCCAGGGCGCAGGCCGCCGATGCCGCGGCAAACACGAGATTGCCGGCGAGCATTGCCCGGCGGCGGCCGTAGCAGTCGGCCAGGGCCCCGGCGACCAGCAACGCGGCCGTAAAGGCGAGACTATAGGCGTCCATGATCCAGGCCTGCCCGGCAACGCCGAGCCGAAGCTCAGTCGCGATGGCGGGCAACGCCACGACCACGGCCGTCACGTCGAAATTGGTGAGGAATCCGGCGAGACTAAGGACGAAGGCGGGCCACATGGAAGGGTGCGTCGCGACCTCGGCATGGAGACGCGCTGACCGGGCTGGGGGCATTGAAGGGCTTTCATCTGGACGGAAACAAGGTCAGCGATGGACGGTTTACCCGTTCACGTCAGCATGAATCTCATTCATACTTGGTCCATGCGATCCCTTCCCCGTTCGACGGTCTCGTCGCGTTCGAGGCCGCGGCCCGCTACCGCAGCATGACGCTGGCGGCGAACGAGCTCGGCCTGACGCAGAGTGCGGTCAGTCACCGGCTGCGCAAGCTCGAAACCTTTCTCGGCGCCAAGCTGTTCAATCACCGCAGCGGGACCGGACTGTCCCCCACGGCGGCCGGCACCTCGCTGCTCACGGAGATAGCGGGCCTTCTCGACGAGATGGCGCTGCTGCGCGCCCGCTACCGCGCAGCCGCGCAGCCTGCGGTCTTGAGAGTCGGCGTCGGCGCGGCGCTGTCGCACTATTGGCTGGTGCGCCGGCTGCGCGACTTTCTGTCCAGGCATGGCGATATCGGCGTCGAGCTCTTCGTCGCCGAGAACGAAGCCCAAGCGCGCGCCGCCGATGTCGATCTTCAGGTGCTGTGGCTGCCGAAGGCGAGCGCACGCGCGAGCTCGACGCAACGGCTGCTGTTCAAGGAGCGCGTCTTTCCGGTCGCCATGCCGCGCCTTCTGCCTCGCGCGCGCCTCCTGCAGGACGTCCGCAAGATCGCGAACTATCCAATCATTCATAAGGGGCGTCCTGGCCGGGACGACGGCGCGGAATGGTCATGGCCCGTGTGGTTCGAGCGTCTCGGATTGGGCGCGGAGGTCCCGACCGGCGTTCGCGTCGATACGATCAGCCTGGCGCTCGCTGCGGCGATCGAGGGAGCCGGCGTGGCCCTCGGGCGGTCGCTGCTCGTGCACGATGCGCTGGCCGGGCGGCGCTTGGCGCGCGTGCTTTCGGCGGAATGGGACATGCCGTCCAGCAAGGTGCATGTCGTGCGCTGGCCGGCCGTGCTGAGCGGGGATGCGCGCGTCAGACTGTTCACGAGCTGGCTCGCCGGAGAGGCGGCGCTCGCCTCTGACGAATAGATCAAGCGCGGGAGGTTTTCGTGGGCGACATCATCGTCAGGCCGGCCGCCGCGGATGACGCGCCGGGCATTACTGCGCTCCATGCGACGAGCTGGCGCGATGCCTATGCCATGTCCTTGCGCCGGAACTCCTGAGCGGCAGCATCGAAGCCGACCGGCGCGCCGTCTGGTCGCAGCGGCCCGGCGAGCCGGTTGCTCATCAGTTCGTCAATGTCGCCGACGATCAGGCCGGGCTCCTCCGAGGCTTCATCTGCTTCAATCGTGATGCTGATCCGGTCTGGGGAAGACTGGTCGACAATCTTCATGTCCACCCCGGCGCCCGCGGCTCGGGCATCGGCGAGCGGCTGCTTCGCGACGCGGCTGGTCTTCTTTCGGCAAGCGCCTCGGGCCGCGCATTGCACCTGAGGGTATTCGAGGCCAACGTGGCGGGCCTTCGCTTCCACACGCGGCTCGGCGGCCGCGTCGTCGAGACCGGCAGCTCGCCCATTCCGGCCGCCGCCGCGCGGGCCACGCATCACCAGCCATTGTCAGCCTGACGCCACGCGCCGAGCCGATTGCCGGTCAAGCGGCACATCTACGGCCAGAATATGCGCTATTGCGCAAATACGAAAATACGCATATATTGCCTCCATGTCCGATCCCGTCCCGCTGCTCGCCGCTCTGGCCGAACCAACCCGTCTCGCCGCCCTGCGCATCCTTTGGGACGGCGGCGAGCATTGCGTCTGCGAGCTCATGCGGCAGCTCCGTGCCAGCGCATCGCGCATGAGCCGGCACATGTCCGCCCTCAAGGCCGCAGGTCTCGTCATCGACCGGCGTGACGCCCAGTGGGTCCGGTATCGGCTGAGCCCTGACCTGACGCCCGATCGCCGCGCCATCCTCGACGCCGTGATGGCGGCCATGCCTGAGCCGAACCGGAGCGCAGCATGAAAAACGAAGCTTCAACCTATCCTGACGGATCTGCATCGGCTGCGATCTGGATCATCGCGACGACCGCTGCGGTCGCGATGTGGTTTGCGGTCTACTGGCAGCTGGAAGCGTTCTCGGCATGGCTGGTGTCGTCGCTGCCGGTGTCCCGCGACAGCCATCTGGAAGAAGCCGCGCGGTTCTTCGTCTTCGACGCGCCCAAGGTCCTGATGCTGATGACGCTGGTCGTGTTCGGCATGGGCGTCGTGCGCAGCTTTTTCAGCCGAGCGAACCCGCGCATTGCTCGCCGGCAAGCGCGAGGGCCTCGGCAATGTCGCGGCTGCGATCCTCGGCGTATTCACTCCCTTCTGCTCGTGCTCGGCGGTGCCGCTCTTCGTCGGCTTCGTCTCGGCTGGCGTCCCCCTCGGCGTGACCTTCTCGTTCCTGGTCGCGGCGCCAATGGTGAACGAGGTCGCGCTCGGCCTGCTGTTCGCGCTGGTCGGCTGGCGGATCGCCGCAATCTATCTGGCCTTCGGCCTGGCGGTCGCGATCGTGGCGGGATGGATCATCGGACGCCTGCGTCTCGAAGGCTGGCTCGAGGAATGGGTTCGCAACGTGCGCGCAGGACAGGCGGACCTGCAGCCGGATTCGCAAACCGTCGCCGATCGCATCCGGGCCGGGATCGACGCGGTGCGCGACATCGTCGGCCGCGTCTGGGCATGGATCATCATTGGCATCGCCGCGGGCGCATTCATTCACGGCTATGTCCCGAACGACCTGCTCGCCTCGATCATGGGCAAGGACCAATGGTGGTCCGTACCGGCCGCGGTGCTGATCGGCGTGCCGATGTACGCCAACGCCGCGGGCATCATTCCGGTCGTCGAGGCGCTGCTCGGCAAGGGCGCGGCGCTCGGAACGGTGCTCGCCTTCATGATGAGCGTCATCGCGCTCTCGTTTCCCGAGATGCTCATTCTGCGCAAAGTGCTGACGCTCCGGCTGATCGCTGTCTTCGCGGGCGTGGTCGCCGCCGGCATCGTCGCCGTCGGCTATATCTTCAACGCCCTGTTCTGATGAAAGGACAATCCCCATGAAGAACGTCAAAATTCTCGGCTCCGGCTGCAAGCGCTGTGTTGAGACCGCAGCAATGGCCTCCTCGGAAGCAAGCAAGCTCGGCATCGAGATCGAGCTGGAAAAGATCACCGACTTCGCCGAGATCGCCCGGTTCGGCATCGCCTCGACGCCGGGCGTGGTGATCGACGGCAGGGTTGTTCACACGGGCGGGCTGCCGAAGGCCGAGGACATGGCGAAATGGCTGTCGGCGTGATGGTGTTGCGTCCGCTGCTCGCAGCCGTCCTCCTTCTCGGCCCGGCTGTCATTGCGCGCGCCGATGAACCCACGTGGACGCGGCGCATCATCGCGCCGGACACGGCGCTCAAGGCCGCACAGGCGGCGCTCGCGGAGTGCCGCAAACGCGGCTGGCAGGCGGCCGTAACCGTGAGCGATCCGTCGGGGCTTGCACTGGTCACACTGCGCGACCGTTTCGCCGGCTGGCACACGCTTGAGGCCGCGACGGGCAAGGCGCGGACGGCCGCGAGCTGGCGCGAGGCGACGAGCACGCTCGCCGCCCGCCTGGCACGACCGGACGCCGCGGAACGGGCCATCGTCAACCTTCCCGGCGTTGTCATGGTCGGCGGCGGCATGCCAATAGAGGGCCGCTGGCCAGCAGATCGGAGCGATCGGCGTATCCGGCGCGCCCGGAGGCGATAACGACGACATCTGCGCGAAGGCCGGCATCGAAGCGGTCGCCGCGGACATCGCGTTCTGAGCGCTTGTGCCGGCGGATTTCGAACGAGGACGGCCAACGCCGATCATTTTGCGGAGGATACCGCGTTGTCTGACACGATGCCTCAATTGCACGAATTCTCATTCCATCCCATCGACCGCGCCAAGCTGCTGGAGCCTGAGCTCTCCTCCCACCCTCCGCGAATCCTGCTGCTCTACGGATCGCTCCGGCAACGCTCGTTCAGCCGGCTGCTCACCGAGGAAGCGGCGCGCATTCTCGTGCGCTTCGACGCGGAGACACGGACTTTCGATCCTCGGGGCTTGCCGCTGGTCGACGACGCCGAGCCGGATCATCCGAAGGTCCGCGAGCTGCGCGATCTCGTGACCTGGTGCGAAGGCATGGTGTGGTGCTCGCCGGAGCGGCACGGCGCGATGACCGGCGTGATGAAGACCCAGATCGACTGGATCCCACTGTCGCTCGGGGCCGTCCGGCCGACGCAGGGCAAGACGTTGGCCGTGATGCAGGTCAGCGGCGGCTCGCAGTCGTTCAACGCCGTCAATCAGTTGCGAGTGCTCGGCCGCTGGATGCGCCTGATCCCCATTCCGAACCAGTCCTCGGTGCCGAAGGCCTTCGCGGAGTTCGACGACACTGACCGCACGAGGCCGTCGCCCTATTACGATCGCGTCGTCGACGTGATGGAAGAGCTCGTCAAGTTCACGCTGCTGACGCGCGACCGGGCGGAGTATCTGGTCGACCGCTATTCCGAGCGCAAGGAGAATGCCGAGGCGCTGTCGAAGCGGGTCAACCAGCGGTCGCTCTGAGCAAGTGTCCGTCTGAGCAAGTGCCCGCCGTGCAGCGGCTGCCGCGGGCTCGCAGCTTATTTCCGAAAAAAATAAATATCTTGCTATTTTTACGAATTCATGATTGTCTAGCGCCATCCCGCCTCACTGCGGAGGGGCGTTGCGCGCGATCGTCACGACACGCGAGGCGGGGAGCGGTGGCCGCGAGAGATCGCAGCATTCTCTTCAACGGGAGTGCGGACGAACGATTCCCTTGCGGACGTGAAGTCGCAGCGTCCTGACACCCCGATGCTGGTGTCCAGCATGACGCGCGTGAGCGCGTCGTGCGACATGGTGGCCAACAAGCCCGGCGCACCAGGGAGACTGCGTATAAGCGTGAAGACCATCGCGCAGGGAATGCCGGCGGCGGATTCAATCGGTCGTCGCAACACTCGATGAGGAGGTTGCGATGGGTATCCGAAAGCGGCGATCAACGCGGGCGAAGCTGGGATCGATGGGTCGCCCACCAGTGGCGGGGCGTGCGGAACAGCAGAAGTTTTGGCGGGGGATTGCCGCCGGATTGAACAGCGAGAAGGCTGCGCTGGCTGCTGGATTGTCAGATGCTGTCGGCCCTCGATTGTTTCGAAGGGCGGGCGGCGTGACACCAGCGATGTTCAGATCTTCGGCGAAGCCGCTCTCCGGCCGACGCCTCTCTTTCTCTGAACGCGAAGAGATTGCCCTGCTGAATGCGCAGCGCCATTCTGTACGAGAAATAGCGCGGCGCCTCGATCGGTCTCCCTCGACCATCTCTCGTGAGCTCGATCGCAATGCGGCCACGCACGGCGGCAAGATGGCCTATCGAGCGACGGCCGCCCAGTGGCATGCAGATCGATCGGCCCGGCGCCCCAAGCCGAGCAAGCTTGCAAGCAACTCCGCCTTGCGCACTTATGTTGAAGAACGGCTTGCCGGCGTTGTCGTGCCTCCAGGCGGCGTCCGGCGGAAGGCCGGTCGTGCGGGTTCGGACCAGCAACGGCGATGGGCAAAAGCCTGGAGTCCTGAGCAGATCGCCCAACGCTTGCCGATCGACTTCCCGGATGACGAGACGATGCGGATCAGCCACGAAGCCATTTACCAGGCGCTTTTTGTTCAGAGCCGAGGTGCGCTGAACCGGGAGTTGGCGGCCTGCTTGCGAACGGGACGTGCGCTGCGGGTGCCTCGGGCGCGCACGCGAAAGCGTAGCAAAGGCTTCGTATCGCCAGAGATCATGATCAGTGAACGTCCGGCCGAAGTCGCGGATCGCGCCGTGCCGGGACATTGGGAAGGAGATCTGATCGTCGGCTCCGAGAGCTCGGCAATCGGCACGCTCGTCGAACGCAGCACACGGTTTACAATGCTGCTGCACTTGCCACGCTTGCCGGGATTTGAAGACGGCCCACGTACGAAGGACGGGCCTGCGCTCTCCGGACACGGAGCTGAAGCGGTACGCGATGCGATCACGCGCACCATTATCACCTTGCCCAAGGAACTACGCCGCTCGCTGACTTGGGATCAGGGGACCGAGATGGCTCAGCACAGTGACCTCAAGATCGATACAGGCCTTCAGGTCTACTTCTGCGATCCAAGAAGCCCTTGGCAGCGTGGCACGAACGAGAACACAAATGGCCTGCTGCGGCAGTACTTCCCGAAAGGCACCGATCTGAGCGTCTACGATGCTGACGAGATCGCCGCTGTGGCCGCAGCGCTCAATTCCCGACCGAGAAAGACGCTGGGATGGAAAACCCCAGCAGAGGCGCTTGACGAGCTCCTGTCCGGAATGAAAACACTTGCTGTTGCGACGACCGCTTGAGCCCGCCGGCGTGTTCGGCTTTGCCTGTGGTACCTGCCGCCTGCATTTTTTTCGCAGGCGGGCCATGGGTGAGGCCTTCACCCGGCATTCCCTGCGCCCTCTGCATTTTTGGAGGGACGACCTGAACGCAGACCTCGGGCGTGATGCGCCGCGGGACTGCAAAGCTATGTCGATCGCTGTTTGAGCCGTGAAATCGCCTTGCGAACCGTCGTCGTCCCGGGAAAGCCACGGCGCGCGCCAGCGCGTCGGGGCGCCGATCCGGGACCCATACGCCGCGGCCGTCGTGATGGGCAAACCGCCAATGATCAGCCCGCCCCAAACTGCTCCCTGGGGTTATGGGTCCCGGCGCAAGGCCGGGACGGCAGCGGAGGGTGTCGGCGCAGTCGGTGAGGTCGCGTAGGGTGGGCAAGGCAGCCGCCCGCAGGGCGGTCGCGTGCCCACCGACGTGCCGCGAGCTCAGAGCCAGATGTGGTGGGCACGGCGCGCGATGGGTCCTCGTATCAAGGACGCTCCGGTGGCGCGCCTTTGCCCACCCTATTGCATCGTGCCCTACTGCAGGCTCAGCGCCACAAATCGCAGCTCGCCGTCGGCGTTGGAGACCAGCAGCAGCACCGACTTCTTGCCGTCCTTCTTGAGCTGGTCGACGCGCTTCTTGATGTCGGCGCCCGAGGTCACCGCCTCCTGGGCGACCTCGACGATGACGTCTCCGGCCGACAGGCGCTTCTCGGCGGCGTCGGAGGCCTGGTCGACGCCGGTGACGACGACGCCCTTGACGCTGTCCTTGATCTTGTAGCGGGCGCGCAGGTCCTTCGACAGCGCGGCGAGATCGAGCCCGAGCGCCTTCTGGGTCACCGGCTTTTCGGCCGGCTCGTCCTTCTTGATCGCCGCCTGCTGGACCTTCTCGTTGTCCTCGAGCCGGCCGAGCTTGACCTTGAGCGTCTGCTCCTGGCCCTTACGGATGACGATGACGTCGACCTCCTTGCCGACGGCGGTGTCGGCGACGATGCGCGACAGGTCCTTCGGCTCCTTGATGTCATGGCCGTCGAACTTGACGACGACGTCGCCCGGCTCGATGCCGGCCGGCTTCGCCGGCCCCTTGTCGTCGACGCCGGCAACGAGCGCGCCGCGCGCCGGCTTGATGTTGAGGCTCTCGGCGATCTCATCGGTGACGCCCTGGATGCGGACGCCGAGCCAGCCGCGGCGCAGCTCGCCGAACTGGCGCAACTGGTCGACGACGCCGGCCACGGTCTTCGAGGGCACCGCGAAGCCGATGCCGATCGAGCCGCCCGACGGCGAGATGATCAGCGTGTTGACGCCGATGACCTCGCCGTCGAGGTTGAACAGCGGGCCGCCGGAATTGCCGCGGTTGATGGCGGCGTCGGTCTGGATGTAGCTGTCATAGGGCCCCGACGAGATGTCGCGATTCTTGGCCGAGACGATGCCGGCGGTGACGGTGCCGCCGAGGCTGAACGGGTTGCCGATCGCGACCACCCAGTCGCCCAGCCGCAGCTTGTCGAGGTCACCGAACTTGACCACCGTCAGCGGCCGAGGCGGCTTGAACTTCAGCACCGCAAGGTCGGTCTTCTTGTCGACACCGACCAGCTCGGCCTTGATCTTGGTGCCGTCGTTCATGATGACGTTGATCTCGTCAGCATCGGCAATGACGTGGTTGTTGGTGACGACAACGCCCGACTCGTCGACGATGAAGCCCGAGCCCAGCGAGTTGGTGCGGCGCGGCGAGTTGTCGGCGCCGCCCCGGCCGCCCGGACCGCCGCGGCGGTTCTTGAAGAAGTCGTCGAAGAACTCCTCGAACGGCGAGCCCGGTGGTACCTGTGGATTGGCATTTCGCCCCTCGGACGAACCGCCCTTGGGCTCGACGGTCTGCGAGGTCGAGATGTTGACGACCGCGTCGATCACCTTTTCGGCGACATCGGCGATCCCCTCCGGCCCCCGCGCCGAGGCCGGGGCCGGCGCGAGCGCCCAGCCCGCGGCAAGAACCGCCGCGGTCAGGATCGGGCGCAGTCGACGGCTGAAAGCAAGGGTTGCGGTCATCGGGCGGATCTCCAGAAAAGTCGGCAAATTCAACCGTTACAGTGCGCCGGAACCGGCGGGGGACGCAAGCACGCCGGATCGGGCGGCAGATTCATCATTGAGGGCGACCTAATACGGCAAAATGGCGCAGCCATCGCCTCACAATGGCGTTGGCCGGGCGGCGGACGTCATTGCCGCAGTCGGGCCCCGTTCCGGTGCGACGGGCACGCTAACGCACGACAATCCGCCGCTCAGATCGGCCGCCGGATCACCCAGATCAGGACCAGGCCGGCCACCGCCGAGCCGATGCCGACCGCGCGCAGCACGTTGTCGGGCGTGGTCATCGCGGTCTTCATCGCCCGCCGCATCCACTCCGGACTGGCCGCGAACAACAGGCCTTCGAGCACGAACAGGATACCCAATCCGATGAGGAAATCGGAAAACGCAATGGACCTCATCGGACCCGGACCTCCCGTTCGATCTTCTTGATATGTAACGGGGCGAAGCAACGGCTTCGCCCCGTCCATGTCAACTCTTATTCACCCCGACCAACGGCGCTGGCATCGAGGCAGGCGCCATCAGGGCTTGGGCGCCGGCACCGCGACGGCCGCGGTCGAGCTGGCGGTGGACGGCGTCTCCGCCGCCGGCTTCCCCGAGGGGTTGGCGAAGTAGCGGAAGAACTCCGAGATCGGGCCGCAGCAGGAAGCGGGTGTCGCCGGATTTCAGACCGTTCTCATACGCCGACATCGAGCGGTAAAAGGCGAAGAAGTCGCGGTCCTTGCTGTAGGCCTCGGCGAACAGCCGGTTGCGTTCGGCATCGCCGGCGCCGCGGGTCTGCTCCGCCTGCGAGTTGGCCTCGGCGACGATCACGGTGGCCTCGCGATCGGCCTTGGACCTGATCTCCTGGGCCTTCTGGCCGCCGAGCGCCCGGAACTCCTCGGCCTCGCGCTGCCGCTCGGTCTTCATCCGGTTGTACACCGCCTGGCTGTTGGCCTCCGGCAGGTCGGCGCGGCGGATGCGGACGTCCACCACCTGGATGCCATAGGCGTCCGCCTCCTTGTCGAGCTGATCGCGGATCTTGCGCATCAGCGCCTCACGCTCGTCGCGCACGACTTGCGTGAAGGTGACCTCGCCGAGCACGCGGCGCAACGACGCGTTGAGCAGCGTGCCGAGCTGGACATTGGCGGTCTGGATCGAGCCGACGCTCTGGTAGAATTGCAGCGCGTTCTTGATCTTGTAGCGCGCGAAGGCGTCGACGACGAGCCGCTTCTGGTCGAAGGCGATCACTTCCTGCGAGGGTTCTCGAGGTCGAGGATGCGCTTGTCGATCGAGATCACGTTGTCGATGAACGGCGCCTTGAAGTTCAGGCCGGGCTGGGTGACGACGTCGACCGGCTTGCCGAACCGCACCACCAGCGCCTGCTCGGTCTGCTGCACGGTGAACAACGAGCTGTAGCCGATGACGACGAGCACGAGCACGGCGACGAGCGCCACGATGCCTGCAACGGGGGACCTCATCGGACGCCTCCCTGCTGAGCGGCCGGCGCCGGACGGCGCGGCAGGAGATCGCCGAGCGGCAGCAGCGGCACGGGGCCGCCGGAGGCACCGCTGTCGAGCACGAGCTTCTCCGAGCCGCCGAGCACGCGCTCCATGGTCTCGAGATAGATCCGTTCGCGGGTCACGTCGGGCGCCTTCTTGTACTCGTCATAGACCTTGAGGAAGCGCGCGCTCTGGCCCTTGGCCTCGGCGATCGCCTGCTCCTTGTAGCCTTCGGCGACCTGCAGGATCTGCGCGGCGCGACCGCGCGCATCCGGCACGACCTTGTTGGCGTAGGTCTGGGCTTCGTTCTGGAGACGCTCGAGGTCGGCACGCGCCGCCTGGACGTCGCGGAACGCCTCGATCACCTGGGCCGGCGGATCGACCTTCTGCATCTGCACCTGGGTGATCTGGATGCCGGAGCCGTAACTGTCGAGCGTCTTCTGCATCAGTTCCTGCACGTTCTGCTCGATCACGGTGCGGGCACCGGTGAGGATCGGCTGGATGTTGGACCGGCCGATCACCTCGCGCATCGCGCTCTCGGCCACCGCCTTCACGGTGCCCTCGGGGTTCTGGATGTTGAACAGGAAGTCGGCCGCGCCCTTCGGCTTGATGCGCCAGAGAACGGTAACGTCGACGTCGACGATGTTCTCGTCGCCGGTCAGCATCAGGCTTTCCTCGGGGACATCGCGACCGCCTCGGCCGCGCCGGCCGGGATCCTCATTGGCGGTGATGCCGATCGAGATCGAGTTGACGCGCAGCGCCTTGGGCAGCAGCACGGTCTCGATCGGATAAGGCAGGTGATAGCGCAGGCCCGGCTGCTCATCGCGGACATATTTGCCGAAGCGCAGCACGACGCCGAGCTCCTCGGACTGCACGCGGTAGATGCCGGAGGCGAGCCAGATGATGATGGCGCCGAGCACGATCAGGAGCACGCCCGCGGTGCCGAAGCCGCCGCCCGGCACGAACTGCTGCAGCCGGTCCTGGCCGCGCCGCAGAAGATCTTCCAGGTCGGGCGGCCTTGGACCGACCGGTTGCGGTCCCGAGCCCCAGGGCCCCTTCGGACCCTGACCCCACGGGCCTCCGCCCTGATTCTTCCACGCCATCGATCGATCTCCTCCGAGAGGCTGAGTGTACACCAACGCCGGCCCCGACGGTCGCCGGGTTATAAGGGACGGCCCCGCCCCTTACAACGTAGCGCTCCAGCTAAGCCCGAACCGGGTTTTGTCAACGTAAACAGGGCCGGAAGCGCCGGTTTGCCGCGGCCTCAGCTCCGCCACGCGGCCAAACTGCGCGACTTCATCATTAACGGATGGTCTTGAGGGGGCCGTCGCGTCGATCCCACCGGCGAAACGCTTACCGCCGCCGGCGATAGGTGACGTAGGAGAATTCGGCCTGATCGTCAGGCCCCGAGGCATGGCGCTCCCGCGCCACCTCCTCCCATTGCGCCGGGTCGATCGCCGGAAACACGGTATCGCCAGGCGGGTTCGCATGTACCTCGGTGATCTCCAGCCGGTCGGCGATCGGCATCGTCGCGGTAAAGAGCTCGGTGCCGCCGATGACCGCGATCTCCGCGGCTGAACGCCGCAGCGCATCACCACGCGCGATGCCGAGCGCTTCATCGACGGTATGGGTCACGATCGCGCCCGGCGCGCGAAACTCGGCATCGCGGGTGACGACGATGTTGGTGCGGCCCGGCAGCGGCCGGCGCGGAAACGAGACGAAGGTCTTGCGGCCCATCACGATCGGGCGGCCCATGGTCATCGCCTTGAAGCGCTGCATGTCGCTCTTCTGCCGCCACGGGATCGCACCGGCGGCGCCGATGATGCCGTTGTCGGCGACTGCGACGATCAGCACAATCTCGATCACGGCGCCCTCTCCGCCAGTTGAGCCAGAGCCTCGCCGGTCACCTTGCATAGCGTCCACTCGTCCATGAGCTCGGCGCCGAGCGATTTGTAGAAAGTGATGGAAGGAGCATTCCAGTCGAGCACCGACCATTGCAGCCGCGCCCAGCCTTTTTCGACGCAGGTGCGCGCGAGGTGACCGAGCAAGGCCTGGCCGATGCCATTGCGGCGAAACGCCGGCCGCACGAACAGGTCTTCGAGATAGATCCCTGGCTTGCCGGCAAACGTGGAGAAGTTGACGAACCAGACCGCGAAGCCGGCCACCGCGCCGTTCCATTCGGCGAGATCGCAGAACAGCGTCGGATGCTCGCAGAACAGCGCGCCGGCAATGTCGGCCTCGCTCGCACCGACCTCGTGCGAGAGCTTCTCGTAGTCGGCGAGCTCCCGGATCAGCGCGAATACGCTTCCGATGTCCTCAGGCCGGGCGCTACGGATCGAAACCGGCATGCGTCAGACCGCGACCTCGGCCTTGATATGCGGGTGCGGATCGTAGCCGGCGAGCGCGAAGTCCTCGTAGCGGAAGCCGAAGATGTTCTTGACGTCCGGATTGAGCGTCATGGTCGGCAGCGGACGGGGCGCGCGCGTGAGCTGCAGCCGCGCCTGCTCGATGTGATTGGAATAGAGATGCACGTCGCCGAAGGAGTGCACGAATTCGCCGGGCTTCAGTCCCGTCACCTGCGCCACCATCATCGTCAGCAGCGCATAGGATGCGATGTTGAAGGGCACGCCGAGGAAGACGTCGGCCGAGCGCTGGTAGAGCTGGCACGATAATTTGCCGTTTACGACATAGAACTGGAACAGGCAGTGGCACGGCGGCAGCGCCATCTTCTCGACGTCGGCCGGGTTCCAGGCCGTCACGATCAGCCGGCGCAGATCCGGATTGCGCCTGATCATGTCGATCACGTTCGTGATCTGGTCGATATGACCGCCGTCCGGCGTCGGCCACGAGCGCCACTGATAGCCGTAGACGGGGCCGAGATCGCCATCGGCATCGGCCCACTCGTCCCAGATGGTGACGCCGTTGTCGTGCAGATATTTGATGTTGGTGTCGCCCTTCAGGAACCACAGCAGCTCGTGCACGATCGCCTTCAGCGGCAGCCGCTTGGTGGTCACCAGCGGAAAGCCGGCCGCAAGGTTGAAGCGCATCTGGTGGCCGAACACCGACAGCGTGCCGGTGCCGGTGCGGTCGTGCTTCTCGGCGCCGTCGGACAGGATGCGTTCGAGCAGGTCGTGATACTGGTGCATGGTGCGCGCTGGCGGCCTTTCGCAGAAGGCGGCGAATTTAACGGCAGGGATCGCCCGGCCCTAGCCTCGACTCGGCCTGGCCGCCGATTATACCCCGAAAAATGTCGGCCGCCGCCGCAAATGAGAAGGGTGGAACCGCACGTTCCGCCCCGATCCATAGCCGTTCCGTACCAGCTCGCCGGCTTGAGGATCGCGACCATTGACGATCGCGCCCCCTCACCGGCGTCCGGTCCGCCGACGCAGGTCAGCCTTCGCTTTCCACAAAGACCTCGTCGCGCTTGCGGCGCAGCGTCGGCAGCACCGCCAGCACCAACAGCCCCGCCGCGATCACGAGCAGCATGGCCGACAGCGGCCGCGTCAGGAACACCGACCAGTCGCCGCGCGAGATCAGCAGCGCCCGGCGCAGGTTCTCCTCCATCAACGGACCCAGCACCATGCCGAGCAACAGCGGCGCCGGCTCGAAATCATGCTTGATCAGCCAGTAGCCGACGATGCCGAACGCGCCCGCCAGGACGACGTCGACCGGCGCGTTGTTGACCGAATAGATGCCGATCGCGCAGAAGATCACGATCGACGGGAACATCAGCCGGTATGGCACGCGCAAGAGCCGCACCCAGATGCCGACCAGCGGCAGGTTGATGATGATCAGCATGAGATTACCGATCCACATCGAGGCGATCATGCCCCAGACCAGATCGGGCTGCTTTTGCATCACCTGCGGGCCCGGCACGATGCCGTGGATGGTCATCGCGCCGACCATCAGCGCCATGACCGCGTTCGGCGGAATGCCGAGCGTCAGCAGCGGAATGAAGGAGGTCTGCGCCGCCGCATTGTTGGCGCTTTCCGGCGCCGCGACGCCTTCGATCGCGCCGCGACCGAACCGCGACGGATCTCGCGCGATCTTCTTCTCCAGCGTATAGGCCGCGAACGAGGCGATCACCGCACCTCCGCCCGGCAGGATGCCGAGGATCGAACCGAGCACCGTGCCGCGCAGGATCGCCGGCGCGGAGTCCTTCGAGATCCTTCCTGGTCGGCATCAGGCCGGTGATCTTCTTCTGCACGAGGTCGCGGTCCATCTCCGCGCCGGCATCCAGATTGCGAATGATCTCGGCAAAGCCGAACACGCCCATCGCGACGGTGGCAAAGCCCAGGCCGTCGGCGAGCTCGGGAATGTTGAAGGCCATGCGCGAGACGCCGGTCTCGATGTCCGAGCCGACCATCGACAGCAGCAGGCCGAGCACGATCATCGCGATCGCCTTCAGCACCGAGCCCTTCGCCAGTACGACCGCGAAGATCAGGCCGAGCACCATCAGCGAGAAATACTCGGCCGGGCCGAACGCCAGCGCGAGCTTGGTCAGCGGCGCTCCGAGGATCGCGATCAGCACGGTGGCAACGCAGCCGGCGAAGAATGAGCCGATCGCGGCAATCGCCAGCGCCGGACCGGCACGGCCCTGCTTCGCCATCTGGAAGCCGTCGAGCGCGGTCACCACCGACGTCGCCTCGCCGGGAATGTTGACCAGGATCGACGTGGTCGAGCCGCCATACTGGGCGCCGTAGTAGATGCCGGCCAGCATGATCAGCGCGCCGACCGGCGGCAGGCCGAAGGTGATCGGCAGCAGCATCGCGACGGTGGCGATGGTCCCGATGCCCGGGAGCACACCGACCAGCGTGCCGACCAGCGCGCCGATCAGGCACATCAGCAGATTGATTGGCGACAACGCGACGGCGAAACCGTGGGCGAGATTTGCAAACAGATCCATCACGCCCTCACGGCAAAAGGAAACGCGGCAACAGCGGCATCGGCAACCCCAACACGTAGGGGAATAGCAGCGCGCAGCCGCCGGTCAGGCAGATGCCGACGATCAGGGCCTCGCGCCAGCGCGTCTCGGGGCTGCCGATCGCCGCGATCAGGAAGCTTGCAAGCCCCGTGATCAATAGTCCGAGCGGACGAATGGAGACGGCGAAGGTCAGGATCGCGAGCGAGACGAACAGCGGTCCGCGCCAGTGATAGGTCGCAAGCTGCGCGCCTTCACTCACGACGCCGATCACCGCCACGGCAGCTCCGAGCCCCAACAGCAGCAGGCCGAACATCCGCGGCGCAGTTCCGGCGCCGAACGAGAAGCCACGCATGCCCTGCAGGTCGCTGGAGGCCCACAACGCGAACAGCGCGATCGCCATCAGCACGACGCCGCCGAAATAGTCCTGCGGCGCGCGTGGACGTACCATGAATGTGAACACCGCGACCGCGATCAGCGGATAGGTGTAGATGAGAGTCAGCAGAACATCGGAAGACAGCGAGGTCTTGCCGCTTGCGGCATATTGCTGCGCCAGACTCGGGATCGCCATCGACAAGGCCGACGCATGGGCTGCAACGACCTGCAGCGGACCGCGTCCGGATAGTGGACCTACAAGACCGGCCAGGGCGATCAGCAGTTCGATGATCTGTGGCGCGAAGGCAAGGACCAGAATGATCGATGCGCCGGTCACGCTGCGGGCGGCCGGCATGCCCGCCGTTTCGCCCGACAATTGGCCCGTGGTCTCGGCCATGCCTCGCCCTCCCCAATCGGCCTTGATGGCCGGCACTGTTTTCGTTCGGCCGCCCGGAGCAAACCGGTCGCGCTTCTATTTTGCCTAGCGACTTTCCCTAGAGAAGGCCAGCAAAACCAAGACAGCCGCCCGCGGTGAGCAGCCAGAGCGGATTGAGTCGCGTCATAGATGCAATGAGTGCGGCAAGGACCGTCAGCGCGAACGCCCGCCACGTCTGGTCGGAAGCCTGACCGAGAATCCATGCGCTCGCCGCCATCAAACCAATCGACAGCGGCACCAGCGTCGCCTGCAGCATGGCGGGCCAGCGCGCATCCCGCGCGTTCGAGAGCCAGCGGCTGACGAAATAGGAGAGCACGGCGGTGGGACCGCACATCGCGATCGTCGCCACCGCCGCACCTGCCACGCCTGCGACCGAATAGCCGATCAGGGTGACGATCAGAACGTTGGGCCCGGGCGACAATTGCGAGAGTGCGAACAGATCGGCGAACTGTTTGTCCGTCATCCAGTGCCGGACCTCGACTGCAACACGCTGAAGTTCGGGAATCGCCGCCACTGCGCCGCCAACCGCAAACAGCGAGATCAACGCAAAGGTCCAGAACAGCTGGAACAACGGATTGTCGTCCCCGCTCATCGTGCCCACCGCGTCTTGGCATAGGTGACGGCAAGGCTGAGCGGCACGGCCACCAGCAGAACCTCCTGAAGCGGCAGGCGCGCCAGCCCGATCGCCGCGAACACGCCAGCCACGACGGCAACGCCCGCCACGTCGCTCTTCTTCAGGAGCGGCGAGACCATGCGAAACACCACCGACGCCAGCAGGCCCACGGCCACGCAGGACACGCCTGCAAGCCCCCGTCGCCACGTGTCGGCTTGTCCAAAATGACCGTAAATCGCGCCGAGAGAGGTGATCAGCAGCATCGGGGGTCCGAGCAGGCCGGCAAAGGCAGCAATTCCGCCCGCGACACCGCGCAATCGCGCGCCGAACACCACGGAGAAATTCACGATGTTCGGTCCGGGCAGGAAATGACAGAGCGCGAAGGTCGCGTTGAACTCCTCCGCCGTCATCCAGCGGTGCTCATCGACGATCGCACGCCGCGCGAACACCAGCACGCCGCCGAAGCCCGACAGCGACATTTTCGCGAATGCGAAGAAGAGCGTGCGGAGGCTGGGCGGGTGTCTGGCGATGTCGGCCGCGGGCGAGGCAACCGGCGCAACTTCGGGAGGCATGCCGCACTGTAGGAGGACGAAAACCAGGCTGCCAAGGTCGAACCGGGGGTTCCCGGCAGCCGCCCACATTTTTGTCGCGCGCCGCGGCGTTTCGGCCCTGTGCATCCGCCGGCCGGCGGCCTATATAGGAGGTGCCGGCTTGCCGGCTATGGAAATAAATCGCCGTCGAAATAAACCATTCGGACCCGGGGGCGGTACCCGGCGCCTCCACCAAAGCCCATCGACGGATGGGTTTTGGCGGGGGCGAAATAGGATCGACGAGGGCGTAAAGGGCGAGCTTTTTCCCGGTATTGTTCCGCCGTTATCGGGCTACTGCAATAGTTGCCAACGACAACTTTGCTCCGGTTGCTCAGGCTGCGTAACGCAGTTTGAAAGACCACCTTAAAGTCCTAACGGGTTAAGCTCCGTTAGGCGGGGTTCGGAGGCACCTGGCAACAGAAGCCTCCACTTTCACTTTGACCGGACTTTTACTTTGACCGGCCCCCGCTTCACGGGTTTTGCTGTCCCCAGGTTTTTGGCACGGCTTCCGTTCATTCCATCGTTGACCGGACTTCCGCCAGCTTCTACCCGTTCCCATATCTGCAATCGACCGCTTGGCTGCTGACCTCAGCGCCGGTGCAGGGTACGATGCGACTGACGCGAGTCGGGACTGCTGCTGCCTGCGGGCGCGGCGGCCCGAAACGTCGGGCGCAGCCCCCACACGACACAGGACCGATCATGGCGACGGATCATATTCGATACGATGTGCTGGCGCGCGACGCGTTGCGCGGGGTGCTGCGCCGGGTGCTGACCGACGCTGCCGCCCATGGACTCCCGGGCGAACACCATTTCTTCATCACCTTCATCTCCAAGGCCGAGGGCGTGAAGCTGTCGCCGCGGCTCTTGGCGCAATATCCGGAGGAGATGACGATCATCCTGCAACACCAGTTCTGGGATCTGGTGGTTTCGGAGGATCGGTTCGAGGTCGGCCTGTCGTTCGGCGGCATCCCTGAGCGCCTCGTGGTGCCATTCCACGCGATCAAGAGCTTCTTCGATCCGTCCGTGCAATTCGGACTGCAGTTCGAGCCGTCGGAGGCGATTGCCGAGACACCGGCGGCACCGAAACTGCCGGCGGCACCGGCGCCATCGGCCATTGCAGGTCCGCTGCCTGCGGCGCCGGCCGAGACCAGCGACGACAAGCCGCCCCCGCCGGCTTCGCCGGGGGAAGGTGCCGAAGTCGTGCGCCTGGACCGTTTCCGCAAGAAGTAGGTGCTTTCGCCGCGCGGAACGACGGTTGGACCACTAGATTGAAGCATGCTTGAACCGGTCGACGCCGGTTCACCACCAATCATGGGCATGCTTCATGGCACATTCAGCTAATTCATCATCGCACGGATCGACGCGCACGGAGACCGACAGCTTCGGCCCGATCGAGGTCGCCGCCGACCGCTATTGGGGCGCGCAGACCGAGCGCAGCCGGCAGAATTTCCGTATCGGCCACGACCGCATGCCGATCGGCATCGTGCGCGCGCTCGCGCTGGTGAAGATGGCTGCGGCCCAGGCCAACCGCGAGCTCGGCCTGCTCGATCCGCGCATGGCGGACGCCATCGTCCAGGCGGCGCAGGAGGTCATCGACGGCAAGCTCGACGACCATTTCCCGCTGGTCGTCTGGCAGACCGGTTCGGGCACCCAGAGCAACATGAACCTCAATGAGGTGATCGCCAATCGCGCCAGCGAGCTGCTCGGAGGCGAACGCGGGACCAAGAAGCCCGTGCATCCGAACGACCACGTCAACATGAGCCAGTCATCCAACGACTCGTTCCCCACCGCGATGCACATCGCCGCGGCGCGCGCGATCTCGGGCCATCTGGTGCCGGCGCTGTCGGAGCTGCTGGCGGCGTTGCGCGCCAAGCAGGACGCGTTCGCGGACATCGTCAAGATCGGCCGCACCCACACCCAGGACGCCACGCCGCTCACGCTCGGCCAGGAGTTTTCCGGCTACGCCGCGCAGGTCGAGAGCGCGATCGCAAGAATCGAGACGGCGGCGCGGGATCTGTTGCCGCTGGCCCAGGGCGGCACCGCCGTGGGCACCGGGCTCAACGCGGATCCGAAATTCGCGAAGCTGTTCGCCAAGCATGTTGCCGACATCACCGGCCTGCCCTTCACCAGCGCCGCCAACAAATTCGAGGCGCTCGCGTCCAACGACGCCTATGTGTACGCCCATGGCGCGCTCAACGCGGCGGCCACCGGCCTGTTCAAGATCGCGAACGACATCCGTTTCCTCGGCTCAGGCCCGCGCTCCGGCTTGGGGGAATTGATCCTGCCAGAGAACGAGCCCGGCTCCTCGATCATGCCGGGCAAGGTGAACCCGACGCAATGCGAAGCGCTCACGATGGTGTGCTGCCAGGTGTTCGGCAATCACACGGCGATCACCGTGGCCGGCAGCCAGGGTCATTTCGAATTGAACGTCTACAAACCATTGCTCTCACATTGCATGATGCAGTCCATACAATTACTAGGTGATTCAGCACGTTCATTCAGCGAACATTGCATAACCGGAATTCAGGCGGACGCTGCTCGCATTCGCGAGCTGATGGAGCGATCGCTGATGCTGGTGACGGCGCTTGCGCCGAAGATCGGCTACGACAATGCGGCCAAGGTCGCCAAATCAGCGCATCAGCACGGTACGACGCTGAAAGAGGAAGCTGTAAGGCTCGGTTTCGTGTCTGAGGACGAATTCGACAGCCTCGTTCAACCCGAGAGGATGACGAGGCCGGGGAGAGCGTAGCGGTAGTCCCGTAGTACTACGGGGGGTGATGCAATTCTCGCTGTTAACCCCTAAAGGATACTCTCGACTACAAGTTCTGCTGCGTTTGGTGAGTAAACAAACCCGCTCGCAACGACGCGAATGGCCATCGAACTATCAGGGAGCGATGACGTGATTGTCTGGAGAACGCCTGGGCTCATCCGCGCAATGCGCATGCTCTCGTCGCGACGTTCGATGACTTAGATGATTGGAGCAAGCATGGGTGACATCATCAACTTGAAGCGTTTCAGAAAGCGCGTGGAGCGCGATCAGGCAGCGAAGGTCGCCGAAGGCAACCGCGCTCGCTTCGGCAGGACGAAGTCCGAACGCGCAACTGACGCCCAACGCGACACGCGCGCGAACGAATTACTCGATCAACATCGTATCAATGGCGAGGACGCGTGATGAAGTCGCCCGTCGTAAAACGTTCAATCGTGGTCGCAGGCCACAAGACCAGCGTCAGCCTCGAAGAGGCCTTCTGGAACGGCATGAAGGAGATTTCGGGTCTCCGTAACATGACCCTGTCCGAGCTGGTCGGCGAGATCGACAACAATCGCCAGCAGGGCAACCTGTCCTCGGCGATCCGGCTGTTCGTGCTCGACCACTTCAAGAGCCGCGCCGCAGCTTCTTCAGGCCTCGAGCCGAAGGCGGCGGTGGACACCCGGCACACGGCAGCCGCCGCGGCCCCTTGAGGCAGATCAGACGGCGGTCCGCCCGGCCTGTTTAAAATCGCTCTAAGATGCCGCGGCATTGCACATGCCGCGCTTGACCTCTTGGCACGCGATTGAAAATACAGGCTATGAGCGAAATCTGCGATACAAGGCCGCCTCAGCCGCTCGGTCTCGCCCGGCGAGGCTATACCGGAACAATCCAGCATCTGGCTGCGGGCGGCGCGAGCTCGTCCCTGCCGGACGTCGAATTGGAGAGCCGGTTGATCGAACTGGGCTTCGTCGAGGGCGCCCGGGTCGAAATTCTGCATGAGGGGATCGTCGGGCGCGATCCGATCGCCGTGCGTGTCGACAACATCACCGTCGCGGTCCGCCGGCGCGAGGCCATGGCCGTCATCGTGGCATAGGCCGCGCGGAAAGCGTCGTCATGGAAAGCCCTCTGCTGCATCTGGCCCTGGTGGGTACGCCCAACAGCGGCAAGACCTCGCTGTTCAACGCGCTGACGGGAAGCCGCCAGAAGGTCGCGAACTATCCCGGGGTCACGGTCGAGCGCAAAGAGGGCGCATTCGTCACCCCGCAGGGCCGCCAGGTCTCCTGGTCGACCTGCCCGGCACCTATTCCTTGCGCGGTCGCAGCCCTGACGAGGAAATCACCAGGGATTTCGTGCTGGGACGTGCCACCGGCGAGGTCCTGCCCGATCTGGTGTTGTGCGTTGCTGACTCCACCAACCTCAGGTTGACAATCCGGCTGCTGCTCGAGCTCAAGAGCACCGGCCGGCCGCTGGCGCTCGTGCTCAACATGTTCGACATCGCCAAGCGGCGCGGCGTCACGGTCGACGTCTCCGCGCTGTCGCAGGCGCTGGGCGTGCCGGTAGTGACGTCGATCGCCGTGCGCAAGGGCGGCACCGACGACCTGCTGCGGCTGACCGACGAGCTCCTGGCCCAGGCGGCCGCGGCCACCGGAGAGCGTGCCAACACCTGGCGTCCTCTCACGGTCCCGGAGCTGCGCGCCACGCAGCGCGAGGCCGACCGTATCATCGCGGAGACGGTCAGCCTGCCCGAGCGGCCCGGATACCTGGACCGCCCGGATCGATGCCGTCGCGCTGCATCCGGTCGGCGGCCTGCTGATCCTGCTGGCGATCCTGTTCGTGATGTTTCAGGGGTGTTCGCCTGGGCCCAGCCGCTGATGCAGGTGCTGTCGGCGGCCTTCGATGCGCTTGGCCAGCTCGTTCACGACGAGCTTCCCGAAGGCCTGCTGCAGAGCTTCCTGCAGAACGGGGTGATCTCCGGCGTCGGCAGCGTCATCGTCTTCCTGCCGCAGATCATCATCATCTTCCTGTTCATCCTGCTTTTGGAAGATTTCGGCTACATGGCGCGCGCGGCGTTCCTGATGGACCGCATCATGGGCGGCGCCGGGCTGCACGGCCGCGCCTTCATCCCGCTGCTCTCGAGCTTTGCCTGCGCCATTCCGGGCATCATGGCGACGCGCGTGATCGACAACCGACGCGACCGGCTCACCACGATCCTGATCGCGCCGCTGATGACATGCTCGGCGCGGATCCCGGTCTATACGCTGATCATCTCGGCCTTCATCCCACCGACCAAGGTCTGGGGCCTGGTCAACCTGCAGGGCCTCGTGATGTTCGGGCTCTATGCCGCCGGCATCATCAGCGCGCTCTTGGTCTCGTTCCTGGTCAAGTTCTTCCTGATGCGCGACTACCAGCCGGCGCCGTTCATGCTGGAGCTGCCGGACTACAAGATGCCGCGGTTGCGCAGCATCGCGATCGGCGTCTATACCCGCGCCAAGATGTTCCTGCAGCGCGCCGGCACCACGATCTTCGCGATGATGGTGCTGATCTGGTTCCTGGCGTCGTTCCCGCAGCCGCCGGAGGGCGCGACCGAGCCCGCGATCAACTACAGCCTCGCGGCGATGATCGGCCAAGCGATCGCTCCCCTGCTCACGCCGGTCGGCTTCAACTGGCAGATCGCGGTAGCGCTGGTGCCCGGAATGGCGGCCCGCGAGGTCGCAGTTGCCGCGCTTGGCACCGTCTATGCGATCGAAGGCGGCAAGGAGGCGGCCGAGCAGATCGGACAGGTGCTGGCCAGCAAATGGAGCCTGGCCACGGCGCTGGCGCTGCTCGCCTGGTACATCTTCGCCCCGCAATGCGCCTCGACGCTCGCCGTCATCCGGCGCGAGACCGGCAGCTGGCGCTGGATGGCGGTGACCTTCTTCTACATGTTCGCGCTCGCCTATGCGGCGGCGTTCGCGACCTATCATATCGCGGTCGCGATGGGCGCGGGCTGAGCCCGCGCCCGGGACGACATCATCGCGCGGCGTCGACATGCAGCGCGAAGCCGCGCGCATCGGCATTGCCGAGCTCGGGACGCAGCTGCATCGACGGGATCAGGTAATCACCGTGGTTCTGCCGCCGATACGCAATCGGCTGATCCGTGAACAGCGTCCGCATCCGCGCGCGCAGCCGCTCGGCGATGTCCGCGAAGCCCGCCTCATCGAGCCGGTTGACCCGGTGCGCCACAAAGGCGGGCAGCACGTCGAAGCCGGGATAGAACAGGATGCCGTGGTTGATCGGAAACAGGAGATCGTCGATCGGCCCGTTGATGCCGCGCTCCGAATAATGCTCCTCCCAGCCGCCCGTGGTCACCACCAGCATCGCGCGCTTGCCGGCGAACACGCCCTCGCCGTAGCGGTTGCCCCAGCGCTTATCGCTGTGCTCGCCGACCCCATACGTGAATCCGTAGGAATAGATCCGGTCGACCCAGCCCTTCAGGATCGCGGGCATCGTGAACCACCACAGCGGAAACTGCAAAATCACCGCGTCGGCCCATAGCAGCTTCTCCTGCTCGGCCCTGACGTCGTCGGTGAGCGTGTGCGTCTTGAACGCCTCGCCCGAGGCGGTGGCGACGTTGAGGCGCGCATCCGGCGGCAGTTCGGGGAAGTCGGCGCGGTCGGCGGCCGCCTTCCAGCCCATCGCGTAGAGGTCTGAGACCTTGACCTGATGGCCTTGAGACCGGAGCTCGGCGATGGCGACGTCGCGCAGGGCGCCGTTTAGCGAGCGGGGTTCGGGATGGGCGAAGACGAGCAGCACATTCATGGCTTTCGATCCTTTGCTGGAACACGCCAGCACATAGACCTCGGCTCACTTATCCACTATATGACATTTATCGATAATATTATGCCGTTTAATGGATAAATTAGGCGTCAGCATCATCAATATGCGCAGCTTCGTCCGCGTCGCCGAGCGCGGCAGCCTGTCGGCGGTGGCGCGCGAGCTTGGGCTGGGTCAGTCCACCATCTCGCGCCACCTGCAGGAACTGGAGGATGCGGTCGGGGTGCCACTGCTGAGTCGCACCACCCGGCGCGTGACCCTGACCTCCGAGGGCAGCCTGTACTATGCCAACTGCGTGCAGATCCTGCGCCTGATCGAGCAGGCCGGTGACGAGGCGCGCGGCACCCGCGGCGCCGCCGCCGGCATGATCCGCATCTCCTGCACGGCCGCCTTCGGCATCCTGCACGTCACCCGGCTGGTGTTCGCATTCCAGGACCGCTACCCGGACATCGCCATCGACCTCAACCTGACCGACGAGCGCATCGACCTGGTGCGCGAGGGCGTCGACATCGCGCTGCGTCTTGCTCCGCTCAGCGACAGCTCGATGAAGCTGCGCGCGCTTGGCCATTCGCACCGGCTGCTGGTGGCGGCGCCCGGCTATCTGGCACGGCGCGGCACGCCGCGCGGGCCGCAGGAGCTGATCGGCCATGACGGCATCCGCATGCCCAATGTCGCCGGCAGTGACGTGCTGACGCTCATGTCGCCGGATGGCGGCCGCCACGAGGTGCCGTTCGCGGGCCGCTTCCGCACCAATCACGGACTTGCCGTCCGCGAAGCCGTGCTGGCCGGGCGTGGCATCGCCGCCGCGCACGCCTGGCTGGTCGACGACCTCGTCGCCGAGGGCAGGCTGACGGTGCTCCTGCCCGACCACAAGCTGCCATCGGTGCCACTCAGCATGCTCATCGTCCCGGAGCGTGCCGGCATCGCGCGCGTCCGGCTGGTGATCGAGTATCTGGCGGCAGCTATCGTGCAGCTGCCTGGAATCCGGCCGGAGCCCTGAGCTACAGCCGCGGCATCGTGTCCGGCCGCACTTCGCGGGCCTGCGCCGCCAGGCGTATCGGGGCATTGGCCGCGCCAAAGCCCTGGTAGTTGCGTCGCTGCACGATCTCGAAGAAGAAGCGCTCCTCGAAGATATGGGTGTAGACCTGGAAGAACTCGGTGTCGCCGTCGCGGTCGTACAGGATCTCGTTGGCACGGAGCGCTGCGATCGTCTCAGGCGCAAGATCATACTTGGCTTCGAGATCGTCGTAGTAGTTATCGGGAATGTCGAGGAAGCCGGCGCCGCGGGCCCGCATCTCGGCCACGGCTGCAAAAATGTCGTCGCAGGCGAAGGCGATGTGCTGGACGCCGGAACCGAAGAACTCGGAGATGAAACGCGAGGACAAGGTGCGCGTCGCCGAGGAGCCGTTGAGGATGAAGCGCAGGCTGCGATCGCCGTTGACGATCGCCTGGCTCTGCACGAGGCCACGGGGGTCGGCGATCTCCATCTGCGGCAGCCGCGAGAAGTCGATGATCCCGGCATAGAACAGCAGCCAGGACAGCATCTCCTCATGCGGCATCGACTGCGCGATGTGATCGACCGCGACGAGCCGGTCGGTGCTCTTGTCGCTGGCGACTGCTTCGAAATCGACGTCCCAGTGCCGGCCGTGCGTATCCAGGAAGTACAGCAGGCTGCCGCCGACGCCATGGATGGCGGGAATTTCCAGTTCCCCCGGCCCGACAGGCTGGGTGAAGGTGCGCGTCTTCAAGGACTGCGCCCGCGCCATGGCACGAGCGGCGCTGTCGACGTCCAGCGCCAATGCGCAGACGCCAGCCCCATGCGTGACGTAGTGTGAATGCGCAAAGCTCGCCGGCTCGCAATTGATCACGAGCTCGATCGCGCCCTGCGACCAGCGCTGCACCGCCTTGCTGCGATGCCGCCCGGTGTTGCGGAAGCCGAGCTGGCCGAACAATGTGGCGAGCGACTCCGCCTTGTCCTCGCTGACGGCGAACTCGACAAAGCCGATGCCGTGGCTCTTCACGCGAGGCGCGAAGCGGGGCTTTGCCGACGCCACGGGGATTTTTCCGGCGAGGTCATCCTGCAACAGCAGCAGCGAGCGCATGCCGTCGAGCGCGGTGCGCGGCGCCGAGCCGGCGCGAAACTGATCGTTGAAGATCTCCAGCGACAGCGTCCCGGAATAGCCGGTCGCGGCGACCGCCTCCATGAATTCGCCGACCGGCAGGTCACCCTGCCCCGGAAAGCTGCGAAAATGCCGGCTCCAGGACAGCACATCCAGTTCGAGCTTCGGCGCGTCGGCGAGCTGCACCAGAAAGATCTTGTCGGCCGGAATGGCGCGGATCGCGTTGGTCGGCAGCGCCGGCGCCAGCGCATGAAAGCTGTCGAGGATGACGCCGATCGCCTTGTGATCGGCGCGGCGGACGATCTCCCAGGCATCGCGATAGTCGTGCACGTGACGGCCCCAGGCCAGCGCCTCGTAGCCGACGTGCAGGCCGCGCTTCGCCGCGCGTTCGCCGAGTTCGTGGAAATCGGCGGCGGCGCGATCGATGCCACCGAGCGAGGCCTGTGAGACGCTGCTGCAGATCAGCAGCAGATCCGTGCCGAGTTCCTGCATCAGGTCGAATTTGCGCTCGGCACGAATGAAGTTGCGCGCGCGCTGCGGCTCCGGCATGCCCTCGAAATCGCGGAACGGCTGATAAGCGCAGATCGAAAGGCCGAGGTCGCGGCACATCTGCCCGATGTCGCGCGGGCGCATCCCGAACGCGACCAGATCGTTCTCGAAGATCTCGACCGCGTCGAACCCGGCGGCAGCGATCGCCTTGAGCTTCTCATCGAGTGCGCCAGAGATGGAGACCGTTGCGATCGAGCGCTGGTTCATGCCGCCGTCTCCTCCATCGCGCCGCCCAGGAACAGCTGGCCGATGCGCGGATCGGCCAGCACGCGGTCGGCCTTGTCGATGATGCGGGTACGGCCGAGCTCGAGCACGATGCCGTAGTCGGAGATCTCCAGCGCCGAGCGCGCGTTCTGCTCGATCAGCAGCACCGAGACGCGGCGGTCACGCAATCGTTTCAGCATGTCGAAGGTCTGCTGCACCATCAAGGGCGACAGGCCGATGGAGGGCTCGTCGATCAGCACGAGTTGCGGCTCGAGCAGAAGGCCGCGCGCGATCTCGAGCTGCTTCTGCTCGCCGCCTGACAGGGTCGAAGCCTGCCGATCGGCCTTCTTGCGCAGCACCGGAAAGACGTCGAGCGCCGCCTCGACACGAGCGACCAGATCGAACTCGCGCGGTGCGGCCACGCCGCCGAGCTCGATGTTGTGACGCACCGACAGCTCGCCGAAGATGTTGCGACCCTGCGGAATGTAGCAGATGCCGGCGGCGAGCAGCGCGCGCTGGCTCAAGCCGGTAACGTCGCGGCCCTTGAAAATCACCTTGCCTTCGCGCAGCTTCAACAGACCGAAGATCGCCTTGAACACCGTCGACTTGCCGGCACCGTTCGGACCGATCACGGTGGTGATCGATCCCGCCGGGACCGAGAAGGTCGTGCCGTTGAGGATCGTCATCTTGCCGTAGCCGCCGACGAGGTTCTGGACGTCGAGAATGGGATCGCTCACGGCCGCCTCCGTCAATGTCCGAGATAGGCTTCGATCACGGCCGGATTGGCCCTGATCTCGTCGGGCTTGCCGATCGCAAGCACCCTGCCTTCCGCCATCACCATCACCCGCGAGCACAGCGACATCACGAACTCCATGTTGTGCTCGATCACGACGAAGGTGGCGCGGCGCTCGCGGTTGATCGCGATCAGACGCTCCTTGAGATCGCCAAGCATGGTCGGATTGACGCCACCGGCGGGCTCATCGAGCAGCACCAGGCGCGGACCGCCCATGAAGGCCATGGCGGCATCGAGCAGCTTCTGCTGGCCGTAGGACAGACCACCTGCCGCCTCGTTGGCGAGGTGCTCCAGCTTGAAGAAGCCGATCATCTGATCGGCGGTCTCGGTAAGGCCCGCGTCCGACGGACCAAACAGCCGCGACAGCATGCTGCCGCGATGCTCCTGGCCGGCGAGGATCAGATTGTCGCGCACCGACAGCTTCGGGAAGACCTGCAACAGCTGAAACGTGCGGCTGACGCCGAGACGATTGAGCTCCGACGGCCGTTGCCCGGTGACGAGCTTGCCGTCGACCCTGACCTCGCCCGCGCTCGGCACGAGCTGGCCGAGAATGCAGTTGAACAGCGTCGACTTGCCGCAGCCGTTGGGGCCGATCAGGCCGAGGATCTCGCCCTCCTGCACGTCGAAGCTGACGCCGTTGACGGCGGTGATGCCGCCAAAGCTCTTCTTGACGTCGCGAACGTCGAGGACTGCGGTCATCGCGCGGCCTCCAGCTTGGACTGGGCGGCAGCGCGCAGTGCAGACGCGGCCTGGGTTCGGCGTGAGCTGAGGTAGCGATCGAGAATGCCGAGAATGCCGGTCGGCGAATAGATCAGCAGCAGGATGACCGCCACCGCGTAGAGCATCAGATAATAGCCCTCGGCGACGCGCAGCCACTCCGGCAGCAGCACCGCGATCATGGCGCCGAGGAACGGCCCGAGCATGAAGCCGGCACCGCCGACGATCACCATCATCAGGAGATCGAGCGAGAGCTGCAGGTTGAACGGGACCGGATCGACATATTGCGTCAGCGGCGCATAGAGCACGCCGGCGATGCCGCCCAGCACGGAGCCGATCGCAAACGCCATCAAAGTGTAGCGGCGGGTGTCGATGCCGAGCGACTGCGCCCGGATGGGATTTTCGCGCAACGCCATGAAGGCGCGGCCCCAGGGCGAGCGGATCAGCCACCACATCGCGAGCGTCACGAGACCGAGGGAGCCGAGACAGAGGTAGTAGAACGGCAGCGGCTTGCGGGTCGGGAAGCCGAAGATTTCGGGACGAGGAATGTTGCTGATGCCGTAGATCCCGTTGGTGAGCCAGCTCTCGTTGCGGAACACCAGGAACGCCAGTGTCGAAAACGCGAGCGTGACGAAGGCGAGATAGTGATGCTGCACGCGCAGCGCCGGATAGCCCAAGAGCCAGCCGACGATGAAGCAGACGATGATGACAAGCCCGAGCGCTGATATCAGAGGCCAGCCATGGGTGGTGAGGATCGCAGCACCATAGGCGCCGATGCCGACGAAAGCGCCCTGCGCCAGCGACACCTGTCCGGCATAGCCGAGCGTGAGGTTGAGCCCCATCGCGGCGATGGTCATCACCGCCCACTGGCTCAGTATATAGAGGCCGTAGCGGTTGAAATTCATCGGGATGATGATCAGGCCGGCGATGACGACGACGCCGAGCGCGACGAGAAGCAGTCTACCGTTCCGGGTCATACCGTGCGCTCCTCGGCTCGTCCGAGCAGGCCCTGCGGCCGGAACAGGATGACAAGGATCAGCAGCACCATCGGAACGGCTGCGCGATACTGGGTGGACACGTAGGCCGCGGCGAGGTTGTCCACGATGCCGATCAGCAGGCCGCCGGCGATGGCGCCGCGCACCTGGTTGAAGCCGCCGACGATCGCGGCGATGAAGGCCGCCTGCCCCAGCACCTCACCGCTGGAGAACTTCGCCAGATAGATCGGCGTGATCAGCAGCGAGGCCAGCGCCACCAGCACGGCGTTGATCAGGAAGGTCAAGAGGATCATGCGCTCGACGGGGACGCCGATGATGCGCGCCACGGTCGGGTTCTGCGCCGCCGCCTGCATCTGATGGCCGAGCGAGGTGCGGTTGAGCAGCGTGGTCAAGCCGACGACGGCCAGGATCGCCACGGCGAGCACGCCGAGGCTCTGCAGCGAGACGACACGGCCAAGGATGCTGATATCGCCGGCCGGAACGATCGACGGGAATGGCGAGGCTTCGGCGCTGAAGAACTGCTTCACCGCCTCCTTGATGCCGATCGCCAGCGCCATCGTGGCGATCGCCAGCGGCAGCACGCCGTGACGCAGCATCGGATCGACCAGCAGCATCTTGAAGGCGAGACCCAGCAGCAGTGCCGACAGCAGGATGCCGACGAGAACCGCAAGCCAGAACGGCGCACCGAGATGCATGACCGCAAGCATCAGGAAGGCCGGCAGCATCACGAACTCGCCCTGGGCGAAGTTGATGGTCTGCGAGGTCTGCCACAGCAAGGTGAAGCCGACGGCAACGAGCGCGTAGATGGCACCTGTGGCGAGACCGGCCACGATCAGGTCGAGCAGATTGGACATGGTTTCCCCGTGAGCCCTTGGGTGACAGCGGCGCCGGACATCACTCCTCAGCGCCGCCGATCGACCGTTGTCCTCAGTTGAGCTTCGGCAACACCTGCTTCACGACCTGCTTGCCTTCCACGACCTCGACCAGGAAGCCCTGGCGATCGATGTCGCCGTTCTGGTCGAAGGTCACATCCATCAGGATGTTCGGTTCGGCCGAGGTCTTGATGGTCAGGCCGTGCAGCGTGTCAGCGAACGCCTTGGAGTCGACCTTGCCCATCTTCTCGGTCGTGGCCTTGACCATGTAGATCGCGAGATAGCCCTTGATGCCATTGTGATCAGGCACGTAGTTGTACTTCTTCACGAAGCGGTCGCGGAACGCCTTGATGGCCTCGATCGGTGCGTCGGTGGTGAGACCGACATGGCCGCGGGCGCCGTTGGCGGCGTCGCCGGCGAGCTCGATCACCTTCTGGCCGACCAGCGTGGTCTCGCCGATCAGCGGCGCGGTGACGCCCTGGCGCTTGATCTCCTTCAGGATGCGCGCGCTCTCTTCCTCGTTGACGTAGATGAAGACGGCGTCCGGCGCCGCCGCCTTGATCTTGCTGACGTCGGCAGCGAAGTCCGCCTGGCCGGCTTCGGTCGAGAGGTCGGCCGCGACCTTGATGCCGAGACGGTTGAACTCCTTGGTGATGACGTCGCGGCCACCGCGGCCGAAATCATTGTTTACCCAGACCACCGCGACCGACTTCGCCTTCAGCTCGTCGTTGATGTATTTCGCGACCTTCGGCATCGAGGACTGCTGACCGAACGAGGTCCGGAACAGGAACTTGTTGCCGGCCTGCGTGAGCTCGGCCGCTTCGCCGCCCATGATCTGGGTGATGCCGGCTTCGGCCGCCAGCGGCGCCGTCACCTTCACCGAGCCGGAATAGCCCGGCCCGAGCAGCACGTAGGGCTCGCCGTCGAGCGCCTTCTGCACCTGCGCACGCGCAACGCCGGGGTTCGATTGCGAGTCGGCGTGGCTGACCTCGATCTTGCGGCCGAGGATGCCGCCCTTGGCGTTGATTTCCTCGACGGCGAGGTCGATGCCGTTCTTCCAGTTGTTGCCGACGGTCGCGCCGCCGCCCGAAAGCTCGGCGACATCGGCGATCTTGATGGGGGCGCCGGACTGCGCGTAGGCGGCTCCGGACAGCAGCACGGCCGAGCACAGGCCAGCCAGGATGATCGATCTCACGTTGTTTCCTCCTCTGTCTTAAACGCTTGTTTGCGTTTCTTGCTTGAACGACTTGTTCCGGCGCGTATTGACCGGTCGGCTCAGGCGGCGTCAACCGCCGGATATCTCTCCGCCATGTGATTGTCGAAGGCCGCACCCATCGCATCGGTCGAAGGCACCAGGCCGGTGAACAATTCGAACGCGTCCGCGGCTTGGTAGATCGCGAGCTCGCGCCCGAGCAGGACCTGAGCGCCCTTGGCCCTGGCGGTTTTCAGCAGCGGCGTCCACAGCGGCGAATAGACCGCGTCAGCGACCCACAGGTCAGCGCGCAGCAACTGGTCCGGCACCGGCGTACCGCGGTTCGGCAGCATCCCGATCGGCGTGCCGTTGACGATGCCGACCGCGTCGTGCAGCGCGTCATCGACGCTATCCGCGACGACCGTCACCGTCTTGCCGGCCGGCAGCAGGCTCGCCAGCTTCTCGGCGCGCGCGCGGTCGGAGTCGTAGATGCGCAGGCTTGCGACTCCGAGGTTCGCAAGTGCGAAGGCGATCGCCTTGCCGACCCCGCCGGCCCCGATCAGCGCCACGACGCCGCGATCGGTTTGGCTGACGAGCGGCGCGACGGCTCGTTCGAAACCGGTCGTATCGGTGTTGTGGCCGATCAGCCGGCCGTCGCGAACGACGACGGTATTCACCGCGCCCATCGCCGCCGCCTTCGGCGCGAGCTCGTCGAGCAGCTCGACCACGGCTTCCTTGTAGGGATAAGTCACGTTGACCCCGGCGAAGCCGAGCCGGCGCACGCCTTCCAGCAACGACGTCAGACCTGCCCGGTCGGCGCCGGCCACCTCGATGAGCTGGTAGTGGCAGCGCACGCCGAGCGCCGCCGCCGCATGCTCATGCATGGCAGGGGACGCCGAGTGCGCGATTGGCGCACCGATCAAGCCGGTCAGGAATTTGCGGGCTTTGAGCACGGAAAGATCGGGCACGTTGGCTTCAGTCTCTGCTGCCGCTTCGCGCGATCGCCGCACGAGCGATGAATGACGTCGCGGACGATAGCGCGTTGGCCGGCTAACACAATTACCCAAATATCCGCTGAACCTAACATCATGTTATTTTTTAACGAGGGCCGCCTTCGCCGGCTTCGCGACCTGACGGCGGCCCGGCTCCAGCGCCCGCATCTCGGCGCGCAGGCAGTCGATGAAGTGCTCGGCGTAAAGCGACAGCGGCGTACCGCGCTTGACGGCGATGTAGGTGTCGAACCGCGTCGGCTCCGCGATCTTCAGCAGCTCGATGCCAGGATAGCCGCCATGCGCGACCGTGAACTGGTCGATCACCGCGATGCCGAGCCCCGCCTTCACAAGCGCGCAAACCGTGGTGCCGAAGCGCGCCTTGATCGAGATGTTGTAGCTGAGTTTGTTGCGCGCGAAGATCTCGGCCATGATCCGGCCGTAAGGGTCGTTGGGATCGATGCCGATCAACGGATAGCGTGTCATCTCCGCGGCGGAGACCTGCTTGCGGCCGGCGAGCTCGTGTCCCGGCGGCACGATGCAGAACAATTCGCCGGAGGCCAGCGGCAGGAATTCGAGCCCGGAATGATCGAGCCGGTAGCTCATCGCCACGCACTCGCCCTTGCCCAGCATCAGATAGTCGATCGCCTCCTCGATCTTGAGGATGTTGATGTCGATGCCCAAATCAGGATAGCGGCGGCGGACACGCTCGATCGCGCGCGGCACCATCACCTGGGAGATGCTGGGCACCGAGCCGACGCGCAGTTCCGACAGTGCGCCACGGCCGATGTTGGAGATGATGTAGCTGAGATCGTCGACTTTCTCGTAGACGCTGTTGATCTGCTCGAAGATGTTCTGCGCCTCGGGGGTCGGGAAGTAGCGGCCGTTCTGGCGCTGGAAGAAGCGGATGCCGAGCGAACGCTCGGTATATTTCACCAGACGGCTGACGCCGGGTGCCGACACCTTCAGCAGGCGCGCGGCGCCGTTGATGGTGCCCGTCACCATGACCGCGCGAATGACCTCGACCTGTCGCAAGGTCATCATCGGCGCGGACCCCGCACGCCGCCAGCCGACATCATGGACTGCCCGGCGGCGTCAGCACGACCGGCGGACGCGGCACCGGCCGCGGGCGCGGCGGCAGCGCACCCGGCGCGGGCTTGATCTCGACCGGTGGCGGCAAAGGCGCGACCTGCGGCTGGCTCGATGCTATCGGTGCCGCCGGCTGAGGCGCAGGGGCGGGAGCAGAGAGCGGCGGGGTCAGCGGCGGCACGACGGCGCGCGGACCACCCAGCTTGGCGCGCGGCTCGCGCCGCGGATCACGCCCGGGCAGCGGCACGTCGGCCACGCTCGGTGCCGCCGGACCAGCCTCGGGTGCACCGGGCAGCGACGCCGTGGACGACGGATAGACCGGCGGCACCTCGCCGCGCGCGATCGCATCCAGACGCCGCGTTTCGCGATCGATCGCTCGCACCGCCAGCCACGACGACAGCGAGGTGACGTCGACCGCGCGCGTCAACGCCTCGGACGTACCAACCACGAACAGCTGGATCTCGGGACGGCTGTTGGCATTGCCGACCGTGCTCGTGCTCAGGCTGGCACGAATATCGGCCTGATCGGCCGGAATGTCGAAGCCACCGGAGACGACGGCACGGGCGCCCTGCGCTTCGAGCGTGGTGGCGCCGACACGCAGCCGGCCATCGCGGATGATGAAGGGGATCTGCGCAGACGCGACCGGCAACGTCCCCGATGTCAGCACCGGCTCGATCACCTGCCGCAACTTGCCGTCGTCGCTCACCTGGCCTGCGTCGGCCGCGCGCAACGCCGCATCGAACGCCCGCGGGTCGAGATTGGGGAGCGCCGCATTGTCGAGCGTCACCGTGCCATTGCCCGAGAGCGCGTTGACCAGTGCCTGCACGCTGCGCCCTTCGGCGGCGAGCGTCATCTGCGCCGAGACCTTGCCGGCCGGCATCTTCAGGCTGTGATAGCGCAGCGCGTTGCCGTCGATGCCGGCGAGCTCGACTCGGCCGTTCAGGACGAGACCATTCGCGTTGGAACGCGTATCGATGGTCGCGGTGACGTCGCCGCCGCCGAGCTTCCCCTTGAGGTTCTCGATGGTCAGCGACTGGCCGTCACTCTTGATGGCGCCGCCCAGCGGACGCGAGATCCGTGCCGTTCAGAATGGCGCCGCTGAGGGCCTGGAACGAGACGCGTCCGCGCCATCCCTTCAAGAGACCGGCGCCCAAAGGCTCGGCCGGCTCACGCCCGGCCCCGCCGATCAGGACCGAGAACACTTGCGGCACGTCGAGCGCGTCCAGCCCGAGCTCGCCGTCGATCTGCTTGTCGTCGTCAAGCAACAGCGCAAGCCGGCCGCGCAGCCGCGATCCACCGACCGTGCTGTCGATATCGTCGAGCGTCATGCGATTGTTGGAAAGACCAAGACGGCCGAACAGGCGGATGTTCTGCGCCGCTGGATCCTGCGGCTTCAATCCGAACAACGGCGACAGATTGGCGCTGCGCAGGCGCAGATTGACGTTGGCCTTGGCGGTGTCGCCCCAGGGATCGATGGAGCCTTGCGCATCGCCATCGAGACCGACACCGGACAGTTTCGCATTCACCCGCAGCGGTGTCCGCCAGCTGCCGGTCACGCTGGCGTCGAACTGGGCAGGACCGTTGCCCGCCGCCGCGACGCGATCGAGTCCGAGCAGCGCCAGCACGGCACTGCCCTGCTCCGATGACACCCGGCTCTCGATTCCAAGCTCGGTTCGATCGATCGCATCGACCTCGAAGCTGCGCAGCGCAGCCGCCGAGGGTTTGGCCGTCAGCGTCGCCGAGCCCTTGAATTGCGGTGCGTCGAGATCAAGCACCGCCTTGGCCTGGCTGCGATCGGCATTGGCCGGATCCTTGGCGAGATCGAGCGTGAGCTTCAGCCGGGCGGCACCGGCAGGCGTGCCGAGCGTATCGAAACGAGCGGCGATCTGCGGCGCGAGCGGCTGCAGCAGCGCCGTGATCTCCTTGAGCGAGCCGGCCATCGAGGTCACCACCAGCCGTCCGGTTGCATCGGCGCGGTCGAACCGGCCGGCGCCCTCGGTCGTCACGCCGCTGCTCTGGCCGAACTTGATCTGGTCGATGGCGATGGTCTTGGGATCGTAGGAAAAGCGCGCGGTGAGCGGGCGCAGCTCCTGGCCGCTGAGCTTGGCGCGGCCGACGTCCAGCGCCACGCTGGCCTCCGCCGGCCACTCGCCGGTGACCTCGACCAGCGAACGGGTAACGGCCATCGCCGCGTCGAGATCGAGCCGGTCGCCCTTCAGCACCGCCTCGAAACGCGAGCCCGGCCCGGCGGGACGGTTGACGAGGGCGACGCGTCCATCGACGGAGCCGCCGTCAATATCAGCCTTGAGACTGTCGATCGCGACCCGCTCCGGCGCCACGTTGAGGTCGCCACGCAGCCGCAGCGGACGCTGGGTGCGATAGCTGCTGTCGCTGCGGCCCTGCAGCCAGGCCACCAGCGTGTCGGGCTCCGACGATCTCGAGATCGAGCGCGCCGGTGAAGCCCGATGTCACCGAGGTCGAGATGCCGATGGTCCGGAAGGTCAGCCGCGTCGAACCGGGCGCGCGCAGATCGACCTTCTCGAGACTCCATGCCGAAGGTTCGTTGTGCAGGTCGGCGGTGAAGTTCTGCACCGGGCGGCCGGAGAGCATGATCTGCTCGGTCGCGAACTGCACGTTGGCCGGCATCGGCAAGGTCGGCAGTTGTGCAATCCAGTTGCGCAACGCCGGCAGCACCAGCGCGGGCGCGATGGCCCGCCGATCCTTGATGTCGTCACCGCCGGCCAGGAGCTTGTCGGCATCGAGCTGGCGTGCGGACAGTGAGGCTTTCAGCACGGGGGCGGCGCCGAAACGGATGTCGCCGCTGCCCGCGAATTTCAGCGAGCGATCCTCCTGGCCGAAGCTGACCTCGATCTGGTCGAGCTTGGCCGACGCCTGGTCGCCGACGATCTTGGTGGCGATGCGCCAAGGCGTCCCGCCGGCATGGTTCAGCGGACGGGTCTTGGCCTGTTGCGCATGCTTTGCGGATGTCTCCTTCGCAGACGAGGCCTGCTTGTCGTCGACGGCCGGCTCCTTCGGGGGCGACGACAGCGTCAGCGCACCTTCGAACTTCGGCGAGCGGTTGGGAAAGCTGATGAGGCCTTCGACGTCGGCCACCACGGGACGATCGCCCGGATCGATGTTGAGGTGGACGCGCAGGCCGTTGGAGTCCTTGTCCTGGCTCGACGACACCCGGAACGGGTAGCGGCCGCCGCGGATCGACACCGCGCCATCACCGCGAAGCGAACCGGCCAGCGAACGCACGTCGCCGGAGAAGACGATGTCGGTCAGTTCCAGCGTCGAACGGCTGGCGGCGTCGTGCAGGGCGACGCGGCCGGTGAGGTTGAGCCGGTCGATCGCGAGCGCCGCCAGATTGAACCGGCCCGACGCGGCCGGCAGGTCGACCTGGCCCTTGGCATCGAGGCCGAGATCGGCCGCCATGCCGCCGATGGTGAGCTCATTCGCCCGCCACTGCCCCCGCATGAGATCGCCGAGGCTGAATTCGACATCGAGCTTGTCGGCGCGCAGCTTGCCGAGGTCGTTGGCGCCGCCGAAGGTGACCTGGCGCAGCCGCAAGGTCGGCGTCGGCAACAGCCGTGCGTCCAGCGCACCGCCGACCCGCACGGGCACGCCGATGACCTGGCTCGCCTCGGCCTCGAACTGCGGCCGGAACTGGTTCCAGTCGACGAAGTACGGGCCGATCAGCGCAGCAAGGAGCGCAAGGATGAAGGCAATCGCCAAGCCGAGCAGGGTCGTCTGCACGGGGTCTCCCTCAAAGGACAACGCTCCGGTGTCCCAAACTTAAAACCAATGCGGCCGCGGCCCACTGGCATCGAAACCGGAGCGCTGCATCATATAGGATTAAGTATGGCGAAGTCACAGCGCTGTCGGTCTTTCCGGGGCGTTGCACAACTCCGTCAACGAAGATGGTTACCAGTGCGCCGGCAGCCGCTTCAGGCCGCGCAGCACGAAGGTCGGCCGCCATTCCGGGTTGTCCGGATCGTCCAGCTTCAACTCCGGCAACCGCCGCAGCAGGGTTCCGATGGCGATCTCGGCCTCGATCCGGGCGAGCTGCGCCCCCAGGCAATGGTGGATGCCGCCGCCGAACGACAGCGGCTTCACGTTTGCCCGGGTGATATCGAGCTGCTCCGGATGGTCCGGATACACCGCGGGATCGCGGTTGGCCGAGCCGAGCAGGCACAGCACGCTCTCGCCCGCGGGGATCTCGCCGGCCGCCGAGATCCTCGATGTCCTCGAGCGCGACCCGCCCGGTGAGCTGCACCGAGGAATCGTAGCGCAGGAACTCCTCGATCGCGTTGGTGATCAGCTCGGGGCGCGCCTTCAAGAGCGCCAGCTGGTCCGGATTGCGATGCAGCGCCAGCAGGCCGTTGCCGATCAGGTTGACCGTGGTCTCATGCCCCGCGCCGAACAGCAGGATGATGTTGGCGGTGAGCTCGTCATGGCTGAGCTTGGCACCGTTCTCCTCCGCCTGCAGCAGCTGCGTCGTCAGGTCGTCGCCGGGATGCTTCCGGCGCAGCTCGAACAGATGCTGGAAATAGGCCTTGGACACTGCGTTGCCGGCATTGCCCTCGGCGATCTCGGCCTTCGACAGCGGCACCGGCTCGAGCAGCCGGCCGCCCTCGCGCGAGCTCTTGTAGAATGCCTCGCGGTGCTCCTCGGGGATGCCGAGCATGTCGCAGATGACGGTGACAGGCAGCTTGAAGGCGAAGTCCTCGATCAGATCCATCCGGCCCTGCGGGATCACCGCGTCGAGCGTGCGGTCGACGATCTCCTGGATGCGCGGCCGCATGTCCTCGACCCGTCGCGCCGTGAACGCCTTCACGACGAGACCGCGCAGCCGCGTGTGGTCCGGCGGGTCCTGCTGCAGCATCCAATGCCGCATGCTTTGGAACACCGGCTCCTGCATGATGTCGGGGCCGTAGCGCCGGATCGAACGCGCGACGAAGTCCTTCCCGAAGCGCTTGTCGCGCAGCACCAGGCTCGATTCCGCATGCCGGCTGGCGAGGAACGCCCCGAACGGCGTCACATGCATGGGATCGTTGTCGCGCAGTTGCGCATAGAAGGGATAGGGATCGCGGATGAACTCCGGCGACAGCGGATTGAACAGCGGCGCGGCCTTGGCGGCCTGAACATGCTCATTCATGTGGTCCCTCTCCCTGGATTGGCTGATTAGCTCACGGCCGCGCCGCGATGGCAAGTCGGCCGTTCACACATCACGCCGCAGCCCCCGCCGTCTTTAACCTGTGCAATTGGCCGGCGACGAGGCGGACCCGGCGGGGTGCCGCGATCCAGATCGCCGCCGCCGAGACGAAGGCGCCGAGGAAGGCGATCACGAAGCCCGGCGTGTAGCTCAGCGTGTAGTCATAGAGCACGCCGGTCACCCACGGCCCTGCTGCGCCGCCGCACAGCCCGATCAGCATCAGCGTTCCGAAGATGCTGCCGAAATGCGCGCCCTGGAATATTTCCAGCGCGACCGCGCCCATCACCGAGGTCAGGCCGTAACCCAGCGCGCCCTGCGTCGCCACCATGACGTAGACCAGCACGAGCGACGGCGCGGCCTTGAGCGCGATCAGCGCGGCGAAGCAGATCGCGAAGCCGAGACAGCCCAATCCCCACACCGCCTCGCGCCCCAGGCGATCCGACAAATGGCCGAGCGCGATCTGGCCGGGAATCCCGAGCAGACTGACGGCCCCGAGCGCCCACACCGCGACGCTCGAGCTGAAGCCGATCTCGAGCAGGTATTTCGTCTGGTGCACCTGCACCGCATACCAGACGTAGAGGCCGAAGAAATAGCCCAGCGCGAGCCACCAGAACCGGCCCGTGCGCAGCGCGCGCGACAACGTCCAGTCGGTGCCGGCCCAGGCGGCGTCGACGACGTTGGAGACCGGCTTGGCCGCATTGGCGAGCGGCGCGGCGTCGCCATCGGGACGCAGGCCGATCTCCTCCGGCTTCTTGCGCAGCAAGAGATTGATCGGCGCCAGCACGACCAGCACGACGATGCCCATCGCGGTGCAGGCCGTGCGCCAGTTGGTCTGCGCGATCATGTGCTGCACCCACGGCAGCAGCGTCATCGAGCCGATGCCGACGCCGGCGAAGGCGATGCCGATCGCGAGCCCGCGGCGGCGGATGAACCAGTTCGGCAGGAACAAGGACTGGCCGGAATAGCCGAGGCAGACGCTGCCGGCGCCGACCATCACGCCGATCGTGATGTAGAGATGCCAGGGCTGCGAGGTCAGCGGCGCCAGCAACAGGCCGCCGGCCATCAGCGCGACGCCGAGTTCCATCACCGCTCGCGGGCCGGTGCGGTCCATCAGCCGTCCGATCAGCGGACTGACGATTCCGGAGGCAACGAAGCCGAACGAGAACGCGCCGGCGGTGACGCCGCGGTCCCAGCCGAACTCGGCGAGAAGAGGCGGATAGAACAGCGAGAACGCGGTGCGCGCGTTGACGCCGATCGCCATCGTCACGAAGGTCACGGCGACGATGACCCAGCCATAGTAGAACGGCAGGCGCATTGTTGTTGTTTCACTCCCTGGTGCATCCTTCGCATCATCTGCATGCGGAAGGGTCAAGGATTTTCTACGCGAAGGGCGCTCGCGTCAGTTACCTCTGATGTCATGTGTGCGGTGCACCGTCGAGAAGGCAGTTCCTCGCCTCCGTCATTGCGAGCGCAGCGAAGCAATCCAGGGGCTGTGGACGGGACTCTGGATTGCTTCGCTGCGCTCGCAATGACGATGCTGAGATATCTCGCATTCATCGACCGGACCGACGCGCGTCTACAATTCCGCGGCATGACATGCCCGGGCTATGCAAGGTCCGCTCACCCTCCTCGAATGGAAGGGCGCAGGGAAGGCCGGGCGCCGGCCGCGCCCGTGGCCCGCCTGCTCAAAAAATGCAGGCGGCAGGTACCACAGGTTCAGCCGAGAACGCCGGCGGGCTCAAGCGGTCGTCGCAACAGCAAGTGTTTTCATTCCGGACAGGAGCTCGTCAAGCGCCTCTGCTGGGGTTTTCCATCCCAACGTCTTTCTCGGTCGGGAATTGAGCGCTGCGGCCACAGCGGCGATCTCGTCAGCATCGTAGACGCTCAGATCGGTGCCTTTCGGGAAGTACTGCCGCAGCAGGCCATTTGTGTTCTCGTTCGTGCCACGCTGCCAAGGGCTTCTTGGATCGCAGAAGTAGACCTGAAGGCCTGTATCGATCTTGAGGTCACTGTGCTGAGCCATCTCGGTCCCCTGATCCCAAGTCAGCGAGCGGCGTAGTTCCTTGGGCAAGGTGATAATGGTGCGCGTGATCGCATCGCGTACCGCTTCAGCTCCGTGTCCGGAGAGCGCAGGCCCGTCCTTCGTACGTGGGCCGTCTTCAAATCCCGGCAAGCGTGGCAAGTGCAGCAGCATTGTAAACCGTGTGCTGCGTTCGACGAGCGTGCCGATTGCCGAGCTCCCGGAGCCGACGATCAGATCTCCTTCCCAATGTCCCGGCACGGCGCGATCCGCGACTTCGGCCGGACGTTCACTGATCATGATCTCTGGCGATACGAAGCCTTTGCTACGCTTTCGCGTGCGCGCTCGAGGCACCCGCAGCGCACGTCCCGTTCGCAAGCAGGCCGCCAACTCCCGGTTCAGCGCACCTCGGCTCTGAACAAAAGCGCCTGGTAAATGGCTTCGTGGCTGATCCGCATCGTCTCGTCACCCGGGAAGTCGATCGGCAAGCGTTGGGCGATCTGCTCAGGACTCCAGGCTTTTGCCCATCGCCGTTGCTGGTCCGAACCCGCACGACCGGCCTTCCGCCGGATGCCGCCTGGAGGCACGACAACGCCGGCAAGCCGTTCTTCAACATAAGTGCGCAAGGCGGAGTTGCTTGCAAGCTTGCTCGGCTTGGGGCGCCGGGCCGATCGATCTGCATGCCACTGGGCGGCCGTCGCTCGATAGGCCATCTTGCCGCCGTGCGTGGCCGCATTGCGATCGAGCTCACGAGAGATGGTCGAGGGAGACCGATCGAGGCGCCGCGCTATTTCTCGTACAGAATGGCGCTGCGCATTCAGCAGGGCAATCTCTTCGCGTTCAGAGAAAGAGAGGCGTCGGCCGGAGAGCGGCTTCGCCGAAGATCTGAACATCGCTGGTGTCACGCCGCCCGCCCTTCGAAACAATCGAGGGCCGACAGCATCTGACAATCCAGCAGCCAGCGCAGCCTTCTCGCTGTTCAATCCGGCGGCAATCCCCGCCAAAACTTCTGCTGTTCCGCACGCCCCGCCACTGGTGGGCGACCCATCGATCCCAGCTTCGCCCGCGTTGATCGCCGCTTTCGGATACCCATCGCAACCTCCTCATCGAGTGTTGCGACGACCGATTGAATCCGCCGCCCGGCCCTCCCTGCGCGATGGTCTTCACGCTTATATGCAGGCTTCCTGGCGCTCGGCTTGTTGGCCGCCATGCGCGACAACGCGTTTCACGCGTTGCGCGGTGATACCAGCGTCGAGGTATCAGAACCCTGCAACTTCACGTCCGCAAGAGCCTCGTTCGTCCGCACACCGCAAGGACGTGCTGCGAGTTTCTCGCGGCCACCGCTCCCCGCCTCGCGTGTCGTGACGATCGCGCGCAACGCCCCTCCGTAAGTGAGGCGGGATGCGCGAGAGGATCGCGGTGATTTGCCCGACGACGCAAGCGAAATCACCTGCGACAAAGTAACCCGACGGGCGAATGCAGATCGAACTAACAATTCAGCGAGCTCACGCCGCGGCCTTGGCCTCGTCGGCGCCATGGAACGCATACACGTCCATGCGCAGCACGCCGTAATTGGCGCTGTTGTGCAGCCGCTCCACGCGGGCGTCCTCGCCGGCGGCGCCGAGCGCTGCGAACAGCGGCAGGAAGTGCTCGTCGGTCGGATGGTTGTCGCGCGCATGCGGGGCGAGACGGCGGTAGTCGACGAGGTCGTCGACGCGGCCTTCGATCGCGGCCTCGTGCACCCAGTCGGCGAAGTCGACCACCCAGGACGGCGCGGGGTCGTCGATGTCGAGCCGGCGCTTGCGGAATTCGCCGAGATTGTGGGTGAAGCTGCCGCTGCCGATGATCAGCACGCCTTCGTCGCGCAGCGGCGCGAGCGCACGGCCGAGTTCGAGATGATGTGCAGGCCCGCGCTCGGTCTGGATCGAGAGCTGCAGCACCGGAATGTCGGCTTGCGGGTACATCAGGAGCAACGGCACCCAGGCGCCGTGATCGAGGCCACGCTCGCGGTCGATGGCGACTGGCAAGCCGGCCGCCTGCAACCGCGCCGCGACGGCCTGCGCGAGATCGGGCGCCCCCGGCGCGGGATAGCGCAACTGATAGAGCTCACGGGGAAAGCCGTAGAAATCGTAGATCGTCTCGTTCGTGGCGACCGCATTGACGGCGGGGATGTCGGTCTCCCAATGCGCCGAGATCACCAGGATCGCCTTCGGCCGCGGCAGGCCGCCACCAAGGCTGAGGAGGAAATCGCGCGCCGCCGAGTCCGTGAGCGGCAGCATCGGCGAGCCGTGCGACAGGAAGATGCTGGGCAGGGTCATGTCATGGCTCCTCGGGCTGCTTACACGTCGTCAGGATAGCGCGCCAAAACCACAGCTGTCGTCCCTGCGAACGCATGCGGACGCAGGGACCCATACCGCGTGATCGGTATTTGAGGCAGGCAGCGCGTCGAGCAGCGTGCTCAACTTAAGGCCGCTTGTAGTTATGGGTCCCCGCGTTCGCGGGACGACATCGATGGTGGCGGCAGTAAACCAATGAGGATCAATGCGCGCTGCGCAACTGACCGCCGGCAAGGCCGCTGCGAAGACCGCCCAGCGCATAGGCGCCGTCGCCGAGCAGGGCCTGGATCACCAGGGTCACCGCCCAGAACGCCGGATACTCCCAGCCGCCCTTCGGATTGTTGAAGAAGAACCCTGCCGAACCATGCACGGTGAAGATGGCGCCGAGCAGGATCGGCACGGCGGCGAGCGCCACCCAGCGGGTGTAGATGCCGAGGATCAGCCCGATGCCGGCCAGGATCTCGGCCGAGATCACCAGATAGGCCAGTTCGGGCGGCAGGCCGATGCTGCCGAAGAACTTTGCGGTGCCGGCCGGGGTGAACACGAACAGCTTGAGGCTGGCATGGGCCAGAAACAGCCCGCCAAGGGTGAGACGCAGCAGAAGCGCGGCATAAGGCGCGGTACGGGAATCGATCATCGGAACCTCCGGGTAGGGATCCCCGGCATATGGATCATTTCCCGAAAGACGATAATCTGATACTGTGGAAATTCAGTTCACACTGAAAGAGTGAGATGATCCGGTGTTGGACCGGCTGACCGGACTGGAGGTGCTCTCGAAGGTGGCCGGCTGCGGAAGCCTGTCGGGCGCGGCCCGCCTGCTCGGCATGTCGCCCACCATGGTGACAAAGCACCTCGCGGCGCTGGAGGCGCGACTCGGGACCAAGCTGTTTCATCGCACCACCCGCCGGCTGACCATCACCGAGGCCGGTCGGCGATATCTCGATCTCGCCGAGCGGGTGCTCGGCGACTTCGAGGCGGCCGAGAGCGCGATCGCGGCCGACCGCGTCGAACCGCGCGGGCTGTTGCGGCTCAATGTTCCGCTGGCCTTCGGCACGCGCCAGATCGCGCCGCTGCTCGCAGGCTTCGCCGCGCTCTATCCCGGCGTCAGCGTCGAGCTCGGCCTCAATGACCGGCTCGTCGACCTGATCGAGGAGGGTTGGGATCTCGCGATCCGCATCGGCACGCTCAAGGACTCCAGCCTGGTGGCACGGCGGCTGGCGCCGTGCCGGATGATGGTCTGCGCGGCGCCATCCTATGTCGCCGCGCATGGGACCACCGCGCACCACGGCCGATCTCGCCGGCCACAACTGCCTCGGCTACACGCTGGCGGCGGCCGGCCCGTCGCGCTGGCGCATGGGCGGCAAGGCGGCGGTCGACGTCACCGTGAGCGGCAATCTGCGCGCCAACAATGGCGATGCGCTGCTCGTCGCGGCGCTCGCCGGGCAAGGCGTGATCTACCAGCCGACCTTCATCGTCGGCGACGAGATCCGCACGGGACGGCTGGTGCCGCTGACGCTCGACGTTCCGCCTTCGGACCTGCTGGCGGTGCATGCCGTCTACCTGCCGGATCGCACGCCGTCGGCCAAGGTGCGCGCCTTCATCGACCACCTCGCCGCGGCGTTCGCGCCGGAGCCACCCTGGGATCGCGATCTTGCGTAAGCGGACGAACAACTCGACCGTGATGCGCTCGGAGACATCGACATGAGCGAGCAACCACGTCACGACGGCAACCATCATTGGCCGATGCTCCGCTCCCTGCGAGGTTGGCGGATCAGCGCCCTGCTCCGCCGATCTCGCCGCCGGGCTGACGCTGGCGGCGATCGCGATCCCCGAGCAGATGGCGACCGCCAAGCTCGGCGGCTTCACGCCGGAGACCGGCTTCTTCGCCTTCATGGCGGGATCGCTGGGATTCGCGCTGTTCGGCGCAAACCGCTTCCTGTCCTGCGGCGCCGATTCCACGATCACGCCGATCTTCGCCGGCGGCCTGGCGCTGCTTGCGGCCGGCGGCACGCCCTGAATATGGCAGCCTGGCCGCGGGGCTGGCGCTGCTGGTCGGGGTCATGCTGGTGCTGGCCGGCGGCTTCAGGCTCGGCGGCATCGCCAACCTGCTGTCGGTGCCGGTCACGGTGGGCTTCCTGGCCGGCATCGCCGTCCACATCATCGTTTCGCAATTGCCGGGCGTGCTCGGCGTGCCGTCACCGAGCGGGCCGACGCTGGCGCGGATCGCCACCCTCGCGGGAGAACTCGGCAAGGCCAACGCGTACACGATGCTCATCGGCTTCGGCGTGCTCGCGACCATCACGGTCTGCGAGCGGATCAGCGCCCGCATACCCGGCGCGCTGATCGCGCTGATGGCCTCGACCCTGTTCGTGATGTCGGCCGGGCTGCAGGGGGGCGGCGTGCCCGTCATCGGCGAGATCGCCGGCACGGTGCCGATGCCGTCCGTCCCGCTGATCGGACCGGAACAATGGGCGAAGCTGGTCCCCCTCGCCTTCCTGATCGCCGTCGTGGTGATGGTGCAGACCTCGGCGACGACACGCTCGTTCCCTTCCGATCCCGACCGTTCGGCCGATGTCGACCGCGACTTCCTCGGCGCCGGCGCCGGCAGCCTGCTGGCCGGATTGTTCGGCGCCTTCCCGGTCAATGCCAGTCCGCCGCGCACCGGCATCGTGGTCGAGACCGGCGGCCGGTCGCAGGTCGCCGGCCTGCTCGCCGCCGCGATCGTGCTGCTGCTCGTGCTGTTCGGCGCCCGGCTGCTTGCGAATGTGCCGGAGGCGGCGCTCGGCGGCGTGCTGCTGTTCGTCGCACTGCGCATCATCCGCGTCGCGCAGATCACGAGCGTCTATCGCGCATCCAAGGGCGAGTTTCTGCTCATCCTGGCGACCGCGGTGGCGATCGTCGCGCTGCCGATCGAGCAGGGGGTCGCGCTCGGCATTGCGCTGTCGCTGCTGCACGGCATCTGGAGCACGACACGCGCCCACCTCATCGCCTTCGAGCGCGTGCCGGACACGACGATCTGGTGGCCCGCGAGATCCGCAGATCAAGGGCGAGGAACTGTCCGACATTGCCGTGGTCGGCTTCCAGGCCCCACTCAGCTTCCTCAATGCGGCGACGTTCCGCGCCGACATGCAGCGCCTGCTGCGCAGCCGGAAGCCGCGGCTGGTGGTGTTCGAGGCCAGCGCCATCATCGAGATCGATTTCACCGCCGCGCAGACCCTGCGCGACGTGATCCACGTCTGCAACGAGACCGGTATCGTATTCGCGGTGGCGCGGCTGGAGTCGCTGCGGGCCCAGGAAGCCTTCGAACGATTCGGCCTGTACGACGTGCTGCCGCGGGATCGCCTGTTCCACAGCGTCGATCACGCACTGCGGAAGCTGCGGGCCGTTGCGTCGGATGTGCACGTTTGAGGGAAAGGGCGATCCGGGAGCCGCGGTGATAGAGGACGCCCCCGGCGGCAGGCGGACGCTTGCGCTCCAAGCGGTGACCTCGTGATACAAACCGTTACACGTCGCGGCGACGGTCGACATACGCGCGCTAAATTGATCGGCGAGACATCCGCCTCACGATGCCCGGCCCGTCGGCCGCGGCGAGAGCGAAGGGATCACCGATCATGCACAGGCTGCTTCCACTGCTGTTGATAGTCATCTTCGGCACCCCCGCCCAGGCTCAAGACAGGAGCGCCATGCGCCAAGCCTGCGGCGACGATGTGCGTACGCTCTGTAGCGGAATCATGCCGGGCGGCGGCCGCATCAAGCAATGCATGATCGAGAAATTCGACAAGCTCTCCGACGGCTGCAGGACTGCGCTGAAGGACGCAAAGGCGCAGCAAGGCGGCAAATGATGCCGCCTGCGACGAAAGCCAGCGGGAGATGGCGCCGATCGTTCATGTTCCTTGCAGCGAATGTCTGCTAGGACACAACACGACGGCGGCGACACTCCCGGCGATGCGACATTGCCAGCGATGCGACACATGATCGGCAGAGCTGCGTCGCGCGACCGGCGTCGTGGAGAACTCTATGGTACTGGGACGAGGTTTCGCGACGTCGAAAAACTTGCGAAACCAAGACCTGTCCAACGACGTCTAAGGACTGCACTGCTTCGAAACCAACGAGAGGACCGCACTGCAATGCGCAATCTGTTCACCTCCGCCCTGCTCGCCGCGACCGTCATGTTGGGCGCGTCGGCCGCGCAGGCCTTCACGCTGCCGGCCCAGCCGGCTGCTCCGGACAGCAATGTCGAGCGCGTCGCCGGCGGCTGCGGTCCCGGCTGGTTCCCGGACCGCTGGGGCCGTTGCCGGCCCGCCCCGCGCGTCTATCGCCCCTACGGATACGGCGTATACGGCCCGCGCACCTGCTGGGTCCGGCCGACCCCGTGGGGACCGCGCCGCGTCTGCCGTTGATCTGAACGGAAAACAAAGCGCCGCCGCGTGTCGAACGCGGCGGCGTTTTCTATTTGGCGAATCGGGATGCGTTCGACATCTCCCGCAAGCGGGGAGATGTGAGCAGCGGCCCTGCGGGCCGAACCCAAATCCGCAACTCGCCTCGCTTGGATTGCCAATCAGGTCGTTGGGATGATCTTGCCCGGGTTGAAGATGTTCTGCGGATCGAGCGCGGCCTTCACCGCGCGCATCGCGTCGAGCGCCTCCGGGCCGAGCTCGGACTTGAGGTATTTCTGCTTGCCCTGGCCGATGCCGTGCTCGCCGGTGCAGGTGCCGTCCATGGCCTGGGCGCGCTCGACCAGCCGGTGCATGAACTCGTCGCCGCGCGCCATCTCGTCGGCGTCGTCGACATCGCACATCAAGGAGCAATGGAAATTGCCGTCGCCGACATGGCCGACGATCGGCGAGGTCAGGTGCAGACGGGCGAGGTCCTCCTCGGTCTCGGTGACGCAGTCCGCGAGCCGCGAGATCGGCACGCAGACGTCGGTCGCGACCACGCCGACGCCGGGCCGGATCGCCTTCACCGACCAATAGGCGTCGTGACGCGCCTGCCAGAGCTTGGTGCGGTCCTCGGGCTTGGTGGTCCAGGCGAAGTCGCCGCCGCCGAACTCCCTGGCGATCTCGGCAAAGTTCTTCGACTGCTCGGCGACCTCGGCCTCACTGCCGTGAAACTCCAAGAGCAGCAGCGGCGTCTCCGGCAAGGTCAGCTTGGAATAGGCGTTGCAGGCCTTGACCTGCGCCGCGTTGAGCAGCTCGATGCGCGCCACCGGAATGCCGGTCTGGATCGCGAGGATCGTCGCCTGACAGGCGCCGCGTACGGTCTCGAACGAGCACGACGCCGCCGCGATGGTCTCGGGAATGCCGCGCAGGCGGATAGTCATCTCGCAGATGATGCCGAGCGTGCCTTCGGCGCCGATGAACAGGTGCGTCAAATCGTAGCCGGCGGCGGACTTCTTGGCGCGCGTGCCGGTCTTGATGATCTCGCCGTCGCCGCGCACGACCTTCAGCGCCAGCACGTTCTCACGGATGGTGCCGTAGCGCACCGCATTGGTGCCGGAGGCGCGCGTCGAGGCCATGCCGCCGAGCGAAGCGTCGGCGCCGGGATCGATCGGGAAGAACAGGCCCTGGTCGCGCAGATATTCGTTCAGGGTCTTGCGGGTGATGCCGGGCTGGATCACGCAGTCGAGATCCTCGGCATGCACCTCCAGCACCTTGTTCATGTCGCGCATGTCGATGCAGATGCCGCCGGCAGGCGCGTTGACCTGGCCCTCCAGCGAGGTGCCGGTGCCGAACGGAATGATCGGCACGCCCAGGCGCGCACAGATGCGGACGACGTCCTGGATGTCGGCGGTCTCCTGCGCCAGCACCACGCCATCCGGCGGCTGCGTCGGCAGCCAGGTCGTGGTATGGCCATGCTGCTCGCGCACGGCCTGCGAGGTGATGAGCCGGTTGCCGAAGCGGGCCGCGAGCGCGTCGAGCGCGCTTTCCAGCGCCTCCGGCGCGGGCCGCTTCAAATCGTGATGGGGGATCGTCGTCGCCACTGCTTCCTCCGAAAGTTGGGCGGACCGTGGCAAAGGACGCAACAGGGGTCAAGGGAGCAAACGGAAGAGCCGATGAGCGATAATGCAATGCCCACGACGCAAGGGGCCGGACCGTTCCTGTCACAGGTCATGCAGATCGAGCCGCAATGGATCGACTACAACGGCCACCTCAACATGGCCTATTACAACGTGATGTTCGACCGCGCGATCGACCAGATGCTGGGCCGAGCTCGGCATTGGACCTGCCTACATGAAGGAGCGGCAGGGCTCGACCTTCACCGCCGAATGCCACGTGCGTTACTTGCGCGAGATCCATCTCGGCGATCCCGTCCAGGTCGCGGTCTGGCTGATCGCCGCCGACGAGAAACGGCTGCACACCTTCGAGGAGCTGCGCCACGCCGAGGAAGGCTGGGTCTCCGCCACCTCGGAGAACATGTCGGTGCACATCGACATGACCAAGCGCAAGGTCGCGCCGTTTCCTCCGGACATCCAGGCCAACATCGCGCGCGTGCTGCAGGCGCATGCCACGCTGCCGCGGCCCGACGGGCTCGGCCGCGCCATCGGCATGCCGCGCAAGTAGGACGAGCGGGCAATGCGGGCGCGCCGGCGTCCCGTGCTCAGCTCCCGCCGGCCGCCCTTTTCTTCGCAGCACCTGACTTGGCGACGCGCGCCTTCGCGGCGCGCGGCTTGGGGCTGGTCGCCCTGACCGCCAAGCGGGCCTGCGGCCGGATGCGGTATCGCCCCGACCCGGCCGGATCGCGGTTGCCGACCTGGTTTTGCGGCACGCCCTGCAGGACCTGGACGATGTCGTCACGAACGACCGGGAAGATGCGATAGTACTGGTGCTCCTGCGGGTCCTGCGCGAACGAGGTGACATCCGAGCAATCGATCGCGGTGACCTTGTCGCTGATGCTGCCCATGTTTTCGGGGCCGTCGTTGCCGAGCCGCGGACCGTTGAATTTCGTGCCCGCGCTCAGCGTATTGAGCACCCAATCCTTGGTCGAATGATAGACGGTGACGCTGCTCGCGGTGCGCGGCAGATATTTCAGCTTCGCCGGGTCATCGAACGCGTCCGCGTCTTCGTCGGCTGCCGCAAGCACGATCTTGTCGAAGGTCCTGCGCAATCCGGTCAAAGACGGCTGCGTCCCGCCCATGCGCACCATCGCCGGAACGCTGCCGGCCATGGCCGCGCCGGCGACCGGGTCGGGCATCTGCATCAAGGCCTGCAACGCGTTGCGCAGGACATAGACGCCCATGCTGTGACAGACGAGATGAATGTTCTGGTTGCAGCGTTCACTCTCGGGCAGCCCGTCGACGAAATCGTAGAGCCGCCGCAGCGTGCGTGCCACGGCCGGGCCGGATGCCGCCGCCGTCTTGCGATCGTGCTGGTAGTCCACAAAGGGCAGCGGCACGCCGACCGGCGAAGCCACCGACGGCCAGCTGAACACGAACATGTTGGCGTCGATCCCGTAGAACGCCGAGATCCACCCGGCGCGTTCGATCGAGGTCGACGAAGCTGTTGCTGAAGCCGTGAATGAAGGCGATGGTCGGCCGCGCCTTCGCCAGCATGTCGGTGCGCAGGGCGCCGAAGATCGTATTGCTGCCAAGGATCGGACGCGAGCCTTGCGGAAAGATCAGTTGCTCGTCCTCGACATGAAGCGATCCAGGCACCAGGGCATAGCTCGATGCCTGCAGATCGACCGCGATCTCGGCCCGGCCATACCTGATGTTCAAGCCGTTCACGGGACCGAGCTCGGAGCTGAACCCGGTAATCTGATTCGTGCCTTCACCCGTGATCGGTTGCCTGTTGGTCGCGAAGTAGACCGTGACGTTCATGGTCCCGCCCCCTGAAAGTATCGCCAACGTGCATGGCACGGCACGAGCAGATCGTCGGAAGCGACGCCGAATGGTTTCCGCGCCACGGCAGTCACGCGCGATGTGCCAGGTCCGAAGACCGCGGCCGTCCGACGAACGTCGCCGAGCCGGCGCGGCTTAGGCAACCGCGCTCCACCTAAGATAGAACACCACAAACAGCGCGCATGCAATCGCGATGGACGCGCACGGCGTCGTGCGCGACGCACGACCGCGCTGCGCGAACCGGCCCGTCTGGTCAGCCCTGCGTCACCCACTCCGGCAAGCGCGCGAACCAGGGCTGCGCCTGTTCGAGCTGGCGGGCGAGTTGCAACAGCCTCGTCTCGTCGCCGAGCCGGCCCGTGAACTGCACGCCGAGCGGAAGGCCGTCGGCGGTCCAGTGCAGCGGCACGCTCATCGCCGGTGTGCCAGTGAGATTGGCGAGCTGCGTGAACGGGACGTATTGCAGGCTGTCGCGGGCGATCTTGTCGATCATGCCGTCGAGCACGCCCCAGCGCGTCAACAGCCCGAGCAGGCCGACGCGGTCGAGCATGTCGAGCAGGGTCTGCTCGGCGGTGCTCGGATCGCCCTCGCCGTGCCGGATCGGCGGATGCGCGAGCGTTGGCGTCAGCAGCAGATCGTAGCGGGCATGGAAGCGGGCAAGCGCGCGGGCGAACCCGTTCCATTTGAGCAGCTGCGTGGTCAGCGCTCCCGCCGAGATCGCGCCGCCGAGCGTCGACAGCACCCGCGTGAGCAGCTCGAACTCCTCGCGCCTGGCGCCCTTGCCGCGCGCGTCGGCCACCAGCGCTGCGACCTGTCCGAAATAGATGTGCAGGAACGCGGTCGCCAGCGCGGCGCCATCGACGTCGGGCGAGGCCTCCTCGACCTCGTGACCGAGGCCCTGCAGCAGCTTCACCGCGTTGTCGACCGCAAGCTTCGACTCGGCATGCACCTCGGTCCCGATCGGCGACGCCACCGTGTAGCCGATGCGCAAGCGGCCGGGATCGCGGGCCGCCGCGTTGGCGTAGACCACGCCGGGCTCGGCGGTGAGAAAGGGATCACCGGGCTCGCCGCCCGCGATGACATCGAGCGCGAGGGCGGTGTCGCGGACGCTGCGCGACAACACGCCCTCGCTGGACGCGCCGAACCAGTACTCGCCGAAGCCCGGGCCCGACGAGACCAGGCCGCGCGACGGCTTCAGCCCGAACAGGCCGCAGCAGGCAGCGGGAATGCGGATCGAGCCGCCGCCATCGTTGCCGGCGGCCATCGGCACGACACCCGACGCGACCGCCGCAGCAGCGCCGCCGCTGGAGCCGCCCGGCGTATGTGCGGGATTCCAGGGATTGCTGGCGCGGCCGAAGGCGCGGGAGTCGCTGACGCCCTTCAGCGCGAGCTCCGGCAGGTTGGTCTTGCCGAAGATCACGAGACCCGCTTCGAGATACCGCCGGACGACCGAGGCATGCTCGGCGGCGACGAAGCCGGACAGCGCCTTGCTGCCATAGGCCGTCGGCAGGCCCGCATAGTCCTGAGCGCAATCCTTGATCAGGAACGGCACGCCGGTGAGCGGGCCGGTGGCGGGCTTGGCGAGCTGCGCACGGGCCTCGCGCTCCATCAGCCTGCAGACGGCGTTGGTCCGCGGCTGGGCCCGCTCGTTCTGTGCCAGCGCGAGCTGCAGCAGCTCGGCCGCATTGGTCTCGCCGGCCTTCACCGCGGCGGCAAGCGCCGTCGCATCGCGCTGCACATAGTCCTGGACGTTCACATTGCCCTCCCGCGCCGCCATTCGCCGCCGTGATCGTAGCTGATTCTGGCTGCAACCGAGGCGCAGTTGCGCCGACCGCGGCATCAATACGGCACGACAAAGGCGATCATGGCGACACAATGACCGGTCGGAATCGATTTGACGGCTGGATTGCGTAGCTTCGTCCCGATTTTAGTTAATTTGATTCAGATCATTCGTCGCGTCTCTTGTGCCGACCTAACCTTACGCATCGTTAGTTGCGTAGAGTTGACGAGAGAGCGATGGGACGCCTCGCAAGCCTGCTGAGCCGAGCGCACGGTCCGCATGAGGATGCGGTGGCCCTGCCCGTGACCACCGCCGACTACTTCATCCTGCTGTCGCGTGCGATGGAGAGCCTGCCGGATTCCTCCCCCGAACGCCGCGCCGAAGTCTACCAGTCGGCTCGCCAGGCGCTGGTGACCCAGTTGCAGGCGATGGATCCGCCGGTCTCGCGATCACGCATCAAGGCCGAGCAGCGCGCGCTCGACGATGCGGTCGACACGATCGAGACGCGCGCGCTGACGGCGCCGGCCGGCAGTCCCGAACAGACGACGACGCTGGTCCCCGATGACCCGCTGCATTCCTCCACCATTACTGCACTGCCCGACATTCCCGCCATTTCCGTTTCAACAGCTCAAGATGACGCTCAGGATCACGCCATGGCTCAAAGTCAGTTTCATTCCAAGTTTGCGCCGCGCGCCGTCGAGGAGAAGCCGATGTCACGACTCGATGAAATCAACCGGGTGCTGCGCAAGCTGCAGAGCGACTCGTTCGGGGTCGAGGCCTGCGCGCTGATCTCCGAGGACGGACTGATGATCGCGAGCGTGCTCGCGGCCGACATGGAGGAGACGCGGGTCGCCGGCATGACCGCGACCTTGCTGTCGCTCGGCGGCCGCGCCGCCATGGAGCTCGGCCGCAGCCATCTGCAGGAGGTCATCATCCGCGGCGAGTCCGGCTATGCCGTGCTGGTCAGCGCCGGCCGCGGCGCGCTGCTGCTCGCGCTCACCAACGAGAACAGCAAGCTGGGCTTAACCTTCTTCGACATGCGCGAAGCCGTCCGTTCGCTGCAGAAGGTGCTGTAGCGCGGCATCCGTCCAATGAGCCGGCGCGCGGCGATGGCGCGGCGCCGGCGGGAGTAATTTCATGGCCAATACCGTCCTCTACGACGACGGCGTTCACAAGAACATCCTGCTCGAGGATTTCGGCGCCGGCGACCTCGCGGTGCAGGCGAACCAGCATCTGATCATCCACGACCGCGTCGGCATGCTGCTCGATCCGGGTGGTCACAAGGTCTATTCCAGGGTGCTCAGCGAGACCTTCAGCGAGCTCTCGGGCGGGCGGCTGAAATATCTGTTCCTGTCGCACCAGGATCCCGACATCGTCGCGGCGATCAACGGCTGGCTGATGACGACCGACGCCGACGCCTACATCTCCGAGCTGTGGACCCGCTTCGTGCCGCATTTCGGCTTCGACCACATCGTCGCCGACCGCCTGAAGCCGATCCCCGACGAGGGCATGGTGTTCGATCTCGCGGGCAGCAGGCTGTACGCGCTGCCGGCGCACTTCCTGCACAGCGAGGGCAATTTCCAGCTCTACGATCCGATCTCGAAGATCCTCTACAGCGGCGACCTCGGCGCCTCGATCGGCGTGGACTACACCGTCGTGCGCGACTTCAAGGCGCATACGCGCTTCATGGAAGGCTTTCACCGGCGCTACATGGTCTCCAACCGCGTCATGAAGGCGTGGGCGCAGATGGTCAGCACGCTCGACATCGAGATCATCGCCCCGCAGCACGGCGCGCTGTTTCCGGACGCGGCGATGTCGCGCCAGTTCATTGCCTGGTGCGCGGGACTCGAATGCGGCATCGATCTGATCACGCCGAAGTTCAAGGTGCCCGTGGGCTGACATGCTGGCGCCCTCCCCGAACTCTATTCCGCCTTCGCCCGCAATGCGCGTCGATGCGTGCACCGTGGCCGGCGAGGAGGCACCGATCTGGCTCGCCGCGGCCTTCGCCGTCGCCGGTACCCTGATCGCCGTCATGTCGGCAGCGCTCTGGCAGCAACGCACCGCCATGCCGCCGGTCGCGACGGCGGCAATGCCGGTGACGGCCGTGCCGCAGCACAACGACCGCGTTGCCGAGGCGGCGCCCGAGCGACGGGAGGCGCGGATCGTCGAACCGGCACCGGTCGTGGCACCGCCGATGCCGCCCGCAATCGCTCCCGTCGTGATCGCGCCACCGACTCCGCCGGTCGCCCTGGCAGCGCCCCCGGAGCCCCAGAGCCCCGCGAAGCCCTCCGCCGAGTGCTTCGCCCCGCTGGCGGTCGGCTTCGAGCGCGGCAGCGCGCGACCGAACCCTGCCGACATGAAGCGGTCGCTGGCGATCCTGCAGCGCGCGCTTGCGCGGCATGGCGATGCGACCATCATCATCGAGGGCCATACCGATGCCAGCGGCACCGAGGATCTGAACGTTCTGCTGAGCTATTCGCGCGCCAAGGAGATCGCGGCCCAGTTGAAGCGCGAGGGCCTCCCCGCACAGCGGATGTCGGTGCGCGCGGCCGGCGCCGGCGAGGCGCGCGGCGATGCCCAGGCGGTCGCGGGCGACCGCAAGGCCGTGCTGCGCATTGCCGGCGTCGATGATTGCAGTCAACTCACAGCGACGAAGCGACCATGACGATCTATGCCATCGTGAGCGGCCTCGGCGCCGCCATTCTGCTGTTGACCTCGGGCTATCTGTTCGGCGCCCGCCAGGGCGCCCTGTCCCGCGAGCTGTTGCGGCGGCAGGTGCAGATGCAGGCGGCGAGCCTCGACCAGTTGCAGGAGCAGAGCAGCCACGACGCCATCGAGCGGGAGACCAGCCTGCGCAGCGCGATCGAGGATGTGCTGGCGCCGCTGGTCGAGCGTGAGCGCATCTCGCTGGATCTGGCGCAGCTCGCGAGCCGGCCTGGCCGGCGCCGCGAGCTGGTGCCGCTGCTCGACCGCATCGCCGAAGTCGGCCGCTTCCAGACCGTGCTGCTCACCAACGAGGAAGGCCTGCCGCTCGCGGCCAATACGACCGCACACCGCACCGAGCAGCTTGCGGCGGCGGCAACGCGGCTTGCGCTGGTGGCGGAGAAGATCGCCGACGAGACCCACATCGCGCCGTTGTCGGTGATGCTGCGCGACGCCTCCGAGGCGACGACGCTGTGCCGGATCTTCCGCGTGCAGGACCAGACGCTCACTCTGACCGCGCTCTCCAACGATACGCGCCTCGCCTCCGTGGCGCTCGATCCCGCGCTCGCCAAGGTGCAGGTCGCGCTGACGGCGCCGGCCTGACACCTCCTCAAAGCGCAAAGGGCGCAGCACCTCTTGCGAGGCACTGCGCCCTTCGCCGACCTCATTGTCAGGGATGAGGCCGACTACACGCGGCTGCGGCCGCGGGCGAGGCCCACGACGGCCGAAACCAGAAACAGCACGATGGCGATGAAGAAGATGATCTTGGCGATCTCGATCGACGCACCGGCGATGCCGCCGAAGCCGAGGATGCCGGCGATCAATGCGATAACCAGGAAGGTGACAACCCAGCCTAACATGACACGACCTCTGTCTCTCGATTGCGGTTCAAAGCGACGCGGAGCTTGCGCCGTTGCCAGAACAATCTTGGCTCGGAACAAAGGTTCCGGCCGCGCGGGCCGCTAAAATTTCGCGATTTGCCGGAACAATTGCCCATCGAGGCTGGAGTCGCGTCCGTCCGCCGCGATTTAGGGCTGTAAAACGCGGCCGCCGGCCCCATATAGCCGTCAATCCCTGCTATGAGGGCTCCTTCCTGCAGACCTCGTGATGCCGTCGTATGATGCCATCCGAGGGACGAGACTGATTCGCTGATGACCGAGCCCAACCGCGTGAGCCCTTTTCCTGCGCCTGACCACCAGCCCGTCGCGGGCGGTATCGCCGCGCGCGCCCGCGCCGCCGCGACCGGTGGCGCGCGCTATCTGGCGGGCCTCAATCCGGAGCAGCGCGAGGCCGTCGAGACGCTCGATGGCCCGGTGCTGGTGCTCGCCGGCGCCGGCACCGGCAAGACCCGGGTGCTGACCACGCGCATCGCGCATATTCTGAGCCAGGGGCGCGCACGGCCGAGTGAGATCCTGTCGGTGACCTTCACCAACAAGGCCGCGCGCGAGATGAAGACGCGGCTCGCCGAGATGCTGGGACAGGCGGTCGAGGGCATGCCGTGGCTCGGTACCTTCCATTCGATCTCGGGCCGCATCCTGCGCAGCCATGCCGAGCTGGTGCAGCTCAAGTCCAACTTCACCGTGCTCGACGTCGATGACCAGATCCGCCTGCTCAAGCAGTTGCTGCAGGCCGAGAACATCGACGACAAGCGCTGGCCGGCGCGCATGCTGGCCGGGCTGATCGACGGCTGGAAGAATCGCGGCTTGGCGCCGTCCCAGGTGCCCTCGGGCGAGGCCGCGGTGTTCGCCAACGGCAAGGGCGGCAAGCTCTATGCGAGCTATCAGGAACGGCTGAAGATCCTCAACGCCGCCGATTTCGGCGATCTGCTGCTGGAGAGCATCCGGCTGTTCCGCGAGAACCCGGACGTGCTGCGGCAGTATCAGAGCCGTTTCAAGTTCATCCTGGTCGACGAGTATCAGGACACCAACGTCGCGCAGTATCTGTGGCTGCGGCTGCTGTCGCAGGCGCCGAGTGCGTCGCGTGCCGTCGCCCCAGCTTCCGTCATTCCGGAGCGGCTCGAAGAGCCAGAATCCGGAATCTCGAGCCGAGGAAAAACAACTGCGGGATTCCGGGTTCGCACCTGACGGTGCGCCCCGGAATGACGGCTCGACGCAGATTGCTCCGCCCAAGAACATCTGCTGCGTCGGCGACGATGATCAGTCGATCTATGGTTGGCGCGGCGCCGAGGTCGACAACATCCTGCGCTTCGAGCACGACTTTCCCGGCGCCAAGGTCATTCGCCTGGAGCGAAACTACCGCTCTACGGGGCACATCCTCGCCGCCGCCTCGCACCTGATCACGCACAACGAAGGCCGGCTCGGCAAGACGCTGCATACCGAGGACGTCGCGGGCGAGAAAGTCACGGTCACCGGCGCCTGGGATTCCGAGGAGGAAGCGCGCGGCATCGGCGAGGAGATCGAGGACCTGCAGCGCAAGGGCGAACACCTCAACGACATCGCGATCCTGGTGCGCGCGTCCTACCAGATGCGCGAGTTCGAAGACCGCTTCGTCACGCTCGGCCTGCCCTATCGCGTCATCGGCGGCCCGCGCTTCTACGAGCGCGCCGAGATCCGCGATGCGCTGGCCTATCTGCGTGTCATCAACTCCCCGGCCGACGATCTCGCCTTCGAGCGCATCGTCAACGTGCCGAAGCGCGGGCTTGGCGACGCCACCGTGCAGATGCTGCACGATCACGCCCGCAAACGGCGCATTCCGCTGTTCGAAGCCGCGCGCGCTGTGGTCGAAACCGACGAGCTGAAGCCGAAGGCACGCGGCTCGCTGCGCGGGCTGATCCTGCAGTTCGAACGCTGGCGCGCCCAGCGCGAGGTGACGCCACATACCGAGCTCGCCGAGATCGTGCTCGACGAGAGCGGCTACACCGAGATGTGGCAGAAGGACCGCTCGGCCGATGCCGCCGGCCGCCTCGACAACCTCAAGGAGCTCGTTCGCTCGATGGAGGAGTTCGAGAACCTGCACGGCTTCCTCGAGCACATCTCGCTGGTGATGGACCGCGAGGGCGCGGCCGACGAAGAAGCGGTGTCGCTGATGACGTTGCACTCGGCCAAGGGGCTGGAGTTCGACAACGTGTTTCTGCCGGGCTGGGAGGAAGGCCTGTTCCCGAGCCAGCGCACGCTCGACGAGCAGGGCCGCGCCGGGCTGGAAGAGGAGCGCCGCCTCGCCCATGTCGGCCTGACCCGCGCACGGCGTCGCGCCAAGATCTATTTCGCCACCAACCGCCGCATCCACGGCACCTGGACCACGACCATCCCGTCGCGCTTCCTCGACGAATTGCCGGCGGCAAGCGTCGAGATCACCGAATCGAAGGGCGGCTCGGGCTGGGGCGGTGCGGGCGGCTACGGCCCGTCGCGCTTCGACAATGTCGAATCGTTCGGATCGAGCTATTCCACGCCGGGCTGGCAGCGCGCGCAGGCACGTCGGCCGGGCGCGGCGCGCGGTTCGTCGGAGGGCGGCTTCAGTGAGGATCCATCGCCATTCGGCGGACGCGATCCGTTCGGTGGTACTTTCGGCCGCGGCAAGCGCGGACCGATGACCATCGAGGGCGAGCTGGTGGCGAAATCCACCGGCACGACATCGGAATTCGCCCTCGACGACCGCGTGTTCCACCAGAAGTTCGGCTACGGCAACGTCATCAAGATCGACGGCAACAAGCTGACCATCGCCTTCGACAAGGCCGGCGAGAAGCACGTCGTCGACAGCTTCGTGCAGCGGGCGTGACCCGACAGCCACGCCGCCGTTGCCGCGCGTCGCAATCGAGCTTCACACTTCGCCTTGGTTAGGCCTTGACCATGGCAGCGTGCATCGTATGAGATGCAATCATGGTCAGAGGATACATCCTGTTGAGTATTGCGGTCGCGCTGTGTGCGCCCTCGCTGGCGGCGGCGCAGACGATGAGCTTCGGCGACTCCGCGGGGCTGATCGCGTCGAGCTGCGGCGCCGACATCACCGCCAATTGTCGCGGCGTCAACCTCGACTCCAACCGCCTCAAGGAATGCCTCTCACGCAACCAGGACGTGGTCTCCGCGCAGTGCAAGGCGACCTATTTCAAGGCGTTCGAGGCGATCCAGAAGCGCATCGCCGCACGGGTCACGGTCGCCAATGCCTGCCAGCGCGAGATCGTCAAGCTGTGCGGCGGCTCCACGAAGGAGACCAGCAAATCGATTCCGTGCCTGATGACGACCAACGGCGTAAGCGCGCGGTGTCAGCAGGCGATGGGCGAAGCGGGGTATCGCTGATGCGGCGGACAGCGAGATCGCTGCTGTCGGGGTTGATCGCGGCTTCGCTGCTGGCCACGAGCGCGCCCGTATGGTCGCAGGAGGTGAGTCGCGAGGACATCGTGCGCCAGCTCGGCCGCTTCGAGACCGCGCCCACGCTGGACCTGCCGGCGCTGAAGCAGCAGACCCAGGAGCGTTCCAGGTCGCGCGGGCGCAACGAGCCGCCGCCGCAGAAGCGTCCGCCGATCGCACCGGAGCTGATGAATCTGCCGGCCTTCAACGTCGACATCCAGTTCGACGTGGACACGCCGATCGTGCGTCCGGAATCGTACCAGACCGTCGGGCGGATCGCCGATGCGATGGTGTATTCCGACCTCCTGCCCTACACGTTCCTGATCGTCGGCCATGTCGAAGCCAACGGCAAGCGCGAGGCCAACGTCATCCTGAGCCAGCGCCGCGCCGACGCGATCCGCGATATCCTCGCGAACACCTTCAAGATCTCGGTCAAGCGGCTGCAGTCGATCGGACTTGGCGAGGAGCAGTTGCTCGACCCGTCCAAGCCTACCGCCGCCGTCAATCAGCATATCCAGATCATCCCGATCGCCAGAACCGTCGAAGAGGCCGCAGCGCCGCCTCCGCCCGCTGCTCCGACGACGCCCAGCAAGCAGGGGCTCCGCAAGCATCGCAATTGACGCAATTCGGACCTGCGCGAAAGCCATGAACCCGGAGCTCTCCCGGCGCGACTGTTGTGTCAGCAGGTTGCCGATGCGCTGTTGTCGACAGGCGCGAATGGAACCGGTTTTCAAGTCGGATTGCGCGGCAGTGCGGCTGGGCCGCGATTGCTGGGTTTGTCGATGCAGCCGCTTGATGGTATAGCCCCATCTTTGCGGCCGTCGATTGAGCGGTGGTCGATCTCATTGACGAGCGAGCCAGCCATGAACGCCATGTTCCGACGCCAGATGGTCGACTACGTCGAATATCATCGCGATCCGCGCAACGGCCTTATGCATGTGCTCGGGATCATCCTGTTGTTCCTGGGCGCCGTGCTGCCCCTGAGCTTGTGGCATTTCGACGCGCTCGGCATCCGGATCGGCCTCGGCGCCGTGCTGGCGCTGCCCGTCCTGCTCTACTGGCTGCTGCTCGATGCCGCACTCGGGGCCGGCATCCTGGCCTTCGCCGTGCTGTTCCTTGCTGCGGCCATGATGATCGCCGATCACGTCCATGGTGTCGCCTTCTGGGCGCTGTTTGCCGCGCTCATCATCTTCGGCTTCGTCTCGCAGGCCGTGGGCCACAAGGTGTTCGAGCGCAACAATCCGTCTCTGCTGGATCATCCGGCGCATCTCTTTCTCGGTCCGATGTTCGTGATGGCGAAATTGTACATGGCGTTGGGTCTGCGACCTTCGGTGGCCGACCTCATCGCGCCGAACTGGTCGCCGGATCGGCTCGCATCGGACCGGCTTCAAGGCGATCAGCACTCGCGTCCCTAATGAAAGTCCTCGTCACCGGCGGCAGCGGTTTCATCGGCCATCACCTCGTCTCTGCACTTGCGACGCGGGGCGCCGAGGTGCGTGTGCTCGATATTCGCTGCCCCAGCCACATGATCGCTGACGTCGAGTACATCGAAGGCTCGGTACTCGATGCGGGCCTGGTGAAGCAGGCGGTCGCCGGCGTCGATCAGGTCTATCATCTCGCCGGATTGCCCGGCATGTGGATGCCGGACCGCGAGGACTTCTATCGCGTCAACTGCATCGGCACGGAAACGGTGCTGGCGGCCGCGCATGCCGGCCGGGTACGCCGGTTCCTGCACTGCTCGACCGAATCCATCCTGTTCGACTATCCAGGCTCGATCGGCGCCGCATCGGCGCCGTCCGCACCGCCGGCCGAGGCGATGCCGGGTGCCTATACGCGGTCCAAAGCGCTGGCAGAGGCCCGCGCCATGGCGGCCGCCGCGGACGGCTTCCCCGTCGTGGTGGGCACGCCGACAATGCCGATCGGGTCGCACGACAGCAACCTGACACCGCCGTCGCAGATGCTGCGGCACTTCCTGGACAGCCGGGTCCAGCTCTATCTCGACTTCATCGTCAACCTGGTCGACGTTCGCGACGTCGCGGCGGGCCTGATCCTGGCGATGGAGCGCGGCAAGGTCGGCGGCCGCTACGTGTTCGGCGGCGAAAGCCTGCGTCTCAGCCGCATCCTCGATCTCATGGCGGCGATCAGCGGCCGCAAGCATGTCGCAGTCGCCGTGCCCGGCCGGCTGGCCGAGCTATCGGCAGGCATGCTGGAGTTCGTCTCCGATCACCTCACCAAGCGCTGCCCGTCCGGCACCGCCGAGGGGTGCGGATCGCCCGCGCGGCCTCGGATCTGTCGATCGACAGGGCCAAGCGCGAGCTCGGCTACGCCCCGCGCCCGATCGAGCCGACCTTGCGCGAGACCATCGCCTTCCTGCTCGGCTCCGAGCCGGGAAAGCGGCTCGACGACAAACAACACCCTTTTCGCACCGCGGCCGAATAGCTAAGAGCAGCCGGTCCCAGGTCTCATAACGGTTCCAAGACATGTCCGGCGATGCCAGCCCCATCTCGTCGTTTGCGTTCAGCGGATGGACCACAACCTGGCCCACCTCGCTGCTGGCCATCATCTGGCTGATCTGGCTCGCGAGCTGGGTCGGCGCCTCGTTCTGGTCGGGGCAGACCCGCAAGCATGTGACGGTGATCAAGACCAGCCGCTATCACGCGCTGATCGTGCTCGGCGGCATCCTGTTCACGCCATGGACCTCGCGCCTGCTCGGCGAGAAACCGTTCTGGAATCCCGGCGAGACCGGCGTCTACCTGCTGACCGTCGTAACCCTGGCCGGCATCGCCTTCACCTGGTGGGCGCGCATCCATCTCGGCCGCTTCTGGTCCAACGCGATCACCCACAAGGAAGGCCACAAGGTCATCGATACCGGCCCCTACGGCATGGTCCGTCACCCCATCTATACGGGGCTGATCCTCGGCATGATCGCCACCGGCATCGCGGTGGGCACGGTGACCGCCGTGCTCGGCGCCGTCCTGATCTCGCTCGGGATGGCCTGGAAGGCGAAGATGGAAGAGGTCTTCCTCGCTCAGGAGCTCGGGCCGGATTACGTCACCTACCGGCAGCGCGTGCCGATGATCATTCCGTTCCTGCCGGCCGGCTGAAGCGCTCAGCGCCTGGCCTGGGCTTCTGAAGGCGGCTGCGGCGGCTGGTTTGCCGCCTGCGGCAGCAGATGGCGCGGCAGAATGATGCGCTGGCCGGGGACCAACGGCTGGGTGGCGAGGCCGCGGTTGGATTGCTGGAGCGCCCAGAGCGGAACGTGATAATTGGTGGCGATCTGGTCCAGGGTCTCGCCCGGCCGCACAGCCAGAGCAGTGCCGCTGTCCCACAGCTCCACGGAGGCTTTCGGCGGCACCAAGTAACGCAGCGGCACCGGATCCGCGTCGGCGGTGGCCGAGGTCTGCGACAACTGGCTGATCATGGTGACCAATTGGGCGTGCACGTCCTCCATCTTGTCGATGTTGATGTGCGTGACCTCGTCGTGATCCTTCATGTCGAAGCTGGCGTAGTGACCGCGAAAGCCGGGCTCCGGCTTGACGTCGCCGCCGCCGAGAATGTTGTCGGACAGGAACAGGTTGATGAAGCGCTGCACGTTGGGCGGCACGCTCTTGGTCGCATGCGCCGGATCGACGGTGACGACGAGGGCGACCGGGATGTTCTGCTCCTGCAGCGTGATCGCGATGCGGACGCTGCACAGCCCACCCATCGAATGGCCGATCAGCACGATCGGGCCCGGCTCCTGGCGGTAGTTCTTGGCCACCTGGAGGGCGATCAGGTCGCAAAGCGTGAATTCATAGACACTGGCCCGGTAGCCGGCCTGCTCGATCTTTTCGGCCAGACGATCCATCCCGGTCGAGAACAGCGGCCCGAGCGCGCCGCGGAACAGGTACACCCGCGGCGGCGGTAGCGGCTGGCTGATCTCGGGCGGCGCAGTGGGCACTGCGCGGATCGCCGCGGGGGTTACTGCCGGGGATGCCTTGGCGGATCTGGTCGGCGCGGGGGCGGAAGCAGCGCCGGGCTGGGCGGCCTGCGAGATGCTCGGGGCGGCAAGTCCGGCGAGGAAAGGTGCGGTGAGGAGGATCGCGAGCAGTCTCCGGCCTGCAGCCGCGTTGGCTGGACCGAGCCACCGTCTCGCGATTCGCGCCACGCTGGTCATTCGCGCTCCCGGGAAAGCTCTCAAGCTCGGATCAGGCGGGGACTCATCTCCCCCTGCCATACCGCTTGTTGCCGCTGAATGGGAGCATTTTGGGGCGCGCGCCCAGTGGCGCGGTCGCCGATTACCGGTAACCGGTAACGTTGGCAGCGCGCTGCGGGGCGGCCATGCGGGTCGGCGGCGCCGCCGCCGGGCGGCCACGGCCACCGAACACGACCCCGTCGATCGCACCGATCACCTTCTGCTGCATGATCTGGTTCTTTTCGATGGTGACGTGGCCGACGCCCGGAACCGACTGCACGTCGACATTCTCGAGCTTGCCGCGGAAGCCGTCGTCGCGGCGGACCGGCTCGCCGGCGCCGCTGGCGATGTAGAAATTGATGTAGCGCTCGGCGTTGCCGCCGACGAGCTTGGTCTTGAACACCGAGTCGAGCCCGATCGCGAGCTTCACGGGCACGCCGAGCTGGCCGAGCTTGTTGATCATGTCCGGCAGCGCGGTCGCGCCCGAGGAATGGCCCACCAGGATGATGGTCTTGATCCGGCCGGCGCGATAGGCGGCTGCCGCCTCGTCGGCGAGGGACGACCACGACACGAAATTGGCGACCGTGTTCGGAATGCCCTGCGAATCCAGCTTCGCGGCGATATCGTCGAGCCCGAGCGAGAAGATGTTGAGCACGCCGCGCAGCAGATAGACATGCGTGGTGCTGGCCGTGGTTGCAGTCGCCGGGCTCGGCGCGGCACGGACCGATCCGGTGCCGAGCGGCAGAGCCAGCGCAACGGCCAGGGCCACCATGCCAAAGCAGCGCGCCGAGAGGCTGCGCTTGAAGGTGGGTCGAACGGTGCTGGCGCGTGGCGTCATCGGTCCTTCTCCGCGGCGGAAATGTCGAGACGGCGCGACCGTACCCAAGATGCTCGCGGACGCAACATCGTCGGACATCGCAAGGCGGCGTTCCTCTCCAGACGTGGCTGAGCGGCAACACTCAGCCATATCGGCCACGGAAAAGCCCAACAAGCGACACGATCGGACGCCGCACGCACGATTGCGCGAACGCAACGCCGTTCCTATCTGAGCGCTTCGCCCGCGCCTGCGTCCCCTCCTCCGCGCAGCTCCCCGCTCTCTTCGAATCCCTCGCATCGAATCCCCCGTGATGGCTCCCGTCATTTCCGTTACCGGCCTGTCGAAGACCTATTCCTCGGGCTTCACCTCGCTCAACAATGTCGATCTCGCGATCGAGCGGGGCGAGATCTTCGCGCTGCTCGGGCCCAACGGCGCCGGCAAGACGACGCTGATCAGCATCATCTGCGGCATCGTCAATGCGTCCACGGGCAAGGTCGCGGTCGGCGGCCACGACATCAATCGCGACTATCGCGCCGCGCGGGCGCTGATCGGGCTGGTGCCGCAGGAGCTGCACACCGATTCGTTCGAGACCGTATGGGCCACGGTCAGCTTCAGCCGGGGGCTGTTCGGCAAGCCGAAGAACCCCGCCCTGATCGAGAAGATCCTCAAGGACCTGTCGCTGTGGGACAAGAAGGACGCCAAGATCATCACGCTGTCCGGCGGCATGAAGCGCCGCGTGATGATTGCGAAGGCGCTGTCGCACGAGCCGCAGGTGCTGTTCCTGGACGAGCCGACTGCGGGCGTCGACGTCGAGCTGCGCAAGGGCATGTGGGACGTCGTGCGCGAGCTGAAGGCCGGCGGCGTCACCATCATTCTCACCACGCACTACATCGAGGAAGCCGAGGAGATGGCCGATCGCGTCGGCGTCATCAACAAGGGCGAGATCGTCCTGGTCGAGGACAAGGCCAAGCTGATGGCGAAGCTCGGCCGGAAGCGGCTGAGCCTGCATCTGCAGCATCGGATCGAGACCATCCCCGAGGCGCTCGCGCCCTATCATCTGGCGCTGTCGGACGACGGCTGGCGGCTCGCCTATGACTACGATACCAAGGGCGAGCGTACCGGCATCACCAGCCTGCTCGGCGATCTCAGGACCGCCGGCATCCGCTTCGTCGATCTCGAGACCAAGCAATCATCCCTTGAAGACATCTTCGTGAGCCTGGTGCGGCAATGAATTTTCGCGCGGTCGCCGCAATCTACAAATTCGAAATGGCGCGCACCTGGCGCACGCTGCTGCAGAGCATCGTGTCGCCCGTCGTGTCGACGTCGCTCTACTTCGTCGTGTTCGGCGCCGCGATCGGCTCGCGCATCAGCCACGTCGAGGGCGTCAGCTACGGCACCTTCATCGTGCCCGGCCTCGTGATGCTGTCGGTGCTGACCCAGAGCATCTCCAACGCCTCGTTCGGGATCTACTTTCCGAAATTCATCGGCACCATCTACGAGATCCTCTCGGCGCCGATCTCGCATTTCGAGATCGTGCTCGGCTACGTCGGCGCGGCCGCGACGAAATCCATCATTCTCGGGCTGATCATCCTCGCCACCGCCGGGCTGTTCGTGCCGCTGCACGTCCAGCACCCAGTGTGGATGCTGTCGTTCCTGGTGCTTACGGCCGTGACCTTCAGCCTGTTCGGCTTCATCATCGGCATCTGGGCCGACGGCTTCGAGAAGCTGCAGATGGTCCCGATGCTGGTGGTGACGCCGCTGACGTTTCTCGGCGGCAGCTTCTATTCGGTCAACATGCTGCCGCCGACCTGGCATTCGATCGCGCTGCTCAACCCGGTGGTCTACCTGATCTCCGGCTTTCGCTGGAGCTTCTACGAGATCGCCGACGTCAGGGTGGAAATCAGCGTCGGCGTGACGCTGCTGTTCCTGGCGATCTGCATGACGATCATCTGGTGGATATTCAAGACGGGCTACCGGCTCAAGCATTGAGCCGGCGCCTCAACTCAACGGTAGCAGTGGAAGCGGCCGTAGCCGTCGCGGTATCCCCGGCAGTGATAGTGCCGGTGGTAATAGGAGCGGTGCGGAACGCCGAGCACGCCTTCGACGGCGCCCACGGCTCCGCCGACACCGGCACCGACCGCGCCGCCGACGACGCCGCCCACTGGACCGGCGATGCGGTTGCCTTCGTGCGCCCCTTCATGGGCGCCGCGGATGATGCCCTGGGCATGGGCGAATTGCGGCAGCGCCAGCCAGGCCAGCGCCAGGATGACCAGCGCGAGCGCGGCGAGCAGATAGGTCAGCTTCTGCGGCGCGCGATCGTCGAGCACCGCCGTCTTGGCCTTGATCGTCAGCATTTTGAATCCTGGGAACCGCATGGAGGAATCCTTGAAACGCGGATGCGGCAAAAAAGTTGCGCGGTCGTGACGAATTGAACCGATTAGAGAGGTCCCAAACGCGGGGATGAAAGACCATCCGCGGTCGCGAAAATGTCAGCGCCGATGAATGCGGGGAGCCTTTGTCCTGCCCCTGCCCGCCATTAAGGTTGAGGCTGCCCTCGGCTGGAACAAAGCCGGCCATTCCGACATAGTGCAGGCCGAGGCGATGACCTGGGCGTCAAAGTCCCGTTTTGAGGTCTCTCCGCAGTCGAGGGCCCTGGAGGCCAGAGGTTAGATGCGTACCATTCTTTTTGCAGTTGCCGGCTTCGCCTTCCTGTCGGCCACGCCGGCTCTGGCCAAGATCGACATCACCGTCGACAAGAACAACCAGATCATGACGGTCGCCGTCGATGGCGTCGAGCGTTATCGCTGGCCGGTCTCGACCGGCATTCCCTCGCGGGAAACGCCGAATGGCTCGTTCCGCGCCTTCCGCATGGAGGCCGACCATTTTTCCAAGGAATTCGACGACGCACCGATGCCGCATTCGATCTTCTTCACGAAGGTCGGTCACGCGATTCACGGCACGGATTCGGAAAGCCGCCTCGGGACCCCGGCGTCCCACGGCTGCGTCCGGCTGTCCAAGGCCAACGCAACGACGCTCTACGACCTGGTCCAGAAAGACGGCGTGCTGAACACCACGGTGACGCTGACCGGATCGGCCCAGGTGGCGCTGGCGCGCAATCCACGCCGCGGCACCGCTGTTGCCCGTCGCGAGGCGCCGCAGCAGTATGATGACAGTGGCGAGCCCGTCGTGCTGACGCCGCAGCCGCAGACGTTGCCGGGACGCCCGGTCGTACCGCAGCAGCGGCCCGATGACGGCTACATCTATCCCGCCGACGGCAGCGACAACGGCGTGCGCTATCCGGCACCGCCCGGCACGGCCCGCCGCGTCTATGACGCCCAGGCCTATCCGCAGCAACAGCCGCAGCAGTACTATTACGACAACGGCAATCCGAGCTACGCCCAGCCGCGCTACTACCAGCCGCGGCCCTACTACCAGCCGCGCGGCTACTACACCTATCAAGACTGATCGCGAATTGATCCCAGCGGCTGGGCCCTGCCGCGCGGCGCCCAGTCCGTCCGGATCTTCTCACTCGGCGTTGACGCGCCCGAGCGAGGCCGACGCGCGATCGGCGCTGGCCTGCCCGCGGGCCGTCGGCATGCGCGTGCGCCGCTGCACGAAATACTGATCGGCCAGCACGCCGATCAGGATCACCGTACCCATCACGGCGAAATTGAGCGAGCTCGGGATGCCCAGCAGATTGACCAGATTCTGCAGCATCTGGAGCAGGATCGTGCCGAGCACGACGCCGATGATCGAACCCTCGCCGCCGCGCAGCGAGCAGCCGCCGAGCACCGCGGCCGCGATCGCATACAGCTCGTAGAACGAGCCGTGCACCGCCGGCGAGATCGAGCGGGTGTACATCGCCAGCAGGACCGCGGCGAGCGCCGTCAGGGCGCCGCAGATCACATAGGCCGCGATCGTCACCCGATCGGCCCGGATGCCGGAGTAGCGCGCCGCCTCCTCGTTCTTGCCGACTGCGTAGAAATAGCGGCCGTACATCGAGCGGTGGAGCACAAGCCAGGCGATGCCGGCCACGATGACCAGCGCCACGACGCTATGCGGCAGCGGAAAGCCGAGGACATCGGTGCGGCCGGCGGCCAGCCATTCCAGCGCCGGGAAGCTCGCGCCGTAGCCGAAGCCGGCCGTGGCATCCTCGGTGTAATAACGGGCCGCACCGCGATAGATCAGAAGTCCGCACAGCGTCACCACGAAGGGCTGGATGCGCATCTTGGTGACCAGCGTGCCGTGGACCAAGCCGATGGCGATGCCGCCGGCGAGGATGAGGAACAAGGCGGCGACCCAGTCGACGTCCCGGTTGACGATGAGGTCGATGAACAGCACACCGAGCAACGCGATCACCGAGCCTACCGCGAGCTCGATGCCGCCGACGATGATGACGAAGGCCTCGGCGATCGAGAAGATGCCGAACATGCCAACCTGGTTGGCCGTGTTGGAGAGGTTGCCGACCAGCAGGAAGCGTGGGTTGATGAAGGCCACGACGGCGCCGACCACCAGGATCAGGATCAGCAGGCTGAGATCTTTCTTCTGCACGGGCGCCCTCGCTCAGACGGTATGGCCGACGGCGAGCTGAAGCACGTTGTGCTCGCTGAACTCGTTGCGGGCCAGGAAGCCCGAAATCATGCCTTCATGCATCACTGCGATCCGGTCGCTCACCCCGATCACCTCCTCCATGTCGCTCGAGATCATCAGGATCGCGACGCCGGCGTCCGCCAGCCGCCGCAGCATGTCGTAGATCTCCTGCTTGGCGCCGACATCGATGCCGCGGGTCGGCTCGTCGAAGATCAGGACCTTCGGCCGCATCGACAGCCATTTGGCGAGCACGACCTTCTGCTGATTGCCGCCCGACAAGGTGCCGACCGATACGTTGACGTCAGACGTCCGGATCTTGAGCCGTTCGCGCTGCCGGTCGGCATTCTCTGCCTCGCGCCTCCGGTCGACAAGTCCGAAGCTCAGATAGGAGGCGAGGTCCGGCAGCGAGACATTCTCGGCGATCGACAGGTCGAGCAGCAGGCCGCAGGCCTTGCGGTCTTCCGGAATGAGATAGATGCCGCGATCGATCGCCGCGCGTGGCGTCGAGATGCGGATCGGCTCACCCTCCAGATTTATGCCCCCGGCCAGCAGCGGCTCGACGCCGAAGATGGCGCGCGCAAGCTCGGTGCGGCCGGAGCCGACGAGACCGGCAAGGCCGAGAATCTCGCCACGCCGGAGCTGCAGGCTGACCGCCTGGTTGGGATAGGTCGCGGTCACGGCCCCCACCACGTCGAGCACGGCTTTGCCGGGCGGCGCGGCCGGCGGCACGTAGCGCGACCGCAGGTCCCGGCCGATCATCAGCCGGATCATCGCTGCGGGACTGAGCTGGTCCCGCGCCAGCGCGCCGACCATGCGGCCGTCGCGCAGCACGATGGCGCGATCGGCGCATTGCATCACTTCGTTCAGGCGATGCGTGATGAAGATGACGCTGACCCCGTCAGCTTTCAGGCCGGCGATGACCTGCATCAGCCGCTCGGTTTCCGACAGCGTCAGGCTGGAGGTCGGCTCGTCCATGATGACGCAGCGCGCATCCAGCGACAAAGCCTTCATGATCTCCACCAGCTGGCGCTGCGCCAGGGACAGCTCGGCAAGCGGCGTATCCGGCTCGAAATCGGCCCCGAGGCGCGCTATCAGCGGGCGCACCCTGGCCCGCAGCGTCGCCCGGTCGATCAGCCGCAGCGGACCGCCATAAACCGGCTCGCGGCCGATGAAGACGTTGCCTGCGACATCGAGATTGTCGAACAGGTTCAGCTCCTGGTGGACGAAGGCGATGCCGGACGCAATCGCGTCCGCCACCGTGTAGCTGGTCCGCGCCACGCCATCGATCCGGATCGTGCCGCTGCTCGGCTCCACGACGCCGCCGAGCACGCGCATCAAGGTCGACTTGCCGGCGCCATTCTCGCCGACCAGGGCGATCACCTCGCCCGGCGCGACCGACAGGCTGGCGTGGTCGAGCGCGACCACGCCAGGATAGGTCTTGCCGATGTCGATCAGCTCGAGGAAGGGCTCGCGCACGCCGGCCGTCGCGTCACTTCTTCAGCATCTGCTTCATCTGCGCCATGAAGTCGTCGACGTTCGACTTCTCGATCACCTTGCCGGGCACGATGATGATGCCGTTGGCCGGCACGCCGGACTTGTCGCCCTCCACGACCTTCGCCATCAGCTTCATGCCCTGATAGCCCCACTCGAACGGCTGCTGCACGACGGTGCCTTCGATCGCGCCGTCCTTCACGCCGCCGAGCGTGATCGGATCCTCGTCGAAGCCGATGATCTTGATCTTGCCGAGCTTGCCGGCCTCCTTCAGCACCTCATAGATGCGCGGCGTGTTGTAGGAATAGAAGCCGACTAGGCAGCTCACGTCCGGCATCGCCGCCAGGATGTCCTCAACATTGCGCTTAGCCCGGGTCTGGTCGATCTCGTCACCGCGCACGTCGACCAGTTCGACCTTCGATCCCTTGATGGTCTCCTTCACGCCTTCGATGCGCTCGCGGGCGTTGTCAGCCCCGAGCAGGCCGACGAAGCCGACACATTTGCCGCCGTTCGGGAGCGCCTTCAGCATCAGCTTGCCGGCATCCTTGCCGAGCTCGGTATTGGAGGAGCCGATATAGGCGATGCGTTTGGATTGCGGGGCGTCGCTGTCGGTGGTGAAGAGCACCGTCTGTGCGGCAATCTTGTTGAGGTGCTCAGTCTGGTTCTTCGGATCGACGGCGCTCACCATGATTCCGGCGGCGCCGGCCGCAACGAGATCATCCAGCATCCGCTGCTGCACGGCGGCTGCCGCCTGCTCGGGATATTTGAGCTGCAGGTTGTAGTTGGGCAGCTCGCCCTGCGCCTTCTTCACGCCGGCCTCGGCGATCTTCCAGAAGTCGGACGCGCCGTTGACGACGAAGGCGAGGACCTTCTTGTCGGCCGCTCCCGCCGAGCCCACACCGAGCGCCATCGCCAACAGAGCAGACGCGCCGACCATCCAAAGACGCTTCATCAAACCCCTCCCATGTCAGCCGGCCTGCTTGATGCGACCGGCGTTTGTACTCAATGAAGACACGTACCGCGCCCGAGACGAGGCCTGCACTCGCACGGCACCGCAGGTCTCGACGTGAACTCGACAAAACCCGAGGCGCACGGGCGTCGCCAAAATCGACGTCACCCCTCATCGAGTCGTGAAGATGTCGTGTGAGACTTACCGCGCCGCGTACCGAGCCGCCGCCTTCCTCCCGAGAGCCTCATCGTCGTGGAACTTTTATGAGGCACGCACCTCAAGGTAGCATGATCGTGACAGCTCCGCAACAAAGCCGCTGAAGAAAGCAGATCGCACTATGTTCTGCGATGCAATATCGCTTCATCGCGATGAGCCAAGCGGCGAACATTTGACGCGATGCAACCGGCGCCGATTCGGAATCGAGGAGCGCACCTCTTTCCGAACGCGCATGCCGCATGGCGCGCTCCACCCAGATCTTGACTGCCGCCCAACCGGCGGGAACGCGGCGTGCGCCCTCGCCTACTCGCCGTCGCGAAGCCGCCGATACACCGCGCCGAGAATGTTCGAATAATCGTCGGTCCAGACCCGCTCGCCGTCGGTCGGCTCGGTCTCGGTCCACTTGTCGGAGGAGGCGAGCTTGCCGACATCGGCGTCCCCGCGCGCGCTGATGACGACGTCGGTGGGGAAGATGTACTCGTCGTCGCGGCCGGAGTCCTCGTTGTAGACCCAGCTCTTCAGGTCGTTGGCGTCGGCGATGCCGACCACGACGCTCTCAAGCTCCAGATGGCGATTGGAGACGTGCATCACGACGGCGCCCTGCGGCGCCAGCTTCGCCTTGTAGATCGCCATCGCCTCCTCCGTCGCCAGATGGATCGGAATCGCATCCGAGGAATAGGCGTCGACGATGATCAGGTCGTAGGCGCCGTCCGGCTCCTTGGCAAAGGTCAGCCGGGCATCGCCGATGACCGGCTTGATGTCCGGCGCGCAGTTCCTGATGTAACTGAAATATTTCGGGTCGCTGGCGGTGTCGACCATGGTCTGATCGATCTCGAAGAATTTCCAGGTCTCGCCAGGCTCGGCTGCGCATGTGAGCGTGCCCGCGCCGACGCCGATCACGGCGACCTTGAGCGGCGCGCCCTTGCGCTCCCGGAGCGCGGTGATGGCGCGGCCGATGCCGCCGTCCTTGTGATAGTAGGTGATCGGCTCGGGCCGCCCGGTCACCTTGGAGCCATCGGCGTTGAGATATTTCTGCGCGCCGTGGATGGTCGTGCCGTGCATCAGCACGTGGTAGTGCCCGTCCGATGTCACCACGATCTTGTGCACGCCGAAGAAGCTGCGCACCGTCTCGACGCGGCCGTCATCGGCCGGATAGGCGCGGATCAGGACGAGCGCGAGCGCGGCCGTCGCGAACACCTTCCAGCGGCCGCCGTTCAGCAGCAGAGCGAGCAGCGCTGCGAGCACGCCCACGGCGCCCGCGACATAGACGCGGTGGTCCTCGAGATAGGTCGTGAGCTTGCCGGTCATGCCGGCGGGCACCAGCAGCGCGACGGCGATCACCGCGAGCAGGAGCCAGTACCAGCGCGTGATCCGTGGCAGGCGTTCATTGGCCGCCGGCCGGCACAGCGCCGCCAGCGCCAGCAGGATCGGATATTCGGCGACCCATGAGAAGGTGAAGGGGGCGATCAGGCCGGCGAACAGGCCGCCGACCATGCCGCCGAACGACAGCGCGACATAGAAGCCGGTGAGATATTTAGCCGGCGGGCGCGTGCGCGCGAGCTCGCCATGGCAGGCCATGGCAATGATGAAGAAGCAGAGCTGGTGACCGCCGAGCGTGAGCGCGAGATTCTGTTCGCCGCCGAAGGCGAGCAGCACGACGACGCCGGCGATCGCCAGAGGCTGCAGCGCCAGCATCCATTTGTGCGGCAGCAGCGGCCGCGACTGGAACACCAGCACCCAGGTCAGCAGATAGAGCGACAGCGGCAGCACCCACAGCAGCGGTGCGGCCGCGACGTCGGTGGAGATGTGCGCGGTCACCGCGATCAGCAGGCCGGAGGGCACCGCGGCCAGGAAGATCCAGCGCAGGCGCAGCAGCCAGCGTGGCGCCGGAGCATGGCTGTCGCCGGTCTGCAGCAGGCCGGTGACGATCACCGGCGACCTCAGCAGCAGGACGCCGCAGCCAGCGATCAGCGCGATCAGGAGGCCATAGCCGCCGGTCCAGATCAGGTTCTGCATGCGCAGGCTGAAGATCGGCTCGATCAGCAGAGGATAGGACAGCAACGCCAGAAAGCTGCCGATGTTCGACGACGCATAGAGGAAATACGGGTCCGGCGCGGCCGGATGGCCCGTGCGCACGAACCACGCCTGCAGGAGCGGATTGTTGGCGGCGAGCGCGAAGAACGGCAGGCCGATCGACACGGTGAACAGGCCGAGCAGCCACAGCCCGTAACCCGAGGTCGGCGGGTCGCCCCAGCTGCTCGCGATCGACAGCGGCAACATCAGGAGGGCGAAACCGAGCAGCAGCAGATGAATCGCGATCGGGAGCACCCGGCTGGGCAACTGAGTGAGAAAATGCGCATAGGCATAGCCCGCCAGCAGCAAGGTCTGGAAGAACACCATCGCCACCGACCACACCGCCGGCGAGCCGCCGAGGTCGCGGCAGCACCATCTTGGTGAACAGCGGCTGCACCGAGAACAGCAGCAGCGCGCTGACGAAAATGGCGGCGGTATAGACGACGAGCACCAGCCGGTTGCGTGCGGCGGAGGGCTGAGCGACGGCGGCGGGCGAGGCGATTGAGGTCATGACAACTCCAGCAGCAGCGCGGCCGGCATCAGATGCCGAGGCCCGACCGCGATGAGCAGACGAGACATAGCGGATCGCAGGGCGGTATGGCGAGCAGCTGAGGCAAAATGGAGTTTTCCTTGACGTCGCAGCCTTCCGGCGCGACAGCACCAGCCGAGGTTCCCGGTGCGGGTCATTAAACAGGGCTTTTTGAAGCTGACATGAATGAAACCGACGTCATCATCATCGGCGCGGGCCACAACGGCCTGACCTGTGCGGCCTATCTCGCGATGGCGGGCCTGCGCGTGCATGTGGTCGAGCGTCGCAAGGTGGTCGGCGGCGCCGCGGTGACGGAGGAGTTTCATCCAGGCTTCCGCAACTCGGTCGCGTCCTACACGGTGAGCCTGCTCAATCCGCGCGTCATCTCCGACCTGAAGCTGCACGAGCACGGGCTCGAGATCGTCGAGCGCCGGGCGCAGAACTTCCTGCCCTCGCCGGACGGTCGCTATCTGCTCACGGGCGAGGGTCGCACGCTGGCTTCGGTTGCGCGGCTGAGCCAGCGGGACGCCGACGCGATCGGCCCGTTCTCGGCACGGCTCGAGGCGATCGCGGACGTGCTGCGCAGCCTCGTGCTGCGGGCGCCGCCGAACCTGGTCGCCCAGTTCGGGCTGTCGGCGATCCGCGAGGCGTTCAACGCGCTCGGCACCGCCAACACGTTGCGCGCACTGTCGCTGGAGCAGCAGCGCGACCTGCTCGACCTGTTCACGCGCTCGGCCGGCGACATGCTCGACGAGATCTTCGAGACCGACCTGGTGAAGGCGCTGTTCGGCTTCGATGCCATCGTGGGCAACTATGCCAGCCCCTACGCCGCCGGCTCGGCCTATGTGATGCTGCATCACGCCTTTGGCGAGGTGAACGGCAAGAAGGGCGTCTGGGGCCATGCGATCGGCGGGATGGGGGCGATCACGCAGGCGATGGCCTCGTGCCTGAAGGAGCTGGGAACGCTGGTCGAGGTGGAGGCCGGCGTGCGCGAGGTGATCGTCGAGCGCGACCGCGCGGTCGGCATCGTGCTCGAGGATGGCCGCACCATCCGCGCCCGCCACGTCGTCGCCAACGTGAACCCGAAGCTGCTGTATACGCGCCTGGTGCCGGCCGGCGCCGTGCCCGAGACGTTCCTGAACCGCATCCGGAACTGGCGTTGCGGTTCGGGTACGTTCCGCATGAACGTGGCGCTCGACCGGCTGCCCTCGTTCAGCGCGCTGCCGGGACACGGTGACCATCTGTCCGCCGGGATCATCCTCGGCCCGAGCCTCGGCTACATGGACCAGGCCTACCTCGATGCGCGGGCGCATGGCTGGAGCCGCGATCCCGTGGTCGAGCTGCTGATCCCCTCCACGCTCGACCCGACGCTGGCGCCCGCAGGGCAGCACGTGGCCAGCCTGTTCTGTCAGCATGTCGCGCCCGAGCTGCCGGACGGCCGCTCCTGGGACAATCATCGCGACGAGGTCGCCGACCTCATGATCGCGACCGTCGACCGCTATGCGCCGGGCTTTGCGGCCAGCGTGCTCGGCCGGCAGGTGCTGTCACCGCTCGACCTCGAACGCCAGTTCGGGCTGATCGGGGGCGACATCTTCCACGGCGCGCTGACCTTGAACCAGTTGTTCTCGGCCCGCCCCATGCTGGGTCACGCCGATTATCGCTCGCCGCTGAAGGGGCTCTACCATTGCGGCTCGGGCAGCCACCCCGGCGGCGGGGTCACCGGCGCGCCCGGCCACAATGCGGCCCACGCGATCCTGGCGGACCATCGCGCTTTGTTCGGCTGAGGATAAGGGGTGGAGAAGCGAGCGGACGTCCGTGTGGACAAGCTGTGGACGCGCCGTGGATCAACCGCCAAAGAACCAGTGCACAGCCTGTGGACATACTGTGGACCCGGCGGTCGATTGTCCTCAAAGCAGAAGAACCGGGCGCTGAGGCCCGGTTCTTCGAGAACGCCGCGGCGGGCGGATTACTTCAGGGACGTGTTGATCGAGTCGAACTTGCTGCTGAGCGAGCTGCCCAGGCCGTTGACCGCGGCGATGATCGCCAGCGAGATGCCCGCTGCGATCAGACCGTATTCGATGGCGGTGGCGCCGGATTCATCACGCAAGAACTTCGACAGAATGGACTTCATCTGAACCTCGTTTCCCAACCCAGGAACCGAGGATCATCCGGTTCCCATGTCGGGAACATTAGGGGCCGAGACCCTAAAGTCGGGATAATGCCCCCAGTTCAAGTTGCAGAGATTCTTCGCTGCAATTGAACCTCAACTTTTATTCGGATCAGGAACGGCATTATACAACCGCTGGATGCGCAGATCCGGCAGAATTGCGGTCCTATCGCTTGCGTTGGCAGGCAATTCCCTTAACCACGCCGTCAAATCTCGCCAGGACCCACCTTGATGACCTCAACGACCACGCCCGCCACCCACAAGGCCAGCTTCACGGTTGCCGATGAAGCGACCGCCCGCCCGGCGGTCGACGTCCTGACCGAGGTGTTCTTCGAGGGGGACGCGGCGGTTGCGGCGTTCGAGCGTCCGGACGGGCGCTGGGACGTCACGGTGCATTTTGCCGATCCGCCCGACCAGGCGCTGGTGCGCGAGCTCGTCGGCGGGGCGGCGGGCCCTGACGTGGCCCAGACCCTGGCGTTCGAGGTCGTCGAGGCCAAGGACTGGGTCAAGGCGAGCCTGGACGACCTCGTCCCGGTGCCGGCCGGCCGTTTCATGGTCCACGGCAGCCACGACCGGGCCCGTGTGCCCGGCAACAAGCTCGGGATCGAGATCGAGGCGGCGCTCGCCTTCGGCACCGGCCATCACGGCACCACCCGCGGCTGCCTGCTGCTGCTCGATCACGTGCTCAAAACACGCGCGCCGCGGCGCGTGCTGGATCTCGGCACCGGCACCGGCGTGCTCGCGATTGCCGCCGCCAAGGCGACGCACCGATCCGTGCTGGCGAGCGATATCGATGCGCCCTCGGTCATGGTGGCGCGGGAGAACGCCCGGCTCAACGGCGCAGGCCCCCTAGTGCGGGTCATCCGCGCCACCGGCTTCGCCGCCGCGGACTTTGCCCGGTGCGGGCCGTTCGACCTGGTGCTGGCGAATATCCTGGCCAACCCGCTGCGCCAGCTGGCCGCGCCGATGCAGCGCCACCTCGCGCCTGGAGCCTTCGTGATCCTATCGGGCCTGTTGACCCCGCAGGCACGCGCCGTCCGCGCCGCCTATCGGGCCCGCGGCCTGGTTCCGATCCAGCATTTGAGAATCGAGGGGTGGAGCAGCCTGTTGCTGCAAAAGCAGCAGTGAGGCGGATCAGCTCACGGCATGGATCGAACCTGCACATCGAACCTGCACGCTGGGTGCGGCAAGCTCGCGATTACGTCTTCGGCTGGCTCTGCTGGGAGGTGGAGTCGGACTGATTACGAGAGGCACGCCGACCGCGCGGCGCGACAAGACGATTAACGAGATCCGCCAGCGCGCTGCGGGGCTTCTCGGCCGGTGCGGACGCCGGTCTGCTCGGCGCGGGCGCCGATAGTTTTTCGAAGGTAAAGCAGGCATTGTGCATCCCCTCGCCGTTGAGTTGAGGCACTCCCCGGATCATGCGACCGTGGATGATCTTTACGATCGTGGTCGTCACGTCCATACGTTTCCTCGCCACACCTCTTTCGGATGACTGGCATGCGACAGCAAATCTTTTTGCACAGGCGAATGCAAGGAGATTCTTCGTGCACTGCACTGTCTGCTGAAGGAGTATTCGTCGCCGACGCGGCAGGATCCACTTCTAAAGTATGAGACCGATGTTCGAAGCTCTGTTCCAGACGTTCGAAGAACCCGAAACCGGCGTGGCGCTGACCGCGCGGCTGGCCGCGCTCCGCGAAGAGCTGGCCAGGCGCAAGCTCACCGGATTCATCGTGCCGCGCGCCGACCAGCAGCAGAACGAATATGTGCCGCCATCGGAGGAAAGGCTGGCGTGGCTCACCGGCTTCACCGGCTCGGCCGGCCTTGCGATCGTGCTACCGCAGGCGGCCGCGATCTTCGTCGACGGCCGCTACACGCTGCAGGGCCGGCAAGCAGGTCGACGGCAAGGCCTGGATGGTGGAATCGCTGATCGAGCCGCCGCCCGAGAGCTGGCTGACGCGACACCTGCAGAGCGGTGACCGCGTCGGCTTCGATCCATGGCTGCAGACGACGGCCGCGGCCGAGCGTCTGGCCGCCGCCTGCGCCAAGGCGGGCGCGGAGCTGGTGCCGGTCGAGAGCAACCCGATCGACAGCATCTGGACCGAACGCCCGCTGCCGCCGCTCGGCGCGGTATCCATCCACGGCGCGGAATTGTCCGGCGAGAGCGAGGCGGACAAGCTCGGCCGGATCCGCCAGGAGATCGAGCGCCTCGGCGTCGAGGCGCTCGCGTGTTGTCCGATTCCCACAACGTCGCCTGGACCTTCAACATCCGCGGCGCCGACGTCTCGCACACGCCGCTGCCGCTGTCCTATGCGCTGGTGCCGAAGGCCGGCCGTCCGACGATCTTCATCGATCTGCGCAAGCTCTCGAACCTGACGCGCGATCATCTCGAGCAGAGCGCTGACGTGGCGGAGCCGGACACGCCGACACCGCGCCTGACCGAGCTCGCACAATCCGGCGCAGCCGTCGCGCTCGACAGCGCCACGGCCGCCGATGCGCTGACGCGGCTGATCCAGGATGCCGGCGGCAAGGCGGTGCGCGGCGCCGATCCGGTCAGCCTGCTCAAGGCCGCCAAGAACGCGGTGGAGATCGGGGTACGCGGCGCGCCCATCAGCGCGATGCGGTCGCGCTGGCGCGCTTTCTGGCCTTCATCGATCGCGAGGCGCCGAAGGGCACGTTGACGGAGATCGACGCGGTCGAGGCACTGGAGACCTTTCGCCGCGACACCGGCGCACTCAGGGACGTGTCGTTCCCGACCATCTCCGGCACCGGTCCCAACGGCGCCATCGTGCATTATCGCGTCACCCGCAAGAGCAACCGCCGCATCGTGCCGGGCGATCTGCTGCTGATCGATTCCGGCGCGCAATATCAGGACGGCACCACCGACGTCACCCGCACGATCGCCGTGGGCGTGCCGACCGAGGAGATGCGCGACCGCTTCACCCGCGTGCTGCGCGGCCATCTCGCGATCGCACGCGCGATCTTCCCCGACGGCACCACCGGCGCCCAGCTCGACACCCTGGCGCGACAGTTCCTGTGGCAGGCGGGCATCGATTTCGAGCACGGCACCGGCCACGGCGTCGGCAGCTATCTGTCGGTGCACGAGGGACCCGCGCGCATCTCGAAGCTCGGCACGACGCCGCTGAAGCGCGGCATGATCCTGTCCAACGAACCCGGCTACTACAAGACCGACGCCTTCGGCATCCGCATCGAGAACCTCGAGCTCGTGGTGGCGAAGGACGTCGCGGGCGCGGAGAAGCCGATGAACGGCTTCGAGGCGCTGACCCTGGCGCCGATCGACCGCCGCCTGATCGACGTCGCCATGCTGACCGCCGAGGAGCGGGCGTGGCTCGACTCCTATCATGCCCGGGTCAGGGAAACCGTCCGTGCAGCGCTCGACGAGAGCGACCAGCGCTGGCTCGATCAGGCGACTGCGCCACTGTAGCGGTCCGTACCGTCCAGCTACCAACTGTCCCGCTGCCCGCATGGGCGCATGCCGAAACAGGCATTTCCGGGAAGCGGAAGGCCGTTACAGTCAGGGCGTTCACCTGATTTGAGCGGCACCATGCATGGAATGATCAGCAGACCGCCCGGGGCGGCGCCACCGCGCGCCGCTCCCTCGCGCACGCTGCTGGTGCTGCTGGTCGTGATGACCGGTCTGGCGCCGATCTCGCTATACCTGTTGGTGCCGGCCCTGCCGATGCTCGCGACCACGTTCGGGCGCGACGCCTCCGTCGTGCAGATGACGGTGTCGTTCTACATGGCCGGCATCGCGATCTCGCAGCTGCTGCTCGGGCCGCTCTCCGACCGCTTCGGCCGCCGCCCCGTGATGCTCGCAGGGCTCGCGCTATCGATCGTCGCGAGCGTCGGCTGCATCTTCGCCGACACCCTGCCCCAGCTGATCGCGGCGCGCTTCTTCCAGGCGCTCGGGGCGCCAGCGGCATGGTGATCAGCCGCGCCATCATCCGCGATCTCTATCCGCGCGAGCGCATCGGCGCGATGATCAGCCTCGTCGTCGCGGTCATGATGATCGCGCAGATGCTGTCGCCGCTGACCGGCGGCCTGATCGAGATCGCGTTCGGCTGGCACGCCATCTTCTACGTCGTCGCCGCGCTGTCGATCGTGATCGCAATCGCCGTGACCATGGCGCTGCCGGAGACCCGCCCTGCCCGCGTCGAGGGCGCGAGCTTCCGCCGCGACGTGGCGATGCTGGTGAAGAGCCGCGCCTTCCTCGGCTATATGCTGTGCCAGGTGCTTGCCTCGCAGATCATCTTCGCCTTCGCCGGCGGCGGGCCGTACATCGTCGAGGTGCAGATGGGTCGTTCCTCGGCGGAGTATGGTGCGTGGTTTGCGACCACCGGCTTCGCCTATTTCGTCGGCAACCTGTTCTGCGTGCGCTACGCGCCCCGCCATTCGCTCGATCGGCTAATCTGGTTCGGACTGGGACTGCAGCTCACGAGCGCCGCGCTGAACTTCACGTGGAGCCTGTTCGGCTTCAACCAGGTACCTTCGGTGCTGTTCGGCACGCAGATGCTCTTGATGTTCGCCAACGCCGCCGTGATGGCAAACTCCGCAGCCGGCGCGATCAGCGTGCGGCCGGGCGCGGCGGGCACCGCTTCCGGCGCGATGGGGTTCCTGCAGATGGGCGTGGGCGCGCTGACGTCGCAACTCGGCGCCTACCTCGGCGGCCACTTCGGCAGCACGCTGCCGCTGACATCAGCGATGCTCACCCTATCCCTCGCCTGTGCCTGCAGCATGATCTTCCTGGTTCCGCGTACGCAGACGAAGGTAACGAAGGAGCTGATCGAGACGGCGGAAGAGGATGAAGCCGGGGTGATGTGAGCGCGGACGTCAAGGATTGTACGCCCGCGCGGCACTTTCGGTGTCATACCCGCGCAGGCGGGTATCCAGTACGCCGAGACGGATCGGTTGTATAACAACTGCCTCTGGAATACTGGATCTTCCGCTTTCGCGGATGATGACAGTTGTGGTGCCACAACCACCTTCTGCACCAGACGAGCGCGCGAGCTACTCCCCGATCAGTTGCAGCCACTCGTCCTCGGTGAGCACCTGCACGCCGTGCTTTTGCGCGTCCTTCAGCTTCGAGCCTGCCCCTGGACCGGCGACGACGTAGTCCGTCTTCTTCGACACCGAGCCCGACACTTTCGCACCGAGCCGCTCGGCCGTCGCCTTGGCCTCGTCGCGCGTCATCTTTTCCAGCGTGCCGGTGAACACCACCGTCTTGGTCGCGATCGGCGAATTGCGCTTCGGCTTCTCCGCATCGATGATCTTCACCTCTTTCGTCAGTCGCTCGACGATGCCGAGATTGTGGTCTTCACCGAAATAGGCGGCGATGCTCTTGATCACGGTGTCGCCGATCTGGTCGAGTGCGTCCATCTCGGCGATCGCCTCCTCGTCGCCCTTGGCGACCTTCAGGCAGGCTTCGTGGAACGCGTCCCATGAGCCATAACCGCGCGCCAGCGCCAGCGCCGTGGTCTCACCGACATGGCGCATGCCGAGCGCATAGATGAAGCGCTCCAACGCGATCTCGCGCCGGGCGTCGATGGCGTTGAAGAGATTGCGCACCGAGGTCTCGCCATAGCCCTCGACCTCTTCCAGCTTCAGTCTGGCGTTGCGCGCCGCGAGGGTGAAGATGTCGGCGGGCTCCTTGACCCAGCCCTGATCGAAGAAGAACTGGATCTGCTTCTCGCCCAAGCCGTCGATGTCGAAAGCGCGGCGCGAGGCGAACAGCTTGAGGTGCTCGATCTTCTGGAACGGACAGGCGAACTCGCCGGTGCAGCGGGCGCGCGAGCCCTCCTCGCCGGTCGCGATCTCCTCCCGCACGACGTCGGTATGCAGCGGGCACGGGCACTTCTTGGGGAAGTGGAATTCCTTGGCGTGCATCGGCCGCTTGTCGATGAGGACGTCGACCACCTGTGGGATGACGTCTCCGGCGCGCTGGATCACCACCGTGTCGCCGATCCGGATGTCGCGGCCTTCGCGCAACACCTCGCCCTTGTTGCCGATCCCCTTGATGTAGTCCTCATTGTGCAGCGTCACGTTCTGCACGATGACGCCGCCGACACCGACCGGCTCGAGCTTGCCGACCGGCGTGAACGAGCCGGTGCGGCCGACCTGGATCTCGATGTCCTTGAGCACGGTCATGGCGCGCTCGGCCGGAAACTTGTGCGCGATGCCCCAGCGCGGCGTACGCGACACGAAGCCGAGCCGCTCCTGCCAGTCGATGCGGTCGACCTTGTAGACGACGCCGTCGATGTCGTAGTCGAGCTCGGCGCGCTGCTCCTCGATGTGACGATGGAACGCGATCAGCTCCTCCACCGAGTGGCAGAGCCTGGTGAGCGGATTGGTGGTGAAAGCCGCAGCGCTCGAACCATTGGATCATGCCGTTCTGCGTCTCCGCCGGCATCGCGCTCATTTCGCCCCAGGCATAGGCGAAGAAGCCGAGGGGACGCGAGGCGGTGATGGTCGGATCCTTCTGTCGCAGCGAGCCGGCGGCGGAGTTGCGCGGGTTGGCGAAGATGGTGTCGCCCGCTTCCTTCTGGCGCTCGTTGAGCGCGAGGAAGGCCTGCTTGGTCATGTAGACCTCGCCGCGCACCTCGCAGATGTCGGGCAGGTTGCGGCCGTGCAGCTTGTGCGGCACGTCCTTCAGGGTGCGGATGTTGGCGGTGACGTCCTCACCCTCGGCGCCGTCACCACGGGTCGCGGCGGTGACCAGCTCGCCGCCCTCGTAGCGCAGCGACATCGACAGCCCGTCGATCTTCGGCTCGGCCGAGAAATCGATGCGATCGTCGGCAAGCTTGAGAAAGCGCGCAATGCGGCCGACGAAGTCGCGCACGTCCTCCTCGGCGAAGGCGTTGTCGAGCGACAGCATCGGCACCGCGTGCCGCACTTTCTTGAACCGGCCGGAGGGCGCAGCGCCGACCTTCTGCGACGGAGACTCGCTGCTGACGAGCTCAGGGAAACGCTTCTCGATCGCGTTGAAGCGGCGACGCAGCTCGTCATAGGCGGCGTCCGAGATCTTCGGCGCGTCCTCCTGATAATAGAGCCTGTCGTGGGTCTCGAGCTCCAGCGCCAGCCGCTTCCATTCGACCTTGGCCTGGGCCTTGGTGAGATCGGCAACGTCAACGGGCTGCTTCGGTTTTGCTGTCTTGGGCATGCGTATGATCTGCTCGTCATTGCGGGACGCCCCGGAGGCCGTCCCGAAACGACGGTTTACACAATGCGCACGCCGGAGCCAAAAGCGTTCGGCCCGATCCCTCGGCCTATGCCGCCGCAGCCTCCAGCAGCCGGTCGGCGGCGGCGCGGGCTTCGGCAGTGACCTCGGCGCCGGCCAGCATGCGGGCGATCTCCTCGCGGCGGTGCAGGGTGGCCAGCGTATTGACCCGGGTGACGACGCGCTTGCCGCGGTCGAGCGCATCCTTGGAAATCAAAAGATGCTGGTCCGCCCTGGCTGCGACCTGCGGCGCATGGGTCACGGCCATCACCTGAACTCCGTGCGCGAGCCGCGCCAGCCGGGCGCCGATGGCATCCGCGACCGCACCGCCCACGCCGGTGTCGATCTCGTCGAACACCAAGGTCGGCGCCGAGCCGCGGTCAGACAGCACGACCTTGAGCGCCAGCAGGAACCGCGACAGCTCGCCACCCGAGGCGACCTTCATCATCGGCCCCGGCCGCGTGCCCGGATTGGTCTGGACCCAGAACTCGACACGGTCGATGCCCTCCGGACCCGGCGCCTCGGCGTCGCTGTCGACCTGGGTCATGAACTTGGCGCGCTCCAGCTTGAGCGGGGCGAGCTCGGCATGGACCGCCCGGTTCAGCTTCTCGGCCGACTTGGTCCGCGCCGCCGACAGCTTGGTCGCCGCCGCGGCATAGCGCGCATCGGCCGTTGCCGCCGCCGCTTCCAGCTTCTTCAGCTGCTCGGCGCCGGCATCGATCAGGACGACATCCGCGGCATATTTGGCAGCCAAGGCAGCCAGCCCGTCGACCGGCGTCGAATATTTGCGCGCAGCCGCGCGCAGCGCGAACAGCCGCTCCTCGATGCGCTCCAGCTCCAGCGGATCGAAATCGGTGGCCGCGAGCGCCACCGTCAGATGCTGATCGGCCTCCTCCAGGGCGTTGATCGCCGAATCGATCGCCTTCACCGCCGGATCGACCAGCGCGGGCGAGCTGACCGCGCGCCGCTCCAGCCGGCGGACCGCCGCGGCCAGTGCGGCGATCGGCGACTGATTGCCACTGACGGCGTCCTGCGCGTCGCGCAGATCGCCTGCGATCTTCTCGCCCTGCATCATCGCCGTGCGGCGGGCGGCGAGCTGCGTCTCCTCACCCTCCTTCGGCGCCAGCTTCTTCAGCTCGTCCGAAGCATGCCGCAGATAGTCCGCCTCGCGGGCCGCGCGCTCCATGCTCGCCCGATGCTCATCGAGCGCCGTGACCGCGGTCCGGCGGGCCGCCCAGAGCGCCTCGACCGCGGCAACGTCCTTCTCCAGGCCCGCAAAGGCATCCAGCAGCCGGCGGTGGGTGGCGGCATCGACCAGCGCACGTTCGTCATGCTGGCCATGGATCTCGACCAGGGTGGCGCCGATCGCTTTCAGCGTCTGCACGCTGACCGACTGGTCGTTGATGAAGGCGCGGGTGCGGCCGTCGCCGAACTGGACGCGGCGCAGGATCATCTCGCCATCGTCATCCAGGCCGTTGGCGGCGAGGATCCTGGCGGCGGGATGATCCTTGCCGATCTCGAACACGGCCGTGACCTGCCCCTGGTCGGCGCCATGGCGCACTAGGCTGGCATCGCCACGGCCGCCGAGCGCGAGAGCAAAGGCGTCGAGCAGAATCGACTTGCCGGCACCGGTCTCGCCGGTCAGCACCGCAAGCCCATGGGAAAATTCGAGATCGAGTCGTTCGATCAGAACGATGTCACGGATCGACAGTCGCGCCAGCATGGAACCGAAGTCCTTCGTAACGGGGCAGAATACCCCTGAGCGAACGACTCGATGCTAGCAGCAGACCGAGAACAAAACAAGAATATAGAACAAAGCCAGATCAAACGGGCGATCCGGCCGCTCGCTCAGCCCAGGCCGAGCTTCTTGAAGGCGCGTGAAATGTAGGAGCCCTTGTTCTCCTCGGGCTCGACGCCGCCCGACTTCACAAGATTGTAGGCGTCCTTGTACCACTTGCTGTCGGGGAAATTGTGCCCGAGCACGGCCGCCGCGGTCTGCGCCTCGCCGACGATGCCGATGGTCATATAGGCCTCGGTCAACCGATACAGCGCTTCCTCGACGTGCCGCGTGGTCTGATACTGGGTCACCACGGCCTTGAAGCGGTTGATGGCAGCCGTGTAGTCGCGCTTCTGCATGTAATAGCGGCCGACATCCATCTCCTTGCCGGCGAGCTGGTCGCGGGCGCCCTCCATCTTGGCCTTGGCATTGGTGGCGTATTCGGAGGTCGGATATTTGCGCACCACCTCTTCGAGCGAGGCGATGGCCTTCTCGGTGCGCCCCTGGTCGCGGCTGATGTCCGGGATCTGGTCGTAATGCGAGGCCGCGATCAGGTACTGCGCATAGGCCGCGTCCGGGCTGCCCGGGTGCAGGGTCACGTAGCGCGTGGCGGCGCCGATGCAGCCGTCGTAGTCGCCGGCCTGATAGGAGGCGTAGGCGGACATCAGCAGCGATTTGCGGGCCCAGTCGGAATAAGGATGCTGGCGATCGACCTCCTCGAACTTCTTGGTCGCGCCTTTGACGTCCTTCTTCTCGTTCATCAGGTACAAGCCCTCGTTGTAGAGCTTGTCCGCCGGCTCATCGACGAAGGTGTCGTCCTTGGCCAGGAACTTGTCCCAGAGTCCCCCGGTGCCGCAGCCGCTCAAAGGCAGCGCCAGCAGGATCAGCGACGCGGCCAGCCGGAGCCGGCCGATGCTTGCTGCGGGATGACGGAGGTCGCGCGTGAGACGCTGGTTCGACATGCTTCTTTGGAACCCGATGCCTGTGATCTGATCTACGCCGCGCACCATGAAAGTCGCTTCATGGCCGCGAAGGAAGAGCCCCGCCGGTGGCGCGCATCACGCGGCCCCGGCCTCTCTAGCCGAAAACACTTCATCAACCAACCGCATAGGAAGCCAATCCGCCCGGATTAAGGCAAGATCGAGGCTGCCACCGCGCATCATAGTTACCGCTGAAGAAGCCGTTGGAAAACATCGAAATGCCAAGGGTCCAGCCACTGAGAAAGACGCGGCCGGCAACAAATATTGACAAAAAAAGCAGGCGGAAAATTTCAAGAAAACCGAGCGCAGAACTCCCGGAGATGTCGCTGCGTCACGCAGCCGAGTCTACGGATTCGTCGAGCGGCAGGACGCCGCTCAGGACACGTCCGGACCGTAGGCCGGCGCGACCATGCCACCAACCATGCCGCCGACGACCTCTGCGGCCACGCGGGGACGCCGCACGGTCTCGCCTTCGACGATCCGCCAGGCGGTGCGATCGGCCATCAGCGCGGTCAGCACCGCATGGTTGAGCTTGTGACCACCACGAACCGAACGATACGTTCCGAGCATCGGCAAACCGGCCAGGGCCAGGTCACCGATCGCATCCAGCACCTTGTGGCGGACGCATTCGTCGGCGTAGCGCAGCCCTTCGGGGTTGAGCAGACGCTCCTCGTCGAACACCAGCGTGTTGTCGAAGGACGAGCCGAGCGCGAAACCGGCGCTCCACAGCCGCGACACGTCGCTCATGCAGCCGAAGGTGCGGGCACGGGCAATCTCGCGACGAAACCGCTCCGGATTGAGCTCGAAATGATAGGCTTGGCGGCCGATCACGGGATTGGTGAAATCGATCTCGGCCTCGACCCGGAAGCCGGAATTGTTGGGACGCAACTCGGCCGTCGAGGCCCCAATGGTCACCTGGACCGGCTTGAGCACCTGAATGTAACGCCGCGGAGCCGACTGATTGACGATGCCAGCCTGGTCGATCGCCGCGACGAACGGCGCAGCGCTGCCGTCCATGATCGGAACCTCGGGACCGTCGACTTCGATCAGGGCGTTGTCGACGCCCATACCGCGCAGAGCGGCGAGAACATGCTCAGCGGTGGAAACCAGCGGCCCGTTGCGGTCACCGAGCACCGTCGCCAACTCGGTGGCGATCACCGAGCCGAAGGACGCCTGGACCTCGCGGTCGGCGCCATCGAGGCCGGTGCGGAGGAACACGATCCCCGCATCGATCGGCGCAGGCCCGATCGTCAGGCTGACAGGCGCGCCAGAGTGGACGCCTACACCGGTGACGGTGGCTTGCGAACGAAGCGTTGTTTGCCGGCTGAATTTCATCGACGATCGCCCAAGACCCCGCCTGATCCCTCATCGGCCGCCCCTCGCGAACCGACTCACTTTCAGGCATCCCCAAGTCACGGCAGAACTTAACGAGAGCCCCAAAGAGCGCCAACTCACGCTTCTTTACGGATTGTTACCCCATCTCTGCCGTATTCGCGCCAACCCTTAACCAAACTGGAACGTGGCCTTAACCCTCCTGGTTCCCGATCTAAACACCGAAAGAATAATTAATCATTTAAAATCAGTTAGTTGAACGGCAATCATGGAGCCCCCGCGGCCCATGGAAAAGGCCCGGCTCTCGCGAGCCGGGCCTGTTCAGCACCATCAGGGCTGTAACAATTCTCAGGTTGCCTGCCGGCGCAGGAAGGCCGGGATATCCAGATGGTCGTCTCCCTGTGGCGCCGGGGACACAGGCGCGGGACGACCATGGACGTCCAGACCCTGCGGCGCGGGACGGCGGGCATATTCCGAGACAGGCGATTCGTGGCTCGCAACCTGCTGGGTAACGTTCCGCTGCGGCTTACGTTCCGGCAGCGGCGGCATCTGCGGCATGGCAGGACCCGCGGTCCGCACCGGCAGCGGCGGCTCGGCGTCCTCGTCGCGGCGACCGAGACCGACATTGGCGAGACGCTGCAGCAGCGACATTCGGGTCTTCTGCGGATGCTCGTCGCCCTCGTCGCCCCTCGCCTGACGAATCTCGGCCTGGGCAGGCATCGGCAGGTCCTCGAACTTCGGCATGCGCGGTGCGCGGACCGGAACCCGCTCAGCGGCCTGGGGAATGAAGGTCTCGGGCGGGGCCGCCGGCTCGATCGGAGCCGCGCGCTGCGCCTCGGGCTCCGGGAACAGCGACGGCTTCTGCGCGATCGGGCGGACCGTCACGTCGCCATAAGAGGCAGCCGGCGCCGGGGCAGCGGACGGCGCGGGCTCGCTCGCCATTGCGGCGGCAACGGCGGCCAGCGTATCGCGCTCGAGATTCGGCACCGGACGCGGCGCAGGCGCCATCGGCGCGGGCGCCGGGGCCGCGACGGCCGGAGCCTGCGACGCCTGCTGCTCAAGCTTGGCGGCGCGTTCAGCCAGACGCTGATTGTCGGCGCGCAGGCGCGCAGTCAGATCGGCGAGGCGGCTTTCAGGGAGACCCGCGGCAGCGGTCGGGGCGGCGGCAATCGGAGCGACAGCCGCCGCCGGCTGTGAGGTCGTGACGTTCCGATTGAACTGCGCCTGCTCGATGCCGGTCGCGACCACCGAGACCCGGATCAGCCCGTCGAGCGATTCGTCGAAGGTGGCGCCGACGATGATGTTGGCGTCCTGGTCGACCTCCTCGCGGATACGGGTCGCAGCTTCGTCGACCTCGAACAGCGTGAGATCCTTGCCGCCGGTGATCGAGATCAGGAGGCCGCGCGCGCCCTTCATCGAGGAATCGTCGATCAGCGGGTTGGCGATGGCGGCTTCGGCGGCGGTGAGCGCGCGCTTGTCGCCGGAGGCTTCGCCGGTGCCCATCATCGCCTTGCCCATCTCGCGCATGACAGCGCGGACGTCGGCGAAGTCGAGGTTGATCAGGCCTTCCTTGACCATCAGGTCGGTGATGCAGGCGACGCCGGAATAGAGCACCTGGTCGGCCATCGCGAAGGCATCGGCGAAGGTGGTCTTCTCGTTGGCGACCCGGAACAGGTTCTGGTTCGGGATGATCAGCAGCGTGTCGACGACCTTGTGCAGCTCGGAGATGCCCGACTCCGCGGTGCGCATGCGGCGAGCGCCCTCGAAGTGGAACGGCTTGGTGACGACCCCCACGGTGAGGATGTTCATCTCGCGCGCGGTCTTGGCAATGACCGGGGCTGCACCGGTGCCGGTTCCACCGCCCATGCCGGCGGTCACGAACACCATGTTGGCGCCCGAGAGATGATCGCGGATCTCGTCGATCACCTCCTGCGCGGCGGCAGCGCCAACGTCCGGCTGCGAGCCGGCGCCGAGGCCTTGGGTCACCTGCGTGCCCATCTGGATGATGCGCTGCGCCTTGGACATGGTCAGCGCCTGCGCATCGGTATTGGCGACCACGAAGTCGACCCCTGCAGGCCGGCCGTGATCATATTGTTGACGGCGTTGCCGCCCGCGCCGCCGACACCGAACACGGTGATCCGGGGCTTCAGCTCGTGGATATCAGGAGGTGTAATAGTGAGTGCCATGATTGCCTCTCGATCACGCGCGGGTGGGTTCGCCCCGGCCGCCGGCCGCGGTTGGTGTTGTTGAAAATCGCATGGGGTGGAAACCGGTCATCAGAAGCCCTCGCGCAGCCATCGTCCGACCTTTCCGAAATAGCCGTCGGTTCCTGTCCCGACCTGCCGCGTATGCCGCGGTTCGACATGTTCCAGGTGCGCGTATTGCGGATAGACCAGGAGCCCGGTGGGCACCGCGAAGGCGGCGTTCTTGGCCTCATTGGGGAGACGGCCGAAGCCGAGCGGGCGGCCGACACGGACGGGGCGGTCGAGGATCCGCGTCGCGAGCTCGACCAGACCCGTCAGCTGGGAAGCGCCTCCGCTGAGGACGACGCGCGCCTTGGGTTCTGCCGCAAAGGGCGAATCCTTCAGCCGGTCGCGGACCATTTCAAAAATCTCCTCTGCGCGGTGCCTGACGATGTTCGCGATGGTGGCGCGGGACACGATCTGCGGAACATCCCGCTCGTTGTCACCGGCCGTCGGAACAGACATCAACTCACGCGCGTCGGACCCGCCAGTCAGCACCGTGCCATATAACGTCTTGATTCGCTCGGCATCTGCAATGCACGCTGATAGTCCGCGCGCAAGATCCATGGTCACGTGATGCCCGCCGAGCGCAAAACCGGAGGCATGGACGAAGCGGCCGCCGGAATAGATCGCGATCGTCGTGGTGCCCGCCCCCATCTCGACCACCGCCGCGCCGAGATCGGCCTCGTCGTCGGTCAGCACCGACAACCCGGCAACATACGGGCTTGCCGCCATGGCCTCGACGTTGAGATGGCAGCGCTCGACCACAAGCATCAGGTTCTTGGCCACGGTGGCGTCGGTGGTGACCACGTTCATGTCGACGCCGAACTGCCGCGCCAGCATGCCGCGGGGATCGCGGATCCCCTTCACGCCGTCGAGCGTGTAGCCGACCGGCAGTGCATGCAGCACCGCGCGCCCCTCGCCGGTGGCGTGGTGCATGCCGGTCGAGGTGACGCGGCTGACATCGGCCTGGGTGACGGCGCCGCCGCGAATGTCCGAGGTTGCCTCGATCAGGTGGCCCATGACGCGGCCGCCGGCGACCGGCAGCAGCACGGACTCGACCCGCACCTTGGCCATGCGCTCGGCCAGCGCGACCGCCTGCCGCACGGCCTGCTCGCATTCGACGGGATCGACGACGGCGCCGGCCTTGACGCCGCGCGACTGGATCTGGCTGTAGCCGATCAGTTCGACCGCGTGGGTGCGGCCGCGCAGCGCGTCGCTCGGCGGCGCCGGCTTCAGCCGCGCGATCATGCAGGCGATCTTGCTGGTGCCGACATCGAGAGAGGCCACAAGCGCGGTGCGCTTCTGGCCCATCGGGCGCGTCTTCGGAGTCTGGCGATCGAAGCCGGTCATGCGTCACCGGCCTTCTTCTTGGACTTCTTGTCCTTGAACAGCTCGTCCCGCGCCTTCGCCGCGTCCTCGGACAGTTGCACCGTCAGCCGGTCCGACAGCCGCAGGTCGATGGCGACGATGTCGCGCGAGAACAGCTTGTCGTCCTGGTCGAGCTGGGTCAGGGTCGCAAGCGCGTTGCCGACATCGTGCTCGGGCAGGCGAATATCGAGGCCGTCCTTGGTCCGCAGGTTCCAGCGACGCTCGCCGACGAACACGGCGGCCTTGGTGACTGCGCGCACCTGCGGGTAGCGGGCGAGCAGCGCCAGGAAATCACGCGCGCGGCTCTCGGCCCCCTTCCCGACCACCAGCGGCAGCGTCAGGAAGCGGCGCGAGACATATTGCTCGAGCACGGCGCCGTCCTCGGCGATGACCGAGAGGCGGCCGTCCTGCTGCCAGAGCGCGAACGCCTTGCGCTCGACGACGTCGATCTGCAGTTGGTTCGGAAAGAACTTCTGCACCGTGGCGTCGGCGATCCAGGGGTTGGCCTTGAGCCTGTCGCGCACCGCGGCGGCATCGAGGAACAACAACGACGAGCGACCGGTGACGCCGCCGACCGCGAGGATCTCGTCCTGGGTGAGCTGCTTGCGGCCGTTGATCGCAACGGCGGTGATGCGGAAGCCTGCGGCATTGGCGAGCGCGTTGCGGGTGTCGGACAACGCCACGCCGACGTCCTGCGCATGGCCGCCCTTGACGATGCCGAGCCAGACACTGCCGAACAAGAGTGCCACCGTCGCCACGGTGCCGAGCCGCCGCGGCAGATAGCGCTCGACGAATTCGACCACGCGCGGCGGCGCCTCCCGCTCGACCATCGGCGCGAGCGCGGCCTGCACCGGCGCAAGATTTCTTCGGCTCGCCCCCTGCTCTGCTTCGTGCCCCGCGCAAAGCGGACACGCGGAAGGCGGGCCGAGACATACTCGCGCAGCAGGATTGCCGCGCCAAGGGCAGCGGCTTTGAGGTCAGCTTGAGGCCTCTGCGATCGAGCGAGGCGTCCTGCACCATCCATTGCACGAGCTCATCAACTGTTGCGCCCGCAGATACTCGCGGACCCGCGCCTACGGTCCCGGCCGGCCGGATCGCTTCCGACCATCGCGACGCGGTTCGTCGCGACGGCCCGACCCGGCAGCCGGGCACCACTGAGGCGCCAGCGTTAACCTTCGGACGTCCTGGTAAACAAAAAGTAAAATCGGTCCGGGGAGACGAATTTTTCTCCGATTTATGAGGACCTTGCCCGGAATTCTTAAGCATTTTACGGGTTACAGGAACCACCGGGGGACGCCGGGCCGGGTTCCTCCGGTGCGTCTACCGCACGCCGGACCGACGGCTCCGCCCCTCGGCCAAGGCGATCTGCTGATTGAGGAAATCGACAAAAGCGATCCCCTGCGCCGCGAGCGCCTTGGGATACAGCGAGGCCGCGGTCAGTCCGGGCAGCGTATTGGTCTCCAGATAAACGGGACCGTTGGCCGAGACGATGAAGTCGGTGCGCGAGTAGCCGCCACAGGACAGCGCGCGATGCGCCTTGATCGCTTCGGTCTGGAGGGCCGCCGTGATCTCCGGGCTGAACCGTCCCGGACAGAGCTCCTTCGTGGCCGCGGCGAGATACTTCGCGAAATAGTTGAAGGCGCCATCGGCGGGAAGGATCTCGATCGGCGGCAGCGCGATCAGCGAGCCGTCGGATTGTTCGAGGACGCCGCAGGTCGCTTCCGTTCCGGTGACGAACGGCTCGATCAGATACTCCTCGGTCGCGGCGGCTGCCTTGACGGCGACGAGGTCCTGGCTGGCGTTGACGAAGATCAGGCCGAAGCTCGAGCCATCCTTCACCGGCTTGGCGATCAGCCGGCCGTAGCGCGCGAGCGCAGCCTCGGCATCATCCAGCGCGACGCCCTCGGCCGCCGTCACGCCGCCGAGCACGGCGAAGCGCTTGGCGGCAACCTTGTCGAAGGCGAGGTGCGAGGCCGCCGAGCTCGAGCCGGTGAACGGCACGCCACGAAGCTCGCACATCAGTTGAAGCTCGCCATTCTCCGCCCGGCCGCCATGCAGGCCGAGCACCAGGATCCGATCTTCGGCCCCGGCGCGATCGATCGCCTCGCTGAGCGTGCCGATCCTGGCGCCATCGGCGGTGAACGGCTCCTCGAAAGGCTTGGCATGCGCGACCAGCGCCTTGCCGCTGGCCTGATGCACGGTGTCATCGACGTCCCAGAACCACAGCTCAGCCTCGGGCAACGCGGCGTGCAGGGCTTTCGCGCTCGCGACCGAGACGAGGCGTTCCTTGTTGGAGCCGCCGAACAAAATCGTGGTGCGCATCAATGTCTTCTCGGTTGATCTCACAACCGCGGTCGCGATTGCGCCGAGGTCACTTGAGCCGACGAGCTGCTCAGCTCGCCTTGATTCCAATCCGCTTGATCTCCCACTGCAACTCAATGCCCGAACTCGCCTTGACCCGCTCGCGCACGGTCTCGCCGAGAGTCTCGATGTCGTCGGCGGTAGCGTTGCCGGTGTTGATCAGGAAGTTGCAGTGCATGTCCGAGACCTGGGCGCCGCCGACCTTGAGACCGCGGCAGCCGGCACCGTCGACCAGCTTCCAGGCGGAATGTCCCGGCGGATTCTTGAAGGTCGAGCCGCCGGTCTTCTCGCGGATCGGCTGCGCCGTCTCACGATGCGCCTGCACCTCGGCCATGCGCGCCCGGATCGCCTCCGGCGCCGACGGCGTGCCGCGGAAGCGCGCTGCCGTGAAGATCAGCGCCGGATCGACGCCGCTCGCGCGATAGGTGAACTTCATCTCGGCATTGTTGAAGCGGTGCGTCTCACCATCTCGGTCAACCGCGACTGCCTCGACCAGGATGTCCTTTGTCTCGCCGCCATTGGCGCCGGCATTCATCCGCAGCGCGCCACCGATCGTGCCGGGAATTCCGAACAGGAATTCCAGGCCGGCGAGATTGGCGGAGGCTGCGATCTCGGCGACGCGCTTGTCGAGCGCGGCGGTGCCGGCGGTCACGATGTCGCCCTCCGCCCTGACCTCGCCGAACGCGCGCGGCGCCAGCCGGATCACGACGCCCGGCACGCCGCCGTCGCGCACGATCAGGTTGGAGCCGACGCCGATGACGCAGAGCGGCAGATCACCGGGCAGGCGCTTGAGGAAGTAGGCAAGGTCGTCGGCATCCGCCGGTGTGAACAGCACCTGCGCCGGTCCGCCGACACGAAACCAGGTCAGCGGCGCCAACATCTCATTGGCAAGCAGCCGCCCGCGCAGCTCCGGCATTGCGGCTTTGAGCTCGGGCGTAATGTCGGGGAAACTCACGCGGCTGCTCTCACATCGTGCGCCGACATCGTCAGGGTCGGCACGCACTCTCCGTTCCCTCCCCCTTGTGGGGGAGGGTCAGGGAGGGGGTGAGCCACAAGCGCCGGCGCGCGTGGTACCCCCCTCTCCACCTCTCCCCCACAAGGGGGGAGAGAGCAGAGTGTGCCGCGTAGCTGCCAGCCCGCCCAACAACACCGCCCTCACCCCAGCGCCTTCAACTCGCCGGGCAGCGCGTAGGCCCATTGCGTGATGTTGCCGGCGCCGAGGCACACGACGAGGTCTCCGGGCTTGGCGAGGTCCTTGACGATGCCGGCGAGATCGGCGGCCTTCGGCAGCGGCACCACGTCGCGATGGCCGTGGGCGCGCAGGCCCAGAACGAAGTGGTCGCGATCGATGCCCTCGATCGGCGCCTCGCCGGCCGGATAGACGTCGGCCACGACGACCGCATCGGCATCGTTGAAGCAGGTGCAGAACTCCTCGAACAGCGACTGCAGGCGGGTGTAGCGATGCGGCTGCACCACGGCGATGATCTTGCCGTTGGTAGATTCACGCGCCGCCTTCAGCACGGCCGCGATCTCGACCGGGTGATGACCGTAATCGTCGATCACGGTGACGCCGTTCCACTCGCCGGTCCGGGTGAAGCGGCGCTTGACGCCGCCGAAGCCTGCGATTGCCTTGCGGATCGCCTCGTCGGACAAGCCAAGCTCCCGCGCGACCGCGATGGCCGCTGTTGCGTTCGAGGCGTTGTGCCGGCCGGGCATCGGCAGCTCGATGTCGGGAATCTCGTGCGTCGCGCCGCTCTTGCGATCGCGGAACACCACCTTGAAGCGGGAGCCGCCGCCCATCGGCGTCAGATCGACGAGGCGCACATCGGCCTGCGGGTTGACGCCGTAGGTGATGATGCGGCGGTCCTCGATCTTGCCGACCAGCGTTTGCACCACCGGGTGATCGATGCACATCACGGCGAAGCCGTAAAACGGCACGTTCTCTACGAAGGTGCGGAACGCCTCCTGCACGGCCTCGAACGTCTTGAAGTGATCGAGATGCTCGGGATCGACATTGGTGACGATGGCGACATCCGCCGGCAGCTTCAGGAAGGTGCCGTCGCTCTCGTCGGCCTCGACCACCATCCATTCGCCGGCGCCGAGCCGCGCATTGGTGCCATAGGCATTGATGATGCCGCCATTGATCACGGTCGGATCGAGGCCGCCGGCATCGAGCAGCGCTGCCACCATCGATGTCGTCGTGGTCTTGCCATGGGTGCCGGCGATGGCGACGCAGCTCTTCAGCCGCATCAGCTCGGCCAGCATCTCGGCGCGGCGGACGACGGGGATGCGCTGGGCGCGCGCTGCCATCAGCTCCGGATTATCGCGCTTGATCGCGGTCGAGACGACGACGACGTCGGCACCCGCGACGTTCTCGGCTTTGTGCCCGACGCTGACGGTGATGCCCTTCTCGCGCAGGCGTGCGACGTTCGCATTATCCGAGGCGTCCGAGCCCTGCACCGTGTAGCCGAGATTGCACAGCACCTCGGCGATGCCGCTCATGCCGATGCCGCCGATCCCGACGAAGTGGATGGGTCCGATCTCGCGCGGCAGTCTCATGGGGCATCTCGTCTCAAGGGTTCCGGGCGCCCGGCGGGAGGGAGCGGCCGCGAATCATCAGCCCTTCTTGCAAGACATGACCGACCTGGACAAGTCCGCGCAGACCGTAAGAATTGCCAAATTCGCAGGCGTTCGCCCGATTTTGGCCGATTTTGGCAGCCCAGCCGGCGCGATCGGCCAGGAGTTCCCGTTCGATCCCCACCTTCACAAATTGTTAAGCGCGATCACACGCTGCCCCCTCCCAACGGGATACCTGCAATTTTTGCGCGCTCACTGCGTCAGTTCGCGTGGCATGAGTAGCGGTGCGGCCGGCGTGCCGGGCGCGCATATTTCAACTTTCGATGGAGAACACCCGCCGATGTGCTCGCTGTGTGAAACGCACCCTCCCGTATTGTCCCGCCGAGGGCTGCTCGGCGGTGGCGCAGTGCTGGCTGCCGCGGCGGTCGGCGCACTTCCGGCGTTTGCCAAGGAAGCCAAGAAGGCGAGCGACAGCGCGATGCCGCCCAACGCCATCTCTCCGGATGACGCGATGAAGCGCATGGTCGATGGCAACGCGCGCTACGTCGCCGGCAATCCCGACAACAAGGATTTTTCGGCCGGCCGGGCGGCGCGCGCCGCGGCCCAATACCCGATCGCCGCGATCGTGAGCTGCGCAGATTCCCGGGTCGCGCCCGAGCTGGTGTTCGATCAGGCGCCTGGTGAGCTGTTCGTGGTCCGGGTCGCCGGCAATTTCGTCAACGACGACGGCCTCGCCAGCCTCGAATATGGCGTCAAGTTCCTCGGCACGCCTCTCGTGCTGGTGCTCGGTCACAGCGGCTGCGGCGCCATCGATGCGACGATCAAGGTGCTCAAGGACGGCACCAAGCTGCCGGGCCACCTGCCCGCACTGATCAATGCGCTCAAACCCGGCGTCGAGGCTGCGATCGCGAAGAAGCCGCAGGATCTGCTGGCCGAAGCCACCGCGGAGAACGTGCGCAACAACGTCCGGCGCCTGTCGACCGCCAAGCCGATTGTCGGCCGCATGGTCGCCGAGGGCAAGGTGAAGATCGTGGGCGGCATCTATGACATCGGCACCGGCCGGGTCACGATGATCTGACGCCTCAAGCTGGCCGCAGCACGCGATCCGCACGCGCGGCTGCGGCCGCGAGCCAGCACACCTGGTGGCAGAACCAGGCTTCCACGGAAGCCACGAAACCCGGCGTCAGCGTCAGATGCCGGCGCCCGTCGCCAAAGCGCAGCAGACCGCGCCCCTCCATGGCCGCCAGCAGATTGCGGATATGGGAGCGCGAGACGCCGAGCGAGGTCGCAAGCTCCGCCGTTGAAATTTCGACGGCCTCGCGCCCAGCGGCGGAACGGGCGACCAGCGTCAGCGCAAGATGGATGCCGCTGTCGTGCTCGTCGGTCCAGGCGAGATCGGGAAATCCCGTCAGGGGCCGGTTGTCGTGGCAGAGCCAGCTCGCACATTGCCGGATCGTCTCCGCATAGAACGCGGCGTCGTCCTGCAGACGAAGGCTCAGTCCGTTGGCATGCGTCAATCGGGCGTGGCAATCCAGATGCATGGCAAGCCAGCCTCGCAGACCCTCGAGGATGACGGGACCTGGCACCAGATAGCGGATACGGGCATCCTCGGGATCGCGCTCGACGGTCACCAGCGACAGACCGCGCAACACGGCGACGAACGCCGCGGTCTGCCGCGGACCCGGCAGCCGCATCTGCAGGCGCGTCAGGGTCGGCCGCTCCACCGGCTTGCACGCCGACATATGCATCATCACGATATGCGCGGCGATTTCCGTCGGAGCGCGCTGCCCGAACAGCTTGATCATCAGGCGTTGACCGCGCAGCGGCGCAATCAGCTGGTCGCAAAATCCGACGAGCACAGGTACGAAGGACGGATGTCGCCGCAAGCGCATCGGATGATCGTCAAGCAGGACAGCGCCATCGTCGGAGCTCCAGTTCACCATGGGATCACCGTGCGCCCGCACGGCTAGAGCGCCGCCGTCCTGATCACGAGATCGGCCAGCCGTTCCGCGGCATCGAGCCGTCCGGCCGCGCGCGCGGCCTGGGCCATCGCGGCGAGACGCGTCGGCTCGGCGGCGAGCGCCGAGATCTCGGAGGCCAGCCTGTCGGAGGTGAATTCGCTCTGCACGATCCGGATCGCCGCGTTGGCATCCGAAAGCACGCCGGCGTTGGCGAACTGGTCCTGGTCGATGGCGCCAGGCAGCGGCACCAGGATCGAGGGACGTCCGATCGCGGCGAGTTCGGCGACGGTGCCGGCGCCGGAGCGCGAGATCACGAGATGATTGGCGGCAAGCCGCGCCGGCAGGTCGGTGAAGAAGGGTTGCAGGTCGGCATTGATCTTCAGCCGGTCATAGACCGCGCGCACGCGCGCCATGTCCTCCTGCCGCACCTGCTGGGTCAGCACCAGCCGGCCCCACAGCGCCGGCTCCAGCCGCTCGATTGCGCCAGGCACGATGTCGCTCATGATGCGCGCACCCTGGCTGCCGCCGACCACGAGCAGCCGCAGCGGCCCGGCGGTCTCCGGCGGGACATAGGGCACGGCCGCTGCTTCAAGGATCGCGGGACGCATTGGCGTGCCCACGGTGGTCGTCTTGCCGGCCAGCGCGGGATCGCGGTCGAGCACGCCCGGCAACGAGGTCGCAATCGCCTTCACATGCGCGGACAGGAAACGATTGGCGCGGCCGAGCACGGCATTGGCGTCGTGGATCAGGCTGGGCACGCCGGCGAGGCGCGCCGCCAGCAGCGGCGGCACGGTCGGATAGCCGCCGAAGCCGATCACGGCCGCCGGCTTCAGCCGCCGCATCAGGTTGAAGGCGGCCACCGTGCCGCTGCCGAGCAGCAGCGCGGTGCGGGCCAGCGCCAGCGGCGAACGGCTGCGCACGGTCTCGCTCCGCACCACATCGATCATGTCCGGGGTGAACAGGCCGCTGTAGCGCAGCGCGCGCGCATCGGTGACGAGACGGACGCGATAGCCGCGCCTGATCAGCTCGACGCCGAGCGCTTCAGCAGGAAACAGATGGCCGCCGGTGCCGCCGGCGGCGAGCAGAATGAGAGGCGCGGTTGAGGTCATGCGCGCTTGTTTACAGGCAATGTGTCGTCATTGCGAGCCAGGCAGCCTCAAGCGTAATTGCGCAGCGCGCCGGCTGCGTCGCCGGCCTCGAGCTCCATCCGCGGCCGCTGTCGGGTGAGCGCCAGCATCATGCCGACGCCATAGGCCAGCGACACGATCGAGGAGCCGCCGTAGGAGATGAAAGGCAAGGTCATGCCCTTGGCCGGGATCAGCTGCAGATTGACCGAGATGTTGATGGCCGCCTGGATGCCGAACAGGATCGCCAGGCCCGAGGCCGCAAAGCGCGCAAAGCTATCCTCGGTCGCATAGGCGCGCGACAGCGTGCGGATCACGATGAAGGCGAACAGCGCGACCAGCGCCAGGCACAGGATGATGCCGAACTCCTCGGCGGCGACCGCGAACACGAAATCGGTGTGGCTGTCCGGCAGGCTGCGCTTGGCGATGCCCTCGCCCGGCCCCAGCCCGAACCAGCCGCCGTTGGAGAACGCCTCCATCGCAGTGTCGACCTGGAAGGTGTCGCCGGAGGCCGGATTCATGAAGCGCTTGATGCGGCCGGCGACGTGCGGGACCAGGAGATAGGCGCCGAACAGGCCGGCAGCGGCGGCGCCTGCGAGGCCCGCGACCCAGATCATGCGCATGCCGGCGATGAAGAACAGGGAGCCCCAGACCATCAGGATGAGCATGGTCTGTCCGAAATCCGGCTCCATCACCAACAGCGACACGAGCATCAGCAGCAGCACCAGCGCCATCGTGGTCGCCGGCATGTCGGGCCGCCGCGCGGATTCCGAGAACAGCCAGGCGGACACCACGACGAAGGCCGGCTTCGCCGCCTCGGACGCCTGGATGTTGACGCCGATCAGCGTGATCCAGCGCCGCGAGCCCTTCACCTCCGGGCCGATCGCGAGCGTCAGCACGATCAGCACGATGGCGATCGTGAACACCACCAGCGCGCTGCGCCGGATCGCGGCGCGGCGACAGGAAGGAGACGCCGATCAGCACGATGAACGACGGCAGCAGGAACAGGACGTGGCGGTTGAAGAAGTGGAACGGATCGAGCCCGATCCGGGTCGCCACCGGCGGGCTGGCCGCGAGCGACAGGATCACCCCGCACAGCATCAGCGCGAGGATGGAGCCAAGCAGCGGCTTATCGACCGTCCACCACCAGTCGGACAGCGGATTGCGTTCTTCACGTGAGAGCATCGGGCGTCCACCTGAGCCGAGTGTCAGCCCATTGGCACCCATGATGGTTATCGAAGGGTTAAGAAAATCGCTGGCATTGAAGCAGTGAAAGTCGGAGTGCCCTCAGACATCTGACTTGGGCAACAAGCCAGCTCGCAAATCGACCTGACCGAACTTGCTTACTCCGTCCCTGGCACGACACAACACGTCGCGATCGCCCTGAGAGAGAGAGGGCAAGTCGCCGTCCTTGAAGAAGCCGAGAGCCTTCAATGGCAAGGCTGCATCGCTCTTGAACATCTTGGCAAAACCGCCGAGAGCTCGCTCCAAGGACACTCCGGCAAGGATCATCGCAGCGATGTCACGATAGTCCTTCGCTTCGGCGCGGTCGAGTATCGCCTTCAACTTCGTGGCAAGGAGGTCTTCAAGCGACGCGACCAGCACGCCCCCCTCCTTGGTCGGTAAAGGGTCGTTGAGCCGTCCGAAGGCAAGACCGCCGAAGAACGAGACTTTCACGTCTCCAGTTGGCGCGATGGCATTCACGACGAGTGAATTTACGTCCTCCTGGAGCGCGCGTGCCTGCTGCATGAACCGAAAAGCTGACGAGATTTTCGCCTTGTCGAGAGGCTCAGCTTTGAAGAAATCGAAATCGGCAGACGTTCTGTGACCGAGATGAAGTGCAACAGCCGTTCCACCATAGAGAACAAAGCCCAGTTCCCGGGCAGGAGCCAGTTGCGGCCAAATGTCCTTCTGAGCCGCAGGTAAAATCTCGACGTGCGGCTCAAACGGGGCCGACATCGAACGACCTCGCCGGCGCCTCTGCAGGAATGGCGCGCCCGGTCGCCCGCGTCAGGCGGCCGCGCCAGAACTCCCAGGAGCGGGGCATCGATCCAGCCGGGTTGAGCGCTGAGCATGACGTCGACGAGCAGATCGGGACCCAGCTCCTGTTCAAGTCGGAGGATCCTTCAAGGCCGGCAAAGCTCGATGGCCTGGGCGAGAATTCGCTCGGGCGAACGGGGCACCAATCCCACCGGCTTCCACCAGAAGAAGCGCCGTTCGAGATCGGAGAGCCGGTCCTTGGAAACGAGAGGTTCGGCCTGAATTTCCATGCTTTAATCCTAGCACGACTACGGCTCTTGGGCCAGCAACGCTGCGTGCCAGACCGACCTGCTCCACGCCCGGTAGCGCCTGCACCAGGTCGCGTGGAAATGCGTGCCGCGGATTTCGAAGTTGCGGAACTGGTCGAAGGAGGCGCAGGCCGGCGACAGCAGCACGACGACATCCTTCAATCCCGAGGCCTCCGCATCGGCGGCCGCCTGGGCGACCGCGACCTCCAGCGTGCCGGACATGTCGTGCGGCACCTTGTCGCCGAGCGTGCCGGCGAATTCCGCGGCCGCCTCGCCGATCAGATAGGCCTTGCGGATGCGCGGGAAGAAGCCGGTGAGGCTGGTGATGCCGCCGGCCTTAGGGCTTGCCGCCGGCGATCCAGAAGATGTCCGCGAAGGACGACAGCGCGTGCGCGGTCGCATCCGCATTGGTGCCCTTGGAGTCGTTCACGAACAGCACGTTGCCGCGGCGGCCGACCTGCTCCATCCGATGCGCCAGGCCCGGGAAGCTGCGCAGCCCCTGCTGCAGCACGTCCTCCTTCACACCGATCGCGAGCGCGGCAGCGGCGGCGCAGGCCGCATTCTGGGCGTTGTGCTGACCGCGGAGCGAGCCGATGCCACCGAGCCGCGCGACCTCGCTGCGTGCTCCGCCTGCACTGCGCACGATCGTCTCGTGCTCGACATACAGCCCGTCCGCCAGCGGGTTCTTCACCGAGATGCGCATGACGCGCTTGCCGGCCTGGTCGAGCCGGTCGGCGATGGCGCGCGAAAAACCGTCGTCGACGCCGACGATCGCGGTGCCTTTCGACTGGACACCCGCCACCAGCCGCTCCTTTACGGCGGCATAGTTCTCGATCGTGCCGTGCCTGTCGATGTGGTCCTCGCTGACGTTGATGAGGATGCCGACGCTCGGATCGAGCGAGGGCGTCAGGTCGATCTGGTAGGACGACATCTCGATGACATGGACGCGGCCCATGCGCGGCGGCTCGAGCGACAGGATCGCGGTGCCGATATTGCCGCCCATCTGGGTGTCGTAGCCGGCGACGCGCATCAGATGCGCGATCAGCGCCGTCGTGGTCGATTTGCCGTTGGTGCCGGTGATCGCGACGAACGGCGCATCCGGCGCGTGCCGCCTGCGCTCGCGGCAGAACAGCTCGATGTCGCCAATCACCTCGACCCCGGCGTCGCGCGCCGCTTCAACACGCTCCAATGCGGCACGGGATGGGTCAGCGGCACGCCGGGCGCCAGCACCAGCGCGGCGAAGTTCGCCCAGGAGACGGTGCGCAAATCGGCGGTGATGAACCCCGCCTTCGCCGCTTCCGTCATCCGATCGGCGCCGTCGTCGGCCGCGATCACTTCGGCGCCGCCGGCCCGCAGGGCATGACACGAGGTCCAGCCCCGAGCCGCCGAGCCCGAACACGGCGACGGTCTTGCCGGCAAATGAGGTGATGGGGATCATGTCAGCGCAGCTTCAGCGTGGAGAGACCGACCAGGGCCAGCATCACCGAGATGATCCAGAACCGGATCACGATCTGCGGTTCGGTCCAGCCGAGCTGCTCGAAATGGTGATGGATCGGCGCCATCTTGAAGATGCGCTTGCCGGTCAGCTTGAACGAGGCGACCTGCACGATCACCGACACGGCCTCCAGAACGAACAGGCCGCCGATGACAGCCAGCACGATCTCGTGCTTCACCGCGACCGCGATCGAGCCGAGCATTCCGCCGAGCGCCAGCGAGCCGGTGTCGCCCATGAAGATCGACGCCGGCGGAGCATTGAACCAGAGAAAGCCAAGGCCCGCGCCGAGCACCGCGCCGCACAGCACGGCAAGCTCGCCGGTGCCCGCGACATAGTGGATCTGCAGGTAGTCCGAGAACACCGCATTGCCGGCGAGATAGGCGATCAGGCCGAAGCTGGCGGAGGCGATCATCACGGGCACGATGGCCAGGCCGTCGAGCCCGTCGGTCAGGTTCACGGCGTTGCCGGCGCCGACGATGACGAACGCGCCGAAGATGACATAGAGCCAGCCGAACTTGATGACGAGATCCTTGAAGAACGGAATGGCCAGCCCGGTCGAGGACGGATCGCGCCCGAGCCGCACCAGCGCGTAACAGGCGACCAGCGCGATCGCAGCCTCGATCAGCAGACGCAGTCTGCCGGCAAAGCCGGAATGCGACTGCTTGGTGACCTTCAGATAGTCGTCATAGAAGCCGACGAAGCCGAAGCCGAGCGTCACCGCGAGTACGATCCAGACGTACGGATTGAGCGGATTGGCCCACAGCACGGTGGAGACGACGAGGCCCGACAGGATCATCAGGCCGCCCATCGTGGGCGTGCCTTTCTTGCTGATGATGTGCGATTGCGGGCCATCGGTGCGGATCGGCTGGCTCCTTGCCCTGGCGCAGGCGCAGATGATCGATGATCCAGGGCCCGAACAGGAACACGAACAGCGCCCCGGTGACCACGGCGCCGCCCGTGCGGAACGTGATGTAGCGGAACACGTTCAGCAATCCGCGAAAGACGGAGAGGCTCGGAAACGTATTCGTCAGCTCGATCAACCAGTAGAACATCCAACCCGCCTATGCCGCCTCGCCGAGACCGCGAACACGGATTCGCTCGCGAATCCGGCCCAGCCTCTTTTAACCATGATCGGGGGCCGGGTGCGACCGTAGCCCGGCGGAATGACTCCGTCCGGCATGACCGCTTCGACCACCAGTGGAAAATATCGTTCTGCCGCGCCGCGATATCGCCCGATTCAAGCGGCCGCTGCAGCGCCGCGGCGAGCTTCGACACGAACTTGTTGACCCAGAAGATCTTCTTGCTGCCCTTGATGACGACGACGTCGCCCGGCGCGAGCAGCGCCGCGACCCGGCCGGATCCAGCGTCACCGGATCCTCGTGCCAGCCGAGCCGCTTTGCTAGCGGCAGGCTGTCGAACAGGTGACGCATCAGAGGACCCACGCAATAGACGCCGTCGACCCCGGCGAGATGAGCGACCATCCCCTGATGATAGGCGGGCGCTTCGTCGCCGAGTTCGAGCATGTCACCGATGATGGCGATCCGCCGTCCCTGCACCGGTCGCGCCTGCAGGCTGTCGAGCGCCGCCGCCATGCTGGCCGGATTGCCGTTGAAGCTGTCGTCGATGAGAACAATGTCGCCGACGGTCTGCTCGACGCCACGGCCCGTCATGATGCCGACGTGGCCGAGCGTCGGCGCGAGCAGCGCCGGATCGAGCCCGGCCGCAGCGATCGAGGCGAGCGCCGCCAGCGCATTGTGCAGGCGATGCGGCGCACCCGGCGTCAGCGCGAATGCGACGCGGCGGCCGGCGATGTCGGCGGTCACATCCCAGGCATCGCCGCGCGAGTTGTGCGAGAGCTCGCGCACGTCAGTGCCGCCACCGAAGCGGATCACTTTGCCCGTCCATTCCGGCGCCGCGAGATCGGCCGGCAGCACGAGAACGCCATCGGCCGGCAGCCCGCACGCGATCGAGACTTTCTCTTTCCTGATCGCCTCCAGACTGCCGAGCTTCTCCAGGTGCACCGGCTGCACGTTGACGACGAGAGCCACCGTCGGCTGTGACAGCTCCGTCAGCCGCGCGATCTCGCCTTTTTGATTCATGCCCATCTCGACGACCCACACCGAAGCGGAGGGATCGGCGTTGCACAGCGTCAACGGCACGCCCCAGAAATTGTTGAAGCTCGACGGACTCGCAGAGGCTCCGGGATAGGCGGCGATGAACTCCTTGGTCGAGGTCTTGCCGGCGCTGCCGGTCAACCCGATCACCGGGCCATGGAAGCGCACGCGCGCGGCGCGCGCCAGCGCCCACAGCCCATCGATCAGCGTGTCCGGCACCACGAGCTGCGGCACCTTGATCCCATCGATCCTGTGGGGAACGATCATCGCCACCGCGCCGGCCGCTTCGGCATTCGCCGCGAACTCCCAGCCGTCGCGGCTGGAGGCAAAGCTCGATACGAAGCCGCCACTCGGTGTGCCACTCAGCGCCACGAACAGGCTGCCGGGCTTCACCGCGCGACTGTCCTGCGTGACGAAGTCGATCGGGGTCTCCGGATAGTCGCCGGCGAGGCCGAGCGCGCGCGCCGCCTCTGCCACCGTCCACAGCGCCTTCGTCATGATGTCCTCGATGCCAACGCGTCCGCGACCGCTTCATGATCGCTGAAATGCAGAACAGTACTGCCGATGATCTGTCCGGTCTCATGGCCCTTGCCGGCGATCACGAGCGCATCGCCGGGCTGCAGCTCGCCGATTGCGACCCGGATCGCCTCCGATCGGTCGCCCATCTCACGCGCACCGGGTGCGGCGGCGAGGATTGCAGCGCGGATCGCAGCCGGGTCCTCGCTGCGCGGATTGTCATCGGTGATGATGACACTGTCGGCCTCTTCGGCGGCGATCGCGCCCATCAAGGGACGCTTGCCGGTGTCACGGTCACCGCCGGCGCCGAACACGACGACGAGCTTTCGCGGAGCATAGGGCCGCAGCGCATGCAGCGCCTTGGCGAGCGCATCCGGCTTGTGCGCGTAGTCGATGAAGATCGGCGCGCCATGATGCTCGCCGACCAGCTCGAGCCGGCCCTTGGCGCCTTCGAGCTGCTCGAGCGATTCGAACACCGCTTGCGGATCGCTGCCGGTGCCGATCGCGAGGCCTGCCGCGACCAGCGCGTTCTCGATCTGAAACGCGCCGACCAGCGGCAGACGGACCGCATGCATGCGGCCGCAATGCTGGATCTGGAGCTGCTGCGCAAAGCCGTCGATTGCAGCGGCCACGAGGCGGATGCCCTCGCCCGCGCCGTCGCCATGCGTCCCCACCGTCATCAGGCGAAGACCGCGCGTCTGCGCCGCCGCGATGACCTCCGGCGAGCACTCATGATCGGCCGAGATCACCGCAGGCCCGCCCGGCGGAACCAGATCGCGGAACAGCCTCAGCTTGGCGTTGAGGTAGTGCGCGATGTCCGGATGATAATCCATGTGGTCGCGCGACAGGTTCGTGAACCCGCCGGCCGAGACCTTGACGCCATCGAGCCTGAACTGATCGAGCCCATGGGATGATGCCTCGAACGCCAGATGGGTGACGCCATCCTGCGTGATCTCGTCGATCTGCCGATGCAACGCGATCGGATCGGGCGTCGTCAGCGAGCCGTAGACGGTGCGCTTGTCCGACACCAGCCCGACGGTGCCAATGCTGGCCGAGCTGTGGCCGAGCATCTGCCGAGATCTGGCGCGTGAAGGCTGCGACCGACGTCTTGCCGCTGGTGCCGGTGACGGCCGCAATCGTCGCCGGCTGGCGCGGATAGAACCGGGACGAAGCGAGCGCGAGCGCCCGCCGCGGGTTCGGCAGCGCGACGAATGGAACGGCCAGCCCTGTTCCAGGGCCCGCCGCGCCGGCCACGGCGACCGCACCGGCCGCGATTGCCGCCGCAATGAAGCGGGAGCCGTCGGTCTTGGTGCCGGAGAGCGCAAAAAGGTCACCGGGCCGCACGGCTCGGCTGTCGACGGCGAGGCCGGATATCTCGACTGCGGCGATGGGAGCGTCGAGCGTCGCCTGATCGCCCAGGAGGTCATGAAGTTTCATCCTGGTTCCGTGCCACTCCTGGCCCCGCCCGGGATGGCGGCAGCTCCAAAGCCTGCGATTTGACGACGGCTTACTGTGTCAGCCGCGATGCCGCAAGAATTTGGCGGTCGGACGGCGGCAGGTCGAAACGGGGCTCGATTCCCAGCAGCGGCCCAATCCGGGAGATCACGTTGCCGGCGGTCGGCACCGCGTTCCAGCCCGAGGTGATGAAGCCATAGGTTTCCTTCAGCGGCTGCGGCTCGTCCAGCATGATCAGCAGCTGGTATTTTGGCTTGTCCGCCGGGATCACGGCGGTGAAGAGGGTCAGCACCTTCTTCTTGGCATAGCGGCCGTTGATCACCTTCTCGGCGGTGCCGGTCTTGCCGCCGATGTAATAGCCCTTCACGTCGGCCTTGCGCGCGGTGCCGACCTCGGCGTTCAGACGCATCAGATAGCGCATCTTCTCCGAGGTCTCCGGCTTGATCACGCGCTTGGCGACCTGCATCGCCTCAGCCTCCGTGCGCTTCATGAAAGTCGGCGGGATCAGATAGCCCCCATTGACCAGCGCGCTGACGCCCATCACGCCCTGCAGCGGCGCCACCGCCATGCCGTGACCGAACGCGATCGTGACCGTGTTCAATTCGCCCCAGCGCTTGGGCAGGATCGGCGAGGCGCTCTCCGGCAGCTCGGTGCGCAACCGGTCGAACTGGCCCATCTTGCGCAGGAACGCCTTGTGCGCTTCCACGCCCTGCGTCAACGCGATCCCTGGCAGCGCCGACGTTGGACGAGAAATAGAACACTTCCTTCATGGTGAGGAAGCGGCCCTTCGGCTCGTCGTCATGAATCGCGAACTTGCCGTAGTGCAGCGGCCCGCGTGCGTCCCACAAGGAATTGAGATCATACTTGCCGGTGTCGAGCGCCATTGCCAGGGTGAACGCCTTGAAGGTCGAGCCCATCTCGTACACGCCCGTGGTCAGGCGGTTGATCCGGTCGGGATCGTGCGCTTCCTTCGGGTTGTTCGGATCAAAATCCGGCAGCGACACCATGGCGATGATCTCGCCGGTCCTGACATTGACGACGAGACCGGAGGCCGCCTTGGTCTTGAACTTGTCCTTGGCCTTGAGCAGTTCGTCGCGTAGCGCGTGCTCGACGCGCAGATCGACCGAGAGCTCGACCGGCCGCTGCAGGCGGTCGGTTGCGAAGCCGGCGCGATGCAGGTCGGCGAGGCCCTGATTGTCGAGCCACTTCTCCATGCCGGCGATGCCCTGGTTGTCGATGTTCACCAGGCCGATCAGATGCGCCACCTCGTTGCCGGTCGGATAGACACGCTTGTTCTCGCGCAGGAAGCCGATGCCCGGCAGGCCGAGGCGATGAATGTCCTGCTGCTGCTTCGGCGTCATCTCGCGCTTCAACCAGACGAAGCCCTTGCGCGACAGCAGTCGGTCGCGGACCTCGCCTGTATCGAGATCCGGCAAGGTCGCCGTCAGTAGCTCGATCGCCTCGTCCTTGTCGATGAGGCGACGCGGCTCGGCGAACAGGCTCGGCGTCTTCACGTCGGTGGCGAGAACGGCGCCGTTGCGGTCGACGATATCGGGGCGCGCCGTGGCGATGGCGTCCTGCTGCGCGGCGCGCCGCGCGCTCGGACCATCCGAGCCGATCGCGAACATCACAAGCCGGCCGCCGATCACCGCGTAGACGGCGGCAAAGGCAATGATCGCGAGGCCGACGCGCGCGCGCCTTGGCAGTCCGATCGACATCGCGCCCATACAGCAGCGTGCGCACCAGACGTTGCCGCCAGGGTTCCTGCGGCTTGACGTCGGGCCGAAGCTGATCGGTCATTGCTGATCCTCCGGGCGACGCACCGACCCGGTCACGGGGGCTCTTCGTTGATCGCGTCGATCGCATCGATCATCGATCCGATCGGATCCGGATTGTCCGGTCGCGCAAATCGCGGCGGCCGCTCCGGCAGATTCTTCAGGCTGTCGTATTGCGTGGCGTTGAGCGGCTTCAGCGGCAGATGCCGCTCGACCAGCCCTTGCAGCCGCAGCGGCGCGTCGAGCTTGGCCCATTCCGCGCGCAACACTGCGATGGCCTCGCGCTGCTCGCGGATCTCGGCGCGCAATTGCAGCACGCGCTCGACCCGCGCTGTCGAGTCCATCTTGATGCGATAGACATAGGCCGCAGCGAAGATCAGCGAGCAGATCACGACGAGATGCAGGAGGCGCATCGGTCACCCTCCTCGCAGGACATCGGCCAGGCGCGGCCAGGGCGAAGAGGATGCCGAAGCGTGCGCCGGCGCGGCCGTGCGCTCGGCACCGCGCAGCTTGGCGGACCGCGCCCGCGGATTGGCTTCGGTCTCGGCCTCCGCGGCCACGACCGGCTTGCGGTTGAGCAACTGGAAGCTCGGGACCTCCTGCGCGATCTCCGGCAGGTGGCGCGAGCCGCCGCCGGTCCTGCTGCGCTCGGCGAGGAACGTCTTGACGATGCGGTCCTCGAGCGAATGGAACGAGACGACCGCCAGGCGGCCGCCCGGCGCCAGCACGCGCTCCGCTGCCGACAGCGCCTGTTCGAGCTCGTCCAGCTCCTCGTTGACGAGAATGCGCAACGCCTGGAACGTGCGCGTCGCCGGATGGATGTCGCCGGGCTTGGACCTCACCACGCGCGCGACGATGTCGGCGAGCTGCCGCGTGGTCGTGATCGGCTGTTCCTTGCGCGCGGCGACGATGGCCCGCGCCACGGCGCGGGAGTGCCGCTCTTCGCCAAAGATGTAGATGACGTCGGCCAGAGCGCGCTCGGCAGCGTGGGCGACGACATCGGCGGCCGTCGGTCCCGCGCCCCCATCCGCATGTCGAGCGGGCCGTCGAACCTGAACGAGAAGCCGCGCGCGGCGGAGTCGAGTTGCATCGAGGACACGCCGACATCCATCACGACGCCGTCGACATACGTGAGGCCTTGCGATGCACAGATGTCGGCCAATGCCGAGAAGCGGTTCTCGACCAGCGTCAGGCGACCGCCCGCCTCGGTGAGGAGACCAGCGCCGCCGGCGATTGCAGTGCTGTCGCGATCGATCCCTATGACCCGTGTTCCCGCCGTCGCCAGGATCAGGCGCGTATATCCGCCGGCGCCAAAGGTCGCATCGACGTAGGTTCCGCCGCCGCGCGGCGCCAGCATCGCGACCGCTTCGGGGCCGAGCACCGGGACGTGTCGCTGGTCAGCCGTGCTCACGCGACCGCTCCGCGAGCGCGCCGTTGCTTCAGACTGACTTTGGTTGGCAGCGAGCCCATCGCGCCTTCGATCCTCGCGCCCCGTCAATTCGCCAAGCCATCTCTCGGCACGGTCCGTCATCCGTCGCGCCGTCACGACATCAGCAGCACGATCCGGCCATGTCGAGACCCTCGATCCGACAGCGATCGCGCGGCGCCGGAGCGCCCCGGAACCGCTTTCGATCGTGATCTGCCGTGCAGGACCTTGCATCGTGGCGGCTTGCCGTCCCGAAAGCCGGCTTGGCTCTTCACCACTCAGTAACGGCGTTTAGCGTTAACAAACCGTTGATGGTCTGTGGCGGATGTTGGGCACTTGGACCGCGAGACGGAGCTGCCCGGTAGACCTTTCGTCCTGCTCGCCGCCGTGCCGTTCGGCGGACCGGCGATCGCGATACAACGGTCCGCTCAATAGCGAGGGCTCGCATGCGATTTCGATTGCGGCTGGGACGTGTAAAAGAGTAGTGCCTGCCCATATCCGGTTTGAGCCTTCGCCGCCGCCGTCCGCTTCGAGTCGTTCATGCCAAATCCCTCCGACAAGCCGGAATCGAAGCGTTCTCGTGCGCTGCCGATCCCCAAAGGCGTTTCCGACCTGCCGGTCTTCACGCCGGACTCGTCGGTCGCCTCCGACGTCATCCCGTCGGCCAATTTCGGCGAGCGCAAGGGTGGGCGCCAGCCGGACATGATCATTCTTCATTACACCGGCATGCCGGACGTCGAAGGGGCGATCACCAAGCCGTGCACCGCCGGCAGCGAGGTGTCCGCGCATTACGTCGTGCTCGAGGACGGACGCATCGTCCAGTGCGTCCCGGAGGCCTTGCGCGCCTGGCACGCGGGTCTCTCGTCATGGGGCGGCGAGGAGGACATCAATTCCTGCTCGATCGGCATCGAGATCGTCAATCGCGGCCACGATTGGGGCTATCCGGATTTCCCACCGCGGCAGATCGCGGCGGTCATCGCGCTATGCCGGGGCATCATGCTCCGCCGCAACGTCCCGGCGCATCGCGTGCTCGGGCATTCCGACGTGGCTCCCGCGCGCAAGAAGGATCCGGGCGAGAAATTCCCGTGGCATTCGCTGGCAAATTCGGGCGTTGGCCACTGGGTGCAGCCGGCGGCGATCACCAAGGGCGAGACGCTCAAGCTCGGCAGCATCGGCGACGACGTCAAGGGCTTGCAGAAGGCGCTCGCCAAATACGGCTATGGCGTGCCGATCACCGGCAAATTCGACGGCATCACCATGGATGTGGTCACGGCGTTCCAGCGACACTTCCGCCCCGAAAAGATCGACGGCATCGCCGACCGCTCGACCTCTGTGGACGTTGCATGCGCTGCTGACGAGCCTGCCGGCCGAGGATCAGGCGCCGCGCGTCTGACGCGTCAGGCCTCCGCGTCGAGCTCCCCGAGGCGGCGTGCGTAGAGACGCCTCGAGCGGCGCGAGCTGCGCGGCTGCGCTCGCCTCGCGATAGGCCGCGCGGCGCTCGTCGCGCCGGCCGAGCCGCCGCAGGAGGTCCGCCCGCACTGCCGGCAGCAGATCGTACTGCTTCAATCCGCCACGGGCGGCCAGCGCATCGACCAGCGCCAGCGCCCGCGCCGGGCCGTCGACCATCGAGACGGCAGCTGCATGATTGAGCTCGATCACAGGCGACGGCGCGATCCGCAGCAGAACCTCGTAGAGGCCGACGATCTGCCGCCAATCCGTTTCGGCAAAATTGGACGCCTGGGCATGAAGCGCGGCAATCGCCGCCTGGACCGTATAGGGCTGCGGCAGCCCCTTCATGCCCAGCGCCTGTTCGACCAGCCCCAGCCCTTCGGCGATCTGCTCGCGACTCCACAGCGAGCGATCCTGCTCCTCCAGCAGGACGATGTCGCCCGCGGCATTGGTGCGCCCGGCGCGCCGCGCATCGTGCAGCAGCATCAACGCGAGCAGGCCCTTGATGTCGCGCGCCTCCGGCATCAAGCCAAGCAGCAGCCGACCAAGTCGGATCGCTTCGCGCGCGAGATCCTCGCGAATCAGCTCCGTGCCGGAGGTCGCGAGATAGCCCTCGGTGAACACCAGATAGATCACGGTCAGGACGCCGCGAAGCCGCTCCTCGAGCGCGTCGCGTCCCGGCACCTCATAGGGAATGCCGGCAAGGCGGATCTTCTGCTTGGCGCGCACCAGGCGCTGCGCCATCGCCTCCTCGCCGGTGACAAAGCGCGGGCGACCTCGGCGGTGGTGAGGCCGCAGACCGTGCGCAGCGTCAGCGCGACCTGGACCTCCGGCGCGAACGACGGATGGCAGCAGGTGAAGATCAGCCGCAGCATGTCGTCGTCGAGATCGGCCGGCGCGTCGGCGTCGTCGTTGGCGGCATCACGCTCGATCGCATGAACGATCTCCGCCTCCTTGTCGCGAAAATTGCTCCGCCGCCGGATCCGGTCGATCGCCTTGTTGCGGGCGACATTGACCAGCCACGCCCGCGGGTTGGCGGGGGCGTCGGCCCCCGCCATTTGAGCAGCGCCGCAGCGAACGCATCCTGCAGCACGTCCTCGGCCAGATCGAAGTCACCGACGAGCCGGATCAAGGTCGCCAGTGCGCGGCCGGCCTCATCGCGGAACACCTTGTCGATCGCATCAGGCGTCATCGGCGCTCCTCTCGGCCGCGAGCCGCACCGGTCTCAATGATTGTATTGCCAGACCGGCCGCACCTCGATCGAGCCGAAACGAGCGCCGGGAATCCGCGCGGCAATCCCGATCGCCTCGTCGAGATTTTTGGCCTCGATCATGTAGTAGCCGCCGAGCTGCTCGCGGGTCTCGGCGAACGGACCGTCCGTGGTGAGGATCTTTGCCGTCGCGCACCCGCACGGTCGTCGACGTCGTGGTCGGCTGCAGCCGGTCGCCGCCCTTGTAATTGCCGCTCGAAATGATCGACTGGGTGAAGGTCTGGTACTCCGCCAGCATCTTGCCTTCGGCCTCCTTCTCCATCTTCGCGTAGTCGACTTCGTTCTGGTAGATCATCAACAGATATTGCATCGGACTTGCTCCTCTCTCCGGCTGGATCGCCGACATCCAGTCGAACGACGTCGACGGGGAACGACACGCGAAGGATAATATTTTTGCCGGCGCGGTGATGGCTTGACGTGCTGGCCGGGAAGCCCCATTCAAGCCGCGTCAGTCGGCCGGACGGCCGCTCCGGCAGGTGCCGAAAGGCCGCCGGGGAGGAAAGTCCGGGCTCCATCGACATGCGGTGCCGGATAACGTCCGGCGGGGGCGACCCCAGGGACAGTGCCACAGAGAACGAACCGCTTCCTCCCGCGAGGGAGAGCGAGTAAGGGTGAAAAGGTGCGGTAAGAGCGCACCGCGGGGCCGGCAACGGAACCGGCATGGTAAACCCCACCGGGAGCAAAACCGAATAGGGACGGCCACGCGGAGACAATCGCCAAGGCAGATGATGCCAAGGCGATGACGTCCGCGGGAGCGATGTCAGGCTCGCCGTCCGGGTAGGTTGCCCGAGGTCACGCGCAAGCGCGATCCCAGAGGAATGGCCGTCACGTATCGTCATGCGCGAGTATGGCGGTGCCCTACAGAACCCGGCTTACAGGCCGGCTGATATGTTCATGAGGGCTCGGCGCCGACAGCGCCGGGCCCCTCACCATTCTCACTAGCCTGCCGCCGAGAGCTGGCCGAACTCGATCGCTTGGCGCTCGAACAGGCTGCGATAGAGCCCGCCGGGTCTGCCGACCAGCGTGGCGTGGCTGCCCTGCTCGACGATGCGGCCGCGATCGAACACCAGGATGCGGTCGAGGCTGCGCACGGTCGCCAGCCGATGGGCGATCACGATCGCGGTGCGCCCCTTCATCAGCCGCTCCATCGCCTCCTGGATCAGCGCCTCGGATTCCGAATCGAGGCTCGACGTCGCCTCGTCCAGGATCAGCACGCGCGCGTCAGCCAGGAACGCCCGCGCCAGCGCCACCCGCTGCCGCTCGCCGCCCGACAGCTTGACGCCGCGCTCGCCCACCAGCGTGCCGTAGCCCTTGGGCAGGCGCATGATGAACTCATGCGCGTTGGCAAGCCGCGCCGCCTGCTCGATCTCGGCCTCGGCTGGCGCCCGGCCGGCCGTAGGCGATGTTCTCGGCCAGCGAGCGGTGGAACAGGATCGGCTCCTGCTGCACGATCGCGATCTGGCTCCGCAGCGAGTCCTGCTTGGCGTGCGCGATGTCCTGGCCGTCGATCAGGATCCGGCCGCCGCCGACGTCGTGGAGCCGCTGCACCAGCTTGACGAAGGTCGTCTTGCCGGAGCCGGAGCGCCCGACGAGACCGACCCGCTCGCCCGGGCGGATGTCCACCGACAGCCGGTCGTACAGCGAGGTGCGATGGCCGCCATAATGGAACGTCACCGCATCGAACACGATGTGCCCACCGGTCACCGCGATCGGCCTGGCGTCCTTGGCATCCACGATGCCGATCGGCTCGCTGTGGATCGCCACCAGCTCGTCCATGTCGTTGACCGCGCGCTGCAGGTTGTTGATGTGCATGCCGACGTCACGCAGATAGGCATGGATGACGTAGTAGCTCGTGAGCACATAGGTGACGTCGCCCGGCGAGGCCCTGCCCGCCATCCACAGCAGCACGGCGCCGCCGATCACCGAGGAGCGCAGGCACAGCAGCACGCCGAGTTGCACCGCCGCCGTGGTGTTGTAGCGCAGCCAGGTGCGGTTGACGCGCCGGCTCCAGCGGCTGACGACACGCATCAAGCGGCCGTCCTCGCGAGCTTCCGCCCCGAACGACTTGACCACCGCATTGCAGCTCAGCGCATCGGCCAGGGTGCCGCCGACCTTGGTGTCCCAGGCGTTGGAGATCCGTGCGGCCGGGGCGATGTAGCGGGTCGAGAACGCGACCGTCATCGCGACATACAGCACCGCGCCGACGGCGATCACGCCGCCCAGCGCACCCCAGTGCAGGCCGAGCAGCACCATCGAGCCGAGCAGCACGGACAGCGACGGCAACAGCGCCAGCAGGATGGTGTCGTTGTAGAGGTCGAGCGCCCACATGCCCCGGGTGATCTTGCGCACCGTGGAGCCGGCGAAGCTGTTGGCGTGCCAGTCGGTCGAGAAGCGCTGCACGCGCACGAAGGCGTCGCGCGCCACGTCGGACATGATGCGCAGGGTGAACGGCACGATCAGTTGCAGGCCCGACAATCGCAGCACGATCGAGGCGAAGCCGAGCGCGACAATGGCCGCGAACGAGACGAGCGCGGCGTGTCGTGCATCCTCATTCGTCGGGCCGAGCGTCAGCGCATCGACCAGCCGGCCGGAGAACAGCGGCATGAACAGGTCGGCGGCGGTGGCGCCCAGCAGCGCCACCGCGATGCCGAGCGTCATGCGCGGCTGCTTCAGCCAGTGGCGGGTCACGAACGGGATCACGACGCGGATCGCGGCGGGACGCTTGTCGGCCTTCAGGCCGGAGACGTCGACGGTCATGGCATCATCCGGCCGCGCTCGTCGCGCCGGGCCGGCTCCAAATAATGCAGACGCGGCGGTGCGCGCGATCTGCGAATGATGAATCAGGTTGTGGGACGAACGGCGGCGCTCAAAGCGAGCGGCGGAACACCAACACAGGCATCGAACGCGCTGGCGTGATCAGCACAGCCGTCGAGAGCGCGAGCATCGACCGGGTGCAGGCGATCTGCAGATGCGATTCAGTCATGCAAATCTCCCCGGCTCGAGTGACAATTCTTGTTCCATACCATCGAGGGTATGATTTGGCAACCCGCGGCACGCGCAGGAGCCGCTCACGTCAATGTGCGTCACCGCCGCCCGCCATCGGCGAGCTCGGCTTGTTGAGCAGCATCACCATGAAGCTGAGCGCGAGGTAGAAGCAGGTCAGCATGAAGAACGCATCGCCATAGCCCATCACGACGGCCTGCCGATGCACGATCTGCGAGAGCTGCTTCATCGCCATCAACGCCGAGTCGCCCATGCCCTGCAGCTTCTGCTGCAGCATGTTGAGCGTCTCCACCGCGGTGGCGTTGCCCCAATTGACGCGCTCGTGCAGGCGGGAGATGTGCAGGTCGGTGCGATCGTTCAGCACCTGGTTGATCACGGCAAGGCCGACGGCGCCGCCGAGATTGCGCATCAAGTTGAACAGGCCGGAGGCGTTCTTGACCCGGTCGGGCGCGAGCGTTCCGAGCGCGATGTTGTTGGTCGGCACCATCGCGAACATCATGCCGACGCCGCGCAGCACCTGCGGCAGGAACAGCTCCCAGAAATCGTAGTCGCGGGTGATGCCGGTCATCTGGTAGGAGCCGATCGCGAAGATCACGAGGCCGAACGCGATCATCAGGCGCATGTCGATCTTCAGCATCAGGCGGCCGACCACCGGCGCCATCAGGAACATGGTGACGCCGGAGACGAACATCGTCTCGCCGATCATCAGCGCGCTGTAGCCGCGCACTTCAGCGAGATAGCGCGGATAGATGTAGGTCAGGCCATAAAGGCCGATGCCGATGCAGAACTGCAGGAGGCAGCCGACCGCGAAATTGCGGTTGCCGAACGCGAAGAGGTCGACGATCGGCTCGTCCGCCGTCAGCACCCGCCAGAAGAAGCACACCGCCGAGACGGCGCAGACCGCGGCGAAGATCGCGACCGAGGTGTCCTGCAGCCACTCATATTGCGGCCCCTCCTCCAGCACGTATTCGAGCGAGCCGAGGAAGCCGGCCATGAACAGCAGGCCCCACCAGTCGAAGCGGTCGAGCAGCTCGAAATGCGGCTCGTCGAAATCGACCAGCGCCAGCACGCCGATCGTGATCAGGATGCCGGGCGGGATGTTGACGAAGAACAGCCAGTGCCAGGACATCGCGTCGGTGATGTAGCCGCCCACGGTCGGCCCCACTGTGGGCGCGAGCGTGGCGACGAGGCCGATGATGGGACCGACGATGTGGAATTTGGTGCGCGGAAACACCGTGTAGGCCGAGGCGAACACGGTCGGGATCATGCCGGCGCCGAGGAAGCCCTGCAGCGCGCGCCACAGGATCATCTGCTCGATCGAGGAGGCGAAGCCGCACAGGAAGCTGGAGATGGTGAAGCCGGCCGCCGAGATCGCGAACAACAGCCGCGTGCCGAGCGCGCGCGACAGGAAGCCGGACAACGGAATCGCGATCACTTCCGCAATCAGATAGGCGGTCTGCACCCACGACACTTCGCTGGAGCTCGCCGACAGTCCCGCCTGGATCTCGGTCAGCGACGCCGACACGATCTGGATGTCCAGGATCGACATGAACATGCCGAACACCATGATCAGGAACGCGATCAGCCGCCGCGGCGCGATGCGGTCGGACGGCGCCGCCGGCGCGCTCATGGTGGGATCGGCTGTGGTGGCGGTGGCCATGGTCTAACTAGTCCGCTTGGCGAGGGCGCGCGGCATCAATAGTGCGCTCCCTCCCCCTTGCGGGGAGGGGTCGGGGGTGAGGGTCCACAACGGCAGTGTCGCCCGGGGACCCCCACCCCGACCCTCCCCCGCAAGGGGGAGGGAGGTCACTTCCGATGACGCAACGGCGAATGCGTTCGCATCAGTTCCAACTAGCTTCCCCTGCACCGTCGCCGGGGCGTCGAGGTCGGTGTCGCCGTCGGCATCCTTGGCGTCGGTGGTGTCGACGGTGACGTAGACCGACATGCCGGCGCGCAGCAGGTTCTGCCGTGCGACGTCCTTAGGGACGCGGATGCGCACGGGCAGGCGCTGCACGATCTTGGTGAAGTTGCCGGTGGCGTTATCCGGCGGCAGCAGGGTGAACACCGAGCCCGACGCCGGCGAGATGCTGTCGACCACGCCCTTGAAGCCGCGCGCGCCATAGGCGTCGACCTTGATCGTGACGCGCTGGCCCGGACGGATGCGCCTGAGCTGGGTTTCCTTGAAGTTCGCGTCGATGAAGACGTCGTCGAGCGGCACGACGTTGCCGAGCCGCTGGCCGACCGCGATGAAGTCGCCGGTGTTGACGAGACGGTTGGAGAACGTGCCGTCGACCGGAGCGCGCACGGTGGCGAATTCGAGGTCGCGCTCGGCCTTGGCGAGCGAGGTCTTCAGCTCGGCGAGCTGCGCCTGGGCCTCGACCTGCTGCGCCTTGGTCACCTCGACATTGTCGCGCGCGGCATCGTACGCAGCGCGCGCGGCGCGGACCGCCGCCATGCCCTGGTCGCGCGCGGCTTCCGACTGCTCGAAGGTCGCATGCGAGGCAAAACCCTTGCTGCTCAGCGCCTGCTGGCGCTCATAGTCGAGCCCCGCGCGCTTCATCGCGGCTTCGGATGAGGTGAGGTTGGCCTGCGCCTGCTCGGCGGCGCTCTGCTGCGCGGCGACCTGGCGGCCGATGCGCGCGATCGTCGCCTCTTGCGTGGCAATCTTGGTACGCGCGGCGTCGACCGCGATCTTGTAGTCGCCGTCGTCGATGCGGAAGATCACGTCGCCCTTGCGAACCACCGAATTGTCCCGCGGCACGATCTCCTGGATGTGCCCGGAGACGCGCGCGCCCAGCATGGTGTTGTTGGCGCGGACGTAGGAATCGTCGGTCGAGACCATGAAGCGGCCGACCAGATAATAGTGCGTGGCATAGGCGGCGGCGGCGAGCGCGAGCAGTACGCCGATGCCCGCCAGCACGCGCTTGCGCTTACCGGATTTCGGAGCGGCGGCGGGCGCGGATTGCGGCTTCGCGCCCGCGGGAGCGCCGGCCGGCGCTGGCCGTTCAAGCGGCGCCTCGGTGCTGGCGTCGGCTTTCGGGTCGGCCAGCTTGGGCTGCTGCGTGTCGCTGGCCTGCGGCCGGACCGGCTCAGACCTCGTCTGTTCCGGCGCTTCCTCAGCGTCCGGACGGCGCGCCCGCACAGCCTGATCTCTCGCAGCGGCCATCAGAGACTCCCACCCATGACAGCGGGGCCGCTCAGGCCCCGAAAATCCCGACCGAACCGTTCGGTCAACCCACATCTACCATTGACCGAACCGTTCGGTCAATCTATATCTTCGCTATCGCAACATATCCGCGCAGATGCTTTTTGTGACGTTGGCCCCGGCCAAATCTTCGGGAACAGCCTAAACCAATGATTGAGCCGGACCACAACACCACCCAAGCGACGACGACGGACGACGATTCCTCGAAGCGTCGGCAAATCCTCGAGGGCGCCCGCAAGGTGTTCATGGACATGGGCTTCGACGGCGCCAGCATGGGCGAGATCGCGCGCGTCGCCGGCGTCTCCAAGGGCACCCTCTACGTCTACTTCGCCGACAAATTCCGCCTGTTCGAGGCGATCGTCGCGGAGGAGACCGTGCATCGGGGTGCCTCGAACTTCAGCTTCGATCCCGCCCGCGACGCCGCGACCGTGCTTTACGAATTCGGCACCGCCTGGATTGCGGTCGTCTGCCGCCCCGGCGGCGGATCGGCGATCCGCACCGTGATGGCGATCGCCGAACGCATGCCGGAGGTGGGGCGGCGCTACTATGATTGCGTCATCGAGGGCACGATCGGCCGGCTCGCCGCCTATCTGCAGGCCCGCGTCGATGCCGGGGAGCTCGCCATCGAAGACTGCCACCTCGCCGCATCGCAATTCCAGTTGATGTGCCAGGCCACGCTGTTCCTGCCCTTCATCTTTCAGGGCGCTCCCGCCCCCTCGCCCGACGAGACGCACAAGGTGGTGTCGAGCGCCGTCCGCATGTTCCTCGCGACCTACGGCATCAAGAGTTGAGACGCCGCTCATCGCCTCGATGCGCGCGGCGATGTCGGCCCGAGGCATATTGGCCCAAGCCATGTTGGTCCAAGACATATTGGCCGAAGACATGCGCGCTCCTTCTCGCGGCGGGTGACGCCCGAGCTTTGCAATCGGATCACCCTCGAAGCGATCGGAGGGTGCAGGGAAGGCCGGGCGCTGGCCGCGCCCGTGGCCCGCCTGCGGAAAAAATGCAGGCGGCAGGTACCACAGGTTCAGCCGAGATCACCCGGCCCTCCCTGCGCGATGGCTTTACGACTTATACGCAGTCTCCCCGGTGTCCGGGCTTGTTAGCCACCGTCGTCGGCGACGATGCGCTCAGCATCGTCGCCAACTTGACGCCAGCGTCGGGGCGCCAGGACCCTGCGACTTCATCGTCCTGCCGGTCGCGTTCGTCCGCTCGCGATTCCAGCGCGCTGCGCGCCGACAGGCCACCACTCCCCGCCTCCAACGCTCGTGACGACCGCGAAACGTCCCTCTTCGATCGAGGCGGGATGGGGAGAGAGAACCATGAAATTCGGAAAATTGGAAGATGAATATTTTTGCGCGAAGGACTGGACAGGGCAAATCAGCTTGAGAGGACAAGCGAAATCGGATTCTGCGCGCAGCCGGTTTTAACCGCGCGCGACCGCAGCAGCACGGCGTCATCGCGAGCGAAGCGACGCGATCCAGAGGCCGCGCCAAGACTCTCGATTGCCTGCGTCCGATCGGCTTGGACGGACACGTCGGCGCAAGGACGCCTTGCTCCGCCGCAGTCGCAGGTGATGATGCAACGGCGCCGTATCTGCGGCCGACGCCTGGCATCCGAGACGGACCACGACCGGACCTTGCAAGCGGTTGCGGATTGCGGCAATCGAAGCCCGGCAGTCGCGCATCTTGGGCCTCCCATGTCAAAGTTCTTCGCTCTAGGATCCGTCAGATCTCCTTGGGGGGACTACGGCGATATTCTCTCGAACGGCTTGGTAGAAGCGACCGGGAGCGTCGGACCGCCGAGCATACGCATCTTGCGCACTGGCCCGTATGTGCCGCCGATGACCCAGCCATACGGCTACATCCTCGTCACCGACGAATTTCGACGTGACCTTGAACGCAGCCGATTGACCGGCTTTGACTTCGAGCAGACTCAGTATGAGAAAGTCGTCCGCCTCGATTGGCATCTTTGGAGCACGGACACCAACGAGCCGAACTCGTATCCCGAGACAGGCGAACCGGAGGACTACATTCTGGAAAGCCCCCACGATCCAGCGGTTCTGGCGCAGATGCCGCGGTTGTGGGCTCTCACCGTCCGGCCTACGTCGGAATTGCAGGTCGAGGGCACAGCTACATTCCGCGCAGATCGACATCCAGGTACCGACATCGCGCGTGAGCATACGCTCCATTGGGTCAGCGAGCGGATGAAGGTTTGGCTCGAAGAATCGTCGGCGGCGAAATGGATTGTGTTTCGCTCGATAACGCCGCGATGAACGATGCCCGCTTCGGGACAGAATGGGATTCATGGCGTAACAGCCGCGGAACATCGGCTGTCGTGAACGCACCGGCCGACGCGTTTCAGAGTCAAGCCTTGCAGGGTCGTGTGCCCACGATCGCTCCGTGAGGACGCACCGGAATGGTGGGCACGGCGCGCGGCGCATCGCGTCCGATCATCGACAGCGCGGACGCGCCTTTGCCCACCCTACCCTGTCGTCGTCGCGAGCGAAGCGGTGCGATCCAGGGGCCGCGCCGATCGCAAGATCCATCATCGCTCCGTTTCGCAACGTTGCCACGCATCACGCCCGTCATACTCTCGTCGTGCTGTGTTCACTTCATGAGGGGCGGCAGGCTTAAACTCGCCGCTGCCTCCGAAACATGTGGCATGGTGGTCTGGCGACGCCAGTTCCCCCGAACGCGATGCCCGGCATCGCTCCCGCGACAGGTTCCAACCAAGGCTGGGATATGGAAAAACGAAGATTCTTCGATCGTCCCGCCGGTTTGACCGTGGCCGAGATCATCTCGCTCACGGGCGCCGAATGCCACGATGCTGCGCGGCTTTCGCACGTGATTACAGATGTTGCGCCACTCGAGCTTGCCGGGCCGAACGACCTCGCCTTCATCGAAAGCAGCAAATATGTCGACGCCCTGGCGACGACGCGCGCTGCAGCGTGCTTCATGCTGCAGCGCTTCGAATGTCACGCGCCGAGCACCCTCATCCTGCTGCCCACGGAGCGGCCCTATCGTGCCTTTGTCAACGTCCATCGTGAGCTTTACCCTCAATCCCTGCGTCCGACCTCGCCGTTCGAAAGCAACGACATCGCGCAGGGCTCAACGATCCATCCGACTGCGCGTCTCGGCGGCGGAGTAACGGTTGATCCTGGAGCCGTGATCGGGCCCCGGGCCGAGATCGGAGTGGGGAGCATCATCGCCGCGACCGCCGTCATCGGCGCGGACGTCGTGATCGGCCGCGATTGCGCGATCGGCGCGGGATGCTCGATCACGCATGCGCTGATCGGCGAGCGCGTGGTGATCCATCCCGGCTGCCACATCGGGCAGGACGGCTTTGGCTACATCCCCGGCGCCAAGCCGCAGAAGGTTCCGCAAACGGGCCGCGTGATCATTCACGACGACGTCGAGATCGGCGCCGGGACGACGATCGATCGTGGCGGCATCAGGGACACGATCATCGGAGAGGCGACGAAGATCGACAATCTCTGCCAGATCGGCCACAACGTCGTCATCGGCCGCCATTGCGTCATCGTCGCACAATCGGGTCTCAGCGGCAGCGTGACGCTGGAGGATTTCGTCGTCCTCGGCGGCAAGGTTGCGATTGCGTCCCACGTCACGATCGGCCGGGGTGGGCGCGTGGCCGGAGGCTCGGGCGTCATGAATGACGTGCCGCCGGGACGCACCTGGGGTGGCTATCCGGCCCGGCCGCGGATGCAATGGATGCGGGAGCTGGTGACATTGGCGCGACTGAACAAATCCGGCGACAAAGCCGAGGCGCCTTCAACACTGTCCGACACGCGTTGAAATCCAATCGACGATCTCCCCTCCATGGACTCTGGCCTCAAAAGTGGCGCGTAGGGCGGATCAGGGCAGCGTGATCCGCCACCGCTTCCTTCGTTGCTCTTAAGAGGGCGGATTGCGCTCACGCCATCCGCCCTGCGAGCTGAAGAAATCAGATCTTGCGCGCTGGTGGTTTGCACGGCGCGCGCCAGCCCAGCGTCATCGCGAGCGACGCGACGCGATCCAGGGGACGAAACGAACAGTCCGAAGGGCTTGGTGTGCTCATGACTTCGCCCTCTCCCCTTGCGGGAGAGGGCATGTAGAAGGAGCGGCGATCTCGCTTGGGTGAGGGGGTATGTCTCTACGAGCGTCGCTCGCCGAGAGAAACCCCTCACCCTAGTGAGAACTTGGACAGGCCGGCGATGCCCTCTCCCGCCCTGGCGAAGCTTCGCTTCGCCAGGGCGGAGAGCACTGCATCGCGCAGTGTTGCTACTTCTTCCCGCTCTTGGTCGTGTGGGAATGCGAATGGCTGTGGCTGCTGCTGTGACTGTGACCATGCGAATGGCTGTGCGCATGCCCGTGATCGGCTGCCGCGTCGATCGGCATCAGCGCGACGTGGCCGTGGCGGACGCCGCGTTCGGCGATGACGTGGTCGGCAAACGCCTTGACCTCGCGGCGCTCGCCCTTGAGCACGGTGACCTCGAGGCAGCTCTCCTGGTCGATGTGGACGTGCAGGGTCGCCTGGGCGAGGCCGGAATGATCGTGCGCCTCCTGGGTGAGCCGCTTCGGCAGCTCACGCGCGGCATGGTCGTAGACGTAGCTGAGGGTTGCGATGCAGTGGCGGCTGTCGCCGGCCGCCCCGTCAGCCGTTTCGAGGCCGCTGCGCAGCAGATCGCGAAACGCTTCCGAGCGGTTGTCGTAGCCGCGCCGGGCCATGAAGGCGTCGACCTCGGCGAGCAGATCGTCGTCGATCGTGATCGTCAGGCGCTGCATGTCCCGTCTCCCTGAGCTGCGCGGCAAGCGCCTATCCACCGCATGAGTATGATGTATTCACGTTGACATCATACCGGTGTCACCTTAGCGTTCTTTAACATTCGACAGTGGGGCGATCCAAGCGAAAGCATGACGCGGGCCAACGAAGGCGCGCGGCAGTTGACGATGCATGCCCTGTGGCGAGCTCTAGGGGCGTGACGATGCGGTGGCGTGTGGCGAGTGTTGGCGTGCTGATGGCGGCATTGGCGCAGCAGGCAAACGCCCATCCGGAACGGGCCCCTGCCGAGTTGCCCACGGTCGACGTGGATGCCCCCGGCGCACGGCCAAGCCGAAGCCGCAGGTCCGGCGCGCGGCGCAGCGGCCGAAACCGGGCGCGGCCGGTGCGGCTGCGCATGTAATCTCGGCTGCCACGGCCGCGGCTGCACCGTCCGGCGCGCCCAATGTCGGCTCCGGGCCGGCGCGGCCGCAGGGCATGGCGAGCGAGGTCGCGATATCCGGCGAGGAGATCAACGCCCGCCCGGCGACGCGCCCCGGCGAGGTGCTCGAAGCGGTACCCGGCCTGATCGTCACGCAGCACTCCGGCGAAGGCAAAGCCAACCAGTATTTTCTGCGCGGCTACAACCTCGATCACGGCACCGACCTCGCTCTGTTCGTCGACGACGTCCCGGTCAACATGCGGACCCACGCGCATGGCCAGGGCTATGCCGACCTCAACTGGCTGATGCCGGAGACGATCGGCCGCGTCGACGTCCGCAAGGGTCCCTATTTCGCCGACGAAGGCGACTTCGCCTCGGTGGGCAGCATCCATATCGGGCTGATCGACACCGTGCCCAAGGCGATCGCGCAGATGACGGCGGGCAGCTTCGGCTATCGCCGCTTCTTCGGCATGGACTCGGTGCATGTCAGCGACGGCCATCTGCTGATCGCCGGCGAGGCCGGCCGTTATGACGGCCCCTGGACCACGCCCGACGATGCCAAGAAGATCAACGGCCTGATGCGCTATTCGCAGGGCACCGCGACCGACGGCTTCTCGATCACCGGCATGGCCTATGCGAACCGCTGGACCTCGACCGACCAGGTGCCGGAGCGCGCCATCACCTCGGGATATCTCGGCCGTTACGATGCTGTCGATCCGACCGACGGCGGCAAGACCAACCGCTTCGCGCTGTCCGGCCGCATTGCCGGCACCGACGAGGCCGGCTCCTGGAAGGCCAATGCCTATGTGGTCAAGAGCCAGCTCGATCTCTACAACAATTTCACCTACGCACTCAGCAACCCCACCTATGGCGACCAGTTCCACCAGCACGACGATCGGCTGTTGCTCGGGGCCAATGCGTCGCGCACCTTGAACGGCAGCTTTGCCGGCCGGCCGATGGAGACGACGTTCGGCGTCCAGACGCGCTACGACAACATCGCGCTCGCGCTGACCAACACCCGTCAGCGGGTGTTGCTCTCCGACATCGATCCCTTGAGCACCGGCGTCGTTCGCGCCGACAAGGTCGGCGAAGGCAGCATCGGGCTCTATGTCGAGAACACCGTGCGCTGGACCGACTGGCTGCGCACCACCGTCGGCTATCGCGGCGACACCTACCAGACCCACGTCTATTCGCTGACCAACGGCAACAACACCGGTGATGCCGCAGCCAGCCTCGGCAGCCCGAAATTCCGCATGGTGATCGGGCCGTTCAGCAAGACCGAGTTCTTCCTTGGCGCCGGCTACGGCATGCACAGCAACGACGCCCGCGGCGCGACCACGACCGAGGATCCGGCCGATCCGACCAACAAAGTCGCCTCCTCGCCGCTCCTCGTCCGCACCAAGGGCGCGGAGGTCGGCGTGCGCACGCGCGTCATTCCGGGCCTCGATTCATCGCTCAGCTTCTTCCTGCTCAACCAGGATTCCGAGATCCTGTTCTCGGGCGATGCAGGCAACACCGAGGCGAGCCGGCCGAGCCGGCGCTACGGCTTCGAGCTGACCAACCATTACCGGCCCGCATCGTGGATCGATATCGACGCCGATCTGGCGATGACGCATGCGCGCTTCGTCGGCGACGATACCGACCAGGCGGCGGTCTACGCCTCGCTCGCGGGCTATCCCCAGGCACAGCTCGGCAATGCGCCCGGCAACTACATCCCCAACGCGCCGTCGATGATCGCCTCGGCCGGCATCACGCTCGGCGAAAAAACCGGCTGGTTCGGCGGCCTGCGCTGGCGCTATCTCGGCTCCACACCGCTGACCGAAGACAACTACTTCCGCTCGACCGCGACCAGCGTATTCAACGGCCGCATCGGCTTCCGCGACGCCAATGGCTGGCGCATCCAACTCGACGTGCTGAACCTGCTCAACACCAAGGCCAACCAGATCTCCTACGGCTACGGCTCGCTGCTGCCGACCGACCAGCTCTACCAGGCGTGCTACGGCAACGCGCCGACAGGGGTGCCGGCCCAGGTCTGCCAGACCGGCGTCATGGACCGCGTCCTGCACCCGATCGAGCCGCTGACGTTCCGGGTGACGGTGGCCGGGACGTTCTGAGGCGGAGCTTGCTAGGTCTCACGCCCTCTCCTCGCGGACGGTGAACTCCCCTCCCCTTGCGGGGAGGGGAGCTCACCACCGCTTGGGCAAGAATTCGAGTCATCGCGTGCTATAATGTGTGCCTCTCATCGGTACCGAAACCATGCCCGACCGCACCACCCATTGGCAGAGCGTCTACACCACCAAGGCCGAGACCGAGGTGAGCTGGTACCAGGACGACCCGGCGACGTCGCTGCGGATGATCCGCGAGGCCGGTGCGATACCGACATCGCGGATCATCGATATCGGCGGCGGCGCCTCGCGGCTGGTCGATGCGCTGCTCGCGGCCGGCTACGGCGCGCTCGCCGTGCTCGACATCTCCGACGCAGCCTTGGCGACGGCGCGCCGCAGGCTCGGCGCCGCGGCGGCCGGGGTGACGTGGATCGCCTCCGACGTCACCACCTGGACGCCGGACACGCGCTACGACGTCTGGCACGACCGGGCCGCATTCCATTTCCTCACCGCGCCCGAGGACCGCGCCGCCTATGTCGACCGCCTGCGCGCGGCGGTGGTGCCCGGCAGGGCCGTCATCATCGGCACGTTCGCGCCCGATGGTCCGGAGAAGTGCAGCGGACTGCCGGTCGTCCGCTACGACGCCCGCGGCCTGGCCGCAACGCTGGGTCCTGCTTTCATGCTGGAGGACAGTTGCACCGAGGTGCATCGCACGCCATGGGGCTCGACGCAGCAGTTCCAGTTCTGCCGCTTCCGCGCGGCTTAGTCAGCAGCACAGAGGCGGGCCATCCGACACGACGAGGACCTCGGTCTCCTCGCTGCGCGCGGCATCCTCCGCTCCGCCAGCGGACGTCTCACTCTCCGGCGGCGTGCGCCAGGGATCGGCTTCGGCGGCATCCGCTCCAGGCGCTGTGCATCGGCGACGGCGCGGCGTGCCGTCTTCAGCGAGCGGCAGACCAGCACGGCCTGCTCGGCGGTGCCGACCTCGAAGCCCGCCCCAATCGCCTTGATGCGATACGATGCCATCTCCGCCTCTCCCAATCCGGCAGCAACCAGAACCCCGCGCGCCTTGTTCCTGGCGACTGTGGCAGGTCTAGTGTCGGCCAATGGCGGACGGCAAAACTGGTCAACGGACTCCTAATGCGTTTGGCGTGTTCTCGGCGTTTCCGTTTCGGGGCGGGACAGAGCGCCTTCAGGCGCGGCTGACGGTGAGAGAAATCCACAGCCACGCACAGCGCGAAGCGAACGACAAAGGCTGAGGAGATGGTCGGGCCGGGAGATGCGACGCGCTATTCGCCATTGCCACTCAATAGTCCCGGAATTCGTCTTCCTCGTTGATCAGTTGGCCGATGCTGCGCGGCTGCTTGCGCGACGGGATCGAGCTGGTCACGTCCGGCTCGCGCTGGCCGTAGCCATAGCGCCGCTGCTGCGCGCGTGCCGCCACCGCCTCGCCGGACTGCGCGGCCGGCTGGCAGATCAGGCGGCGGCTGGCGCGGCGCATCAGATCCACATGGATGTGGTCGTAGTGATAGACGTTGGAGCCCGGCGCCAGCACGGTGGTGAACTGCTGGCACGCCCCGCCCTGGATGTCGCGCAGAAAGCCCTGCTCCTCCGGCAGGCCGATCCAGCCGTCCTTGACGCTGATGCGGCGGCCGTCGGCGAGCGTGAAGGCGGCGATGTCGAGCGCGTTGCCGAAGGCATGCTCGGAAATGTGCGCGCTCGGATTGCCGTTCATGCCGCGGCAGGAATAGGCCGAGATCTGCTTGATCTCGACGACGCGGGTGCCGAACCAGCGCTGGGCTGCCGGCTGCACCGATTCCGCGATCCAGCGGTCGAGCGCCGAGACGATCGGACAGGCGAGCGTCGCGGTCGGCTTCACCGCGACCGGGCCGACGGTGCCGACCGGATCACGCGACGGTCCGAGCCGCGGCGGCGGCTCCTGCTGCGGATAGCCGGTGCGGGCGGCCGGCTGACCGCGATAGGGCGAATAGGCCGCATCGGCCGGCTGATTGACGTCGTCCTCGCCGGCCGGCGGCTCGAGCCGCAGTGGCGCGCCGGGAGGGGCGCCATAGGACGGCGATGCCGAATTCGGATAGGCCGCGCTCGACGCGGGATAGGCCGGCTGCGGCGCCGCCTGTGGCTGATAGGTCGCGGGCGGGGCGTAGCGTTGCGGCGGCTGGTTGACCGGCCAGCGCGGCTGGCCGCCGATCGCGGCCGGCGGACGCAGGCTTTCATCGGCGAAGCCATAGCTCGTGGTCGCTTCGCCGAGCGCCGCCACCTTCAACGGATAGTCGGCGCCACACATGCCGGGGCCGGAGATCGGATTGATGCGGACGATATCCGCGCTCTCCTTCACCGCGCCCGATTTCAGGCAGGCGATCTCGGCCTCGGCCCGCCACGGCTCGCGCTCCTGGAAGAATCCACGGCCGCAACCCGCAAGCGAGACAAGGACGATGGAGCCGACGAGATACAAACGAACTCCGCGCGTCATATGCAGAGGTTTGCGGCAATTTGCTTAAGGACCTGTCAATGCCGTCCATTTACGGCGCGCAAACCATCGCGACGCGAAAGGCAGTTCATTTATGGGGAAGCGACAGCCGCGCTGTCTTTTTTGCCGGTGCCGATCGGCTATGTGTGGCGCGCACTTTGCGGAACAGGCGTCAAGAGCGAGCGCACGCCAGGTGCGCGAGTTGCGAAACGGGAGCCGTCCCATGAGCCTTGCCGATCGGTTGAGCATGGTGGTCACGTATGTCGTGTTCGCATTTGTCGGCGCGATCATCGTCGGGATGATCTGATCGCCGAGATCCGACCTCGATCAATTGACGGGCTGCGGTGGGCCGCGTGCGGCCCCAGCCGCATTGGCTCCTCGGCTGTGACCCTCGTCACAGATCGCGCTGTCGCCCGCGTCTAAGAGTTCCCCCCATCACGACGCCGTCCGAGGGAGCTCATTCATGAAGACCGTGTATCTGGCCGCAGCAGCCGTTCTGATCGCGAGCAGCGCCGCGCAGGCCGGCAGCTCGATCGCGTTCAATTTCGACGGGCACAAGATCCGCGTCACCGTGCCGCGCAACTGCCAGTCGCTGTCCTGCCTGCAGGTGTCCGGCATCGATCTCAGCGGGCTGAAATCATCCAAGCTCGACGATGACGATGCGTCGGCGAGCAGCGCGCCTGCGGCTAGCGCTCCAGCCCCGCCGCCGCGGCGCCCGTGGCGGCTCCGCCGGTCGTCAACGCGCCGGCGCCCGCCGCCACCGCGCCAGCCGCGGCCGCGCCGGCCCCCGCATCGCCCGCTGCCGCTGCGCCATCAACGACCGTGCAGATGCCGGTGCCGCCGGCGCCGGTCGCGGCGATCACGCCTGCGCCCCAATCGGCGCCCGCCCCTGCTCCGGCATCCGCGCCGGTCACCGTCGCCGCCGCGCCGGCCGCAGGACAGCCGGCGCCGGCAGCCGACCCGAATTCGCCGCTCGGCCTGTGGGCCACCGAGGGCGGCAAGGGCAACGTCGTGATCGAGCCGTGCGGCGCCAACATCTGCGGCTTTGCCGAGAAGACGCGGGAGAATATCCTGATCAACATGAAGCCCAAGGACCGCAAGTGGGTCGGCCGCATCCACGATCCGGACGGCGGCGGCAACTACGACTCCACCGTGGTGCTCAAGAATCCGAACACGCTGCGGGTCCAGGGCTGCGCCTTCGGCGGCCTGTTCTGCGGCGGCCAGACCTGGAAGCGCGTGAGCTGATCGTCGTCCCTCGACCTCAGTAAACGCAAACGCCCCGCCGGGATCAGCGCCGGCGGGGTTACCTGCTCGTGGTGTCTGCTACGCCACCTTGGCGGGGATCGCCGCGGGCATCGCGATGCGCAGCGGCAGCGACAGCCGTACCCGCAGGCCGCGCGGGGCGTTGGGCATCAGCGCGATGCCGCCGTCATGCTTCTTCATGATCTCCTGCGCGATCGACAGCCCGAGGCCGAAGCCGCCGGCCGAGCGCGCCTGGTCGAGCTTGACGAACGGCTCCAGCGCGCGCGCCTGCAGCGCCTGCGGGATGCCCGGACCGTCGTCGGCGACCTCGATCGCGATCGTGCCGTCGGCCAGGGTCGACAGGCTGACCACGACCTCGCTGCCGTGCTTGACCGCGTTCTCGACCACGTTGGTGACGGCGCGCGACAGCGCCCGCGCCCGGCCCTCGCAGACCAGCCGCGACGGTCCATCGAAGCTGACGGCGTGGCCGACATCGGCGAAGTCGCAGCAGATCGTCTCGAGCAGGCTCGACAGCTCGATCCGCGCCGGCTGCTCGGCCTTGGTGTCGTCGCGCAGGTAGTCCAGCGTCTCGTCGAGCATGCGGCTGACCTGGTCGATGTCGCGCAGCATCGCGCTGCGCATCTCGCCCTGGGCGATCCGCTCCGAGCGCAGCCGAAGCCGCGTCAGCGGCGTGCGCAGATCGTGGCTGATCGCGGCCAGCATGCGCGTGCGGTCGTCGAGCAGCGCGCGGATGCGCGCCTGCATCTCGTTCAGCGCCTCGGCGACCTGGGCGATCTCCCGCGGGCCACGCCGGCTCAGCGGCTCCTGCGCGCCCGGCGAGCGGCCGAATGCGGCGGCCGCGCGCGCCATCTCCGACAGCGGCCGGATGATCGCCCGCGCCGCGTAGATCGACAGCAGCACGCCCAGGATCAGGATGAGAAACAGGAACACCGCCGCCGGCTTCAGCACCATCGACCAGAATTCGAGGCGCGGCACGTCGTCGAACACCAGCGCACGCTCGCCGTCGACCTGGACGATGATCTGGGTAGGCGGCGCCGCGCCATAGCTGACGCCGCGGAGCAAGGTGATGTCACGCAGCACGCTGAGCTGACGGCGCGCCAGCCGCGAGGTCCATGGCACGTCCCTGACCGGCCTGGCGAGCAGCGTCAGCGAGGTCAGCGGCACCAGCTCGACCTGGATGCCGGAGCTGCGCAGGCTCGACAGGCTGCTTTCGACGGCCACGGGGTCGTTCGCGGCGCGAACGAAGTGCACCGCCTCGGCCACGCGCGCGATGCCGTAGGCCGGCGATTCCTGCTCGTCGGGCGGATCGAGGAACAGCAGCGCCGCCGCGATCATCAGCACCATGCCGAACAGCACCGACAGCGACGCCAGCGTCACGATCTGCGTGGTGAGGCCGAGGCGCGGGCACGGCTTGCTATCAGGCGTCATCGCTGCTCTCGACTCTTGGCGTGAAGACGTAGCCGCCGAGACGCACCGTCTTGATCAGGGTCCAGCTCCTGGCGCCGGGCTCGATCTTCTGGCGGATGCGGCTGATGTGAACGTCGATGCTGCGCTCGACCGGCCCGGCCTGCCCGCCATGCGCCAGCTCGATCAGTTGCTCGCGCGACAGCACGCGGCCGGCATTGCGGCAGAACGCCAGGAGGATGTCGAACTCGGCGCTGGTCAGCGTGATCTTCACGCGGTCGGGATCGAACAGCGTGCGCGTCGCCGGCTCGATGCGCCAGCCGTCGAAGGTCATCGGCGCCTGCCGCGCCGCGATCACGGCGGGATGCAATTGCGACCGGCGCAGCAGCGCGCGGATCCGCGCCACCAGCTCGCGCGGATTGAACGGCTTGACGACATAGTCGTCGGCGCCGAGCTCGAGGCCGAGGATGCGGTCGATGTCCTCGCCTTTCGCCGTGACCATGATGATCGGCACGGTCGAGATCTGGCGCAGGCGGCGGCAGATGCTCATGCCGTCGTCGTCCGGCAGCATCACGTCGAGCATGATGAGGTCGACCTGCTCACGCTGCAGGAGGTCGTTCATCGCGGCCGCGGAGGACACGAAGCGCGGCGCGAAGCCATGCTCCTGCAACAGCTCGGTGAGCAGCGCCGCAATCTCCCGGTCATCTTCGACGCAGAGAATGCGCGCGGCTGCCGGTATGTTTGCGTCCGCGGCCACGGCGGTATTGTGTGACGACATCATGCGCGGAACATGGTCGATCTGAGTCCAAAAGAACAGCCCGAAGCGCGGTCCGATCGTGGCGAAAGTAAGCTGTATTGTTAAGGCGGAAACATTTCTTCACGCGACTTAACCCCGCGCAATCGTTAACCCGCCTAGGATTCAGGCATCAAACAAACATCAACAGGGAAGTCCTGCGGCGTGGCCGACCAGCCGGCGCGGCCTCCTTCGAACCGCGATCGTATCAGCCGCCGTGAAGCCCGTCCTGCTCGCACTCTGCCTCGCCACGCCGCTGCTCGCCGGCTGCGCCGTCGGCCCCGATTACGTGACGCCGGAGTTCGGCGTGCCGAACCGTTGGAGCAGCGACCGCAATGGGCCGGCGCAGACGCTGAAGCTCGCGCATTGGTGGCGCAACCTCAACGATGACCTGCTCGATCAGTTGATCGCAGACGCCGTCAGCGGCAATCTCGACGTCGCCGCCGCCAAGGCGCGCATCCGCGAGGCGCGGGCGACGCAGCGCCAGGCCGTCGGCGCGTTGTTTCCTACAGTGAGCGGCAGCGGCACCGCGACCGAGACGCGCAGCGCCGGCAGCTCGACGAGCGGCATCGCGATCGCTCCGACCACCTACAGCCAGTACCAGGCCGGCTTCGATTCGAGCTGGGAGCTCGATCTGTTCGGCGCCAACCGCCGCGCGGTCGAGGCGGCGACCTACGGCGTCGACGCCGCCGAGGACGATCTGCGCGCGACCTTGCTGACGCTGGTCGGCGACGTCGCCTCCAACTACATCGATGCACGCGCCTATCAGGCACGTGCCGCGCTGGCCCGGCGCACCGCGGCCTCGCAGCGCGAGACCGCGGCGCTGACCGAGCGCAAGCAGAATGCCGGCTCGGCCTCGGCCGTCGACACCGCCAAGGCCTCGGCGCTCGCCGCCAGCACCGAAGCAACCATCCCGACCTATGAGAGCAGCTATCAGCAGGCCGTGCATCGGCTCGGCGTCCTGCTCGGCCGCGATCCCACCGCGCTCGGCCAGACCCTCGCCCGCGCGACGCCGATCCCATCGCCACGCCTGCCGCTGCCGAAGGGCATCCCGGCGGACGTGCTGGTCATGCGCCCCGACGTCCGCAAGGCGGAGCGGCAGCTCGCGCAGTTCACCGCCAAGATCGGCCAGGCGACCGCCGCGCTATATCCCGATGTGAGCCTGACCGGCGCGGTCTCGACCACGGCGCTGAAGCTCGGCGATCTCGGCAAGAGCTCGACGATCGGCTGGTCGATCGGGCCCAGCGTCTCGGTGCCGATCTTCAACGGCGGCAAGCTGCAGGCCGCCGTCGAGGTCGCGGAAGCGCAGCGTGACCAATACCACGTCGCCTGGCGCAGCGCGGTGCTGAGCGCGCTCGAGGACGTCGAGAACGCCATCGTCGGCCTCGGCCAGGAGCGCATCCGCATCCGCAGCCTGAGCGAGGCGGCACGGCGCTACGGCGAGGCCGCGCGGCTGTCGCGCTCGCTCTACCAGACCGGCTCCAGCACGTTCCTCGACGTGCTCGATGCCGAGCGCTCGCAATTCACCGCCGAGGACAGCCTGCTCGCGAGCCGCGCCACCTTGGCGAAGAACTACGTGGCGCTGGCCAAGGCGCTGGGCGGCGGCTGGCGTGGTCCGATCGACAGCTCGGTGCCCGAGATCGTCGACAGCGGCACCGGCCCGCATCTCGCACAATCCGTCGCGCCCAAGTGATTCCCAGCGCTTCCGAAGTCAAGGCCATGAACGCACCCCTGCCCCGCATGCCCAGACCGTCCGCGACAGAAGACGGCATCCCGCCGGTGCCGAAGCCGAAGCGGCCGCTCCGCCGGCCTGTGCTGATCGTGGGCCTGCTCGCCGCGCTCGCGCTGGCCGCCCTGCTCGTCACCCGGTTCACGAGCAATCCCAACGCCAGTCTGGTGACGGCGCCCGTGACGATCGGCGACATCGAGCAGACCGTGCTCGCCACCGGCACGCTGAAGCCGGTCAAACTGGTGGCGGTTGGCGCCCAGGCGTCGGGACGGCTGGTCGCGCTCAACGTCAAGCTGGGACAGAAGGTCAAGGCCGGCGATCTGATCGCCGAGATCGACTCGCTGACGCAACAGAACACGCTACGCACCAACGAGGCGAGCCTCCGGAACGTGCGGGCGCAGCGTGACGAGAAGGTCGCCACCCTGGCGCTGGCCGAGGCGAACCTGACGCGGCAGCAGGTCACGCTGGCGCAGAAGGCGTCGTCGCGCGCCGACTACGACAGCGCCGAGGCGACCGTGAAGCAGACCCAGGCCCAGATCGCGCAGCTTGACGCGCAGATCGTCGAGGCCGAGGTCGCGATCGAGACCGCGCGCGTCAGTCTCGGCTACACCAAGATCACGGCTCCCATTGACGGCACCGTGCTGTCGATCGTCACCCAGCAGGGCCAGACCGTGAATGCGGTGCAGTCGGCGCCGACCATCGTCGTGCTCGGCCAGGTCGAGACCATGACGGTGCGCGTCGAAATCTCGGAGGCTGACGTCGTCAGGGTCCGGCCGGGACAGAACATCTACTTCACCATCCTCGGCGATCCCGACCGCCGCTACGAGGCCACGCTCGGCACTATCGAGCCGGCGCCGGAATCGATCAAGAGCGATTCGAGCTTCTCCTCGAGCTCGACCACGACGTCGAGCAGCAGCAGCACATCTTCATCATCCACATCGTCGGCGATCTACTACAATGGCGTGTTCGACGTCGCCAATCCGGACGGGCGGCTGATGACCTACATGACCGCCGAGGTCCACATCCTGCTCGGCGAAGCGCGCAACGTGCTGACGATCGCCTCGTCGGCCCTGGGCAACGCCAATCCGGACGGCAGCTATAACGTCCGCGTGCTCGATGGCGCAGGCATGCTGGAGAGACGCGCGGTGCGGATCGGCCTCAACAATAAGATCAGGGCCGAGGTGCAGTCCGGCCTGCGCGAGGGCGAACGGGTCGTGATCTCGGCGCCCGAGGAGGGCACGAAGCGAACCGTGATGCCGCCACCGCCCGGAGGCGCGTGATGACGGAGGTCCTGATCGACCTGCAGAATGTCGGAAGGCGCTACGCGTCCGGCGAAGGCACGGTCCATGCTTTGCGCGGCGTCGATCTCCAGATCGCGCGCGGGGAGATGGTGGCGATCATCGGTCAGTCGGGCTCCGGCAAGTCGACGCTGATGAACATCCTCGGCTGTCTGGACCGCCCGACCACCGGCAGCTACCGGATCGCCGGACGCGAAATGAGCTCGCTCGATCCGGACGAACTGGCGGCGCTGCGGCGCGAGCATTTCGGCTTCATCTTTCAGCGCTATCATCTGCTCGGCGAGCTCACCGCCACCGAGAATACCGAGGTGCCCGCCGTCTACGCGGGGCTTGGCCCGGCGGCGCGGCGCCGCAAGGCCGAGGCGCTGCTGCAGCGGCTCGGCATGGGCAGCCGCACCGATCACAGACCGGGACAACTCTCCGGCGGCCAGCAGCAGCGCGTCTCGATCGCCCGCGCGCTGGTCAACGATCCCGACGTGATTCTGGCCGATGAACCGACCGGCGCGCTCGACCGCGCCAGCGGCGAGGAGGTGCTGCGCATCCTGGACGAGATCAGCGCCTCCGGACGCACGGTCATCATCGTCACGCATGATGCCGGCGTCGCGCAGCGCGCACGCCGCATCATCGAGCTTCAGGACGGCCGCGTCATCTCGGACAAGCCCAATCCACTTACGCCCACGCCTGCGGCTGCCGCCGCGACCGACGGCGCCGGATCGCCGGCGCCGTCATGGTGGCGCAGTCATCTCGACCGCTTCCGCGAGGCGGCCCGGATGGCGCTGCTCGCGATGAACGCGCACCGGCTGCGCGCCTTCCTCACCATGCTCGGCATCATCATCGGCGTCGCCTCCGTCGTCATGGTGCTGGCGCTCGGCCGCGGCTCGCAGGCGCGGGTGCTGGAGAACATCAACCGGCTCGGCACCAACACGCTGGAATTCTTCCCCGGCAAGGATTTCGGCGACACCCGCTCCAACAAGATCAGGACGCTTGTGGTCGCGGATGCCAAGGTGATGGCCCAGCAGCCCTATGTCGACGCGATCTCGCCGACGGTCTCGACCACCAGCACCTTGCGGTTCGGCGCCATCGAGGTCAGCGCCCAGATCTCCGGCGTCGGCGAGCAGTATTTCCGCGTCAAGAATACCGAGCTCGCGGAGGGCAGCTATCTCGATGCCGATACCGTGCGCTCCTACGCCCAGGATGCCGTCATCGACGACAATGCGCGCAAGGCGCTGTTTCCCGCTTCCGACGTCAGTCCACTCGGCAGCGTCATCCTGATCGGCAAGGTGCCCTGCCGCGTCGTCGGCGTCACCAAGCAGCAGCAGGCCGGGTTCGGCTCCAGCTCCACCCCGATCGTGTATCTGCCCTACACCACGGTGCAGGCGCGCTTCCTCGGCAATCAGGTGCTGCGCAGCATCAGCGTCCGCGTCGATGAGGCGACGCCGATGGCGGAGGCCGAGCGCGCCGCGACGGCGCTGCTGACGGCACGGCACAACGCCAAGGACTTCTTCGTGCTCAATACCGACGACATCCGCAAGACCGTCGAGAGTACGACGCAGGTGCTGACCCTGCTGGTGGCGGCGATCGCCGTGATCTCGCTGTTGGTCGGCGGCATCGGCGTCATGAACATCATGCTGGTATCGGTGTCCGAGCGCGTCGGTGAAATCGGCGTCCGCATGGCGGTCGGCGCGCGGCGCAGCGACATCCTGATGCAGTTCCTGATCGAAGCCGTGCTGGTGTGTTTGTTGGGCGGCGCGCTGGGCCTGGCGCTCGCGGTCGGCTTCGGCACGGTCTTCAACGCGCTCGACGTCGGCTTCCAGCTGATCTATTCGCCGCTGGCCATGGTCGGTGCCGCCGTCACGTCGATGGCGATCGGCATCGGCTTCGGCTACATGCCCGCCCGCGGCGCCTCGCGGCTCGATCCGGCAACGGCGCTGGCAAGGGAGTAGATCGAACGAGCGATAGCCGATCTACTTCACCGGGCGCTTCTCCAGCTTGCGCGCCAGCGTCCGGCGATGCATGCCGAGCCGTCTTGCAGCTTCGGAGATGTTGAAGTCGGTCTCGATCAGGGTCTGGTGGATGCGCTCCCATTCCAGCGTCTTGATCGAGGTGGAGCGCTCGGCCAGTGCCACTTGCGCATTGCCCTGTGCCTTGCGGAACGCCTCCTCGATGTCGTCGGTGTTCGACGGCTTGGCCAGATAGTGGCAGGCGCCGAGCTTGATCGCCTCGACCGCGGTCGCGATGCTCGCAAAGCCCGTGAGCACCACGATCAGCATCTCCGGATCATGCGCATGCAGCTTCTCGACGCAGACGAGGCCGGAAGCGCCGCCGAGCTTGAGATCGACGACGGCATAGCCGAACGTCTTCTCCTTGAGGACCTCGTCCACATCCTCGAGCGAGCCGGCGACGACGGCCTCGTAGCCGCGCCGTTCGAACGAGCGCTTCAGGGTGCGTGCAAAACCGCCATCGTCCTCGACGATCAGGAGGGACAGGTCATTCGCCATCGCGCTCTCCAATGACAAGCGTCGACAACGGCAGTGACAGCCGTACGGTCGCCCCACGTCCCCGGTGGTTCCAGGCCGAAACGCTGCCGCCCAGCTTGCGGATCACGTTGACCACCAGGAAGAGGCCCAGGCCGCGGCCCGGACGGCCCTTGCTCGACTGATAGGGACGTCCGAGTTGCCCCAGCATCGCCGGATCAAAACCCGGCCCGCGATCGCTGACGCTGAGCAGCAGCATTTCACCATCTCGTTCGGCCACGAACTCCACCCACTCGCGCGAGACCTCGAACGCGTTGTCGAGCACGTTGACGATCGCCTGCTTCAGGGCGACGTCGGAGACGATCGCCGGATCCGAGCCGAACTCGTTGCGGAACATCAGATTGCGCGCCGATCGCGCCGCGCTCCATTCGGCGACCAGCGTCGTCAGGAACGCCTTCAACGTCGTGGGCGCCGAGCCTTCGCCGCGCGCCTGACCGGCCGAGACCAGGATGTCAGTGACGATCGACTTGCAGCGCTGCACCGCCGCTTCCATCTCGGTGAAATCCTCCGCGAGCGTCGGATCGGCCGAGATCGCGGTCATGCGGCGCCAATCGTTCAGGATGACCGAGATCGACGCCAGCGGCGTGCCGAGCTCATGCGCGGCGCCTGAGGCGAGCAGGCCCATGCGGATGATGTGATCCTGCTCGACAGCGTGCTGGCGCAGATCGGCGAGCTTGGCGTCGCGCTCGCGCAGGTTCCGGTTGATCCGGGTGACGAACACGACGAGCAGCACGGCGTCGAGCACGAAACCGACGAACATGCCGGTGATGTGCAGGGTGAAGGCATCGCTGACGTGATGCTGTGGCAGTTGCAGGGGGCGGTACTCGATGGTGAGCCAGATGAAGCTGAGGACCGTCAGTGCGACCAGCGACCAGGACGAGCGCGCATCGAGCAGCACGGCCCCCAGGGTGACCTGCAGCAGATAGAGGCACGTGAACGGATTCGACGCGCCGCCGGTGAGATAGAGCTCCGATGTCAACGCCACCACATCGAGCATCAGGGCGATCAACAGGTGGCGATTGCCGACGTCGTCACGCGTGCGCAGCCAGATATGGCTGGCGATATTGAGGGCCACCAGCGCGCAGATGATCGCGGCCATCGGCACGACCGGCAGCGCAATGCCGAACCAGGTGGTCACGAAGCCGATGGTGACGATCTGGCCGACGACAGCGATCCAGCGCAACTGGATCAGCAGCACCATGTTCTTGCGGTTGGTCGCGTCCCTGGTCGGCAGCGGCGCGTTGATCTCGGGTGTGGCGATCGCGGCCACGGCTCCGAACGGCAGGTTGGGCGCCTCGCTTCTCATGAGGCCACGTCCGGTCTCCGCCGGCAGAACGGCGAGCTTCGATCCCTCAAGACCCCGCTCCGCATCCACCCGTGTCCTGCCGCCGCTGATCCCATTCCACATCCTGCGCCGCTGGCGCTTCCGGCTCACGCTGCCTGCGGCGGAGCCGCTGCAGCCCGGCGCCGGCCAGCATCAGGGCCAATGTAAACCAGGTCAGCGCGTAAACCAGATGGTTGTTCGGAAACGAGATCACCGTGAGTCCACCGATCGGAAGCCCGCCGGGATTCGGCGTCGCATCGGCATCGACGAAGAACGGCGCGACATCCGACAAGCCGCGCGCCGCGGCGATCGCCGCGACCTCACGTGAATACCAGCGGTCTGCCGCGGGATCGTTGTCGCGCAGGAAGCCGCCGCCGGGCTCGGAGATCCGCAGCAATCCGGTCACGCTGACCGTGCCATCGAGGTTCCCGGCGCTGCGGCTGGCCGGCGCACGGCGATCCGCAGGCACGAAGCCACGATTGACGAGCACGGTGCCGCCGGCGGTCTGCAGCGGTGTCACCACCCAATAGCCCGAGCCCTCGACCGTCAGCGCCTGCACCAGCGTCTCGCGGTCATTGAGGAAGCGGCCGCTCAGTGTCACCCGCCTGTACTCGTCGTCGCTGCGATTGATCGCCGGCCATGCCGCCGAGCCCGGCGCCGGCACAGGTTCGGCATGAACCCGACGCTCGACGCGATCGATCAAGTCGAGTTTCCAGGCCCGCCGCTCGATCTGCCAGACGCCCAGCGCCAGCAGAATCGCGACGCAGGCAACCCACACCGCGCCGATCGCGAGCCGCCCCCTGCCCCGTCGGCAGGAGCTGACATCACGGCGTCTGGCCCATCTCGTGCACGGGCATCATATTCGTGGTCAGGTGATGCATGACCCAGAGCGAGCCGCTGAGTGCGATCACCACCATGATGATGGTGAAGATCAGCGCCATCATGGTCCAGCCGCCCTCGGCCTTGGTGTTCATGTGCAGGAAGAAGATCATGTGGACGACGACCTGCACGGCCGCGAAGGCCATGATGATCAGCGCCGTGGCCTGCTTGTCGAGCGAGCCGTTCATCACCAGCAGAAATGGAATCGCCGTCAGAACGACGGAGGCGCCGAAGCCGATCAGTTGGCCAGAGCGCGTGCCGGCATGGTCGTCTGCCGAACCGTGCGCATGTGCATCAGAGCTCATCGAAGCATTCCCATCAGATAGACGAAGGTGAAGACGCCGATCCAGATCACGTCCAGGAAGTGCCAGAACATGCTGAGGCAGACCAGCCGCCGCCGGTTGGCCTCGATCAGACCGTGGGTCCTGACCTGCACCATCAGGGTGACCAGCCAGACCAGACCGAACGTCACGTGCAGGCCGTGGGTTCCGACCAGGGTGAAGAACGACGACAGGAAGGCGCTGCGCTGCGGCGTCGCGCCCTCATGGATCATGTGGGCGAACTCGGTCAGCTCGATGCCGAGGAAGGCGAGGCCGAACAGCCCGGTCACCACGAGCCAGGCCTGCATCGCCCCGACGCGGCTCTGCTGCATCGACAGCATCGCGAAGCCGTAGGTGAGCGAGGACAGCAGCAGGAACGAGGTGTTGACCGCGACCAGCGACAGGTCGAACAGGTCCTTCGGCGCCGGGCCGGCGGCATATTTGGCGCCGAGCACGCCATAGACGGCGAACAGGATCGCAAAGATGAGACAGTCGCTCATCAGATAGATCCAGAAGCCGAGCATCGTGCTGCTGCCTTCGGGATGCTCGTGCTCGTCGACGACGTAGAAGACCGGCTCGCCGGCCTTCATCGTGCACATCGCAACCGTCATGACTTGGCTCCTGCCGCGATCAGCTCGGTGCGCGCACGCTCGGCGCTGACGACCTCATCGGCCGGGATGTGGAAGCTGCGGTGATAGTTGAAGGTGTGGCCGATCGCGACCGCAAGCAGCGCGACGAAGCTGCCCGCCGCCATCCACCACATGTACCAGATCAGGCCGAACGCCATGCTGGTGCTGAGCCCCGCCAGGATCACGCCGGTGCCGGTGTTGCTCGGCATGTGGATCGCCTTGAAGCCGGCGAGCGGACGCGTGTAGCCGCGCCGCTTCATGTCCCACCAGGCGTCGTTGTCGTGGACGACAGGCGTGAAGGCGAAGTTGTAGGCCGGCGGCGGCGACGACGTTGCCCACTCTAAAGTGCGCGCATTCCAGGGATCGCCAGTGACGTCGGCGAGCTGCTCGCGGCGGAGGATGCTGACCGCGATCTGGATCAGGAAGCTGGCGATGCCCAAGAGGATCAGAAACGCGCCGATGCCTGCAATCACGAACCAGATCTGCAGGCTCGGATCATCGAAGGTGCGCAGCCGGCGGGTCACGCCCATCAGGCCGAGCACGTAGAGCGGCATGAAGGCGAAGTAGAAGCCCACCGTCCAGAACCAGAACGACATCTTGCCCCAGAACGGATCGAGCCTGAAGCCGAACGCCTTCGGGAACCAATAGGCGATGCCCGCGAACAGGCCGAACAGCACGCCGCCGATGATCACGTTGTGGAAATGCGCAACCAGGAACAGGCTGTTGTGCAGCACGAAGTCCGCCGGCGGCACCGCGAGCAGCACGCCGGTCATGCCGCCGATCACGAAGGTCAGCATGAAGGCGACGGTCCACATCATCGGCAGATCGAAGCGGATGCGGCCGCGATACATCGTGAACAGCCAGTTGAACATCTTTGCGCCCGTCGGGATCGAGATGATCATCGTGGTGATGCCGAAGAACGAGTTGACGCTGGCGCCGGAGCCCATCGTGAAGAAATGGTGCAGCCAGACCAGATACGAGAGGATGGTGATGACGACGGTCGCGTAGACCATCGAGGTGTAGCCGAACAGGCGCTTGCCCGAGAAGGTCGAGGTCACCTCGGAGAAGATGCCGAACGCCGGCAGGATCAGGATGTAGACCTCCGGATGCCCCCAGATCCAGATGAGGTTGACATACATCATCGGATCGCCGCCGAAATCGTTGGTGAAGAAGTTGGTGCCGACGTAGCGGTCGAGCGACAGCAGCGCCAGCACCGCCGTCAGCACCGGGAAGGAGGCGACGATCAGCACGTTGGTGCACAGCGAGGTCCAGGTGAACACCGGCATCTTCATCATGGTCATGCCGGGTGCGCGCATCTTCACGATGGTGCAGATCAGGTTAACGCCGGACAGCAGCGTTCCGACGCCGGCGACCTGCAAGGCCCAGATGTAGTAGTCGACACCGACATCAGGACTGTAGGACAGGTTCGACAGCGGCGGATAGGCCAGCCATCCGGTTCGGGCGAACTCGCCGACGAACAGCGAGCACATCACCAGCACGGCGCCGGACGTGGTCATCCAGAAGCTGAAATTGTTGAGGAACGGGAACGACACGTCGCGGGCGCCGATCTGCAGCGGCACGACGTAATTCATCAGGCCGGTGACCAGCGGCATCGCCACGAAGAAGATCATGATCACGCCATGCGCCGTGAACACCTGGTCGTAATGATGCGAGTTCAGATAGCCTTCGGAGCCGTTGAACGCGATCGCCTGCTGCAGGCGCATCATCAGCGCGTCAGCGAATCCGCGCAGCAGCATGACGATGCCGAGCACCATGTACATGATGCCGATGCGCTTGTGGTCGACGGTGGTGAACCACTCCTTCCAGAGATAGCCCCACAGCCGGAAATAGGTGATGGCTCCGAACAGCGCGAGGCCGCCGAGCGCGACCATCGCGAAGGTGCCGACGATGATCGGTTCGTGCAGCGGCAGCGAGTCCAGCGTCAGCCGGCCGAAGATGAACCTGGTGAGATCTGCAGTATCGAACATGATGTGACCCTCACGAATCCGACGTCACGAATCCGATTTGGAGGTTGTCCCGATGATGAAGGTTGCCTTGGACGGCCGCAGCAGGCCGGGCCGCTCCAGCCCACGGCCCTGCAGTGGCGTCCAGTCGAGCGGCGCGAGGACCGTCTGCGAGGAATCGTCGGCCATCCGCGTCACCTGATCGCCCGGCAGGCGAGACACCGCCGGCCACGAAGCTCGGCTCGGCGCCGAACACGGCGCCGCGGCCGGCGAACTTGTCATAGGCGAGCGGCAGCGTGTTGCGAACGCCAGCCATGCCCATGCCGCCCTTCGCGTCGATCGCCATCATCTCGCTCATGCACATCTTGCCGGGCTCGACGCACATGTTGAGGATGGCGCGGAACAGGTCGCTATCCACCGAGGCGTAGTAGCGAACCGGCTCGTTGGCGCTGGGACGCTCGAGCGCGAGATAATCCTGCTTGTTGAGCTGCTGCCCGCTCGCCTTCGCCTTGTCGATCCAGTTGGCAAACTCCGCATCCGACAGGCCATGGAAGGCGAAGCGCATGCCGGAGAAGCCGGCGCCGCTGTAGTTTGCCGAGAAGCCGCGATAGACGCCGGGCTTGTTGATGACGGCGTGCAGCCGGCTCTGCATGCCCGGCATCGCATAGATCTGGCCGGCGAGTGCCGGAATGTAGAACGAGTTCATCACCGAGGACGACGTGATCCTGAAATCGAGTGGACGATTGACCGGCGCGGCGAGCTCGTTGAGGCTGGCAATGCCGTATTCTGGATAGATGAACAGCCATTTCCAATCGAGCGCGACGACGTTGACCTCGAGCGGCTTGTCCTGCGGCGTCACCGGCCGGTCGGCGGCAATGCGCCCGAGCGTGCGATAGGGATCGAGCAGGTGTGTGCCCATCCAGGTCACCGCGCCCAGGCAGATGATGATCAGCAGCGGCGCCGCCCAGATCAGGAGCTCGAGCTGGGTGGAGTGATCCCAATCCGGCGTGTAGGCCGCCGCCTGGTTCGACTGGCGGTAGCGCCAGGCCACGATGGCCGTCGCCGCCATCACCGGCACCACGATCAGCAGCATCAGCACGGTTGCGATGATCACGAGATCGCGCTGCTGGACGGCCACATCACCGGCGGGCGAGAGAACGACCAGATTGCAGCCGCCGAGCGCGAGGCCCAGCGGCAGCAAGGCCAACAGTTTCCAGTAACGCACGCTTAACCTCGTCGAAGGCGGATCTCTGAACGAGGCCTGAGGTAGCGATCGCGCGGCGTGCCCAACATTGGACAATTTGTCCAATACCGGAGCGGTGCCAAGGACGACAATTACGGGACGGGAATAGAGTACGAGAGGACTGCAGGCAGCGCGATGACACAGGCAGCGGCGACCGCCGACGGCGAAACCCATCTCTCCCGCACGCATGAGGCGCATCCGGGCGAGATCGCGATCGGCGTGATCGTCGGGCGCACGTCGGAGTTCTTCGACTTCTTCGTCTATGCCATCGCCTCGGTGATCGTGTTTCCGCGCCTCGTGTTTCCGTTCGCCGACGAGCTGACGCAGACCCTGTATTCGTTCGCGCTGTTCGCGCTCGCCTTCATCGCGCGCCCGTTCGGCAGCGTGATCTTCATGGCGATCGACCGTCGCTACGGCAAGAGCGCCAAGCTTATCACCGCATTGTTCCTGCTCGGCACCTCGACCGTCGCGATCGCGTTCCTGCCGAGCTATCACACCGTCGGTGTGGCCGCGATCTGGCTGCTGGCGCTGGCCCGAATCGGCCAGGGCCTCGCCTGGGGCGGCGCCTGGGATGGGCTGGCGTCGCTGCTCGCCATGAATGCGCCGGAGCACCAGCGCGGCTGGTATGCGATGATCCCGCAGCTCGGGGCGCCGCTCGGACTGATCGTCGCCAGTGTGCTGTTCGCGTTCTTCGTCGGCTATCTCTCCGCGGCCGACTTCTTCGACTGGGGCTGGCGTTACCCGTTCTTCGTGGCGTTCGCCATCAACGTCGTGGCGCTGTTCGCGCGGCTGCGCATGGTGGTGACGCCGGAATATGACGAGCTGTTCCAGTCGCGCGAATTGCAGCCGGCGCGCGTCATGACCACGATTCGGCACGAGGGCCGCAACATCGTGATCGGCGCCTTCGCGCCGCTGGCGAGCTTCGCCCTGTTCCACATGGTGACGGTGTTCCCGCTGTCCTGGGTGTTCCTGTTCACCAAGGAGACGCCGGCACGCTTCCTGGTCATCGAGGCCGTCGGCGCGGTGTTCGGCGTCGTCGCCATTGTCGCGTCCGGCATGCTGGCCGACCGCATCGGGCGCAAGTCGCTACTGATCGGCTCGGCGATCGCGATCGCGGTGTTCTCGGGCTTCGCACCGCAACTGCTCGACGCCGGCCCGGTCGGCGAGACCATCTACATGGTGCTCGGCTTCATCCTGCTCGGCCTGTCGTTCGGCCAGTCCTCCGGCGCGATCGCCGCCAACTTCGCGCGCACCTATCGCTATACGGCGTCAGCCCTGACGGCGGACCTCGCCTGGCTGTTCGGCGCAGGCTTTGCGCCGCTGGCGGCATTGGTGCTGGCGGCCCATCTCGGCCTGCTCTCGGCCGGCGGCTATCTGCTGTCCGGCGCCGTCTGCACCCTGCTCGCCCTGTGGCTGAGCGCGCCGCGCCAACTGCAGCAGGTCTGAGACCTCACGAGCCGCGCCACTTCCGCTCCGCCTCGTCCCACGCCGCGAGCGGCTGCAGGTCCGGGACCCAGGCGAGGCCGGTCTTGGCATCCGATGACACCGCCTCCGGCGTGACGACCACGTCGAGCAGTGCCGGACGTTTGGCCAGCGCGCGCTGGATCGCAGGGCCGAGCTGCTCCTCCGTCTCGACCCGCTCGGCATGCATGCCGAAGGCGCGCGCCATCGCGGCGTGATCGGCGAATTGCAGCCTGGTGCCGACGACCTTGCCGTGGGTGACCGTCTGGTCGTGCACCTCGATCTGCCAGGCGCCGTTGTTGGCGACGACGATCAGCACCGGCGCCTTGTGCCGCACGGCCGTGTCGACCTCGATCGCGTTGAACCCGAAGGCGCCGTCGCCGGTCGCGACCACCACCGGTTTGCCGGGAAAGGCGAGGCTCGCGGCGATGCCATAGGGCACGCCGATGCCGATGCAGCCGAACGGGCCGGGATCGAGCATCAGGGGCGCGCTGAGGCCGACACGGGCAAAGGACAGGAAATCGCCGCCGTCAGTAATGACCACTGCGTCATTTCCGATCGCGTCCTGGATGGCCGAGAGAACGCGATTGGGATGCAACCGGCCGTCGGAGCCGGCCGGCGCCGCCGCCATGCTCTGCTTCAGCTTCGTGGCACGCTCCTGATGGGCGGCACGCAGTGTTGCAGACCATTGCCGATCGACAGCCGACTCGCGATTGCCCGCCAGCGCCACCATCGCGCGCAAGGTCTCCGCGGGTGACGCCAGGATCTCGGCCGCACCGCGCCGATTGTCGCGCAGCTCGCTCGCGGTGTCGCTGATGCGGACGAAGGTGGCGTCCTTGAACACGGCCGGCGACCCGTAGGCGAGCTGGAAGTCGAGCCGGCGCCCGACCGTCAGCACCACATCGGCGTCCCCCATCACCGCGCCGCGCATCGCGCCGACGACAGATGGATGATCGTCGGGCACCAGCCCCCTGCTCTCGCCGGTGTCGAGATAGACCGCGTCGAGCCGGTCGAGCAATGCGATCAGTTCGGGCCCTGCCCCGCGCGCGCCGCGGCCGGAGATCACGAGCACGCGGCGCGCCGACCACAGCAGCTCCACCGCCTTCTCGACCTCCGCCGGATCAGGCCGCGTCGCCGCGCGCGGCTTCGGCGCGAGATGCTCCTCGAGTTGCAGCGCCTTCGGCACGATGCCGCGCAGCGTATCGACGGGAAAATCGATGAAAGCGGGGCCAGGCTCGCCGCCCTCGCCGAAGGCACGCGCGATCGCCTCGTCGAGCTCCTGCAGCACCAGCGACGGCTCGCGCACGGTGCGCGCATAGCGCGTGATCGAGCGGACGAGCTGGGTGTGATCCATGTCCTGCAGGCCGCCCCGATTCTCCTGCGGCCGCGGATTGCCGCCCGAAATCACCAGCACCGGCGCGCGCGAGACATGGGCATTGGCGATGCCGGTGATCGCATTGGTCATGCCCGGCCCCGCGGTGACCAGCGCGACGCCGAGCTCACCGGTGAGCTCCGCATGCGCCTGCGCCATGTGCACGGCGGCGCGCTCGTCGCGCACGTCGATGATGCGGACGCCCTCGGCATCGAGCCGCATCCAGATCGGCATGATGTGGCCGCCGCACAGCGCGAACACGCGGGCAACGCCGCGGCGCTTGAGCAGGCGGGCGATCAGGTCGGCTGCACTGTCGGGGGAGATCTTCATCTGACGACTCCTGCGGATGGTGACGTGATCAGCCTGGCGCGAGCCAGGCCACGAGCAGCGAGACGGTGAGAACGGCTGATATGTGCGAGACGAGAATCGCGCCCGAGGTGACGCCGGCCTCCAGACCATAGAGCTTGGCGATCGTGAACGGCCCGGAGCCGATCGGCAGCGCGCTCAGGATCACGGCCGCATGCGACCACAGCGGCGGCATCGAAAAGACGTGGAAGGCGAGCAGCGCCGTCACCGCCGGCTGCATCACGAGCTTGAGCGAGACGAGAATGCCGATCGAGGCCGCATCGTGCGTCACCACCCGTTCCTGCGCCAGGAACAGGCCGATGCATACGAGCGCCGCCGGTGATGCTGCTCCACCAAGCAAAGTCGTGAAACTCAGGAACGGCGCTGGCAATGCGAAGCCGCTGAGGCCGACCGCGAGTCCGGCGACGGGCGCGATGAACAACGGGCTTGTCAGCAGCGAACGCGCCACTTTGGCGACCGTCGCCCCGAGCGTTGCGCCCTTCTGCAGATCCATCTCGACCACCACGATCGCGAACAGGAACAGCACGCAGGCTGTGAACAGGGTGGCGATGATCGAGGCCGGGGCGCTGTCCGGGCCGAACACCAGGAGGCACATCGGAATGCCCATGAAGCCGACATTGCTGTAGCCGGCATCGAGCCCTTCGATGCTGGCATTGGCAACACGGCGGCCGCGCAACCGGCTGATCACGAAGCCGGTCGCGAAGGTCGCGGCGATGCCGCCACAGAACGCGGCGATGAAGCCGAACTGGCTGACCTGCTCGACGCCAATCTTGGACATCGCCGTGAAGATCAACGCCGGCAGCGCCAGATAGACGGCGAAACGGTTGAGATTGTCGGTCGCGGTGCGATCGAACACACCGAACCGGCCGCACAAGAATCCGGTCAGGATCAGCGCGAAGATCGGAAGAGCGGAATTGAGGACGGCCTGCATCGCAGCTACATATCAGGCCGCAAGGCATTGCGGCGAATCACTGCGCAAATCTCTTCTTCAATTCGCGATGCAGGATCTTGCCCGTCGCGTTGCGCGGCATCTCGTTGTCGGTGATGAAGGCGTAGGAGCGCGGACGCTTGAAGCCGGCGAGCCGTTCTTTCGCCCACTCGACCAGATCGCCCTCCTTCACCGTCATGCCGTCGCGCGGCACGATCACGGCATGAACGCGCTCGCCCCATTTGTCGTCGGGCAAGCCGATCACCGCGATGTCCTTGACGGCCGGATGGGCGCCTACCTGGGCTTCGACCTCGGAGGGATAGATGTTCTCGCCGCCCGAGATGATCATGTTGCTCTTGCGGTCGGCGAGATGGACGTAGCCGTCGGCGTCGCGGCGCGCCATGTCGCCGACCGAGCAGTAGTCGCCGCGGAACGCCTCCCTGGTCTTCTCCGGCAGGCGCCAATAGCAGTCGAAGGTGTGGGCGTTCGAGGAATAGAGTTCGCCCGCCTCGCCGTCCGGCACCTCATTTCCCGCGTCGTCCAGGATGCGGATCGGCGCAGCGCCGACGCATTCGCGCCCGACCGAGCCGGGCTTGGTGAACTGCTCATGCGGATGCAGCATGGTGACCCAGCCGGTCTCGGTCGCGCCATAGAGCTCGTAGAGCCCGGACTTCGGAAACATCTCCATCACCTCGCGCTTGGTCTCCGGCCGCGCCGGCGCCGAGGAGATCATCAGCTTGGTGACCGCGCTGAAATCATGCTGCGCGCGCAACCCGCGCGGCAGATCCAGCATCATGATGTAGTGCGTCGGCACCAGCGAGGTGAACGTGGAGCCGCCATCGGCAAGCGTCGTCACGGCGTGCTCGGGATCGAAACTCTTGCGCGAATAGATCGTATTGACGCCGCCGATATAGCCGAACGCGCCGAAGAAGTTCAGCGAGTTGGCGTGACACATCGGCATCACCAGCAGCGCGCCGTCGTTGCGGCTCAGCTTCAGCTCGATCTCGGTGACCATCGACAAGAGGACAGCACTGCGATGGCTGCGCAGCACGCCCTTCGGCTTGCCGGTGGTGCCGGAGGTGTACATCAACGTCCAGGGATCGGACAGCGCGACCTGCTGGTCGGGCTCCCGGTCCGCGGCCGCCGCAATTATGTCCTCATAGCCGCGATAGCCTGCCGGGCGCGGCTTCGCGCCGAAATGGATGAAGCGGTCGTCGGCGATGCCGAGATTCTGGCGCGCCTCCTCGACCAGGCCGACGAGCTCGTCCTGCACGATCATCGCCGCCGCTTCGGCGTTCTGGACGATGAACTGCACCTCGGACGCGGTGAGGCGGAAATTGATCGGCAGCGCCACCAATCCGGCTTTGGCTGTGGCCGCATATATCTCGCACCATTCGACGCAGTTGTAAGCAAGGATTGCAACGCGATCGCCCTTGGCAAGGCCGAGCCCGAGCAGCGCGTTGGCGAGCCGGCAGGCGCGCTCGTTCCAGGACGAGAAGCTCATCGCGCGCACGAGATCGCGCGCCCCCAGGCGGTCCGGCGAGGTCCTGGCATGGGCCGACAGCATCTGCCCGAAGTTGAAGAGATCCCTCATCGTCGTTTCCTCCCGGCAGCCGGGTTCACGACGCCGACTGGCGCGCGCCTCCAGCGGAGCGCGATGAAGATCGGCGGCGGACTAGTTGATATCCTTCGTGATCCGCACCCGGGTCTGGTCGACGAAGCTCTTGATGTCCTGATCGGGCTTGCGGAACAGCTCGCGCTCAACGGTCAGCATCCGGCCCGGGATGGTCTTCTTGCAGACCTCGCGCAGGAATACGCCGCCGACCGGCTGCTCGCCCGCGCTCGGTTGCAACTCCTTGCAGTCCCAGCCTTCGGCGCCATAGCGCGACTTCACCTGGTTGCCGAGCAGGAACGCCTTCTTGCGAATGTAGAGCCGCGCCTTCGGATCGGTCTCGATCGTCAGGCCGGTGACGGTGCCCTTGTCGTCGACGAGAACCGTCAGCAGCACGGGATGACCGGCCACCTTGGTGCCGTCCTGGCTGGTCTCCGGATCGAAATCGAAACGCACCGCATGCCGCGCCTGCTCGTCCGCGGGACAATCGCGCCACGCCGACCACGCATCGAGCCTTCGGTTCGGGTCCTTGGCGCAGGTCAGATTGACATAGCCCTGATTGGGCAGATCGCCGACCGGCATGCCGACGGTGATGTCGCGCAAATCGTAGTTCGGCACGGCCTGCGCGGAGGCCGCATGCATCACGAACGACAGCACGAACGTGGCGAAGATCGCAGCGCAGGTTGACCGTTTCATTTCGATGGCTCGCTTGTCGATGGCTCGCTTGCAGGCTTGGCGGCATTCGCCTTGTAGATATCGCAGACCCGCGACGTGTTGCCGAAGAACGCGGTACACTCGTCGTAGCTCGGCTCGCCGCGGCCCTTGATGTGCGCGAGCACGTAATCCGCGACCGCCTGGATATCGTTGGGCCGCAGGAACACGCCGCCCTCGGGCGGCATGCGCTCGCCGACATCCTGGCGGCTCATGTCGTAGCACTTCGCCGTATCATAGGAGCCGCGCGCAAAGTACGGCATGCCCGTGCCGGGACGGCCGCATGTAACCGTCTCGATGATGTGCTGGCGGTCGAGCTCGGTCTTGCGCAGCGACAGCGCGTCGCCGCCGTAGCCGCCACCACCATTGCCGTGCCATTTGTGGCAGCCGACGCAGTTCGCACGCTTGAACACGGCTTTGCCGGCATCGGTCGGATCTGCCGGCGCCGCGGACTGCGCCAATGCGAGCGAAGCGGAGCCGAGGACGAGAGCCGACGCCACAGCGAACGTGATCGCACTGAGTTTCATCTGATCTTCTTGTCGAACAGGGGATGAGGACGGAGCGGAGGCTATGCCTCCGCTCCGCAATCGGCTTCACAGCGAGAAGACGTAGAGCATCGAGCCGGGCTGGATCTTCTTCAGCTCGGGCGTGGATCTCGATGAACCACTTGTCCCAGGCGCCGCCGAGACCGACCAGGATCGCGACATATTGCTTGCCGTCGACCGAGAACGTCACCGGAGGTGCGTTGACGCCGCCGCCGGTGTTGAACTCCCACAGCTTCTGCAGGGTCTTGCCATCGAGCGCCATCACCTCGCCCGAGGGCTGGCCGGTGAAGACGAGGTCAGGCGTCGACAGCATGCCGCCGAGATTCGGGAACGGCGTCTCCATCTTGCCGGCGATCTTGCCGGTGGTGACGTCGATCGCGGTCACGCTGCCCGTGATCTTGAACGGCTGGCTCGGTCCGCCGCCGGTCCAGAACTCGCGCGGCTTCAGCTTGTCCTTGGTCGCTTCTTCGACGGTGATCCGGTTGCAGCTCTCAATCACCGGGATGTACCAGAGCTTCAGGTCCGGATTGTACGAGGTCGGCGGCCAGTTCTTGCCGCCCATGTTGCCCGGGCAGATGTCCGCGACCTTGTTCTCACGATGCGGCGACACCGACGCATTGTAGCGCTGCACCGGGTTCTTCGGATCATACTCGATAGGCTTTCCGGTCTCGGCATCGAGCCCCTTGGTCCAGGTGACCTTCTTGACGAAGGGCAGACCCCAGATGAACTTGCCGCTGGTGCGGTCGATCGCATAGGCAAAGCCGTTGCGGTCGGCCTCGAGCGCGAGCTTCAGGGTGGAGCCGTTCGGCGCGGGCACATCGACCAGGACGTTCTCGGCGACGCTGTCATAGTCGAAGGGATCGTTCGGCGTGTGCTGGTAGTGCCACTTGATCTTGCCGGTGTTGGCGTCGAGCGCCAGCGAGCTGTCGGTGTAGAGGTTGTCGCCGGGACGATAGGCGTTGTCCCAGTCCGGGCCGGGATTGCCGACGCCCCAGATGATGGTGTCGGTCGCCGGGTCGTAGGTCCCGGTCACCCAGGTCGAGCCGCCGCCGGCCGCCGCCGCGTCGTTGCTGTCCTTCCAGGTCTCGCTGCCGGGCTCGCCCTTGGCCGGAATGGTGTGGGTGCGCCAGACCTCCTTCTGCGTGGTGAGGTCGGTCGCCGCGATCCATCCGCGGATGCCGTATTCGGCGCCGGCGACACCGGAGATCGCCATGTTCTTCACGATCAGCGGCGCGCCGGTGATCACCTCGCCCTTGTCGGGATCGGCGACCTGACGCTGCCAGGCAACCTGCCCGGTTTCCTTGTTGGTCGCGATCAGGCGGCCGTCGAGCGTGTGCGACACCACGAGGTTGCCCCACAGCGCGACACCGCGATTGTCGACGCCGCAGCAGGCGATCGCGCCGGCCCAGTCGTGATCCGTCTTCGGATCCATCTTCCAGACCATCTGGCCTTTGCCGCCGCGCGCATCGATCTTGTACACCGAGCCCCAGCCGTCGGTGACATAGATCATGCCGTTCTCGACGATCGGCGTGCCTTCGAGACCGCCATGGCTCCAGATGCCGCCGCCCTCGACGCCGCCGAGATGCATGGTCCAGGCGACCTTCAGGTTCTTGACGTTGTCCTTGTTGATCTCCTTCAGCGCCGAGAACCGCGTGCCCGAGTAGTTCTTATGATGGTGGAGCCAGTTGCCGGCCTCCTTGTCGGCGTTGAGCAGCCGCTCGGGGGTCATCTCGTCGGCGGCCTGCGCCGGCGATGCAAGCTGGAAACAGGCGAAGGCTGCGCTGGCCAGCAGCACCGCCCGCAAGGTTGACCTGACGTTTATCCTCATCGTTTCCTTCTCCCATTATTTATTATGAGTTGGAGCGAATACCGCTCCGCCAAGCCCGAAGGCGGAGGGCAGCAGGCGACAAACACGCTTCAAGGGGACTTGCGAACCTCGACCTCCGTTTCGATGGATCCTGCTTTCTGGAACACGATCGTGCAGGTGAAGCGCTTGCCTGGCTCGAGCGGCTCCCGCGTCTGCAGCAGCATCACGTGATAGGCGGTCGGCAGCAGCACCAGCGTGCTGCCCGCGGCAATTGGAATGTTGGGAATGGAGCGCATCGCCGGCGCGCCTTCGCCGCGGTCGACGGTGTGCCGCTCCGAAAAATTGGCGATCGGACAACGCACGCGCATCAAGGCTTCCGGCGCGGTCGTGTCATTCCTGATCGTGATCAGCAACGGGATGTCGCGTCCCACCTCGGGCGCCGCCGGCACCCAGGCATCGGACAAGGTCAGGCCTTCTCCGGCCGCTCCGAGTGCAGGCGCCATCGTGGCAAACGACGCGACCGAGGCCACCAGCAATGCGCGCGACACCGCCGGCATCACGCCGGCGCGCACGCTGCCCTCCGAGCGCGCGGACCAAACCTGATCGCGCTCCAGATTGGTCGGATCTTCCGACAACGGAGTCCCTCCCCTATTTGGCCGCTTTTAACTTGCCTTAATGCAGCGTCCTTTTCTGAATTCGTACTCTGAATTCGAATACCTCGCAAATGGATTTTCGGACTTGACATGCTAATGTCCGGCAAAATGTGATGACCCATGCGAGATCGTGCCCGCCGCTCCATCTCTGGTCGACCAGGTCGTCGAGGCCATCACTGACGAGATCGTCAGTGGCGTTCTCGCGCCGGGCTCGCGGCTGATCCAGGATGATCTCGCCCAGGCTTACGGGGTGTCGCGCCAGCCGGTTCAGCAGGCGCTGATCCTGCTGCGCGGCTGCGGGCTGGTGCAGAGCGCGCCGGGTCGCGGGTTGATCGTGGCTCCGCTCGACCCTGGCTTCGTCCGGGACCTCTATGAGATGCGGGCGGTGCTCGAAGGCCTCGCGGCGCGACTGGCCGCCGAGCGCGCCAGCGATCGCGCTGCGCGCGAAGGTCCGGCCTACATCGCGGCCGGCCACGAGGCGGTGAAGAGCGGGCTCGTCAACCGCAAGATCGAGACCGACATCGCCTTCCATCGCTTCCTCGGCGACCTCTCCGGCAACGCGCTGATCGGCGAGACGATGGCACCGCATTGGCAGTACCTGAAGCGGGTGATGTCCGACGTGCTGCAGAAGGAGCAGAGCATGTCGCGGATGGTCTGGGACGAGCATGAGGACATTCTTGCAGCCGTGATCGAGGGCCGCAGCGCCGAGGCCGAACGGCTGAGCCGAGAGCACATTTCGCGCGCGGCCAGTGTGTTCATCCATCACCTCGAAATCCAGCAGGACAGCAAGCCCAAGCAGCGGCGGACGCTCACTGCGCGGAAATTCCCGCTATGACTCCGTTCAAACCGACAGCAGCCGCAATGCGAGCGCTGGGCTCCGGCTCGGCGGCCTCACATTCACGACCGGACATCACACCTGATCCAGTGGAGGCCGTGTGCCGCCGCTGAAGACCCAGCCGAGCCTGACCGAACGCGTCTACGAGCGCATTCTCTCCGACATCGTCGGCGGCGAACTGCCGGAATCGGCCCGCCTCATTCAGGACGATCTGGCCCGCGACCTCGGCGTCTCGCGCCAGCCGGTGCAGCAGGCCCTGCTGCTGCTGCGCAATCAGGGCTTTGTGCGCGAGGCGCCGGGCCGCGGCCTGGAAGTCGCGCCGATCGACACCGACTTCATCCGCAACCTCTATGAAATACGCGCCGTCGCCGAGGGCCTCGCCTGCCGGCTCGCGGCAACCCGCGGCACCAAGCGAGCGGCCGAGGAAGGCCCGAATTTGATCGAGCAGGGCCGGCGCGCCGAGCGCGAGCATTCGGTCGAGAAGCTGATCGAGGCCGACGTCAAGTTTCACGAATTCCTCTACGAGATCTCCGGCAACTCCGTCATCCAGGACACCACCCTGCCGCATTGGCTGCATCTGCGCCGGCTGATGGGCGAGGTGCTGATGCGCGACGAGACGCCGCGGCGGATCTGGGATCAGCATGAGGACATCCTGCGGGCGGTGATCGCGGGCGATGCGCAGACAGCCGAGGATCTTGCCCGGCAGCACATCACGCGGACCGCCACGGTGCTGCTGGCGCGGCTGTCCAAGCAGCGCGAGCCCCTGCCGGTCGCGACGGTGTCTTGATCACCTTGTCGTCTTGATCACCTCGTCAGGGCGCCGGTCAGGAACCTTGCCAATCGCTCGAACGTTCAGGTTGAACGAGCTCTGTGTCGCCAGCCGGCGTCGGCAGCAGCCCACGCCAGCCGACGGATGATACGTGCGCAGCAAGGCAACCGATCCGACCTTCAGCCCGGCCGCCGACATCGAGGGCGTTTCTGATCAGCAGCGGCGGGAGATTGAGGCGCAGAGCCGGCCCAATGCCGCACTGATCCACGAGACCATCCGCGCCGAGGGCGAGAGCGAGCTCGAACGGCGCTGGTGGGCCATCCTGCTGTCGGGTCTCGCCGCAGGACTGTCGATGAGTCTCTCGCTCATCGTGCAGGGTGAATTCCACGCCTTCGTCTCCGACGAGGCGGCGCGACGGCTGTTTGCGCCGCTCGGCTATACCGCGGGCTTCCTCGTGGTCGTGCTCGGGCGGCAGCAATTGTTCACCGAGAACACGCTGACGCCGATCCTGCCGCTGCTGCACCATCGTGACCTGAAGACCCTGGGACAGGTGGCCCGGCTCTGGAGCCTTGTGCTGATCGCCAACGTGGCCGGAACATGGGCGGCCGCGGTGGCGCTGGTGCACACCGACGTATTCGAGCCACGGATCATCGAGGCCTTCACCGAGCTGAGCCGACACACCGTCGAGGGCCCGTTTTCGACCACCTTCATGCGCGCCGTGTTCGCGGGCTGGCTGATCGCGCTGATGGCGTGGCTGTTGCCGGCGGTGCGCGGCGCCCGCATCCATATCGTCGTGGTGATGACCTATCTGGTGGCGCTCGGACAATTCGCGCACGTCATTGCCGGGTCGGTCGAATGCGCCTTCCTGGTTCTGAAAGGCCAGGCCACCGTGGCCGACTATGCCGGCGTCTTCTTCCTGCCGACACTGCTGGGCAACGTCGTGGGCGGCACGACGCTCGTGGCCCTGCTCAATTATGGTCAGGTCGCAGCCGAGCTCGACCAGGATGCCTAGCCCCTTCGCGCACCGTCATGCCGCCGGCAGCACAAACGAAAAAGTGGCGCCTCCCTGCGGCTCGTTGCTGGCCAACAGCTCGCCGCCGTGCTCGCGGACGATGCCGTAGCTGATCCACAGCCCGAGCCCCGTCCCCTCCCCGACGCGCTTGGTCGTGAAGAACGGCTCGAAGATGTGGGTCAGATGATCCTTGTCGATGCCCGGGCCGTTATCGGTGATGCGAAAGGCGATCTCGCTGCCCTGGCGCGCCACCGCGACCAGAAGGCGCGGCAGGTCGGTCGATCGCATCGCGTCGATCGCGTTCTCCACGAGGTTGACGATCACCTGATGCAGCTGGCCTTCGTTGCCGGAGATCCACAGATCCGGCTCGACCTCGATCTGGATGTCGACACGATGCTGCTTGGTGCGCCCTGCCCACAGCACGGCGGTATTGATCAGCCGCTCGATGTTGACGCGCTCGACCTCGCCGAGCTTCGAGAACGACAAGCGGCGCAGGTTCTTGACGATCTCGCTGATGCGCACCGCGCCCTCCAACGTGCCGTCGATCAGCGGCCCGAAATCCTCGAGGATGGCGTCGATCCTCAGATCCGAGCGAAGCGCGGCGATGTCCTCGCTGACCGGCTGCTCGTGGATGGCATCGAGATAGCCGACCAGCGAGGTGCGATAGCGCATCAGGGTGTGGATGTTGCCATAGACGAAGCTGATCGGATTGTTCAGCTCGTGGGCCACGCCGGCGACGAGCCGGCCGAGGCTCGCCATCTTCTCCTGCTCGACCAATTGCCGCTGCGCCCGCTGCAGCTCCTGATGCGCCTTGTGCAGGGCCTCATAGGCGCGGCGCAGCTCGCCGATCGGACGGCCCGTCAGCACGACGCCGATGAAGCGGCCGCGATGGTCATGCCGCGGCGAGCTGTTGATCGCGAACAGATCGGAGCTGACGCCGGCCGCCGCGGCAAAGCGCAATTCACCGTCGACCACATCGGCACCGCTACGCGGCTTCAGCAGCGAGGCGAGCTTGGGCCGATGATCGGGATCGATCATCTCGGCGATGTTGCGACCGGCGATGTCGGCCAAAGCCCGTCCCGATGTCTGCAGAAAGGCGGAGTTGGCCTGCTGTACCGTGCCCCTGGCGTCACAGACGACCAGGATGTCGGAGACGGACTCGATGACGTTGGTGACGAACGCCTGGGCTTCCTCGAGCTCGGCGTTCTTGTGCTCGAGATCGACCTCGTAACGCAGCAGGTCGGAATAGACCTCGTCCATCTTGCGGATCACTTCGATCCACACGCCTTCGCGCTCGCTGTCGAGTTCGAGCGTGCTGCTGCTCGCGATCAGCTTGAGCAGCGTGTCAGCCCCGGACTCAGGAGAGTGAGTGGCCTTTGCCATGTTTCTTCAGATCGTATCTCGACAATTTGTTCCGGAGCCCCACCCTTGACAGGCCGAGCTCGCTGGCGACGCGACTGATGTTACCATCATATTTCTCCAGACAGTGAACGATGATGGTCTTTTCGAGATCCTCGACCTTGTCCTTCAGGCTCCCGGAACCGTTGAGCTTGCCATTGGCGATCGCGGGCGCGGCGCGGCGGCCGCTGCGCCGGCCGGCGAACGGCGGACAGCGCAGCTCGTCGGCATCGGCCAGTACGGCCATGCGCTGGATCTCGTTCTGCAGCTCGCGAACATTGCCGGGCCAGTGATAGCGGGAGAATTCCTCCAGCGCCGCCGATGAGAAGCGCAGATGCGGCCGGTTGAACGATGTCTTCACCGCCGACAGCACGCCCTCGGCGATCAGCGGAATGTCCATCGGCCGTTCGCGCAAAGACGGCATGTGCACCGGAAACGCGGCGAGCCGGTAGTACAGATCACGGCGGAAGCGGCCGGCCTCGACTTCCGCCTCGAGATCCCGGTTGGTGGCTGCGACCACGCGCACGTCGACCTGGCGCACGCGCTGCGCGCCGAGCGGCCGGATCTCGCTCTCCTGCAGCACGCGCAGCAACTTGACCTGAAAGGCGGGGGATGTCTCGCCGATCTCGTCGAGAAAGATGGTGCCGCCGTCGGCAACCTCGAACAGGCCGATGCGATCCTGATAGGCGCCGGTGAACGCGCCCTTCTTGCAGCCGAACAGCTCGCTCTCGAGCAGCTCATCCGGCAACGCGCCGCAATTCTCGACCACGAAGGCCTTGGTGGCGCGCGCAGAGCCATAGTGAATCGCGCGCGCCAGCAGCTCCTTGCCGGTGCCGGATTCGCCGGTGATCAAGACCGAGATGTCGTAGTCGGCGGCGCGCCGGCCGAGCTCGATCACGTTGCGCATCGGGCTCGCGGCCGAATGCACGATGCGGTCGAAATCATAGAACTGCTTGGCGGCGCCGCGCTTGACCGACACCACTTTCTTGATATGGGCCGGCGTTGCCTTCACGTCGACGCCGGCGGTCTCCGTCTCCTTCTGCAGACGGTAGAGCTGCACGGCTTCGCGGACGATCTCGATCAGGCGGTCCGGCTGCCAAGGCTTCGTGATGTACTGATAGATGCCGGCCTCGTTGAGGCCGGCGATGATATCCTCCGAATCCGAATAGCCGGAGATGATCATCCTGACAGGGTCGGGCCACATCTCGCGCACGCGCTTCAGGAAGCTGACGCCGGACTCCTGCGGCATGCGCTGGTCGCAGATCACGGCATGGACGATCTCGCCTTCGAGCAGCTTCTCGGCATCGTTCGTGTTGCCTGCACACAAGACCTCGAAATCCTGGTTGAGGACGCGCCGCAGCGCCTCCTGTGACCGGACCTCGTCGTCCACGACCAATATCGTTCCCTGGATGCCCATCGCGCGTCTCAGCAGATCCGCGGCAACTGCTCGCCGGACAGCCAGTCGACGATGCGGCCGCCGCCGAAGCTCGTCGCCATCTGGACGAAGCGGTGATCGTCGGCCACCGCTTCGCCGATCTCCGCCGCATCGCGGCCGAGCGGATGCGCCCTCATGGCGGCAAGCACGGCGCCAGCCAGTTCCGGCGCGACCACCGCGACGAGCTTGCCCTCATTGGCGACATGGAGCGGATCGAGCCCGAGCAGCTCGCAGGCGGCTGCGACCGCGGGCTTCACCGGAATCGAGTCCTCCTGCAGACGGAAGCCGAGATTGGACTGCTGCGCGATCTCGTTCATCGTGGCCGCAAGCCCGCCGCGCGTGGGATCACGCATCATCCGGATGCCGGCGCCGCCGGCGGCGACCATGTCTGCGACGAGACCGTGCAGCGAGGCCGAGTCGGAGATGATCTCGGTGTCGAAGGTGAGATTCTGCCGCCTCGACATGATCGCCACGCCGTGATCACCGAGGCTGCCGGATAGCAGCACCCGGTCGCCGGGCCTGGCCTTGTCAGCCGAGAGATCGAGGCCTTCCGGCAGCACGCCGACGCCCGCCGTCGAAATGAAGACGCCATCCGCCTTGCCACGCTCGACCACCTTGGTGTCGCCGGTGATGATCGCGATGCCGGCCTCGCGCGCCGCCTCGCCCATCGCATCGGCGATCCGTTTCAGGTCGGAAAACGGAAACCCCTCCTCGATGATGAAGCTCGCCGACAGATATAGCGGTGTCGCGCCGGCCATCGCGATGTCGTTGACCGTGCCATGCACCGCGAGCGAGCCGATATTGCCGCCGGGGAAGAACAGCGGCGATACGACATAGCCGTCGGTCGTCATCACCATGCGGCCGGCCGCGATGTCGAAGGCCGACTGGTCATTGCCGCGCGCCAGCCACTCGTTGCCGAACGCCTCATGGAACAGGCCGGCAATCAGCTGCGCCATCGCGCGGCCGCCGGCGCCATGCGAGAGATCGACACAGCCGTTCTTCAGGTCGAGCCGGCGCTGATGCATGCTCATGATGCCAGCCTCCGCTGATGGTCGCGGAAGCGGCCATAAGTCCAATGCGCCGCGCATGCGCCTTCCGACGACACCATGCAGGAGCCGATCGGCGTCTCCGGCGTGCAGGCGGTGCCGAACAGCCGGCAGTCCACCGGCTTCTTCAGGCCGCGCAGAATGGCCGGACATTCGCAGGCCGGGTTGTCGGCGACGACCAGCTCGGACATGGCGAAGCGCAGCTCGGCATCGAGATGCGCGAAGGCGGGCCGCAATTTCAATGCGCTCGCCGGAATGCTGCCGAGGCCGCGCCATTCGAACCGGTCGCGCAGCTCGAAGATCTCGGCGACCTCCCGGATGGCGCGCTGGTTGCCGCTGCCGGTGACGGCGCGGCGATACTGGTTCTCCACCTCGTGACGGCCGTCATTGACCTGCTCGATCAGCATCAGGATCGCCTGCATCATGTCGAGCGGCTCGAAGCCCGCGATCACGACCGGCTTGCCGTCATCACGCGCGAACGGCGCGTAGGGTTCGGTACCGATCACGGTCGAGACATGCGCCGGTCCGACGAAGCCGTCGATCTCGACCGTATCGTCGCTGTCGAGGATCGCGCGCATCGCCGGCGGTGTCAGCACGTGGTTGCAGAACACGGTGAAGTTCGACAGCTGCTTCTTCTCGGCGGCCCGGATCATCACGGCGGTCGGCGGCGTCGTGGTCTCGAAGCCGATGGCGAAGAACACCACCTCACGACCAGGATTCTGCTCGGCCAGCGCGATTGCATCCAGCGTCGAGTAGACCATGCGGATGTCGGCGCCGCGCGCCTTCGCCTTCAGCAGCGAGGACCCGCGCGACCCCGGCACGCGCATCAGGTCGCCATAGACGCAGAGGATGACCTCGGGCCGTTCAGCGAGCGCGGTCGCCATGTCGATGCGCCCGGCCGGCAGCACGCAGACCGGACAGCCGGGGCCGTGGATCATGCGCACATTGTCCGGCAGCATGTCCTCGAGGCCATAGCGCGCGATCGCATGGGTATGCCCGCCGCAGAATTCCATGAAGCGATAGGCCCGCGCCGGATCGGCCTTGGCACGGATGGCGCGAGCAAGACCTGTCGCCAGCTCCTTGTCGCGAAACTCGTCGGAATATTTCATGGCCTGACCTCCGCCACCGCCTCGCCCATCTGCCGGAGCAGGTCGAGCGTTTCGCGCGCCTCCTCCGGATCGATCTTGGCCAGCGCATGGCCAACATGAAGAATGACGTAGTCACCGACGGCGATCTCCTCGATCAGCGCGACCGAGACCTCCTTGCTGACGCCGTCGATCGAGACGATCGCCATGTCGTCAGGTAAGAGCTTGATCACCTCGGCGGGAATGGCCAGGCACATCAGACGGTCCCTCCAGGCATCATGTTGTTTTGCGTGAGATGCAAACCGGCCACCCAGGCCTGCCCGAGGCTGAGGCCGCCGTCATTGGGCGGCAGCCGGCGCGGCAGGAGCGGATCGAGGCCTGCGGAACGGCAGCCGCGCACGACCTGTTCGGCCAGATGCGCGTTGAGGAAACAGCCGCCGCTCAGCACGATCGTGCCGATGCCGGTCGCGCGCGAAGCCCTCACGATCCAGTCGACGCAGGCCGCGGCCAACGTGCCGTGAAACAGCCGCGCCGCTTCGACGGCGTCGAGATCACGCGCGATCAGATGCGCGAGCAGTGGCCGCAGTGACAGCACGCCATCGGCAATGGTCCAGCCGTGCTCTAGCGCCGCCGGCGCGCGCACCAGCGCCTCCAGCTTCATGGCCGCCTCGCCTTCGTAGCTCTGCACCGTGCTGACACCGAGCAGTCCGGCTACGGCGTCGAACAGCCGGCCGGCACTGGTGGTGACCGGCGTATCGGCCCGGTCGAGGAGCATGGGGATGTTGCGCGAGTGCGACTGGGCCGCGAAACGCCGCCCGATCTCCTCGCCGCGACCGATGTCGTGCAGCACAGAAGCCGCCATCCGCCACGGCTCCCGTGCGGCCCTGTCGCCGCCCGGCATCTTCAACGGGGCGAGATGACCGAGGCGCCGGAAGCCCGCTCCGTCGCACGACAGCAACTCGCCGCCCCAGGCGCCGCCATCGCTGCCATAGCCGTAGCCATCCAGCACCAGCGCGAGGGCGGGGCTGGTCACGCCATGCTCGGCCATGACGGAGGCCGCATGCGCATGGTGATGCTGCACCGGCAGTGTCGGCAGACCGTGCGCCTGCGCGAACCGCGTCGACGCCATGTCCGGGTGCAGGTCATGCGCGATCGCCACCGGCTCGACGTCGAGGATGGAGGTGAGATGTGCGATCGTCTCCTCGAAGAAGCGGATCGCCGCCGCCGTGTCGAGATCACCGAGATGCTGCGACACGAACGCCTCGTCGCCGCGCGTCACCGTGACCGTGGCCTTCAGATGAGCGCCGACCGCGAGCACCGACGGCACGGCGCGTGCGAGCCGGATCGGCTCCGGTACATAGCCGCGCGCACGCCTGACGAAGCGGGGAACGCCGGCCACCACAGCAAGCACGGGATCGTCGGCGCGGATGACGATGTCGCGGTCATGGGTAACGATCAGATCCGCGATGTCGGCCAGACCGCTCCGCGCTTCATCATTGTCGGTCAGCAGCGGCTCCCCGCTTGGATTGGCGCTGGTGCAGACCAGCGCCCATGGTCCATCGGCAGCCGCGCGGCGCGCGCCTCCAGTGCATGGAAGATCAGATGATGCAGCGGTGCAACCGGCAGCATCACGCCGATCTTTGCGAGGCCCGGCGCGACAGAGGACGCAACACGCTGGCGTGAGCGCAACAGCACGATCGGCCGCGCCACCTGCTCCAGCAGCGCGCGCTCAGGCGCGTCGATCTCGGCAATCTCGGTTGCAGCGTCCGCCGTGGCCAACATCACGGCGAACGGCTTGCCGTCGCGCTGCTTGCGCGCGCGCAGCCGCTGGACGGCCTGCTCGTCCCGGGCGTCACAGAGCAGCTGATAGCCGCCGAGACCCTTGATGGCGACGATCCTGCCATTCGCGAGCGCGGCTGCGATATCATCGATGCCATGGCTGAGCCGCGGCCCGCAGCGTGGACACGAGATCGCCTCGGCATGAAAGCAGCGCCCTGCCGGATCTTCGTAGTCGGACCGGCACGCCTCGCACATCGGAAAGTGCTTCATCGCCGTGGACGGGCGATCGTAAGGCAGGCGCTCGGCGATGGTGAAGCGCGGGCCGCAATGGGTGCAGTTGACGAAAGGATAGAGATGGAAGCGGCTGCCGGGATCGAAGAGCTCGGCCAGGCATGCTGCACAGGTGGCGGCATCCGGCACGATCCGCGTCGTGACGCGCCCGGCCACGCTCTCGGCGATCCGGAATCCCGTGCCGGCGTCGGCCACGATCGGCTCGACGGCGATCTCGTCGATGCGCGCCAGCGGCGGTGTCTGCCGCGGCAGGGCCCGGACGAACTCGGCGACCTCGTCGCCCTCGACCTCGATCAGCACGCCATCGGCATCGTTGGCGACGAAGCCGCCGAGCCGATGGCGGGTCGCCAGACCATGGACATAGGGACGAAAGCCGACGCCCTGCACGGCCCCGCGGACGCGGAGCCGGAGGCGCGTAGGGTTCGCCGCCGATGTCCGGCCGGGCGTGCTCATCCCTGCACCGCGTTCGCTGCGCTCGCCCGCATCCGCTCGGACTGCTTCCTGATCCAGGCGTAGAACGCGGAAAGGCCCTCGCCTGTCTTCGCCGAGATCGTCAGCACCTCGATCTTCGGATTGACGCGGCGGGCATATTCGATCGTCTGCGCGAGGTCGAAATCGAGCACCGGTGCCAGGTCGATCTTGTTGATCAGCATCAAGGCGGAGGCTGCAAACATATCGGGATATTTGAGCGGCTTGTCCTCGCCTTCGGTGGTCGAGAACACCACGATCTTGCAGGCCTCGCCGAGATCGAAGGCGGCCGGGCACACGAGGTTGCCGACATTCTCGATAAACAGCAGCCCGCCGCGCAATGACGGCAGCCGGCCATAGGCTTCGCCGACCATGGCCGCGTCGAGATGACAGCCCTTGCCGGTATTGATCTGGATCGCCGGAACGCCGGTGGCGCGGATGCGCTCGGCATCGTTGGAAGTCTGCTGGTCGCCCTCGATCACCGCGACGGGCCGGCTCTGCTTGAGATCGGAGACGGCGCGGACCAGCAGCGAGGTCTTGCCGGCGCCCGGGCTGGAGACGAAGTTGAATGCCAGCACGTCGTGCGCGGCGAAGCGCGCGCGGTTTTCTGCCGCGAGCCGGTTGTTCTTGCCGAGAATGTCGCGTTCGATCTGGATGATGCGCCCGCTGGAGAGGCCCGCAACCTCCTGCCCAGCCGGGTTGGCCGAACAGTCGACGTGGCCGGCAGCATGATCATGATGATGATCATGCGCGCGACCGTGATCATGATGGTCATGATCGTGATGGTGACCATGCTCATGATCATGGTGATGATGGTCATGATGGTGATGATGATGTCCGGACTCATCATGGCTGTGATCATGGCCATGAGCATGATGATGCTCACCGTGATCGTGATGATGATCACCGGATTCGACGGAGGACTTGCCGTCACTGCAGCCACACACCGTGCACATCACTCGACCTCCAGCTCCTTGACCCGCATGTCCTCACCGCCCGTGACCTGCAGTTGATGGCTGCCGCAAGCCGGACAAGGCTGATAGCGTTGGCTGATCTCGACGCTGCGCGAGCAGCCCAGGCACCATGCCGTGCCCGGCTGCTCGATGATCTCGAGCGCTGCCCCTGCAACAGTGTCTTCGCGGTCACCGCCTCGAAACAGAATCGCAGCGCCTCCGGCGCGACATGGCTGAGCGCGCCGATCTCCAGCCACACCGTCTTCACCGTGGCGAAAGCACCCTTGCGCGCCTCCTGCTCGACGATCTCGACGATGCCTTCGCACAGCGCCATCTCATGCATCGGCCATCCCCGGAACGCCAATTGATAGCCGACGCAGGGATCGAACGATCCGACCATCGCGTGGATGGCCTGGCGATCGGCGGTGCCGCGCAGGGCAACTCCCGTGAGGCTTTTCACGACAGGACCGCACGGGTGAAAATTCCATTCCGTCGGCGCCAGATACTCGAAACGCGAGACTGCGCCGTACGCATCCAGCTCGATGACGTGATGCAGCCGGCCGCGCGCGCATTCGACCGCGGCGGCGCCGCACCGCGGGCCAAGCCCGTAGCTTGCGACGGCATGCGGGTCGGCCGCTTCGTCTTCCGCCTCGCCGGCCTCGATCCAGCGGAACAGCTCGGCAATCTCAGCGATCTTGGCTGAGAGGCGTTCGACAGGACCAGCCGATGCCAGCTGATGGCGCTCCGCATAGCGGGCCCGGACTCCGGTCTCCGGAACGCGGCCATCGAGTTCGGGAGCCTCGGCAAAAGCGAGATCCCGCGTCCATCAATTGCGTGACGATGGCGTCATCATCGGCGGCCGACAGGATGTCGTGCTCGGCCGGCATGTGCCTCCATCCTCCGTCATCGGCGGCCTTCCGGGCCGCGTCCATCATCGATGCAAGCGGAGTTCCCGGCAGAACCGGCTCCGCTGGTAAGCCTATGCCCAGGGCCACCATACCCGTCTTGATCTGAGACAAGGTTGCAGCGCGAGATTGCTGCTGGGCATCAGCGTCGAAATGGGTCTGCAGCGCCGCGATCGCCTGCAACAGCCGTTGCACCGGCTGGGCGGCACTGCGATTGTCCGCCATTGAAGCAATCAGCAGACCACGCATGAGTTCGGCGAAGCGTTCCGTCAGCACTGCCTGGATCCGACGATGACGCGTCGACGGCGTGGGCTGCTCGCCGCGCGCCGCTTCCAGCGCCGAGAGCAGCGCGACCTGATGCGCACCGGCGCACAGCGAGAACAGCCGCGGCAGGGCCGCAAGCAGCATCTCGGCTTGCTTGCCGGCGAACAGCCGTCCCAGCGGTGGCCGCGTGCGCGGCTGAATGTCGACGCTTGTGATCCGCCGATCGGCGACCGAGAGCGTCACGTCGATGCGGTTACGAAAGCCGAGGGTCATGCGCGGCCCTCGGAGAGGGTGCCACGCAGGAACGCACGGCGATCGATCGCGCTCGATGCCTTCGCAGCGCGTTCGGACGCCGGATCATCCTCCGGCGCCGTCATCAGTGCGGCCAGCGCGGCCTCCGCCGCCGCACGCGCCGCGGCCATGTCCGCGAACTCGAACATCGGCGAGAACAGCGAGCAGCTCGCGATCGGCCCGATCCCGGCGATATCGCCGATCGTGAACTCGAACGCACCGGCCGGAAGCACGATCTTGATGACGGATCCCGCGGAGCCTTGTGCGGCCGGAGTGATCACGTTCATGAACCAGGGCGTGATGACGATGCCGAGGATACGGCCCTCGACCATCGAAAATCCGATCGCCGCGACGTCGAGCGCATCGTGATAGATCGGCAGCTCGCGCATCGCACGCTCGCCAATCTCGCGATAGACGCTGGCGAGACGCTCGCCCCACGCGACCGGCGTGACGTCAGACGTGCCCTGCCCGACCGCCTCGGTGCTCATGGCTCGACCACCATGAACTTGGCCTTCGGCGCGTCGCAGTTCGGGCAATGCCAGTCGTCCGGCAGCGCCGCGAACGGCGTGCCCGGCGGAATCTGCGCGACGCCGTCACCTTCGGCCGGGTCGTAGCGCGTCCAGCAGATGCCGCACTCCAGCAGCACGTCGTCAGCGAGATCGCTGCGCACGCCGAAATTCTCGAAGCCGCCGCTCATGTGAAATAGGCCTCGATGATCTGGGTCAGGCGCTCGGCCGAATCCTCGAAATCCTCAGCCGCGGCGAGCGCGACCACCGGCACGCCGCCGACTTCGAGGGTGTCGAGAATGATCGTGTCCATGGCGTTGAAGAACTGCACCGACCAGACATGGCGGATGCCGGTCGCGAGCACGCGGCAGGTGCCGTAGCCGCGCGACATCAGCTGGATCGGGCCGTTGCCGAGCGTCTGCTGCAGGAAGCTCATGTCGGCCGGGCTCATCGGCAGCAGCGTGAAGTTGATGGTCTGCGAGCGCTGGCCCGGTCGCCAGGACAGCGCGCGCTCGCGGATCTCGGCGAGCACCGGCAGCGCGTTCATCGTGCCCTCGGGCACCGGGCCGATCGCGATGTCACCGGCCGTGAGATCGGCGGCCGCGCGCGACACGATCTCCGGTACGGCGCCGACCTCGACGTAGTCGTGACGCTCGTCCGCTTCCAGCCGCACCCGCCAGATGCCGGCGAGCACCGATTCCTGGATCTGAGCCAGCGTCCCGTCGGGAAGAGCCACGACGCCGGCGACCTCGCCTTCGCCCAGCACGTCGTCGATCAGCCGCCGCTCGAGATCGTTGAGGCCTTCGAGACGGAATAATTGCGTCGGTGCGCCGGCCGTCTGCGCCGCGATGGCGGATGCAATCGTCGACAGCAATTCGACCGCGCGCGGGCAGCTCCGCGCCAGCGCCTCCCGAGTCGAGCGAGGCCAGCTTGGCCAGCGCTCCGGAAGCGGTCAGCCCCTTGTGGGAGGTATCGAGCGCCTCTTCGCCGATCGGAAAGATATTGACCGGCTCCTCGGCTCCTTCAGGCGCGATCCAGAATCCCGGCTTCATCGCTCGACTCCCGCAGGCTGATGGACTGGCACGATGCTGGCGACGACCGTCGCCGTCGCACCCTGCGGCCGGTCGATCAGCCGCGAGATGCGATCGACATAAACAGACCAGTCCTGGATCTTGGCGATCAGGCCGAGCGTCTCCGCCCCGCGGCACAGGATCAGGCTCGGCTGCACACGCACGCCGAAGCGCGCCCCGAGTTCGGCCTCGGCGTCGCGCGCGATGATCGCGCCGCGCAACCGGCCCTGAAACGCCGTGATCAACTCCGGCAGCACGATAGCCACGTCCAGCGCCTCCGGAAACCGCGCGGGATCCCCGGCCGACAGCAGCACGGCGACGAGCCCGGCGCAATCAGCCTCGGCGAGAAAGGCATCGACGGTGCCGGTATCGACCTCCGGTAACCCGCCTCGCGCGCGCGCGGGGTCGCGCTGCTGCATGTCCATCGGTGTTTCTCCCTGACCAGTTATCGTTGCCATATTCCTCTTGGTGAGCAATCAACGTGCCAGACACCCATGCGACATCGAAAACATTCAAGCTATTGAAATATATTGCATTTTCATTGCAACTAAGGATTGCGCAAGAAGTCGGAAAGCTGCTTTCCAGAGAAAGGCCGGAAACTTATTTTATCTATGGAAACCTTATTATCAGTAATTCGGCGTCCGCCCAAGGCCGTGACACCCCTACCGCAAATGCTCCGGAAGCTCCGGCTCGCGCCCGATCAGATCGGCAAAGAAGTCGTCGCAATTCTCGCCGTTCACGGCCGCCTGCAGGCCGCGCAGCGCCTCGCCGATCAGCCGCGCTTCTTCGTCGTCGAGCAGGCGAACGGCGTTGTCGATATAGACGAGCACCTTGGCACCGACCGGCGGGTTCGACAGCAACAGCACCGAGACGCGGCGCTCCTCGCCGTCGAAGCTGCACAGCGCCGAGACGCCATCGGTCTCGAGGATCGTCATCGGCAGGCCAAGACACATGGCGGTTTCCCTCGCGGCGCGGTTACTCGGCCGGCCCCGCGCGCAGCTCATAGCTGTGATGATCGATATCGTTGGCGAGCAGGCGCGCGTCGCCGGCGAGCGGCTCACGCCGCGGCACGGCGGCCGCGCACCATTCCGCCAGCAGGGCGCAGGCCAGCTCGATTGCAGGCCCGATCTGCGCGCGGACCGGCGCGGTCAGCGGCCCACCCCAATCCTCGAGGTCGCGCGGTTGGCAGCCGATCAGCGCGAGCCGTTGCGGATAACGGCCGAGCAGGTCGGCCGCGCTCAGCACTTCCTGGAAACCGGTCTGGTGCAGGCTCATCTTCTTGGCGCCGGTGAAGCGCGGCACCTCATCGTCCCGGACGAGCTTGAGCTCGCCCGGGACGAGGCCGTAGTCGATGGCGTCGAACACGATCAGGCTGTCGGCTTCCTCGACATAGTTGACGAGGTAAAGTCCCTGCGTGCCGCCATCGAGGATCGTAACGTTGTCGGGCACGGTGAAGCGGCGGTGGAATTCCTCCACCACCCGCACGCCGAAGCCTTCGTCCGCCCAGAGAATGTTGCCGATCCCGAGCACCAGAATGCGATCGCGCCCGCGCTCATCGACCATGCCGGCCCCCTCTCAGTCGCGGAACTGCCGCTCGCCCGAGATCATCGAGGAGATGATGCTCTGGCGTGACATGATGTCTTCGCGAATGGCAGCATAGACGTGCACCATCACGAACGTGACCAGCGCCCACATCCCGAGATGATGCCAGGTATGGACGTCCTGGCTGTTCGGCCAGATCGCAAACACCCAGCCGAACAATTTGTGCTGCCAGCTGTCGATCCCCTCGCCTTCCGAATAGAGCGCAAAGCCGGTGACGATCATGAAGGTCACGAACAGCGTGAAACCGGTGAACATCGCCGTCTGCGCCAGGGGATTATGGCCGACATACATCTTCGGCTCACGCTCCAGGAAGGCATACCAGCGGATCTCGTGCAGCACCTCCTTCCAGAACTGCTTGCGATGCACAGGAATGTAGAAGATCTGCCGGGAATGGTGGTTGCCGACGAACGCCCAGAAGATGCGGGCAAGGAAGAACACCGCCAGCACCTGTCCGGCCGCGAAATGCGTGAACCGGATGTAACCCATCACGAAATTCGCCGACGCCTCTCCCGACACCGTCGGCAGCGGCGAGCCGATCAGATAGCCGGTGACCATCAGAACGATGATCGCGAACGCGTTGACCCAGTGGCAGATGCGCACGGGCGCTTCGTAGACATAGACCGTGGGCCGGCCGACCGCATGCTCGCCGGCGGCGTCGGCTGCGATCGCGGCGATGTCCGTCCCCGACTCGGGCGGGCGTGCAACTGCATCCATCATGACCCTGCTCCCGTGCTACCTGACCTTGACCTTGGCCAGTTCCTGGCCATCCGGACTCATGACGTGCGTCGAGCAGGCCAGGCACGGATCGAAGGAATGGATCGTTCGCAGTATCTCCAGCGGCTGCTCGGGATTGGCCATCGGGGTGTTCATCAGCGACGCCTCGAAAGCGCCGATGTTGCCCTTGGGATCCCTGGGGGAGCCGTTCCAGGTCGTCGGCACGACGCACTGGTAGTTGTCGATCTTGGTGTCCTTGATCTTGATCCAGTGCGCGAGCGCGCCGCGCGGCGCCTCGGTGAAGCCGACGCCCTTGGCCTCCTTCGGCCAGCTCTCGGGCTTCCACTTGTCGACATTCGCCGTCGAACTGTCGCCCGCCTTGATGTTGGCGATCAGCTTGTCCTGGAAGTAGCGCATCTGGCGTCCCGCCCAGACCGATTCCAGCGCGCGCGCCGCGGTGCGGCCGAGCGTCGAGAACAACGCCGTCAGAGGCAGGTCGAGGATCCTTCAAGAACTTGTCGACCGGGTCCTTGAACTCCGACTTGTTCTGCGCATAGCCGACCACCCAGCGTGCGAGCGGCCCGACCTCCATGGCGTGGCCGCGCCAGCGCGGCGCCTTGATCCAGGAATATTTGCCGCCCTCGTCGAGCTCCTTGATGTCCGTCTTGGTGCCCTTCGCGTTGGGACCGAGCACATAGTTCGGCTCGGTGATGCCGTCCCAGGGATGCAGCCCCTTGGTCTCGTCGGGATATTTGTACCAGGAGTGAACCACGAACTCCTGGATCTCGTCCGGATTGGCATGATCGACCGGAAACACCTCGGACAGGTTGCCGTTTATGATCGCGCCCCGCGGCAGCTTCAGGCTCTTCGCCGAATAGTCGTTGGCATGCTCGGGCACGTCGCCATAGGCGAGCACGCTCTTGCCGGAGAGGCCGCCGCCGTACAGCCAGTCTTTGTAGAACGAGCCGATCGCGGCGACATCGGGCAGATACACCATCTCGTTGAACTCGATCAGGCGATCGATGATGGACGAGACGAGGTTAAGCCGCTCGATGTTGATGGCGCCGACGGCGCCGGTGCCGTCGATGTTGATCGGACAGGGCACGCCGCCCACGAGCCAGTTCGGGTGCGGGTTCTTGCCGCCGAAGATGGTGTGGATCTTGACGATCTCCTTCTGGAAATCGAGCGCCTCGAGATAATGCGCAACCGCCATCAGGTTGGCTTCGGGCGGCAGCTTGTAGGCCTTGCTGCCCCAATAGCCGTTCTTGAACGGACCGAGCTGGCCGGACTCGACAAACTTCTTGAGGCGGGTCTGCAGGTCCCTGAAATAGCCGGGTGACGACAGCGGCCAGCTTGAGATCGACTGCGCCAGCGTCGACGTCGCCTTTGGATCGGCCGACAGCGCCGAGACCACGTCGACCCAGTCCAGCGCGTGCAGATGATAGAAGTGCACGACGTGGTCGTGCACCTGCAGCGCAAGCTGCATGAGGTTGCGGATCGAGTTGGCATTCTCCGGAATGGTGATGCCGAGCGCGTTCTCGACAGCGCGCACCGATGTGAGCGCGTGCGTTCCGGTGCAGACGCCGCAGATCCGCTCGGTGAAGGCCCAGGCGTCGCGCGGATCGCGGTTCCTGAGGATCACCTCGATGCCTCGCCACATCGTGCCGGTGGAGACTGCGTTGCGGATGACGTTGTCGGAATCGACGTTGACCTCGACCCGCATGTGTCCCTCGATGCGGGTGACCGGGTCGACGACGATGCGCTTGCCGGAATTGTCGAGATTGAAGCCGTTGGGGGTCTGGATGCCCATCGTTGCCTGCCCTGAATGCGATCAATGATCTTGTTTGGCGTCGTCGCGCTTGGTGGCGAGCCGTTTGACGGCCGTCACCGCCGCATGCGCCGCAACCGCTGCGCCCACCGTGCCCGCGGCCACCATGCCGACCTGGTCGGCGTTGTGCTCGATGCCGAACTGCTTGATGTTGGTGAGGCGGTCGTAGAACGAGCCCTTGTCCCAGAAGCCGTCCTCCGAGCAGCCGATACAGCCGTGACCGGACTGGATCGGGAACGACACGCCGCCGTTCCAGCGCACCGTCGAGCAGGCGTTGTAGGTGGTCGGACCCTTGCAGCCCATCTTGTAGAGGCAGTAGCCCTTCCGCGCGGCCTCGTCGTCCCACTCCTCGACGAACTGCCCGGCGTCGAAATGCGGCCGGCGATAGCACTTGTCGTGGATACGTTGTGAGTAGAACATCTTCGGCCGGCCCTGGCGGTCGAGCTCAGGCAGCTTGCCGAAGGTGGTGATGAAGGTGACGACGCCGGTCATGACCTCGGCGATCGGCGGGCAGCCCGGCACCTTGATGATCGGCTTGTTGGTGATGACCTTGTCGATCGGGGTCGCCTGCGTCGGATTTGGCTTTGCCGCCTGCACGCAGCCCCAGGAGGCGCAGGCGCCCCAGGCGATGATCGCCATGGCGTCCTCGGCCATCATCTTCAGCTTTTCGACGAACGGCTTGCCGCCGTCGATACAGAACATGCCGCCTTCGTTCAGCGGCGGATTGCCCTCGACCGCGAGAATGTACTGTCCCTTGTACTTCGCACGCGTCTCTTCGAGGATGGCCTCCGCCTGGTGGCCGGCCGCCGCCATGATGGTGTCGTCATAGTCGAGCGAGATCATCGACAACACGGCATCCTTCACCAGCGGATGCGCCGAGCGGATGAAGCTCTCCGAGCAGCAGGTGCATTCGAGCCCGTGCATCCAGATGACGGGCGTGCGCGGCTTGGTCTCCAGCGCATTGGCGATGCGGCTCGCCGCGACCGGGCCGAGCCCGAGGCTCGTCGCAGTCAGGCTGCAGAATTTGTGAAAGCTGCGTCGCGTGATGCCCTGACGCCGGATGACGCTGTAAAAGGTTTCCGTTGCCGCGCCCATGAGGTCCTCCCCCTGATATCGCGTTGACGATCATCTGATCGCGATCTGGCGAGAAGGACAGCAAGATGCGGGCCAGCATCATTGCTGGATTTGAATCATAATGATTTCAGATGCTTGAAGCGGTGCGATCGCAGCGACGACGCCTTCGGTGGTGGATCGGGCGCGACAATCGGAAATCACGCGCTTTGCACCGACAAGCTTGTTTCCGCCTGCTGCCTGCCTGTGTGCAGCGCGCTCAATGCGCCGTGCAGACCATGCAGGGATCGAACGACCGCACGACGTGCTGGATGCCGACCGCACGCGCGCCGGCATCGCCGACCTCGGTGCCGACGAGCGCCTGCTCCAGCGGGCCCGCAACACCGCCGGCGTCGCGCGGCGAAAAATTCCAGCTCGTCGGCGCGATGATCTGATAGCGCTCGATCCGGCCGGCGCGCACCGCGAGCCAGTGGCCGAGGCTGCCGCGCGCAGCTTCCACGAGCCCGACGAAATTGCCGTCGGCCGCGCTAGCGCTGTTGTCGCAGAACGGCTCGTTGAGACGCAGCGACTTGATCCAGTGCTCGATCGACAGCGCGAGCTGCGCGGTTTCGATCAGCCGGGCGATGACACGATTGCGGACATTGCTGCGACCGTTCGCGAGCAGCGCGGTGATCAACGGCTGACCGTCGATGGCCTGCCTTGCGAGAGCGCCGACCTCGACCGGTTCTCCCGCCAGACGCGGCGCCTTGCACCAGCTATAGGCGTCAGCTTTGTCGGCATCGGGCACGGTGCGGCTCTCGGCCGGATCGAGCGACGTATCGTGCATCCAGGCGTGCGAGACGTCCTCGGTGATGCCGTCCGATGGCAAAGCCTGGACCTCGCCACCGCTCGTGCGGACGCCAGCGCGGAAACGAGCCCCATGGACATCGTGATACGCGCCGAAGCTCATCAGGAGACCTGGTCCGCTACCGAGGTCGGCCAGCGCGAGCGCATCGGCCAGCCGAAGGAAATGCGCGAAGTCGCCGGCGCGGCCCTCGCGCCAACGGTCGAGCTCGTCCGACGTCGACAAGGCGAGCACATTCTCGAGCTTGTCGGCAAACACGACGCGTTCAAGGAAACCGCGAAACGACGCCGCGATCGCGTTGAGCCGCACGCGCTCGCCGAGCTCGATCGCGCGCGTCGTCCCGCCCGGCTGGAAGGCGAGACTGTGCGGCCATTTGCCGGCGATCAGGCCCATGATCTCGAGCAGTCGCGCGCGCGCAGGCAACGCTTCGCGGGCCGCGCTGCCCTTCGTCGCCGCGAAACGCTCGGCCGTAGCCGAATGCCAGGGATGCGAGGCGTAGGCGTCGCGGGCGAAGTCCGGCATGAAGAAGATGTAGAAATGCGTCAGATGATCCGCCGCGTTCTCGGCCGCATGCGCGATGTTGGCCGCGAGGATGCCGTTTGGCGCTGCCGCAATGCCCATGGCCTGGCGCAACGCCGCGGCGGCCGCGATCGATTGCGACACCGAGCAGATGCCGCAGATGCGCGGTGCGATCACCAGGGCGTCGAGCGGCGGCCGTCCCTCCAGGATCTGCTCGAAGCCGCGATAGAGCGGCGCCGTTACCTCCGCCCGGACGACACAGCCGCTCTCGATGTCGAGCCTGACCTCGAGATCGCCTTCGACACGATTGAACGGCCCGACCGTGATCCGCGTCATGGACGGCGCTTGTCACTGGTCCGGCCCGGCGGCACCACGACATGATCCGCCGTCGCATTGACTCGGACGCGGCGCGGCGTGGCCGATTTCGACAGCGCTGCGAGCGCGACGAACCAGGCTTTCGGCATGTCGGTGGGAAGGCCGACGGGGATGCCGGCGAGCTTCGCCGTCTCCAGATAGTTCTGCGCGCTCTCGAAGCCCGGCGAGGTGCAGGCGATACAGGCATAACCGCCCTTGGTGCAGGAGCCGCCGCCGTTCCACGAGCGCTGATTGCAGTCGCCGACCGCCTGCGTTGCGCGGCAGCCGAGATGCTCCATCAGGCAGCCGCGCTCGGACATCGTCTCCGCGCTCGCCTTGAACTCGTAGAACTCGTTGCGCGAGCAGCCGTGATGAGCGAGGTGGTTGGCGATGAAGGTCGGACGGCCGACCGCGTCGAGGCCGTCTGCCGTCAGATCGCCCGAGGTGAGCGCCAGCAGGCTTTCCATCATCCAGCCCGGATGCGGCGCACAGCCTGCGACGTTGATCACCGGCAGCCCGCGTTTCGAGCAGAAGCCCGCACCGAGCGCACCGCCGATATCGCTGCCCTCGAACTGCAGTCCGACCGCATCGGTCGGATTGATGCCAGCCGCAGGAATGCCGCCATAGGCGGCGCAACTGCCGACGGCAACGACGTAGTCGGCCAGCGGCGCCAGATCGAGCAGCCAGTGATAGATCGAGCGGTTGGTGCCGGCGAGCATGTTGAAGCGGCCGGTCAGACCAGGTCCGCGCGCCACCGAGCCTTCGAGCACCAGCAGATCGAGCCGCTCGCGGCCGTCGCGGATCGCCTCCAACAGCTCCACGACCTCGTCTCCGGTCTGCTCGCTGACGGAGGGATGCCAGACCAGATCGATGCCGGATTGGCGCAATTCGTCGAACCAGCCGGACGCGCCGCTTTCCAGGATCGACATCGTGCAGCCGCCGCAGCTCGCGCCCTGCAGCCACAGCATTCTGGTCATTTCTTCCGAGCCGGCCATCATCCGTACCCGCGCGCTCGATCCTATTTCGCCGTCGGATTTAGCGCCCTGGCGCGAACGCTGGCAAGCTCCACACCCGGCGCATCCTGGGAACCGCCCGGACGGCGGCCAAGCAACACGGCACCCGCCCAGATCAGGCCGAACAATCCGATGGCGACGATCCCGAGATTGGCGAGATCATCGCCCAGCGCGGTGACGATCTCGGCCCATCCGCCGGTAAAGCCAAGCCGGGGCATCAGCAGCGCGACCGCCTCAACGCCGCCGATCACCAGCGCGATCGCGACCGAGGCGCCGGTGATGACCAGATTGTAGCGCCGCTTGCGCGCGGGATCCGTAAGCGCCCAGCGATAGGCGCCGACCATCAGCATGCTGTCGGCGGTGTCGACCGTCGCCATCGCCGCGGCGAACAACGCCGGGAAAACCAGCACATGCGCCAGGCTCGCTCCGCGCGCCGCCTCGGTCGCCGAGAGGCTGAGCAGCCCGATTTCGCTGGCGGTGTCGAAGCCAAGGCCGAACAGGAAGCCGAGCGGGTACATGTGCCAGGCACGGGACACGACGCGGAGCACCGGCCGCAGCAAACGAATGAGCAGGCCCCGCCCGGCGCTACCGGCGACGTCCATGTCGGAATGTGGGTGGAAGGGGCGGCGCCAGAGGTTCACGAACAGCAGCAGGTTCGCGAAGGCGATCAGCAGCAGGAAGCTTGCGGAGACCGAGGTGCCGATGGTGCCGCCGATCGCGCGGATGGCGCTGTCCTCGCTCAACAGATCTGCCCCGGCCACCAGGCTCACCACGACGGTGGCGATGACGACGACGCTGGAATGGCCGAGCGCAAAATAGAGGCCGGCGGCGCGCGGGGCGCTACCGTCCTGCACCAGTTTCCGCACGACGTTGTCGATCGCCGCGATGTGATCCGCATCGACCGCATGGCGCAGTCCGAGCAGCCAGGCCAGCATCGCGGTGCCGACGATGGCGGGCCGATCGGCGTAGAGCGCGAATGCCCAGGCCCAGGCGAGCGCGTTGGCCGCCACCAGCCCGGCGACGAGCGCAACGGTCCTGCCGGACTGCGACCGCCACCGCAGCAGCCGTGCGGCCCGAGGATGATCAATTGGAACAATCGTCATACTCGGACTATAGCAAGAGCCAGGCCAGTTCGGTAAAGCCCCCGCTGCAGGCGAAAGCCGCAGGAAAACCTGGGCGGCGCTTCCCGGATCGCCCTCTTGCTTGGCAACCCGCTATCCAGTCACGCACAGATCATGACCAGCGGCGGGACCTCGTCTCTCTCGCGCCCCTCCTTCGCTCACCGAACCGAGGCACTCTGTGCCGCGATCTCGCGCTGCACGACCGCCTCGAACCGGCTCGCGGGGGCGGCGAACATCAGCCGGGTCTCCTCGTGGAACGCCGAGAAGATGCCGACCACGGCCGGCTGTCCGCCGACCTCGGCCATGATGGGGGAGCCCGAATAGCCAAAATTGGCCAGGCAATGCACCGTCAGCAGCGTCGCGTCCTTGGTCATGCCGGCGCTGCAATTGCGCTGGCCGGTCGGCGAATAGCGCCGCTCCTGGCCGTAGCCGATCTCGGAGATGGTGCCGGCCGTCGTCGCAGCCGTAAGCTCCTCGCGGCTCAGCGCCCTGACCGCCACCGGCTTCGACGGCAGCGCGTCCTTCAGCACGATCAGCGCCCAATCGGCGGGCGAGCGGTCGAGCGACCATCGGTCGTGCCGGGTCGGGACGAAATCGGGCGCCACGATCAGCTTGTCGGCGACCGATGATGCCGCCGGCGTGCCCCTGTTCATGCCGGCCAGGAAGCGGACATTGCCGGGGCTGACCTGCGCCACGCCGTTGAACACACAATGCGCCGCCGTGAGCACGACGCGCGGCGCCACCAGCGTGCCCGTGCACCAGCCGCCGGTCGAGTATTGCGCGACGGTGACGACGCCGATCGACGACGCCGGCCACGAGGTGGGATCGACGACCTCGCCGATGTGGCGGTCGAGCCCGAGCAGTTGCTCGGGACGCGGAGCTGCGATGCCGGCATCGGACGATTCAGGCTTCGGCCGCCAGGCCGCAATGGCCGTCTGGGCCTGGACACGCTGCGGCTCGGTCAATTTCACGCGCTGCACGTCGCGGCCGGCCGATCGCACGCCGCTACGACCCGCCATCACCAGCCAGGCATAGCCCTGCACGACGTCCTGTTTCGCACCGCGGCCGTCGAGCAGCATCAGGCCCAGCATGTATTGCGACTGGGCGAAGCCCTGCGCAGCGGCACGGCTGAACCAGCGGCCGGCTTCGCCGTAATTGCTCGCAACACCTTCGCCATTGACGTAGGCGATGCCGAGATAGTGTTGCGCGACAGCGAGCCCCTGATCGGCGGCCTTGCGGTACCACGCCAGCGCCTCGCTCGGATTGCGCGGCACGCCCCAGCCGAACGCCTGCATGAAGCCGACGTCGAACTGCGCCCGCGCATCGCCCTTGGCGGCCAGCGGCAGCAGCCGTCGCATCGCCACCGCATGCTGCCCGTTGCCTGCCGCCGCGACGGCGTCTTCGAGCTCGGCGGCCGTGGCGCCCGCCGCGCTGCCGAGTAGCACGGCAAGAGATATGATGATGGTCTTGATCAAGGGCGTCCGCTGGGACCGAAACATCGTGACGGGCCACGAAGCAGAACACGATCAAGACGGCGGCGGCGTGGCGGAAAGCGGACCGCGATCTCCTCAATCGGGCCCGCGCGCGCCTCACACCTGCTTGGTCCTCACGCCCGATCGCCCCTTACACCTGCTCGCTCTTGGCGAAGCGATCATCGAGCGCATAACCGGCGCCGCGCACGGTGCGGATCGGGTCCTGCTCGCGGCCCGGATTGAGCAGCTTGCGCAGGCGGCCGATATGGACGTCGACGGTGCGCTCGTCGATATAGATGTCGCGGCCCCAGACGCTGTCGAGCAGTTGCTCGCGGCTGAATACGCGGCCCGGATGCTCCAGGAAGAATTCGAGCAGGCGGTATTCCGTCGGGCCGAGATCGATCGGCCTGCCCGAGCGCGCGACGCGGCGCTTCTCGCGGTCGAGCTCGATGTCGCCATAGGACAGCACGGTCGCCAGCCGCTCGGGGCTCGCCCGACGCAGCAGGCCCTTCACCCGCGCCAGGAGCTCCGGCACCGAGAACGGCTTGACGATGTAGTCGTCGGCGCCGGTGGCGAGCCCGCGCACGCGCTCGCTCTCCTCGCCGCGCGCGGTCAACATGATGATCGGCAGTTGCCGGGTCTCGGTCCGCGCCCGCAGGCGGCGGCACAGCTCGATGCCGGACAGGCCCGGCAGCATCCAGTCGAGCACGACGAGATCGGGAACACGCTCCTTCAGGCGCGTGTCGGCCTCGTCGCCGCGCGCCACGGTCTCGACCTCGTAGCCTTCGGCCTCGAGGTTGTAGCGCAGCAGCGTCGTCAGCGCCTCCTCGTCCTCCACCACCAGAATTCGGGCGCCCATGTCTGAACCGTCTCTCTCAGTTGCCGGGGATCGTCGATGCGAAGCTCGTCATGTCGCCCTTCGGGCGCTTGTCCATGATCTGCTGGCCTTCGATCATATAGAACACCGTCTCGGCGATGTTGGTCGCGTGATCGCCGATGCGCTCGATGTTCTTGGCGCAGAACATCAGATGGATGCAGAACGAGATGTTGCGCGGATCCTCCATCATGTAGGTCAGGAGCTCGCGGAACAGCGAGGTGCAGATGGCGTCGACCTCCTCGTCGCCCTTCCACACCGTCATTGCCGCCGGCAGATCATGCGCCGCATAGGCGTCCAACACCGTCTTGACCTGCGACTGCACCAGGTCGGTCATGTGCTCGAGCCCGCGGATCAGCTTCAGCGGATGGAAGTCGCTCTCCAGCGCCGCGACGCGCTTGCCGATGTTCTTGGCGAGATCGCCGATCCGCTCCAGATCGGTCGCGACGCGCATCGCGCCGACGATCTCGCGCAGGTCGATCGCCATCGGCTGGCGGCGCGCGATGGTGAGCACGGCGCGCTCCTCGATGATGCGTTGCAGCTTGTCGACCTCCGCGTCGGTCTCGACCACCTTCTGGCCGAGCGCGATGTCGCGCCGCACCAGCGCGTCGACGGAATCGACGATCAGCCGCTCGGCGAGGCCGCCCATCTCCGACACCAGCCGGGTGAGATCCTGCAGATCGCTGTCGAACGCCTTGGCGGTATGTTCACTGGCCATGATGATCTCCTGAAGTCAATGTCGTCGGCGTCAGCCGAACCGGCCGGTGATGTAATCCTGGGTCCGCCGATCGCTCGGCGAGGTGAAGATCTTGCTGGTGTCGTCGAACTCGATCAGCTCGCCGAGATACATGAAGGCGGTCTTGTCGGAGACGCGCGCCGCCTGCTGCATGTTATGCGTCACGATGGCGATCGTATAGTTTTCGGCGAGCTCCTGGATCAGCTCCTCGACCTTGGCGGTCGAGATCGGATCGAGCGCCGAGCACGGCTCGTCGAACAGGATCACCTCCGGCCGGACCGCCACGGTGCGCGCGATGCACAGCCGCTGCTGCTGGCCGCCTGACAGCGACAGGCCCGAAGCGTTGAGCTTGTCCTTGACCTCGTTCCACAACGCGCCGCCGCGCAGCGCCTTCTCGACCCGGTCGTCCATCTCCGACTTGGAGATCTTCTCATAGAGCCGGATGCCGAAGGCGATGTTCTCGTAGATCGTCATCGGGAACGGCGTCGGCTTCTGGAACACCATGCCGACCCGGGCACGCAGCAGGTTCAGATCGAGCTTGGGATCGAGGATGTTGGTGCTGTCCAGCATCAGCTGGCCGGTGGCACGCTGCCCCGGATAGAGATCGTACATCCGGTTGAAGATGCGCAGCAGCGTCGACTTGCCGCAGCCGGACGGACCGATGAAAGCGGTGACACGGTTGGTACCCAGCGACAGGTTGATGTTCTTCAGCGCGTGGTGATCGCCGTAGTAGAAGTTCAGGTTGCGCGCGGTCACCTTGGCCGGGGCTTCCGGCAAGACCTTGCCGTTCAGCGCGGCGGGGTTGGGCTGGCTGACGGATACGGACAGGTCGGTCATTTTGCGCTCCTCTCGGCGCCGAGAATACGTGCACTGACATTCAGGGCGAGCACGGCCAGAGTGATCAGAAGGGCTCCGCTCCAGGCCAGCTGCTTCCAATAAGCGTACGGGCTTTGAACGAAGTTGTTGATGGTGACAGGCAGGTTGGCCATCGTCTTGGAGAGGTTGAGGCTCCAGAACTGGTTCGACAGCGCGGTGAACAGCAAGGGCGCGGTCTCGCCGGCGACGCGGGCGGTCGCCAGCAGCACGCCGGTGATCAGGCCCGAGCGCGCCGCGCGATAGGCGATGCGGCGGATCACCAGCGACCGCGGCAGGCCGAGCGCCGAGGCCGCCTCGCGCAGCGGGTTGGGCACCAGCAGCAGCATGTCCTCGGTGGTGCGCAGCACCACGGGGATGACGATGACCGCCAGCGCCAATGAGCCCGCAAGCGCCGAGAAGCTGCCCATCGGCACCACCACCGCGCCGTAGATGAACAGGCCGATGATGATCGAGGGCGCCGACAGCAGGATGTCGTTGATGAAGCGGATCACCGACGTCAGGCGGTCGTTGCGGCCGTATTCGGCGAGATAGGTGCCGGCGAACAGGCCGAGCGGCGCGCCGATGCCGACGCCGATGACCGTCATGATCAAGGAGCCGACGATGGCGTTGCGCAGGCCGCCTTCACTCGAGCCAGGCGGCGGGGTGTCGGCGGAAAACACCTGAAGGCTGAGGCCGGCGAGGCCGTTATAGAACAGCGTGAACAGGATCAGCGCCAGCCAGGTGACGCCGAACAGCGCGGCAGCAACGCAGAGGCCGCGGATCACGATATCCCTGCGGCGCCGGCGCGCATAGATCGGATTGACCTGCGCATCGAGTGTAAGCGTATCAGCGCTGGACATGGCTTATTTTCCCGCCTTGGCTTCGAGCCGCATGAGCATCAGGCGCGCGCTCGCCAGCACGAAGAAAGTGAGCACGAACAGCAGCAGGCCGAGCAGGATCAGGCTCGACTGGTGCAGACCGTCGCTCTCCTGGAATTCAGAGGCGATGGCCGCCGAGATCGTGGTGCCCGGCGCGAAGATCGAGGATGATATCCGGAACGAGTTGCCGATGATGAAGGTCACCGCCATCGTTTCGCCGAGCGCACGGCCCAGCGCCAGCATGATGCCGCCGATGACACCGACACGGGTGTAGGGAATGACGACGCTGCGCACGACCTCCCAGGTGGTGCAGCCGACCCCGTAGGCCGCTTCCTTCAGCACCGGCGGCACGGTCTTGAACACGTCGACCGAGATCGAGGTGATGAACGGCAGCACCATGATCGCCAGGATCAGCGAGGCGTTGAACAGGCTGGAGATAGGACGGGGGACCGGCGAAGATGTCCTGCAGCACGGGGATGCCGGAGCAGAGATTGATCATGAACGGCTGGAACGTATAGGCCAGGAACGGCCCCAGCACGAAGAAGCCCCACATGCCGTAGATGATCGAGGGAATGCCGGCCAGCAGCTCAATGGCAATTCCGATCGGACGGCGCAGCCATTGCGGGCACAGCTCGGTGAGGAAGATCGCAATGCCCAGACCGACCGGAATGGCGATCAGCATCGCGACGAAGGACGTGACCAGCGTGCCGTAGATCGGTCCGAGCGCCCCCAGCACCGGCGGATCGGCCGACGGCGCCCAGCGCCGTGTCCACAGGAATTCGAAGCCGTAGGCCTTCATCGCCGGCCAGGCGCCGATAATGAGCGACACGATGATGCCGCCCAGGATCAGCAGCACCGAGATCGCGGCGAGCCGGGTGATCCAGTAAAAAGTGACGTCGCCGAGTTTGAAGGCGCTGAGCGCGCGTGCCCGGTCATAGGGTCCGGCAGCGGCCGCCATATCGCTGACCTCGGTCTGAACCGCCATCTCTGCCAATTCTGCCCCCTGTTCCTTGGACACGCCTCAACCCCGGTAGCGCCCCTCCCCCGGTGGCCGGGAGAGGGGATTTTCGATATGTCCAGCTCAGCTCTTGATGTCGGCCGACCAGGTCTTCTCGATCAGCTTCACGACGCTGTCGGGCATCGGGATGTAGTCGAGCTCCTCAGCCATCTTGGCACCCTTCTCGAACGACCACTTGAAGAACTTGATGGCCTCGCCGGACGCCGCCTTGTCGGTCGGCTCCTTGTGCATCAGGATGAAGGTCGCCGCCGTCATCGGCCAGGACTTGTCGCCGGGCTGGTTGGCGAGGATCACGTAATAGCCGGGGGCCTTGGCCCAGTCGGCATTCGCGGCTGCGGCCTGGAAGGCCTCGACGGTCGGCTGCACGGTCTTGCCGGCCTTGTTGATCATGCCGGTGTAGGTGAGCTTGTTCTGCTTGGCATAGGCGTACTCGACATAGCCGATCGAGTTCTTGGTCTGGCCGATGTTGCCGGACACGCCCTCATTGCCCTTGGCGCCGACACCGACCGGCCACTCGACGGCGGTGTTGAAGCCGATCTTGCTCTTCCAGTCGGCGCTCACCTCGGAGAGGTAGTAGGTGAAGTTGAAGGTCGTGCCCGAACCGTCGGAGCGGCGCACGACGGCAATCGCGTCGGAGGGCAGCTTGACGTTGGGGTTCAGCTTCTTGATCGCGGCGTCGTCCCACTTGGTGATCTTGCCGAGATAGATGTTGGCGAGCGTCTCGCCGTCCAGCACCATCTCGCCCGGCTTCACGCCCTCGAGGTTGACGACCGGCACGATGCCGCCCATCACCATCGGCCACTGCACCAGGCCGTCCTTCTCGAGCTGCTCGGCCTTGAGCGGCGCGTCGGTGGCGCCGAAGGTCACGGTCTTGGCCTGGATCTGCTTGATGCCGCCGCCGGAACCGATCGACTGGTAGTTCAGACCGTTGCCGGTCTCCTTCTTGTAGGCGTCCGCCCACTTGGAATAGATCGGGAACGGGAACGTCGCGCCCGCACCGGTGATGTCGGCAGCGAAGGCCGACGTCGATGCGGCGACCAAGCCGGCAGCGACGATAGCTTTGACGAAATTCATTGCTGGTCTCCATGCTTGGGAAGCGAAGCGCCATATGCACCCGATTGCGCTTCCCCGGCCGCTTTAAGGGGCCTCGGTGTGGCTTTTATAAAGGTTCGATGACAGTCGGATGACAGTCACAAGCCGTTGATAATTCTTGATATTTAGAATTTGATCCGAGTTTTTACGGATCGAGGGGCGATCGTTTGGGGAGGCATCGCCCCTAGCCTTTCGCGAGCATCGCTCAACCAAGATGGGACTCCTTGCCCGTGTCGCCTGCCGCACCTTTCGGTGTTGTCCCGGGTTGCGCAGGGACCCATAGCCACCGGCTGATGTGGCTGGGCGGGATCGGTCGACCATCGCGCCTCGCACGCCTCCCGGGAGTTATGGATCCCGGATCGGCGCGCGCGGTGCGCGCTTGTCCGGGATGACGCCATGAGGATTGGGTTGGCGCCGTCGGCCAACGAGACACGATCTCGCCGTCTCGCGGCCGGTGAGACCCGAGTGATGCATTCGTCATGTCCCTCTGAACAACGAGAGGGCGCGAGGAAGGCCGGACCTCGGCTGAGGCCCGTGGCCCGCCTGCTCAAAAGAATGCAGGCGGCAGGTACCACAGGTACAGCCGGACAGACCCGGCCTTCCCCGCGCGATGGCTTTACGGTGTCCTTCGTGCTCTCCTTGGGGATCGGCGTTCTTGCCCCCATCGCCCGCGCGTGCCGTCAAGCAACATCAGCGGACTTGACCTCAGCGTCGAGAGGCCAGGACCACACGACTTCGCCGTCCGTGCCAACCGCGCTCGTCTGGCGCAGCCATCACGTCCATCGCAGCCCACCTCCACGTTCGTGACGACGCGTCCGTCCCTCTGCTCGAGGCGGGTTGCACGCAAGAGACCACGATTTCCGAAAAATAGCAAGCTATTTACTTTTTTCGGAATACACCCTGCCCCCGGCACGCAGGGCTATCGCATTTGACGATACAAGTTTGAGGTCGGCTCTTTCCACACCGTCATGGCCGGGCTCCGTCCCGGCCATCCACGTCGTTCGGCATCCTGGGAAGGACGTGGATGCCCGGGACGGAGCCCGGGCATGACGACGTGGAGGCAGCGTAGCGAAACACTCAGATCTTCATATGCGATAGCCCTGCCCCGGCACGCGGGGCATCGGCTCAATCCGGCTTGGGCGGCTCGATCCAGATCCCCGGGTCGGAATGGGTTCTGATGTGGTCGACGAGGAAATCGGCGAACACCCTGATCTTGGCCGGCAGCCTGACGCGGTTCTGGTAGGCGATGTTCATCGTCAGGAGCGGCAGCTCCCAGTCGAGCAGGACCGGCACCAGCCGGCCGGCCAGTATGTCGCCCTGCACGATGTAGAGCGGCTGGATCAGGATGCCGAGCCCGGCAAGCGCCGCACCTCTGATCACCTGGCCGTCATTGCTGTCGAGCGTCGGGGCGATCCGAATGCTCTGGGCTGTCGTGCCGTTGCGCAGGGACAGCGAATACGGATCATTGGCAAGATTATAGATCAGCATGTCGTGGCGCGCGAGATCGACAGGAACGGCGGGGCGGCCGCGGCTCGCGAGATAGGACGGCGCCGCCGCCAGCACGCGCCGCATCTGGCCGATGCGGCGGACGACGATCCCTGAGTCCGGCTCATGCTCGCGGGTGCGGATCGCCACGTCGATGCCCGCCTCGATGAAATCCGGATAGCGGTTGGCGGCGATGATCTGCAGGTTCAGCTTCGGATACATCGCGCGGAACGCCGGCAGCATCGGTGCGAGATAGATCGTCGCGAACGACAGCGAGCTGGTGACGCGCAGCATGCCCTGCGGCGACAGCGCGCGATCGCTGACCGCATCCTCAGCCTCGGCCAGCTCGTTGAGCAGCGTGCCGCAGCGCTGCAGCAGCTCCTGCCCGGCTTCGGTCAACCAGAGACGGCGCGTGTTGCGCTCGATCAGGCGCACCGCGAGCCGCTCCTCCAGCGCACTGAGATGCCGGCTCGCCGCGGCGTTGGACATCCGCAAGGCCTCGGCGGCCTTGGACAGGCTGCCGAGTTCTGCCGTCCTGGAAAACACCTCGAGCTGGAGCAGACGGTCCATTGTTACGCTAAGCGGAAAACAGAGTTACAATTTTTGGGCTTTATTTCCATTTCCTGCAAGGCAAAATCGCCGGACAAGAACAAAGCCCAGGTGAGGACGCAGGAATGACGGGGCCGATCAGGCACATCGTGATGTGGCGGCTGCGCGCCGAGACGGCCGCCGAGCGCGCCGCTGCCCGGCTCAAGGTCAAGACCCTGTTCGAGGGCCTCAAGGGCCGCATCGACGGCCTGACCCACATCGAGGTCGGTCTCGATGTCAGCGACGTCGACTACGCCTGCGACGTCGTCCTGTTCTCCGAGTTCGCCAGCAGTGCCGCGCTGCAGGCCTATGCCGCGCACCCCGAGCACCTGCGCGTGCGCGAGGAGCTCGGCGACCTCAGGATCGGCCGCTTCCAGGTCGATTATCCCATCGCTGCGGTGACCGGCACGTGACGGGGGCGTTCACCTTCGACGGCCTGCCCGGCCGCGGGCCCGGCGCATGAAGCAAGCAACGGACGGCATCGATGTCATTTCCTGACAAGCGCCTCGCCTTCATCGGCATCGGCAAGATCGGCCTGCCGGTCGCGGCGCGGCTCGCCAAGGCCGGCTATGACGTCACGGCGTTCGATCCCAACGCCACCCGGCTCGACGAGGCACGTGCGCTCGGCATGGCCGCCGCGTCGTCTGCCGCCGAGGCGGTGCGCGGCCATGCCGTCGTCATCTCGTCGCTGCCCGACGACGCTGCACTGCGCGCGGCGATGCTCGGCAGCAACGGACTGATTGCAGCCATGGCGACCGGCGCGATCCTGATCGAGACCAGCACCGTGGGCATCGATGCGTCGAGCGCGGTCGCCGCCGCCGCGGCCGCCCGCGACGTCGCTTATCTGCGCACGCCGATCTCCGGCAATGCCAGCATCGCCCACACCGGCGAGCTGACCTGCTTCGTGTCGGGACCGAAAGCGGCCTTCGCGCGGATCACGCGGCTGTTGGCAAGCTTCACCCGCGCGCAGACCTATCTCGGTGCGGCGGAAGAGGCGCGCTACGCCAAGCTCGCCGTGAACCTAATGATCGCGACGACCGCGGCGATGATGGCCGAGAGCCTGGCGCTGGCGCGCAAGGGCGGCCTCGCCTGGCCGGACATCCTGCAGGTGCTGCACGACAGCGCGGTCGCCTCGCCGATGGTGAAGTACAAGACCGCGCCGCTGCTGGCACGCGACTTTGCCGCGACGTTCTCCTGCGCGCAGATGGCCAAGGATCTCGATCTCATTCTCGGCGCCGGCCACGGCGTCGGCGTGCCGCTGCAGCTCGCGGCGCAGGTGCGCGAGACCTATGCCGCGCTGATCGCGCAGGGCGAGGCCGAAACCGACTTCCTCGCCACCGTCCGGCATGTCGAACGGCTGTCCGGACTCGGCGAGCCGGTCTGAAAGGAGCCGCATCTTGCGCAACTTCAACGAGACCACGATCACAGATGCCGTGCTCGAACGCCTGGCGGGCGCGAGCGATGCGCGGATCAAACAGGTCAGCGAGGCGCTGGTGCGCCATCTCCATGCCTTCGTGCGCGAGGTCCGTCCGACCCAGCAGGAATGGGAATATGGCATCGACTTCCTCACCCGCACCGGCCGGATGTGCGACGACAAGCGCCAGGAGTTCATCCTGCTGTCGGACACGCTCGGCGTCTCCATGCTGGTCGACGCCATCAATCATCCGGTGCCGGAAGGCGCCACCGAGACCACGGTGCTCGGCCCGTTCTTCGTCCAGGCGGCGCCGGAACGCGCCAACGGCGACGACATCTCGGGACCGATGAAGGGCGATCCGCTGCTGGTGACCGGCTCGGTGTCGAGCGCGGACGGCGCGCGCGCTCGCAGGCGCCGTCGTCGATGTCTGGCACTCCGACGACGACGGCTATTACGACGTGCAACGGCTCGAGCAGATCGGCGATCTCGCCATGCGCGCGCGCTTCCACACCGACGGCGACGGGCGCTTCCATTTCTGGTCGATCAAGCCCGCCGCCTATCCGATCCCCGACGACGGGCCGGTCGGCGACATGCTCAAGGCGCAGGGACGGCACCCGTGGCGACCGGCGCATGTGCATTTCATGATCTCGGCGCCGGGCTTCGAGCGGCTGGTGACGCATGTGTTCGTCGCCGGTGATCAGTATCTCGATTCCGACGTCGTGTTCGGCGTCAAGGACAGCCTGATCCGCGACTTCACGCGCTGCCCGCCGGGTCGTGCGCCAGATGGCCGCATGGTGGCGCAGGGATATTTCCATCTCAACTACGACTTCGGCCTGAAACGGCTTGCGGAGCGCGCCAATCAGGTTTGAGCTGAGCGGACGACAAGGACCGTCAAGAGTCCTGTCATCGTCGAGGAAGCGAACGGGAGGAATGATGGAGTTGCGGGTCGGCACCGGCGCGTTGGCCGAGCGGCTTTCGAGCCTGATCGGGCCACGCGCGAGCCTCGCGCGCGGCGTGCTGGATCAGCACGGCCGGAGCGAGTCGTATTATCCCGCGATGCCGCCCGACATCGTCGTGTTCCCGGAGACCACGCAGGAGGTCAGTGCCATCGTCACGCTGTGCGCCGAGGCCGGCATGCCGATCGTGCCGTTCGGCGCCGGAACGTCGCTCGAAGGCAATGCCGCGGCGGCCGCGGGCGGCGTCTGTTTCGACTTCTCCCGTATGAACAAGGTGCTGGCCGTGCACGACGCCGACATGGACGTCGTGGTTCAGCCCGGCATCACGCGCAAGCAGCTCAATGCGGAGCTGCGCACGACCGGCCTGTTCTTTCCGATCGATCCCGGCGCCGATGCCTCGATCGGCGGCATGAAGTTCGACCCGCGCCTCCGGCACCATGGCGGTGCGCTACGGCACCATGAAGGACAACGTCCTCGCATTGGAGGTGGTGCTGGCCGACGGCCGGGTGATCCGCACCGCGAAGCGTGCGCGCAAATCGGCTGCCGGCTACGACCTGACCCGGCTGTTCGTCGGATCGGAGGGAACGCTCGGCGTGATCACCGAGATCACGCTCAAGCTGCATCCCGTGCCGCAGGCGATCTCGGCCGCGACCTGCAGCTTCCCGACTTTGCACGACGCGGTCGACACCGCGATCGCCTTGATCCAGTCGGCGGTCCCGGCCGCCCGGATCGAGCTCGTCGACGACGTCATGATGCGCGGCATCAACGCCTATTCCAAGCTCGGCTATCGGGAGACGCCGACCCTGTTCCTCGAATTCCACGGCTCCGAGGCCGCCGTCGCCGAGCAGGCGCAGACGGCGGAAGCGATCGCGACCGGGCATGGCGGCCGCGGCTTCGCCTGGGCCAGGGCGGCCGAGGACCGCAGCCGGCTATGGCACGCGCGCGACAACACGCTGTATGCCGGACTGGGCCTGCGGCCCGGCGCGCGCGCCGTCATCACCGATGTCTGCGTGCCGATCTCGCGGCTGGCTGAATGCCTGACCGAGACGCGCCGGGACGCCGATGCCAACGGCTTCCTCGCGCCGATCGTCGGCCATGTCGGTGACGGCAATTTCCACATGCTGATCCTGGTTGATCCAGGCGACGACAGCGAGCTCGCCGGCGCCAAGGCGCTGCAGGCGCGCATGGTCGCGCGTGCGATCGCAATGGACGGCACCTGCACCGGCGAGCACGGCATCGGGCTCGGCAAGATCGATTATCTCCAGCACGAGCTCGGCGAAGCCGTTGCGGTGATGCGCGCCATCAAAACCGCGCTCGATCCCGAGGGCCTGATGAATCCGGGCAAGATCTTCGCCGGCGGAGCGCAGGCATGAGCGCGGCGGCCGCCATCGCAGCTCCACCGCCCGCACCGCTGCTGGAGCTGCGCGGCATCAGCAAGTCGTTTCCCGGCGTCAAGGCGCTGGACGACGTCTCGTTCGCGATCTACCCGGGCGAAGTCCACATGCTGCTCGGCGAGAACGGCGCCGGCAAGTCCAGCCTGATGAAGGTGCTGTGCGGCGCCTACAGCGCCGATGCGGGCGAGATCAGCTACAAGGGGGAGAGGGTCGAGATATCATCGACGGCCGACGCGCAAAAGCTCGGCATCGCCGTCATCTTCCAGGAATTCTCGCTGGTGCCGTTCCTCGACATCGCGCAGAACATCTATCTCGGCCGCGAACCGAAGGGCCGCCTGCCCGGCACCATCGATCGCCGCAAGATCCTGGCCGACGCCAAGCGCGTGCTCGACAGCATCGGTTTCGACATCGATCCCTCGGTCATTGTCGACACGCTCGGCGTCGCGCAGCAGCAGATGGTCGAGATCGCCAAGGCGATCAGCCAGAACGCGCGGATCCTGGTGATGGACGAGCCGACCGCGGCGCTGTCCGACCGCGAGGCGGAGCTGTTGTTCGCGCTGATCAGGCGGCTGAAGGCGGACGGCGTCGCCATCGTCTACATCTCGCACCGCATGGCCGAGGTGTTCGCGCTCGGCGACCGCATCACCGTGCTGCGCGACGGCCGCCGCATCGACGACATCAGGCCCGCCGATGTCACCCCCGACCAGCTCGTGCGCATGATGGTCGGGCGCAACGTCGACATGAGCTATCCGCGGCATTTCGCGGAAACGCCCGGCGAGCTCGTGCTCGAGGTCAAGGGACTGAGCGCGCCCAGCGGGATTGCCGACATCAACATCGAGGTGCGGCGGGGCGAGATCGTCGGGCTGTGCGGCCTCGTCGGCTCCGGCCGCACCGAGGTGGCGCGCGCGATCTTCGGCGCCGATCCGGTCAGCGAAGGCGAGATCATCTTCGCCGGCAAGCCGATTGCGGGCGAGCCCGATATCGCCGCGCGCCGCGGCATCGCGCTGATCCCCGAGAGCCGCAAGAGCGAGGGCCTGGCGCTGCTGCGCTCGGTCGGCGACAACCTCGTGGTATCGGCGCTGAAGAAGCTGTTTCCGAGCGGGCTCTACGATCCCCGCGGCGCGCAGCGCACGGCGGACGGGCTGATCCGGCAGTTGCGGATCGCGACGCCGAATGCGCGGCAGACGGTCGGCCTGCTCTCGGGCGGCAACCAGCAGAAGGTCGTAATCGGCAAATGGCTGGCGGCCGGCGCCAGGCTGTTCATCTTCGACGAGCCGACGCGCGGCATCGACGTCGGCGCCAAGTCCGAGATCTTCGCGCTGATCGACCGGCTGGTCGCCGACGGCGCGGCCGCGCTGATGATCTCGTCCGAGCAGATCGAGATCTGCCACGTCTGCGACCGCGCCTATGTGATGCGGGAGGGCCGCGTCGCCGGGCACCTCGCGCGCAGCGAGCTGACCGAGGAGAATATCGTGCGACTGGGGATGCATGATGAGTGACACCGCCATCGTCTCGCCGATCCGAACCTTGCAGCGCATCCCGGGCGTGGCGATCGTGCTGGTGCTGCTGATCGCGCTGTTCGGCGCGATCGCGCCGGGCTTCCTGTCGGCCGCGAACCTCTCCAACGTGCTGGTGCAGTCGACGATCCTGACCATGCTCGCGCTGCCGATGACCTTGATCATCATGACCGAAGGGCTCGACCTGTCGATGGGCGCGGTGTTGACGCTGACCTCGCTCTGCGTCGCCATCGTCTCGCTCGCGACCAAATCCGTGCTGCTCGGCCTGGGCGCCGCCGTCCTGGTCGGCGCGGCGTTCGGCACCGTCAATGGCTGGCTGGTCGCGATCGTCGGGATTCCGCCCTTCGTGGCGACGCTCGCCACGCTCGGCATGGCGCAGGGCCTGTCGCTGATCGTGAGCGACGGCCAGAGCGTGGTCGGCATTCCCCACGGGGTGCGCGACATCTATTCGGCGACGCTGCTCGGCATTCCCGTGCCGATCGTGATGGGGCTCGTGACCTACGCGGTGTTTCACGGCCTGCTGTATCATACCAAGTTCGGCACCTACGTCTTCGCGCTCGGCGGCAATCGTGAGGCGCTGCGCTATGCCGGCCTGTCGCCGACACGGCTCCTGATCGCGGTCTATGCGATCGGCGGCACGATGGCGGGCATCGCCGGTCTGCTGATGACCGCGCGGATGAATTCGGGACATCCGACCGCGGGGCTCGGGATGGAGTTCGACGCCATCGCCGCGGTCGCGGTCGGCGGCACCTCGTTCGAGCGCGGCAATGGCTGGCTGCTCGGCACCGTGCTCGGCGTCATCGCCGTCGGCGTGCTGCGCAACGGGCTCAATCTGGTGTCGCTGCCCTCCTCCGTGCAGGTCGCGAGCGTCGGCGCGCTGGTCATCGTCGCGATGTTCCTCGACGGCCTGCGGAGCCGGTCATGACCGACATCGCCAAGGAAGGCGTCCTGCCGCCGCGCTCGCTCCTGTCGCAGAACGCAGCGCAGGTGTTCTATCGCATGCTCGCCGCGCTCTTGATCTGCGCGGCGCTGACCGTGCTGAGCGACTCCTTCCTCAGCCTCGGCAACATCCTCAACGTGCTCAGGCAGGCAAGCCTGACCTTCTTCATCGCCTCCGGCCTGACGCTGGTGGTGCTGACGGCCGGCCTCGATCTGTCGGTCGGTGCCAACGTTGCCTTGTCGGCGTGTCTCGCCGGCACGGTGATCCATCAGACCGGCTCGCCCGCGCTCGGGATCGTCACCGGGCTGCTCGCGGGCGGCAGCGTCGGCTTTCTCAACGGCTTCATGGTCACGGCGCTGCGCATCCCCTCCTTCATCGCCACCTACGGCATGCTGTGGGTGCTGAACGGCGTCACCTACTGGTACATGGCGGGCGAGACGATCCACGGATTCCCGGCTGGCTTCCGCCAGATCGGCAGCGGCTATCTGCTTGGACTGCCGATCCCGGTCTATCTGCTGCTGGTGTTTCTCGCGATCGGATCGTTCTTCGCCCAACGCACGATCTGGGGCCAGGAGATCTACGCGATCGGCGCCAACCCGGTCGCGGCACGGCTCTCCGGCATTCCGGTCGCGCGCCGGCTGCTGCTGGTCTACACCGTCTCCGGCACCATGGCAGGGCTCGCCTCCATCATCTTCCTGTCGCGCCTCAACTCGGCCGAGGCCGACATCGGCGGAGAGCCTGACCTTGCCGGCGATCGCGGCCGTGCTGATCGGCGGCACGTCGCTGTTCGGCGGCGTCGGCACGGTGTTCGGCACCTTCATCGGCGCCCTGATCCTGACGCTGGTGCTGAACGGCATGAACCTGCTCGCGATCAGCGCCAACTGGCAGCCGCTCGTCACCGGAATCATCGTGATCATCGCCGTCTGGCTCGACATGAAGACAAGGCGCCCGACGCAATGAACCTGGACGACAACCAAGAAAAACGAGGGAAGGAAACGACATGCAACACCGGATTACGCGCTGCCTCGCTCTGTCACTGCTGATCTCCGCGGGCGCGACGCAGGCCCGCGCCGACGGCGAGACCATCGCCGTCTTCACCAAGAACCAGACCAACCCGTTCTTCCAGACGGTGCGCGTCGGGGCCGACAACATGGCGAAGCTGCTCAACGCCAAGATCCTGCACTACATCCCGACCAAGCCGGACTCGATCCCCGAGCAGCTCAGCCAGATCGAGGATGTCGTCGTCAAGAAGCCGAGCGCGATCGTGTTCACGCCGGTCGACTACAAGGCGATGGTGCCCGGGGTCGAGAAGATCAACGACGCCAAGATCCCCGTCGTCAACATCACCGACCGCTCCGCCGGCGGCAAGTTCGTCGCCTTCGTCGGCGCCGACGACTACAGCCTGGGCCTGGAGACCGGACGTTTCCTGCTCAAGACGCTCGGCGGCAAGGGCAACATCGTCATCATCGAAGGCGTCAAGGGCTCGCTGACCAATGTCGACCGCGTCCGCGGCTTCAACGACGCGCTCAAGGAGAACCCCGGCGCCAAGCTGCTGGCGTCGCAGCCCGGCAACTATCAGCGCCTGCAGGCGCTGCAGGTGATGGAGAACCTGATGCAGTCCAACCCGCAGATCGACGGCGTGCTCGCCGCCAACGACGCGATGGCGGTCGGCGCGATCGAGGCGCTCGACGGCGCCAACCGCAAGGCGCAGGTGATCGGCATCAACGGCACCAAGGAGGCGATCGACGCGATCAAGTCCGGCAAGCTGCTCGCCAGCGGCGACTACAACGGCTTCGCCCAGGGCTGCCTCGGCACCATGATGGCCGTCCGCTCGCTGCGCGGGCAGCCGGTGATCAACGAGATCGTGCTGAAGCCGACGGTCATCACCAAGGACAACTACCAGCCGTTCGACGTGGCGCTGGAACAGCGGACCTGCCCGAGCTTCGAGGATGCCAGCAAGCTTGGCGCGAAATAGGATCAGCCATCAGTCCGGAAGCAGGGCGGCACGCAGCCGTCCTGCTTCGACTTGCGGAGAGAATTCATGCTGTTTGCGATTCACGCGCTCGACAAGCGCGACGCGATGCCGGTCCGGCTTGCCAACTACGACGCCCACAAGGCCTATCTCGGCGACAGCGCGCGCCTGCCCGTCACGATCGTGATGTCCGGCCCGCTCGTCTCCGACGACGGCGCGACGATGATCGGAAGCCTGTTCCTGGTCGAGGCTCCCGGCCGCGCCGAGGTCGAAGCGTTCAATCGCGCCGACCCGTTTGCCGCGGCCGGGATCTGGGAGAAGGTCACGATCACCGGGTTCCTGCGGCGCCAGGGGTAGTCCTGCTGCGTCACGCGGATCTCAGCAGTTGCAGTTTCCACCGTCATTCCGGGGCAATCGTCAATGCGAAGGCGCGAAGCGGCTACGCGTTGAGGATTGAACCCGGAATGACGGTGGTCTGTGACGCAGTCGGGGACGTCAGCCCTTCAGCTCGACGCCGGCCAGCGCCTCGCTCAGCTTCGCCAGCGCCGTGTGATCCTGCCCGGGTCCGAGCATCCCTTGCGCGCTGGCGCTAAGCTCGCGGCAGAGGTTGGAGAACGGCGCGGCGACGCCGGCGGCGCGCGCGACCTCGAGCGCGATCGACAGGTCCTTCACCATCAGATCGAGCCCGAAGCCGCTGTTGAACTGGCGCGACAGCACGAACTGCCTGAACTTCTTCTGCGTCGAGTTGTTCATGCCGGTCGAGGCGTTCAGCACGTCGGTCATCAGGCCGGGATCGATCCCGAACTGCTGGCCGATCAGCAGCGCCTCGATCCCGATCAGGAAGCCACCAGCGGAGACGAGGTTGTTGAGCGCCTTCATCGCCTGGCCCGAGCCAAGGCCGCCGATGCGGTGGATCGTCGTGCCCATGGCGCGCAGCAGCGGCTCGACGCGGTCGAGCGCGGCGGCATCGCCGCCGGCCATGATCGCGAGCTCGCCCGTCACCGCGCGCGGCACGCCGCCGCTGACGGGCGCATCGAGCATGGTCACGCCGAGCGGAGCGAGATCGGCCGCAATCGCCTGCGTGGCCGCCGGCGCGCCGGAACTCATGTCGATCAGGACGTGATCCTGCTTCAGGCCCGCGCGCAATGCCGCGACCGCGTCCGCGACATGTCTGCTGGTCGGCAGCATCGTGATGATGACATCGGCATCTGGCGCTGCCGCCGCAAGATCCCGCGCCTCGATGCCGCCGACCTGGCGCACGAAGTCCGCGGCCCGGTCGGGGACGGCATCATTGACGACAACCGCGAAGCCGGCGCCGAGCAGGCGCGCGGCCATCGGCCAGCCCATGTTGCCGATGCCGACGAACAGGACCTTTTGCGGCGCGCTCATGCGCCGTCCTTCTTGGCGATGGCGCCTTCCGCGACCAGCACCTCATGCGCCGCCTTGAACGCCTCGAGGCCAGCGGGAATGCCGCAATAGACGGTCGCGTGCAGCAGGATCTCCTTGATCTCGTCGACCGTGACGCCGTTGGTGAGCGCGCCCTTGACGTGCAGCTTCAATTCGCTCGGCTTGCTGAGCGCGGTCAGCATCGCGAGGTTGATGATGCTGCGGGTGCGGCGATCGAGCCCCGGCCGGGTCCAGGCATAGCCCCAGCACATTTCGGTTGTGATGTGCTGGAAGGCCATCATGAAGTCGTCGGCCTTGGCGAGGCTGCCATCGACATAGCCCGCGCCGAGCACCTCGCGGCGCACCTTCAGGCCCTTCTCGAACAATTCTTTCTCGTCGCCCATCCGCTGGTCTCCTTCTGCAAAGCCTGATGTCATCTCTTTGTTTGAGCATGATCTTTGCGGAAAACCGGCTTCCACTTTTCCGGATCATGCTCGAGCGCTTCGCCGCGCGGGCTGACAACAACAACGCCGGGCGGCGTTGCCAGTGACGTCCGCACGGCAGAATTGATCGGAGATGCGAATCCGCTAGCCGTGCTTGACGATCAGGGTCTTCATCGCGGCAAGCTCGTACAGCGCCTCGAAACCCTTCTCGCGGCCATGGCCCGATTTCTTCATGCCGCCGAACGGCAGCTCGATGCCGCCGCCGGCGCCGTAGCCGTTGACGAACATCTGGCCGACCTTGACCTTGCGGGCGACGCGCATCGCCCGCGAGCCGTCGCCCGACCAGACGCCGGCGACCAGGCCGAAATCGGTGGCGTTGGCGAGCCTGACGGCGTCGGCCTCGTCGTCGAACGGCATCGCCGCCAGCACCGGACCGAACACCTCCTCGCGCGCCAGCTCGGAGTCGCGCGCGACATGCTGATACAGCGCCGGCGCCACATAGAAGCCCTCGCCCGGCACGCCGTCGGCGATCCTGCCGGACGCCACGCGCCTGGCGCCGCCGCTTTCGGCGCGCGCCAGCATGTTTTCGATCCGCGTCTTCTGGACCGCGCTGATGACCGGGCCGAGATCGAGGTCCATCTCCGGCGTGCCGGCCGTGATCTTCTCGAAGCGCAAGGTGAGGTCGGCCAGGAAGCGGTCCCAGATCGAGCGCTCCACCAGCACGCGCGAACCGGCCGAGCAGGTCTGGCCGGCGTTCTGCACGATCGCCGCGGCCACCGAGGTCAACGCCGCATCGAGATCGGCGTCGGCGAATACGATCTGCGGCGACTTGCCGCCGAGCTCGAGCGTGCAGCCGATGTGATTCCTCGCAGCCGCCGTCTGCACGAGCGTGCCGACCTCGGGGCTGCCGGTGAAGGAGATGAAATCGATACCGTCATGCGCCGACAGCGCCGCACCCGCCTCCTCACCGAGACCCGGCACGACGTTGATCGCACCGGCCGGGAAACCGGCTTCCGCCGCGAGTTCGGCGAGACGCAGCGGCACCAGGCAGGCCTCCTCGGCCGGCTTGATCACGGTCGCGTTGCCCATCGCCAGCGCCGGCGCGACGGTGCGGCCGAACATCTGCCCCGGATAATTCCACGGAATGATATGGCCGGTGACGCCGAGCGGCTCGTAGACGGTCGTGACGAAGAAGCCGTCGAGAAACGGGATGGTGTCGCCATGCACCTTGTCGGCGGCGCCGCCGTAATATTCGAAATAGCGCGCGACGGCGACGACGTCCGCCTTGGCCTGCTTCATCGGCTTTCCGGTATCGGCCGCTTCGAGCTTCGCGAGTTCCTCGGCATTGTCCTCGACGAGGCGGCCGAGCTTCGACAGCAGGCGCCCGCGCTCCACCGCGGCGAGCCGGCCCCACGGGCCTTCGAGCGCGCGGCGCGCCGCCGCCACGGCAAGATCGATGTCGGCTGCGTCACCGGCGGCAATCGAGGCGATCACCTGTCCGGTCGCCGGAGCCAGCATCGCAATGGTGCGGCCCGACTGCGCGGGCTGCCACTTGTTGTCGATGAAGACGCCCTTGGCGGCAGGCAGTTTGACATTGGCGTTCATGGCAGCTCTCCGACTTCCTTCAGCTCGTCCGCGGCCATGGCAGACCTCGGCACCGCGCATCCCCTCGCGACCGTTCGACAGCCGAGGCAACGGAGGCGTGTGACCATGGCCGGATCGGCCGGCCGCTCTCCCTGTTTGCGCTGCAGCGGTCATGATGCGCGATGGATGCGTCGGACGTTTCTGTCAGACAATCCGGGAGCCGTCCAGAACCGGACGTGGGATGCACGAGAACGTGCGGCGCGCGGCCCTGCGGGGCTCGCGCGCGATCGGCTGCGACATCATCGTCGCAAGGCTGGTCATCTGTCTTGCCGCCTGGTCCGCCAGCCGGTCGGGAACGGTCGTGGCCGGCGCGCGATTACGCGCCGGTTCTCGCCTTGCTCGCCGCGATCTGGTGCAGCGCCCATCTCGCATTCTTGCGCACGTCGGGATCGAGATCGTCGGCTACCAGCGCGAGGTACGGCTCGCCGTCGGGCGCGGCGATCTCGCCGAGCGCAGCCGCGGCCTCCTTGCGCAGATTGGCCTGCTCGTGGGTGATGCAATGGCCGATCGGCCGCACCGCATGCAGCACCTTCATGCGTCCGAGGCTGCGGATCGCCTTCAGGCGCACCTGCCAGAACTCATCCGCCAGGCAGGCGATCAACGGATCGGCGGCGACCGCGCCATTGACGTTGAGCCCGAGCGTCTCGGCCGCCATCTCCCGCACCATCCAGTCGGAATCCTTGAGCGCGCGGGTGATGGTCTCCGCGGCGATCTTCATGTGCGAGAAGGCAAGCGCGCTGACCGCCGCGCGCCGGACATGCGCATCGGGATCACCGATCAGCGCCGTCAGCGCCGGAATCGACTCCTCGAGCTTGAGGAAGCCGATGACGCCGATCGCCTGCACGCGGACGGCGGCATCCGGATCCTGCAACGCCTCCAGCGCCGGCTTGAGCGTGTCCTTGCGCCGCAACTCCTTCAACGCGCGCAGCGCACCCATCCGGACGAAGGCGTGGGCGTGCTTCACCAGCGGCAGGATGGCGTTGGCCGAAGCGGGATCCTTGAACTCGGCGAGACTGTCGGCGGCTGCCGATGCGACGATCCGCTCGGGATCGACGAGCAACTGCACCAGCGCCTCCGCCGCCTCCGGCCCGTCGAACTCGCCGAGCGCCATGGCGACCTGCTGGCGCACGCCGGCGTCGGGATCGGCGACCATCTTCGCCAGATGCCCGACTGCGGCGGGATCGCCGGAATGTCCCAACGCGATGATCGCGACCCGCCGCTCCGCGGGATCGGCGGCGCCGAGCCGCTCGTCGGCGTCGTCGAGATCGTCGTAGGCTTCGAACGGGCTCGTCATGATCACCTCAGCAGATAGGGAATGTTGACGGTGACGGCTCCGGTCGGGCAATCCGCCTCGCAGGGCATGCAGTACCAGCACTCGTCATAGGCCATGAAGGCCTTGCCGGTCATGTCGCTGATCCTGAGCACGTCGAGCGGGCAGACGTCGACGCACACCGTGCAGCCCTTGTCCGCGATGCACTTGGCGTCGTCGACGACGACCGGAACCGACGTCTGATAGGTGGCAAGAGGCATGTCTCTGTTCTCCGTCTGATCGTCAGGCGCTGGCGCGGATGCGCTGCTTGTCGTAGAGGTCCTTCTCGTCGTCCGCGATCGGCACGACATAGGGCTGCACCGCCCGCTTCTCGCTGGTCATGCGGCCGTCCTGCTTGCTCAGCAGCGTGTGGCAGAACCAGTTCTCGTTGTCCTTGTCCGGGAAATCGGTACGCCAGTGATAGAGCCCCCAGCGGCTCTCTTCGCGGAACAGCGAGGCATGGGCCGCCATGTCGGCGCAATCCATGATCGACTGCACCTCCAGCGCGCGCAGCGGCTCGTGCGCGTTGCGCGCGATCATGCGCTTCTGCATGTCCTCGCGGACCTCGGCGAGCCGGCGCATCCCGAGTTCGTACTTCCGCGTCACCTTCGGCGGCTGCAGATAGTCGTTGACCAGGCGCCGGGTCTTGTACTCGATCTGGTTCGGCGGAATGCCGTCCTCGCGCTTCGTCGGCGCCAGCACGCGCTCGCGTTCCATCTCGATCTCGGCCGCATCGATGTCGCCGAAGTCGTGATTGTCGGCGAACTCCATCGCATCGAGGCCCGCGAACGAGCCGTTTGTGAACGCGCCCAGCATGTAGTTGTGCGGCACGCTGGCCATGTCGCCGGCCGCATAGAGCCCGGGGACGGTGGTGCGGGCATTGTCGTCGACGAACACGCCCGAGGCGCTGTGACCGGAGCAGAAGCCGATCTCGGAGATGTGCATCTCGATCGATTCCTTGCGGTAGTCGACGCCGCGTCCCTCCTGGAACAGTCCGCGCGTGGGACGCTCGACCTTGTGCAGGGTGTGCTCGATCTCCTCGATGGTCTTGTCGTGCAGATGCTTGAGCTGCAGGAACACCGGTCCCTTGCCCGACAGCAGCTCGTTGTAGAACTCCAGCATCATCTGGCCCGACCAATAGTCGCATTCGATGAAGCGGCGATCCTCGTTGTTGGCGGTGTAGGCGCCGAAGGGACCGGCGACATAGGCGCAGGCCGGACCGTTGTAATCCTTGATCAGCGGGTTGATCTGGAAGCATTCGAGATTGGCGAGCGCCGCGCCCGCGTGATAGGCCATCGCATAGCCGTCGCCGGAGTTGGCGGCATTCTCATAGGTGCCGAACATGTAGCCCGAGGTCGGCAGGCCAAGCCGGCCGGCAGCGCCCATGCACAGGATCACCGCCTTGGCCTTGATCACCAGCATCTCGGCGGTGCGGGTGTTGACGCTGACCGCGCCGGCGATGCGGCCATCGCTCGACTTCAGCAGCCGCGTCGCCATGTAGCGGTTGGAGATCAGGATGCGCGCGCGGCGCAGTTGCCGGTACAGCGCCTTCTTGACGGTCTCGCCATTCGGCATCGGCAGCACATAGGTGCCGATATGGTGCACCTTCTTGACGGCGTAGTCGCCGTTCTCGTTCTTGAGGAAGCGGATGCCGAAGCTGTCGAGCTCCTCGATGATCCCGTAGCAGCTCTGGGCGTATTTATACACCGCCTTCTGGTCCACGATGCCGTCATTGGCGATCGTGATTTCCTTGGTGTACTGCTCCGGTGTCGCGTAGCCGGGAATGACGGCGTTGTTCAGCCCGTCCATGCCCATCGAGATCGCGCCGGAACGCTTGACGTTCGCCTTCTCCAGCAGAACGACGTTGGCCTTCGGATTCTTCATCTTGGCCTTCAGGGCGGCCATCGGGCCGGCGGTGCCGCCGCCGATCACCAGCACGTCGCAGGACACCTCCGAGAGGCCGTCGACGATCTCATCCATTGCCATTCTAAGCTCCTGCTTGGCCGGAAAACCACCGGTCCGGGTCAGAGTTGTTCAGCAGCGCATCCGGCGATAGCAATTAGTTGTCGCGGGACGCGCAATTCTTCCGTGGACGGTCAGCGCTCGACGAACGCCTTCTCGACCACGAAATGGCCGGGCGTGCTGTGGTTGCCTTCGACGAAGCCGCGGCCCTCCAGCATGGTCTGCAGCTCGGCCAGCATCGCCGGACTGCCGCAAAGCATGACGCGGTCGGTCTCGACATCGAGGTCGGGCCCGCCGATGTCGGCGAACATCTGCCCTGATGCGATCAGGTCGGTGATGCGGCCGCGGTTGCGGAACGGCTCGCGGGTCACCGTGGGGTAGTGGAGCAGCCGGTCCTGGACCAGTGGTCCGAAGAATTCGTGGCCGCGCAGGCTGTCCACGAGCTGCTCGCCATAGGCGAGCTCGGAGACCTGGCGGCAGCCATGGGCGAGCACGATGGTCTCATAGGTCTCGTAGATGTCGGGGTCCTTGATCAGGCTGGCGAACGGCGCCAGCCCGGTGCCGGTCGACAGCAGCAGCAGACGCCTGCCGGGAATGAGGTTGCCCGCGATCAGCGTTCCCGTCGCCTTGCGCCCGACCAGGATGCGATCGCCCTCCTTGATCTTCTGCAGCCGGGAGGTCAGTGGCCCGTCCGCCACCTTGATGCTGAAGAACTCCAGCTCCTCCTCGTGATTGGCGCTCGCCATGCTGTAGGCGCGCATCAGCGGCCGGCCATCGACCTCGAGCCCGATCATCGCGAACTGCCCATTCTGGAAGCGGAAGCCGGGATCCCGTGTGGCGGTGAAGCTGAACAGCGAATCGGTCCAGTGCCGGACCGACAACACCGTCTCGGTCTGAAAAGCGCTCATCGTCGTCTCCTGGGGCGCAGCGGTGCGCCTTGTGGCGGTTGCTGAGCACGATCTCGCGGAAACGGCGCAGTCCGGCAATTTCGAACGCGCCGGGCCGGTGGATTAGTTGCAAACTTTTCTGCGTCCCGGTCGAGAGCATGGCGGCGGCGCACCGTGCCCAGGATTCGCGCCGCCGAGGCAATTAGTTGCTGGGTGCGCCCGAACCATTTGCCTAGCCTCCCGGCGACGGCCATGACACAACCGGGAGGCAACATGACAGACGTTGAAGTCGCAGACGGCGAGGTCAGCGCCGATCTGTCGTCATTGCTGCTGCGGAGCGCGAGCGGAGCTGCTCCTGGCTTGATATCGGCCGAGCGGCTTCGCCTGTCCTGCATGTGCGCGCATTGCAAGCGCGCCCGCCTTGACGGCCGCTTCCCGGCGCAATTTCCCGGGATCGGCATCGTGGGGGTCAGTGACCTCGGCTACGGGCTGAACATCGCGTTTTCCGACGGCCACAATCGTGGCATCTATCCGAAATCATACCTCTGGGAACTCGCTGCCGACTAAGCCCCGTCGTGCGGTGACGGATGGCACGAACATTGCTCCGCTTCTGATCAGTGTGATCAATGCGGAGGCAAGACATGTTGCTGCAGGCGGCCAAATCAGCTGCGGAAGCCGTGCCCTCTCCCACGACGTCAGCACGCGCGGTGACCAGTTCGTCGCTGCTGCTCACCGAAAGCCAGCAATCCATCGGCGGCCCACCGTCGCTGATCGAAAGGCTCAGCCTGCGCGAGCGCGAGCACGTGCTCAAGCAGGGCCGCCGCAAGGTCCTGAACCGCGGCCAGACGCTGTTCAGCCAGGGCGCCAGGCACGACGGCATCTTCCTGGTCGAGAGCGGCCGCATCCGGGTGTTCTATACGTCGCCGCAGGGGCGGGAGATCACGCTGGCCTATTGGCATGTTGGCAATTTCGTCGGCGGACCCGAGGTGTTCGACACCGGTGTGCATCAATGGTCCGGCATCGCCGCCAGCAATGCCAGCGTGATCCAGCTTCCCGGCAAGGAGCTGCGAACGCTGGTGGCGGAGATCCCCAATCTCGCGATCGGGCTGATCGAAGGGTTGAGCTTCAAGGGAAAATGCTACTCCGCCCTGGCTCAAATGCTGGGGACACGCTCGATTACCGAGCGGCTCGCCCATCTGCTGCTGCATCTCGTCGACCTCTACGGTGTAGACGATCCCGACGGCAAGGTCATTGCCGCGGCCTTCACCCATGCCGACATCGCCCACATGGTCGGCGCGACGCGGCAGTGGGTGACGATCAGCCTCAAGCGGATGCAGGAAAAGAATATCGTCCGCACCAGGCGTTCGCAGATCGTGGTCTGCCGGCCTGACGTCCTGGACGAGATGCGCGGCCAGGCCGCGGATTAGCCGGTCTGCTCATGCAAGCGGCTGTCATGAGCGAAATTGCCCAAGGAGTACGCAACCGGATTTTGACGGCAACTAATCCACCCGCTGCCGAACTCCGGATTTGCGCTCGTGGACGCGGCCTTCATCATGGCGCCATCAGCCATCCAACCAAACGGGGATGAGAATGGTCCGCTGCCGTCACGCGCTCTTACTATCCGTCACCTGTCTGTCCCTGATCGCGGCGCATCCCGTCGCAGCAGAGACAGTCACGATCGGCATAGGCACCCAGGACACCACGACCAACACGGTGACTGCCGGCACCATCGTGCGGCAGCTTCACCTGCTGGAGAAGTATCTGCCGAAGGACGGCAAATACGCCAACATCAAGTTCGAGATCGAGTGGCAGAACTTCACCTCCGGTCCGCCCGTCACCAACGGGATGATGGCGAACAAGCTGCAGTTCGGCATGATGGGCGACTACCCGCTGATCGTGAACGGCTTCACCTTCGAGAACAATCCCGAGAGCAAGAGCCGGCTGATCGCGGTCGCCGCCTACAGCCTCGCCGGCTCCGGAAACGGCATCGTCGTTCACAAGGACTCGCCCTACTACGAACTCTCCGACCTCAAGGGCAAGCTGGTCAGCGTGCCGTTCGGCTCGGCCGCCCATGGCATGGTGCTGAAGGCGCTTCAGGACGGCGGCTATCCGGCGGATTTCTTCCAGCTGGTGAGCCAGACGCCGGAGGTCGGCTCGACCAACCTGCAGGAAAAGAAGATCGACGCGCACGCCGATTTCGTGCCGTTCGCCGAGCTGCTGCCGTTCCGCGGCTATGCGCGCAAGATCTTCGACGGCGTCCAGACCAACCTGCCGACATTCCACGGCGTCGTCGTCCGCACCGACTTCGCGGAGAAATATCCGGAGGTCGTCATCGCCTATGTCAAGGCGGTGATCGCCGCCAATCAGTGGCTGCGTCAGGATCCCGAAAGCGGCGGCCGAAAAAATCCAGGAATGGACCGGGATCAACAAGGAGGTCGTCTACATCTTCCTCGGCCCGGGCGGCAACATGACCACGGACCCGACGATCAAGCCGGCGCTGGTCGACGCCGCCGCAACCGACGTCAAGGTGCTGCAGAGCCTCGGCCGCATGAAGGAGTTCGACCCGAAGAAATGGGTCGACGACAGCTACATCCGCAAGGCCTATGCCGAGCTGAAGCTGGACTACGACAAGGAGCTCGCCAGCACTGCGAACTACGAGGTCTCCGGCGAGGACAAGTTCTGCAACAAGCCGATCACCGAGCCGCGCAAGGCCGGCGAGGTCTGGGTCGACGGCGAGGGTATCACAGCCTTCAGCAGCGCGGCCTGCACGCTCGGCGCCTATGCCGACTACAAGGCCAAGGGCAAGAAGATCAACGTCGCCTACGTCTTCGACACCGCGCGCGGCATCAAGCTGTTCGCCGACCAGGCTTTCTTCGCCGCCGCCAACGGCGAGATCGCGCCGTTCCTGCTGAAGAAGGATGCCGAGGCCTATGCTGCCAAGATCGGCGGCAAGGTGATGGGACTTGATGACGCCGTGAAGCTGGCGGTGGCGGGAGGCAAGACTTGAGCAGCCCCGCTTTGATGACATCCTCCGACCAGGCTGCGGCGACCGCCGCGCCTGGCACCGCGATCCCGCCGGGCCGGCCGGACGTCTCCGCCCGCGCGGCACGCTGGTTCCGGCTGAACCAGGACCGGCTGCAGTCGTTGCTGATCGGCACCGCGTCGCTGATCCTGTTCCTGATCGCCTGGCACCTGCTGACGACCTACCGCGTCGTCTTCTTCGTGAAGTTCACCAACGTGCCGGCGCCGCTGGCGGTCTATGCGAGCTTCACCAAGGCGATCCACGATCCGAAATTCCTGATGCACATCCTGCTCAGCTGCCGCCGGATCTTCATCGGATTCTCGCTGGCCGCACTGGTCGGCGTGCCGCTCGGCCTGATCATGGGCCGCTTCAAGCTGGTGCACGAGATCGTGTTTCCGGTCGCGGAGGTGCTGCGGCCGATTCCGGCGATCGCCTGGGTCCCGATGGCGATCATGCTGTGGCCGACCAACGAGCAGAGCATCGTCTTCATCACCTTTCTCGGCTCGTTCTTTCCGATCCTGGTCAACACGCTGCACGGCATGACGCTGGTCGATCCCGTGCTGGTGCGCGCCGCCAAATGCCTCGGCGCGCGGGAGACGTCGATCTTCCGCGAGGTCTATTTCCCGGCGTCGCTGCCGCACATCTTCACCGGTCTCACCGTCGGCATGGGCGTCGCATGGGTGTCGCTGATCGCGGCCGAGATGATCTCGGGACAGTTCGGCATCGGCTACTTCACCTGGGAAGCGTATTCGCTGGTCCAGTATGCCGACATCGCGCTCGGGATGATCGCGATCGGCGTGCTCGGGCTCGGCTCGAGCCTCGTGATCCGCGCAGCCGGACAGTTGGTGATGCCCTGGAGGTCGCGATGAGCCAAGCCGCAGCGGATACGAGACAGGGCCATATCGAGGTTCGCAACTTCGCCCTGAGCTATGAGACCATCGACGGCGCCGTCGAGGCCGTCACCGACACCCAGATCCATGTCGAGCCCGGTGAGTTCGTCTCGATCGTCGGACCGTCGGGTTGCGGCAAGTCCACACTGCTCAATGCCGTCGCGGGTTTCCTCCAAGCCCACCAGCGGCGTCGTCACGGTCGACGGCCATGCCGTGACGGGTCCGAGCGCCGAGCGCGGCATGGTGTTCCAGCAATATTCGCTGTTTCCCTGGAAGACGGTGCGCGAGAACGTCGAGTTCGGGCTGAAGATGCGCGGCATGCCGAGATTCGAGCGCGCACGCGCGGCGCGCACTTTGCTCGGGCTCGCCGGCCTCGAGGCGTTCGAGAACCATTATCCCGAGCGCCTCTCCGGCGGAATGAAGCAGCGCGTCGGCATCGTGCGCGCGCTCGCGACCGGCCCCAAGGTGCTGCTGCTCGACGAGCCGTTCGGCGCGCTCGACGCGCAGACCCGCATCATCATGCAGCAGATCCTCACCAACATGTGGCAGCGGCTGAAGATCTCGGTGCTGTTCGTCACTCACGACATCGACGAGGCGATCTTCCTGTCCGACCGCGTCTACTGCATGACCGCGCGCCCGGGTTCGATCAAGGCCGAGATCCAGATCCCGCTGGAGCGGCCGCGCCAGCAATCGATGATGATGTCCTCCGAGTTCCTGGCGCTGCGCCGCGGGCTGATGTCGCTGATCCGCGAAGAAAGCCTGAAGGCGATGGGCGGCGAGATCACCGATCTCGGCATGCAGGGACTCAGCATCGAGTTGCAGGGCCAGTCGATCGCCGAAATCCTCTGAGGCGCTCGACTCGCGACGGCTGGTCCGGCTACGCCCGAAAGCGCCCGATGGTCGCACCCGGGGCGGCGCAACAGTGCTGGCGTCCCTGCCGGTCCTGACGCAGAATGCCGGAAAGCCAAGGACATCGCAGGGGAGCGCCCGGATCCGTCAGCATCGACATCGGGCGCGAGGATTGCTCGCAGGCGCACACGAACGGGTCCAGGCGGACGCGCACCGGCTGTGTATCGCACAGCACGGACGGCGTCCGAGATGCGGCCAGTGTCGTCGTCGGGCGCGGCTGCTCTCCAGGCGCAACCGAGAGGAAGCCAATGCAGGGCACCATCTATCCAAGCCTCAAGGATCGGGCCGTCCTCGTGACCGGCGGCGGCTCCGGCATCGGGGAAGCGATCGTGCGCAATTTCCTCGGCCAGGGCGCGCGCGTCGGATTCATCGACATCGATCTGGAGGCCTCGCAGCAATTGCTGGCGAGCCTGCCCGCAGAGGCCAAGGTGCACTTCGCGCATGCCGACCTTCGCGACATCGGTGCGCTGAGAGCGGCCGTCGCCGGCACCCGCGAGGCGCTGGGGCCGATCACCATTCTGGTGAACAACGCCGCGCGCGATGACCGCCACGCGATCGAGGACGTCACGCCGGACTATTGGGACGAGCGCATCGCCGTGAACCTCAAGCATCAGTTCTTCGCGGCCCAGGCGGTCGCGCCGGACATGATCCAGGCCGGCGGCGGCGCGATCGTCAATCTCGGCTCGGTGAGCTGGGTGCTCGGCCAGGGCAACATGCCCTGCTACACCACGGCGAAGTCGGCGATCCAGGGACTGACCCGCGCCCTCGCCCGTGATCTCGGACCCAGCAACGTGCGGGTCAACTCGATCCTTCCGGGATGGATCATGACCGAGCGGCAGCAGAGACTGTGGTTGACGCCGGAGGGCGAGGCCGAACTGATGCGGCGCCAATGCCTCAAGCGCAAGCTCGTGCCGGACGACATCGCCCGCGTGGTGCTGTTCTTCGCCGCCGACGACAGCGGCGCCTGCACGAACCAGAACTACATCGTCGACGGCGGCTGGGCCTGAGGCCCGACCATCATCACGAAGCCACGAGGCGCGGTCCGGTGCTGCCGCGCGCGACGATCTCGAAACCGAGATCGATCTGCCGTGTTCTCGGCCGCTTGCCGGTGGCGATCACCTGAAGCACCAGTTCGGACGCGACGCGCCCCATGTCGGCGCGCGGGGTCAGCACGGTCGACAGCGGCGGATTGGAGGCGGCGGCGAATTCCAGGTCGTTGAAGCCGATCAGCGAGATCCGGCGCGGGACGTCCAGCCCCGCCTGCTGGCAGGCGAATAGCGCACCAAGCGCGATGTTGTCATCGCAGCAGAAGATCGCGTCGGGCGCCTCGCCGGCGAGCATCTCCTCGGTCAGCTTGCGTCCAAGCGAGATCGTCGCCTGGGCCGGGAGCCAGGCAACCAGCGACTCGCCGTCCAAGCCGGCTTCCGCCAGCGCCGCGCGATAGCCCTCCAGCCGGGCTCGGGCCCGGTCGTCGCGCTGTCCGGAGAGATAGGCGATCCGCCGATGTCCCAGCTCGATCAGGAAACGGGTCGCGGCGTAGCCGCCCTTGTGCTGCGAGAGTCCGACATTCAGATCGATCGGATCGTCGGTCAGCTCGAACGTCTGCACCACCGGGATCCGCGAGCGTTCAAGAACGCGCCGCGCGGCCCGCGTCTGGTTCACCCCGACCAGGATCAGCGCCTCGATGTTCTGGCCCAGCAAAGTCCTGATCGCCCCCTCTTCCTCCTCCGCCGAGTAGCGGCTGCTGACGACGACGGGGCGAAAGCCGAGCGGCAGCAAGGTGTCGTAGATCGCCTGCAGGTAGTCCGCGAAGATGCCGTTGGAGAGCGACGACACGACGATGCCGATCGAATGCGTGCGGATGGAGGCGAGCCGGCTCGCCGCGAAGTTCGGCACATAGGCCAGTCGGTCGACCGCGGCATTGATCCGCTTGCGCAACTCCGGCGACACCATATCGGGCCGCCGCAGCGCCCGCGACACGGTGACAGCGCTGACATTGGCGATGCGCGCGACGTCCTCCAGCGTGGTGCGACGCTTCTGAGACATGATCCTTGCAACATTGATTCACGCGGATTTGTCCGGACCACATTCATGACATGCGACCGGCCGCTTGGCAAAAGCCGCGCGACGGTAATTGACAGCGCTGTCATTGATCAGTAACGCTTGGCGGGTCGAGACGACGAGCCATGCTCGCACAACCTCCGGAAACAAAGAGGCGTCTCGCACATGCGTCATTGATTTGGCGCCACAACAACAGGGGAGGTCACTGAATGTCGTCCAAGTCGATCAGGGCGCGATGCCTTGCCACTTGTGCATCGCTGGTGTTGGTCACGGCGTTTGCCGGCAAGGCGCTGGCAGAGCCTGAGATAGTCAAAGGGCCGGCGACCGAGCCTGGATGCATGGTGCCCTGGGCCGCGAACACCAAGTTCTTCAAGTTTCCCGCCAAGAAGGGCCCCTACCGTATCGCACTGGCGAACGGCTACATCGCCAACACCTGGCGCATCCAGATGATCCAGACGGCAAGGCCTAGCGGCGGCGCAGCCGGAGGTCAAGGCCAAGCTGAAGGAATTCAAGGTGGTCTCGACCGGCGAGGACGTCCCGGCCCAGATCTCGGCAATCAACAACTTCATCGACTCCGGCTATGACGCCATTGTCGTCAATGCGCAGAACCCGACCGCGTTCGGGCCGGTGATCAAGCGCGCCAAGCAGGCCGGCGTGATCCTCGTCGCCTTCGACAACATCCTCGCGACGGAAGATGCGATCAACGTCAATGTCGACCAGAAGGGTCTCGGCGAACTCTGGGCGAAGTGGCTGGTCAAGAACGTGCCCGGCGGCGGCAAGGTGCTCGAAGTGCGTGGCGTCGCCGGCACCTCGGTCGACACCGACCGTCACAACGGCTTCCACTCCGTTCTCGACGGCTCCGGCAAGAAGTGGCAGGTCACCGAGGTTGTCGGCAAATGGGACGACGGCGTCGCCCAGAAGGCCACGGCGGATGCGATCGCGACCAACGGCCCGTTCGATGCGATCTCCGGCCAGGGCGGCGACACCGGCATCGTGCAGGCCATGCTCGACGCCAAGCACAAGATGGTGCCGTTCGGCGGCGAGACCGAAAACGGCTTCCGCAAGTTCTGCGCCGCCAAGGCCTCGGAAGGCCTGAAATGCTCGTCGGCCGGCACCGGACCTGCGCAGGTCGCGGTCGCGATCAAGGTCGCTCTCGCCGCCCTCGAAGGCAAGGTGGTGCCGCAATCGGTCAAGCTGCCGCTCGCCGTCGTGGAAGCATCCGAATTTCAAGAAGGATCAGGACTACTTCCCGGCCCAGTCCGACAACTTCTTCGTCGGCAACTCCTTCCCCGACCTGCGGCATCAACTTCACGGCGCAGGAGATCATGGGTCAGTCGAAGGAAAATCAATAGGCCGGTGTGATCGCTGGTCCGCGAGTTCTCTCGCGGCCAGCCCGTCCCTGTTGCCCAGACGACTGAGGGAGCAAGCATGATGGCGGCCGAGCCGCTGTTTCGCGCCGAAGGACTGTCCAAGCGCTACGGCGGCGTGATCGCCCTCGACGGTGCGGACCTGGAGGTCCACCCCGGCCGCATCCACGCCATTCTCGGCGAGAACGGCGCCGGCAAGTCGACGCTGATCAAGCTGATGGTCGGCGTGGTCGCGCCGGACGAAGGCCGCATGACGCTTGAAGGACGGGAGGTCGCCTTCAGCGGTCCCTCCGCCGCGAACGATGCCGGCGTCGTCTGCATCTTCCAGGAGCTGTCGCTGATCCCGACCTGTCGGTCGCCGACAACATCATGATCTCGCATCCGCCGACGCGGTTCGGCATGATCGATCGGCGCGCCCAGCGTCGGCTTGCCGAGGAGGCGCTGCACCGTGCCGGCGCCGGCGACATTCATCCGCGCGCGCTGGTGAAGGACCTGCCGCTGTCGCGCCGCCAGATGGTCGAGATCGCGGAAGCGCTGTCGCGGCAGCCCAAGATCCTGATCCTCGACGAGGCAACCTCGGCGCTCACCGCCTCCGACGTGACCAAGGTGTTCAAGGTGCTGAAGCGCCTGCGCAGCGAGGGGCTCGCGCTGCTCTACATCTCCCATCGCATGCACGAGATCGCGGAGCTCGCCGACGACTGCAGCGTGTTCCGCAACGGCCGCCGCATCTCGACCTTCCCGGCCGGCACCAAGACAGATGCCGAAGTGATCGAGCTGATGATCGGCCGCGAGTACAAGCATGCCTTCCCGGACAAGCCGCAGCGCAAGACCGATGGGCGGCCGCCCGCGCTGCAATGCAGGAGCATCAGTTGGGGCGACCGGCTGAAGGACATCTCGTTCTCGCTGCGGGCCGGCGAGATCATCGGTCTCGGCGGGCTCGACGGCCAGGGCCAGCGCGAGCTGCTGCTGGCGCTGTTCGGCGTGCTGCGCGACTGTCGCGGCGACATTCTGATCGACGGCAACAAGGTGACGATCGACAGCCCCGTCACCGCCAAGTCGGAGCACATCGGCCTTGCGCTGATTCCGGAGGACCGCAAGACCGAAGGGCTGATGCTGCCGATGTCGGTGCGCGACAATCTCTCGGCCGCCGCCTTCGACCGGTTCGCGACATTCGGCATCATCGACCGGCAGCGGCAATCGACGCTGATCGAGGAGATGATCCGCCTGATCGAGATCAAGACCGCCTCCCCGATCTCGCCGTCAGCGCGCTCTCCGGCGGCAACCAGCAGAAGGTCGTGATCGCGAAATGGCTGATGAACAAGCCGCGCATCATCCTGCTCAACGATCCGACGCGCGGCATCGACGTCGGCACCAAGCAGGAGATCTACCGGCTGCTGCGCCGGCTTGCCGACGAGGGCGCCGCGATCCTGCTCTATTCGACCGACTATGACGAGCTGATCGGCTGCTGCGACCGCGTGCTGGTGATGTACGATGGCGCGATCGAGGCGCGAGCTCGCGGGCGCCGAGATCACCGAGCGCGCGCTGGTCAGCAGTGCGCTCAACGTCGACGAGGGCGAGCGGGCGGAAGCGAGTATGGCATGACCGAGTGGCGGTACTGGCTCTCCGAACAGCGCGGCACCCTGCTCGCGATCGGGATCTTCGTCGCGATGTTCCTGCTCTATGCCACCAATCATCCGGCCGGCTTCAGCGCCAACATGGTGCAGACCGCGGCCAACAAGGCGACACTGCTGGCCTTCGTCGCCATGGCGCAGGCGATCGTGGTGATCACCGCTGGCATCGATCTGTCCGTCGGCATGATCCTGACCCTGACCAACTGCCTCGCGTCCTGGATCGTGGTCGGCACCGCCACCGAGACCGCGCTGGGCGTGGCCGGCGTGCTCGGCACCGGCCTCGTCTGCGGCATGATCAACGGCGCAATCGTGATCTTCGGGCGCCTGCAGCCGATCGTGACCACGATCGCCACCGGCGCGATGTACTACGGCGTGGCGCTATTCCTGCGGCCCAATCCCGGCGGATCAGTCAACGAGACGCTGGCGGATGCCTTGACGGGAAGATTGTTCGGCGTGCTGCCCACGAGCCTCGTGGCACTGGCTGCGGCGGCGCTGCTGATCTGGGTGCCCTATAGCCGTTCGGTCGTCGGCCGCGCCGCGTTCGCGACCGGCTCCTCCGAGGTCGCAGCCTACATGTCCGGCGCGCCGATCCGCGCGGCCAAGTTCGTCGCCTACACCTTGGCTGGCCTGTTGTCGGCGATCGGCGGCCTGTTCCTGACGTTCTTCTCCTACACGGGCGAGGCCGCCTATGCGAGCGGCAATGCCTACACCTTGTTCTCGATCGCCGCGGTCGTGCTCGGCGGTGTGTCGCTGATGGGCGGACGCGGCAGCGCGATCGGGGCGATCTTCGGCGCGCTCGCGTTCCGCACCATCGGCGATCTGCTGTTCGTGTTCGATTTCGATCCGCTGTGGCAGCCGCTGTTCCAGGGCCTCGTGCTGATGCTCGCGGTCTCGATCGGCGCGTTCGGTCTGGTGAGGGTGCGCAATCGGCTGGAGTGGTTCGGATGAGCGAGGCAACGGCCCCACAACCGGCCCATCGCGGGATCGCCATGCTGTGTCGGATCGATCCGGCGGTGGCGGCCTCGTTCGGCTGCATCCTGCTGCTGCTGCTGGTCGGCAGCCTCTATTCGCGCAGCTTCCTGTCGCCGGACTATCTGCTGCAGCAGTTGAAGGTCGCGAGCTTCCTGGGCGTGATCGCCACCGGGATGATGCTGGTGATCCTGCTCGGCCAGATCGATCTGTCGGTGCCTTGGGTTGTCACGACGGGCGCGATGATGGCCTGCGCGGCGGCCGCCCATGGCACGACCGGCGCCATCATCGCGATTCCCTGCGGCATTCTCTGCGGCGCCGCCATCGGTCTGTTGAACGGCATCGGCGTCGCCTATTTGCGCATTCCCTCCATGATCATCACGCTGGCGACCAACGCGGTCGCGCAAGGGCTGATGGTGGCCTACACCGGCGGCTTCGCGCCGCAGGATTCCGCCTCCAAGGCGATGCGCTATCTCGCCACCGGCACGATCGTGCCCGGACTTCCCAACGCGGTGCTGGTCTGGGCGATCGTCGGCGGGGCGGCGATCTGGCTGCTGTCGCGGACCACGTTCGGCCGCGCCATCTATGCCATCGGCAATCGCGAGCGCGCGGCCTATCTCTCGGGGATCGACACGCGGCGCGTCACCATGCTGGCGTTCGCGCTGTCCGGCGCACTCTCCGCCTTCGGCGGCGTGCTGCTCGCGGGCTACGCCTCGAAGGCGGCCCAGTCGATGGGCGACGCCTATCTGCTGCCCTCGATCGCCGCCGTCGTGCTCGGCGGCACGCACATCCTCGGCGGCCGCGGCAGCTATCTCGGCACCGTCGCCGGCGTCGTGCTGATCACCCTGCTGCAGTCCATTCTTTCGGTGATGCAGATCAGCGAAGCCGGCCGCCAACTGATCTACGGCGCCGTGATCATCCTGATGCTCCTGATCTACGGCCGCCAGAAGCTGTGATCGCCGGCGACGTCGCGTCGGACTTTGCGGACAGCGACCACCTCTCCTGCAAGCCCGCGGGCGATAGGCCGCTGACCCATAAGCACCACCACAAGTGGCTTGCGCGCAACGACTGGTGAAGCCTTTCAAACGAAGGCTGCCTCGGATGCGCTCTCTCGGTCTCTCCTCGCCGATTCGGCCGCTTTCCACGGGCGCGAAGGCTGCCTCATCGCCGAACGTGCGTTCCTGTCCGGGACAACCTACACAGGGTTCCAGGCTACGTTTGATTAAGCATCGTCGCACGGTATCCCCGTATTTTACTCGCCGAGGTTGATTTCTTGGCCCGGACGGCCGTAACAAAACACCGACGGGAAACAAATCGAAATCCATTGAAATGTGAGAGCGGACGACAATGTCGGACACCGCAGCTGGTGGTCTATTGCCTGATCTCAGCCGCCGCTGGCTCCTATGGACAATGAATGTCCTGCGCCGACGCCATGCGGGCGAGGATGCCACGACGGCCTGGGCCGTGTTCCGGTTCAACTGGGCCGTCATGGCAGCCCTTTGGGTGCTGTTCGGACTCTGCCTGGTCTTTACGGACTTTCGTATCGAACCCATCGGTTACATCGTCGTGCTGTCGACATCGGCCGTCTATGGCTTCATCGGCTACGCCAATGCACGGTCGGCTCAGCGTGCCAAACCCTGGATGTTTTCATTCCTCACCGGGATGGCCCAGACCACCCTGGCATCCACCGTGCTGGCATCACTTTCCTACATTGCGACGGCCGCCAACCTCCCGCTTCAGGACGCCAACCTGCTCGCCCTCGATCGCGCCCTTGGCTTCGACTTTCGCGACTACTTGTCGTACGTCAATGACCGCCCATGGGCCGTCCTGACGCTCGCGTTCGGCTATCGATCGATTTCCTGGACGATCTGCATCATCGTCGTGGCCCTTCCCTTGCTGGGTCATTATCGCCGGTTCGCGGAGTTCAACCTCGCGATCAGCCTGACGCTGGCGCTGACCTGCATCGTCACCATGTTTGTTCCTGCGCTCGGCGTGTATCACGCCCTGGAGCTGCCGCCGTCCGCCTACGCAAACCTCATCCCGCAGGCCTATTTCGACACGGCGCGCGAAGTGCCCCTGGTTCGCGATGGGACGTTGCGCCTGCTGGATACCAGCCATCTCGCGGGGATCGTGACCTTTCCGAGCTTTCACGCGGCGGCCGCGATCCTCGACGGCTGGGCGCTGTGGTCATTGCGCTGGTTGCGACCGTTCAACGTCCTGATCCATGGCGCGATGCTGCTCTCGACCCCGATCGGCGGCGGGCATTTCCTCGTCGACATGATCGCTGGCATCGCGATCGCGATGTCGGCGATCCTCATCGCGCGCCTCGTTGCCCTGAGACTACGCGAACGCGATGCCTCGTTTCTGCGCGGCATGGTGGGACATCCAGCCTCAGACCTGAGGGATTTGACGGCAAGTGTCTGTGGCACATCTGCCCGAGCCGGATCGGCGAACGCGTGACCGCCACTCCGCTGTGCCTTACACTTCGAGCCACTCCTGCCGGACCGCGGTGTTGGCCTTGAGCTGATCCGGCGTTCCTTCGAACACGACACGGCCGTGGCCCATGACGTAGACGCGCTTGGAGATCCGCATCGCGATCGAGAGCTTCTGCTCGACCAGCAGGATCGCGACTCCGGCCCCCGCGATCCGGGCGATCAGGTCGCCGACCTGCTGCACGATCAGCGGCGCCAGGCCTTCGGTCGGTTCGTCGATCATGATCAGGTCGGGGTCACCCATCAACGTCCGGCAGGTGGTGAGCATCTGCTTCTCGCCGCCCGACAGGACGCCGGCCGGCGTGTCGGCGCGCGCGGCGAGATTGGGAAACATGTCGAGCATGTCCTGAAGGCGCCACTTCCCCGGCCGCCGGGTGTCCTTGATGCCGAGCACGAGATTTTGCCGAACGGTGAGGCTCGGAAAGATGTCGCGATGTTCGGGCACATAGCCGAGCCCAAGGCGCGCGATCTTGTAGCTCGGCAGACCGGCAATGTCCCGGCCCTTGAAGCGGATCGTCCCCTGCGGACTGACCTCGCCCATGATCGCCTTCACGGTGGTCGAGCGGCCGACGCCGTTGCGGCCGAGCAGGCTCACCACTTCGCCGGCGGCGACGTCGAGGTCGACGCCCTGGAGGATGTGACTCTTGCCGTAATAGGCGTGGAGGTTCCTGACCTCGAGCATCAGTGCGCCTCCTCGCCGAGATAGGCTTCCTTCACCTTCGGGTCCCGACGGATCTCCTCCGGCGTGCCCGACGCGATGATGTGGCCGTAGACCAGCACCGAGATGCGATCGGCGAGACCGAATACCACGCTCATGTCGTGCTCGACGATCACCAGCGTCCGCCCCTCGGTGAGCCGCCGGATCAACGAGACGGCGCGCTCGGTCTCCGCGTGGCTCATCCCGGCGGTCGGCTCGTCCAGCATGACGACCGTCGCGCCGCTCGCGATGGTGACTCCGATCTCCAGCTCGCGCTGCTCGGCATAGGTCAACAACCCTGCGGGAATGTCACGCCGATGCGTGAGATGGATGTCATCGAGGATCTGGGCGGTCCGCTCGCGCACCTCCGGCAGGCTGTCGACGTTCTTCCAGAACGCGTAGCGATGTCCGGTCGCCCACAACACGGCGCACCGGACGTTCTCCCACACGGTCATGCGGGCGAACACGTTGGTGACCTGGAACGAGCGCGACAGGCCGCGCCGATTGATCTCGAACGGCCGCAGGCCCGAGATGAGCGCGCCGTTCAGCCTTACCTCGCCGGATGTCGGCCTGATGTGTCCGCTGATCAGGTTGAACGTCGTGGACTTGCCGGCGCCGTTCGGGCCGATGATCGCGTGGCGCTCGCCCTTGATGACGCTGAGATTGAGGTCGCGGATGACGCCGACATTGCCGAAGCGCTTTTCGACGGCACGAACTTCGATCGCTGCGGTCATGCCAGATACCCCCGATCACGCGCCACGGTGGCGGCCCCGTCCCAGGCTCCGGCGATCCGCTGCCACGTCGACCGCGCGACAAAGAAGCCGGCCACCACCAGAATCGCGGCGACGACCCATGTCGCCGGCGATTGCGGATTGAAGGCGACGCCAAACAGATTGATGGCGTCACCACCCGAATAGCGCGCGACCGTCTCGATGGTCAGGATGACGCCGCAAGCGAACGCCGCGGTCGGCACGATGGCAACGAGATAGGATGGGATCACCATTCCGAGCGTTCCGGCACGGACCAGCGGCCGGTGCATCATCAGCAGACCGGCAATGCCACCGGGTGAGAACATGACGATGCCGATGAAGATGATGCCGAAATAGAGCTGCCATACGCTGGTGAGGCTCGTCAGCCCGAGCTGGAGATAGGTCACCAGGATCGCGCCGAGGATCGGGCCGAAGAAGTAGGCCGTCCCGCCAATGAAGGTCGCGAACAGCACCAGGCCCGACTGGATGGCACCGAGATAGGCGGAATTCGCGATCTCGAAGCTGATCGCCGCGAGGCCGCCCGCGATGCCGGCGAAGAACCCGGCGAAGCAATAAGCAAGATAGCGGACGACGTGAGGATCATAGCCGATGAACTGGACCCGTTCGGGATTGTCGCGCACCGCATTGCTGATCCGCCCCAGGGGCGTCCGGGTCAGCGCATACATCGCGATTGCCGACAGCACCAGCCAGAACGCGATCAGGTAATAGACCTGCAGCTGTGGCCCGAAGGTCCAGCCGAACATGCGCGGCAGAGCGGTGCGGTCCGTGGTGATGCCGGCTTCGCCGCCGAACACCGAGCGCAGGATCAGCGACGACGACGCCACGAGTTCGCCGATCCCGAGCGAGATCATCGCAAACACCGTGCCGGCGCGCTTGGTCATGACCCAGCCGAGGATGATCGCGAAGACGAGGCCGCCCAGCCCGCCGAACAGCGGGATGAAGGGCAGCGGAATCGGCCAGCCATGCGCCACCACCGCATTCATCATGTGACAGGCCGCGAAACCGCCCAGGCCGTAGTGAACCGCGTGGCCGAACGACAGTAATCCGGTCTGACCCAGGAGGATGTTGTAGGAGAGCGCGAAGACGATCGCGATCCCGATGAGGCTGAACGAGGTCAGCGATCCGCCCGAATTGAATAGCAGCGGCAGCACGATCAGCACGGCCACGCCGATCAGCCAGACGGCATAGAAGCGGAGACGGGACCCGGCGGGCTTTGCCGCGAGATGAGACGCGGAAGTCACTGCTGCGGTCATGATCTCGCGAGTCCCCATCAGGCCCACGGGGCGCACGATCAGAACGAGCACCAGCAGCAGGTAGGGAACGATCGGCGCGACCTGCGCGATCGTCACGTTCCAGATGTCGGTGAGCACCGATGGCCCGGCGGATGGATCGAGCGGGCCGAAGGCGCTTGCCAGCGAGCCGTTCAGCGCGACGGCGAAGGTCTGCACAAGGCCGATCACCAGCGAAGCGATGAAGGCGCCCGGCAGCGAGCCGAGGCCGCCGAACACGATCACCACGAACAGGATCGGCCCGAGCGCCGCGGCCATGTCGGATTGCGTCACCAGAGCGGGACCGGCGATGACGCCGGCGAGACCGGCCAGCGCGCTGCCGACCCCGAACACCACCATGAACACGCGTCCGACATTGTGGCCGAGATGGCCCACCATGTGGGGATGGGTCAGCGCCGCCTGAACGATCAGGCCGACCCTGGTGCGCTTGAGCACGATCAGCAGCGCCACGAAGATCGTCACCGACACCGCCAGCATGAACAGCTTGTAGGCCGGATAGTTGGTCGAGAAGATCGTGAATGCGGGAAAGTCCAGCAGCGCCGGGACGCGATAGTCGAGCGGCGTCTTGCCCCAGATCATCGAGACGATTTCCTCGATCGCGAATGCGAGGCCGAAGGTCAGCAGCAGCTCGGCGACGTGGCCATGCTTGTGCGTGTTGCGCAGGCCGTAACGCTCGACCGCCATGCCGATGGCCCCCACGAGGAGCGGCGCGAGCAGCAGGGCCGGCCAGAAGCCGACCCATTTCGTGAGCTGGAAGCCGAAGAAGGCGCCGAGCATGTAGAAGCTGGCGTGAGCAAAATTGAGCACCCCCATCATGCTGAAGATGACGGTCAGCCCGCTCGACAGCAGGAACAGCAGCATGCCGAACAGCACGCCGTTGAGGGTGGAGATGACGATGAGTTCAAGCACGGTGCACCCGCGAATGTGCGGGGGTTCGACACCCCGCGGCTCATTCCTTAACAGATCGACGCAGGGCCGACGCCGCTTCCCGCACGGTGAGGCCGTGCGGGAAGCCAGCGCTGATCGGTTACGGCCGCGCCATCTTGCACGTCGTCGACACCATGGCCTGGGGCGTATCGACCCTGGAGACCAGATGCCATCCCCAGCCGGTGTTCTCCTCGTCGAACGGCTCGTTTGCCGCGAGCTTGCCGAAGGACGAGACGTAGATCGGCTGGAAGAACTGGTGATCGTCCTTGCGCATGAAGCCGGTGCCGCCATCCAGCACCTCGAGCTTGAGGTCCTCGAGCGCGGCCGCGACCTTCACCGGGTCGATGGAGTTGGCCTTCTCGGCAGCCGCCTTGAACATGCGCATCTCGTTGACCGCGCGCGGATACCACAGCGACATGTTGACCTTGGCGCGGAACGCCTTCTCGTAGTCCATCGCAGCCTGATGGCCCGAATTGGCGAAGCCTTCGGTCAGCTGGAAGACCTGATGATCCAGGCCCGTCTGCTTGATGGCGGTCGGGCCGCCGGCGCCGCCCGCATAATAAGTGTACCAATTGACCTTCAGGCCGGCATCGGCGGCGGCCTTGAGCAGCAGCGCGATGTCCTGGCCCCAGTTGCCGGTGATGACGCTGTCGGCGCCGGAGGCCTTGATCTTGGCAATGTAGGGCGAGAAGTCCGTGATCTTCAGCAGCGGATGCAGCTCGTCGCCGACGATCTGGACGTCGGGTCGCTTCGCCGCCAGCATCTTGCGCGCGTCGCTGCGGACCGACTGGCCGAACGAATAGTCCTGATTGATCAGGTACACCTTCTTGATGGAAGGGATGTCCTTCATGTAGCTGGTGAGCGCCTCCATCTTGATGTCCGAGCTGGCGTCCCAGCGGAAATGCCAGTAGCTGCATTTCTCGTTGGTCATGCTCGGATCGACGGCGGCATAGTTGAAGTACAGCACTTCCTTGCCGGGGTTTCGCGTGTTGTGCTTGTTGACGAAGTCTTCCAGGGCGAGCCCGACGGACGATCCGTTGCCTTGCGTGATATAGCGGACGCCGGCGTCGATCGCCTTCTGGGCCTGGACCAGGCTCTCTTGCGGATTGGTCTTGTTGTCGAACGGCACGATCTCGACCTTGTGGCCGAGAATGCCGCCCTTGGCATTGAGCTCCTCGGCCAGATACTGGAACGTCTTCAGGCCGCCTTCGCCGACGCTGGCGCCACCGCCGGACAGCGGATCGATATATCCGATCTTGACGGTGTCCTCGGCCCATGCCGCGTGACCGAGCATCGGGGCGATCAGGGCGATGGCTAGAGTTAACTTGCGCATAGTCTCGTTTCCTCGCTGGCTGTCGACTTTAGTCGATCGATCGATGCGCATGATCGCGCAATTTGAAAAAGCACTGAGCAGAATAAAGGCCGGCTGACAAGCTCAGCATGAGCTGAAAGCATGTTTGCCGCTCCGGCCATGCGCCGGCAGGAGCTTAACGCCGATCGGACGTTTCATTGTGCGGAATGTTGGCGTCCACATCCTGGACAAATCCCTCCCGGCACGCGGGGATGACATGCACTGCCCGGTCATGTCGCCTGTTCCGCCACGTGGGACAGCGCGGCGTAAGTTCCACGCTGGAAGACGGGCAGAGCACGGCGGCCGGCAGCGCCGCGGCCGGTGGCATTCGTGGCCCCCGCCCCCGCCGAGACCGGCACTTGATGCTGGATCAGATAGATCATGATCAGGTCATTGACCGGATCGGCCTGCCACCAGGTGCCGAAGATGCCGGGCCAGGTCATCGAGCCCGGTGCGCCACAGGCATAGGGATTACCGACGGCATCCTCGGCGATCGCAAGTCCGAGCCCAAATCCGCAGGTCTGCCACAGCGGCATCCCGGCGAAGGGAAGCCGGCGCTGCGCATCGGTCAGCCGGTTGGTCCGCATCAGCTCCACGGTTGCCGGCCGCAACAACCTGACGCCGTCCAGTTCGCCCCCTCCGAGCAGCATGCGCGCGAACCGATGATAATCCGGCGCGGACGAGATCAGCCCGCCGCCGGCCGGCGTGTAGGCCGGCGGCTCGTCATACATGACCGGCTCAACCTTCGCGAGCCGGCCCGCCGCCTCGTCATATCCGTACAGGCTCGCGAGACGATCTCGCTTGGCGCGCGGCAGCCAGAAATCCGTGTCGACCATGCCAAGCGGGGTGAAGATGCGCTCCTGCAGCACCTGTCGGAGCGGCTTGCCTTCGACCCGGCCGATCAGGAAGCCCAGCACATCGGTCGAATGGCCGTAGTGAAACCGGTCCCCGGGCTGATATGCCAGCGGCAGCGTCCCGAGCGCCGCGAGCCATTCGTCCGGCGTCGACCGGTTCATCGCGGGATCGCCGAGCGCACGCTCATAGGCGATCTTGAGCGGGCCCTCCGAGAAGAACCCGTAGGCGATCCCCGAACGATGCGTGAGCAGATCCTCGATGGTGATCGCACGCCGGGCGGGCACGGTATCGTCGAGCGGACCGGAAGCGTCTCGCATGACCCGCAGATTGCCCAGCTCCGGAACCCAGCGCGAGATTGGATCCGCCAAGGCGATCCGGCCTTCCTCGACCAGCATCATCGCCGCCACGGAGGCGATCGGCTTGGTCATCGACGCAATCCGGAACAACGTATCCGCGCGCATCGGGCTGTTGGCTTCGACATCGCGCCAGCCGATCGTTTCGGCGTGAACGACCTCGCCGCCGCGCGAGACGAGCGACACGATGCCCGCGAGCTCGCCGCGATCGACGAATTTGGCGAGCGCCGGGCCGACGGCTGCAAGCGCCGCCGGATCGAAGCCTTGATGGCGGCGAACGGCTTCACTGGTCATGAGCGGCGCTCCGATGGACAGAGTTCAGTTTCGGCTGCCGGCGCTGGCCGCGGGCGAGAGACGGCAGAGCAGCCGGGCGCGCAAGCGACGCCCGGACACCCTATGGCAGACCCGGGTCAGTCCGCCTTGAAGTCGTCAGTCAGGATTGGCCCCGAGACGATCCAGCGCTGGCCGTCGAACTTCATCATCTGAAATTGCTTGCTGATACGATAATCATCGGGACTCGTCGTCACCGACATTCCTGGCAGACCGAGATCGGGCACGAAGCCCTTGATGTTGGTCGCCTGCTTCATGATGTTGGCGCGCGTCAGCTCGTCGCCGCATTGCCTGAGGATGTGGACGAGCAGGGCGGCGGTCGAGTAGCCATAGGTCGCAAAGCCGCTGTTGGCGTCCTCGCCGGGCGCGTATTTCGCCATGAACGCCTTGTAGCGTTTCATGCCCTCGTCATCGGCCCATTGCGGATCGAGCGGATCCTTGCCGTAGGCGACCGAGATGATGTCCTTGGCATTCTCCACGCCCGCGGGGACCAGCACCTGACCGACCGCGGTGGCGTTGACCTCCAGGATGTGGACAGGCTTCCAGCCGAGCTCGGCGGTCTTCCTGATCGATTGCGCGGCGAATTTCGGCGTCGACATGTTGTAGAAAAGATCAGCACCCGACGCTTTCAGCGTCACCAACTGGGAATCGACGGTCGGGTCGGACAGCTCGTAGGACAGTTCCTTCACGATCATGCCGGCCTTGGCGCCGAGCCCGTCCTTCAGCCCCTTGACGTAGTCTTTGCCGAGGTCGTCGTTCTGATAGAGGATGCCGATCTTCGCGTTCGGGTAGTTCTCGAGAATGTATCTCGCGTAGATATGCGCTTCCGACTGGTAGTTCGGATTGGCGGAGATGGTCCACGGGAAATTCTTGGGGTCGGTGAAGCGGGACGCTCCACTTCCGGCCAGAAGCTGCGGCACGCCCTTGCTGTTGAGATATTTCTGGGCGGCGGCGTTCGGCGGCGTGCCGATGATCTGGAACGTGGTCAGCACCTCGTCGCTTTCGACCAGCTTGCGCACCTGCTCGACCGTCTTCGGCGGGCTATAGGCGTCGTCATACTGGATGAGGTTGATCTTGCGCCCGTTGACGCCGCCCTGCTCGTTGATCATGCGGATATAGGCCGCCTCCGCCTTGCCGATGGCGCCGAAGGCGGAGCGCCGGCCCGCTCAGGGGATTGGTCTGGCCGATCTTGATTTCGGTGTCGGTGGCGCCGACGTCGTATTTCTTCTGCGCAAACGCCGGGGCTGAAAGGGCCACGCCGAGCACCAGCAGGGCAGCCCCCGTCGACTTGAACCGTGTCATGTGTCCTCCCGTGAGCGGCTGATCCATGGCCAGCCGATTGCTTTGATGACATCGGCGCACGACGGGCCTGGCAGCCGCGCTGCCGGCGCCCCATCGTCAGACCGCTTTCCGTCACGTCTGAGACCTAGCGGCCGGGACAGTTTCGGTCAAGTTCATTCATTTAGCACTAAATGAAATTGTCGGAAGCCCGAAGTCCCGCTTGACCGGGCCCGCCCGTCCCCTCATCGTCGAAACACCAATGGCGCCGTCCAGCGCGCCGATCGGGGACCAGGGAGAGCATGCCAGCAGAGCCGAAGCCGGAGGGGCGCCGCACGCGCGCGGAACAGCGCGCGACGACGGTGAAGCTGATCCTCGACACCAGCGAGGAGCTGTTCGCGCAGCTCGGCTATTTCGGCGTGACGATCAAGGATGTGGCCGACAAGATGGGCATCCATCCTGCGCTGATCCATTACTACTTCGAGGGCAAGAGGGCGTTGTTCGATGCTGTGTTCGAACGCCGCATGGAATACGCGGTCACGGTGCGCACCGCCGGGCTGGATGCCTACGAGGCCAAGGTCGGAGATCGTCCGACCGTGGAAGGCGCGTTGCGCGCCTATTATGACGGCGCGTTCGACGTCTACGTCAACGAAGAGGACAACTGGCGACACTTCGGCCGCATCTTCGCGCAGGTCGCCAACGCGCCGGGCTATGGCGTGGAGATGATGGACACCTATCTCGATCCCATGGTGCTGCGTCTCATCGGCCTGCTGCAGAAGGCGCTGCCCGATGCCAGGCCCGAGGACCTGTTCTGGGGCTTCCAGTTCACCTCCGGCGCCTACTCGCTGATCCTGTCACGGACGGGCCGCATCGACCGCCTGTCCGGCGGTCTGTGCAAGTCCGACGATTTCGTGGCCGTCCGCGAGCGGTTCGTGACCTTCATGGCCGGAGGCTTCAACGCGCTCTACAAGCGGCGGAAGCAGAAGTCGAAATGAGCGCCTCGGCGTCTCCCATCGGTCGACGCGACGCAAACAACCAGCCGGAACCAATGATGACAGCTCCCTACGTCCCGCAAATGGCCCTCTATCGGCAATGGCTGAAGGACAATCGCGGTCTCCATTTCGAAAGCTTCGAAGAGATGCGGCGGTGGTCTATCGGCGACCTCGATGGATTCTGGCGCAGCATCTGGGACTATTTTGATCTGCAGTCGTCGACCGCGTTTTCGACAGTCCTCGGCAAGCGCACGATGCCGGGAGCGGTCTGGTTTCCCGGAGCTTCGGTCAACTACGCGCGGCAGGTGTTTCGGCATGTCGAAGCCGCCGATACGGCGGGCCTGCCTGCGATCATCAGCAGTCACGAGGACGGCAGGCTCACGGAGACGACCTGGCCGGAGCTTCGGCGAAAGGCAGCCGCCCTGGCGCTGCATCTGCGCGAGCAGGGCGTGGCGCCCGGCGACCGGGTCGCCGCCTATCTGCCCAATATCCCCGAAGCCATGATCGCGTTTCTTGCTGCCGCGAGCATCGGCGCGATCTGGAGCGTTTGCGCGCCCGACATGGCCGCGCCCGCCGTGATCGACCGGTTCAAGCAGATCGAGCCCAAGGTGCTCATCGCCTGCGATGCCGTCACCTATGCCGGCCGCCGGCACGATCGCCGCGATGTCGTCGAGGAGCTGCGCCGGTCGTTGCCAACAGTCGGTCACGTCATCCTGCACAGCGACGATGCCGGCGCGCCGCTCGCGAGGGGCGTCCATCTCTCGGATGTCCTGTCAAGAACAGGCCCTGGCGTCGATGCCTTCGAACCGGAGTGGCTTCCCTTCGATCATCCGCTCTGGATCGTTTATTCGAGCGGCACCACCGGGCTGCCGAAACCGATCGTGCATGGTCACGGCGGCATCATCATCGTCACGCTCGCTCTGCTCGGGTTGCACAACGACATCGGCTGCTCCTATCAGCCGAATTCGTTCGGCGAGCGCTATCATTGGTACAGCTCGACCGGCTGGATCATGTGGAACAACCAGGTCGGCGCGCTTCTGAACGGCACCACGTGCTGCATCTTCAACGGCAGCCCGGCCGGACCGAAGGATCATCCGGACTGGACCACGCTGTGGCGGTTCGTGGCGAACTCCAAATCGACCTTCTTCGGCGCCGGCGCGGCGTTCTTCGCGAGCTGCGTCAAGGCGGACATCGATCTGGCTGACGCCGGCGATCTGTCCCGTCTGCGCTGTCTCGGGTCCACCGGCTCGCCGCTCAGTGCCGACACGCAGGCCTGGTTCGACCGGCGATTCGCGGCGCTGTCGCGGGTCAACGGCAGCCGGGCACAGGTCCAGATGTGGTGGTCCAACATCTCCGGCGGCACCGACTTCGCCGGCGCCTTCATCTGCGGCAACCGCGAATTGCCACAGGTGCCCGGAACGATGCAGTGCCGCGCACTCGGCGCGGCCGTCGAGGCCTTCAATGACCAGGGCGAGCCGGTCATCGGCGAAGTCGGAGAGCTCGTCTGCACCGCGCCGATGCCGTCGATGCCGCTGCGGTTCTGGAACGACGCAGGGAATGCGCGCTATCTCGCGAGCTATTTCGACGCCTTCGAGACGCGCGAGGGCGGGCCGGTCTGGCGGCACGGCGACTGGCTCAAGGTCGATCCGGATGGCTCCTGCATCATTTATGGCCGCAGCGACGCGACCATCAATCGCCACGGGCTGCGCATGGGGACGAGCGAATTGTACTCGGCCATCGAGGCGCTGCCGGAGATCCTGGATTCGCTGGTCGTCGATCTCGAATATCTCGGCCGGGACAGCTACATGCCGCTGTTCGTGGTGCTGCGTGACGGTGTCGCGCTCGATGCGGCGATGAAGCGGAAGATCAACATGGCGGTCGAAGCCGGCCTGTCGCGGCGCTTCGTGCCTGACGAGATCTTTGCTGTTGCCGAGATCCCGCGCACGCTGTCCGGCAAGAAGCAGGAGCTGCCGATCAAGAAGCTCCTGCTCGGGCAGCCGCTCGACAAGGTCATCAACCGCGATGCCATGGCCAATCCCGGTTGCCTCGACTGGTACATCGCGTTCGCCCAGAGCCGCTTGCAGAGCGGCTCTGGCGCGACATAGCAGAGGCGCCCGAGCGAGCGGCTAGACCACCAGCTGATCGAAATCGACTGCGACACGGCTGTTAGAAAAAATCGCCCGCGCCTCGACGAGGATCTCCTCGTCGGGATAACGGCCGGAGATGTGGTTCAGGACAAGCAGCCTGACGTTGCTCGACGCCGCGAGCCCGGCGGCCTCCGCGGCCGTCAGGTGGCCGTAGTCGCGAGCCATGGCCGAATCCCGCCGGAGAAAGGTCGCCTCGATCACGAGCATGTCCGCGTCGCGAACATGCGCGTGCAGACCCTCGGTCGTTTCAGCATCGCCGACGATGACGAGCTTCTTCGGTCCCTGCGAAGGCCCCAGAACATCCTCGGGATCGATGGTTCGTCCGTCCTCCAGCGTGACCGGCCGTCCCTCCGCCAATGCCTTCCGCGCGGGCCCATCAGGTACCGCGAGCGCGGCCAGACGGTCCGGCAGGAGATGGCGGCGAACTCGACCTACAAATTCGAAGCCGAAGCTGTCGGTGTCGCGGTGCCGGACGGGAAAGCAGTTGATCGTGAACTCACCGGCGTCGAGGACCTCCCCGCGTCTGAGCGGAACGAGTTCAAGCGGGATCGGCGCGCTGCCCTCGCCCCACAGCCCCGCGAGCATTCGAACCACCACGTCGAGCGTTCCGGGGCTGCCGTGGACGCGCATGACGTCAGCGCTCCTGCGCAGCCGCAGGGTGGAAAACAGTCCGGGAATGCCGAGGACATGGTCGAAATGCCCGTGGGTGAGCAGGATCCGATCGAGCCGCCGAAAGCCTGCCCCACTGCGGAGCAGTTGACGCTGGGTCCCTTCGCCGCAATCCACGAGAATGCGATGCCGGCCTGCGCGAACGAGCAGGCCGGGATGATTGCGGTCCGCCGACGGAACGCTCGCCGAGGTCCCCAGGAACGTGAGCTCGAACATCACAGCGGCTTCAGGTCCATTTCGGTCGCAGCGTCGTGAGCAGCTCTGACGGCAGGTCCCGGCTGCGCTGCTTCGCCTCAATCACGGTCGGCGATCCTTTCCTCATGAGCGTCCTTCCGTCGTCGCCGATTGAAGACCTGAGGAGCAGACATCATCGCAACGCCTCTGTCCAAGGGACGCTGTTCGCAGCCAGCACTCGGCCGGGCAGACTTCATCGCCGCGCTCTGATAGAGCTTGGCCATGCCAAGCTCCGGTCCGGAACAGGATGCCGCCACGCCGCCGGCCATTCGCAAGATCATCCACATCGACATGGATGCATTCTACGCGTCGGTCGAGCAGCGGGACAATCCCGAGCTGCGCGGCAAGCCCGTGGCCGTCGGCGGATCGCGCGAACGCGGCGTCGTGGCTGCCGCGAGCTATGAGGCCCGAGCGTTCGGCGTGCGCTCGGCGATGCCGTCGGTGACGGCAAAACGGCAGTGCCCGGACCTGATCTTCGTCAAGCCGCGCTTCGAGGTCTACAAGGCGATCAGCCAGCAGATCCGCGCCATCTTCGCCGAGCACACCCCGATCATCGAACCGCTGTCGCTGGACGAGGCCTATCTGGACGTCACCGAAAACCTGCAAGGCATCGCGCTGGCGCGCGACATCGCGTTGCAGATCCGGGCCAGGATCAAGGCCGAAACCGGACTCAATGCCTCCGCGGGAATCTCCTACAACAAGTTCCTCGCCAAGCTGGCCTCGGACCATCGCAAGCCCAACGGCCAATACGTCATTTCGCCGGAGATGGGTCCGGCCTTCGTGGAGGGGCTGCCGGTCGGCAGGTTTCACGGCATCGGCCCCGCGACCGCCGCAAAATTCAATGCGCTCGGAATTCATACCGGCCTCGACATCCGCAATCAGACCCTGCCCTTCCTCCAGCGGCACTTCGGCAAGGCCGGCCACCACTACTATTGGATCTCGCGCGGCATCGACCATCGCCCGGTCCGAGCCAATCGCATCCGCAAGTCAGTCGGCGCCGAAAACACCTTCTCGACCGACCTGACCGACTTCGAGCCGATGCTGGAGGAGCTGCAGCCGCTGATCGACAAGGTGTGGCAGCATTGCGAAGCCAGCGGCAACAGGGGCCGGACGGTCACGCTGAAGGTCAAGTTCGCGGACTTCGACATCATGACGCGCAGCGAGATCCGTCGCCCACGCCGTCGGAAGTCGCGAGGAACTGGCGCGGTTGTCCGTTGCGCTCCTTCAGAGCGAGATGCCACTGGCCAAGCCGGTGCGCCTCCTCGGCGTCTCGCTGTCATCCTTGCAGCAGCACGACACCGGAGTGGAAGCCCAACTGCCCCTGCTGATCTGAGGCGGGGTCGGCCCCAATAGCGATCGCGACGGTCCCCGATCGTTCCAGCAACGGGACGGGTTGACAGCCGAAAGATCGAGCGCTTTATTCTGCCGCACGGGGATGTGCGATCTCCCCGCGAGGCGACATGCCCAGAATCGCGTCCTGGTCACCAAGGGCGCAGCATGTCATCATCATACACTTCGATCTCACCCGAAAAATTGTCTCGACTGATCGGCACGGCGGCCGCGCCGGCGCTCGTCGACGTGCGTATCGACGAGGATTTCGCCGCCGACCCGCGCCTCGTCCCCGGCGCCGCCAGGCGTTCGCATCTCGACGTCCAGCAATGGGCGCCGAGCTTCACCGGCCAATCCGTCGTCGTGGTCTGTCAGAAAGGGAAGAAGCTGAGCGAAGGCACCGCGGCCTGGCTCCGGTGCAGCAACATCGCAGCCGAGGTCCTCGAAGGCGGCCATGTCGGCTGGACGGAGGCGCAGCTCCCGGCCGTGCCCGCAGACAGGATTCCCGCGAGGGACGGCCGCGGTCGCACGGTCTGGGTCACGCGATCGCGTCCCAAGATCGACCGCATCGCCTGTCCTTGGCTGATCCGCCGCTTCGTCGACCCCGCTGCCGTCTTCCTGTTCGTTGCACCGGCCGAGGTGGAAGCGGTCGCCGAGCGCTTCCAGGCCACGGCTTTCGACATCGAGAATGTCTTCTGGAGCCATCGCGGCGAGCTTTGCACCTTCGACATCATGGTCGAAGAGTTTGGCCTGAACACGCCGGCATTGAAGCGACTCGCCACGATGGTGCGGGCCGCGGATACGGCGCGGCTCGATCTGTCTCCCGAGGCTCCCGGACTGCTTGCCGCCTCACTCGGCCTGTCGCGAATGTACGACGACGATCTGGAGCAGTTGAGCGCGGGGCTTCTGCTCTATGACGCGTTCTACCGCTGGTGCCGCGATGCCACGAAGGAGGCGCACAACTGGCCGTCCAGCAAGGTGAAGTCATGACGGACGTCGTAGCATCGCGGAAGCCGGTTGCGGCCGAGCACGCCCATGGCATCTCCTTCAATGACGCGCTTCTCGTCTGGATCCGGGTGGCCTGTCTGAGTTTCGGCGGCCCCGCCGGCCAGATCGCGGTCATGCATCGCATCCTCGTCGAGGAGAAGAACTGGATCTCGGAGAGCCGCTTCTTGCACGCCCTGAACTACTGCATGCTGCTGCCGGGGCCCGAGGCGCAGCAGCTTGCGACCTATATCGGCTGGCTGCTGCACCGGACCACCGGCGGCATCGTTGCGGGCACACTTTTCATTCTGCCCGGCATTTTCGCCATCATGGGCCTCAGCTTCATCTATGCGGCCTACGGCAATGTCGGCGTCGTCGAGGCCTTGTTCTTCGGCCTCAAGGCGGCCGTGCTGGCGATCGTGATCCAGGCCGTCGTCCGCGTCGGCAAGCGCGCGCTACGCAATCGGATCATGATCGGACTGGCGGCCGCAGCCTTCGTCGCGATCTTCTTCTTCGGGGCGCCGTTTCCGGTCATCATCATTGCCGCCGGAGTCATCGGCTTCGTCGGTGCCCGCCTCGGCCGGCCCGAGTTCGCAGCCCTCGAACACGGCGGCAAGAACGCCGGGGCGATCGACAGCATGCTCGGCGAGGCCGTGCCGGATCACGTCCGTCCGAACGCCTCGCGCGCGCTGCGCGTGGCGGCGGTCTGGCTCGCGATCTGGCTCGTCCCCGTCTTCGCACTGCTGATCCTGCTCGGGCCGAACGACGTCTTCGGTCAGATCGCGATCTTCTTCAGCAAGATGGCGATGGTGACGTTCGGCGGCGCCTACGCCGTGCTCGCCTACGTCGCGCAACAGGCCGCGGAGTACTATCACTGGGTTGCTCCGCGCGAGATGCTCGACGGCCTCGGCATGGCGGAGACGACTCCCGGTCCCCTGATCATGGTCGTCCAGTTCGTGGGTTTCATGGCCGCGTTCCGCGGCGCCAGCGGGCTGTCTCCCATGCTCGCCGGCACGCTGGGCGGACTGCTGGCGACGTGGGTGACCTTCGCGCCCTGCTTTCTCTGGATCTTCGTCGGAGCGCCCTACATCGAGGCGTTGCGGGGAAACAAGGCGCTCGGCGGCGCGCTCTCGGCCATCACCGCCGCCGTCGTGGGCGTGATTCTCAATCTGTCGATCTGGTTCGCGCTGCACACCCTCTTTCGCCAGACCTTTCCGGTCCAGGGATTCGGACTGTCATTCGACGCGCCCCGGCCGATGAGCATCGACCTGCCGGCCGTGGTCCTATCGGTTGCGGCCGCCACGGCCATCTTCCGCTTCAACGCAGGAATGCTCGTCGTGCTCACCGCCTCGTGCATCGCAGGCATCCTGATGCGCGTTGCAGGCGCCATCTGAGCGGCTGTGGCGTCCGCTGGATGCGCGACCGCCGATCCAGCCATGTCCCATCGCTCGACCCGCTCGCGGTCCTGTGGCAAATTCGGGCGATGCCGATGTGGCGCAGCCGGATGTCGTGATGTCGTCGAAGCAGGACTGGACGCTCGCTTTCCCGCCGTTGCGACAACTGCCGGAGGAGATCTTCGCGCAGTTGCGCGAGGCCAGCCTCATTGTCGAACTTCCGGAAGGCAGCCGGATCTTCGGCCCCGGTCAGGCGCCGGACTCCTTCCTGCTGCTGCTGGATGGGACGATCCGCGTGCAGCAGACGTCCGAGTCCGGCCGCGAGATCGTGCTCTACCGCGTCCAGGCAGGCGAAAGCTGCGCGCTGACCACGGCCTGCCTGATGGGTTACGAGGAATACCAGGCCGAGGGCATCGCGGAGACCCGTATCCGTGCCGTGGCGATCCCGCGCGCGCTGTTCGACCGGCTGATCGCCAGTTCGCGCGAATTCCGCCAGTTCGTCTTCACCGCGTTCAGCCGCCGCGTCACCGATCTCTTCCGCGTCATCGAGGAGGTCGCGTTCGAGCGGATCGACGTGCGGCTCGCGCAGAAGCTTCTGGGATCTCGCCGGGACAAAGCAGCAGATCGCTGCGACGCATCAGGAGCTTGCCAACGAGCTCGGCAGCGCGCGCGAGGTCATCAGCCGGCAGCTCAATGAATTCGCGCGGCGCGGCTGGTTGCGAATGGCTCGCGGAATCGTCGAGATCACCGACAGACCGGCGCTCGTCCAACTGGCCCAGCACGGTTAGGAACCGCGTCTCTTGGTGACTTAGTTACATACCCGCGCCGTATCCCGCTCTATCGCTTGCATCATCGCAAGCCAAAGGGGAGCGCGACATGACACGGAACATTGGCAAGATCGACCGGCTGCTGAGGATCATCGTCGGACTGGCGATTCTCAGTCTCACGGTTGTAGGACCGCACACCCTGTGGGGCCTTCTGGGCCTGATCCCGCTCGGCACCGCACTGATCGGCTGGTGCCCGCCCTACGCGATGCTCGGCATCAATACCTGCGGAACGAAATCCAACCCGATGTCTTAGACCGCGCAGGACGACAGACGCGCCGTGGGCGGCGATGCCGCCCCGGAGCCAAATCGTGGAGCAGCAGCCATGTCCTATCCGATCGATCCCTATCCAATCGATCTCCGCGTGCAGCCGAAGGTGGCCGGATTTTTCGATCCTGACACCAGCACGATCAGCTACGTGGTGAAGGACCCGTCATCGCCGTCCTGCGCGATCGTCGATCCCGTCCTCGACATCGACTACGCGGCCGGCCGCATCAGCACCCGCTCCGCCGACATGCTGATCGATTATGTGAAGATCAACGGCCTCAGGCCGGAGTGGCTGATCGAAACGCATGCGCATGCCGATCATCTCTCCGCCGCGCCCTACATCCAGGACAAGCTCGGCGGCAAGATCGGCATCGGCGAGCATATCCTGACCGTGCAGGAGACCTTCGGCAAGGTCTTCAACGAGGGCACGGAGTTTCGCCGCGACGGCAGCCAGTTCGACCGGCTGTTCAAGGATGGCGACACCTATCAGGTGGGACAGATGACGGCCTTCGTGATGCACACGCCCGGCCATACGCCGGCCTGTGCCACGCATGTGATGGGCGATGCCGCTTTCGTCGGCGACACCCTGTTCATGCCGGACGGCGGAACGGCACGGGCCGACTTTCCGGGCGGCAATGCGCGCACGCTGTACCGCTCGATCCGGAAGATCCTTAAGACGCTGCCGCCCGAGACCCGGCTGTTCATGTGTCACGACTATGCCCCCGACGGCCGCGCGGTGCGTTGGGAAACGACCGTCGGCGAGGAGCGGCTCCACAACATCCACGCCCGAGACGGAATGACCGAGGACGAGTTCGTCGCGCTCCGCGAGGCCCGCGACAAGACGCTCGGCATGCCGCGCCTGATCATTCCATCACTTCAGGTCAATATCCGCGCCGGACATCTGCCTCCTGCGGACGCGACGGGAAAGACATTCCTGAAGGTACCGGTCAACGTACTTTGAGAACCACTTGCTTTGTTCACGCTGTGCCGGCCTGGGCCGCAAGTTCGCCGCGTCACGAAGATGTCAGTTGCCAACAGCGGCCGGTCTACGCGATCAGTCAAGCTGGAGAAGTTGATCCAAGATGAGGCGTGCTGATTTCGAGATGCCTGCGATGACACGCCGCCTGATAGCGGCGCTGATCGCGCTCGTCTTGAGTCTGGCGCCTCTGCTCGGAACGTTCGAGGTTGCAACGGCAGACGCCGGTGCCGGTGCGCATCAATGGTCCCGAACGACCACGAGCGCGCCCAAGCCCTGCAGGAAGGCCGTCATTCCGGGCATGATCAACACGTGTCCGTTTGCCGCGGCTGGTCTGACCGCAGTCCCGGCGAGCGACAGTGCGGCGGCACAGCCGGTTGCCGCCTCCCGGACGCTGTCCTGGCGCCCCTATGACGAGGCGCTGACGACGCAATGCGACGCGTCCTCGCCCTACCGTCCTCCCTGTCGCCACGCCTGACCATTCCGTGCTCGTCGGCTCACGGGCGGCGTAACGCCGTGAGTTGAGCGAACGAATATCCAGACATCGATCGCGGGTTACGCGGATCGGCTCGTGGTGCCCGTCTCCAGGCGCGCCTTGCGCCGGAGCGCGCGGCACAAACTGCCACCGCAATGCGCGATCAGCGCGCGGGAGATCATCATGTCCATCCGTCATCTTGGCCGGCTCGCATGGCTGCTCGGCCTGCTCCATCTTGCGCCGACGACCGCTGTCGCGGGCGAGTTGCGACCGCAGCCGAACCTCGACACGCGCCTGCTGGTCGGCGACGTCACGCGAGCAGACGGCGGCGGCCCGGCCGCGGCATGGGCCGGACTGGATGTCAGGCTGGATACAGGCTGGCACACCTATTGGCGCTCGCCCGGCGATGCCGGTGCGCCACCCGAATTCGACTGGACCGGCTCGCGCAACGTCGCCGATGTCACCGTCGAATGGCCGGCGCCGAGCCGCTTCAGCGACCAGGATATCGACACGTTCGGCTATGCCGAGCACGTGCTGTTTCCGTTGCGGGTGCGGCTCGCGGATGGAGCGGCGCCCGCACATCTCACGCTGAAAGCCGTGCTGTTCGTCTGCTCGGTCATCTGCACCCAGCAGGAGGCCCATCTCGAGGCCGACATTCCCGCTGTTTCGCGCCAACCGAACGAGCAGGCGCTGATCGACGAATGGCGGCAGAGCGTCCCGCGCGCGAGCTCGCCCGGGCTTTCCATCACGGCGTTGCGCATCGATCGGCAACCAAAGCCGCAACTGCTGCTTGAGGCGCATGCGACGCCGCCACTGCACGCGCCCGACGTCTTCCTTGATGGGAACGACGCCGTGTCCGGCGGCCGTCCCCAGGTGAGCACGATGCCGGACGGCGGCGTACGGATCACCGTGCCGGTGCAAGGCCTCGATCAGGCCGGTCCGGTGCAACGCCTGCGGGTCACCCTGGTCGATGGCGACCGATCGATCGAAGCCATGCTTCCGGTGGATGCCGATCAAGCCGCTCGCGCTTCTGCGGCCAAAGCGGCCACACCGGCACCGCGTGCTTCGGCGGCATCGATCTGGGCCATGCTCGGCGTGGCCCTGCTCGGCGGATTCATCCTCAACTTCATGCCCTGCGTGTTTCCAGTGCTGTCGCTGAAGCTCGTTTCGCTGGTCGATCACGATCCCGCACGCGCACCCTCGCCGCGCCGGGCATTCCTGGCGACGGCGGCCGGCATCGTCGCCTCGTTCGTGACCCTTGCCACGGTTCTCTCCGCACTCAAGGCCGCGGGCGCCGAAGTCGGGTGGGGCCTGCAGTTTCAGCAGCCCGCTTTCCTCATCGCAATGATCATCGTGCTCGCGGCATTCGGCGCCAACCTGCTCGGCCTGTTCGAGATCGGCCTGCCGTGGTGGATCGCCGGCCGCCTTGGCAACGCCGCGAGCCACAGGACGATGGCAGGTCATGCCATCAACGGCTTCGTCATGACGCTGCTGGCCACGCCGTGCTCGGCGCCGTTCGTCGGCACCGCCGTCGCTTTTGCGCTGTCGCAGGCCGCACCGCAGATCCTGCTGGTGTTCACCACGCTCGGGCTCGGCATGGCTGCGCCATATCTGGCTCTCGCCGCGGCGCCTGGCCTTGCCGCGCTCTTCCCGCGGCCCGGACGCTGGATGCTGAAGCTGCGCGCCGTCGCAGCGGCCGCGATGGCGGCGACCGCGCTATGGCTGCTGATCGTGCTCGCCGACATCAGTGGACCGCCGACTGCTGTCGTCCTCGCCGCGGCGCTGCTCATCCCTGCGCTGATCATGGCGGCGCTCCGTTTCCCATTGCGGCGAACGATCGCTGGAGCCAGCCTCGCCATTGTGACAGGTCTGGCGCTGATCGCCGCCACCTCCATCAAGCAGCCGGACGGCGGAAGCCGATCGGCCGGAATCGCCTGGCAGCCGCTGGTGCCCGCCGAGATCGCGGCACAGGTGCGTGCCGGCCATACGGTCTTCGTCGATATCGGCGCCAGCTGGTGCGTCACCTGCAAGGTCAACGAGAAGCTGGTGCTCGACAGCACGGCCGTGCGCGGTCGCCTTGCGTCGGGTGTCGTTGCCGTCAGGGCGGACTGGACCTCACCCAGCGACGCGATCGCGACCTATCTTCGATCCTTTGGCCGCTACGGCCTGCCGTTCAACATCGTGTTCGGCCCCGGGGCTCCCAACGGCATCCTGCTCCCCGAACTGCTGACGTCGCAGATCGTGCTCGACGCCATCGACACCGCATCGACCATCCCTCATCAGGAGAACGACAAGACATGACCACGAAGACCTTTGCCGCATCGATCGCCATGCTGCTGCTGTTGACTGCGGCCATCCTGCCGATCTCGGCTCGCGCCGAGGACGACGACACCGACATTCTGAGCGAAGCGCGCATTCTGCACGATCCCGCCATTCCCGCCGTCGGAAACGCCGATGGCGACATCACGATCGTCGAGTATTTCGACTATCAGTGTCCATATTGCCGCAAGATCAGCCCGGAGCTCGCCAAGGTGGTTCGCGACGACGGTCACGTCCGCCTCGTCTTCAAGGATTGGCCGATCTTCGGCGGCGCCTCGATCTACGCGGCCCGTCTCACCCTGGCGGCGAGATATCAGGACAAGTTCGCCGAGGCCCATGAGGCGCTGATCTCGCTGCACGAGAAGCTGTCCGAGGCCAAGGTCGATGCGGCGCTCAGCGGCGCCGGAATCGATCTTGCCCGCGCCAAGGCCGACCTCGCGGCCAAGCACGCCGACATCGACGCCGTGCTTGCGCGCAATCACGAGCAGGCCACGGGCCTCGGCTTCCGTGGCACGCCGGCCTTCATCATCGGCCATTTCCGCATCCCCGGCGTCCCCAATGCACAGGCTTTCAAGCAGGCCATTGCGGATGCCCGCGCCGCTGCATCCGCCAAATGAGCCGGCACCTGACGCTCGCCCTGGACACGCCGTATCTGCAAGGTGCGGCTCAGTGGCTGGTGCCAAGGAGGGGGTGATCTCGTTCCAGACGTTTGAGACAGCGGAGCTTCCTGATTCATTTCCGCGATGGAGCGAGGTCCTGATGCGGTCGGCCGTCGCGGTCGGGCCGATCCCGGTCTCGGTGAGGTGGTAGCCGCGGCCAGCGATCCCGCCAACATTCCCACTGCACCCAATCGATGCTACCAAGCTCGGACCGCTCGCCCGATCCATGCCGAGGAGGCATCGATGTTCGACCTCAACCAGTTGCGCTGCTTCGTGACCGTGGCCGAGGAGCTGCATTTCGGCCGGGCCGCGGTCCGGCTGAACATGACGCAGCCGCCGCTGTCGCGGCAGATCCAGGTGCTGGAGCACATCATCGATGCGGTGCTGCTCGAGCGCACCAGCCGGTCGGTGAAGCTGACGCCGGCCGGGCGCAGCTTTTTGCCCGAGGCGCGGCGCATCCTGAAGATGGCCGAGAGCGCCGCCCAGGTGGCGCAGCGCATTGCCAGCGGCAAGAGCGGCTCGCTCAAGATCGGCTTCACCGCGGCCGCGGCTTACAGCTTCCTGCCCGATCTGGTCGCCGCCTGCCGCAGCGAGCTTCCAGAAGCCGATCTGTCGCTGAAGGAAATGGTCTCCGGTGACCAGATCGAGGCGCTGGCCTCCGGCCAGATCGACGCCGGCCTGCTGCGGCCGCCGATCGCGCGCCCCGAATTCTCCACCCGCCGCGTCGTCGCCGAACCGCTCTGCGCCGCGCTGCCCTGCCGGCATCGTCTCGCCTCCGCCGAGAGCGTGTCGATCCGTGATTTCGACGGCCAGAACTTCATCATGTATTCGCAGACCGAGGCGCGCTATTTCCACGATCTCTTGGTGTCGCAGTTCATGCGCGCCGAGGTGCTGCCCCCGCTACGTGCAGCATCTGAGCCAGATCCACTCGATCCTGGCGATGGTGCGCGCCGGCCTGGGGCTTGCGATCGTGCCGGAAGCCGCCGCCAGCCTGAAGATCGCCGATGTCCGGCTGCGGCCGCTGAAGCTGCGCAACCCGACGCCGGCCGAGCTGTTCCTGGTCTGGCGACGCGATCACGACAATCCGCTGCTGCCGGCGCTGGTCGAACTGGCCGGCAATCTCGCCGTGCAGCAAGCGGAAGATTGATATCTGATCCGCATCAATCGATACCGTCATTGGCTTGGACCGGCATCGACCTTGGTCCTACGACATCGCCCGGGGGAATGCGCGCCGGCGCCTGCCGCGCCCGTTCCCAAGGACATTCGTGAAGGACCCGCGCGATGAGCAAGATGACCCCGACGGAAATGGCTGCGAAGATCGGCAGCGGCCTGCTCTCCTTCCCCGTGACGCCGTTCAAGGCCGACTATTCGTTCGACGAGGCCACTTATCGCGCCAACATGGACTGGCTGTGCGGCTATGAGGTCGCAGGGCTGTTCGCCGCCGGCGGCACCGGCGAGTTCTTCTCGCTGACGGCGGCCGAGGTGCCGGAGGTGGTCAAGGTCGCGGTCGACGAGACCCGCGGCCGCGTGCCCGTGCTGGCCGGCACCGGCTACGGCACCGCGATCGCGCGCGAGATCGCGATCGGGGCCGAGAAGGCCGGCGCCGACGGCCTGCTGCTGCTGCCGCCCTATCTGATGCATGCCGAGCAGGAGGGCCTCGCCGCCCATGTCGAGGCCGTCTGCAACGCGGTCAAGATCGGCGTCATCGTCTACAATCGCGACAACGCCATCCTGCAGCCGGACACCCTGGCACGGCTGTGCGAGCGCTGCCCGAACCTGGTCGGCTACAAGGACGGCATCGGCGACATCGAGCTGATGACCCGCGTCTACAGCAAGATGGGCGACCGCCTGACCTATATCGGCGGCCTGCCGACGGCGGAGACCTTCGCACTGCCCTATCTCGACATGGGCGTGACCACCTACTCCTCGGCGGTGTTCAACTTCGTGCCGGAATTCGCCACGAACTTCTATGCCGCAGTGCGCAAGCGCGACCACGCCACCATCCAGGCCGGATTGAAGGATTTCATTTTGCCGCTGATCGCGATACGCAACCGCAAGAAGGGCTACGCGGTCTCGATCATCAAGGCCGGCATGAAGGTGATCGGCCGCGATTCCGGCCCGGTCCGCCTGCCGCTGACCGATCTGACCGCGGAGGAGATGGCGGAGCTGACGGCGCTGGTGAAGGCGCTGCCGGGCGCCCTGCAGGCGCGCCAGGCCGCGGAGTAGAGACGAGGCTGCCGTCGCTGCGAAGATGGCCTTTCCCCTCATCCTGAGGAGCTTGCGAAGCAAGCGTCTCGAAGGATGAGGCCACAGCCGGGCCTCATGGGTTCGAGACGCCCGCCAAGTGGCGGGCTCCTCACCATGAGGGGAAGTAGGAACGAGAGAAGAGACGAAGGAGGAGCACATGAGTCACGCAGCCACCGGCACCGGGATCTCCGGCGCGCCGGTCGTCACCGGCATGGAGGTCATTCCGGTCGCCGGCCGTGACAGCATGCTGCTCAATCTCTCAGGCGCGCACGGACCGTTCTTCACCCGCAACCTCGTGATCCTCACCGACAATGCCGGCCACACCGGCGTCGGCGAGGTGCCGGGCGGCGAGAAGATCCGGCAGACGCTGGAGGATGCGAAGAGCCTGATCGTGGGCAAAAGCATCGGCGCCTGCAACACCGTCCTCGCGTCGATGCGTACCGCCTTCGCCGACCGTGACGCCGGCGGCCGCGGCAAGCAGACCTTCGATCTGCGCGTCATGATCCATGCGGTGACGGCAGTCGAATCCGCGCTGCTCGACCTGCTCGGCCAGCATCTCGGCCTGCCGGTGGCGGCCCTGCTCGGCGAAGGCCAGCAGCGCACATCCGTCGAGGCGCTCGGCTATCTGTTCTTCATCGGCGATCGGACGAAAACCGACCTGCCCTACGCCAACGGCGAAGGCGAGAAGGACGGCTGGTTCACGCTCCGTCACCACGCGGCGATGACGCCCGAGGCCGTGGTGCGGCTCGCCGAAGCCACCCACGACGCCTACGGCTTCGCCGACTTCAAGCTGAAGGGCGGCGTGCTCCGAGGCGAGGCCGAGATCGAGGCGGTGACCGCGATCGCAAAACGCTTTCCGCAGGCGCGGGTGACGCTCGATCCGAATGGCGCGTGGTCGCTCGATGAGGCGATCCGGCTGTGCAAGGACATGCATGGCATCCTGGCCTATGCCGAGGATCCCTGCGGTGCCGAGGCCGGCTTCTCAGGCCGTGAGATCATGGCCGAGTTCCGCCGCGCCACCGGCCTGCCGACCGCCACCAACATGATCGCCACCGACTGGCGGCAGCTCAGCCATGCGGTGCGCCTCGGCGCGGTCGACATTCCCCTGGCCGATCCCCATTTCTGGACCATGCAGGGCTCGGTGCGCGTCGCCCAGACCTGCCGCGACAATGGCCTGACCTGGGGTTCACACTCCAACAACCATTTCGACATTTCGCTGGCGATGTTCACCCATGTCGCCGCCGCGGCGCCGGGCAAGGTCACCGCGATCGACACCCACTGGATCTGGCAGGACGGCCAGGCGCTGACCAAGGAGCCGCTGCAGATCAAGGGCGGCAGGATTGCGGTGCCGGAGCAACCCGGGCTCGGGATCGCGGTTGACCGCAGCGCCATCGAAAAGGCCAATGCGCTGTACAAGAGCCACGGGCTCGGCGCACGCGACGACGCCGTCGCAATGCAGTATCTGATCCCCGGCTGGACCTTCGACGACAAGCGCCCCTGTCTCGTGCGATGACGGGGGCGATCGGTTAGATTGTCCGAGCAATCGCGCAAAGTCTGGAGAACAACATGAACGCGATCCTCAAGAATTTCATCGCCGGCGAGTGGGTCGACGGCAGCGGGGTGACCCGCAACATCAATCCATCCAACACCAACGACGTCGTCGGCGAGTACGCCAAGGCCGACCGCGCGCAGACCGAGAAGGCGGTCGCCGCCGCCAAGACCGCTTTCCCCGCCTGGTCGCGCTCGACGCCGCAGGAGCGCTACGACGCGCTGAACAAGATCTCGGCGGAGATCCTGTCGCGCAAGGAAGAGCTCGGCCGCCTGCTGGCGCGCGAGGAAGGCAAGACGCTGCCGGAGGGCATCGGCGAGGTCGCCCGCGCCGGCCAGATCTTTGCGTTCTTTGCCGGCGAGGCGCTCCGCCTCACCGGCGAGAAGGGCGCCTCGGTCCGTCCGGGCCTCGACGTCGAGATCACCCGCGAGGCGGTCGGCGTCGTCGGCATGATCACGCCCTGGAATTTCCCGATCGCGATCCCCGCCTGGAAGATCGCGCCGGCGCTGTGCTACGGCAACACGGTCGTGTTCAAGCCGGCCGAGCTGGTGCCCGGCTCGGCGCATGCGCTCTCCGAGATCATCGCGCGCTCCGGCCTTCCGGCCGGCGTGTTCAACCTCGTCGTCGGCTCCGGCTCGGTGGTCGGCCAGACCCTGCTCGAGCATCCGGACGTCGCAGCGATCTCCTTCACCGGCTCGGTCGGCACCGGCCGCAAGATCGCGCAGGCTTGCGTGCTGTCGAACCCGATGAAGAAGTTCCAGCTCGAGATGGGCGGCAAGAATCCGCTGGTCGTGCTCGATGACGCCGACGTCAAGGTCGCGGTCGAAGCCGCTGCCAACGGCGCCTATTTCTCCACCGGCCAGCGCTGCACGGCCTCCTCGCGCCTGATCGTCACCGAGGGCATCCACGACAAATTCGTGGCTGCGCTGACCGAGCGGCTGAAGGGCCTCGTCGTCGACGACGCCGTCAAGCAGGGCACGCATATCGGCCCGGTGGTCGACGCCAACCAGCTCGAGCAGGACCAGCGCTATCTCAAGATCGGCCAGGACGAAGGCGCCAAGCTGACCTGGGGCGGCGAGCTCCTGAACCGCGAGACCCCCGGCTTCTACATGCAGCCAGCGCTGTTCACCGAAGCCACCAACACCATGCGCATCGCCCGCGAGGAGATCTTCGGACCGGTCGCCTGCGTCATCCGCGCCAAGAACTACGACGAGGCGCTGGCGATCTCCAACGACACCGAGTTCGGCCTCGCCGCGGGCGTCTGCACCACCAGCCTGAAATACGCCTCGCACTTCAAGCGCAACAGCGAGGCCGGCATGGTGATGGTCAACCTGCCGACCGCCGGCGTCGACTACCACGTCCCGTTCGGCGGCCGTAAGGGCTCGAGCTACGGTGCCCGCGAGCAGGGCTCCTACGCACGCGAGTTCTACACGACGGTGAAGACGGCCTACACCTATCCGGTGTGAGCCGATCGTCATTGCGAGCGAAGCGAAGCAATCCAGGGCCGGGACAAGATTCTGGATTGCTTCGTCGCTTCGCTCCTCGCAATGACAGAAACTGAGACCTGTAGGGCGAGCAAAGGCGCGAAAGCACCGTGCCCACCGACGATTTGAAGCCAGACGACAGACGGTGGGCACGCTTCGCTTTGCCCACCCTACATTGAGCGCAACGGAGCCAGCATGAACCAGCAGGTCGTCGCCAACCAGGAGCCCCGCATCATCAAGCTCAACGCGCGCGACAACGTCGCGATCGTGGTGAACGATTTCGGCCTGCCTGCCGGCACCAGATTTCCCGACGGCCTGACGCTGAGGAGCTTCGTCCCGCAGGGCCACAAGACCGCACTGGTCGACATCGCCGAAGGCGCGCCGATCGTCCGCTACGGCGAGATCATCGGCACTGCGAAGTCGCCGATCGGAGCCGGCGAATGGGTCGACGAGGCCCGCATCGACATGCCTGAGGCTCCCGGGCTCGACAAACTGGAAATCTCGACCGCCGTGCCGGCGGCGCTGCCGCCGCTCGAAGGCTACACGTTCGAAGGCTATCGCAATCGCGACGGCTCGGTCGGCACCCGCAACGTGCTCGGCATCTCGACCTCTGTGCAATGCGTCAAGGGTACGCTGGAATACGCGATCAAGCGCATCAAGAGCGAGCTGTTGCCGAAATACCCTGGTGTCGACGACGTCGTCGCGCTCACCCACGCCTATGGCTGCGGCGTCGCGATCACGGCTCCAGATGCCGTGGTGCCGATCCGAACCCTGCAGAACCTCGCACTGAACCCGAATTTCGGCGGCGAGATCCTGGTCGTCGGCCTCGGCTGCGAGAAGCTCGCGCCGGAACGGCTGCTGCCGGAGGGCACGGAAGACTCGATCGTTCGCATGCAGGACGAGGCGTTCGACGGCTTCGGCACCATCGTGGACGCCATCATGAGCCAGGCCGACCGTCGCCTCGCCGAACTCAACAAGCGCAAGCGCGAGACCTGCCCGGCGTCCGATCTCGTGATCGGCCTGCAATGCGGCGGCAGCGACGCGTTCTCTGGCGTCACCGCCAACCCTGCAGTCGGCTTCGCCGCCGATCTCCTGGTCCGCGCCGGCGCCACCGTGATGTTCTCCGAGGTGACCGAGGTTCGCGACGCGATCCAATTGCTGACGCGGCGCGCCATCAACGAGGACGTCGGCCGCGCGCTGATCCGCGAGATGGACTGGTACGATTCCTATCTCGCGCGCGGCGGCGCCGATCGCAGCGCCAACACCACGCCCGGCAACAAGAAGGGCGGCCTCGCCAACATCGTCGAGAAGTCGCTCGGCTCGATCGTGAAGTCGGGCTCCGGTCCGATCCACGGCGTGCTGGCGCCGGGCGAGAAGGCCAAGCAGAAGGGCATGCTGTTCGCGGCGACGCCGGCCTCCGACTTCATCTGCGGCACCTTGCAGCTCGCCTCCGGCATGACCTTGCAGGTGTTCACCACCGGCCGTGGTACGCCCTACGGCCTGGCGGCGGCGCCCGTCATCAAGGTCGCGACCCGCAGCGAGCTGGCGCGCCGCTGGAAGGATCTGATCGACTTCGACGCCGGCCGCATCGCCACCGGCGAGATGACGATCGAGGAAACCGGCTGGGAGTTGTTCAAACTGATCCTCGACGTCGCGAGCGGCCGCATCAAGCCATGGTCGGATCGCTGGGGCATCCACAACGATTTGACGCTGTTCAACCCGGCGCCGGTGACCTGAGAGAGCAACGTCGCTCATTCTGATATGGCGATGATTTCGCCCGGACCTCTCCCCGTCATTGCGAGCGAAGCGAAGCAATCCAGTTCCACCCGTTGCGGGACTCTGGATTGCTTCGCTTCGCTCGCAATGACGCGTATGCTGAGGCGACGAGCCTAGATCACGAGGGCCGGGAGGAACAATCAGATGTCGGACTTCAACCGCTTCGCAGCGCTTGCCGTGACCGCCCTCCTCCTCTCCGCCGCTCCCTCTCGTGCCGAAGACTCCATGCCCGGCGTTCCCCGCGAGTTGCTGGAGGACATCGCGACCGGCAGCCGCATCCTCGCCGATCTCGGCGTCGTCGATGCCTTCGGGCATGTCAGCGCGCGGCATCCCACAAATCCGCACCACTTCCTGATGGCACGCTCGATCGCGCCGGCGCAGGTCACGGCCAAGGACATCATGGAGTTCGACGAGAACGGCGAACCGGTCGATGCGAAGAACCGCGCCGTATTCCTCGAGCGCTTCATCCATGCCGAGATCTACAAGGCGCGCCCGGACGTCAACGCGGTGGTGCATACGCATTCGCCGGGCGTCGTGCCGTTCAGCGTCAGCCGTACACCCTTGAAGCCGCTGTATCACAATGCGGCCTTTCTCGGCGACGGCGCGCCGGTGTGGGACATCGGCAAGGAGTTCGGCGCCACCGACATGCTGGTGCGCAACAACGCCATCGGCAGGTCGCTTGCATCCGCGCTCGGCGACAGATCCGTGGTGCTGATGCGCGGCCATGGTGACGTCACCGTCGGTCCTGCAGTCCAGGCCGCCGTGTTCCGCGCCTACTACACCGACGTGAATGCGAGGCTTCAGGCTCAGGCACTCGGGCTCGGCTCCGAGGTGACGTATCTCAGCGCCGAGGAGGCCGCCAAGGCCGATGGAATCAACATGGTGATCATGGATCGTGCCTGGGCGCTGTGGAAGCAGAAGGTGCAGCCGGCGAAATAGTCCCGAAGATTGAAGATCATTCCGGGGCGGTGCCGCCCCGGAATCCTGTGACGCATTGGGCCGCGACATGACAATGTCATCAGTTTCTCCCTGTTGTTGTTGTTGTGTTGGGCCGTTCTTCCGGCCGTATCGATCCCATAGGGGCGTGCCCGGAACTTTCCATTGCTTTTGCGGTATCCAACGACCACCGGTGCGGTGCAGCCAAGCTCTGCACGGGTTCGATCGGAGGCCAGCCGCGCTGGCATCCGACCTCTTTTTGCCGCAAAGCTGACACATCGCTTAACCTCTCGCGCCGTCCCGATTCCTCCAGGCTCTCCCCGCGGATGCCCCTGCATTTTCCTCGCCTCGCCATCCTTGCGTTCGCTCTCTCCGTGGGTACGCCCTGCCTGGCCCAGCAGCCGATGCCGGTGACGAGCTCGCCGGAGGAGCGGCCCGACATCGATCTCTACGCGCTGATGTCCGGCACCTGCCGTACCGCGAAGGTCGATGGCCGCGAATTTTCCTGCAAGACGGTGGCGTTCTTTCACAGCGAGAAGGGGCGCGCTCATTTCACCGTTGCGCTCGACGATCCCGCCGACGAGAGCCACATCATCGCGTTCTCCGGCATCAATGGCCGCAGGTCGATTCAGAACGTCTACGAACTGCCGATCGACCGCATGCTGCTGAACTCCAAGCATCGCCCGAAGGTCGATGGCATTCCGGTGCCGGCGACGAAGAGCTCGGCCGGCGTGTGCCGTCAGGTCGGCAACTTCGCGATGCTCAAGGTCACGAGTGTGACCTGCTCCGCCAAGGACGACAGCGGCCGCACCTATGAGCTGCAGTTCGTCTCCGACGGCACGCCCATCACCTTGCGTCGGGTGCGCCAGACGATGACGAACGCCGACCACAATCCCTACGAATGAACGCATCGCGCGGGCGTGGACCTCGTCTGTCGCGCCGCCTGACGCGTATCTGTTCCAGTCCACATTTCCAACAGCCATGCACATGAGGGCGCGTTCTCGCGGCAGATGACGCCCGAGGCTTGCGATCGGTCTCGCCCTCGCAAGTGCAAAGGGCGCAGGGAATGCCGGGTGAAGGCCTCACCCATGGCCCGCCTGCGAAAAAATGCAGGCGGCAGGTACCACAGGCAAAGCCGAACACTCCGGCATTCCCTGCGCGACGGTCTTCACGCTTATACGCAGTCTCCCTGGTGCGCCGGGCTTGTTGGCCACCATGTCGCACGACGCGCTCACGCGCGTCATGCTGGACACCAGCATCGGGGTGTCAGGACGCTGCGACTTCACGTCCGCGCATCGCCGTTCGTCCGCACGCTCGAAAAGCATGCTGCGGCAACCACGCGGCCATCGCATCCCCGCCTCGCGTGTCGTGACGATCGCGCGCTACGCCCCTCTGCGGTGAGGCGGGATGCGCTACCAAAGCACGATTTTTGAAAAAACGAAACAAGAAAATGCAACCGCGCGATCGGTCGTCAAGAGGCCGTTGAACGGATTGAACAAAATTGCGGACGGCATGTCGCGCGCAACCGCTGGCGGCGGCCTCTGCGCAGGCGCGCAGAAGTTCATGGCCATGTTGATTTGCCCGACGTGCCGGCTCGGCCACACCCGCGGCATCGATGATTGATGCTCAGCGCGGGCGCATAGCCGTGCCCAGGACGTCCTGTGCGGCGCGCCCGAGCCGCCTGGCGGCATCGGCGAGATCCTTCGCTGCAAAGCCCGAATAGCCCAGGATGAAACCGTCGGGCCCGCGCTGCACGATCCGCGCATCCGACAGCAGCCGGCACTCGATGCCGGCGCGGTCGCGGATCAGTTTCGCCGTGCCCTTCGGCGCTGCGGGCGGCAAGGTCGCCAGCAGATGCAATCCTTGCGACGGCGCGGCCAGTTGCAGGCTCCCCTTGCCGTGCCTGGCGAGCGCCTCGGCGACGACATCGCGCGCCTGGCGGTAGCGCGGGCGCATCCGCCGCATGTGGGCCGCGAGCACGCCGTCGGCCATCAGGTCGGCCAGCGCGTCCTGCATGAAGGCCGGCGGAAACCGGTCCTGCGCCGCGCGCGCCGCGACGACCCGCGCGACCAGCGCCGGCGGCACCACGAGGTAGCCGAGCCGCAGTCCCGCGAACAGCGTCTTGCCGAAGGTGCCGAGATAGATCACGCGCTCGCCGCCGATGCCGGCCAGCGCCGTCAGCGGCGGACCGGCAAAGCGGTACTCGCTGTCGTAATCGTCCTCGAAGATGTAGGCGCCCGCCCTGCGCGCCCAGTCGAGCAGCGCGATGCGCCGCGCCATGCTCATCGCAACGCCGGTCGGAAACTGATGCGATGGCGTCACGTAGGCCGCCTTGGCCGCGCTGTAAGCCGTCTCGCCCGCGCTCACCATGATGCCTTCATCATCGACCGGCACCGGGACCAGCTTCGCGCCGGTCGTGCTCAACGTGTGGCGCGAGGCGACATAGCCGGGATCCTCGAACCAGACGGGATCGCCCGGCGCAAGCAACGCGTCGATGCACAGCCGCAGGCCATGCTGGGTGCCGCTCACGATCAGGACGCAGCTTGGGTCGCAGCGGACGCCGCGATTGGCTGCAAGATAGTGCGCGACCTGGCTGCGCAGATGCAGGCTGCCGCGCGGATCGCCATAGCCGAGCTCGTCGGGCGCGGCGTGAGCGATGCGGCGCCGGCTGGCCGCGGCGAGTCGCCTCAAGAGCACGGGATCGACCAGCGTACAGCCGAGCGCGAACGGCCGGCGCGGCGGAATGCGGATATTTAGCTCGGCCACCGGTGCGGCGACCTGCGGCGCGGGCAGCCGTGCGGCGACATAGGTGCCGGCGCCGTGGCGCGCCTCGACCAGGCCATCCGACAGCAGCGCCTCGTAGGCTGCGACGATCGCGTTGCGGCGGACGCCGAGCTGCTCGGCAAGCCCGCGCGTCGACGGCAGACGAAGGCCTGGCGCGAGCAGGCCGTCGACGATGCCGGTCCGCAGCGCGCCGTGCACCTGCTGCGACTGGCTGCGGATGGCGCGGTCGAGCCGGATCGGCAGCGCCAGCACATCGTCGCGGCGCCGCGAAGTGGTTGCTTGCTTTCGCATCGAAGTGGAACTCCCGGCAACCACTTTGCCATGGCATGACGTCGGCGGAAACAGGAGACTGACGATGTCCGAGCAACAGATGCCGAGCTATCCCGTCGACGACACCAACCGGGTCAAGCGGCGGCATCAGCGCGCCCACTACGATCATGCGACGGTCCATGCCGTGCTCGACTCCGCAACGCTGTGCCACGTGTCCTATGTCATCGACGGCCAGCCCTATTGCACGCCGACGCTGTATTGGCGCGAGGGAACGACGCTGTATTGGCATGGATCGAGCGCCAGCCGGATGCTGCGCAACCAGTCCCAGGGCCAGCCGGCCTGTCTCACCGTCACCCATCTCGACGCGCTGGTGCTGGCACGCAGCGCCTTCCACCACTCGGCTGACTATCGCTCGGTGATGGCGTTCGGCCATGCCCGGCTGATCGAGGATCAGGCGGAGAAGGAGCGTGCGCTGGTGATGATGGTCGATCGCCTGTTTCCCGGCCGCACCGCGAGCCTGCGCCCGACGACGGAGCAGGAGCTCAAGGCCACATCGGTCGTGACCATGGAGATCGAGAAAGCATCGGCGAAGATCCGCGCCGCGGGTGTCATCGATGATGAGGAGGACTATGCGCTGCCGATCTATGCCGAGCGCATTCCGGTCCACACCCTGATCGGCTCGCCGGAGCCCGATGGCCGATTGCTGCAGGGCGTCACCCGTCCCGCCACGCTGTCAGGTTTCAGCGCCGGACGGCGGCTCGACGAGGCGCTGACGGAGGCCTATGCAGCGAGCTATCCGGCGGGGTAGCGCGCGTAGCTCCCAAGCGATCCAGAGTGCCTTGTGCAGCCCTGGATTGCTTCGTCGCTACGCTCCTCGCAATGACGATCGGAGCAGACGTAGCGCCACACACTCTCCGTCATCGCCCGGCTCGACCGGGCGATCCAGTACGTCGAGACGGCTGTGATGGCATCGATGGCAGCGGCGTACTGGATACCCCGCTTTCGCGGGGTATGACGATGGAAGCGCAAACGCGCTGGCTCCCCGGCCGTCATCGCGAGCGCCAGCGAAGCGATCCAGGGCCGCATGAACGGTCTGAATCGCTTCGCTCGCAATGACGACGGAACGAAACCAGCTTACCGCTCGATCATCCTGTTCCACCGCGTGTTCCATTCGGGGCGCTTGGCGTTGATGACGTCCCAGTCGAGCGTGATGGCGCTCTTCATATAGGTGTGGAAGGTGGCGAGCTTCTGCTCGGCCGCCGGCGTGGTCGCTTTCGCCGTGGTGTTGGACGGCACGATGTTGCCGGCCGCCAGCGCCTTGGCCTGGGCTTCCGGCGTCAGCAGATAGGCGGCGAGCTTCTGCGCCAGCTCGGCTTCGGAGTTGTTGGCGATGACGCATTCGGCGACCATCAGCACGACCGAGCCTTCCTTCGGCTGCGCATACTCGACCGGGATGCCCTTCTCCTTCAAGGTCGAGACCGCGGTCGGCGTCAGCGGAAAGATCGCGGCCTCACCGGTCTGCACCATCTCGGAGATCTTGGCCGAGTTCGGGATGTATTCGAGCACGTTCTTGCCGATCGTGTCGGGAAACGCCTTGAAGCCCGGCTCGACATTGGCCTCGCTGCCGCCGTTGATGCGGTTGACCATCAGGAAGGCGTGCAGGCCGAAGGTCGAGACCGAGGCAGACTGGAACACGACTTTGTCCTTGTACTTGGGATCGGCGAGGTCGAGCCACGACGTCGGCGTCGCCCAGCCCTTCTCGTCGAACAGCTTCTTGTTGTAGGCGAGGCCGGTCATGCCGATGTCGATGCCGGCGGCGATGTCGTCCTTGAGACGCGCGAACGGCTCGAGCTGCGCCAGGCCTTCGCTCGGCTTCAGCTTCTCGCACAAGCCGAGGCCGGCGGCGCGGATCATCACGCCGTCGTCGAGAAACATCACATGCATCTGCGGCTTGTCCTTGGCGGCGATCGCCTTGGCAAGGATCTCCGAGGAGGTCCCGGGCACGACGACGATCTTGACGTCGTTCGCCTTCTCGAAATCCGGAAAAACCGCCTGCGTATAGGTGCGCTCGAAATTGCCGCCATTCATGCCGACATAGAGCGTTTTGGTTTCGGCGTGCGCGGCCGATGTGGCCAGCATAAGTGCGAGGGCTGAGCCGAGCGCGGCGCGAGCATCGATCATGGCGAGGTCTCCTTCGATCCTGTCGTCATTGCTGCTTGAGATGCATCGCCCGGCTGCGATGCGGGTGAGAAACGGGTGATGCCGAAGGCTGCGATCGGCGTCGCGGTGTCGCCGTCGCGCACCAGCTCGGCCAGCACCTCGCCGACTCCAGGCGCGATCTGGAAGCCGGCGCCGGAGAAGCCGAAGGCGTGGATGAGTCCCGGCGTCGTCGCGCTCGGCCCGATCACCGGATTGCGGTCGGGCATCGTCGCCTCGGTGCCGCTCCAGAACCGGATCGCCTGGGCATGGCGCAGCGGGCCGAACAGCGCGCCGGCGCGCTGCATGATGGCAAGCACGCCGTCGCCGCGCGGGCGCGAAAAGTCCGGATCATCGAGCGGCGCGGCGCTCGCCGCCGACCACGACGTTGCCGCGCGTGACCTGCCGGGCATAGATGCCGCCGCCCTCGATGCCGATGTTGACGGTCAGGAATGGATCGAGCGGCTCGGTCACGATCATCGACGGATAGGTGCGCTCCAGCGGCACGGGCTCATTGAATGCGCGGGCAAAATCGTCGGCCCATGCGCCGGCGCTGTTGATGACCGACCGCGCTGTGATCGCCACGTCCCCGGCTTCGACCGCGAAGCCCTCGAACGTCCTGGTGGCGCCCGTCACCTTCGTGTTCTCCAGCACCTCGGCGCCGGCGCGACGCGCCGCCGCAGCAAAAGCCGTCGCAACCAGCCGCGGATTGGCGTGGCCGTCGCCGGGACAGAAAGAGCCTCCGATGACGCCTCCGGCAATGCCGAAGCGCTCGCGCAATTGATTGTGGCCGACCAGCTCGATACCGAGTCCGAACGGCGCGACATCGGCGGCGTAGCGCTCCAGGCTCGCCATGTCGGCCGCATCGCGCGCGAGCTTGAGATGGCCGGAGCGCAGGAATTCACCGTCGATGCCGATCAGCTCCCTGAGCCGCGGCCAGATCGCGTGGGATCGCTGCGACAGCGGCAATTGCTCGGGCGGGCGGCCCTGCCGCCGTACGCCGCCGTAATTCACGCCGCTCGCCTGCGCGCCACAAAAACCCTTGTCGAGCAGCGTGACCGAGAAGCCCATGCCCCGCAGCGCCAGCGCGGCGGAGCTGCCGACCAGGCCGCCGCCGATGATCGCGACATCGCAGTCAATGCGCCGGGTCATGCTGCCTCTCGTCGACGGATAGGCTGGCTGCCAGCGGGATCGGCTTGATCGGCGCCTGCGCGCGCAATCGGCCGACGGCGCCGATGTCGCGGCGCGTCAGCGCAGCCAGCAGCTCCGCCGCGGCCGCGCCGCACATACGGCCCTGGCAGCGGCCCATGCCGATGCGCGTCACCGCCTTCAGGCGATTGATCTCGGTGAGCGAGAAATCGCTGATCGCACGCCGCGCCTCGCCGGCGTCGATCTCCTCGCAGCGGCACAGCAGCGTGTCGTCGGCGATGTCGCCCGCCCAATGCGACGGATAGGGAAACGCGGCTTCGAGCACGTCGCGCAGCCGGTCGATCCGCGCCTGCGCGTGTTCGAGCGCAGCGGCGCGCAAGGCATCGCGCGGCAGGCCGCGATCCTCCAGCAATGCCAGCGCGGCCCGCTCGCCGGCGGCTTCCGCGGCATCGGCGCCAGCGATGCGGGCGCCGTCGCCGGCGAGGTACGCGCCCGCGACGCTGCTGCGGCCACCGGCGTCGCGAACCGGCAGATGCGCGCGGTCGCGCGCGTCGAAGCGGAAGGCACAGCCGGCGAGATCAGCGGCCTGAGTCTCCGAACGCAAATTGAGCCCGTAGCCGACGCCGTCGCAGGTGATCGCGTGCTCCCGCCCGCCGGCGTGATAGGCGATGCGCGCAACCCTGCCCTTGCCCTCGATCCGGATCCGGGACACGCCGAACCGCACGCGCGTGCCGCGCAGCGTCAGCTCCACCGCCATGCGCAACCCACGCAGCACGATGCCGGGGGCCAACGGCAGTGCGCGCAGCAGGTTGAGCTTCGCGGACAAGGGCGCCGCGTCGAGCACGGCTGCAACCTCGACGCCGGCCTTCATGTATTGCCACGCGACCAGATAGAGCAGCGGGCCGGAGCCCGCGAACACCACGCGCCGGCCGATCGCGCAGCCCTGCGCCTTCAGCGCGATCTGCGCGCCGCCGAGCGTGAACACGCCGGGGAGGGTCCAGCCGGGGACCGGCAGCACGCGATCGGTCGCGCCGGTCGCGAGAATGAGTCCATCATAACTGATGCGATGGCTTGAGCCCCCGCGGAGAATGTCGGCCGCGCCGTCGCGCAGATTCCACAGCAGCGCATTCGGCTGATAGTCGATGGCCAAACCGAGCGCAGCGAAATCGCGATGCAGCCGGGCGGCCTTCCGAGCCTCCGAGCCGTAGCGCGCGGTGGAATCACGGCCGTCAGGGTTCAGCGGCTGGCGATAGATCTGGCCGCCGCAGGCGTGGCCCTCGTCGACCACGATCGGTCGCAGGCCGGCGGCGGCCAATGTCATCGCGGCGCGGATGCCGGCCGGGCCGGCGCCGACGATCAAGGGCGGTGCGCGCTCAGCCATGGCCGCGGCTCCGCTGCGTAACGATGTGCATGCCCTCGGTGAGTTCAGTCGTGCAGGCCCGCAGCCGCTCGCCGCTTGCGAGCTGCACCCAGCAATCCTGGCACGCGCCCATCTGGCAGAACCCGGCGCGTGGCGTGGCGGAGAACTCGCTTTCGCGCAGCCGTTCGACGTTGCAGAGCATCGCCGTCAGCACGGTGTCGCCAGCGCGGCCCTCGCAGGGCACGCCGTCGATGGTGAAGACAATCACGGGACTGTCGATGCGGACGAGGCGATGCAGCAGCGGCATGGCGTCAGCCCTGGCCCACGAGAATCTTGTCGAGGCCGAAGATGCGGTCGAGCAGCAGCATCGCCGCCGCGGTCACCGCGATCATCAGCGCCGAGACCGCGGCCATCATCGGATCGATCGACTCGGTCGCATACATGTACATGCGCACCGGCAGCGTGACGGTGGCGGGCGAGGTGATGAAGATCGACGTCGTGAGCTCGTCGAAGGAGTTGATGAAGGCGAGCAGCCAGCCGCCGGTGAGGCCGGGCAGGATCATCGGCACGGTGATCCGGCGGAACACGATCCAGCCGGACGCGCCGAGCGTGACCGCCGCCTGCTCGGCGCTGCGATCGAGGCCAGACAGTGCCGCCAGCACCAGCCGGAGCACATAGGGCGTGACCACGACGATGTGTCCCGCCGTCAGCCAGACCAGGCTGCCGGTGGCGCCTACCAGCGCGAACAGCCGCAGCAGCGCGACGCCGAGCACGAGATGTGGAATCATCAGCGGCGACAGGAACAGCGCGTTCAGCGCCGCGCGGCCGCGAAACTCATAGCGGTCGATCGCGAGGCCGGCGCCGACCGCGAGCACGACCGCGATCGTCGCGGCTGTTGCCGCGACCCTCAGGCTGTTGAGGAAGGAGGCGACGAAATCCGGATGCGCGAACACGGCCGCGAACCAGCGCAGCGAGACCTGCGTCGTCGGCAAGGTCAAGGTGTTGGCGGGCGTGAACGCGACGAGGCAGATCACGATGAGCGGCGCCAGCACGAAGCCAGTGACGAGCGCGTGAAAGACCAGGGCGATCGGACCATTGTGGCGCATGCCGCTCACCCCAACATCCGCTTGGCGCGCGCCTCGACGGCGCGCTGATAGGCCAGCATGATGACGAGGTTGATGACCAGCACCAGGATGGCGATGGCCGCACCGAGCGGCCAGTTCAGCTCGTGCATGTATTCGTCATAGACCAGCGTCGCCGCCATCTTCAGCCGGCGGCCGCCGAGCAGCGCAGGAATCGCGAAGGCCGACGCCGACAGTCCGAACACGACCAGGCTGCCCGACAGCAGCCCCATCGTCACCTGCGGCAGCACCACGCGGCGCAGCGCCGTGAAGCGCGAGGCGCCGAGCGTCCAGGCCGCGGCCTCGACCATCGGATCGAGCTTCTGCAGCGAGGTCCAGACGGGGATGACCATGAAGGGCAGCATCACATGGACGAAGGCGATCACGATGGCCGTCTCGGTGTAGAGTATCCTGACGGTGCCGAGGCCAACCGCGCGGAAAGCCTCGTTGACGAGGCCGGTGGGGCCGAGCAGCATGCTCCAGCCGAAGGCGCGCACCACGACGGAGACCAGCAGCGGGCCGATGATCGCGAGCAGGAAGGCCGAGCGCCAGGGTTCGCGCATGCGCGACAGGATGTAGGCCTCGGGCGCACCGATCAATGCGCAGATCAAGGTGGTCAACGCGGCGAGTCGCAGCGTGCGCCAGAAGATGTTGAGGAAGTAGCCGTCGGAGAGGATGGCGATGTAGTGCGCCAGCGTGGTCTCGTCCTTGACGCCGGTCGCGGTGTCATAGACGTGGAACGACAGCGCCAGTGTGAGCGCAAGCGGCACGACCACCAATGCGGTGAACAGCAGCGCACCCGGCGCCGCCAGAAGCCATGGTGTCGCATTCGGGCGCCCGCGGCTCATGCCGATGGCGCTCCGTCCGGCTTGATTGCACGCGCGCTGGCGCTGCTCCAGGCGAGCCCGACCTGATCGCCCTCGCGCGCTGGCTCCTCCCCGGCATTCGGCAGGGAGACGCCGATTACCCCGGCCGGGGTCTCCACGGTGAAGAACCAGGCGCTGCCAAGGAAGAAGCGCGCTTTGATATGGCCGTCGAGCACGCCGGCGCCGGAAGCGGTCAGACCGATCTTCTGCGGCCGGATGGCCAGCACGGCGGCCGCACCGTCGGTGAGACCAGCCCCTCGCACGGCAGCTCACGGCCGCCGATCTCGACGCCGCCGGTGCGCCACACGCCGGACAGCCGGTTCATCTTGCCGACGAAGGAGGAGATGAACGGCGTCGCCGGATTTTCGTACAATCGATACGGCGCATCGACCTGCATGATGCAGCCCTGCTCCATCACCACCACGCGATCGCTCATCGACAGCGCCTCGCTCTGGTCGTGCGTCACCATGATCGTGGTGGTGCCGACGCGCCGCTGAATGTTGCGCAGCTCGAACTGCATCTCCTCGCGCAGCTTGGCGTCGAGATTGGACAAGGGCTCGTCGAGCAGCAGCACCGGAGGATCGATGACGAGTGCGCGCGCCACCGCGACGCGCTGACGCTGGCCGCCGGAGAGCTGGCGCGGATAGCGGTCGGCGAGCGCGGCGAGTTGCACCAGCGCGAGCGCCTGTTTGACCTGTGCCTCGCGCTCGGCCCTGGCGACCTTGCGCATCTCCAGGCCGAACGAAACGTTCTGCGCCACCGTCATGTGCGGAAACAGCGCGTAGCTCTGGAACACGATGCCGAGGCCGCGGCGGTCCGGCTTTTCGCGGGTGATGTCGCGGCCGTCGAGCATGATACGCCCCGAGGTCGGCTCGACCAGGCCGGCGATCATCTGCAGCGTCGTGGTCTTGCCGCAGCCGGACGGACCGAGCAGCGAGATGAACTCGCCCTTGGCGACGCTGAGATTGACGTCGCTGACCGCAGCGACATCGCCGTAGCGCTTCGTCAGACCGTCCAGCGTCAGGAAACCCATGCGTCCTCGCGCGGGAGGCTCCCTTCGCCATCAGCAGGGATTGCCGCCCTGGGGCTCTTTCATGCCGGGCGGTGACGCACATGGTCAATTGTGAATTCCGATATATTGAATTTATCTATCTACAATTCTGGTATATGAAATCTAGATACCGAACCCGCCTCTAATATTCACCGCAGAAGATAATGGCCGCCGACCCCGATCTCGTCCTCCAGCCTCCGCCGGGCCCTGAAGCTGCTACGCATCCTCGCCGAGGGCGACCCCGACGGGCTGCGGCTGAAGGACCTCGCCGAGGCGGCTGGCTGCAGCCAGCCGACCGCACATCGCATGCTGCAGGACCTCGCCGCGGAGGGCTTCGCCGAGCAGGCCGCCGGCAAGCGCTATCGTCTCGCGCTCGATTTCTACGTACTCGCCGCACGCGCCGGCCAGGCCAGTGGACTGCGCGAGACTGCGCGGCCGGCGCTGCTGCGGCTGTCGGCCACCCTGAGCGACACGATCTTCCTGCTGGTACGCAACGGCTTCGATGCGGTCTGCCTCGACCGCGTCGAGGGCCCGTTTCCGATCCGCTCCTTCACCGGCGACATCGGCGGCAAGGTGCCGCTCGGGCTGGGTCAGGGCAGCCTCGCGATCCTCGCCAACCTGCCCGAGGACGAGCAGGAGGCGGTGATCCGCTTCAACATCCCGCGCCTGCTCGATCGCGGCTTTCTCGACGAGGCCTCACTGCGCAGCGCGCTGGCGCAGGCCCGCGCGCAGGGCTGGGTCAACACCAGCACCGGGCTCATACCCGGCATGGCCGGCGTCGGCGTACCCGTGCTGGATGCGCAGGGCCGCGCCGTCGCGGCGCTCAGCGTCGGCACGCTGGCGGAGCGGCTCAACGCCGATCGCCTGCCGCATGTGGTCAAGATCCTGCAGGGCGAAGCGCAGGCGCTCGCGGGCAAGCTCAACCCGTTCGATGTCGCCCTGCGCTATCCGTCACGCAGCCTGAGCACGATCGGCGGCGCGCCGTCTAAATGACCCATTCGGCGCGGATGCCGTGCGACCGTGTTGCTGCCCCTTCCGGCTCGCGCCAGGAGAAGCTGAACAGGCTCGACGGCTCGACGTGTTCAAGCTCATTACGGTCAATGTCACGCGCGATCACGACGATGAAGGGCGCCGGCGGTTTCTCGGCCGTCAACTGCCGCGGCGGCGAGAACACCGTGCCGACGCTCTCGACCAGCAGCGGCCGCGGCGCCTCGTGCACCTTCACCAGGCCCTTGATGCGCAGCAGGCGCTCCCCGAGCCGGCCTGCGACGTTGTCGAGCCAAGCAGCGAGATCGGCATAGGCGATCTCAGCCCGCGGGCGGACCAGGCAGAGCGCGAGGCGCGGATGCGCGGTTGTCAGCTCGGGCGCAACCTCGCGCAGCGGCAGCGCTGCCGCAAGCGGCGCGAAAGTGGCCGAGACGACGGCTGGGCGATCGGCATCGACAATGACCTCCGCCACCGGATTGAGTTGCGCAATTGCGACCGGCGCTTCAGCAAGCGCATCCGGCGCGAGATCGGCCTTGGTCGCCACGATGCGATGCGCCGCAGCCCATTGCGCCGCGGCCTCCTCGAACGTGGTGACGGCCAGCCCGCGCGTGAGATCATAGGTCGCGATAACGGCGACGCGCATGCGGTGCTCGGCCAACGTCGCGAGCTGGCGCAGCACCGGGCCCGGCATCGACAGGCCCGACGTCTCCAGGATGATCCGCCGTAACGGCGGCAGGCGATCCGGGCGCGGCGCCATGATCAGGCGATCGATGGTGAAGGCGAGATCGCTGCCGACCTGGCAGCAGACGCAGCCATTCGACAGCATCGCCATCGGCACGTCGTCGCCGCTCTCGCGCAGCAGCACGCCGTCGAGCCCGACCTCGCCGGCCTCGTTGACGATGACGGCGGTGTCAGAGGCGGTGTCCGCGCGCAGCACGTCGCGCAGCAGCGACGTCTTGCCCGAGCCGAGGAAGCCGGTCAGCACAAAAGTCGATGACGCCGGCGCTCATGGCGCCGCGGCATCCTTGCTGGCGTATTTCTCCGGCACGTCGCTCTCCCAGCTCGCTTTGACCAGCCCGCGGACGTCGGCGAGCAGCTCCTCCGTATCGTAGATGATGCCGTCCTTGATGGTGTATTTCAGGCCGCGGTGCCATTCGACCGCATTGGTCGTGTCGTTGAAACGCATCGCGCCGGTGCCGTAGAGCAGCTTGAAATCGGTCAGCGGATTGTGGTCGTGCACCAGCATGTCGGCGCGCATGCCGATGTCGATGGTGCCGATGTCGTCCTCAAGCCCGCACAGCGCAGCGCCTTGCGAGGTCGCCGAGCGGATCACTTCCAGCGGATGGAAGCCGGCCTCCTGCAGCAGCTCCAGCTCGCGGACATAGCCGAAGCCGAAGATCTGGTAGATGAAGCCGGAATCCGAGCCGGTGCAGACGCGGCCGCCGCGATTCTTGTACTCGTTGATGAAGGCCATCCAGAGCCGGTAGTTCTCCTTCCACTCGATCTCGTTCTGGGTCGACCAGCGATACCAGTACGAGCCGTGGCCGCCGCGCTGCGGCGTGAAGTAGTCCCACATCGACTTCCAGGTGTAGTCCTTGTGCCAATAGGCCTGGCGCGCGCGCATCAGGTCACGATTGGCGTCGTAGATCGTGAACGTCGGCACGAAGGTGAAGCCGATCTCCAGGAACTGCTCCAGTACCTCGTTCCACTTCGCCGAGCCGGGCTCGGCGCCCTGCCTGAACATCTGGCCGGAGACCGAGAAGCGAAAATATTCGTCGGTGTAATTGTAATCGAGCGGAAAGTTCTGGATGACGCGATCCTCGAACAGCGCCTCCGGCAGACCATAGTAATGTTCGGCGCTGGTGAGGCCCCATTTTGCAGTGGTCAGCGCGTTCATGCGCGACACCGCCATCTGGGCGTGGTGGCAGCCGGTGCGCAGGCCGATCTTCTTGCACTCGTCGAGCGCGGCTTCCATGATTGCCGGCGGCGCGCCGAAGAACTTGATGCCGTCGGCGCCGCGCTCCTTCACCGCACGCAGCCAGCTCCGGCCCTGCTCCGGCGTGTAAATCGTCTTGACCATGTCGTTGACGGCCGGAAAGTACGCATAGGCGAGCAGCCGCGGCGAGGCGATGCTGTTGTCGGCGGCGCGCTGCTTCTGGTCGAGCATCCAGGACAGGCCATTCATCGAGCCCATCTCGCGCACCGTGGTGACGCCATGCGCCAGCCACAGCTTGTAGACATAATCGACCGGCGGCACCCAGCCATTGGCGGAGTGATAGGCCACGCCGGCATGGGCGTGGCAGTCGACGAAGCCCGGCGTCACCCATTTGCCGCGGCAGTCGATCTCGTGATCGGCCGGTTCGCCGGCGTTGCCAGCATAGCCATAGCCGACGACCTTCTTGATGCTGACGATGCGACCGTTTTCGACGATGATATCGACCGGCCCGATCGGCGGCGCGCCGGTGCCGTCGATCACGACAGCGCTGCGCAGCGCCAGCCGCTTGAACGGCCCAATGCCGCGATCGCGCGACGTCGCCTTGGGCACGATTGGCGTCGCCCCCTTGTTCCGGATGACGGCGAGCTCATCGCCGGGCAGCGTCTGTTCCGTCATGACGGCATGTCCTCATTGTCAAAACGTAGGGTGGGCAAAGCGCAGCGTGCCCCCGTCTGTCTTTCCCTCGCAACATGGTGGGCAACGGCGCTTCGCGCCTTTGCCCACTCTACGAATTTGTCCCTCCGTCATTGCGAGCGTAGCGAAGCAATCCGGGGCCACAAGGAAGATCTGGATTGCTTCGTCGCTGCGCTCCTCGCAATGACGACACTCATGGAGACCGCTATCCCGTCCTGTAGCGCCGCGCGAACGCGACGCTGCCGAACACCGTGAACGCCATGGTCACCGCCAGCAGCATGAAGGCGAGTGCGGCGCCCATCGGCCAGTTGTTGCCGCGTACGAACTGGTCGTACACGGCAGGCGCCATCATCTTGAATCGCGGGCCGCCGAGAAGCACCGCCGTTGCATAGGTGTTCATGCACAAAACGAACACCAGGATCGAGCCGGCGGCGACGCCCGGCACCGTCAGCGGCAGGATCACTCGCCAGAACACGCGCGCGCCGGAGGCGCCGAGATTGGCGGCGGCGTATTCGAGGTCGCGCGGAATGCTCTCGATCACCGCCGAGAGAGTCAGGATCATGTAGGGCAGCACCACCGCGATGATGCCGATGATCACGGCCTTGGTCGTGTACATGATCTCGAGTGGCGCGGAGATCAGGCCAAGCTTGATCAGGACCGTGTTGACGAGCCCGTCGCGCGCGAACAGCGCCATCCAGCCGGCCGAGCGCACGACATTGCCGACCAGCAGCGGAAACAGGGTCGCGATGACGACCAGGCTCTTCCAGCGGCTCTCCATGCGCCCGAGCCAATAGGCCGCCGGAAACGCCAGGATCAGCGTGAGCACCGTGCACAGCAGCGCGATGCCCAGCGTCGCCAGGATGATCTGCTGGTAGTAGGGATCGGTCGCGGCCTTGACGTAGTTGTCCGGCGACAGCGCCTGCACCATCAACTGGGTCGGGCTGAACTGGTTGAGCGATATCCGGAACATCAGGATCATCGGCCCGACCAGCAGCGCCAGGACCAGCAGGCAGGCAGGAACGACCAGCAGCGCCATCGCGCGAGCTCCGATTGCGAAAGTGTCGGCTGTTCAGCCGCGGCTCCTGCGGCGAGGGCCGCAGGAGCGCATCATTCAAGGCTCAGGCCTTGAACTCCTTGTTCCAGAAATCGAGCGTGCGTTGCGAACGCCCGGCGGCATAGGCATAGTCCGGCTTCAGCAGCCGCGCGCGCTCGGCCTCGGTCAGGCTGACCTGCTTGGCGAGATCCTCCGGCAAAGGCGCATCGGTGACCGTCGGGACATAGCCCATCTTGTCGGCGAAGCCGCCTTGCGCCTTGGCGTCCAGCATCGCGTCGAGATAGGCGAAGCCACCGGCCTTGTTCTTGGCGTTCTTCGGCACCGACGCCTGGAACACGATCGCCGGCGTGCCTTCCTTCGGCACCACATGCGCGAGCGGAATGCCCGACTTCTTCCACATGAAGCCGCGGGCGAGCCACATCGTGGTCAGCCATACCTCCTCCGACTTCAGCGCCGCCGCCAGCGCCTCGTTCGATGGATAGATCTTCACGTCGAGCGAGCGCCATTCCATCAGCTTCTTCTCGGCGGGATCGAGATTGCTGACGCCGCCGCCGCCGGCGAGCGCCGCCGCCAGCGTGTTGTTGGGATAGAGGATGTCGGCGAGGCCGATCTTGCCGCGCCATTTCGGATCCCAGAGATCGGCGAAGGATTGCGGCGGCGCCTTCACCTGGTTGGTGTTGTAGAGGATCACCTGCGCCGAATAGATGTGCGGGATCGCGATCTCGCTTCGGAGCTCCGGAAATACCTTGTCGAGCCGCTTCACCTGGGCCGCATCGACCTTCTCGAACACGTCGGACTGCGACACGATGTAGGTATCGTTGTCGGACAGGCACGACACGTCCATCGAGCCGCGGCGGCTCTGCCGCTCGGCCAGCAGCTTGGTCTTGCGCGGATCGGCGTTGGCGACGTCCTGCACGATCTCGAACCCCTTCGGCGTCATGATCGGCTTATCGATGATGTCGGCGAGCAACTGGCCGTAGTCGCCGCCCCAGGTGCCGACCACGACCTGTCCGCCCTCGGCGCGGGCGGTGGGCATGCCGGAGGCCAGCGCGGCGATTCCGGCGCTGGCGGAAAGAAAATGTCGTCGCGAAATCATGGGAGAACCTCTCGCTGTGGATGGATGGTGTTTACGAAGCTGTCTGCGGCACGAGACGCGGGACCTTGCGGTCCCACTGCAGGGACACGGGATCGTTGACCTTCAGGGCGGCGAGCGGCTCGCCGGGATCGGGCGTCGGCCTGACGGCAACCAGCGTCTCGTCGCCGATTGCGATCACATATTCGGTCTGCGCGCCCATATAGGTGATCGCCCGGATGTGGCCGCGCACCTCACCGGACTCGCCGAGCAAAAGGGAAATGCGTTCCGGGCGCAGCGCGAAGGCATCGGCATCATCGCGCTCGCCGCCGGCGACATCGACCGGCAGCAGCAGACCGGCGCTGGTACGGAAGTTATTGAGGTCCGCACGCCGGCCGGCCAGGATGTTGCAACGGCCGACGAAGTCGGCGACGAAGGCGTCCCTCGGCGAATCGTACAGCTCCTGCGGCGTGCCGATCTGGCGCACGCGGCCGCCTTCCATCACCACGAGCCGGTCAGCCATGGTCAGCGCCTCCTCACGGTCGTGCGTCACCATTAGCGTGGTCAATCCGAGCCGCTGCTGCAGCGCGCGGATCTCGAGCCGCACCTCGGCGCGCAGCTTGGCGTCGAGATCTCGACAGGGGCTCGTCGAGCAGGAAGATGCGCGGGTTGATCACGAGCGCCCGCGCCAGCGCCACGCGCTGCTGCTGCCCGCCCGACAATTGCCGCGGCAGCCGGTCGGCGAGATGCGACAGCCGCACCAGCTTCAGCGCGTCCTCGATCTTCGTCCTGCGCTCGGCCGCGGCGAGGCCGCGCATCTCCAGGCCGAAACCGACATTGTCGGCCGCGCTCATATGCGGAAACAGCGCGTAGGACTGGAACACCATGCCGGTGGCACGCTTGTAGGCCGGCAGATGCGTGACGTCCTCGCGGTCGAACAGCACGCGGCCACTCGTGGGCGGCAGGAAGCCCGCCACCATGCGCAAGGTGGTCGTCTTGCCGCAACCGGAGGGGCCGAGCAGAGCGACCAACTCGCCCTCGCCGACGGCGAGATCGAGCCCCTCCACGCCGATCGACGTGCCGAAGCGCTTGGTCAGCTTCTCGATGGTGAGCTGCGCCATCACACCACCCGCGACAGTTTGACGAAGCGGTCGGTCACCACCATCAGGATTCCGACCAGCGCGATCTGCACCGTGGCGACGGCGGCGAGCGTCGGATCGATGCGGAATTCGAGATAGTTCAGCATCGCCACGGGCAGCGTAATGCGGCCAGGACCGACCAGCAGCATCGACAGATCGAGATTCTCGAAGCTCTGGATGAAAGAGAACATCGCGGCCGCGACGATGCCGGAGCGCATCATCGGCAGGGTGATACGGCGGAACACCGTGAACGGGCCGGCGCCGAGATTGGCGGCGGCCTCCTCGGCGGCACGGTCGAGCCCCTGCAGGCTGGCGACGACGAGGCGCACCGTCCATGGAATCGCGAGCAGCGTATGCGCGGCCACGAGCCCTTCCGTCGTCGCCTTGATGTCGCGGTCGAGCAGGTCCTCGGCGAGCACGTAGAACATGTAGAGGCCGGAGCCGGCGACCACGCCGGGCACCGCCAGCGGCGCCAGCAGGAACGAGCTCAGCGCCTGCCGGCCGCGGAACTCGCCGCGCACGATGGCGAGCGCCGCGGCGGTGCCAATGGGCACGCCGATCGCCGTCGCGAGCAGCGCGACCTGGAAGCTCGTCCCGAGGCCGCGCAGGAATTCCGGCTTGCTCAGCGCGTTCGCATACCATTTGAGCGAAAGCGCCGGGGGCGGAAAGCTCACGAACTCCTGCGCGAAGAAGCTGGTCACCACGATCATGATCACCGGCGCGAAGATGATGGCATAGGCGACGACGATCAGTGTCCGCACTGCGAATTGGCCGAGTGATGTTTGTCCCGTAAAACGGAACAGCATTGCGGACACCTCAACAAACAGATCAATAACTTGTGCGGTGGCATCGTAGTCGGCAGCTCCGCCGCCGCCAAGCCTGTGACGCGGGTTATCGCAATGCACATACGCATGGGCAAGGCGACGCCGCGATCCTGACGCGTGACGTGGCGGGAGCGCCATCTTGGCGCTAGCGTCCCGCGCGCACCTCCCCCGTCTGCGGCGCGATCCATTTTCGACTTTCGGAATCTTCGCGGCGCGAGCAGGCGGACCTGGCACGTGCGCGACGGTCCGTCGCAGCGGCGCGGTTTTGGGCAATGCGTGCTCAATTCTTGCACCGGCGCGATCCAATATTTTGTGCGCCCACGGACAAGTCATCCGCGCAGGCCCGCACCTAAGCTTGCCGTCGAGCTTGGACCGGAGCGACGGCACCAATGCACCGCCGGACCAGCGCGACATCATCGTTCGAAGGAGCTGGCAACATGCAGACGAGGCTATTCACTGGAGCGCGGCGCGCGTGGCTTGCCGCGCTCGGCGCCATCATCGCCGCGGGACTTCTCGCCCCTATCGACGCGCAGGCGGCGACACCCGCGGCTGCGCGGCGCTGAAGGAGAAATATCCGGACTGGAAGGGCAAGACGCTGGTCAATGCCATCAATCCGCACACGCCGGGCTACGAGTCGATCGACCCGAAGGACCCGAGCAAATATGTCGGCTTCGACATCGACCTCGGCGAGGCCATCGGCGACCGTCTCGGCTTCAAGCTGACCTACAAGCCGGTGACGTTCGCCGCGCTGCTGACGACGCTGGCGAGCGGCCAGGCCGACATCGTCATCTCCGACATCTACGCCACCAAGGAGCGCGCCAAGGCCGCCGACTTCATCACCTACTCCAAGGTGTTCGACGGCGTGCTGGTCGCCAAGGGCAACCCGAAGGGCATCAACGGCATCAACATGTCGATGTGCGGCGCCGCCGCAGCGGAGAACACCGGCTATGTCGAGGTGCCGCTGATCCAGGATCTCGCGCCGAAATGCAAGGAAGCCGGGAAGCCTGAGCCGACGATCCAGCTCTATGACAACAACGCCAACTGCATCCAGGCCATCCTCGCCGGCCGCGCCGACACCTATGTCAACGACGTCAACACGGTCGACCAGGCGGTGAAGGCCTATCCGGACAAACTGGAGAAGGCGATCGCGGTGACCATCCCCTATTCGGTCGGCATCGCCGTGCCGAAGGACAAGCCGAAGTTCCGCGATGCCGTGATGGCCGCGCTGATCGAGGTGCAGAAGGAAGGTATCCACCAGGAGCTGCTGAAGAAGTGGCAGCTCGATCCGGCGAACTTCAAGGAGCCGGACATCCTGACGGCGGACTAAGCGAGATGCGCGCTGCACTGGAGTCGCCGCTGCAGCCGCAATGACGGTCCACTCCCCTCCCCTTGCGGGGAGGGGTTGGGGGTGGGGGTCCACAAGCGAGAATCTTTGCTGGGTGCCCCCTCCCCAGCCCTCCCCCGCAAGCGGAGGGAGCGCACCGGCTCCTCGGCGACATAAGCGTGAGCCAACTTCGTAGGGTGGGCAAAGCGCAGCGTGCCCACCGGCGACGAGCAAGGCTCGATACGGTGGGCACGGCGCTCCGCGCCTTTGCCCACCCTACGGCACTCATCAGGCACTGATCACCGATGTCCCTCTTCCTGCACTATCTCAGCATGCCGTACCTGCTCATGGGCATCGAGCTCACACTGCAGGTCACCGCGCTCGGGCTGATCGGCGGACTGATCCTCGGCCTCGTCCTCGCCGGCATGCAGCTCAGCCGGTTCTGGCCGTTGGCCGCGATCGCACGCGGCTACACCGTGATCTTCCGCGGCACGCCGCTGATCCTGCAGATGGTGTTCGCCTACGACGCGCTGCCGCATATCGGCATCAAGCTGCCGGCGGTGCTGGCGGCGGGCCTCGCGCTCGCCTGTAACGAGGCTCCATTCATCGCCGAGATGCTGCGCTCCGGCGTACTCGGCGTCGATCGCGGCCAGTTGCTCGCGGGCCAGGCGCTCGGCATGACGCCATCAGTTCTGATGCGCCGGATCATCGCGCCGCAGGCGATCCGCACCATGATCCCGGCGTTCGGCAACGAGGCGGTGAGCGCACTGAAGAACTCCTCGCTCGCGTCGGTCATCGCGGTGCAGGAACTGACCCTGCGCTCGACGCAGCTCGCCTCCTCGACTTTCGACTTCTTCTCGATCTTCTTCGCCTCCGGCCTCATCTATCTCGTACTCACCGGCGCGATCAGCGTCATCCAGCTTGCGCTGGAATGGCTGCTCGATCTCGACCGCACGGCGAAGCAGCGCAAGCTGGCAGACTACCTTGCGCTATTGTTACCTCGGCGTCGCGCCGACCTTGCGACAAAGCTGGAACTCGCGGAGAAAACAGCCCCTGTCGTCAAGGCCCCGCCGCCGGAGCCCGCCGAACTGAAAGAAACGCCGCCGCTCGCTTTGTCGATCGAGGATCGCGCCCGCCGCGCCGCGACGGTCGCCCGCAACAATGTCGTCGTCGAGGTCACCGAGCTGCGCAAGGCCTATGACGGCCACACCGTGCTCGACGGGCTCGATCTCACGGTGCGCATCGGCGAGGTGATCGCGCTACTCGGCCCGTCCGGCTCCGGCAAGAGCACGCTGCTCCGCTGCATCAATCATCTGGAGGACTGGGACGCCGGCGAGATCCGCGTCGGCGGCCGCAAGCTCGGCTTCGATGACAAGGGGCGCAAGCTGTCGCCGCGCGCGATCGCCAACGAGCGCGCCAATGTCGGCGTCGGCATGGTGTTCCAGCAGTTCAACCTGTTCGGCCACCTCACCGCGAAGGAGAATGTCGCAGGTCCCTTGCGCTGGGTGCACGGCCTGGGCCGCTTCGAGGCCGAGCGCCGCGCCGCCGAGCTGCTCGACCGCGTCGGCCTGTCGCATCGCGCCGATGCGCTGCCACGGCATCTCTCCGGCGGCCAGCAGCAGCGCGTGGCGATTGCCCGCGCGCTGGCGCCGAACCCGAGCGTGCTGCTGCTGGACGAGCCGACCTCGGCGCTCGATCCCGAACTGGTTGGCGAGGTGCTGGAGGTGATCCGCCGGCTCGCCATCGATGACGGGCTGACCATGATCATCTCGACGCACCAGATCCGCTTTGCCGACGAAGTCGCCGATCGCGTCGCCTTCCTCAATGGCGGCGTCATCCTCGAAGAGGGACCGGCACACGAGGTGCTGAGCAGCCCGCGCCACCCGCTGACAGCGCGTTTCCTCTCGGTGATGGATGCCGAGCGGCCCAAGGACGCGGTCGCATGAGCCCGCTTGACCGAACTCTCAACACTCTCGATCTCTGAGCAAAGAGGCCCTCGCATGAAGCACCATCTGCTGCCGGTGTCCAACAAGACCGTCCACTGGGGCTATTTCTCCAAGGTGGTGACACCCGCGCTCACGCTGCGCTCCGGCGATCGCGCCACGATCGAGACGCTGACGCATCACGCCAACGACGACTACGAGCGTATGATCAAGGACGATCCCGGTGCCGAGAGCGTGTTCAAATGGACCAAAGAACACAAGGCTGTCGCGCGGCGCGGCTCCGGCCCGACCGAAGGCCCGTTCATCCGCGGCTCCGGCGAAGGCATCGGCGTGCATCTGCTCACCGGCCCGATTGCCATCGAAGGCGCCGAGCCCGGCGACGTGCTGGAGGTGCGCATCCTCGATATCCGGCCGCGGCCGAGCCAGTGCGGCTGTCATGCCGGCAAGTGCTTCGGCTCCAACGCCGCCGCCAATTGGGGTTTCCACTATCATGACCTGATCGAGGAGCCGAAGCCGCGCGAGGTCGTCACCATCTTCGAGCTGGACACCGCGGGCGAGCCGTTCGCCAAGGCGGTCTACAACTACGTCTGGACGCCGCAGACCGACCCCGACGGCATCGTGCACCCGACCATCGACTATCCCGGCGTCCCGGTCGACCACACTACGATCAAGAAGCGCGAGAACATCCTGCCCGGCATCAAGGTGCCGGCGCGGCTGCATTTCGGCACCATGGGGCTGGCCCCATCGGAGGCCGACTACGTCTCCTCGATCCCGCCGAGCTATACCGGCGGCAACATCGACGACTGGCGGATCGGCAAGGGCGCCCGGATGTACTATCCGGTCGCCGTGCCCGGCGCCTATTTCTCGGTCGGTGATCCGCATGCCGCGCAGGGCGACAGCGAGCTCGGCGGCACCGCGATCGAGACCTCGCTCACCGGCGACTTCGAGTTCATCCTGCACAAGAAGAACGATCTTGGCGGCACCTCTCTCGAAGGCCTCACTCATCCGCTGCTGGAGACCAACGACGCATGGTCGGTCTACGGCTTCACCTATCCGAACTATCTGGCCGAGCTCGGCGCCAACGCGCAGACCGAGATCGCCAACCATTCCAGCCTCGACCGCGCCATGCGCGACGCCTTCCGCAAGCTCCGCCGCTTCCTGATGACGGTGCATCATCTGAGCGAGGACGAGGCGATTTCGCTGTTGTCGGTGGGGGCTGACTTCGGCGTCACTCAGGTGGTGGATGCCAATTGGGGCGTCCACGGCACGATCCGGAAGAACGTGTTCCGATGTGAGTGATGGGGCGTTGGTGACACGAGCCCTCGCCCAGACGACGGTGCGCTCCCTCCCCCTTGTGGGGGAGGGTCGGGGAGGGGGTGGCTCCGGGCGACACCGCCTTTGTGGGCCCCTCCCTAACCCCTCCCCACAAGGGGAGGGGAACAGACCGCGCGTGGGGCGATCACACTGTCACAACGAAACTTGGAGCAGAAGTCTGAGCAGCAGTGATACGCCGCTGACCACACCACACACCATGAAGCTCATCTGGCACGGGGGTTGCTTCGTATTCCCCGACCCGGGGCGTGCCATGAGTTTTCGTCCGTTCACCAGTGAATCCTACACGCGGGACGAGCGTCCTGAGGCGTGGCGTGATGTGCTGAACGCGGTCGGGCTGCAGCCGGCGGCGAAGGCGCCGTTCCATGACGGCCACGCGACGGCGTCGCATCGCAATGCGCCGGGCATCGCGCTGTCGCGGCTGGCGGCGGGATCGCAGACGGTGGCTGCGGTGCCGCAGGCCCATGAGGACCTGCCGATCGCGCTGCTCGCGATCGAGGATGGCGCCGTGCTCCGCAGCGGCGACAGCCATCGCATCGTGCCATCAGGTCACCTGATGTTGCTGCCGCGGGGCGGCGACTGGAGCATCGCCTTCCAGCGCGATCTGCGCGTGATCGTGCTGTCCGTGACCTCAGACGCCCTGCATGGCCGCATCAGCGGCAAGCTGCAGCTTGAAAAACCCCAGGTGATCGCGCCGAGCGGGCTTGCCGACGTGGTCTGCCGCACCATCGAGGCCACCGCGCGGGCGCTCGAAACGCTCAGCGATGCGGAATGGAGCACGGTCGCGCAGAGCCTGGTCGATCTGCTGTTGACGCTGGCCCATCAGCAAGCGGTGCCGGCAACGGAGGCCGGCAGCAGCGCGACGCAGGCCGCGATCCTGCACCGGATCTGCCAGACCATCGAGCGGCGGCTCGACGATGCCGAGCTGACGCCGGCCCGCGTGGCCCAGGCGGAAGGAATCTCCGAGCGCTACCTGCAGAAACTGTTCGAGAGCGCCGGCGACAATTTCAGCCATTACATCAGGGAACGGCGGCTGCAGCGCGCCTGGGCCGATCTGTCCAATCCGGCCGAGGCTCATCATTCGATCTCCGAAATCGCGTATCGCTACGGCTTCGGCGATTCGGCGCATTTCAGCCGCAGCTTCCGTGCGCGCTTCGGCCTGTCGCCGCGCGAGTTCCGGCAGCAGAAGGCCGAGCAGGCGATCACGTCGGCGGCCCCGCGCGGTCAGCGCGGCTGGCCGCAGGACGCGCTGGCGCAGCAGCGCGTCTGCGAGAGGCCGGCGTCAACCAGGAGCGAAATCGCCCTGCCCGCGCCGGCCAACGACCAGGACGCGCGGCGGCATCACCATCATCTGGCTGTTACGGCCGAGCGCGTGCATTGGGGCTATTTCAGCCGCTCGCTGCCGCCGCAGATCGAGATCGCGTCCGGCGACACGATCACGGTGGAGACGCTGACCCAGCATGCCTCCGATGACCCGGAGCTGATGATCTCGGGCGACGCGGCTGCGCTCAGCGTGTTCGGCTGGACCAAGGCGAGGAAGAACGTCGACCGCCGCGGCGCCGGCCCGATGGACGCCAGCGTGTTCGGCCGCGGCGCCGGCGAAGGCTTTGGCGTCCACATCTGCACCGGCCCGGTCGCCATCAAGGACGCGCAGCCCGGCGACGTGCTCGAAGTACGGATCCTCGACATCGTGCCGCGGCCGAGCCGCAATCCGAAACATGAAGGCCGCGTGTTCGGCTCCAGCGTCGCGGCGTGGTGGGGCTATCACTACAACGAACTGATTGCGGCGCCGGCGCCGCGCGAGGCGGTGACGATCTACGAGATCTTCGCCGACGATCCGCAGCCGCATGCGCGCGCGCTCTACTCCTACCGCTGGGAGCCGCAGACCGATCCGGCCGGAATCGTGCACGCGACCTACGACTATCCCGGCGTGCCGGTGGCGCCCGGCAGCATCAAGCGCCGCCACGGCGTGCTCGACAACATCCGCATTCCCTTGCGGCCGCATTTCGGCGTGATCGCCGTGGCGCCGCGCGAGGCCGATTTCGTCGATTCGATTCCGCCGTCCTATTTCGGCGGCAATCTCGACAATTGGCGGCTCGGCAAGGGCGCGACCGTGTATCTTCCCGTCGCGGTTCCCGGCGCGCTGCTGTCGGTCGGCGATCCCCACGCCACGCAGGGCGACGGCGAGCTCGGCGGCACCGCGATCGAATGCTCGATGACGGGCACGTTCCAGGTCATCCTGCACAAGAAGGCGCAGCTCGCGGGGCAGCCGTTCGCCGATCTCTCTTACCCGCTGATCGAGACCGCGACCGACTGGGTGCTGACCGGCTTCAGCCACCCGAACTATCTCGCCGAGTTCGGCGCGCAAGGCCAAAGCGAGGTCTACGCCACGTCCTCGCTCGACCTCGCGATGAAGGACGCCTTCCGCAAGATGCGCCGCTTCCTGATGCACATCAAAGGCCTCAGCGAGGACGAGGCCGTCGCGCTGATGTCGGCCGCGGTGGATTTCGGCGTCACGCAAGTCGTCGACGGCAATTGGGGCGTGCACGCGATCCTGAGCAAGCGGCTGTTCGAGGATGGCCGCTGACGTTCATCCCCGGCGACGCGATCCCAGCTTTTCGTCATTGCGAGGAGCGGAGCGACGAAGCAATCCAGAGTCCCGCACGCGACTCTGGATTGCTTCGCTTCGCTCGCAATGACGACCGTTGTTTTTTTCAGCGAGCCCCACACAACAAGGACCCTCAGCATGCAGTTCCACATGATCTCCGGCGCGACGAAGCCGGTGGCGCCGTTCAGTCACGCGGTGGAGACCGACGGCTTCGTGTTCGTCACCGGCCAGATGCCGGATTCACCGGAGGCGCCGGGCGTGCTGCCGGAGGGGATCGTGGATCAGACGAAGGCGGTGATGCAGAACTTGAAGTACATCCTCCAAGGTCTCAACCTTGGCCTCGAACATATTGTGATGTCTCGGATTTACCTGACCGAGTTCAAGCGCGATTACACGGCAATGAATGAAACTTACCGTTCATTCTTCCCGCCGGACCGGCTGCCGGCCCGCACCTGCGTCGGCGTCACCGGCCTCGCCTATGACGCGCTGATCGAGATCGATCTGGTCTGCCGAAGACCATAAGCTCCGGAAGGTAAATTTCTCCTCAACGCCCGTCCCGGTCATTCCATCTGAGCTGAGGAGGCAGACATGGTTGCCGATTGTGTATCGGCGCCGGTGGGTGTCAATTCGCCCGACAAATGAGGCGGATCGAGGGAGTGCCATGCCGTACCAGTTTTCCAATCGTCAGCAGATCCGCAAGCCGGCGGTGAGCAGCAAGGGCGGCATCGTCGCGGCACAGTCGCGGCGCGCCGCCGAGATCGGCGCCGAGGTGCTGGCCGCAGGCGGCGACTGCGTCGATGCCGTGGTGGCGACCGGCTTTGCGCTCGGCGTGCTCGAGCCGTGGATGAGCGGGCTCGGGGGCGGCGGCGCCATGCTGCTGTACCGCGCCAGGGACAACCACGTCGAGGTGATCGACTACGGCATGCGCGCGCCCGACAGCCTTGATGCCGCGGACTATCCGCTGGCCAATGACGGCAGCGTCGCGGCCGACATCTTTCCCTGGCCCCGCGTCAAGGACGACCGCAACCTGCACGGTCCCGGCGCGATCGCAGTGCCCGGCGTCGTCGCAGGCATGGAGGCGGCGTATCGCCGCTACGCGCGGCTGCCGTGGCAGGATCTCGTCACGCCGAGCGTGAAGCTCGCCGCCGAGGGCCTGCTGGTGGACTGGTGGACCACCGTGATGATCTCGAGCTGCGCCGCCGACCTGCGCCGCTACCCCGGCAGCGCCGCGGCCTATCTGAAGGATGGCTTGCCGCCGAATCCGCAATGGGGCGCCAAGGCGGTGACGCGGCTGCCGCAGGAGCAGTTGAAGGCGACGCTGGCACATCTTGCGAGCGCCGGCGCGCGCGACTTCTACCGGGGCGACATCGCCCGCTCGCTCAGCCGCGACATCCAGGCCGCCGGTGGCGCGCTTTCGGTGGATGACCTCGCCGCGTTCGAGGCGCATGTCCGCAATCCCCTGCGCATCCCCTACCGCGGCGGCACGGTGTTCGCGACGCCGGAGCTGACAGCCGGTCCGACTCTCGCGCACGCCTTGCGGCTGATGCAGACGAGCGTGACGGCCTCGGGCAAGGCGCCCGATGCAAGCGCCTTCATCGCCTATGCCGAAGCGATGCAGTCGGCGTATCGCGAACGGCTCAACGACATGGGCGATGCGCCCGGCAAGCGCGCGCTCGGCGCCGAATATCTCGCACCGGCCTGCACCACGCACTATTCCGTGGTGGACCGCGACGGCAACATGGCGGCGGTGACGCAGACGTTGCTGTCGGGTTTCGGTTCGAAATTCCAGGCGCCGCAGAGCGGCATCATGATGAACAACGGCATCATGTGGTTCGATCCGACGCCCGGCACGACGAACTCGCTGGCGCCGGGCAAGCGCTGCCTGACCAACTACACGCCGGTGGTGGCGCAGGCCGCCGACGGCCGCCGCCTCGCCCTCGGCGCTTCCGGTGGCCGCCGCATCCTGCCCGCCGTGGCGCAGATGCTGTCCTTCGTGATGGACTACGGCATGGACCTCGACACGGCGATCCACCAGCCGCGCATCGACGCCAGCGAGGGTAGCGTGGTCGGGGCGGATACGCGCCTGTCAGCTGACGTGATGGACGCGCTCGCCGCAAAGTTCGAGACCGTGCCCGCGCCGGTGCAGACCATGCCGATGAAGTTCGCCTGCCCCAGCATCGTGCTGCGCGAGGGCGATTTGAACAGCGGCGCGACGGAGATCGCGCATGCCTGGGGAGATGCGGTGGCAGAGAGCTGATCTCCGCGTTCTGCCGAGCATACGCTGTCTTCTATGACCCGCGTTACGCTCTGCGTCCAGGCTTGTTCGGCCGCATCTGAACCAGCTAAGCGGACGCGCCTGCTCCTGTCAGCCTGTCGGCGAGAAACGTGGTCAGCTCGCCGACCGTGCGGGAGTTGGTGCGGCCACGTGCATAGGCAAGCTCGACGGACGGCAGGCGGGGCAGCCCGAAATCCTGCCGGATGATGCGAAGCGGCGGCTGCACCAGCGCGCGCGCCAGGACGGTGATCCCCAATCCCTCGAGGGTTGCCGTCTTCAGGCATTCGAAGCTCGGACTGACGAAGCTGAGGTGCCAGCGGCGGTCATGCTGCTTCAGCGACGACAGCGCGAGGCGCCGATACGCGCAACCCTCCGGGAAGAGAACGAGCGGGATCGATGCATCGTCCGGGCTGTAGTTCGGACCGCTGACCCAGACCAGTTGCTCCGTCAGCATCGACGTGCCGGTGCGGGCGCCGACTTCCTGCTTGAAGAAGGCGAGGTCGAATTCGCCGCGCGCACTGCGCTTCATCAGGCTCTCCGATTGGTTGGCCTCGACCTCGATGCCGACCATCGGATTCTTGGTCTTGAAGCGCGCCAGCCAGGTCGTGAAGTCGCGGCCGAAGAAATCGAGCGGAACCCCGAGCCGCACGAAGCCAACCAGGACGTCGTCGCACATCGACGCATAGGCTTCGTCATTGAGCTGAAGAATACGCCTTGCGTATTGGACGAAGCGATCCCCTTCGACGGTGAGCTCCAGAACCCGGCCCTTCCGCCGCGTCAACAGGGGCTTGCCGACCTGCATCTCCAGCTTCGCCATCTGCTGGCTGATTGTCGACTGCGACCGCCCGACGGCCTCTGCGGCCCGCGAGAAGCTCATCGTATCGGCAATGACGAGAAACGATCTCAGGCAGTCGATGTCGAAGTTCACGACAATCCCCCGCTATCGATATCGAAAAAGACGATACCAGCATCGTCATAATTCACTTTGTCGGCCGCGTCTCGCTCCGTAAAGACCAGACTTGCGGCAGCAGGTGCCGGGAGTCGCGTCAGCCACACCAGGACCGCATCGCAGGACGCACCCTTGCCGATCCCGGCAGACCAATCCGCTCCGACACAAGGACCTTCCCGTGGCGATCAATACCGTGGTGTTCGACGCTTACGGCACCCTCTACGACATTCAATCGGTGGCGGCGGTCACCGACCATGCCTTCCCCGGCCATGGCGACATGATCACGCAGATCTGGCGCATGAAGCAGCTCGAATACACATGGCTCCGCTCGCTGATGCGGCGCTACGAGGATTTCGAGGTGGTGACCCGCCAATCCCTGATCTACACGCTCCGGATCCTCGGACTTCGCTGCGAAGACGCGCTGCTCGAGAGGATCATGGACAAATACGTCCACCTCGACCTCTATCCCGATGCGCTGCCGGCCTTGACGCATCTCCAGGGACGCAAGCTCGCGATCCTCTCGAACGGCGCTCCGGCGATGTTGAACGCACTGGTCCGGAACACCGGTCTAGACCGGCTGCTCGACAGGACCATCAGCGTCGATGTCATGGGGACGTTCAAGCCAAGTCCCGAGGCCTATTCCCTGATCGAATCCGAGCTCGGCGCCGCCCCCGATGAGGTCCTGTTCGTGAGCTCCAATCCCTGGGACGCGATCGGCGCAAAAGCGGCCGGGCTGAACGTGGCGTGGATCGAGCGGGTGACGCCTGAGGCGATGGCCGCGGCTTGCGAGAGCAGCACGCTCGTGGCGCCGCTGACGATGTTCAAGGCGCTGCGGATGCAGAGGGACGAACTCGGACTTGCCCCTGACCACCGGATCAGGGGATTGTCCGATCTTGCGGGGCTGCTGCCCCCGATCGCCACGCCGTAGCTCCCAAGCCGAGCTTAGACAGGACGCTGCGTCCTGCTCATTGATAGCACGCCTCCAGCGCCGCAGCCGCCCGGTACAGCGTCATCTCGTCAAGGTGGCGCGCGATCAACATCGCGCCGATCGGCCGGCCATCCGACGTCTTGCCGACCGGAATGGAGATTGCGGGATGGCCGGTGAGGCAGGTCGGCGCCGTGTTGCCCCACCATTTCGAAGGCGCGGCCGATGATCTCCTCCCGCGACGCACCGGCGGACGGCAGCCGCGTCGTCGCCATCGGCGTGGTCGGCATCAGCAGCACATCGGCCTGCCCGAGCGCGCGATCATAGTCCGCCGTGAGCAGGCGGTTGAGGTTCTGCGCCTTGCCGTAGTAGCGGCCGCGGTTGCGCGATGACATGTAGTGGCCGGTCAAGATGCCGAGCTTCAGCGTGTCCGACAGTTCGCCGGCCCGATCCCGCCAGCGCGCATGGGCATCCAGCAGGCTCTCCAGGAACACGCCCTTCATGTTCGTGCCATAGGCATTGCCGCGCATCATCAGGTCGGTGGCGCCTTCGAGAAAGATCGGGGTCCAGATCGCCGCGCCCGCCGCATGAAGCGGCACGGAGGTCTCGCGAACGTCGGCCCCTTTCGCCACGAGGCGGCCGGCCGCCTCGCGCACGCGATCATCGACCTCGGTCTCGGCGCCGGCCGTGCCGAACCCTTCGGGCACCAGGCCGATCCGCAGGTCCGCCACGCCTTGCGACAGCGCCTGCGTATAGGGCTGCGCGACGGCTCCGCGCTGCCGCGGGTCGAGCCCGTCCGGCCCTGCCATCACCTCGAGCATCAACGCGTTGTCGGCGACCGTGCGCGTGATCGGCCCGGCGTGGTCCACCGTCAGCTCGACGGCGAAGACGCCCGTATAGGGCACGAGCCCATGCGTCGGCTTGAGGCCGACGGCGCCACAATAGGACGCGGGGATGCGGATCGAGCCGCCCTGATCGCCTCCGGTGGCCATGTCGACGATGTCGGCCATGACCAAAGCGGTGGATCCTGATGACGATCCGCCGGCATTGTAGCCGGGCACGACCGGGTTCTCGACGACGCCATTGGCGGAGGTGTGGCTGCCGCCGGATGCGCAGTAATATTCGCAGACGGCCTTGCCCAGAATGTCCGCGCCGGCGTCCAGCAGCCGCGTGACGATGGTCGCATCGATCTCCGGGACATAGCCTTCGAGGATGGTGGCGCCATTCATCATGGGGAGCCCGGCAACGCACACATTGTCCTTGATGGCAACGCGTTTGCCCTTGAGCTTGCCCTCTGCGGCACCCTTGATGTGCGCGGTCACGGCCCAGGCGCCGAACGGGTTGTCCGCCGGTGGCGGGCGCACGCCTGGGGATCTCGGATATCTGACCTCGGGCAGCGGAGCGACCATGCCGTCGACGAGGTCGTAAGCGTCGAGCTGACCCTGCATCAACGCAAGAAACGACGCCGCATCGGTATCCCCGAGATCGAGACCGATCTCGCGCGCGGCCTGCTGCAGCTCGGTAGCACTCGGACGTCGGACTGGCATCGATGCCTCTCGATCAAGGTGCGGACCGGCCCACTCGCAACGACGCAAGTGGACGTATCAGCACTCAGTTCGCGAGGAGACTAGCGAGCCGCCGAGGCGATCCATAATGAGTTATGTCGATAGGCGTCATTGGTTTTGACGATTGTGTTCTGCGATCGGGATGTCGATGTCGGCCGGCTGCGCTCACAACGGGCAGACGGCTCACGGACCTCCGTTGTGCTCCGCCGAGGCGAATCAAGGCCAAGCGTGCCAAGGGCTGGATCTTCTACAAGCGCGATGAGCAGGGATTGAAGGCGGCGCGACGCCTGCTCAGCGACGTGCTATAGGACCGGCGAGGGCCCGACATTTGCGAGCCGTCCGCCGGTGTCGGCGCCTCGTCCCCTACCCCGTCAGCGCCGCGACTAGCGCGCTGTCAGGATCGGCGAGATCGTCGATGACGTCGAAATGATGCCGGTCCGGAGCCTCGACATAGGCCGTCGACGCGCCAAGGCCGGTCCAGATGTTGGCGAGCAGCTGCGCCTGGCGGCGGAATTCGTTGCGTTCGGCGCCGCCGACCCAGGCAGTGACCTTGGCGCCATCGATCGGCGTCAGCAGCGCCGGACTCTCGTGGAGCGCAGTCGCGTCATCGATATGCAAGGTCTCGTTCATTGCCGTCCGCTGCAGCGGGCGCAGGTCGTGCAGGCCGGAGATCGAGACCACGCTGCTGATGCGGGCCTGCCGGTCCGCATGCAGCGGCGCGCCGCGGCAGATCATGCGGCTGACGAGATGGCCGCCGGCAGAATGGCCGGTGAGCGCCACCGGCCCGTCGACCTCGTCCATCGCCCGCGCGATTGCCTGCGCGACGTCGGCCGAGATGTCGGCGAGTCCGACTTCGGGGCAAAGCCGGTAGGACGGCATCGCCACGGCATGGCCGCGCACGATTGCGCCTTGTGCGAGATTCGACCAGAAGCTCTTGTCGAGCCGCATCCAGTAGCCGCCATGCACGAAGACGACGAGGCCCTTCGGCTTGCCTTCGGGCAGGAACAGATCGAGCCGCTGCCGGTCGTGCGCGCCATAGGCGATGTCGAGCTTCGCACGGCCCTGCCCTGTCAGTTCAGTGCGATAGGCTTCCGCCGGCGCGACCCACAGGCCGGGCCAGCGCTCGCCGCCGGCGATGTTGGGGCCGTTGGCATAGGCGTTGTCCCAGTCCTTGACGGCGTAGAGCATCGAAAAATCTCCTGTCGAATGATCCGCGCGCGAGCTCACAGCCCGGTGCGCAGCTTCCAGAGTTCGGGGAACAGCACGATCTCGAGCATCTTGCGCAGATAGTTGACGCCGCTGGTGCCGCCGGTGCCGGTCTTGAAGCCGATGATGCGCTCCACCGTGGTGACGTGGTTGAAGCGCCAGCGGCGGAAATAATCCTCGAAATCGACCAGCTTCTCGGCGAGCTCGTACAATTCCCAATGCCGCTGCGGATCGCGATAGACGCTGGTCCAGGCCGCCGCCACCTCCGGGCTTTCGCTGCGCGTGCCGCGCCAGTCGCTGCGCTGCCCGTCGGCGCCGATGAAGAAGCCGCGCCGCGCCAAGAGCCGCAGCGCTTCGTCGTACAGACTGGGCCTCGCCAGGATCGCCTCCAGCTCGGCGGTCAGTTCCGGGTGATGCGCATGCGGGCGCAGCATCGCGAGATTGCGGTTGCCGAGCAGGAATTCGATCGAGCGATATTGGAAGGACTGGAAGCCGGAGGATTCGCCGAGCTTGTCGCGGAACAGGGTGTATTCGCTCGGGGTCATCGTGCGCAGCACGTCCCAGGCGCCGTTGAGCTGCTCGAAGATGCGCGACACCCGCGCCAGCATCTTGAATGCCGGCTGCACGTCGTCCTGGGCGATCGCCGCCATCGCGGCCTTGATCTCGTGGATCGCGAGCTTCATCCACAATTCGGAGGTCTGGTGCTGGATGATGAACAAGAGCTCGTCATGCGCCGACGACAGCGGCGCCTGCGCATCGAGCAGGCGATCCAGCATCAGATAGTCGCCGTAGGACATCCGTCCCTTGAAGTTCATCCGCGCACCTTCGGTGGCGGGATCGTAGGGAACGTTGCTCACGTCACGAGTTCCTTCTGGCGATAGTCGGGCCTGTCCCACAGCTTGTTGTCCAGAACCTCCACGAGGATGTCGACGGCACCGCGCACCTCTGCCTCGCCGATATAGAGCGGCGTGAAGCCGAAGCGCAGCGCGTCCGGCGCACGGAAGTCGCCGATCACGCCGCGCGCGATCAGCGCCCGCATGATCGCATAGCCGTCGGGGTGACGGAACGACACCTGGCTGCCGCGCCGCGTGGCATCACGCGGCGACGCCAGGGTCAGCGACGGACAGCGCCTTTCGACCTCGGAAACGAACAGCTCGGAGAGCGCGATCGAGGCCGTGCGCACGTCCTGCATCGAGACTCCCTCCCAGGCATCGAGCGCGGCATCGAGCGCGGCCAGCGCAATGATCGGTGGGGTGCCGATGCGCATGCGCTCGATGCCGCCGCCGGGACGATAATCGAGATCGAAGGCGAACGGCGCCTCGTGGCCCATCCAGCCCGACAGCGCCGGCGGCGCGATATCGGCATGGCGGGGCGCGACGTAGATGAAGGCCGGCGCGCCAGGACCGCCATTGAGATATTTGTAGGTGCAGCCGACCGCGAAGTCCGCATCGCACCCTGCGAGATCGACCGGCACGGCGCCGGCGGAATGCGCGAGGTCCCACACCGTGAGCGCGCCGGCGGCATGCGCCGTCTTGGTCAGCGTGGCCATGTCGTGCATGCGGCCGGTGCGGTAGTCCACCTCGGTCAGCATCAGCACGGCGACGCTGTCGTCGATCGCGGCCTCGACCTGCTCGGGCTCGACCACCTTCAGGGTGGCGCGATCGCCGAGCATGCGGACGAGGCCCTGCGCCATGTAGAGATCGGACGGGAAGTTGCCGCTATCGGACAGGATCACGCGACGTCCCGGATTGAGCGACAGCGCCGCGGAAAGCGCCTGATACACCTTGATCGAGAGCGTATCGCCCATCACCACCGTGCCGGGCGCGGCGCCGATCAGCCGTGCGATGCGATCGCCGACGCGGCGCGGCTGCACCATCCAGCCGGCGCTGTTCCAGCCGCGGATCAGCTCCTGCCCCCACTCCGCCTCGATCACGCGGGCGACGCGCCCAGGGACTGCCGACGGCAGCGCGCCGAGCGAATTGCCGTCGAGATAGATGACACCTTCAGGTATCGTGAAGAGCGATCGGGTCCTGGAAAAATCGGTCATGCGGCTCCTGCTTCGTTCACGGCCTGAATGCATGATTCGCGCCGGGACAGGCCAGATCAAGCCGGTCCCATCGCGACCGGCACCGCGTGGGCCGCATGGCTCGCGAAGACGTGAGGATGTCGACACAATCCAGCCGGTCGATCGCCGCCGGTCCGCGACATTGACGCGCCACGGCAGGCTTGTCACGGGCGGCGCGTGGCGCATGATAGATCGATCCGAACTGCCGATGGAGGACAACATGCGCATTCTGGTGCCGCTCGTCCTGTTGCTGGCGCTGCTGGCCCACCCCGCCGCCGCGGCGGATGCCAGCGCGGCGCAGAGCGTCATCCGTGCCCAGGAGCAGGCCCTGGCGCGCGACGACGGCGCGACCGCTTATGCCCAGGCCGCGCCGGAGATCCAGGCGCGGTTTCCGAGCGTCGAGATCTTCATGAGCATGGTCAAGAGCGGATATCCGCCGGTCTATCGCCATCGCAGCTTCGAATTCGGCGCAGCGCAGGTCGAGGACGGCAGCATCGCGCAACGCGTCCACATCGTCGATGCCGAAGGCGAGGCGTGGGAGGCGCTCTACACGCTGCAGACGCAGCCCGACGGCAGCCTCAGGATCACCGGCTGCTCGCTGCTGAAGACGGGGCAGTCGGTCTAGCGTAGCGGCTATGTCACGCCGAACCGCTTCTTGAATTGCTCGACATTGATGAGGCCGCGGCCGTGGCGGCCGTCGCCGATCTTCACCTCGCCATGATAGGCCTCGACCGAGAAGCGGATGACGCGGCGCTCGACCTCGACCACCTCGGCGACCGTGCGGATCGTCGCACCAACCGGCGAGGCCGCGAGGTGGCGGACGTTGACCTCGGTGCCGACCGTGACCCAGCCCGGCGGCAGCACCGGGTTGATGGCGTCGCCCGACGTCATCTCCATCTCCAGGATCATCATCGGCGTCGCATAGACCATCGGCATGTGCGGCACGAAATGCCCCACCGTGCGCTCCGGCGGCACGACGAGCAGGCGCTCGGCGCGCATGCCGGGCTTGATGATGTCACGTGCGTCCATGGTGGCTCCGGTCATTCCGGGGCGCGCGAAGCGCGAACCGGAATATCGAAATTCCCCGATGCGCAATTGCGCATCTGAGGTCTGGTCCTGCGGACCATCCCGGAATGACGCTGCGCGTCACTTCTTCTGCTCGGCCAGGCGCTCGACGAAGGTCTTGCCGCCCTTCATCTTGTGCGTCAGCGGCGCCTCGTTGATCTGGATCACCACCGCTTCCGGATCGACGCCGAGATGCGTCACCAGGGCCTTGGTGATGTCACGCATCATGTTGGCCTTCTGCTCGTCGGTGCGGCCGGCGGCCATGCTCACGGTGATCTCGGGCATTCTCGGTTTCCTCCATTTGCCGTGGTTCTCACGACAGACCTTTTCAAATCTCAATCGCTTTGGCTCGTCATCGCGAGGAGCGAAGCGACGAAGCGATCCAGGGTTTCTCCGAAAGGACGTACGGCTTGGCCCTGGATTGCTTCGCTTCGCTCGCAATGACGTACCAAAATCGACGGCGTCGTTTGAAGAGATGGATACGCGGGTCAAGCCCGCGTATGACGAATGCGGTTTACCCCCAGCTCACGTCATGGCGCGCGAGCACCTCGCGCACGCCGGCGACGAGTTCGTCCTCCTTGGCTGAGAACTGCGCAGGGCGGCTCTCGCGCCATTCCTGGTTGGAGGCGATCGCGGCCGCCGCCTTGGCGCCCTCGATCAGGTCCTTGATCTGCACCTCGCCGCGCGCCTTCTCGTCAGAGCCCTGGATGATGACGCAGGGCGCGTTGCGGCGGTCGGCATATTTGAGCTGATTGCCCATGTTCTTCGGATTGCCGAGATAGAGCTCGGCGCGGATGCCGTGATTGCGCAGGGTCGCCACCATCTTCTGATAGTCGGCGACGCGGTCGCGGTCGAACACGGTGACGACGACGGGGCCGAAGGCGGGGCGCGTGTCGAGCTTGCCGAGCAGGGTCAGCGCCGCCTGAAGGCGGGAGACGCCGATCGAGAAGCCGGTCGCCGGCACCGGCTCGCCGCGGAAGCGCGAGACGAGACCGTCGTAGCGACCGCCGCCGCCGACCGAACCGAACACCACCGGCTGTCCCTTCTCGTTCGGAATCTCCGCCAGAAGCTGCGCCTCGAACACCGGCCCCGTGTAGTATTCGAGGCCCCGCACCACGGACGGATCGACCATGATCTGGCTGTGATAGCCGGCGGCATCGACCAGGCGTGCGATCTCGACGAGTTCGTTCAGGCCGTCGATCGCCAGCTTCGAGTCGGCAAGGTCTCGCGCAGCATGTCGACGATGCGGCGCGCGATGTCGTATTCGCTCTCCTTGCGATCGGGATCCCCAGCGAGCCGCTGCGCCACATCCTTGTCACCGGCATAGGCGAGCAGCGGCGGCGCGACCAGGGTGCGCGCATTGACGAAGGTCTCGATCTTCTTGATCTGCGTGTCGTCGAGGCCGGCCCCCTTGGTGAAGTCGCCGCTGTCGTCCTTGCGGCCCGCACCGAGCAGCTCACGCACGCCGCGCTCGCCGAGCCGGTCGAGCTTGTCGATCGCGCGCAGCACGATCAGGCGCCGGCCGAAATTCTCCTCACCGCCGAGGCCGATCGACTCCATCACGCCGTCGAGCACCTTGCGATTGTTGACCTTGACCGCGTAGTCGCCGCGGGCAATGCCCAGCGCCTCCATCGTATCGGCCGCCATCATGCACATCTCGGCGTCGGCTGCCGGCGAGCCGGAGCCGACCGTATCGGCGTCGAACTGCATGAACTGGCGGAAGCGGCCCGGACCCGGCTTCTCGTTGCGGAACACGTAGCCGGAGCGGTAGCTGCGATAGGGCAGCACCAAGCCGTCGGTGCCGTAGCGTTCGCCGACATAGCGCGCCAGCGGCGCGGTGAGGTCGTAGCGCAGCGAGATCCACTGCTCGTCATCGTCCTGGAACGAGAACACGCCCTCGTTCGGACGATCCTGGTCGGGCAGGAACTTGCCGAGCGCGTCGGTGTATTCGAATGCCGGCGTCTCCACCGGCTCGAAGCCGTAGCGCTCGTAGACGGTGCGGATCTTCTCGACCATCTCGCGCGTGGCGGCGATCGCCGCGGGGCCGCGATCCTCGAGCCCGCGCGGCAGCCGCGCCTTCAGCTTCTGGGGTTTCTTGGGTTTGTCGGACATGGGACTCGACACGTAGGGTGGGCAAAGCGCAGCGTGCCCACCATTGGCTGGATGGCGTCGCATCGGTGAGCACGGCCCGCTTGCGCGGCCCTTGGCCCACCCGACGAGATGGAATTCATTGCCTGGGTTGGTAGCAGCCATGGCGGGGTGCGGCAACCCGCGCGCCGGTCGGGCGCCGGTGTGCGGCACTGCCTCAGCTTCTCCGTGACAGCCAAGCTCCCGCCGCACATGCGTTGCGCCCCTCCCCCGCTTGCGGGGAGGGGTGGGTGGGGGCGCCTCAACGGCAGTCTTCGTGGGGCTTCCCCACCCCAGCCCTCCCCGCACGCGGGGGAGGGAGCGCACCGTTGTCGTAGACGAAGTTGGCCCTTCAACGCAGGCGAACGACTGACCCCATCATTTTCAGGCGGACGGCAGCCCCTACTTCACATCCCGGATCCAGTTGTGCGGATCGGGGCTGCGGCCGTACTGGATGTCGACCAGCTGCTTGCGCAGGCCCATGGCGACCGGTCCGGCCTCGCCGCCGTTGATCAGGACCTCGCCGCTCGCCGAGCAGACCTTGCCGATCGGCGAGATGACGGCGGCGGTGCCGCAGGCGAACGCCTCCTTCAGCTTGCCGCTCTTGGCGTCGGCGCGCCACTGGTCGATCGCATACGCCTCCTCGCGCACCTCGCGGCCGGCATCGCGCGCCAGCTTGATGATGGAATCGCGGGTGATGCCCGGCAGGATGGTGCCCAAAGGCGGCGTCGACAGGGAGCCGTCGTCGAACACGAAGAACACGTTCATGCCGCCGAGCTCCTCGACATAGCGGCGCTCGATCGCGTCCAGGAACACGACCTGGTCGCAGCCATGCTGGATCGCCTCGGCCTGTGCCTTCAGGCTCGCCGCATAATTGCCGCCGCATTTGACGCCGCCGGTGCCGCCGACCGCGGCGCGGGTGTAGTTCTCCGAGACCCAGATCGAGACCGGCGCCGGGCCGCCCTTGAAATAGGACCCGACCGGCGAGGCGATGACCGCGAAGATGTATTCCGCCGACGGCTTCACGCCCAGGAACACCTCGTTGGCGATCATGAAGGGGCGCAGATACAGGCTGCCCTCGCCGCCCGGGATCCAGGCGCGGTCGATGCGGACGAGCTGCTCGACCGCCTCGATGAAGACCGCCTCCGGCAGTTGCGCCATCGCCATGCGCTCGGCCGAATTCCAGAACCGTTTGGCATTGGCGTCGGGGCGGAACAGGTTCACGCCGCCATCATCGCGCTTGTAGGCCTTGAGGCCCTCGAAGATCTCCTGCGCGTAGTGCAGGACGGCCGCGGCCGGATCGAGCGGGAAGTTGGCGCGGGATTCGACCCGCGCGCTGTGCCAGCCCTTGTCCTGGCTGTACTGGACCACGGCCATGTGATCGGTGAACACCCGGCCGAAGCCCGGGTTGGCGAGCTTGGCAGCGCGCTCCTGGTCGGAGGTCGGGTTCGTCGTCGGCTTGATGTCGAATGTCAAAGTCATGTCCTTGCTTCCCCCGCTCTGATCGCCATTCGCGAGTTCTGGCGCCGACCCGTCCGATCGGGCCAGTCGGCTTTTTGAATTTCGGACCTGCCGCGACCGGCTTTTGAGCCGGTCACCGGGCAAGCATGCCACCACAGGACATGCTTTTGCGCCCGGCGGAAGTCCAGTATGGTTTGCCGAAATGCCGCTCGACATCACACGGTTGTTCGATACGTCGCCCAAGGATGCCCGTCGGGGTTGCCTACGGCCCGTTCAGACACGCCTGGAGACCATCGCCCGCCGATGAAACGATCTAAAATTTCGTAGCGGGCGATTGTTTTGTAACATTGAACCGCAGAAACGTCAATATGGCTGACATAAATTTCTCGTCTCCGACGCTGAGCCCCGAGCTGCGCGCGGCTGAGCCCGCCGCGGCCGCCGGCGAGCCGCTGCGCTGGGACATCATCGAGCTCTTGTTCTTCGCCTACCGCGACTTCGTCGGCGATGCCGACCACGAGCTGGAGGCGTTCGGATTCGGCCGCGCGCATCACCGCGTGATGCATTTCGTCACGCGCTATCCCGGCCTGAAGGTTGCCGATCTGCTCGACGTGCTGCGCATCACCAAGCAGTCGCTCGGACGCGTGCTCAAGCAGCTGCTCGATGAAGGCTACATCGTGCAGAAGACCGGCAACAACGACCGCCGGCAGCGCCTTCTTTTCGCCACGCCGAAGGGCGAGGCGCTGGTCGCCAGGCTGGCCGGGCTGCAGACGCGGCGCATCGATCGTGCGCTGGAGCAGATCGGGCCTGTTGGCGCCGAGAAGGTCCGGCAGTTCCTGCGCGCGATGATCGATCGCGACGATCCGGACAAGGTGCTGGAAGCCATCTTCAAGACGCCTGTCGCCGCCGCCAAGGAGTGACCGTGACGATCGCCGCCATCGCACCGCAGCCGCCGCAGACGCCCGCCGACGACGCACCGCATCTCCTGCTCGTCGACGACGACCGCCGCATCCGCGATCTCCTGTCACGCTTCCTGCGCGGCGAAGGCTATCGCGTCACGACCGCGGCGAGCGCGAGCGACGCCCGCGCCAAGCTGACGGGACTGCATTTCGATCTCCTGATCCTCGACGTGATGATGCCCGGCGAAAGCGGCTTCGACCTCGCCCGCTTCATCCGCACGCAATCGTCGGTGCCGATCGTGATGCTGACCGCGCGGGCCGAGCCGGACAGCCGCATCGAGGGCCTGCAGCTCGGCGCCGACGACTACGTCGCAAAGCCGTTTGAACCGAGAGAGCTCGCGCTGCGCATCGGCAACATCCTCAAGCGGGCCGCGCCGCCGCCGCCGGAAGAGGTCGTCGAGCAGATCGCATTCGGCCCGTTCGTCTACCATCTGGCGCGCGGCGAATTGAAACAGGGCGAGGAGATCGTCCACCTCACCGACCGCGAGCGCGAGATGCTGCGCATCCTCGCCAATGCCCGCGGCGAGACCGTGCCGCGCGGCGCGCTGACCGGCAACGGCACCGTCAACGAGCGCGCCGTCGACGTCCAGATCAACCGCCTGCGCCGCAAGCTGGAGAGCGACCCGGCCAATCCGCTGTTCCTCCAGGCCGTGCGCGGCATCGGCTATCGGCTGATGGTTTCGGGCTGAGATGAGCGGTTGATATGCCCGACCATTCCGACCACGCTGCTTTGAAAGCATCTGAGCTAGGTTCCTCACCGCAAGACCTGAAACGACCTGGCATCTCCGCGTCATTGCGAGCGAAGCGAAGCAATCCAGAGTCCCGCGAAGATTCTGGATTGCTTCGTCGCGGAGCCTGCCCGCGGGCGCGCCGCAGGCGAGACCCGGGGGCTCCTCGCAATGACGGAAACGGCGAGCGTTAGGACAATCATGAGCACGCTCGACACCGGCCTCACCCTGATCCGCACCGCCTCGCGGCGGGTGTCGCGCGCCAACAGCGTGGTGGGCAACGCGTTCAAGGGCTGGATGCCGACCGGCCTCTATGCCCGCGCGCTGCTGATCATGATCGTGCCGATGGTGATCCTGCAGACGGTGGTCGCCGGCGTGTTCATGGAGCGGCACTGGAACACGGTGACGCGACGCCTCTCCGCCGCAGTCGTGCAGGACGTCGCCGCGCTGATCGACATCTACAAGGGCTATCCGCAGGACAAGGACCGCACCATGCTGCGCCGGATTGCGCAGCAGCGGCTCAACCTGGTGGTCGACTTCCTACCCGCCGGCGACATGCCGCCGCCGGGACCAAAACCGTTCTTCAACCTGCTCGACCAGTCGCTCTCGAGCCAGATCGGCCGCCAGATCAGCCGTCCGTTCTGGATCGACACCGTCGGCCGCTCCAACCTGGTCGAGATCCGCATCGCGCTCGATGACGCCGTGATGCGCGTGTTCGCGCAGCGCGGCGCAGCCTATGCGTCGAACACCGACATCTTCCTGTTCTGGATGGTCGGCACCTCTTCGATCCTGCTGATCGTCTCGGTGCTGTTCCTGCGCAACCAGATCAAGCCGATCCTGCGGCTTGCGGACGCCGCCGAGAGTTTCGGCAAGGGCCGGGAGGTGCCGAACTTCCGGCCGCGCGGCGCGCGCGAGGTGCGGCGCGCGGCACATGCCTTCTTGGAGATGAAGGCGCGCATCGAGCGCACGCTCGAGCAGCGCACGGCGATGCTGGCCGGCGTCAGCCACGATCTGCGCACCATCCTGACCCGCTTCAAGCTGGAGCTGGCGCTGCTCGGCGACAGTCCCGAGATCGACGCCATGCGCAAGGACGTCGACGAGATGTCGCACATGCTGGAGGACTATCTCGCCTTCGCGCGCGGCGACAATGGCGAGATCGCACAGCCGACCGACATCTCCAACGCGCTGGAGGAGCTGCGCAGCGACGCCGAGCGCAACGGCCATTCGGCCACGGTATCGTTCCATGGCCTGCCGGTGGTCACGGTCAAGCCGCAGGCGCTGAAACGCTGCCTCGGCAATCTCGTCTCCAACGCCGCGCGCCATGCCGATGCGATCGCCATCACCGGCCATCGCGACCACCGCTATCTCACCATCACCGTCGACGATGACGGGCCGGGCATCCCGGCCGCCATGCGCGAGGAGGTGTTCAAGCCGTTCCTGCGCCTCGACGATGCGCGCAACCAGGACGAAGGCGGCACCGGCCTCGGCCTCGCCATCGCCCGCGACATCGCCCGCTCGCACGGCGGCGACATCACCCTCGGCGACAGCCCGATGGGCGGGTTGCGGGCGAGCGTGCGGATCCCGGTGTAGCGCGTTGCTTCGTTCATTCCTGCGCGATCACGGCGTCGAGCCACGCGCAGTTCAGCGGCGGAACGCGCGGGTCCGGCACGCGAACGCCGCGTGCAGCCGCGGACAGCCGCATGTCGCGCAGGCGCTTGCGCTGTTCATCCGGCAAATACAATCGCTCGTGCCCCCACAGCGACGGACCGTCGAAGGTCTCATGCGGCTGCCACGTCGCGGGATCGATCACCCGGCCGCCCCAGCCATATTCGATGAAGAATCCCGAGGGCGTGTTGACGTAGAACGAGGTCATGTGGTCGTTGGTGTGACGGCCCAGCGTATAGGCCACGCGCCCGTCGTCGAGCTGCGCCAGATCGTAGCCCTGGCCGACGTCGTCGAGGCTGCCGAGCTCCACCATGAAGTGATGCAGCGTGCGACGGCCTGAGCCGACCATCGCGAAACTGTGATGGCGGCCGTTGACGTGGAAGAAATACAGCTTGTAAGGCGTCAGACCGAAGTCGGACACCTGGAAGCCGAGCAGGTCGCGATAGAACCGCAGCAGCGGCTCGACGTCCTCGACATTGAGCACGACGTGTCCCATGCCGAGCGCCCCGGTGCGAAAGCCGGAGATCGGACGTCCCGGCCTGAAGGGATCCGAGGCGACGGCTGCTCCCCAGAACACCTCGATCGTGTTGCCGGCCGGATCCTGAAAGCAGATCAGCTCGGTGACATGACGCTCGTCGGCCAGTGCCTGCGAACCGCGGGCCACCTTCACGCCATTGCCGTCGAGACGGCCAGCGAGGCGCGCGAGCGCGGCGGCGTCGCCGACCTCCCAGCCCATGACGGCGAGCCCGCCATCGCCGCTGTCATCGACGATCAGCCGCTGCTTGCGGTCATCCATCCGGTAGGCCTGCATCCCGGCCGCGCGATCGACGCGCTGCATCCCGAGCAGCTCGGTTGCCATCCGTCCCCACTGCTCCGCTTGAGACGACTTGATGCCGATGTAACCGAGCGCCGTTATTTCCATCTTGTTTTCTCCCGAAAGGCGCGGGCGGAATTTCGTATCAGCTCCGCGCGGTCCTGCAGTAGACTGCCGCCCCTGCATCCGGCTCGCGTTCTCAAGACGGTATCGGCGGACGGAAACGAAGAACAGGGAGGATTTTCCAAGTGTCCAAGCAACGGACGCGATCTCCGCAAGCCCGTCCTGCGGAGGGTGTCCGCGCCTTCAAGCGGGGGCTCGACGTGCTGCGCGCGGTCAATCGGTCCGGGGGCATTCGCGCCGGCGACGTGGCGCGCCAGCTCGATCTGCCGCGGCCGACGGTCTATCGGTTGCTCGAAACACTCGAGGAACTCGGCTATGTCGCGCGCAGCGCCAGCGACGACCGCTTCCGGGTCACGCGCCACGCGCTGAGCCTCGGCGACGGCTATGATCCCGGCATCTTCATCTGCCAGGTCGCCGCGCCCTATCTCGCCGAGCTCAGCCGCAGCCTGATCTGGCCGGTCGATCTGTCGACTTATGAGAACGGCGCGATGGTCATCCAGGAGACCACGCATGCGCGCAGCCCGCTCTCGATCGATCGCAGCATGATCGGCAAGCGCCTGCCGATGCTGCAGACCTCGGCCGGCCGGGCCTATCTGGCCGCTTGCCCGCCCGCAGAGCGCGACCTCATCATCAGCCACCTGCGACGCATCGAGAATGCCGATGACCTTCCCTTCCTGGCGCCCGAACGTCTGCAGCGCATGATGAACGAAACGGCCCAGCGCGGCTACGCGATCCGCGACGAAGGCGAATTCAATCCGAAGACAGCTTCGATCGCGGTACCGATCGTGCGGGACGACATCGTGTTCGGCTGCATCTCGATCATCTGGATCCGCTCCGCCATGACCCTGGAGGAGGCGGTCGCCCAGTACGCGGCGCCGTTGCGCGACGCCGCAGCCGCGATCCCCGTCCAGGCCTGAGCGTCCGCTGGGCGGACAGTTCGTGACCGCGCCTTGAAGGTGCGAGGCGGTTGCGGAACAGATGCGGCCATGAGCAACATGGCCGCACACTCCGGAAGCTTCGACGTCGTCATCGTCGGTCGCGGGCCCGTCGGTTCGACGCTCGCCAACCTGCTCGGCCTGTGCGGCATCCGCACCCTTGTCCTGGAACGCGAAGCCAAGGCCTATCATCTGCCGCGCGCGGTGCATTTCGACGACGAATGCATGCGCGTGTTCCAGACCATCGGCCTTGCCGACGCCATCCTGCCCCACCTCAGCTTGAGTCCCGGCATGCGTTTCGTCGATGCCGAGGGACGATTGCTGCTCGACTGGCCGCGTCCCAGCGAGCCGACCGCGATGGGTTGGAATCTGAGCTACCGATTCCATCAGCCCGATCTCGAAAACGTGCTCAACGAGGGACTCGCGCGCTGGCCTCATGTCGAGCTGCGCACGCGCTGTGATGTCTTCGCGCTCGAGCAGGACCACAACGGCGCGCGCGTTCGCTACGAAGACCTCGGCACCGGCCGGCTCGTCGACATCTCCTGCGCCTATGTCATCGGCTGCGACGGTGCACGTTCGCTGGTGCGCCGCTTCATCGGCTCGGCGCTGGACGATCTCGGCTTTCACGAGCGCTGGCTGGTCTGCGACGTGCTGCTGAGCGAAGCGCGGCCCGATCTCGGCGATTTCAGCGTCCAGCACTGCAACCCGCAGCGTCCCGCAACCTATATTCGCGGCACGGGAAACCGGCGCCGGTGGGAGATCACGGTTCATCCCGACGAGGACGCGGTCGACATCACCCAGCCGGCGCGCGTGTGGGAGCTGCTCTCGCCCTGGCTCCGGCCCGCAGAGGCCGAGATCGAACGCGCCGCCGTCTACACATTCCACTCCGCGGTCGCCCAGCAATGGCGCGGCGGACGGTTCCTGCTCGCAGGCGATTCCGCGCATCAGACCCCGCCTTTCCTCGGTCAGGGCATGTGTGCCGGCATTCGCGACGCAGCCAATCTCGCGTGGAAGCTGGCTCTCGTGATTGCCGGGAAAGCGACGCCCGATCTTCTCGACACCTATCAGAGCGAGCGTGCGCCCCACGTGCGCGAATTCATCGAGCTCGCGATCCGGCTGGGCGGGCTCATCAACACCAGGGCGGTCGAGGCGGCGCTCGCCGACCGGCACGGCGCAGGGCGACGGCCAGCTCAAGCTCGACGTGCAGAAGCCGCTGCTCGGCCCGGGCCTTGCCTGCGGCGAACGCAGCATGACGGGAAGACTGGCGCCGCAATTCCGCAGCCGTGATCACGGCCGCAGCGACGACCGCGTCGGCTATCGCTTCGCGCTGCTGTGCCGGTCGGGACTCGGGACCGCAGTGATCGAGCAGCATCATGCCGGCCTGACGGACGCTGACGTCGCCGTCATCTGCGGCGAGGAAGCTGGCGGCCTCGACGGCTGGCTCGACGAGCACGGCTTCGACGCCGTGCTGATGCGCCCCGACCGCTACATCCTGGGTGCTGTCCGCAAGGGCGAAGATCCCGCGGCGCTGTTGTCAGGCCTCGCCTTCCTCGCACCGCTGCCGAGCGCGGCCTGAGCGTTTCCGTTCTTCTTGAGAGGGTTCACGTATGAAGCTGGTTTCCTTTGTGATCGACGGGCGTCCCGGTTACGGCGCGGTGAAGGGAGACGGTGTCGTCGACCTCGGCCGTCGGCTGCCGGCGAAGAGCCTGCGCGCGCTGCTCGAGGCGGATGCGCTCGGCCAAGCCGCCGCGCTGCTCACCTCCGAACAGCCCGACTATCCGCTCGATGCGATCGCCTTCGCGCCTGTCATCCCCGATCCCGGCAAGATCATCTGCGTCGGCCTGAACTATCGCGACCACGTCGCCGAGACCGGTCGGACCGTCACCGAGAAGCCTGCGCTGTTCGCGCGCTTTCCGACCAGCCAGGTGGGACATCTGCAGCCGATCGTTCGCCCCGGTGTCTCCGATCATTTCGACTACGAGGGCGAGCTTGCACTCGTGATCGGCAAAGCCGGCCGGCACATCCGGCGCGAGGATGCGCTCGCGCACATCGCCGGCTATTCCTGCTACAATGAAGGCAGCATCCGCGACTGGCAGCGTCACACCTCGCAATTCCTGTCCGGCAAGACCTTCGATCAGTCCGGCGCGTTCGGCCCCTGGCTGGTCACGGCTGATGAAATTCCCGACCCGTCCAAGCTGACGCTGCAGACCCGCCTCAATGGCGAGACCGTGCAGCGGACCACCACGGATCTCCTCATCACCGATATGCCCGATCTGATCGTCTATTGCTCGGCGATCATGACCTTGCTGCCGGGCGACGTGATCGTCACCGGCACGCCAGGAGGCGTCGGCTTCAAACGCACCCCGCCTCTGTTCATGAAGCCCGGCGATACGGTCGAGGTCGAGATCTCGGGCATCGGCGTGCTGCGCAATCCCGTGACTGCCGAACGGGCAGCCTGACGTCTTCGCCTCGCGGAACCGCGCGGCGCACCAACCAAACACGACATAACAAACAAGGTCGTTGAATCCGGGGAGGATCATCATGTCGCGACGTCTCACAGCGGGCATCGCCGCGCTGTTGCTGCTTGCAGGCTCATCCGCGCAGGCGGACATCAAGGGGAAAGCCATCCGTATCGGCGTGCTCACGGACATGACCGGCATCTTCGCGACCGCGATGGGGCCCGGCTCGGTGGAAGCGGCACGGATGGCCGCAGAGGAATTTGGCGGCAACATCAACGGCAGGCCGATCGAAATCCTTCAGGCGGACCATCAGAACAAGCCGGATATCGCGGTCGCGATCGCCCGGCGCTGGTTCGAGCAGGACGGCGTGCAGGCGATCGCCGACGGCGGCAGCTCCGGCGCGGCGCTTGGCGTGCAGGAGCTGGTGCGCAGCAACGGCAAGATCTTCCTGATCTCGGGGGCCGGCGCCAACCAGCTCACCGACGAGGCTTGCGCCCCGACCTCGGTGCAATGGACGCACGACGCCTATTCGACCGCGACGGCGGTCGTCTCCGGCATCATGCAGACCAGTAAGGAGCCGTGGTTCTTCATCACCGGCGACTACGCGTTCGGCCATTCGGTCGAGGCGACCGCGCGCGCCCGTATCGCGGAGCTCGGCGGCACGGTCGCCGGCAGCGTCAAGGCGCAGCTCGGCACGCCGGATTACGGCTCCTTCCTGTTGCAGGCCCAGGCCTCCGGCGCAAAGATCCTGGCGCTCAACGTCGCCGGCGACAATGCCACCGCCATCAAGCAGGCCGAGGAATTCGGCCTTGCGGCCCAGGGCATCAAGATCGTGCCGATGTCGTTCCAGAACGTCGACATCGAAGCCATCGGCCTCAAGGCGACGCAGGGCGACCTCATCGTCACCAGCTTCTTCGAGGATGCCTCTCCGGCCGCGCGCCGCTTCTCCGACGCGTTCTACGCGCGCCGCAAGGCGATGCCGTCGCAGATCCAGGCGGAGTCTATTCGGCCGTGCGGCATTATCTGCAGGCGGTGAAGGATTCCGACAGCGATGACGGCACAACGGTGATGGCGAAGATGAGAGCCACGCCGGTCTCGGACGCCTATGCGGAGCATGGCCGGATCCGCGACGACCAGCGCATGGTGCACGACCTGTACCTGGTGCAGGTCAAGACGCCCGCTGAATCAAGGGCCCCCTGGGACTTCGTCAAGCTGGTGACTAAGATCGCCCCTGATCAGGCGTTTCGCCCGCTCGACCGCAGCAAATGCAGCCTGGTCGGCAAGTGAGCACATGAGCGACCAAGCATGATTCCCGACGATCAGCGCGCCGTCATCATCACCGCCCCGGGCGGCCCGGAGGTTCTGTCGGAACGGCAGGACTGGCCGATCCCGCGGCTCGGCCCCGACGACGTGCTGATCGAGGTCGCAGCCGCCGGCATCAACCGTCATGACTGCAACCAGCGCGCCGCCGGGCCGTCGCGGGAGCCCAATCCCATACCGGGATTGGAAGCCTCGGGACGCATCGTGGCCTGCGGCGCCAGCGTGCCCCCGGAGCGGCTGGGTCAAGCGGTGATCGCGCTGACCGACGGCGGCTCATACGCGCAATACGTCGCCACCGATCAGCATCTTGCGCTGGACATGCCGAGCGGCCTCGACTGGATCCAAGGCGCCGCCCTGCCCGAGGCGCTGTTCACGACCTGGTTCAACTTCTTCGAGCTGATGCGCGTGGCGCCCGGCGAGACGGCCCTGATCCATGGCGGCAGCAGCAGCGTCGGCACGATCGCGATCCAGCTGCTGCGCGCGCTGGGTCATCCCGTCATGGCCACGGCCGGCACCGCGGAGAAGCGCACCACGGCACTCAGGCTCGGCTGCAGCGCCGTGTTCGACTATGCCGATCCCGAGCTCGCCGAGCAGATCCGCGCGGCGACGGGGACGCGCGGGGTCGACTGCATCCTCGACACCTCCGCCGGCGCTCACATCGCGCAGGACCTTGCGGCGCTCGCCATGGGTGGACGGATCGCCCTGCTGTCGGCCGGAGGCGGGAAGGACCTCGGAGTGCCGCTGCGCAGCCTGATGGCGCGCCGGGCGAGCATCACCGGCGCATTCCTGCGGTCGACGCCGCTCGACCTCAAGCAGCGCATCGCAAGCGAGTTGCAGCGGCGGATCTGGCCCCTTCTCGGGACCGCCATTCGGCCGCAGATCGACAGCACCTATTCTCTGTCTGAGGCATCGCGCGCGCACGCCCACATGGAGGCGGGGCGGCACGTGGGCAAGATCGTGCTCGCCGTCCGCGGATGAGCTGCGATCAGCCACCGATGGGCCGGTGGCCGCAACAGCGGGCGCCTACTGCTTCACGCCGGGGATCAGGGCCTTCAGCTTGTTCATGTCCTTGATGTTCATCTTCATGCCGCCGGGCATCACGATGTCGCCGGGCTTCTGGTCGGGCTTGCAGGCGCCCAGCCATCTGGCCTCGATCGTCATCGCGGTGTCCTTCACCCCGGTGCCGGCGGCGCCGCCCGTGACGCGCGACATCGTCTTCACCGTATAGGCCGAGTTGAAGTCGCCAGTGATGTCGGCATGCGACGTCGTATTGATGCCGCCGAAATTGCAGACCGAATCAGAGACGTAGCCGGTTGCGGTCTTCTGGATGTCCTGCTTGGAGCAGACCTGCTGCGCCATCGGCGAGGCGAAGTTGTTCATCTCCTTGTCGGTGGCCGCGTCGGTGCAGTGCTGCATCGTCGCCTCCGGCAGCTGACCGCCGGATCTGATCATCTTCAGCTCCCACAGGCCGGCCTTGCGCACCGGCAGGTCGACGGCCCGAGCCTCATGGCTCGCGCTCACGCCCAGGAGGCAGCAGGCCAACAGCCCAATAGCGATGCGTGTGCAGGTCATGTGCCCCGTTCCGGCTCGTTGATCGATGCCGGAGCGAATGCCGCTAAAAGATGGCAATTAGGAGAACGGCAGTTGAAGGAACGTCAGTAGAGCGTCCGTAGCGGCCGCTGCGCCGAGCCGTACGGTACCCAGCGGCAGGAGAACGACACGTAGCCGCCGTAGCGCGCATCGACGGCGCGGAACTTCGCGACCTTGCCGTAGGAGGCGCAATGATCGACCGCGAGCTGGCGCGCATCCGTGGTCTGGGCCAGCTGGTAGGCGATGATGCCGCCGGTGTCATTGCCCTTGAAGGGCGGCACCACATCGGCCTGGGCGGATGCGGCGGCCAGCAGCATCCCGACGGCCGCGAGGCCTGCAGTCTTCACGAGTCCGGCCTTCAGCGTCCGCATTGCATTCTCCTTGAGCTGGCCTGCCATCCTAAAGGTCCCGTGCGGTCAAGAAAAGAACACCGGCCCCGGGTTAACAGGACTAATCGTGGAGTGTTGCCGCGTTGCACTTGACCTCCTGTGGCCACCGCGGCACGGTCCACGCTCCCGGATCAGCCTTGCGGACGGCCCATGCGCGACTTCAGCTCAGCTTTCAAGACGTTCGGTGCCGCATGCGGCGCGCTGCTCGCGGTCGCGACCGCGCCGGCCCAGGCGGCCAACCCGCTCGAAATGAACTTCTGGCTGTCCGGTCCGAAGTATGAAGGCCGGGTCGCGCCTTGCGAGGCGGCCATTCCGACCATCGTCTCGCGGTTCCAGGACAAGGAGAGCACCTTCTGGAATTCCTCGCTGACGATCACCGGCGTCGCCAATGTCCGTGAGATCGCCTTCCGGCCCTGGCAGTCGGACAATATTCCGCGCCGCTTCTGCACCGGCAGCGTGATGATCAGTGACGGCAAGGCGCGCACCGTCAACTTCTCGATCATCGAGGATGGCGGCTTCGCCGGCTATGACCAGGGCGTCGAGTTCTGCGTCGTGGGCCTCGATCGCAACTGGGCCTTCAATCCGGCCTGCCGCGCCGCCAAGCCCTGATTCGACTTTCCCGGCGCATCGGCCGCGCGGGCGGCCGGCTGACGAATGGCTGCCTTGAGGCAGCCATTTTTGTTCTTGAAATGTTCCCGCGCGCTGGTAGGCTCCTGGCATTGTCCGGGGAGTACGCCATGTTCGATTGCCTGTGCCGACCTGCCATCCTGTTGTCCAGAACGATCGCCTGCTTTGCCCTCTTGCTCGGTGTGCTCGCGGCGGGGTCCGCCGAGGCACAGGACCGCCGCCAGAACGCGCCGGGCGCGTTCGACTTCTATGTTCTTTCGCTGTCATGGTCGCCCTCGTACTGCGCCGAGGCCGAGGAGCGCGGCGGCCGCGGCAGCCGGTCCCAACAATGCAGCGGCCGGCCCTACTCGTTCGTCGTGCATGGGCTGTGGCCGCAATACGAGAACGGCTACCCAGAATATTGCGAGCAGCCGGCGCCGCGCCTGCCGCGCAACATCATGACCTCGATGCTCGACCTGATGCCGGCGCCGGGCCTGATCTACAACGAGTGGGACAAGCATGGCACCTGCGCCGGTATGTCCGCGAAGGCCTATTTCGAAGCCATCCGCAAGGCCCGCGCCGCCATCAAGATCCCGCCGGAATTCCTCGATCTCGCGGAGACCAAGACAGTGGCGCCGGCGGCGGTCGAGGAGGCCTTCATCAAGGCCAACCCCAAGCTCACGACATCGGGCATTGCCGTCACCTGCAACCGCACCAGGCTGAGCGAGGTCCGGATCTCGTCTGTCGAAGGACCTGGAGTTTCCGCAACTGCGACGAGATCGACCGTCAGGCCTGCCGGCGCGACGAGGTCAACATGCCGCCGGTCCGTGGCGGCTAGCGACTGCGAATCGGGCGACCGCAGCGCGTCGACCTGCGGCGCCGCTCGGCGGGGCGCTGATCCGTTGCTCTCCCGAGTGCATCCGGCGCATCGACGGGGTACCCTTTTGACGCGGAACGGCGTAACCCGGACGGTATGAACTACCGACACGCCTTCCACGCTGGCGGCTTCGCCGACGTCATCAAGCACATCGTGCTGACGCGCATCCTGGTCTACCTTCAGGAGAAGCCCGCTGCGTTCCGAGTGATCGACACCCATGCCGGCGCTGGCCTGTACGATCTCACCGGCGACGAGGCCATCCGCAGTGGCGAGTTCCTCACCGGCATCGCCCGCCTGCTGCAGGCGCGGCTGACGGATCAGGCCTATGCGCTGCTCGCGCCCTATCTCGACATCGTCCGATCGTTTAATCCGACGGCCGAGCTCGTCGCCTATCCCGGCTCGCCGCTGATCGCGCGGGCGCTGCTGCGGGCCGCAGGACCGCATGACCCTGTGCGAGCTCGCGCCGATCCCCGCAAGCAGCTGATCGATCAGTTGCGCCGCGACACCCAGGCCCGCGTCGTCGATCTCGACGGCTGGGTCGCCCTGCCCGCCTTCGTGCCGCCGAACGAGCGCCGGGGTGTGGTGCTGATCGATCCGGCGTTCGAGGCGAAGGATGAGTTCGAGCGGCTCGCGGACCGCTTCGCCGCGGCCTTCGCGAAGTGGACGACCGGTATCTACGTGCTGTGGTATCCCGCCAAGAGCCGGCGCGCGACGGAAGAGCTGAGCGACCGTGTCGCGGCGCTTGCAGCCGCCGCCAAGCCGCCGGGCAAGGTGCTGCGGATCGAGTTCAGTGTTGCGCCGCAGATCGAAGGCGAGGCGCTGACCTCGACCGGGCTGCTGATCGTCAACCCGCCCTGGACATTGCATGACGAGTTGAAGCTCATCCTGCAGGAACTGCAGAAGCCGCTCGGCCAGGGCGGCGCGGCGCGCTTCCGGATCGAATTCCCCAAGGCTTGAAACGGCGACTGGTCGAAAAGCCATAGTCAATCGCCGCGGAACCGTATTATTGTGTCCGATTGTAAGACTGGCTTTACGTTCCGCTTCCGCGAATGGTTGCGGCGGGGTGATCAAGGCCTAACAAGATCCGGCGATCCGGCGCGGCGAGCGCTGGGGCGTTAAGGTGGCCAACGCTTTCCGATCAAAGTGATGTCCGGTCGGACGCTGCGCAGATCGCGCAGTGGAGGAAGCATTGCGGGGGAGGAGTTTCCCGATGGCCATGACTGGGACGGTCAAGTTCTTCAATGGTGAGCGCGGCTACGGCTTCATCAAGCCGGACGATGGTGGACGCGACGTATTCGTGCACATCACGGCGGTGGAGCGCGCGGGCCTGAAGGACCTGACAGAAGGACAGCGGATCAGCTTCGAGGTCGAGCCGGACAAGAAAGGCAAGGGCCCGAAGGCGGTGAACCTGGTGCTGTCGTCTTAGGGCGAGCCCGCCTGGCGGTGGTTCACGCGCCGGCATGATTGCAGCCGCGCGCGCCTCGACGCCACCTCTTCGCTGGTTTGGAAGCTGCCGGCAGCGGCTGCTCGGGTGCACAGCATTGCCGGCTCATACGTGCAGGCCGCGCGCGATGATGCACGCCTCCAGATTGCACAGAGCGCTCCGACAAAAATCCCGGCCGCGCGAGCGGCCGGGAGGTTGTCGTTGGACGTTTCTTCTTCCTATTCCCTCGTTGCCATCAGAAGTGGAAGTTGATGCCTGCGCGCACAATTCCAAACCGATAGTCGTTCTTCGCCCCCGTGATCACGAAATTGCTGCTGTCGAGATCGACGTAGAGATACTCGATCTTGGCGGTCCAGTTCTGCGCCAGGCCGAACTCGGTGCCGGCACCGAGCGTCCAGCCCACCGTGGTGTGCGATTCCGAAAGACCGAAGGTCTCGGCGCGCAAGCCGCCGAAGGCGAGGCCGCCGGTGCCGTAGAACAGGATGTTGTTGAAGGCGTAGCCGGCGCGGCCGCGCAATGTGCCGAACCACGGGTTCGAGAACTTCCACGGCGCGAAGGTGTCGTTGGCGCCGGTCAGGTTGATGTCGCCCTCGGCGCCGAACACCCACGGGCCGTTCTGCCAATTGTACCCCGCGGTCAGGCCGCCGGTGAGACCGGACGGCTTGGTCGGGTTGTTGCCGACGGTGCCCCATTCATAGCCCAGCGTGCCGCCGAGATAGGGGCCGGCCCAGCTATAGGCATTGAGGGGCTGGTTCACGGTATAGGGCGCGCCGCGCCCGTAGCCGAGATCGGCCGCCTGCGCCGAGACCGATCCGAGAGCCGCCGCGCCCAAGCCCGCCGCGGCGGCAGCACCGACCAAGAACCTGTTCATCGCTCACTCCACGCCACTCGCCGTCACCCGCCTGAGCATGCGCCGCGCGACTTTCCTGCGCGGGCCGGCGTGGTTACGGAACTCTCGCTTCTTTCGTGGGCATTTATCGAGAGTTTTAGGTTAAGCCGCTGTTAAGCCGGGTTACCCGGCCATTAACGTGCTTAACGAAGCGTTACCGCCCTGCCCTGTGCATGGCGCCATCGCACGCTGGCGAGACGGCGCGGCAGCGCTTAGTTTGCGGACATGACCACCCACAGCTCCGATCCACCCAAGGCGCCGGCGCCCCCGAGCCGGCGTGGCGCGGCCGACCTGCCGCCCGAGACCATCGACACGCCCGACCTCGATCCCGCCGCATCGGCTGCGGACGAGGACGATGACGGCCGGCTGCCGGAGCTGGCCGAGGAGAGCCTGGAGGCGGTCGGCGAAGGCCCGCTCGCGATCGGCCACGCGGCGATCGAGAACGCGGTGCGGCTGGCGCCGACCTCGCCGGGCGTCTACCGCATGCTCAACGCGGCGCACGACGTGCTCTATGTCGGCAAGGCCAAGAACGTCAAAAAGCGCCTGTCGTCCTATGCGCGCGCCAACGCGCCGCTGCCGGCGCGCATCCTGCGCATGATCGCGGCCACCGTGACCGTGGAGATCGTCTCCACCACCACGGAGACCGAGCGCGCTGCTGCTGGAAGCCAATCTGATCAAGCAGCTCAAGCCGCGCTTCAACGTGCAGCTGCGTGACGACAAGTCGTTTCCCTACATCCTGATCACCGGCGATCATTGGGCGCCGCAGATCCTCAAGCACCGCGGCGCGCAGTCGCGGCCGGGACGCTATTTCGGTCCGTTCGCCTCGGCCGGCGCCGTCAACCGCACCATCACGGCGCTGCAGCGCGCCTTCCTGATCCGCTCCTGCACCGATTCGTTTTTCGAGAGCCGCACCCGCCCCTGCCTGCTGCATCAGATCCGCCGCTGCGCGGGTCCCTGCACCCAGGAGATCGACTTCCCCGGCTACACCGAGCTGGTGCGCGAGGCGACCGACTTCCTGTCCGGCCGCAGCCAGGCGGTGAAGGCGCTGCTCGCGACCGAGATGGAGAAGGCGTCCGCCGAGCTCGAATTCGAGACGGCCGCCGTTTATCGCGACCGTCTCGCGGCGCTGTCGGCGATCTCCTCGCAGCAGGGCATCAACCCGCGCACGGTCGAGGAAGCCGACGTGTTCGCCATCCACCAGGAGGGCGGCTATTCCTGCGTCGAGGTGTTCTTCTTCCGCACCGGCCAGAACTGGGGCAACCGCGCCTACTTCCCGCGCGCCGAGAAGACGTTCACGCCCGAGGAGGTGCTGTCCGCCTTCCTGTCGCAGTTCTACGACGACAAACCTCCGCCGAAGCTGATCCTGTTGTCGCACGAGATCGAGGAGGCCGGGCTGCTCGCCGAGGCGCTGTGCGTCAAGGCCGGCCACAAGGTCGAGGTGTCCTGCCCGAAGCGCGGCGAGAAGAAGGACCTCGTCACCCATGCGCTGACCAATGCGCGCGAGGCCTTGGGCCGCAAGCTCGCCGACACCGCGACGCAAAGCCGCCTGCTGGAGGCGATGACGACGACCCTCGGCCTGCCGCAGATCCCGAAGCGCATCGAAGTCTACGACAACAGCCACATCCAGGGCACCAACGCGGTCGGCGCGATGATCGTCGCCGGCCCCGACGGCTTCATGAAGAACCAGTATCGCAAGTTCAACATCAGGTCGGAAGGGCTGACGCCCGGCGACGACTACGCGATGATGAAGGAGGTGCTGCAGCGCCGCTTCAAGCGACTGGTATCACCGTCGGAGAAGGATGTCGCACGCGCGGCCAAGGAGGACGACGTGCCGCAATGGCCCGATCTCGTCATCATCGACGGCGGCCGCGGCCAGCTCAATGCCGTCAGAGAGATCTTCACCGAGCTCGGCGTCACCAACGTCGCGCTGATGTCGGTCGCCAAGGGCCCCGATCGCGACGCCGGCCGCGAGACGCTGTTCATCCCGGAGCGCGAGGCGATCAAGCTCGAGCCGCGCGACCCCGTGCTGTACTTCATCCAGCGGCTGCGCGACGAGGCGCATCGTTTCGTCATCGGCTCGCACCGCAAGCTGCGCAAAAGGATATCCGCGAGGCCGGCCTGCAGGAGATCCCCGGCATCGGTCCGTCGCGCAAGCGCGCGCTGCTGCACCATTTCGGCACGCTGAAGGAAATCGAGCGCGCCTCGATCACCGACCTCGGCAAGGTGCCGGGGGTTTCAGCAGAGAGTGCCCGCAAGATATTCGAGTACTTCCACAGCAACGCCAGCTGACGGGCGCCCTCCTCCGGTCGCGCCGGCCGCTCAGAACGGTTTGACGACGACGAGAATGGCGATCACGGCGGCGCTGCCGACGATCAGCGGCGGCACATTTGAGAACCAGCGTGGCGCCGGCGCCTCGGAGCGGGCGAGCCGCCGCAGCATCCCCGCAAGCACGCCATGCAGCGCGGACAGAACGACCACGAGTCCCAGCTTGAGCGATAGCCAAAGCGAGCCGAACCATTGCCCCTGCATGGCGAGTGCGAGGCCGGCGCCCCACACGACCAGCATGGCGGGCGTCGTGACACGCCGGTCCCAGCGGCTGACGATCTCGACCATGGTGGCGGCACCAGCCGCTTCTGCCTTGGCCGCATGCGCCGCGACGGTCACCGCTGCGGCCAGCAGCCCGCCGCTCCAGCACAGCACGGCGGCGACGTGCAGCGCCTTGAGCCACTCGTAGATCATGGCGCCGCCAGCAGCATCTCGCGTCGTGCCAGGACGCGGGCGTTGACGAAGCCGCCGAACGGCACGAACGCAGCCATCGTCATCCGGATGATCTCCGTTCTCGACCAGCCGCCACCGATCGCAAGCTGGATCAGCATCCAGATGTAGCCCATGAAAGCGAGGCCGTGGATCGGCCCCATGATCCGGGTCGCGATGGCGACGCCGGCAAAGTGCTTCAGCGGCACCGCCACCAGCACCAGCAGCAGCAGCGTACTGCCTTCGACGAGCGAGACTGCGCGCATTCGCTTCAGCAGCGACAGCTCCTCGGCCTGATGTTGAGAGGTCATCACTCGACCTCCTTCAGCACCTTCTCGACCTGGGTGAGCCGCAGCTCGATCTGCCCCAGACTGCCCTGGAGCGCAGCGAGCAGCTCTGCACTCGTCTCCTGCGCTCGAACGGCTCGCTCGGTCAAGGCGCGGTAGCTCTTCTCCGTCGCGACCTGCAGACCTGCCTGCCGGGCCGCCGCGAAATATTTCATCGCGAACACCAGGATGATGGTGACGAGCACCAGATCGTCACGAGCAGAAATATGGCGGCCTTGTCAGCCATGTTGGTCTCCTTCCGGTTTGCTGGAGGATGGAACGACAGACAGCGTCTCGACGGCCTCGGCGATCGAGGACGGCGTCAGGGCGATGTCGAAGGGGGCGACCTCAAAATAGTTCAGCGCCTTGCCATCCGACGAGAGCTCGAGGCGGCTGGTGACCAGCCCTGCATCCTCGAGCTTGCGGAGATGAAGGTGCAGCAGGGGCCGGCTGATGCCGAGCTCGCGCGCGAGCTGGCTGACATAGGTCCGCCCCTTGCGCTGCAGCGCTGCCAGGACCCGCAGCCGATGCGGGTTGGCCAGCGCCGCCAGACTGTCCAGCAGTTGATCGCCCGTGTTCGGCACGTCCCACGCTCCACCTGTCAGAGTTTTCTTACGGGTTGGGTACCGAGGCGTCAATCAGAAGAAACATATGTCAGAAAAATATTACGCACAATTTATATTTACCCGGATAAAAATATCATCTAGGAGAGCGGGCTATTCACCGGAGGAGATCCATGACCCCCGACCAGCGCAAGGTGGCCGTCGCCGCCTACAAGGAGCGCAAGAGCCCTGCCGGCATCTTTGCCGTCACCTGCGCCGCCACCGGCGAGCGCTGGATCGGCTGCGCGCCGGACCTCGACAAGATCCAGAACCGGCTGTGGTTCACCCTGCGCCAGGGCGGCCACCGCCGCGGCGGGTTGCAGGCGGCCTGGGCCGCCCATGGCGAAGGGTTGTTCAGCCTGGAGGTGATCGAGACCTTCGACGACGAAACGCTGGCCTATGTGCGCGACCGCGTGTTCGCAGAACGCCAGGCGCATTGGTGCGCGGTTCACGCAGCAGAGGCGATCTGACACGACGGCGGAGTCGCGCCACCGTCACTGCACCGCAATAAGGTCCCAGCCGCGCGTCGCGCCCCCGCCGATCTGCGCACTGGCGCGACCGCGTCCGGTTGCTTAATGAAGCGTTGCGGCTCGCGTTGCCGCATGCGCAAGAGTTCCTATCTCCGCAAGACTTCGTTGTGATTCGCGTCATATCTGCGTCATCCTGCCGAAGCGGCTCGGCTCGGAGGTTGACGTCCGAACGGCGGCAGTATTGGTACACCGGATGAATATTGCGACCACACGCGTGCCCAGCAAGACGTCGACGTCCCTGCCGAACATCCTGACCTATACGCGCATCGCCGCGATACCGGTCGTGGTCGGCTGCATCTACGCGCAGTCGGTCTGGATGTATCCCTTGTGGCTCCGCTGGGTCGCCGTCGCGGTGTTCATTGCGGCTGGGATCACCGACTATCTCGACGGTCATTTCGCGCGGATCTGGAACCAGCAATCGGCATTCGGCCGTATGCTCGACCCGATCGCGGACAAGCTTCTGGTCGCCTCCTGCCTGCTGATGCTGGCCGCCGACAGCACCATCCAGAACTGGTCGCTGTGGGCGGCCATCGTGATCCTGTGCCGCGAGATCCTGGTCTCGGGCCTGCGCGAATATCTCGCCGCGCTGCGCGTCTCGGTGCCGGTGACCAAGGTCGCCAAATGGAAGACCACGATGCAACTGGTGGCAATCGGCTTCCTGCTCGCGGGCGAGGCCGGCGATGCGGCGGTCGCCCAGATCTCGACGGCCGTTGGCCCGATCGTCAGCGGGATCGGAATCTGGCTGCTCGGCTTGTCGGCGGTCTTCACCATCTACACCGGCTACGACTATTTCCGCGCCGGCATCCACCACCTCATCGAGGCAGACTCGCGATGAAGGTGAAGTATTTCGCCTGGGTACGCGAGCGCGTCGGCAAGGCCGAGGAGACGATCGAGCCGCCGGCGGACGTGCGCACGGTCAGCGAGCTGATCGCCTGGCTCACCACGCGCGGCGAGGGCTACGCCTATGCGTTCGAGAGGCCGAAGGTGATCCGCACCGCGATCGATCAGACCCATGTGCAGCCGGATGCGGCCATCGCCGGCGCCCGCGAGATCGCGTTCTTCCCGCCGATGACCGGCGGCTGACGTAACGGAAGATCCGTCCATGACCGCGATCGTCACCGTCCGGGTGCAGCAAGAGGATTTCGACACCGCGGCCGAGATCGCAGCCCTCAGCCATGGCCGCACCGACATCGGCGCCATCGTCAGCTTCTCCGGCCTGTGCCGCGGCAACGATCATGACACGCCGATCAGCGCGCTCACGCTCGAGCACTATCCCGGCATGGCGGAAGCCGAGATCATGCGCCATGCCGAGCAGGCGATGGCGCGCTGGCCGCTGCAGGGCATGACCGTGATTCACCGCTTCGGCCGGATACGGCCGGGCGAGAACATCGTGCTGGTGGTGACGGCATCCAGCCACCGTCAGGCGGCGTTCGAGGCGGCTGAGTTCCTGATGGACTATCTCAAGACCAACGCGCCGTTCTGGAAGCGCGAGGAAACCGAGGACGGCGGCAGCTGGGTCGAGGCCAAGAGCCACGACGATGCCGCCGCGGCGCGCTGGAAGTCGTGATGGTGAAGAAGGTCAAGACGGCAGCGCCGCGCAAGGCGGCGGCGCCGAAGCTGCCGAAGGTCAATGCGGGCGAGTTGGTGAGCGTGCTCGACTACCTGCGCTACGCGGTGAGCTGCTTCCAGAACGCCGATCTGGTGTTTGCGCACGGCACCACCGATCCGGTGTCGGAGGCCGCCTTCCTGATCGGCGAAGGCGCTGCATCTGCGCCCCGATCAGTTCGAAAGCTTCGTCACGGCCCGGGTCACCGCGGCCGAAGGCAGAGACGATCCTCGACCTGATCACGGCCCGAATCACCACGCGAAAGCCGGCGGCCTATCTGGTCAACAAGGTCTACATGCGCGGCCTGCCGTTCTACGTCGACGAGCGCGTCATCGTGCCGCGCTCGTTCATCGGCGAGTTGCTGGAGACGCATTTCGGCGGTGCCGAAGCCGACGGCACCTCGCTGATCGACGATCCGCTGGCCGTCGACAGCGTGCTGGATCTCTGCACCGGCTCCGGCTGTCTCGCCATCCTGGCCAGCCGCCACTTCCCCAATGCAGTGATCGACGCCGTCGACATCTCCAAGGATGCGCTCGCGGTGGCCGCGAAGAACATCGCCGACTACGACCTCGGCGAGCGCATCTCGCTGCACCGCGGTGACCTGTTCGCACCGCTCAGCCAGCGCCGCTACGATTTGATCATCACCAACCCGCCCTATGTCGACGCCGAGGGCATGGCCGGCCTGCCCCGCGAATGCCGCGCCGAGCCGGCGCTGGCCTTCGACGGCGGCACCGACGAGAGCTCGACATCATCCATCGCATTCTCAGTCAGGCCCGCGACCATCTGACCGCGGAGGGCGGATTGTTGTGCGAGGTCGGGCGCGACCGTCCACAGATCGAGGCGGCCTATCCCGACCTGCCGCTGCTCTGGCTCGACACCGAGGACTCCGAGGGCGAGGTGTTCTGGATCACCGCGCGCGATCTCGTCTGAGACGCGGCTGCCCGAGACACACCCGCGCGCTTGGCGCGGAAATGACGCAGCGACTTCAATATGCGGCACTTTCCGCCGCCGCTGTGCAGAAACCGCTCACCAGGGCAGCAGGGAACGCTGGACCTTTGACGTTTCCGTCGGCCCGCGAAACTGATAGCTTGGCGGTGGCCCGGATCAGCGGCTGACAACGTCGGCGCACGCATTCAGGCCCATCAAGCACGATCCGTTTCGGCAAGCTTTTCTGGCACCGGTTCGCCCCCTTTCCGGATCATGCTGCCGCCGTCGCACAACCGTCCGAGAGGTCCCCATGCTGGACAAGAGCCCCCGCCCCGCCGTCACCGTTCCGAATGATCTTGCCGCGCATTGGATGCCGTTCACCGCGAACCGCGCCTTCAAGAAGAACCCGCGCCTGCTCGCCGGTGCCAAGGACATGCACTACATCACCGTCGACGGCCGCAAGATCATCGACGCCGCCGCCGGCATGTGGTGCTGCAACGCCGGCCACGGCCGCAGCCAGATCGCCGAGGCGATCGGCCAGCAGGCCGCGGCGCTCGACTACGCGCCGCCGTTCCAGTTCGGCATTCCCCAGGCGTTCGAGCTGGCCAACCGCATCGCCGATCTCGCGCCCGCCGGCCTCGACCACGTGTTCTTCTGCAACTCCGGCTCGGAGGCAGCCGACACCGCGCTGAAGATGGCGCTCGCCTATCACCAGATCAACGGCCAGGGCAGCCGCACCGCCTGATCGGCCGCGTCCGCGGCTATCACGGCGTCGGCTTCGGCGGCACTTCGGTCGGCGGCATCGTCAACAACCGCAAGCTGTTCGGCACCTTGCTGACCGGCGTCGACCACATCCCGGCAACCTATGACCGCGAGAAGCAGGCCTTCACCAAGGGCGAGCCGGAGTACGGCGCGCACTTCGCCGATGAGCTGGAAAACCTCGTCAACCTGCACGGCGCCAACACCATCGCCGCCGTGATCGTCGAGCCGATGGCCGGCTCGACCGGCGTGATCCCGGCGCCGAAGGGCTATCTCAAGCGGCTGCGCGAGATCACCCAGAAGCACGGCATCCTGCTGATCTTCGACGAGGTCATCACCGGCTTCGGCCGCCTCGGCTACGCCTTCGCCGCCGAGCGCTACGGCGTGACGCCTGACCTTCTCACCTTCGCCAAGGGCGTCACCAATGGCGCGGCCCCGATGGGCGGCGTGCTGGTGCGCGACACCATCCACGACGCCTTCATGAGCGGCCCCGAGCACATGGTGGAGTTCACCCACGGCTACACCTACTCGGCGCATCCGATCGCCTGCGCGGCCGGCCTCGCCACGCTCGACATCTACCGCGACGACAAGCTGTTCGAGCACGCTCGCGCCATCGAGCCGAAATTCGCCGACGCCGTGATGTCGCTCAAGGGCCTGCCCAACGTGCTGGACATCCGCACGGTTGGTCTCACCGCCGGCATCGACCTCGCGCCGCTGCCCGACGCGGCTGGCAAGCGCGGCTACTCCGCGATGGAGACCGCCTTCCACAACAACGACCTCATGCTGCGCATCGCCGGTGACACGCTGGCGCTGACCCCGCCGCTGATCGTCAGCGAGGATCAGGTCGGCGAAATCATCGAGAAGGTCGGCAAGGTCATCAAGGCCGTGGCGTAAGCCGCAAGGCAGCCAATTCATCTAACGAATGGCGGCCTCGCGGCCGCCATTTTTGTTTGCGGGCGTCTCGTCGCTTCAGCGCAAGGTTTGCTACATCAAGGCGAACCGGATCGACGGCGTGAGTTTCCGCCGCCAGGTACCAATTCAAAACTATATTGCGGATTTTGTCTGCTTCTCGGCAAAGCTCGTGATCGAGCTCGACGGCGAGTCACACGATTTCGGCGAGCGGCAGGCAAGGATGCCAAGCGCGACGAGTTCTTCGCAGCTGAGGGATTTGAAGTTCTTCGGTTCACCAACGCGCAAGTGACGTCGAACCTGGAAGGTGTCGTTGAAGCAATCCGCCAGGCCCTTACCGATCGCGCCCGCGGCTTACCCCCCTCCCCGCCCGTCCTCCACAAGGGGGAGGGGAGCGGAGAGAGTTGCGCGAGCGGCAAAAACCAGACGACCGATACTAGCAGCAGCCGGACCAGAAGAAGGCGGCCATGACATTCGCGCTGCCCCAGTTGAAGGGACGATCTCGACGGTTGCGCCGGGGGAAGAAGCAACGGCGCCCGACTTGTAGCCGCGCTCCCGCAGGGAACCTTCGCAAATCCTCCACGTTCATGTCCCGAGCCGGCGGTTTGCGCGCGGCGAGCGGATTTCGGAGGACGCGCATGCTTGCACCGCCAGGAGAGCTGCTGCGATTGGGGCTCGAGCAGAGGCTCAACCGCATCAGGCGCGCCACCCAATCCTACATGCGCGATCGCGCCCGGCAGGCCACCGGAACGGTGACGTCCTACGCCGTCGCCGCCGGGCTGTTCGCCACCGCGGGCATCTTCCTGATCGCCGCCTGCATCGTGGGATTGACCGCGCTGTTCCGCTGGGTGGAAATGACCTACGGCCTGTTCACAGCATTCGCTGTGGTCGGCGGCATCCTGGTCGCGCTGGCGGTGATCTGCGCGATCCTCGCGGCGGTGAAGCTCCGCAGCCCGACGCCGCACTATCCTTCACTCTCCAGCCGGCTGCGCGTGGCGATCGCAGCGCCCGTGGCCCGGGAACCCGACGCGGACGTGATCGATCCCGACACCATCCCCTTGGCACCGTCATCGACCTCCACGAATCACGCGAGCGGAGTTGCGGGCGCACTCGGCCGGGTCAACGTGCCCGTCGGTGTCGCCGTTGCGGCATTGCTGCTCGGCGTGGCCGCCCTGCGCAGACGTCACCGCAGCACGTAAGCCTGCCCTGACAGCGACAGGCGCGGTTCGACGGACATCGAAGCATAAGCGACTCAACTGAACTGATCAGCCTCGGGATCGTGCCGTTCGTGCAGCGCCTGCATGTGCCGATCGGCCGAGGGCATCGCGAGCATGTCCAAAGATGTCTGGAAACCGCGCGGCGCTTACTCCGGCGTTCTACGGAGCCGCGACACTACGATGACACTCCGCTTTGCCCAGTGAACTTGCGTAAATGACACGCAGCGCGGAAATCATCGGGCTCTCCCGGTATTTGAATCCCGCCGACTATCCTCGCGAATCAACAGAAGTGCTAAGGTTGCATTCGGTTGGGAGCGTCGCGCAGCATGATCCGTATCTCCACGATTTTCATTGCCATTTGTATGGTTCTGGTCGCAGCCTCGCTCGGCCTGATCCTGTATTCGGTGGCCGGTATCAGTGGCTCGGAATCCGCGATCGTCGCGCTCGCCGCACTGACCTTCCTGATTCTCTACAACGCCGTGTCGATGCGGCTGCGCGACCGCACCGATATCGGCAGCCAGATCGCCGATCTGTCGCGCGGCACCGCCGATCTCGCGCGCCAGGTCGCCGAGTTCGGCCGGCGCCTGTCGGCGGTCGAGGGGCGGATCGTCTCGTCGAACTCGGTCAGCGCCGATCGCCTGCAGGGTGTGATCGGTGAGATCAACGAGCTCGGCGGGCTGATGAAGCAGCTCGCCGTCACCGTGGCCCAGCACGAAGACCTGATCGCCGCCATCCCGCCGGCAACCCCACCTGGAGCTGCGGCCAGCACGGTTCGCGAGGCCGACCATCCACTCCCGGCGGCCGCTTCCTCCAGCGGCGCGCTCGAGATGAACGCGTTGCCGCCGGGCGGAGTCGAGCAGAAGAAGCCCGATATCCCCGGCACGTTCAGCGCGGCATCGGCTGCCGCCCCCTGCCGCCCAAACCGCAGGCGCCGGCGGTCGCTGCCGTACCAGCAGCCTCCAAGATCGCGACGTCGGCGCCGGTTGCGCCGGCCGTGCCGCGCAGCCAGCCGCAGATCCTCGCCGCCGTCAAAGGCGCGATCGAGGACAACCGCCTCGACATCTATCTCCAGCCGCTGGTGACGCTGCCACAGCGCAAGGTGCGCTTCTACGAGGCGGTGACGAGGCTTCGCGACGAGCGCGACCAAGTGGTCGCGGCCGAGGACTTCATCGGCATCGCGGAAGCCGCTGGCCTGGTCGGGCGCATCGACCACATGGTTCTGCTTCGCTGCGTCCAGGTGCTGCGCCGCCTGATGGTCCGCAACAAGGACGTCGGCATCTTCTGCAACATCTCCTCGGCGACCCTGAGCAGCCCTGCAAGCTTTTCACAATGCCTGGATTTCCTCGAAGCGAATCGCGCCCTGGCGCCGTCCTTCGTGCTCGAATTCAAGCAGTCGACCTTGCGCAGCCTCGGCCCGACCGGGACCGAGCATCTCGCGGCCCTGGCACAGCGCGGCTACCGCTTCTCGATCGACCATGTCACCGACCTCCGGTTCGAGCCGCGCGAGCTCGCCGATCGCGGTGTCCGCTTCATCAAGGTCCCGGCCGCGCTGCTGCTCGACCCCAAGCAGAGCTCGGCCTCCGACATTCATCCGACCGATCTCTCCGATCTACTGGGCCGCTTCGGGATCGACCTGATCGCCGAGCGGATCGAAGGCGAGAACAGCGTCGTCGACCTGCTCGACTACGACGTCCGCTTCGGCCAGGGCTTCCTGTTCGCGCCGCCCCGCCCATTGCGACCCGAGGGCGCATCTGCTACCGGCGATGCCGCCGCCGGCCCATCGGGCGGGCAGGACATCAAGATTCAGGACTCCAATGCCGCCGGCACCACCTCTCTCGACGCGTCACACACCAATGCTCCGACGCGCAGCGGCAATGCCGCCCTCGTCCGCCGTGCCGCCGGAACCCTCTGAGATCAGCCGGCTGCCATGACCGTTCTCCGCTTCGAAGAGCGGCTGCGCGATCTGGTCGGCCGCAAGCAGGTGCTGCTGAGCGACATCTGGGGCGTGGTCCATAATGGGCTGGAGTCCTTCCCCGACGCCTGCGACGCGCTGCACCACTTTCGCCGCCAGGGCGGTACGGTGATCCTGATCACCAACGCGCCCCGGCCGGCCGATTCGGTCCAGCGCCAGTTGCGCAAGCTCGGCGTCGCCGACGAGGTCTACAGCGCCATCGTCTCCTCCGGCGACCTGACCCGCCACTACGTGGCCGATCATCCCGGCGGCAAGGTGTTCTGGCTCGGCCCTGAGCGCGACAATTCCATTCATCGCGGTCTCGACCTGGCGCTGTCGCCGCTCGAAGAAGCGTCCTACATCATCTGCACCGGCCTCTACGACGACGAGACCGAGACCGCCGAGGATTACCGGCCGATGCTGCTGCGCGCGCGCGAGCGCAAGCTGCCGCTGATCTGCGCCAATCCGGACATCGTGGTCGAGCGCGGCGACCGGCTGATCTATTGCGCCGGCGCCATCGCCGAGCTCTACCGCGAGCTCGGCGGCGAGGTGATCTTCTACGGCAAGCCGCACCGGCCGATCTACGAACGCGCCATGATGCTGGCCGAGCAGCACGCCGGCCGGCCGGTCGCGCGCGAGGAGGTGCTGGCGATCGGCGATTCCGTCCGCACCGATCTGGCCGGCGCGCACGGCTTCGGCATCGACTGCCTGTTCGTCACCCGCGGCATTCATTCCGAGGAATTCGCCGGCGTCGAGCAGCTCGACCCGGCCTCGGTCAAGGAGCTGTTCGGCCACCCGCCGCGCGCCCTGATGCGCGAATTGAAGTGGTAAGCGGATCCTGAAACGCAAAACGCCCGGCCGAGTGCCGGGCGTCTTTCGTTGGAGTGGATCAGGCAGGCGTCAGGCCGTCGCCATGTCGGGGAACACCGCGTCGATCTTGGTCTTCAGGGTCGCGGCATTGAACGGCTTGACGATGTAGTTGTTCACGCCGGCCTTCTTGGCCGCGATCACGTTCTCGGTCTTGGATTCCGCCGTGATCATGATGAACGGCGTGGTCGCCAGATTCGGATCGGCGCGGACCTCGCGGAGCAGGTCGTAGCCGGTCATCGGCTCCATGTTCCAGTCGGAGATCACGAGGCCGTATTTCTTGGCGCGCATCTTGTTGAGGGCCATCGAGCCGTCGCTGGCATCGTCGATGTCCTCGAACCCGATCTGCTTGAGAAGATTCCTGATGATACGGATCATGGTGCTGTAATCGTCGACGACGAGCACCGGCATCGTCAAATCAACCGCCATCTTGACTCCCCCAGACGCGAACACAACGCGCAGACTGTTACAAAAAAGCTCGTGCGGCATGGGTCGTAACCGACCCCGCCATCCGCTCTGAGCAGTAGCATCAGCCGTTAAACAGCGCGTTAACTGCGCTGCGGCTGCATGTCGCTATTGCTGCGCTGCATGAGCGGAGGAACCCCTTCGGCTTGACTTCCCGGGGCCGGCCGCCCACCGTCACGGCAACCCCGGCCCGCCGGCGGCCTACCGAAATCCGCGAGATATTTCCGTCACATGCCCGATTTCAAGATCATCCGCGATTCCACCCCGACGTCGGACATCCTCAAGGGCGCGGTGGTGGCGATGGGCAATTTCGACGGCGTCCATCTCGGTCACCGGGCCGTGATCGAGGCGGCCATCGAGATGGGCGAGACCAAGGGGCGCCCGGCGCTGGCGCTGACCTTCGAGCCGCATCCGCGGCGCTTTTTCAGCCCCAACAGCCCGCAGTTCCGCCTGACCGACGAGACCGCCAAGCTGCGGCTGCTGGCCGGAACCGGCCTTGCCGGCGCCGTGGTCATGACCTTCGACAAGGGCCGCGCCCAGACCTCGGCGCAGGATTTCATTCACCATGACCTGATCGGACGGCTCGGGATCTCCGGAATCGCGGTCGGCTACGACTTTCATTTCGGCAAGGGCCGCGTCGGCTCGCCCAGCCTGCTCGCCAGCGAGGCCCCCAAGCTCGGCATCGAGGTCGACATCCAGGCCCATGTCGACATCGACGAGCGGCCGGTGTCCTCCACCGCGATCCGCGAAGCGCTGGCGGAGGGCCAGGTCAGCGAGGCGACCGCGATGCTCGGCGGCCCCTGGTTCGTGAGCTCCGAGGTCATCCACGGCGAGAAGCGCGGCCGGGATCTCGGCTACCCCACCGCCAACATGCGGCTCGATCGCGATTGCGGCCTGCGCCACGGGATCTATGCCGTCCGGGTCGGCCGCGGCCGCGGCGCCAACCGGATGCTGATCGACGGCGTCGCCAATTTCGGCCGCCGGCCGACCTTCGACAACGGCGCGCCGCTGCTCGAGACCTTCCTGTTCGACTTCAAGGACAGCCTCTATGGCGAGGTGCTGGACATAGCCTTCATCGGCTTCATCCGCGCGGAGGCCAAGTTTGCCTCCATCGAGGCCCTGATCCGGCAGATGGACGACGACAGCGCCAAGGCGCGGGCGATCCTGGCGGCCCATGCCGGTCTCTTCCCCCGGCTCGGTGAGATCGGCTGACCCTCCTGCTCCACCGGTGCCGTCATTCCTGGGCAGCCCGCCAGGGCTGAACCCGGAATCTCGAGATTCCGGGTTCGATGCTGCGCATCGAACCGGAATGACGCTGAACGACGATCCCGCAGCGTTGATGCCGCAGGATGACTTTGCGATTCCGCGGTGCGGCTGCTATGAGGGAGCCCCATGTTGATACGGCGCATCATCGGCATTAGCGGCCCGGCTTCCGCCTGAGCTTCGAGCTCGGCGCAAGACCGGGATGTCTCTGCTCGTTCCGCCGCCCGCGATCGAAATCGCGTCTCAGCGCCTCATCTCTCAGCCAGCCAGATCACGATGTCCGAAAAGCCGCAAAAGCCCGACGCCCAGAAATCCGACGCCAAGGACTACTCCAAAACCCTGTACCTGCCGCAGACGGAATTCCCGATGCGCGCCGGCCTGCCGCAGCGCGAGCCGGAGATCCTGAAATATTGGAGCGACATCGACCTCTACGGCAAGCTGCGCGAGACCGCCAAGCACAGGCCGAAATTCGTGCTGCATGACGGCCCGCCCTATGCCAACGGCAACATCCATATCGGGCACGCGCTCAACAAGATCCTCAAGGACGTCGTGACCAAGAGCCAGCAGATGCTCGGCCACGATTCCAACTACGTCCCCGGCTGGGACTGCCACGGCCTGCCGATCGAGTGGAAGATCGAGGAGGAGAACTACCGCAAGAAGGGCAAGACCAAGCCCGACTTCCGCGACTCCGCCGCCATGGTCGCCTTCCGCAAGGAGTGCCGCGCCTATGCCGAGCATTGGCTCAACGTGCAGCGCGAGGAGTTCAAGCGTCTCGGCGTGATCGGCGACTGGGACCATCCCTACGCCACCATGACCTATCCGGCCGAGGCGCAGATCGCCCGCGAGCTGATGAAGTTCGCCGCCAACGGCACGCTGTATCGCGGCTCCAAGCCCGTGATGTGGAGCGTGGTCGAGAAGACCGCGCTCGCCGAGGCCGAGGTCGAGTACGAGGACTATCAGTCCGACACGGTGTGGGTGAAGTTTCCCGTGACGTCGCCGGCGCATGGCGCGCTCGCGGGCGCGTCGGTTGTCATCTGGACCACCACGCCCTGGACCCTGCCCGGCAACCGCGCCATCTCGTTCTCGCCGAAGATCGCCTACGGCCTCTATGAGGTCACGGACGCACCGGCAGACAACTGGGCCAAGACCGGCGACAAGCTGATACTGGCGGATGCGCTCGCCGAAAGCGTATTCAAGCAGGCGCGAGTCACGGCCTACCAGAAGGTCCGCGAGATCCCCGGCGACACGCTCGATGCCGTCGAATGCGCCCATCCGCTGAAGGGCCTCGCCGGCGGCTACGGCTTCACCGTGCCGCTGCTGCCCGGCGACCACGTCACCGACGACACCGGCACCGGCTTCGTGCACACCGCGCCCGGCCACGGCCGCGAGGACTTCGACGTCTGGATGGCGCATGCGCGCGAGCTCGACGGCAGGGGCATCGCGACCACCATCCCCTACACCGTCGACGAGAACGGCGCGCTGACCGATCACGCCCCCGGCTTCACGGGCAAGCGCGTCATCAACGACAAGGGCGAGAAGGGCGACGCCAACGAGGCCGTCATCAAGGCGCTGACCGAGGCGGGCATGCTGCTCGCGCGTGGCCGGCTGAAGCATCAGTATCCGCATTCCTGGCGCTCCAAGAAGCCGGTGATCTTCCGCAACACGCCGCAATGGTTCATCGCGATGGACAAGGACATTGCGGATGACGGCAAGGCGAAGTCCGGCGACACGCTGCGCGCCCGCGCGCTGCGCGCGATCTCGGTCACGCAGTGGGTGCCGGCCGCCGGCCAGAACCGCATCAACGGCATGATCGCCAACCGCCCGGACTGGGTGATCTCGCGCCAGCGCGCCTGGGGCGTGCCGATCGCCGTGTTCGTGCGCGAAAAGGGTGACGGCTCCGCCGAGATCCTGCAGGACGAGACCGTCAACAGCCGCATCACCGACGCCTTCGCCAAGGAAGGCGCCGACGCCTGGTACGCCGACGGCGCGCGCGAGCGCTTCCTCGGCTCCCGCGCCAACGAGGATTGGAAGAAGGTCGACGACATCTGCGACGTCTGGTTCGACTCCGGCTCGACCCACGCCTTCGTGCTGGAAGACCCCGTGCACTTCCCCGGTCTCGCCGGCATCAGGCGCAAGGTCGATGGCGGCCGGGACACGGTGATGTATCTCGAAGGCTCGGACCAGCATCGCGGCTGGTTCCACTCGTCGCTGCTCGAGAGCTGCGGCACCCGCGGCCGCGCGCCCTATGACGTGGTGCTGACGCACGGCTTCACGCTCGACGAGAACGGCCGCAAGATGTCGAAGTCGCTCGGCAACACCGTCGAGCCGCAGAAGGTGATCAAGGACTCCGGCGCCGACATCCTGCGCCTGTGGGTCTGCGCCACCGACTACGCCGACGACCAGCGCATCGGCCCGGAGATCCTGAAGAACACCATCGAGACCTACCGCAAGCTGCGCAACAGCATCCGCTGGATGCTCGGCACGCTGCACCATTACCAGCGCAGCAACGCGGTCGCGTTCGCCGACATGCCGGAGCTGGAGCGGCTGATGCTGCATCAGCTCTCGCAGCAGGCCGAGGTCATCAGCCGCGCCTATGCCGCGTTCGACTACAAGACGGTGATCGCGAGCCTGGCGGCGTTCATGAACACCGAGCTGTCGGCGTTCTATTTCGACATCCGCAAGGATACGCTGTATTGCGACCCGCCGTCGTCGGTGGCGCGCAAGGCGGCGCTGACCGCGATCGACCTGATCTGCGATGCCGTCCTGAAATGGCTGGCGCCGGTCTTGTCCTTCACCACCGACGAGGCGTGGCGCATGTACAGGCCGGACGCAGAGCCGTCGGTGCATCTGACGCTGTTCCCGGAGGCGATGGACCAGTATCGCGACGATGCGCTCGCCGCGAAGTGGGAGACCATCCGTAACGTCCGCCGCGTCGTCACCGGTGCGCTCGAACTCGCGCGTGCCGCCAAGACCATCGGCTCCTCGCTCGAGGCGTCGCCGATCATCTATGTGGCCGATCGCGCGCTGCTCGGCACCTTGTTCGATACCGATCTCGCCGAGGTCTGCATCACCTCCAACTACGAGGTCCGCGAGGGCGACGCGCCGGCCGATGCGTTCCGGCTCGATGCGGTGCCGGGCGTGGCGGTGGTGGTCGAGAAGGCCGTGGGCAAGAAGTGCGCCCGGTCCTGGAAGATCCTGGAGAGCGTCGGCGACGACAAGGATTATCCCGACGTCTCGCCGCGCGACGCGCAAGCGCTGCGCGAATGGAAGGCGCTGGGAGTCGGTGTGTGAGTCGCACTGCCGCGACACCCAAAACTGTCGTCCCCGCGCACGCGGGGACCCATAACCACCGGCCGTCCTGGTAGACAAAGACAGATGACTCCGAGCCTTTTCCAACAATTAGCCATCCGCGGTATGGGTCCCGGCGTTCGCCGGGACGACAGCTGTGATTGTGGCCCCCTGCGCGCCTCCCTCACCGGCCAACAATGACCCCCCGCCTCCGCCTCGGCCTCATCGCCGGCTTCGCCACCCTGGTCATCGACCAGGCCTCCAAGCTGTGGTTGCTGTACGTGTTCGACCTGCCCAACCGCGGCACCGTCAAGATCACCCCGTTCTTCGACCTCTACCTCGCCTGGAACATCGGCATCAGCTTCGGCTGGCTGCAAAGCGAGAGCGCGCTGGCGCAATATGGACTGATGGCGGTGAAGGCCGTCGCGGTGATCGCCCTCGCCATCTGGATGGCGCGTGCGGAAAGCAAGCTGGCGACGGCGGCACTCGGCCTGATCATTGGCGGCGCCATCGGCAACGGCATCGACCGGCTGGCCTATGGCGCGGTGGTCGATTTCGCGTTGTTCCACATCCAGATCGGCGGCACGGTTTACAACTGGTACATCTTCAACATGGCCGATGTGGCGATCGTTGCCGGGGTGGCGGGCCTGCTATATGACTCCTTCTTCGGGGCCCCCGCCGCAAAAGCGCCCTGATCCGGGTCGATACCGGCCGGTGCCGATCCTGGGTCAAGAGCCTGATGATCTTCACGTTTTCGAGATCGGCGCGATGCCTGGACGGCCCCTCGTCGAATCGAGGATCGCAATCGGTGGGTTCGCGGCCGGTTCGTCGGAGCACGAGCACTGGACAAGCGAGGACAGGGAAAGCCATGCGCAAGACCGAAGTCAGCGGCCGGATCATGACCCACGCGGCCATTCGCGCCCTGCGGCTGTCCGCCGTTGCGCTCGGCATTGGCCTTGTCATGGCCGCCGGCGCCGCCCGTGCCCAGGACGACGAGGAAGAGGACAAGACCTTCGAAGAGAAGATCATCGACAATCTGATGCGCGGTCTCGGCGGCACCAACATGGAGACGCCCTCCATCGAATACCGCGAGCGGTCGCCCCTGGTGGTGCCGCCCAAGCTCGATCTGCCGCCGCCCGCCGCCGCGGCGCAGGCGACCGCGCCGAACTGGCCGAAGGACCCCGACGAGCAGCAACGCCGTGCCGCGGCCGCCGCGCGCAAGAAGGAAAACAAGGATCCGGTCAATGCGGCCCGTCCGCTGACCCCGGCCGAGATGAAGATGGGGCGGACGGCCGCCGCCAAGTCGACTGAGCCGATTCAGCCCGGCGTCGCCAACAACCCGATGATGAGCCCGTCGCAGCTCGGCTTCAAGGGCGGCCTGTTCGGCATGTTCAAGGGCAGCGACAGCGAAACCAAGCCGTTCACCAGCGAGCCGCAGCGCGAGAGCCTGACCCAGCCGCCGCCCGGCTATCAGACGCCGTCGCCGAGCTATGCCTATGGCACCGGCAAGCAGGAGCCGATCGGCGGCAAGCAGCTCGACATCATGACCGGCAAGGAACGGTGACGGCGGCGCCGCCCCGTTCGCCCGGAGTTGCCGGCTTCGCTGGCGTTAGCGAAATTTAATGTCTCGCGGCGGCACGATGTCGCCGTTTTGTGACGCCGGGCGCCGTCCGGCGCGGTGTAGCATGCTGCGCCCAAACCCGATCGCCCCGCCCCGCGGGCCTTCAGAAGGATCATGATGTCCTCGCACCGGTTCATTCCCGTCGCCGCCGCGCTCGTCTCCCTCATCGCGTTCACGGCCGGCGCTTCGGCGCAAACGACGTTCGCCTCCGAGCCCCCCGCCAGCTTCACCCTCCCCAACGGCCTGCAGGTCGTCGTGATCCAGGATCACCGCACGCCCGTGGTGACGCAGATGATCTGGTACAAGGTCGGCTCCGCCGACGAGACGCCCGGCAAATCGGGCCTGGCGCACTTCCTCGAGCATCTGATGTTCAAGGGCACCGAGAAGCATCCCGCCGGCGAGTTCTCCAAGACGGTGCAGAAGATCGGCGGCAATGAGAACGCCTTCACCTCGGTCGACTACACCGGCTATTTCCAGCGCGTGCCGCGCGATCAATTGCCGAAGATGATGGAGTTCGAGGCCGACCGCATGACCGGCCTGGTGCTGAAGGACGAGAACGTGCTGCCCGAGCGCGACGTGGTGCTCGAAGAGTACAACATGCGCGTCGCCAACTCGCCGGAGGCCCGTCTCAACGAGCAGATCATGGCGGCGCTCTACGTCAACCATCCCTATGGCCGCCCGGTGATCGGCTGGAAGCCGGAGATCGAGAAGCTCGGCCGCGAGGATGCGCTGGCGTTCTATCGCCGCTTCTACGCGCCCAACAACGCGATCCTGGTGATCGCCGGCGATACCGACGCCAAGGAAGTACGCCCGCTCGTGGAGCAGACCTTCGCCAAGGTTCCCGCACAACCCGACATCCCCGCGCGCCGGCTGCGTCCGCAGGAGCCCGAGCCGGTGGCCCCGCGCACGGTCACGCTGGCCGACCCGCATGTCGAGCAGCCCTCGATGCGCCGCTTCTATCTGGTGCCCTCGGCCACCACGGCCGCCCCCGGCCAGTCCGCCGCGCTCGACGTGCTGGCGCAGTTGATGGGCAGCGGCAGCAACTCCTATCTCTATCGCGCGCTCGTCGTCGACAAGCCGCTCGCGATCAATGCCAGCGCCTCCTATCAGGGCACGTCGCTCGATCCGAGCCAGTTCTCGATCGCGGTCGCGCCGCGGCCGGGTGTCGAGTTCGCCCAGGTCGAGGCGGTGGTCGACAGCGTCATTGCCGAGATCGCGCAGAACCCGGTCCCGGCCTCCGATCTCGAACGCGTCAAGACGCAGCTCATCGCGGAGGCGATCTACGCCCAGGATAACCAGGCGACGATGGCGCGCTGGTATGGCGGCGGTCTCACCACGGGTCTCAGCATCGAGGACATCCGAAGCTGGCCCGACCGCATCCGTGCCGTGACCGCCGAGCAGGTGCGCGCCGCCGCGCAGACCTGGCTGCAGAAGAAGCGCTCGGTCACCGGCTATCTGATCAAGGACAATGCGGCCAAGCGCGAGGAGAAGCGGTCGTGATGAACACAATGACCTTCGCCCGCCGCTTCGCCTGCGCACTCGCCGTCGGCGCCGCCGCGCTCACGATCGTTCCCGCCGCCCATGCGGCGACCAAGATCCAGCGCCTGGTGTCGCCCGGCGGCATCGAAGCCTGGTTCGTCCAGGACGCCACCGTGCCGCTGATCGCGATGGAATATGCGTTCCAGGGCGGCGCCTCGCAGGACCCCGTCGGCAAGCCTGGCGTCGGCAATCTCGTGGCCGACCTGCTCGACGAAGGCTCCGGCGATCTCGACTCGAAGACCTTCCACGAGCGGCTCGACCGCCGCGCCATCGAGCTGAGCTTCCAGATCTCGCGCGATCAGTTCCGCGGCTCGCTGCGCATGCTGCGCGACAACAAGGACGAGGCGTTCGAGCTGCTGCGCACCGCGCTGACCTCGCCGCATTTCGACAGCGCCGACGTCGAGCGCATCCGCTCGCAGGTGATCTCCGGCCTGCGCCGCGAGACCACCAACCCGAGCTCGCTGGCGGGCCGCAAGTTCCTCGAGCTTGCCTTCCCCAACCACCCCTACGGCCGTCCGGCCAACGGCACGCTGGACAGCGTGCCGACGATCACTGTCGACGATCTCAAGGACTACACCCGCCGCGTGCTCGCCAGGGACACGCTGAAGGTCGCCGTCGTCGGCGACGTCGATCCGGCCACGCTCGGCAAGCTCCTGGACCAGACGTTTGGCAGCCTGCCCGCCAAGGCCACTTTGACGCCGGTGCCCGACGTCGTCGCCACCAAGCCGCCGCAGCGCGTGCTCGTGCCGCTCGACGTGCCGCAGACGGTGATCACCTTCGGTGGGCCGGGCATCCGCCGGCACGACCCGAACTTCATGGCGGCTTATGTGGTCAACCACATCCTCGGCGGCGGCGGCCTGTCGTCGCGGCTCTACAAGGAGGTCCGCGAGAAGCGCGGCCTCGCCTACTCCGTCTATGACGCGCTGCTGTGGATGGATCATTCGGCGCTGTTCATCGGCAACACCGCCACCCGCTTCGACCGCGCCGGCGAGACGATCGCCGCCGTCGAGGGTGAGATCCGCCGCATCGCCGAGGAAGGCCCGACCCAGCAGGAGCTCGACGAGGCCAAGTCCTACATCAACGGCTCGCAGATGCTCGCGCTCGACACCTCCTCCAAGCTGGCGCAGGCGATGCTGCAATATCAGCTCGACAAGATGCCGATCGACTACATCGAGAAGCGCAGCGAGATCGTCAACGCTGTCACCCTGGACGACGCCAAGAAAGCCGCCAAGCAGCTCTGGAGCCAGGGCCTGCTGACGGCGGTGGTCGGCCGCACCCAGGCCACTGCGGCCGAGCCGGCGCAAGCGCCAGCCACCGCACCGGTGACCAAGACGAACTGAGCGGACGACACGGTCGCCTCGCCGTGACGGCCACGCGCCCTGCCTCGCGAGGACCGCTACTCTCCTCGCCGAGGCCGCGCCTGAAGACAGACCGCCGATCATCACCCGCGCCACGGCGCTGGTTCTCGTCGCAAATTCCTCCAGTGCTTCGCCGCAGGCTAAATGCCGCGCGAGGTTTGCTTGCGCACGTCGTCCGCGAGCGGATGCAGCCGTTCGGGCGACGCAGGGCCGACAAGGCTGAAGCCGAGCCCTTTGTCGGCCCAGCTGTAGCCGTTCAGCGTCCCATTCGTCTGGCGCGCCATCGGCATGTTCTGGTCCACGGCCATGCGACGGGCAAGCATCACGAGGCGTGTGCCATGATCGTCGTCATACATGAACATCGCCGCCGGTCCATGAGAGGTGGCAACCACGCGCCCGCCCATCAGGCGGAAGCCGGAGGCCGACAGGTCAGGGATGGCAACCGCGCGGCCCAGCCGCTGCGTGGTCCAGTCGAGAAGAGCATCACGATCAGACGCCTTGATCTCGACCGGCCGCAGATGGTCGGGCGCGTAAACCGCGTAGCTTGCGCTTGCTTCCTCGGCGAGGGCGGCGATGCCTTCCGGCGACTGGATCACGCCGTGCAGTGACCATCCGCCGGCGCCACCCAGGGACAGCAGAACGGCCGCAGCCGCGGCGGCCATCCACCATGACGTCGCGCCCGGACGTCGCTGACGCGCGATGATCCGGGTGAGATTGAGCTGCGGAGGAATTGGTTCGTCGGCGATCGGGCCATATCCCACCTTCAGAAGCTCGCGCTGACGGCGATAGGCCGCCACGCGCCTGGCGACATCGGGGTGAGCATCGAGATAGGCGGCGACTTCGTCCTTGCGCCGAACGTCGAGCGTCTGGTCGACGAATGCGTGAAGCTCTTCCTCGGTCATCGGCCGCGTCATTACTTCACCCTCCGCAGAAAAGGCTTCGGCGGTTGCTCTGCAACGGCGCCATCCATCAACTCGATCAGCCGGTCGCGGGCCCGTGACAGACGAGACATGACGGTGCCAACGGGAATGCCGAGAACGTCGGCGGCTTGCGCATAGGAGAGATCCTCGAGGACGACGAGAAGCAGGACCGAGCGCTGATCCTCGGGCAGTTGATCGACACAACGCAACATATGCCGGACCTCTATCGTTCGGTCCTGCGTCGCCATCTGGGACAGCTCGCGCCCGGGCGCCTCGTCGATCTCCACATGGACGGGACGTCGCTGCTGTCCGCGGAAGCGGTTGACCGCCAGATTGTGCAGGATCGTAAACATCCAGCTCCGCGGATCGCCGTCGAGACGGCGCTGATGCCAGCGGCTGACCGCGCGCTCGAGGCAGTCCTGCACCAGATCGTCCGCGGCGGAGCGATCCCGGACGAGAGCCCGGGCATAGCGGCGCAGAGCCGGAATCAGTGGCTCGATCAGCCGCACCATATCATTCATGGCCAATCCCCTTCGGGAGGTCGCCGGCCCGGCCGATGGCTCGGCCGGGTCGGACTGAGGTCGTTACTGGCCTTGCACCTGGACGATCTTGCCGGGCTTGCCTGCCGCATTCTCGGCGATGACAAGATAGCGCCTCTCGTCCTTGATTTCGCTCTGCACGATCTGCCGGATCTGCCCGGCGGCATTGACGATCGCCGAGCCCGCCGGGTTGGTCATGAAGTTGGCGAGCGCCTGCAATTCGCCATGCCCCTCGGGGTGGGGCGACAAGGCCAGCACATACGGCTTCTTCGGCTCGAGACCCGTCACCGAGGCCTGCACGACCTGGATCAGGCCCTGGTCGAACAGCGAGACGCTGGTCGGGGCCTTCTCTCCCGCCTTTCCGGCCGCCGCCAGGGTCAGATGGGCCGCCTGCCCGGCAAGACCGAGCGGTTGCAGGTTGTCGGTGCCGGCCCCTTCCGGAACGGCATTCGGAACATAGGCGATCGCCTGGGGCGCCTGGCCGATCGGAATGTTCGCGATGACCTTGTTGGTCAGCGTGTCGATCGCGGCCAGCGCGTCCGCGTTCTCCAGCCCGACATAGATCCGGGTGCCGTCGCCGGACGGCCAGACGCCATGTGGGAGATTGCCGACGGGGATCGTCGCGACCTGCTCGAAATTGTCGGTTCGGAACACCTTCACCTCGTTCAGGCCGCCGATGGTCACATAGGCGAACGAGCCGTTCCTGTTGACCGCGAAATTGACGTGGTTGGTGATCGGACCGGTATCCAGGGTCTTGATCAGGTTGAATGGTGGCCGCGCATCGAAGACCTGCGTCTTGCCGATGTCCTTCAGCGTGAACCAGACCTGCTTGCCGTCGGCTGTCGCCGCGATGTTCGGGCAGAACGGGCTCTCCTGCTTCACGCGCGCGACAATCTGGTGATCGGCAACGGTGACGACGTCGGTCTCCGGATTGAAGGACGAGCAGATGTACCCGTACTTTCCGTCAGGCGAGAAGATCTGCATGCCGGGGCCGTTCGGCGTCTTGATGCGGGTCCTTTCCTCGAAGGTCACGGCATCGAGCACCGAGATGTAGTTTTCGCCGCGGACCGTAACCCAGACTTCCTTGCCGTCGGGTGTGAAGAAGGCTTCGTGCGGCGAACGACCAACATAGGTCGTGTGCTTGACGGTGTTTGTCGCCGTGTCGATGAAGGTCACCGAGTTGGACCCGATCGAGACGATGGCGAGCGTCTTGTGGTCGGGCGAGAAGCCCATGCCGTGGACGAGCACCTGCCCCTTGTACAGCGGGCTGAAATTGCCGGGCTGCGGATCGCCGAGGCGGATCACGCCGAGAAGCCTGTTGTCGACCGGATCGGTGACCGACACCGTGTTCGAGAACTGCTCGGCCGCATAGACCCGGTCGCGATGGCTGACGGCGATGTCGGGGGCGGACGCCGCCGCCGGAGCCTGCCCGGCCCAGGCCGATGAGCACGCCAACATCGTGCTTGCCAGCAGACCTGCGGTCAACAAACTGCGCTTCATCTGTTCATGCTCCTATTTCGTGGCGGCGGGTCGGGACATCGTCATGCCGTCTTTCGACATGGACGAATGGTTGTGCATGGCTGCCGGCGTCGATCCAGGCGCGGGCGCCATTTGCGTCGGCGCGGCCGTTTGGGTGGGCAGGGGCTGGTCGAGCGCAAGGCGCATGGCGTTGATCTCCTGCTGCTGCTCGACGACGATTTCCTGCGCAATGCGCCTGAGCTGCTCGTTCTTTCCGTAGCGGAGCTCGGCGAGCGCCATATCGATGGCTCCCTGATGATGGGGGATCATCATCGCGGCAAAATCGACGTCGATATCGCCGGTCGGCTTGACGTCCATGCCGGCCATCATCTTGTCCATCGCCGCATTGTTCTCGGCGATGAACGGCGCCTCGGCCGCAATCGCGGCGTCTGCCGGCGCCTGAGCGGCCTTGGCGCCCGCATGGTCCGTCTGTGCCCAGCTGCGCAGCGGGCTGGCGGCAAGGCCGAGCGTGGCGGCCAGCGCGAGAGCGCTCGCGCGCGGCAGAAATGAAACAGACATGCGGTCCAGCTCCGGATGCGAAAATGACAGTCATCAGGGTGGACGTGCGCGGAGAGGGATTATTCCATCGCGGTCGCGAAATTCGGTCTGGCTCGACGATGCGGCCTCTCATCGTCCGCAGAGCACAGTCGATCGGAGAGCCATCTGCCCGAGCTTTTGGGCCAATCGCCCCGCTCCCGAGAAGGCCGCCGTCAGCCGCCATGGCGGAGAGTCAACTCGAGTTCCAGGCCTGCAAATCCACCCAAGATTTCTTAAAAAAATAAATCTCTTGCGCTTTTACGGAAATCATGATTGTATCCGCCCATCCCGCCTCACCGCGGAGGGGCGTTGCGCGCGATCGTCACGACACGCGAGGCGGGGAGCGGTGGCCGCGAGAGATCGCAGCGTCTTCTCATCGAAGGCGCGGACGAACGATCTGTCGCGGACGTGAAGTCGCAGGGTCCTGACACCCCGATGCTGGTGTCACGTTCGCGACGGCGCCAGCGCGCCGCGCGGATCATGGTGGCCAACAAGCCCGGCGCACCAGGGAGACTGCGTATAAGCGTGAAGACCATCGCGCGGGGAATGCCGGGATGTCTCGGCTGAACCTGTGGTACCTGCCGCCTGCATTTTTTCGCAGGCGGGCCATGGGTGCGGCCAGCGCCCGGCATTCCCCGCGCCCTCTGCATCTGTGCGAGGGCTACGACGATGCAAAGCTCGGGCATGCATGCCGCGAGAGCGCGAAGTCATGACCGAACTGATCGACGACCGCTGTTTGAGCCGTGAATCCGCCACCGCCGTCGTCTCGGACAGGCTGCGACGCGCGGCCATCGGAACCAAACTCCGCGCCAGATGGATGTGCGAGGCGCTGCGCATGGCTGCGCCCTCTCCCCTCGTGGGAGAGGGCATGTAGGACAGAGCGGCAAGCTCGGTCGGGTGAGGGGTCTCTCTCCGCGAACGTCGCTTGCCGAGAGAGACCCCTCACCCAACCGCGCTCGCGGAGGAGCCGGAGATGCCCTCTCCACAAGGGGAGAGGGCGCTATATCGAACAGCGCAACCGCTCACCATGACGACCGCGCATATCCGCCCTAAACCCGCTATGGTGCCCACGAAAGCCTCGAATCCCCTGGTGCCCCCATGCTGCGGATATCCCGCGACCTCGCCATCGACGAGAACGACATCGAGATCTCGTTCGTCCGCGCCTCCGGCCCCGGCGGCCAGAACGTCAACAAGCTGTCGACGTCGGCGCAACTGCGCTTCGACACCGGCCGCATCACGTTGCCGGAGGATGCGGCGGCACGGCTGGCGCGGCTCGCCGGCCAGCGCATGACCAAGAACGGCGTCATCGTGATCCAGGCCGAGCGCTTCCGCACCCAGGAACGCAACAAGGCCGATGCGATCGAGCGGCTGGTCACGCTGCTGCGCGAAGCGATGGTGCGGCCGAAGGTGCGCCGTCCGACCAAGCCGACCTTCGGCTCCAAGCAGCGCCGGCTCGAAGGCAAGAAGCTGCGCAGCGACGTCAAGGCGGGCGCGGCGCGCGCCGTTTCGACGATTAGTCCGTAACGCTGACATTCCTGCGTCGCGCACGAGGGCTGCGCACGCTTTGTTCCCGTTGAAACAGCCGGCTACTACCACGGCGCCCCACCTGCGACCTACGCTCCAAGAAAATTGCGAGCGAGGAACGATGTCGGGACGGCGTGCGGCGCAAGATGCGCTTCTTCTGTGCGGGGCATTCATTGGCGCGGTGCTGAGCACCACGATCGCATCGGCGCAGATGGCGCTGCCGGCGCCGAAGCCCGCCGACGGCGCCACCCTGTTCAAGCAGCAATGCGGCGTCTGCCACACGCTGAGCAGCGCCGAGCCGATGCGCCAGGGGCCGCCGCTGGCGAAAGTCTTCGGTCGCCGCGCCGGCTCCGTCGAAGGCTTCCGCTATTCGGCCGGCTTCGCGAAAGCTGATTTCACCTGGGACGAGGCCAAGCTCGATGCCTGGCTGACCAATCCGCAAGAGCTGATCCCCGGCGCCGTGATGGCCTATCGCCAGGCCAAGCCCGAATTGCGCGCCGCGATCATCAACTACCTGAAGGACAACTGATATGGCCAAACCCGTTCATTCCATGATCCGCGTGCTCGACGAGGCCAAGGCGCTCGACTTCTACAAGCGCGCCTTCGGCCTGGAGATCGCCGACAATCTGCGCTTCGACGGCTTCGCGCTGATCTATCTGCGCCATCCCTCCTCGCCCTTCGAGGTCGAGCTGACCGTCAACTACGATCGCAAGGAGCCGTACACGCTCGGCGACGGCTACGGCCACCTTGCCGTCGTGGTCGACGATCTCGATGCCGAGCACGCCCGTTTCGAGCGCGAGAACCTGGCGCCAGGCCCGTTGCGCGATTTCAAGCACAATGGTGCGACCTTGGCGCGCTTCTTCTTCGTCACCGATCCCGACGGCTACAAGATCGAGGTGATCCAGCGCGGCGGCCGCTTCGGATGAGCCGCTGACTACGAAAATACAGAAGCAAGAATCAAACCGGAGGAAATGACCATGAGAGAAGTCGATCGCCGCAACAAATACGACCGCCGCGTCTTTCTCAAGGGCGCGGCCGCGACCGTGCCGGCTGCCGCCGTCGCCTCCGCGACCGGCCTCGGCGTGACCGATGCCTGGGCCGAGGACGCCAAGGCGTTGACGCCGGAGACGTTGAAGACGCTGGTGAAGGTCGCCCGCGACATCTATCCGCACGACTTCCTCGCCGATCGCTACTACATCGCCGCGGTCAAGCCGTGGGACGGCAAGGCCGCCGAGGATGCCGCGGTCAAGGCGATGATCAATGACGGCGTTGCCCGGCTCGACCAGGACGCGCGTGACCGCCACAAGTTGCCTTACGCGCAGGTGCCGTGGGAGGCCGACCGCGTCGCGCTGCTGCAGGGCATCGAGCAGACCACCTTCTTCAAGACCATTCGCGGCGACCTCGTGGTCTCGCTCTACAATCAAAAAGAGCTCTGGCCGAAGTTCGGCTACGAGGGCTCCTCCGCCGAGCATGGCGGCTACATCAACCGTGGCTTCTCCGACATCGACTGGCTGCCCAAGGCCTGACGCCGGCGAACAACAGAAAACACGGAGGACACCACCATGGCAAAATTCGATCAGAACGATTCCAGCGTCGTCGTCATCATCGGCTCGGGGGCCGGCGGCGGCACGCTCGGCAACGAGCTTGCGCAGAAGGGCATCAAGGTCGTGATCCTGGAGGCGGGCGACCGCTACGAGATCCCAGACTTCATCAACGACGAGTGGGAGAGCTTTACCCAGCTCGCCTGGAAGGACATGCGCACGACGTCAGGCACCTGGCGCGTGGCGAAGGACTTCCCCAACCTGCCGGCCTGGATCGTGAAGGCAGTCGGCGGCTCGACCGTGCACTGGGCCGGCGCCTCGCTGCGCTTCGATGAGCACGAGTTCAAGGCACGCACCACCTATGGCGGCGTGCCCGGCACGAGCCTCCTGGACTGGCCGGTAACGCTGGCCGAGATGGAGCCGTGGTACGCCAAGGCCGAGTTCAAGATGGGTGTCACCCGCACCAATGACATTCCGGGCCTGCCCGGCAACAACAATTTCAAGGTGCTCGAAGCTGGCGCCCGGAAGCTCGGCTACAAGACCGTGCACACCGGCAACATGGCGATCAACTCGCAGCCGCGCGACGGCCGCGGCGCCTGCCAGCAGATCGGCTTCTGCTTCCAGGGCTGCAAGTCCGGTGCGAAATGGTCGACCCTGTACACCGAGATCCCGAAGGGCGAAGCCACCGGCAATCTCGAGGTGCGGCCCAACAGCATGGCGATCAAGATCGAGCATGACGCCTCGGGCAAGGTCACCGGCGTGGTCTATGCCGACGGCCAGGGCAAGATGCAGTTGCAGAAGGCCCGTATCGTCGCGGTCGCCGGCAACTCGATCGAGAGCCCGCGGCTTCTGCTCAACAGCGCCTCGAACATGTTCCCGGATGGCCTCGCCAACTCCTCCGGCCAGGTCGGGCGCAACTACATGCGGCACATGACCGGCAGCGTGTATGCGACGTTCGAAAACCCGGTGCATATGTATCGCGGCACCACGATGGCCGGCATCGTCCGCGACGAGGCGGCGTTCAATCCGAAGCGCGGCTTCGTCGGCGGCTACGAGATGGAGACGCTCTCGCTCGGCCTGCCGTTCATGGCCGCATTCCTCAATCCCGGCGCCTGGGGCCGCAGCTTCACCGCCGCGATGGAGACCTATCCGCGCATGGCCGGCATGTGGCTGGTCGGCGAGGACATGCCACAGGAGACCAACCGCATCACGCTCGACCCTGTCGCCAAGGACAAGTTCGGCATGCCGGTGGCCTCAGTGCATTTCGACGATCATCCCAACGACGTCGCGATGCGCGCCCACGCCTACAAGCAGGGCTCGGCGATCTACGAGGCGGTCGGCGCCACCGTGACCTATCCGACCACGCCCTACCCCTCGACGCACAATCTCGGCACCAACCGGATGAGCGAGAAGGCCAAGGACGGCGTCGTCAACAAGTTCGGCCAGACCCACGACGTCAAGAACCTGTTCGTCTCCGACGGCAGCCAGTTCACGACCGGTGCCGCATGCAATCCGACGCTCACCATCGTGGCGCTGGCGATCCGCCAGGCCGACTACATCGCCGGTGCGATGCAGAAGAAGGATATCTGATTGGCAGGTCGTCGCCGTGTTGGGCAGACGGCTTGCAACACTGGCGGTCAGCGCCTCCCCCGCTTGCGGGGGAGGTCGCATCGCATCGAAGATGCGATCCGGGTGGGGAACGCTCCGGCGGGACTACCCGTGTGGCGCCCCCACCCCGCCCCTCCCCGCAGGCGGGGGAGGGAGACGAGAGAGCGCGGCTACTCTGCTGCGTCCATGATCGCGGCCGCGGTGAAGTCCGGCAGCGCGGCGGTGGCCTTCGCACGGTAGATCAGACAGGAGCAGCGCAGCAGCGACGCAAAATTCTTCACCTCGCCGTGATGGTCGAGCACCTCGGCGTAGAGCGTGGTCACGAACTTGGCGAGACTCATGCCTTCCTTGGCGGCGATCTCCTCGAGCGTGTCCCAGAACGCCATTTCGAGCCGGATCGACGTGCTATGGCCGCCTATCCGCAAACTGCGGGTCTGCGACTCATAATCGCGCTGAGGCTGGTGTGCGAACAGATGGCACATGGGCTTCCTCCGGCTGATCGTTATTTTTGCGAAACGATATACTGGCCCCGCCCGCCTCACAATCCCGTTGGAGAACGCGGCTTTCGCCTGCCGCACTGCATGAAAAACGCTATTCTCCCGGCCACACATGTGGTGCCGCGACAGCGGCGTCGCATCAACCTACCGAGCCGATCCCGCACCATGCCCGTCCGCCAGCTTCCCGAACAGATCGTCAACCGCATCGCCGCCGGCGAGGTGGTCGAGCGGCCGGCGAGCGTCGTCAAGGAGCTGGTCGAGAACGCGATCGATGCCGGCGCGAGCCGCATCGACATCTTCACCGATGGCGGCGGCCGGCGGAAGATCGCGATCACCGACGATGGCGGCGGCATGACGGCGGCCGATCTCGCGCTCGCGGTCGAGCGCCACGCGACGTCGAAGCTCGACGACGAGGACCTGCTGCAGATCCGCACCCTCGGGTTCCGCGGCGAGGCGCTGCCCTCGATCGGCTCGGTGGCTCGGCTGTCGATCACGACGCGGCACAAGAGCGAGCCGCACGCCTGGGCGCTACAGGTCGATTGCGGCGACAAGTCGCCGATCGCGCCAGCCGCGCTCAACCAGGGCACCCGCGTCGAGGTCGCCGATCTCTTCCACGCAACGCCGGCCCGGCTGAAGTTCCTCAAGACCGACCGCACCGAGGCCGAGGCGATCCGCGAGGTGGTGCGGCGGCTGGCAATGGCACGACCCGACATTGCCTTCACGCTCGCCGGCGAGGAGCGTGCGCCGGTGACCTGGGCCGCCGCGCTGCCCGGCGCGCCGGGCCAGTTGACGCGGCTCGGCGACATCCTCGGCGCCGACTTCCGCAGCCATGCGATCGCCGTGCGCAGCGAGCGCGATCATGTGGTGGTCGAAGGCTTCGCCGCGGCACCGGCGCTGACGCGCGCCAATGCGCTTGGGCAGTATCTGTTCGTCAACGGCCGCCCGGTGCGCGACAAGCTGATCCTCGGCGCGGTGCGCGCAGCCTACGCCGACTATCTGCCGCGCGACCGCCACCCTGTCGTGGCGCTGTTCGTCACACTCGATCCGCGCGAGGTCGACGCCAACGTGCATCCGGCCAAGACCGAGGTGCGCTTTCGCAATGCCGGCCTGGTGCGCGCGCTGATCATCCACGCGTTGAAGGAAGGTCTCGCCCGCGAAGGCCGCCGCACCGCAGCCAATGACGGTGGCGCGACCATCGCCGCATTCCGCCCGGCCTTCGCGCCGCCGCGGCCCAACGTCGGTCCGATGAACTGGGACTGGCAGCGCTCGCCGTCGGCGCCGGTGATGCCGCATTTCGGCGGCTCCTTCCCTGCGGCGGCGCCCTCACCCGATCTCGGGTCGTTCGAGATTGCGGAATCCTCTCAAGCGGCGTTCGACGTCGGCGGCCCGCGCGCCGACGTTCGGCTGCACGAGCAGCCGGCCGCGCCCGACCTGCTCGACCGTCCGCTGGCGCTGCGCGCACCCAGATCCACGATACCTACATCGTGGCGCAGACCCGCGACGGCCTCGTCATCGTCGACCAGCACGCCGCCCATGAGCGCATCGTTTATGAGCGGCTCAAGGCCTCGCTCGCGACGCATGGCGTGCAGCGCCAGATCCTGCTGATCCCGGACATCGTCGAGCTGGATGAAGCCACCGTCGAGACGCTGCTCGCGCGGACTGATGAGCTTGCCTCGTTCGGCCTCGCGATCGAATCCTTCGGCCCCGGCGCCGTCGCCGTGCGCGAGACGCCGTCGCTGCTCGGCAAGATCAATGCGGCCGGGCTGCTGCGCGACCTCGCCGAGCACATGGAGGAATGGGGCGAGGCGCTGCCGCTGGAGCGCCGCCTGATGCACGTCGCCGCCACCATGGCCTGCCACGGCTCGGTTCGCGCCGGCCGCCGCCTCAAGCCGGAGGAGATGAACGCGCTCTTGCGCGAGATGGAGGACACGCCCAACTCCGGCCAGTGCAATCACGGCCGCCCGACCTATGTCGAGCTCAAGCTCGCCGACGTCGAGAAGCTGTTTGGGAGGAGATAATCGAATTTCTTAGTTAGGAGAAAAGCATGACTTATAAGGATGATTTAAAGGATTGGGTTCTCAACGCAGTGAAGGAGAACGGAGGGGAAGCAACACTTGTTGAAGTCGCTAAGCATATTTGGACGAACCATAAGGATGATCTCCAAAAGCACGGCGACGCGTTTTACGTCTGGCAGTACGATATGCGATGGGCGGCCCAGTACCTACGCGACGAGGGCCTATTTGTGGGGGCAGATCAAGCGCCACGTGGCGTTTGGAGGTACCGAGCACCGACCCCGTAACTCAAATGGCCCGCAAGAACACGAACTCCGTGTCGTCATAAGCGCGCCGCTCGAGCTCTTCGAACCCCTCGGGCGCCTTGAACGCGGCAGACTTGAACTCCTCGACCACCAGCAGCGCCGATGGCACCAGCCAGCCGCCTTCGCGCAGCGAGGCCAGCGCCTTCTCGGCCAGACCCTTGCCATAGGGCGGGTCGAGGAACACCAGCGCAAACGGCTCGACCGGATGCGCCGGTCCGAGATCGGTGGCGTCGCGGCGATAAACCTTGGTAACGCCACCGAGGCCGAGCGCCTCGACATTGTTGCGCAACAGCGCCCGCGCCTCGGCGCCGTTGTCGACGAACAAGGTGAACGCCGCCCCGCGCGAGGTCGCCTCGATGCCGAGCGCGCCGGTGCCGGCAAACAGGTCGAGCACCCGCGTGCCGTCGATCGGATCGTCGTAGGCGTGCACGAGGATGTTGAACAGCGCCTCGCGCAGCCGGTCCTGGGTCGGCCGGATGTCGCGCGAGGCGGGCGAAGCGATGTTGCGGCCCTTCAGCCGTCCACCGACGACACGCATCGCACCACCCTACTCGTCCTGCGGCGTGATATCGCGCTTGCCGTGATAGCCGCGCTTCGGCCGCCGCGGCGGCCCGGGAAAGCGGGCCTCGGCCTCGTGGCGCTCGCGCGCCTCCTCGCTGCCGGTGCGCTGGACCAGCACGCGGCGGCCCTTGCGATCGGCGACCACCTCGCGCTTCGGCTTGGGCTTCGGATCCGGCAACGGCTCACGATTGCCCTTGCCGGCCGGACCGAGATCGGCGCCCGACTGCGCGATGACCTTCTCGCCGAGCTGCTCGCGCAGCACCCGCGTCTTGACCTCCTGCACCTCGCCCTCGGGCAGCTCCAGGAGCTGGAATGGGCCGTAGGAGACGCGGATCAGGCGGTTCACCTCGAGGCCGAGATGGGCGAGCACGTTGCGCACCTCGCGGTTCTTGCCCTCGCGGATCGCGACGACGAGCCAGACATTGGCACCCTGGTCGCGCTCGAGCGTCGCTTCGATCGGGCCGTATTTGACGCCGTCGACCTCGACGCCTGCGGCGAGCTGGTCGAGCTGCGCCTGGGTGATCTCACCATGGGCGCGGACGCGATAGCGCCGCGTCCATCCGGTGTCCGGCAATTCGAGCACGCGCGCCAGGCCGCCGTCATTGGTGAGCAACAACAGGCCCTCGGTGTTGAAGTCGAGCCGGCCGATCGAGATCAGCCGCGGCAGGCCCTCGGGCAGATTGTCGAATACCGTCGGTCGCCCCTCCGGGTCGCTGTGCGTCGTCATCAGCCCGCGCGGCTTGTGATACAGAAACAGCCGCGTGCGCTCGCGCTCCGGCAGCGGCGCGCCGTCGACCTGGATCACGTCATTCTCGGTGACGTCGAGCGCGGGCGAGTTGATGACGCGGCCGTTCACCGTCACGCGGCCCTGCGTGACCATCTCCTCGGCGTCGCGGCGCGAGGCGAGGCCGGCGCGGGCCAGCACCTTGGCGATGCGCTCGCCGGCCTTCTTCGGCGCGGCCGGCTCGGCGGCGACGCTGGCGCGGGCACTGCGCTTGTCGGTCTCGGGCTTGCGTTCGCGATAGGCGCCGCGACCGCCAAAGGCCGGACGCTTGGCGAAGACCTTGCTGTCGTCTTCATTGTCGCGGCGCGGCCGCTCGGAGAAGCCGTCGCGGCCACGGCGTTCGCTGCGCGGATGCTCCTGCCAGTCGGTGCGGCCCTCGGGACGGCGCGGCCGGTCGAAGCTGCGCTCCTCGCCACGATCACGCGGACGATCGAACTTCGGCTTGTCGAATTTGGGCCTGTCGAATCTCGGACGATCCTCGCTGCTGCGCTCGGTGCGCGGGCGATCGAAGCTGCGGCCGCCTTCGCGCGGCGGGCGCGGGCTGCGTTCCGGGCGGTCGCCATCCGCGCCGCGCTTCTGCCACGGCTTGCTCTCGCCGCGCGAGGGACGGTCGCCAAACTCCTTGCGCGGCCCGCGCGCGCCGGCACCGAACTTGCGCTCGCCCCGATCGCCTTCAGCGCCGCGAGAGAACTTGCGTTCTCCGCCGAACTTGCGCTCCGGGCGATCGCCGGTCCGCGGCGGACGGTCGCCGAAGCTGCGCTCGGTGCGCGGCCGGTCGCCGCGATCACGCGCGCTCTCGCCGCGTGGCGTATAGGGGCGTTTCTCACCATCGCGCTCCCGCGGAGCGTAGGGCTTGCGCTCGCCGAACTTGCGCTCGGACGATCGCCCGGCCGGACGAGCCTCGTCGCGACCGGCGCGCGGCGTATAGGGACGCTTCTCGCCGCCCCGCTCATCCCGATTGAATTTTGGCCGGTCACCCCGCGGCTTGAAGGCGCGCTTCTCGCCATCGCCGTCCCGCGCCGGACGAGCGGCATAGGGCCGATCGCCACGCGGCCGCTCATCGCGGTTGAACCGCGGCTTGTCGCCAAAGGATTTGCGCGGCGCATCGCCCTCGTCGCGGCGGCGCGGCGCGCGGCCCTCGTCGAAGGAGCGCTTGCCCCGGCCACCCGCTTCCTTGTCACCGAAGCCGCGCTTGGCGAACTTCTTCTCCGGCCCGCGCGCGGCGCCCGAGCGTCCCTTGCCGCCCTCGGACCGCTCCCGCGGGGCGCCGCCGCGGCGGCCGCGGGAATCGTTGTCTTTGTCGGTGGTGCGGGGCATGAAGGTCTCACTTCGAGGTGCAGGACGAGGCGTGAACCGCGCGCTTCGAAAGCAGCGCATGTCACGCAGGAAATCGGGGTCCGGTTGTGCTGAAGGGCGATCCAGTAGCAGACTTGGGCGGGCGTGACGAGCCATGAACAGCCCTTCTTTCATGGATTTGGCGCTGAAAGCGGCCGAATCGGCCGCAATTTCCGGCGAGGTGCCGATCGGCTGCGTCGTCGTCCGTGACAACGCGGTCATCGCCACCGCCGCCAACCGGACTTTGACCGACTGCGACCCGACCGCGCATGCCGAGATCCTGGCACTGCGGCAGGCGGCCCAGGTCGTCGGCAGCGAGCGGCTGGTCGAGTGCGACCTCTACGTCACGCTCGAGCCGTGCACGATGTGCGCTGGCGCGATCTCCTTCGCGCGCATCCGACGGCTGTATTACGGGGCCGCCGATCCGAAGGGCGGCGCGGTCGAGTCGGGTGTGCGCTTCTTCACCGCGCCGACCTGCCATCACGCGCCGGAGGTCTATTCGGCCGTGGGCGAACAACAGGCGGCGCAGATGCTCAAGGAGTTCTTCAAGGCGCGGCGGTGAGGCTTGGTCAGCCTAGGCAGCCGCCTCCTTGCGCAGCGCGCGAAAGCTCATGCGAACAGGGAGGCTGGAGACGCCGCTCATGAAGGGCGACCGCACCCGGCGCACCCGCCCGGCGAGTTCGATCCGCTCGGTCCGGCGCAGCAGCTCCGCAAATAGCGCCCGCATCTGCATCCGCGCCAGCTGCAGTCCCATGCAGATGTGCGGACCACGGCCGAAGGCGATGTGCGGGTTCGGACTTCGATCGATCCGAAACGCGCCGGCGTCCTCGAACACGGCCTCGTCGCGATTGGCCGAATGGAAGAACAAGGCCAGCGCATCGCCTTCGCGAATGCGTTGCCCCGCGACCTCGGTGTCGCAGACCGCGGTGCGCATGAAGTGCCGCACCGGCGAGGTCCAGCGCAGCATTTCCTCGATCGCCGGATCGAGCAGCTCGGGCTCGGCCCGCAGCCGCGCCATCTGCTCGGGCGCCGCGAGCAGCGCCTCCAGGCCGCCCGCCAATGCGAGCGCCGTCGTATCGTGGCCCGCCGTGACCAGCAGGATGAAGTAGGAGATCAGCTCGTAATGCGGCATCGCTGCGCCATGCGGCGCGGCATGCGCAATCAGGCTGGCGAGATCGTCGCGCGGCTGGGCGCGCCGGTCGGCCACGACGGCTTCGAAATAATCGCGCAGCGCCAGCATGGCCATCCGCATCGTATCGCCCGGCGCCTCGGCGAGACGGCGCCGCGGATCCTCGGCGCCCACGAAGGCCTGGGCCAGCCGCGCAAGCCGGGCATCGTCGGCCTCCGGCGTGCCCAGCATGCGGCCGATCACCCGGAAGGTGAAGGGCAGTGCCACGTCGCTTGCGAAGTCGCAACTGGCCCCGCGCGCGGTAACCCGGTCGATGATCTCGGCAGCCCATTGCGACAGCCATGTCTCCATCTCGCGCAAGACCGGCGGCGCAAAGGCGCCTTGGATGATGCCGCGATAAACGCCGTGATCCGGCGGATCCATCTCGGTCAGGCTGCGCACGAGTTGCGGCTTGCCGGTGACACGCTGCAGCACGGCCTCGGAGGTCTCGCTGGCGAGATAGGTGCGCGGGCCCGCGGCAAACTCATTGCTCCGTGTCTCGATCGAGACAATGTCGGCATAGCGCGTGACGGCCCGGAACGGACGAACGCCCGAGCGTTCAACCCAATGCAGCGGCGCGCGCTGGCGCAGCAGCGCGCAGGCGCGTTCCAGCCGCGTTGGATCGGCGTGACCTCGCGAGGAGATCAGCACGTCCACAGCACGCTCGACGGCGGCGCTGCGGCGATCTGTCTGCGAGGATAGCGACGGAACAGCCGACATCAGTGCGAGGGCCCCGCTTGCGACGGAGCGGCATGAGGCAAGCGGCGCACCAGGAGCGTGAACTCCTTCATGCCGTAGTTGCCGATGACCTCGACGGCCGCCGCAAACTCCTGCTCGCAGTGGGTGGCCCAAACGTCCGGCGTCGTGCGATACAGGCGCGCCTTGGCGGGATCGCCGTCCTGCTCCTCATCAGCGGCCGCTCGCATGAAATTGATGGCAAAGCCGCGCCGGCTGGTCGCAAACATGCGCTGCAACATGGCCTTGATGTAGCTTTCCCAGGCGTCGCGCGAGTAGCCGACGTTGACGTTCACGATGCCCGAGGCGACCGAATAGTCGGCGATGCGCGGGCTCCCCGAAGCGACGACGAAGCGCCGCAAGGGGGCGGCAAAGCGGCGCCGCGCCCGGCTGATCATGGCGCGGGACAGGTCGATGCCGAGATAGTCAATCTCACAGGACGCAAAACGCAATTCAAGAAACGGCACCAGCGCGCCATAGCCGCAACCGATGTCATTGAGGCTGAACGGCGCCGATACATCGCACAGCTTCATCAGTTGCACGAAACGCAGGCCCTGCGTCGCCTCGCACGACCAGTCGACCCCGCGCGGCGTTGCGCCGTGACGCGCAACGCAGGCGGAGTAATAGGCATCGACGTCCGCCTGGATCAAGCCGAGGCTCGGAACGTCCTGCATCGTGCGTGTGGCAGATCTGGCGCTCACTGCATGCTGAGCTCTCGAGCGCGCCGCTCCCGCACCGTCTTTGCAATCTGCTGTCGCACGACGCGGCCGGGCGTCGTCGGAATCGACACGATGACGTGCACATCGGATGCGAAGACGACAGGCCGTCCACGAGAGACAGTGACGCGCGGATCATCGGCGGCCGAATGACAGACGAGCGAGATCGGCAACGGCGCGTCCGATTCCAGATCATCCTTGAAAGCCTCGACGACTCGATCGTGACCATTCACGCCGTCGCGATCCGAAGGATAGGTCTTGAGATGATCCAGGAATCTGTACCAGCGACGGCGCTCATTCCAGTCGGCGGGCACGATGCCAAGCAGGGTGAACGAGCGCTGCAGGCCATGCTCGGCAGAAAAAATCCCGAACTCACGCTGCAACTCGGCCATCTCCGGCACCGCGTCAGCCTCGAACCGCTTGTTGAACTGCACAACGATGTCGAGCGTCGTGCTGTCCTTCATCATCGCTCCCATGACGGCTTCCTCCCGATAGCGCAAAATGCACCGGTGTCATGATGCCTTCTTTTCCGCGTACCATCAAGGACGATCTGCCGCCAACGAGGATAGCGAAGCTGAGCGGCGCAAGGCAGCGCTCAGCTTCGCACGCACATCAGCACCGAACGGGATCGGTGATCGCTCGGGACAGCACGGCGCGATGGACATCGACGTCAGAGCAGAGGGGGCGAACAAAGAGCCCGTGTCAGAAGAAGCCCCCCATTCCCCTCACTTCTTGCGTTTTTCGACCCGCCTTGCCCGTGCGGTCTCAGCGGCCTGCTTGCGTGCCTCGCGACCGGGCGTCGTCGGGATTGAGATGATGACGTGCTTGTCGAGAGAGAAAACGATCGGGCGTCCTTCGGACACGGTGACACGGGGATCCTCTGCCGCAGAGTGACAGACGATCGAGACGGGCAGCGGCTTTTCGCACTCCAGATCATCCTTGAACGCCTGGATCACACGATCGTGGCCGTTCACGCTGGCGATGTCCGATGGATACGTCTTCAGAAACTCGAGAAACTTGTACCAGCGCCGCCGCTCGGACCAATCGGCAGGCACGATTCCGAGCAAAGCAAAGGACTGCTGTAGACTATGCCTCAGCGAGAAGACCCCGAACTCACGTTGCAGCTCGACCATTTCGGGCAAAGCATCTGCATCGAACCGTTTGTTGAGCTGCACGATAATATCAAGGGTAGTACTGTCTTTAATCATTACCCCCATTGTAACCCCCAAATCTGAAAAAGCCGGAATTCAACGAATCGACAATGCATGCATCATTGCATTGCTTCAAGATGCAATTGCAATTTCTGAACTAATGAACGCAGACAGAACGCACCGGAGACATTCATGAGATGTCCTATCTGCTCGAGAAGTCCCGCAGCCTGCTCGTTCCTGCCGGCTCCGGCGAGAGCAAGGCCCAGAACCGTCGTCGCGTAACACTCCGCCACTCGATCCGTCTTTCGCTTGGCTACAAGGATCGCCTGTTTGCTGGCCTCGATAGCGGCGTCGAAGTCCTCACTCCGGTAAAGCAGATCGGCATTGATGGCGGCCATGCGCGCCTCAAGCTCGAGCCCGGTTCTTGCGGCCCGTGCGGCTCCGATCGCGCCAACCATCTCATTCGTCGCATCGGCGAATCGACCAGTCAAAGCCTGCTCGAGGCTTGCACAGAGCAAGGTGAGCACGCGGATGTAGGGAATGCCGGATGTTTCAGCGAGATCGGAAACGCGCCTTGCGTGCTCGCGCGCAAGACTCTGGTCTCCGACCATCCATGCCAGCTCTACCAGGTTGAAGTGCGGAACGAACTGGAGCACCGGCGCGACCTCGGATGAAGGCTGCTGCACCAATTCGAGAAGCTCGCTGCGAGCATCCTCGATTTGGCCGAGATGAGCCATTGCGCGTGCCCTGATGCACCTCACCCAATAGCTGACGTCAAAGCCGAGAATCTGGTTCGGGTTCAAGCCGAGCGTGACGTGACTGTCGAAGCCGGCCTGGCTTGCCATCGCAGCGATAGCTGTATTGGCCGCCGAGAGCGCCTCGTTCATCCGTCCCGAATGTGTGTATGCCTGCGCCAGCATGGCGTTGACGGTCGCGTAGCGCCCGACATCCCCCTCGCCCGAGGTCAGCTTGATGGCGTTCTGCGCCAGGTCGACGTAGTCATCCGCCGCTCCCGTCGAAGCGAGCACGCGGCCATAAGCGCCGATCAACAGCGGCTCATGCGCCTTGTCGGAGGAGCGGGCAAATCTCAACGCTTCTTCAGCAAAGGGCTTGACCTCTTCGGCCGAAATGCCTTCGCGCCAGCCGAAGTTCAGGATCTGGCCGCTGGCCAGCGCACGCAGGCGGTCGACGCGCTCCGATTGCGGCAGCGCCTGCAGCAGGGAGCGAATCTTCTTCCACAGCCGCAGCGCCTCCGCCGTGTTGGTGCGGCCGATCCAGCGCGCCGCGCGTTGCAGATGCTCGACCGCCTGCATGGTCTGGCCGGCGAACTCATAGTGCGAGGCGATCAGGGCGGCGAACTCGTCCTGCGTCCCCCAATCGAGCGCCTCGATCGCCTTGGCCACGGCAGCATGGACCGTGCTTAGCCGGGACCGCAGCTGCATCGCATAGGCGACCTCCTGGATCAGCGGATGGCGAAAGGCGAGCACGCCCATGTCGAACGGCGGCAGGTCGTAGAGAAGATCGGCCTGCCTGAGCTGAGCGAGCGCATCGAACAGCTCTGCGTCATCGATGCCGGTTACGGGCTTGAGCACCGCCAGCGCGACCGATCGGCCGATCACGGCCGCTGCTTCCAGCACGTTCTTGGCAGACTCGCCGAGACGATCGATGCGCGCGGCCACGACTGCGTGCACGGTCGGCGGCAGCGGGATCGGTCCGATGCCACCCTTGAGACGGTAGGCGCCGCGCTCCCCCTCGAAGCCGCCGCTTTCGGATACAGCGCTGGCAAGCTCCTCAAGGAAGAACGGATTGCCCTGCGCGCGCTCGACGATGTCGCGCGCCAGCACCTCCAGCGAAGGATCGTCACCAAACACCCCGCGTAGCAGCTCGCCTGCCTCCTCGGAGGCCAGCGGGACGATGTGCAGTTCGTGAAATGGGGCCTGCTGCATGAAGGAGGCGGCGAAACCCGGCCTGTAGTTCACGACCAGCAGCGTCTTGGTGCCGATCGTGGCCTCCGCGAGCGCCTCGACGAATTCCTCGCTGGCCTCATCGATCCAATGCAGATCCTCGATCATGATCACCATGGCGCCATCAGCCGGCGCCGCGCGGAACAGCGTCTTGAACACGTTCAGGAGACGGGTCTTGAACACGCCGGGATCGAGCCGGAGCGCCGGACGTGCCGGATCGGCGAGGTTCATGAAGTCCAAGAGCAGGACCAGCGCCGTGTCGGGCATGGCAATGGCTTCGAGCCGGTCGACCACGCGCTGGCGCGACACCTCCACCGGCTCCTTCGGCCGGATGCCGAAAAAGTCGCGCAGCAATTCGAGCACCGGCTGGAACGGGGTGGCGCGGCCATGTGCCAGCACGCGCGCCTCATAGACACGAATGCCCTGGCGGCGACAGTGCTCGGCGAACTCGAAGCACAGCCGGCTCTTGCCGATGCCGGCCTCACCCACGATGCCGACGACGGCCCCGCGCGCGGCCAGGACGTCGTCGAGCTCGCGCTCGAGCACCGCGAGCTGAGCATTGCGCCCGATCAGCGGTAACAGGCGCTGGCCGCTGCGGAAGACGTCGCTCGCCGGCGCACTGAGGCGGCCGATCAGCTTGTAGATCGACACCGGCGAGGCAATGCCGCGCAGCGCGTGGGTGCCGAGCGGCTCGGCTTCGACGAACTGCCTGGCTCCGGTGTAGGTCTCCTTGCTGATCAGGATGGTGCCGGCCTCGGCCATGTGCTCCAGACGATTGGCCAGATGGACGTTGGCGCCGGCCGCGTCGTAGGTCTGGTACATGCTGTTCTCGACGACCTGGACGATCACCTCACCGGTGTGCAGTCCGACCCGGACCTGCAGATGCGGGTCGGCGAGGCGCGCGATAGAGTCCTGCATCGCCAGCGCGCCGAGGCAGCCGCGAACGGCATGATCCTCATGTGGCACGGGCGCTCCGAACAGGGCCATGACGCCGTCGCCCTGCGTCTTGTTGACGACGCCGTCATAGCGGTGGACCGCCTCCTTCATGAGGTTGAGCACCGGATCGAGCCGCTGCATCGCGAGCTCGGGATCGCCGAGGCTGTCGATCAGCTGGGTGGAATCACGGATGTCGGCGAACAGGATGGTGAGACGCTTGCGTTCTCCGCCCTTGCTGCTCAGGGTCCTCAGGACGCGCTGCGCCGCCTGGTCGGGCGGAGCCAGCCTGCCCGGCAACGGCGCGCCGCATTGGCCGCAGAAGCGATTCGACGGGCTGTTGGTCTGGTTGCACGCCTCACATCTGAGGCTGAGCGGCTCGCCGCACCGGTCGCACGAGGCTCTCCCTGGCTGATTCTGCCTGCCGCACCGCGCGCATTCCATGGCCCCTCCGTTCCACGGCGGAACTGATTCATCCCATCAAGGCATGAGTTCTATGGAACTGCCACAATTCTGATGGGAAAAATAGCCTTGCGGGGCCGACTGCGGCCATCACGATGCTCAGCCCCGACGGCTTTCCTGCGCCACCGCCTGCCAGGCGATGTCGCGACGGCAGAAGCCATCGGCCCATTTGATGCGGTCTACAGCCTGATAGGCCCGCGCCTGAGCCTCGGCGACACTCTTTCCCGACGCGCAGACATTGAGGACGCGACCACCATTGGCGAGTATAGCGCCGTCCTTCGCCACCGTGCCGGCGTGGAATATCTCCACGCCTTCGATGCTCGCGGCATCGTCGAGTCCCTCGATGACACCGCCCTTCGCGTAGTCGCCGGGATAGCCCTTCGCGGCCATGACCACAGTGACGGCGGCGTCGGGAAACCAGCGCAGGTCGAAATTCTTCAACTGCCCGTCGCAGGCGGCCAGCATGGCGGGCACGAGATCCGACATCATCCGCAGCATCAGCACCTGACATTCCGGATCGCCGAAGCGCACATTGTACTCGAACAGCTTCGGCCCCTGGGCCGTCAGCATCAGGCCGGCATAGAGGATGCCCTTGAACGGCGTGCCCCGGGCGTTCATCCCGGCAATCGTCGGCCGGATGATCTGATTCATGATCTTGTCATGACTCTCCTGCGTCACGAATGGCGTCGGCGAATACGCGCCCATGCCGCCGGTGTTCGGTCCCAGGTCGTGATCGAACACCCGCTTGTGGTCCTGGGCGGAGGCCAGCGGTATCGCGGTCTCACCGTCGCACAACGCGAAGAACGACACCTCCCGTCCTTCGAGAAACTCCTCGATGACGACCTCGGTGCCGGCGACGCCGAAGCCGCCCTCGAACATCATCTTGATGGCGTCCTCGGCCTCGGCAACCGTCTTGGCGACGACGACGCCCTTGCCGGCCGCGAGCCCGTCCGCCTTGACGACGATCGGCGCCCCATGCTCGCGGACATAGGCGAGTGCCTCGGGGGCATTGTCGAAGCGACTGTAGGCACCGGTCGGGATGTCGTATTCGGCGCAGAGATCCTTGGTGTATCCCTTGGAGCCCTCGAGCTTGGCGGCGAGCCTGGACGGGCCGAACGCCTTGATGCCGGCAGCCTCGAGATCATCGACGATGCCTGCGGCGAGCGGCGTCTCGGGGCCGACCACCACCAGATCCACCTTGTTCGTCCTGCAGAACGCGATCACCGCCGCATGATCGGCGACGTCGAGCGCGACACATTCGGCCTCCTTGGCGATTCCGGCGTTGCCGGGGGCGCACCACAGCTTGGTGAGCAGCGGCGAGCCGGCAATCTTCCAGGCGAGCGCGTGCTCGCGGCCGCCGGAACCAAGGAGCAGAATGTTCATCGTCGATGCCGTCGCAGGGGTGGGCCAATTTGGACGCCCCAATTGCCCGGCCCTCGCAACGGAGTCAAATCATGGCTCCGGCGGCTTCGCGGCAGCGCCGGCAATGATGCCCTGCAGGTTCGCGACATAGCGGGCGAAGGCCGCACGGCCGGCCTGGGTCGCCGTGACCGTGGTCTGCGGCTTCTTGCCGACGAAGGCCTTGTCCACGGCGACGTAGCCGGCGCGCGCCAGCGTGTCGATATGGGCGCCGAGATTGCCGTCGGTGGCGCCTGTCAGCTTCTTCAGCCGGACGAATTCCAGCCCAGCCACGGCAGGCAGGGCGTTCAGCGCCGCCATGATCTTCAGCCGCAGCGGCTGGTGGATGATCTCGTCGAGCTCCGCCACAACGTCAGCTCCGCCGCATCCACAAGCCGCCGAGAACCAGGCCGCCGCCATTGACGAACGCCATCCACAACGGGAAAGCCGCGCCGATGAAGAAATAGCCGACCAGGGTCAAGGCGGTGACGCACAGGCCGAACACCGTGAAGGCCGCGCCGAACCACAATCCGGCGAGGCCGTAGAACAGCATGAAATAGACCGGCCAGAATGCGCCCATCTCGCGCGGCCCGAAATGGCCGATCGCTTCGACGAAGAAACCGAAGGCGAAGAACATGACGAAGGCGAGCAGCGCCCGGAGATCGAAGCTGCGCACGCCGGAGCGCGCCTTCTCCGCCGCCCCCAACACCACCGACCCGGCCAAACCGAGGACATAGACCGTCAGCCAGGCCTTGTCGGCGTAACCAGGCGCGAGATAGGTCACGAGATTGCCGGCGAAGACGAGGACGCCCCAGAGGATCATCAGCAGGCTCGACAGCCGGTAGATCTGCGACTGTCGCACGCGCTTCGTCACATCCTCGATGTCGCTGAGCGCCCGCGCGGCTTCCAGGCTGTCGATCATGCGGTTTGAACCTCTAGCGCGTCGCCACGTCCTCGGCGATCGCGCTCACTCGCCTGCGGCGCCGACACGATCTCCATGTGATTGACGCCGGCGATCAGCTTCACGTCAACACCGGGCGCGACGGCATGCACCGCGGCGGCGTATTTGTCGGCGAGCATCAGCTCGTCGTCGGCGCCGGCGATGACGGTCACCGGGTGCTTCGCCGCAGCGAGATCGGCCTTGTAGCCACGGGTCGCGAAATTGCGGAACAGCCGGTAGCTGTAGGTCGGCGCCAGGAATCTCTCCGAATTCGGCCGCACCGCAAAGGCCAGCACAGGCAGCGCCTCGCAGCACGGCAGGCCGATGCGCCTGAGCACGCCGAGCGCCAGGATGCGCGGAATGTCGGGACCGGCCCAGCCGCCCGAATTCTCCCGGTTGGTCGGCGCGTCGTACCCCAGATAGGGCGCGAGCAGCACGGTGCGCGCGAACAGGTCCTGGATCGGGGCGCTCGCCGCGCGCAGCGCAAAGCCGCCGCCGGCGGAATGGCCGAGCAAAACGATCGGCTGGGCCGGGATCGACCTCCTGACCTCGGCGACGAGGTCGGCGAGATCATCTTCGAGCTGTCCGGGATAGCCGATATCGCCGCGGGTGCCGGAGCCGCCATGGCCGCGAATGTCGGGCGCGAAGGTATCGATGCCGCGCGCCGCCAATGCATCGGCGAGGGCATGCACAGCGACGCTGGAGCCTGAGGAGCCGTGGACCAGGATGGCGACCTTGCCGACAGCCGCCCCGCGCGCCGGGTAGTGGCGAAAGGCGAGCTCGGTGCCATCGCGGGCACTGAAGCGCTGCAGGCCAGGCATGGTGCTGCGGTCGACCCGGCCGGCCGTCTCCGAGATCGACTTCAGCTCGGGCGGGCGCACCAGTGGCGTCGCGATCATCGCAGCCAGAATCAAGGCGAGCACGCCAACGAGGCAGAGCCCCCATCCCAGGACCCGAAACAGGAACTTCGCACCGCGTCGCACGCTCTCCTCCAGCCTTTCTGTATTTCATAGAGTACTCTGTATTACAGAGTTATCGAAAAGGCAATGGCTTGATTGGCGGCGGACGCGGAAAGCCCCTACCTTGGCTGCTGCTCCCCGAACCGAATCAGCCAGCGATGCCGCCTGCGGAAGCCTTGCCCAACGCGCCCGAATTCACCGTCACCGAGCTGTCCTCGGCGCTAAAGCGCACGGTCGAGGACCAGTTCGGCCACGTCCGGGTGCGCGGCGAAATCACCGGCTTTCGCGGGCCGCATTCCTCGGGGCATTGCTATTTCGCGCTCAAGGACGAGAGCGCCAAGATCGAGGCGGTGATCTGGAAGGGCGTGCATGGCCGCATGCGCTTCAAGCCCCAGGAGGGGCTCGAGGTGATCGCCACCGGCAAGCTCACCACCTACCCGAACTCGTCGAAGTACCAGATCGTCATCGAGGCGCTGGAGCCGGCCGGGATCGGCGCGCTGATGGCGCTGATGGAGGAGCGCAAGCGGAAGCTCGGAGCCGAAGGGCTGTTCGACCCCGCGCGCAAGCAACTGCTGCCATGGCTTCCCGAGGTGATCGGCGTCGTCACCTCGCCGACCGGCGCCGTCATCCGCGACATCCTGCACCGGCTGGAGGACCGCTTTCCCCGGCGCGTTCTGGTCTGGCCCGTGAAGGTGCAGGGCGAAGGCTCGGCCGAGCAGGTTGCCGCCGCGATCCGCGGCTTCAACGATCTCCCGCAGGACGGCCCGATCCCGCGGCCCGACGTGCTGATCGTCGCGCGCGGCGGCGGCTCGCTGGAGGATCTGTGGTCGTTCAACGAGGAGATCGTGGTGCGCGCCGCGGCCGAGAGCATGATCCCGTTGATCTCGGCGGTCGGCCACGAGACCGACGTTACCTTGATCGATTTCGCCGCAGACAAACGTGCGCCGACTCCGACGGCAGCCGCGGAAATGGCGGTGCCGGTTCGCAGCGAGCTGATGCAGGAGGTCGCCAGCCTCGCGCGCCGTGTCAGCGTCTGCTGGCAGCGTGGCCAGGAGAGCCGCCGCAACGAGCTGCGCGCCGCCGCGCGCGCTCTGCCCGGCGCCGGCGATCTGCTCGCCATTCCCAGGCAGCGGCTGGATTCGGCGGCCGCCAGCCTGCCGCGCGCGCTGAAGACCAACACGCATGTGCACTTTCGCCAATTCGCGGCGGCGAGCGCCAAGCTCACTCTGCGCGTACTGCACGCGCAGATCGCGCAATCGCGCCATCGGCTCGTCGCGTCGTCCGAACGGCTGTCGCTGTCGTCGCGCGGCCAGTTGCACCGAAGGCGCGAGCGATTCGAGGCGCTCGATGCCCGCTTCAAGGCCTCGCGCCAGGCCTATGCCCAGGCCAAGCGCCAAGCCATCGGTCGCGAGCGCGACCGAACCGAACGTCTTGCCGAGCGGGCCCGGCGCGCGTTGCTGACCCAGCTCCAGCGCCTGTCGGCCCGCGTCGGCCAGAACGAGAAGCTCCTCACCGCGCTGTCCTATCGCAGCGTACTGGCGCGTGGATTTGCCCTGGTGCGCGACGAGGCCGGCCACCCGTTGCACCATGCCGCGAGCATCGGTCCGGGCGCCGCACTCTCGATCGAATTTGCCGACGGCAAGGTCGCGGCCACGGCGGGTGCGGACCGCCCGCTTCCGCCGGCAGCGCCAAAAGCCCCGCGCGAGGCCAAGCCTTCTGCAGCGAAGCGCACGCCCGATCCCGCCGACCAAGGCAGCCTGTTCTGATTGGTCCTCAGCGCGCCAGCCACTCGGCCACGAGCTTCTGCGCATCGGCGCGCGCGTCGGGATCGGAGCCGACATGGCCGCGCTCGGGCGCCCCGGCGTCCGAGCCGGCCACCTGATGCAGCGGCAGGTTCACCCGATCGAAATCGTGATAGGCGCCGGGATAGATCACGATGCGGGTCAGCGCACTGCGGCCGCGCGCGCCATCGATCATCTGCCGGCACGCGGGCGGCGAATAGACGTCGTCCAGCCCGCCGATCAGCACCAATGTCGGGACGCGCGTGCTCCAGCCGAGGCCGGACGAGGCGCGGCAATCCGGATAAAACGCCACCGCCGAGCGGAAATCTGGCGAGACATGATCGGGCAATTGCGGGCGCACCGCCCACAACAGCGCGCTCGCACCGCTGGCCCAGCCGACGAGACTGACCCGGTCGGGCATCGCCCAGGCTTGCTTGGCCAGCCATTTCTGCGCGATCACGATGTCACTGACACGCTCGCGCCGGCCGCTGATGCGACGCTCCTTGACGCGGCATTGCGGGCCCAGCCCGCGCGAGCCGTAGCTGTCAGGCAGCAGGACGGCCTTGCCGTCCCTGACCAGTTCCTCGGCCCAGTCGCGATAACGCGGCAGCACTGGCTCGGAGCGGCCGGAAAGCCCGCCGCAGCCGTGCAGCGCAACGACGACCGGAAATGGGCCGGCCCCCTTCGGCCGGTAGAGCTGGGCGCGCAGCACATAGCTTCCCGAGGGAATCTCGACCGCGACAGGCGGCGGCAACGGCTCGGCCAAGGCTGAAGACGCCGTGGCGCAGAGCATTGAGACGACGATGGCGACGAGGGAGCGCATCAAACCGGCCGGGCGGGACAAGCGGCGGATATTGAAACCTAGCTAGCACGGAGTTTCGTGCAGAAGCATCACAAATCAGTGGGTTTGCGCGGGGGACAGGGCCCCCATCTATGCTAGGAAATCACCGAAAATTAGCCTGTCGTGTGCGCGCGACGCGCGCGTATGGGGCTGTGCGTCGAGGAATTGGAGATCGCGGACGTGCTCAACAAGTTTGGTCCCTCGGGCCAGGGCGAGGCGCAGGTGCAGTATCTGGATGGCGATTTCCGGGTGATCTCACCGGGAAGCTATGTGCGCTGCGCGGTCACCGATGTGCGGATTCCGCTGGACGAGCTGAAGTATTGGAGTGTCGATCTGCAGGAAGCCTACGCCCTGCCGAGCGCCGTGCTGCAGCGGCACTATCCGGCCGCATTGAAGGCCAACGGCTGATCGTTCCGTTTCGCTGACAGCCGTTGCACGACGAACGCGCGCAGCGCGGCGAGATCGTCGAACTGCAGTGTGACCGGAAACGCCGTGACAGCGGGTGCGGCCTCGTGGCCGCGGAGCCGCACGAGATCTTTCTCCGTAGTCACCAGGGCTAATCCATCACGCCTGGCTTCGTTGGCGAGGGCTAAGACGTCGCCCGCCGTGAATGGGTGGTGATCCGGAAAGGCGCGCTCGCACCTGACGTCGAGACCGGCGCCGCGAAGGGTGCGGAAGAAGCGGGCGGGGTCGCCGATCCCGGCAAACGCCAGCAGCGGCCTCCCCTGCAACGCCGCAACGACCTGCGCATCGGGCTGCAACGCGGCTGAAAACACCGGCTTGCCGGCCGCCAACACCCGTGAGGCGACCGCCTCGCTGGCTCGGCCGCTGCCGATCACGACCAACGCGTCGGTGCGCGCCAGTTGCGGTGGCAGCGGCGCGCGCAACGGGCCCGCGGGAAACACCTCGGAATTGCCGAGGCCGCGCGCGCCGTCGATCACGATCAGCGCGAGATCCTTGGTGATCGACGGATTCTGGAAGCCATCGTCCATCAGGATGACGGAGGCGCCCTGTGCCTTGACCAGACCGATGCCGTCGGCGCGGTTGCGCGCCACGACGACCGGCACCCGCGCCGCCATCATCAGCGGCTCGTCACCGACATCGGCAGCCTCATGGGCAGCGGGATTGACGACCACGGGCCCGTGCAGCCGGCCGCCGTAGCCACGGCTCAGCACCACCGGCTGCTCGCCGAGGTCACGCAGCATATCGGTCAGCGCCAGCACGGTCGGCGTCTTGCCCGCCCCGCCGACATGGAAATTGCCGACGCAGATCACCGGCAGTCCGGCATCGACGCCGGCTTGCGCCATCCGGCGTGCGGCAACGGCGCCGTAGAGTATCGAGAACGGAGACAGCAGACGCGATTTCCAGGACGGCGGCCGATGCCAGAAGGCCGGCTCACGCATCGCCGGCGGCCCCCATTTCGAGCCTGACCTGCAACAGATACGGCTCGAGCGCCGACAGCGTCCGCTCCAGCGCGCCACCGAGCTGATCGACCACGCGCGTTCCTGCCGCAACCAGGCTGTTGCCGGCTGCGGGATCAGCGAGCAATTGCCGGAGTTGGCGGATCAGCGCCTCCTGATCGTGGGCGAGCCTGGCTCCCCCGGCCTTGTCCAGCGACTCATAGACGTCGGTGAAGTTGAACACATGCGGCCCATGCACGATGGCCGCGCCGAGCTTGACGGCCTCGATCGGGTTCTGGCCGCCATGCTCGACCAGCGACCCGCCCATGAACACGACAGGCGCCAGCCGGTAGAACAGGCCGAGCTCACCCATCGTGTCGGCGACGTAGATGTCTGTGCCGGCGCGGGGCTGATCCTCGCGCGACCGCAAGGCGCCCTGCAAGCCGGCGCTTGCGACGAGCTCCGCGACCGCCGGGCCGCGATGCGGATGGCGCGGCACGATCACGGTGAGCAGCGACGGATAGGACACCGACAAGGCCTTGTGGGCCGCGATCAGGATCTCGTCCTCGCCGGGATGCGTGGAGGCGGCGACGACGACCGGACGGCCGCGCGTCATCGCCGTGAGCCGATCGAGCTTCGCCGGCTCGGCGGGCGGCGCCGGCACGTCGAGCTTGAGATTGCCGGTGGTGATGACGTTGCGCGCACCGAGCGCGGAGAACCGGTCGGCATCCGCCTCCGACTGCGTCAGGAAGAGATCAAAGCGTCCCAGCAAGGCGGAGATGGTGCCGGACATGCGGCGCCAGCGCGGGAACGAGCGCGGCGACATGCGGCCGTTGATCACCACCATCGGCACCCGCCGCGAGGCGCCGGCGAGGATGAGATTCGGCCAGAGGTCCGACTCGATGAACAGCCCGAGCGAGGGACGCCAATGATCGAGAAACCGCTCCACGAAGCGCGGCGTGTCATAGGGGACGTATTGGTGGATCACGTCGGGCGGGAAGCGCTTGGCCACGATGGCAGCCGACGTCACGGTGCCGGACGTGATCAGGATGCGGATGTTGAGCTCGCGCAGCCGCTCGATCAGCGCCGCCGCCGCCAGCACCTCGCCGACACTGGCACCGTGAATCCAGACCAGCGGACCCAGCGGGCGCGTGTCATGGCTCAGGCCGCGCCGCTCGTCGGTCCGCTCCGGATCCTCCTTGCCATGCTTGAGCCGCTGTCTGATGAGGGCCGGCGCAAGCGGCACCGCCGCCGAGGACAACCCGCGGTAGACACGCAGGGCCATCGGCAGAGGGCTAGGCACTCGATGCTCCCGACGCGACCGGCGGAGGACAGGCCTCGGGACGGCCGACGATCTCATAGGCGCGGCGCATGCATTCGTTCAGCGTCGCCTCGAGGTCGAGACGCGCCTCTTCCATCATCGCGGCGTCGGCATCGCGCGGCACGTTGATTTCCTTGATTCCCACCAATGCGCCGCGGCCAAATGGCAAATTGATGGTGGTGCTGTCCCAGTTCTTCAGGCGGATGAAGCGGCTCGTGACCATTGCGAACGGCATGATCGGACGTCCTGATTCGCGCGCGAGCATGATGATGCCCAGACCCGCAATCCGCGCGCGCTTCGGCACATCGGCGGTCGATGCAACATTATAGTTGTCTTCGAGCGCCCGCACCATCTCCTTGAATGCCCCCACCCCGCCTTTCCGGTGGAAGGAGGAGCCATGATCGCCGGAGCCGCGGATAGTGCCGATGCCGAGCCGCTCGGCGGCGATCGCGTTGAACTCGCCGTCGCGATGGCGCGAGATCAGCACCTTGGCGCGGTAGCTCGGCTTGTTCTTGATGAAGGGTGTCAGCAGATGCTGGCCGTGCCAGAACGCGAAGATCGCCGGCATCTGCGGCTCGACGATGTCGTAGACCTCGGGCGGCTCATAGGTGAAGCGATTGGTCAGCCACACCAGACGCAGGTACTCGGCCGCGAGAAACCCGACGGCGCGCTGGAACCAGCCGCTACGCAGCGTATTACGGATCAGATGTTTCAAGTCGCGAGCTTTGCGGCTTACTTCGCATCCTGACCGGGATCGAGCAGCCGGTGCAGGTGAACGATGAAATAGCGCATGTGGGCGTTGTCGACCGTCATCTGCGCCTTGGCTCGCCAGGCGGCGTGGGCCGCCGCGTAGTTCGGATAGACGCCGACGATATCGACCTTGTCGAGATCCTTGAATTCGTTCTTGTCGAGGTTGATGAGCTCGCCGCCGATCACGAGGTGAAGGAGCTGCTGCGAGGCGCTATCTGTCATCGGTATCGTTTCCTAGTCAACGCCTTGCAGGCGACGTGGAGGGTGCGATCAAGGGTCGTTCAGTCCGGCGGTAACCTGCGATACTGCGCGACGATGTCGGCATGTCGGTCGCGGCCCGCTGCCACCAGCACCCCGTGCACCACTTCCGGACGATTATAGAGGATCGCCTCGCCGGACAACGCGGTCATTTTACCACCCGCTTCCTGCACGATCAAATGAGCCGCCGCAAGATCCCAATCGCGGCTTTGCCCGCCTGCAAATGCGGCATCGAGCCCGCCATGCGCGACACGGCACAGGCGCAGCGCCAATGATCCGATTCGCGGATGCAGTTCAATCCGCGCCGAATCCGGAGCCAGCCGCTCAACCAGCGGTTTTGGCCCGGCCACGCGCGAGAAATCGAGCTCTCGTCCGGGCGCGACCCGAACCGGCTGTTCGTTCAACGTGGTGCCGCTACCGCGCGCGGCGAAGAAGAACTCCTCGCTGACCGGGACATGCACCGCGGCGAGTATCGGCGCACCGTGCTCGACCAGCGCAACGCTCACGCACCAGTCGTTGCGGCCGCCGAGATAGGACCGCGTGCCGTCGATCGGATCGACGATCCAGACCCGCGACCGGCCGAGCCTTTCCCGATCATCCGCGCTCTCCTCGGACAGCCAGCCGTAGTCCGGCGTTGCGGATCGCAGCCTGCGTTCGAGCAGCGCATTGACCGCCATGTCGGCTTCGGAGACGGGCGACGACGCCCCCTTGGTCCATTTTCGCAGCTCCGTCCCGAACATCGAACGTGCGAGTTCGCCGGCTTCGCGCACCGCCTCCTTCAGGAGCCTGGCGTCTGCCGCGAGGCTGGTCTCGTCCGGCTTCTCGATCTCACCGTCCGCCAAGCGTCAATCCTTCGATGCGCACCGTCGGCGCATTGACGCCATAGCGGAATTGCAGATCGCTGGCGGGCGTCATCGACTTGAAGATCTCGAACAGATGCCCGGCGATCGTCACCTCGCTCACGGCATAGCCGATCTCGCCATTCTCGATCCAGAAGCCGGACGCGCCACGGCTGTAGTCTCCGGTGACGCCGTTGACGCCCGAGCCGATCAGGTCGGTGACGTAGAAGCCCTGCTTGATGTCCGAGATCAGCTCCTTGGCTGTCACGACGCCGGCTTCGAGATGCAGATTGAACGGACCGGGCGAAGGCGACGACGACACGCCGCGATGGGCGTGGCCGGTCGTCACCATGCCGAGCTCGCGCGCGGTGCCCGAGTCCAGCAGCCACGTCGTCAGCACGCCGTCGTCGACCAGCGCGGTCTGCTTCACCTTCACGCCCTCGGCGTCGAACGGCTGCGACCGCAAGCCCCGCCTGCGCAGCGGATCATCGATGATGCGGATGCCCTTGGCGAACAGTTGCGCGCCGAGCTTGTCCTTGAGGAAGCTGGTCTTGCGCGCGATCGAGGCGCCATTGATGGCGCCGACCAGATGACCGACCAGCGAGCCCGACACGCGGGGGTCGAACACCACAGGCACCTGGCACGTGGCAACCTTGCGCGGATTGGCGCGCGCCACCGCACGTTCGCCAGCGCTGCGCCCGACAGCCGCGGGCGCCAGCAGGTCGGCGCCGTGCGGAGCCGCCGTGTAGTCGTAGTCGCGCTCCATGCCGGTGCCTTCGCCGGAAATGGCGGTCGTCGAGATGCTTTGGCTCGAGCGCAGATAGGCGCCGTGAAAACCGTGGCTCGTGACCAGCACCATGCCGCCGATGCCGGTCGAGGCCGACGCACCACCGGACTTCGTGACGCCCTTCACGCCGAGCGCGGCCGCCTCCGCCTCCTGGGCACGGCGCTCCAGCTCTGCGGTCGACGGGATCTGCGGATCGAGCAGGTCGAGCTCGGGAATGTCGCGCGCCAGCAGCGCCGGATCGGCGAGGCCGACATATTGGTCGTCAGGCGCCACCCGCGCCATCGCCACCGCCCGCTCGGCCAGCCGCGCCACGCCGTCCCCGCTGACGTCGTTGGTCGACACCACGGCCTGGCGCTTGCCGACCAGAACGCGCAGGCCGACATCGTCGCCTTCCGAGCGCTCGGATTCTTCGACGCGCCCGTCACGGACCTCGACGCCTTGCGAGATGCCGCGCACCGCGATGGCGTCAGCGGCATCGGCGCCGGCCTTCCTCGCGGCTTCCACCAGCCGCTCGGCGAGCGTTCGAAGGGCGGACTGGTCGAGCAGATCTGATTGGGCGGAGGTCGACGATGAGGCTGGGGAAGAGGTCACGAACACGATCCGATCGATGTCAGGTGGGCGGCGAAGACGGCTCAATCCAAACGAAATGTGGCCTGTTCACGCCGACTTCAAGCAGGACGGCAGACGGCACATCGGATTGTCGGCAAATCGGCAAGGTCTCGTCAATCATGCGGGGCAAGCGCTTGTCAATCATGACGGTAAGAGGATCGTGCGTGAGTTCTGATTAACCAGGCTTGTTAAGCCGATACGGGCGATCTGCGTGGCAAGGTCACACGCATCGACCGGGAGCATAATCCCGGCGGGGAGACCAAGCCGTGAGGCGTCAAACAGCAACAGGCGGAAGCAATTCCGCTGGGTCGGGCCGCGTCCTGCGGCTCGACCCTCTTTCCCTGCCCATTTCGTACAGCGCGCACGATACCCGTGCCGATGGCGGAATCCGGCAGATCGAATTGCACCGGGAGCGCGTGGTCCTGCGCCGTGCCGTGAGCGGCATGCGCATGGCCGTGAACCTCCGGGTCAGCGACTTCCTCGGCATCGCGCTCCGCGAGATCGATGCCACACAGGTGATGCTGGTGCTCGTCCACCGCGACCCTTCCCTGACCATTCCGCTCTGCGTCAGCGACGACCAGAACGAGATCGTTGCCGCGTGGGCGATGTGGAGCGAGACGTTCGCGCTGCCCCAGTTGCAGGATACGCGCCGCGAGGCCGCGCCGCGCCGCCGCCGCCGCAACGCGATCCGCTCGCGCCGTCCGCGCTTCCTGATGCGACGCCGTGTCGGCTACCAGCTCAATCCCGCCTCGGTCCATCGCGGCGAGCGCGAGATCATCGCGCGCAACTGATCAGGTTGCGCGCAGCACGGCATCGACCAGCAGTCCGGCGAACAGCAGCAGCCCGGCATCGCGGTTCGATTTGAAGATGCGCAGGCACAGCGCCGGATCGGCGGTATCCAGCCGCCAGATCTGCCAGCCGAGATGGGCGGCGAAGCCCGCGAGCCCGAGCCACGCCGCGACATGCACGTGAGCGGTCGCGAACGCGGCCCCAATCAGGATGACGGCCAGACTGTAGAAGATGACCAGCGCCAGATGTGTGCGCTCGGCAAACAGGCGCGCGGTCGACTTGATGCCGATCAGCGCGTCATCCTCCGCGTCCTGATGCGCGTAGATCGTGTCATAGGCGATCACCCACGAGATCGACCCGGCGTAGAGCAGCAGCGCGGTTGCATCGATGCGGCCGAACGCAACGGCAAATCCCATCAGCGCGCCCCACGAGAAGGCGAGACCCAGCACGACCTGCGGCCACCAGGTGACGCGCTTCATGAACGGATAGATCGCCACGATCAGCAGCGAGGCGATGCCGGTGACGATCGCGAAGCGGTTGAACTGCAGTAGCACGGCGAGGCCGATGAGGGCCTGGACCACCAGGAAGGCGAGCGCCTGCTTGACGCCGACCTGGCCGGCGGGAATCGGTCGCGAGCGGGTGCGCTCGACCTTGGCGTCGAGATCGCGGTCGGTGATGTCGTTCCAGGTGCAGCCGGCGCCGCGCATGACGAACGCGCCGATGAAGTAGAGCGCGATCCATACGGGAAGCATGGACAGATCGCCGAGCATCCCAGCGGCCAGCGCGGCCGACCACCAGCACGGCATCAGCAGCAGCCAGGATCCGATCGGGCGATCGAAGCGGGCGAGGCGCAGGTAGGGCCGGCTCCAGACCGGAGCCAGCGTGTCGACCCAATTGCCGGTCGCGTCAGCAACGCGGACGGCGGTAGCGCTCATCGGGTGAGAACGTTGCCGGTCATGGTGTCGAAGGCAGACCCGCCCTTCTTGGTCGTGTTGGCCTCAGGCAACGCGGCCGACGAGCCCAGGACGTCGCTCAGGCTCGGAGCGGCGGGCCGTCCTGCCCCCGACTGCATCTGCGCCGCCACGGCACAGACCTTCTTTTCCAGCGCGTCGGTGTTCTTGTGACCGGCCTTCAGCTGATCGGCGATCTGCTGGGGAATTCCGCAGCTCGCCGAATGCGCCTCGACATATTTGATCATCTTCACTTCGGCCTTGCCGAAATTTGCGATCAGCTTGCAGGCTTCGTCGGGCGAGGCCTTGCGGTCGCTCGCGGCCTTTATCAACTTGCCGCGACGCTCGGCCTCCTCGCGCAGCGGCATGAACTCCTTCATGCAGCTTTCGGGCGGCCCGCCCTGCGGCGCGGCCCCCATCGGGGCCGGCTGGAAGCCGCCACCGCCGCCGAACGCGGGAGCGCCTGGAGTGGGGAACGGGCTTGCCGGGGCTGCTGCCCGGGTCGGCGCCGCGCCGTTGATAGGCGGAAACGGCGAGCTGCTGGTCTGGGCCTGGCCAGGCATCGGCGCGGGAAACGAGCTCTGCGCGAAGACCTGCCCCGTGGCGAGCACCAGGGCGGCAATGGCGAGAGGCATGAAAGACTGGCGGACGATCAAGGCTGGTTCTCCGGCAAGACCAAGAATCCTCAACACTTCCGGATGAAAGCACGATCCGATCCGGGGCTTTTACGATTCTCGCCCGTCCAGCACAACCGCGGAGTTGATCACATCCGCGGCGGAGAGACGCAGCCGGGTTCCAACCGGCATGCAATCCCGTCCCCGGACGTCAGGCCCGGACATCGGGTTCAGTCTGCGCCCGGCCCGCCCGATGAACGGAATAGCCAGTTCGGCGGCGACCATGCCCGCCGCGAGGTGTCACGTCGCCGTGCACACCTTGCGCATCACGGTCAGGGTGCTTTCGTGATTCGCCTTCAGTTGATCGGTGATCTTGGCCGGGATCCCGCAAAGCGAGGCATGCGCGACCGCGTAGTCGATCATCTTGGTCTGGGCGAGCTCGTAGTCATGCACGAGCTGACAGGCCTCGCCGGGCGCAAAGCGCCGCTCGGTCGCCGCCTTGAGCAGCTTGGCCCGGCGCGCGGTCTCGTCCCGCAGCGGGGTGAACTCCTTCAGGCAGGTTTCGGGTGGGCGAAAGCCGGCCGCGCCGGCACCACCCGGAACCGCGGGGGCGGCCCGTTGCGGGGGCGCGGCGACAGCCCTGTCGTCGGCCCGGGACGGCGCAGCGACCATCACCGCGATGATCGCGGCAAGCGCCCAGATCGCAAGCGCCGAAGTCGAATGTCTCAAGGTCAAGGCCGTTCTCCGCATCGAGGCTCACGGAATCGTCGGATGTCCGTCCCAAGGGACGACCGGAGGGATCGAAACGGTAAAATCTGTCGACAGCACGGCCGAAAGGCGCCATCGCCGATACCCGATACAACACCACGTGACGGCCCCTCCGGCTTTGCGGCTGGCGCGTGGGTCCGGTAAGCAACGTCCATCATCGGCACCGCTTCGCTCCATGCCCGCATACGACTTCACCGCCCCGCGCCTGTTCGTCGACGCGCCCCTGCAGGAGGGAGGCTCGGTCGCGCTCGACCGCAACCAGGGAAATTATCTCGGCAACGTCCTGCGCCTCGGCGCCGGCGATCACGTCCTGGTTTTCAACGGCCGCGACGGCGAATGGCGGGCCGTGATCGAGGGCCGCAAGCGCGCGGACGCCCTGACGATCCAGCAGCAGAGCCGGCCGCAGGATCACCTGCCGGACATCGCCTACGTCTTCGCACCGCTCAAGCACGCGAGGCTGGACTACATGGTGCAGAAGGCGGTCGAGATGGGCGCCTCGCGCCTGGAGCCGGTCATCACCCGGCATACCCAGGTGTCGCGCGTGAATAGCGAGCGCATGCGCGCCAACGTGGTCGAGGCCGCCGAGCAATGCGGCATCCTCAGCCTCGCCGACGTCAAGGACCCCGTGCCGCTGGAGCGCTTCCTCGCGCAGCGGCAACCCGAGCGGCTGCTGGTGTTCTGCGATGAGGCGGCCGAGCTGGCCGATCCGCTGCAGGCGCTGCGCGGAAGCAAGAACGCGGCCGGCATCGACCTGTTGATCGGTCCGGAGGGCGGTTTTGCCGACGATGAACGCACGCTGCTGCTGCGCCAGCCGCACGTCATCAGGCTGGCCCTGGGTCCGCGCATCCTGCGCGCGGATACGGCAGGCGTTGCCGCCCTCGCCGTGATCCAGGCGACGCTCGGGGACTGGCCCGGCCCCCGCGGTTAAGGCATCCGGCCAATTGTGGCTCGCTGCGGCCATTCGCAGTCGAAACCGTCAAACGGCCATGCTAAGGGGCAGCCGCCGCCTTCAGGGCGCCCAATCCACTTTGGAACTCGATCGACATGACCGGACCCGCTCCAACCGGACCCGCCGCGTGGGCGGACTTGCTGCTGCAATCCTTCGCCCAGGCCGGCTATCGCCGGGCCGAGCCGGCGATCCTGCAGCCGGCCGAGCCATTTCTCGATCTCTCGGGGGAGGACATCCGCAAGAGCCTCTATCTGACCGGCGACGCAGCCGGCGAAGAGCTCTGCCTGCGCCCCGACCTGACCATTCCCGTCGCCCGTGACTACCTCGCCTCGGCCCGCGCCGGGCAGGCGGCCGGCTTCAGCTATCTCGGTCCAGTATTTCGTTACCGCGAGGGCCGCTCGAGCGAGTTCCTGCAGGCCGGCATCGAGATCGTTCGGCCGCCAGGATCGGCCCGCCGCCGATGCCGAGATGCTGGCGCTGGCGATCGAGGCGACCGCCACCGCCGGCCTGGCCGCGGTGGAGATCCGCACCGGCGACGTCGCGCTGTTCACAGCCTTGATCGACGCCCTCGATCTCTATCCGGTCTGGCGGCGGCGGCTGATCAAGGACTTCAACCGCAAGCGCACCCTGGCGCAGGACCTCGAGCGGCTGGCGATCGCCTCGGTGGCGCCGCGCAATGAGTATGAGGGCGTGCTCGCCGCTCTGGCCGGGTCCGACCGCAAGGCGGCGCTCGCCCTGGTCACCGACCTGATGTCGATTGCCGGCGCAACCGCGGTCGGCGGCCGCACGGTGGCGGAGATCGCCGACCGCTTCCTCGAGCAATCCACCCTGAAGAGCGGCGCGCTGCCGCGTGACGCGCTGGACCGTATCAAGCGCTTCCTCGCCATCAGCGGCAGCCCGACCGAAGCCGTCCAGCAGCTTCGCGCCCTCGCCGCCGATGCCAAGCTCGACATTTCGGCGGCGATCGACGCGCTCGAGGCCCGCGCCGGCTTCATGGCCCAGCGCGGCATCGATCTCGCCAAGGTGCGCTTCGCCACGTCGTTCGGCCGCGGCCTCGACTACTACACCGGCTTCGAGTTCGAGCTGCATCATCCCGGCAATGGCGACGAGCCGCTGGTCGCCGGCGGCCGTTATGACGGCCTGCTGAGCCAGCTTGGCGCCGCCGAGTCGATTCCGGCCGTCGGCTTCTCGATCTGGATCGAGCGCCTGGCCCAGAGCAGCGCCGTGGGCAAGTCCGCGGCCGGGAGAGCATCATGAGCGGCCCCCTCGTCCTCGCCGTTCCCTCCAAGGGACGCCTGCAGGAGAATGCCGAAGCCTTCTTCGGCCGCGCCGGGCTGAACCTGTCCAAGCCCGGCGGCGCGCGCGACTATCGCGGCACCATCGCAGGTCTCGACAATGTCGAGATCGCCTATCTCTCTGCGAGTGAGATCGCCTCGCAACTGGCGCGCGGCAGCGTGCATCTCGGCGTCACGGGCGAGGATCTGGTGCGCGAGAGCATCACCGATGCCGACAAACGCGTGCTGCTGATCGACACGCTCGGCTTCGGCGGCGCCAACGTCGTCGTCGCGGTGCCGCAGGCCTGGATCGACGTCCGCACCATGGCCGATCTCGATGACGTCACCACCGGTTTTCGCGCCCAGCACAATCGCCGGATGCGCGTTGCCACCAAGTACATCAACCTGACGCGCAGCTTCTTCGCCGCCCACGGCATCGTCGATTACCGCATCGTCGAGAGCGCCGGCGCCACCGAGGGCGCGCCCGCGGTCGGCACTGCCGAGCTGATCGTCGACATCACCAGCACCGGCTCGACGCTGGTGGCCAACGGGCTGAAGGTGCTGGACGACGGCGTGATCCTGCGCAGCCAGGCCAACCTGGTCGCCTCCCGCGACGCCGACTGGTCGGAGGGTCCGCGCGAGAGCGCCCGGATCATTCTCGACCACATCCACGCCCGCGCCCGCGCCAGCAAATACCGCGAGGTCCGCACCCGCTTCAAAGGGTGCGACGCAACAATGCTGACCGAAGCGCACAACCGCTTCGGCGTCGTGGCGCCGTTCGGCGGCCCGACCTCGTCCGGCATGCTCACCCTGCACTGCCCACCGGCGCAGATCTACGCGCTCGGCAGCTTTCTGCGCGCACATGGTGCCGAGACCGTCTCGGTCGCCTCGCTCGACTACGTGCTCGACCGCGAGAATCCGCTGTTTGCCCGCCTCGAGGCCTTCCTGCGATCATAAATCGCCGTTCATCGTAGCGACAGGTGAGCGCGACTACCATATGTTGGTAGGAGAACGAGGACTCTGAGCAATGCTGGGAACTGACGTGTCCGACCTGACCACGACCGCGGCCGACGCCGCGTCGCAGGGACTGTCGATCGTTATCCCCGTCTACAACGAGGGCGCGGGACTGACGGCGCTGCACGAGCGGCTGAACAATCTCGCACGCACCCTGCGTCAGCGCTTCGGTCTCGCCTGTGAGCTCGTCTATGTCGACGATGGCAGCCGCGACAACACGCTCGCGATTGCCCGCACCCTGCTGGCCGATGCGCTCGATGTGCAGGTCGTGTCGCTGTCGCGCAATTTCGGCAAGGAGGCCGCGCTGATGGCCGGCCTCGATCATGCCCGGCGCGGCGCCGTGCTGTTCATGGACGGCGACGGCCAGCATCCGCCAGCCCTGGTCGAGCAACTCGTCACGCACTGGATCAAGGACGGCTACGACGTCGTCTATACCGCCAAGGCGCATCGCGACAACGAGCCGTTCCTGCGCCGGGTCGCCGTTCACGGCTTCTACGCGCTCATCAACTGGGGGGCGCGGCAGAAGATTCCCGAGGATGCCGGCGACTTTCGCCTGCTGTCGCCGCGCGCGGTGGCCGCGCTGCGGCAGCTCCCTGAACGCAACCGCTTCTTCAAGGGCCTGGCGAGCTGGATCGGCTTCCGCCAGATCCGCGTCGACTATGAGCCCGCGGCGCGCGCCCACGGCGTGACGACCTTCAACGTGACGAGCCTGCTCGGCCTCTCGATCGAAGGGCTGACCTCGTTTTCGGTCGCCCCGCTGCGCTTCGCCAGCCTGCTCGGAATCCTGCTGGCCTCTGCCGCCTTCCTGTTCGGGCTCTCCATCCTCTGGGAGACCTTCGTCAGCGGCAAATCGGTGCCGGGCTATCCCTCGCTGATGGTCGGCCTGATGACGATCGGCGGCGTGCAACTGATCATGATCGGCATCATGGGCGAGTATATCGGCAAGATCCTGTCCGAGCTGAAGGCGCGTCCGATCTACTTCGTCGCCGAGCACAGCGAAAAGCGTGCAGCGCTCGATACACGGAGCGATGGCGCCGAGAGGAACGCCGCGGAATGAGCGCGACGCCGCACCGGCGCATCTGGCTGTGCGCCGATGACTATGGCATCAGCCCCGGGGTCAACAGCGCCATCCGCGACCTGATCGCGCGCGGCCGGCTGAACGCCACCTCGGTCATGACGGTGGGCGCCGCGATCGGACGCGACGAGGTGACGGAGCTGACCAAGGTCGCGTCCGACAGCCCACGTTGCGCCATCGGCCTGCATGTCACGCTGACCGCGCCATTCCGGCCCCTTACCATGCACTTCCGCCCGTCGGAGGGCGGCATGTTCCTGCCCTTTCCCAAGCTGCTGCGCGCCGGAATGTCCCGCCGGCTCGATCCCGAGCTGATCCGCGCCGAGGTGCTGGTCCAGCTTGCGGCGTTCGGCGAGCTGTTCGGCCGCGCCCCGGATTTCGTCGACGGCCATCAGCATGCCCAGCTCTATCCGCAGGTGCGCGAGGGCTTCCTCGCCGCGGTCAAGGAAGCCGCGCCAGCGGCCTGGGTGCGTCAGGGGGCGCAACGTGCCGCTGATGCAGCGGCTGACGGCACCGAAGGCGCTGCTGCTGGACGTCCTGAGCGCGCAATTCCGCCGTCATGCCAAGCGGGCCGAGATCGCCTTCAATCCTGCCTTCGCCGGCGCCTACGACTTCAGCAAGACCTCGGATTTCGCCACGTTGATGGACGGCTTCCTGGACGAACTGCCCGAGGACGGGCTGGTGATGTGCCACCCCGGCTTCGTCGACGACGTCCTGATCGAGCTTGATCCTTTGACCGTCCAGCGCGAGCACGAGCACGCCTATCTCGCCGGCGAGCATTTTCCAGCGCTGCTCGACCGCCGCCGGATGACGCTGGCCTGAACGGATCTTGCAGGTCTGCGACGAACAAAACGCCGCTCGGCAGCGTTGCTCCTGCGGTGCGGGCAGCGTTGAACTCCAAAACGCTGCGCAAGCCCGAGAGACGCTGTGTCGCATACGGAAATTTAATCCTCGCCCCGGCTGGCCGGGCCACAAAGTCCCCCTAAATCTTGGCCGCGCTTGGCCGGAACCAGGCAAGCTGCAGGAGAACGACATGACACCGCAAGAACGCCAACTCATCGACGATCTGTTCGACCGGCTTGCCAAGTTGGAGAGTGCACCGCGTGATCCGGAGGCCGCCGCCGCCATCGCCCAGGCGCTGCAGCGGGCTCCCAATGCCGTCTACGCGCTGGTGCAGACGGTGCTGGTACAGGACGAAGCCTTGAAGCGCGCCAACGCCCGCATTGAGGAGCTGCAGCACGCCCAGGCCCCGCAGCAGGCCCAGTCCGGCGGATTCCTCGATTCGATGCGCGACAGCATCTTCGGCTCGGGCAGCCGCGGTTCGGTCCCCAACGTGCCGCCGCCGTCGCCGAACCGGCCGGTCTGGAACAGCGGTCAGGCGATGCCCCCGGGCTACCAGGGCCAGCCCGGCTATCCCGGTCAGCCCGGCCCTTACGATCAGGGCGGCTTCGGCCAGCCGCGTGGCGGCGGCATGTTCGGCGGTGGAGGCGGCTCGTTCCTCGGCACGGCGGCGGCCGCTGCGGCCGGCATGGTCGGCGGCTCGCTGCTGCTCGGCGGCATCCGCTCGATGATGGGCGGCGGGTCGCATCAGGCGTTCGGTGACACCACGATCATCGAGGAGCGCGGCGGTGGTGCCAGCCCGTGGAGCGGCGACCAGTCCGGCGGCTCGCTGGCGCGCGACGCCGGTCTCGACGACATTGGCCGCTCGGGCGGCGACGGCGGCCGCGCCGGCCTGTTCGACCAGGCGAACTATGACGACAGCGGCAATGACAACGACGCGGCCGATTTCGATGCCGATGACGGCTATGGCGATGACGATGGTGGCAGCGACTACGCTTGATGCTCCCGGGTCGCAGCGAACTGAAGAATGCGAAAGGCCGCCCCACGGGCGGCCTTTTCAGTTGCGGATGTCGTGCAGAGGGGGTCGTCAGAGCACGATGACCCGGGCACCGACGTTCACGCGGCCATAGAGGTCGATGACGTCCTCGTTGCGCATCCGGATACAGCCTGACGACACGTTGGTGCCGATCGTCCAAGGCTCGTTCGAACCGTGGATCCGATACAGCGACGAGCCGAGATACATCGCGCGTGCGCCGAGCGGGTTCTGCGGTCCGCCCTCCATGTGCCGCGGCAGGTCGGGCCGCCGAGCGAGCATTTCCGCCGGCGGCGTCCAGTCCGGCCATTCACGCTTGGCCGAGATCGTCTTCACGCCCGACCAGGTGAAGCCGGGGCGGCCGACGCCGATGCCATAGCGGAGCGCCCTGCCCTCGCCCTGGACCAGATAGAGGAACTTGTTCGGCGTATCGATGACGATCGTGCCCGGCCGCTCTTTGCCGTCATAGTCAACGATCTGTTTCTCGTATTTCGGATCGAGCGGCCGTTGCGTCTGCTCATAGGCCTCCTCATCCGGTACTCCCTGCTGCGGGACCATGCCTGGCGCCAGCCGCTGCGGCTCGTAATAGGATGGCTGCTGCTGGTACATCGGCTGTCCCGGCGGAGGCCCGCCGCGGCCGCCTTGCGGATCCCCGAACAGGAATTCGATGAAGCCGCCACCCATGCGCGAGCGTTCGACATAGGCGGTGCGCACCGGCGCGGACTGCTGCGGCGGCCCGCTGTAAATCACGGTCGGTTGCTGAAACCCCTGGGCCGCAGCCCGATCCAGACCTGAATAGAATGCGCATGCGCCGGCCAGCAGCGCTGTGGAGAATGATTTGAACATCGACGTACTCTGTACTGTTTCGTCTGGAGACTGTTCGTCGCGCGAGGCGGCAACGCCGCCGCGTATCGTCAATAAAGAGCAAAACCCGATCGCTTTGGTAAACGCGGGAGGCCCCGGGATTCACCATCGCTGCATACGCCGGCGGTTTTGATAGCTAGCGTTTATTTTGCGTGAAGGCCGGCGGGGCATGGTTAATAGTTGGCGCACGATGCACGCCAGCGTTGCTCGACGGCGGTTCCTGGCGTGAACGCGATGTTAAATAGCCTCTGCGTAGAACTGATCCGAGCAAAAGGTCAGGGATACTATCATGGCTGTTCGCAAGCGTTTCCGTATCGAAGAAGCAATCGTCGGCCATATGCCGGAGCCAGAATTCGTGGGCGGCGAGATCGGCCCCAACCACAAGGAAATCATGGACGAGCTCCGCGCGATCCGCTCCCAGATGGCCAATGCGATCCGCAGCGGCGGCAACAACTCGGCGAACGCCGCCATCGAAGAGTCCGCCGCACGCGAGGTCGCCGAAGCGCGCGCGCTGCTCGAGACCTATCGCGCCCAGATCGAGCAGTGCGAAAAGCTCAAGGTCGAGCTCGACCTGATCCACGACGCGATCAACCGCACCAAGGGCGAGATCGCGACCCTCCATGCCAAGAGCTTCAATGGCGAGGAGATGGCCAAGGTCAACGGCGAGCTCGGGGCGGTCGTCGGCGGCACCGAGCAGGCGACGCAGCAGATCCTCGAAGCCGCGGAGGCGATCGACCAGGCCGCCAGCGCACTGTCCAAGGTGGACTCGGCCGACCAGCAGAAGATCCTGAGCGAAGAGATCCAGGAGCGCGTGGTCTCGATCTTCGAGGCCTGCAACTTCCAGGACCTGACCGGCCAGCGCATCAACAAGGTCATGACCACGATGAAGTTCATCGAGCACCACATCGTGGTGATGATGGACATCTGGGGCGGCGTCGACGCCATCAAGGCGCATGTGCCGCCGATCGTCGACACCCGCGAGGGCGACGCCAGGCTGCTGAACGGCCCGAAGGCGGCGGGCGAGGTCGGCCACGCCTCGCAGGACGACATCGACGCGATGTTCAACTGAGCTCGTCGGCCAGTCCCGGCGACCGCTCCAGGCAACTCACCATACAGGAACGCCGGCGCTATCGCCGGCGTTTTTCGTTCGACATCTCGACCCTGGCGGGATGTTCGCCCGGATCTCAGGCGCGCGGCCCGCAGCGGACGTAGACCATCGTCTGGTAACGGGTCGCCGCATCCTTGTCGACGAAGCGGGTGATCAGCACACGGCCGTCGAAGGAGACGACCTCGCGGTCCTGCTCGCCGCCGGGCGGTCCGGCCGGGCCGATGTAGTTCTTGCCGCTGGCCGACCCCTTCAGGCGCAGTTCCTGGGGAGTCGCCTGGTCGGCCAGATGCATCACGACACCACCGGACGTGCCTGCCCCGATGACGTAAGGCTGTTTGCACTGCGCCAGAGCCATCTTCTCGGTGCGCGCGCGGTCATTGGGATTGTTGTAGGCGGCGAGGCCCCATTTGCCCACGAGATCCTCGGGGCGGATCGTCGCCGGAACCTCGGGCTCGACCGGTGCCTCGGTCTGCATGGGGGGCGACGGCGACAGGCTGAAGCCCGTGCACGCTCCCAGAAGCATCGTGAGCGCCGACGCGATCGCGAGATTGGCAACCGGCCGCGCGCACCGTGAACTCGTCATGGCATCCCCTTAGGAACAAGATCGTGGCTGCCCCGTCCGGCAACCAAGCGCAAAACGCTCGTCAGAGCAACGACGTCGGATGACGACGACGCTCCACTAACATGTCTGGCCCGGGACAACATCCCCCCAACAGCCTCAAGAACGGCTTAACGGCTGGCCGTTGCTTGACAGGAACAGCCGCAAGCCATATTTCCCCGAGCGGTCTTTAGCACTCGGAGGGCGCGATTGCTAAGGCTGCGAGCCAGTTGACGCCAAGTGGGCGTCAAATGTGGCCGCATTCAGATTCCCTCCGACAGCAACACTTATCCAAGCACCCCAAAGGGATCCGTCATGGCCAAATCGAAGTTTCGTCCCCTGCATGACCGCGTCGTGGTTAAGCGCATCGACGCCGAAGAGAAGACCAAGGGCGGCATCATCATTCCCGACAGCGCCAAGGAAAAGCCCTCGCAGGGCGAAGTCGTCGCCGTCGGCCCGGGCGGCCGCGACGAGAGCGGCAAGCTGATCCCGATCGACGTCAAGGTCGGTGACCGCGTGCTGTTCGGCAAGTGGTCCGGCACCGAGGTCAAGCTCGACGGCGAGGAGCTCCTGATCATGAAGGAGTCCGACATCATGGGCGTCGTCGCCTGATCCCGACCTGCCGGGGGCGGCGATCAGCCGCCCCGGGCGAAAATGCTCTGCAACCTCGTTCCGGCGAAAGACGGGCGATCACGCCCCTCGCCGTCGAGGTCTACTCCAGGAGAATTTTGAAATGGCAGCCAAGGACGTCAAATTCGCCGGCGACGCACGCGACCGCATGCTGCGCGGCGTCGACATTCTCGCCAACGCCGTCAAGGTGACGCTCGGCCCGAAGGGCCGCAACGTCGTCATCGAGAAGAGCTTCGGCGCTCCGCGCATCACCAAGGACGGCGTCACCGTCGCCAAGGAGATCGAGCTGGAGGACAAGTTCGAGAACATGGGCGCGCAGATGCTGCGCGAGGTCGCCTCCAAGACCAACGATACCGCCGGTGACGGCACCACCACCGCGACCGTGCTGGCCCAGGCCATCGTGCGCGAGGGCGCCAAGGCGGTTGCCGCCGGCATGAACCCGATGGATCTCAAGCGCGGCATCGACATCGCGGTGGCCGCCGTGATCAAGGACATCGAGAAGCGCGCCAAGCCGGTCGCCTCGTCCTCCGAGGTCGCCCAGGTCGGCACCATCTCCGCCAACGGCGACGCCGCGATCGGCAAGATGATCGCCCAGGCGATGCAGAAGGTCGGCAACGAGGGCGTGATCACGGTCGAGGAGAACAAGTCGCTCGATACCGAGGTCGACATCGTCGAAGGCATGAAGTTCGACCGCGGCTATCTCTCGCCGTACTTCGTCACCAACGCCGAGAAGATGACCGCCGAGCTCGACGACGTCTACGTGCTCCTGCACGAGAAGAAGCTGTCCGGCCTGCAAGCCATGCTGCCGGTGCTCGAAGCCGTGGTGCAGTCGGGCCGCCCGCTGCTGATCATCGCCGAGGACGTCGAGGGCGAGGCGCTCGCGACGCTGGTCGTCAACCGCCTGCGCGGCGGCCTCAAGGTCGCCGCCGTCAAGGCGCCGGGCTTCGGTGATCGCCGCAAGGCCATGCTCGAGGACATCGCGATCCTGACCGGTGGTCAGTTGATCTCGGAAGATCTCGGCATGAAGCTCGAGAACGTCACGGTGAAGATGCTCGGCCGCGCCAAGAAGGTCGTGATCGACAAGGAGAACACCACGATCGTCAACGGCGCCGGCAAGAAGGCCGACATCGAGGCGCGCGTCGGTCAGATCAAGGCGCAGATCGAGGAGACCACCTCGGACTACGACCGTGAGAAGCTGCAGGAGCGTCTGGCCAAGCTCGCCGGCGGCGTCGCGGTGATCCGCGTCGGCGGCGCGACCGAGATCGAGGTCAAGGAGAAGAAGGACCGCGTCGAGGACGCCCTCAACGCGACCCGCGCTGCGGTGCAGGAAGGCATCGTCCCCGGCGGCGGCGTGGCGCTGCTGCGCGCCAAGAAGGCGGTCGGCCGCATCACCAACGCCAATTCGGACGTCCAGGCCGGCATCAACATCGTGCTGAAGGCGCTCGAGGCTCCGATTCGCCAGATCTCCGAGAACGCCGGTGTCGAGGGCTCGATCGTGGTCGGCAAGATCCTGGACGAGAAGTCCGAGACCTTCGGCTTCGACGCGCAGACCGAGGACTATGTCGACATGGTCGCCAAGGGCATCATCGACCCGGCCAAGGTGGTCCGCACCGCGCTGCAGGACGCATCGTCGGTCGCCGGCCTCCTGGTCACCACCGAGGCCATGGTCGCCGAGCTGCCGAAGGATGCAGCTCCGGCGATGCCGGCCGGCGGCGGCATGGGTGGCATGGGCGGCATGGGCTTCCGAGCCCTGCTTTCGACATCTCACATTCAGGAAGGCCGCCTCCGGGCGGCCTTCTTTGGCCGAGTGTCCGCACCGGGAGTGCAGCGACCGCAAATCGGCGCTACAGCTTAAGGCCGATTCTGCCCCCACAAGGATTTTCAGATGCGCGCGATTTTGCTTGCGCTGGCCGTGATTGCAGCGGCCGCGCCGGAACTCGGTTGGGCCCAGAGCAAGAGCGGGACCAAGGCCCCCGCCAACGAGACTCGGTATTTCACCGCGATCGACGGCCTGATGGACGGCAATGCCGACGTGATCCTGAAGGAGACGCGCCAGGGCAAGACCGTCACCGCCGCCACGCTCGACCTCTGCTATCCCGTCGCAAAGAATTCGGATCGCAAGGACCGCTTCGTGGTCAGCCTCACGGTCAACGGCCAGACCTTGACCGGCGCGACCCAGAGCGACGGCGCGAAGGAGCCGGTCACGGTGAAGCTGAATCGCAAGCCGACCGGCGACACGTTCGAGTTCCGCGGCCAGATCACGATCGGCAAGAGCGTCACCGAGGTGGCGTCGACCGACAACTCCGACGTGAGCGAGAAGGAGTTTCAGGAGAGCCAGTCGAGCGACGACGGGATCAGCGCCCAGCCAAAGGACTTCACCGACGTCTCGCCCGAGGCGGTCTCGGTCCGGCTCAAGCTCGACGCCATGACCGACTTCCTCAAGAGCCTGAAGGGCGAGAACGTCGAAGTTTCGCTGGCGAGCCTGATCGTGAGCTGCGATGCCTTGCGCGCGGGCGAGCAGACCATCAGCATGACGGTCGACCCCGACCGCGCCGGCGCGCTGATTGCGAAGGCGCGGAGCATGAACGGCGTCGTGACGGCCGGCTGGACCGCAGGCACCGTCGAGATGGACCGCACCATCCGCTTTGCGGCGGCCGACTGGCGCGACGGTGACAAGATCAACCGCGACAAGCTGGCGGGCGCGATCTCCGACGTCCTGGCCAGGACCTACAATGCCAAGCCGACGAGCGCGGCGTGGAATCCGGTCAGCGGCAAGCTGAAGCTGACGTTGAAGCGGCCGAGCCAGCTGATGCCGGCCCTGGAGCTCACGGATGTCATCGAGGTCACCGGCCTCGTCTCGGCGGACAAGCCGGGCGGCGCGGACGCGCTGATGCTCTGGATCAGCAGCCCGACGACGACCACCATCGACGAGGCCTCGAGCGCCAAGCTGATCCTGTCGGACGAATCCTCGGGCGACGAGGAAGGCGACACACGGGATGATGGCGGCGCCATCGACGAGCTGGCGAAGGCCTTCAAGGCCAAGCGCTGGGATGCGGACAACTCGGTCTGGAAATGACGAAGCTCAGCAGGGCGCGCATCGTCGTGATGCGCGCCCTCGGGCTCAATTGGTGTTGAGCCGGAAGCGCAGCGTCTTCGGTCCGATGAAGATGATCAGGTCGCCCTGACGCTTCCAGTTGGTCGCCGCGCTCAGCGCCGCGATCAGTTCGTCGTCGGCCTGGGCGCGCGCCGCCGGGCAGTTGCGGTCCTCGATCTTGCTGGCGATGAACACGATGGTGTTGCCGGCGACTGAGAACTGACCCTTGCCGCCCTTGCACCACAGCTCCAGCACGGTGTCACCGTTGTCGCCGATGTCGAGATCCGGCACCCGCTTCGAGCCGGGTTGCGGCAGCGCATCGAGCGTCATCTCCATGCCGAAGGGAAATTCCTCCGCCGAGGCGGCGGCAAGCGGCAGCCCCGACATCGACAACGCCACCATCGCCACGGCGCAGCCACGCTTCAACACTTGCATCGTTCCCCTTCACACCAGTCACACGCAGGGCTCGCCTTCCAGGCGACGGCCGTGATCCCCCGCCAGCACGGCTCCCGCACAAATGTGTTCCAAACATAGCAAGCCCCGCGCCGCAGTTGCGGCGCGGGGCTTTTATCGCTGCCGGTGTTGCTACTTCAGCACCATCGCCGTGAACGGATAGACATAGGCCTGCAAGGTGACGAACAGGCCGACCAGACAGGCCAGCACGATCGAATGCAGGAAGACGTAGCGCAGGATCGAGCTCTCGTGGCCGTACCAGTTGGTGGCGGTCGAGGCGACCACGATCGACTGCGCGTCGATCATCTTGCCCATGACACCACCGGAGGAGTTGGCGGCCGCCATCAGGACAGGGGACAGGCCGAGCTGCTCGGAGGTGATCTTCTGCAGGTTTCCGAACAGCACGTTCGAGGCCGTATCCGATCCCGTCAGCGCCACGCCCAACCAGCCGAGCAAGGTGCCGAAGAACGGATAGAGCACGCCTGTCGCAGCGAAGGCGAGGCCGAGCGTGGCATCGACGCCGGACAGCCGGGTCAGCGTGCCGATCGCGAGCATCGCCGAGATCGTGATCAGCGAGATCGCGCAGAGACGGATGGTGCGGCCATATTCCGCGATCAGCTTGCCCGGTCCGACGCCCATCAGGAAGCCGGAGATGATCGCGGCGATCAGCATGCCGGTGCCGGTGAAGGTCAGATAGGTGAACGAGAACACCGCGCCTTCCGGCGTCGGCTTCGCAGCCACCGGCGGCATCTTGTTGATCAGCTTGTCGAGCTCGGGAACCGGATAGTTCCAGGTGAAGATCGAGTTCGCCCAGGCCTTGAAGGCGCCGTTGCCCCAGATCAGCATGATGACGCAGACGATGATCCAGGGCAGCAGCGCGCCCCAGAGCTCGGCTTGCGTCAGCGGCGTGCGGTCCAGCGGCTTCGCCGCCGTCATCGTGGCGGCCGATTCGTCACGCCCGCGCAACGCCGGCGACAGCCACAACTGCCTCGGCTGCCAGACCTTCAGGAACAGGATCAGCGTGCCCATCGAGATCAGCGAGGCGCCGATGTCGACGATCCACGGATTGACGTAGTTCGAGATCAGGAACTGCGGCACCGCGAACGATACGGCGGTAACCAGGATCGCCGGCCAAATGTCCTTCATGCCCTTCCAGCCCGCGAACGCCCAGATCACCCAGAACGGCACGATCAGCGAGAACACCGGCAACTGCCGGCCGACCATCGCACCGAGAATGTAGGGGTCCAGACCCGTGACCGAGGCGAGGCCCTGGATCGGCGTGCCCAGCGCGCCATAGGCGACCGGGGCGGTGTTGGCGATCAGCGACAGGCCGGAGGCCGCGAGCGGCGAGAAGCCGAGGCCGATCAGCACGGCACCGGTGATCGCCACCGGGGTCCCGAAGCCGGATGCGCCCTCGAAGAACGCGCCGAACGAGAAGGCGACCAGCAGCAGCTGCAGACGCCGGTCTTCAGTGACGCCGCCGATGGCGCGCTTGAGAAGCTCGAACCGTCCGGTGGAGACCGTGACCTGGTAGAGGAAGATGACGTTCAGGACGATCCAGCCGATCGGAAAGAAGCCGGTGATGACGCCCAGAAACGTCGCGCGCAGCGACATGTTGGCTGGCATCGTGAAGACGAAGATCGTGATCAGGTTGGTCAGGATCACGGCGATGATCGCCGCGATGTGTGCCTTGACCTTACCACTGGCGATCAGCACCAGCAGCGTCACTACCGGGACGGCGGCGGCCAGCGTCGACAGCGCCGGGCTCCCCAGCGGGTCGTAGATTTGATTCCACATCGTGACTTCTCCCCCCACGTTCTTGTTGTTGGACCCCATCCGGCGGGACGGATCGGGTCTGCTCGCCCAGGCCCCCAAGCCTGGCGAAGGTCGGAAAAGGAGATCACAAAACCGGCAACGCCCAACTCTGCTCAAATTCTCGCGAAATCTGGCGGCGGTCGCAGTCCCTCTCCCCTGCCCCATGCTACGGTTTGTCACACGCGACCGACAAGCCGGCGGCCACCCGCCGGATTACGACTTTAGTCTAGGCAGGCGCTGCCAGCCGCGATTTTCTCGTTTTTTGTCAGCCCGTTAAGACCTTTTCTCAGGAGCAGCCCCTCTGTGAACAATCTGCGCTCGACCGTCGCCACCGTCTGGCGGATCGCCATTCCGTACTTCCGCTCCGAGGACAAGGTCGCCGGCCGCATCCTCCTCGCCGCTGTGATTGCCATCGAGCTCGCGCTGGTGGCGATCGACGTGCTGGTGAATCAATGGCAGGCGCGATTCTACAACGCGCTGCAGGAATACAACTGGGACAGCTTCATCTGGGAGATCGGCGTCTTCGCCGTGCTCGCGACCACCTTCATCGTTCTGGCGATCTATCAGCTCTATCTCAATCAGTGGCTGCAGATCCGCTGGCGGCGGTGGCTGACCGAAACCTATCTGCGCCATTGGCTCAGCAATGCCAACCACTATCGCATGCAGCTCAAGGGCGACGCGGCTGACAACCCCGACCAGCGCATCGCCGACGACGTGAAGCAGTTCGTCGAGCAGACTCTCTATGTCGTGGTCAACCTGCTCAGCTCGGTCGTGACCCTGGCCTCGTTCGTAGTCATTCTCTGGGGTCTCTCGGCAGCGGCGCCCCTCACGCTGTTCGGGATGGAGTACAGCATCCCCGGCTATCTGGTCTGGGCGGCCCTGATCTACGCGATCGCTGGCACCGCGCTGACGCATTGGATCGGATCGCCGCTGATCAACCTCAGGTTCGAGCAGCAGCGCTTCGAGGCCGATTTCCGCTTCAACCTGGTGCGCGTCCGCGAGAACTCGGAGCAGATTGCGCTGCTGCGGGGGAGTCGGCCGAGCATCATCTGCTGTCGAACCGGTACGGCCACGTGGTCCAGAACTGGTATAAGATCATGAGCCGGACCAAGCGGCTCACCGCAACGACTAACGGCTACTCGCAGGTCGCCACGATCTTTCCCTACGTCATCGTCGCACCTGCCTATTTCGCCAAGAAGGTCCAGCTCGGCGGCATGATGCAGACGGCGTCGGCCTTCGCGAGCGTGCAGCGCGCGCTGTCCTTTTTCGTAAACACCTATAGCATTCTGGCCGAATGGCGCTCGACGGTTGCCCGTCTCGATGGCTTCGAGATGTCGATCGCAAGTGCCGCCAAGCTCTCGGCCGAGCCGCAGACGATCGATGTCGTCAGTCATGCCGGCGACAGCATCGAGCTCGCCCAGCTGCTGCTGAAGCTGCCCAACGGGCTGCCGCTGATCGCAGCTGATGGCTTCAGCCTCAAGAGCAACGAGCGCACGCTGTTCACCGGCCCCTCCGGCGCCGGCAAGTCGACGCTGTTCCGCGCCATCGCCGGGGTCTGGCCGTTCGGCAGCGGCGCGATCAGCGTGCCCGCGCACGCCAAGCTGATGATGCTGCCGCAGCGGCCCTACTTCCCGATCGGCGCGCTCAAGGCGGCGATCGTCTATCCCGCGGCCGCCGACGCTTTCAGCGTCGAGCAGGTCAGGGAGGCGCTGGTGGCCGTCGGTCTGCCGCAACTGGCGGACCGCCTGGACGAGGACTCGCACTGGAATCGGATGCTGTCGCTCGGCGAGCAGCAGCGGCTCGGCATCGCCCGCGCGTTGCTGCATGCGCCGCAATATCTGTTCCTCGATGAAGCCACGGCCTCGCTCGACGAGCCGAGCGAGGCCAGGCTCTATCGGGTGATCGCCGAGCGGCTGCCGCAGACCACCGTCGTCTCGATCGGCCACCGCTCGACCCTGCACGATTTCCACGACCGCAAGGTCGAGCTGATCCGCGATGGCGACCGGTTCTCGCTGCGCCAAGCCGGACAGGCGGCCGATGCGACCGCGGACGGAGGCGGCTGAGGCGGGCGCCGCGGCGCCCACGCCATCGGAGACCCAGGAAGGGCGGCAAGACGTCCGAGCGGCAGCCGGCCGCTGCCACCAAGCAGAAGGGCGGCAGATTGCTCTGCCGCCCTTCGTGATCAGTTCGATCCGCCTTGCGGTGATTACTTCAGATTGCTCATCGCCGTCAGGTCGACCGAGAGCTTGGCGATGCCGGTCGCACCGCACCACTTCGAGCCCAGGCCAGCCGGGTTGATCGGCGTGACGTTGGTGGTGCCGCTGGCGGTGAAGTCGCTGGTGAAGGCGTTGCAATCACCCTTCGACATGTCGGTGTCGGAGTAGCGCAGGTCCAGCGTGAACACCTTGTAGGTGAAGCCGACGCCGATGTTCCAGGTGTTGTAGTCGGCATACTTGATGCCGTTCGGGAAGGCGGGAACGCCGTAGAAGGAGTCCGACGTGCCGAACCACTGGCGACCGAACTCACCCGACACGTACATGCCGACGCCGCTGGAGCCGAAGGTGTTGCTCGGGGCGGTGAACTTGCCGGTGACCGAGGCGTAGTTGCCCCAGGCGCCGGTGTTCAGGAAGTTCGGCGAGTAGAACTCGGTGACACCGAACGTGAACATGTCGTTCACGGTGTAGTTCATCTTGCCGTAGACTTCGAAGAACGAGACGTCCTTCTTCATCACGTTCAGGTTGGTCAGGGTGTTGGCCTGACACTCGGCGCTCAGCGCCTGGCCCGCGAAATCCGTCACGGCGCCACCGCCGTAGTAGCAGGTGCCGCCCGGATACAGATAGCCCCAGACGCCGATGTCGAAGGCGAAGGCGCCGAAGGTCGGGCGGATACCGCCGTAGATGTCGATCTCGGCAGCAGCGCGGTTCGCGAACGAGATGCTCTCACCGGCGACGCCGACGTAGAACTGCAGGTCCTTGTTGACGTTGTAGCGGGGCTCGAAATAGGCCGCGACCGACGCCTTGTGGTTCGACTGGGTGACGCCGCGGAACACGTAGTCGTTCATGATCGCCGCGCCGAACGCGATGTCCCACGGTTCGAACGCGACCGGGGGCGGAGCCTTATAGGCCTTCACCGCCATGTCCGCCGCCGAAGCCGATCCCGAAACCATTGCCAGCGCCGTTGCCAGCAAAGCCCACTTTTTCATGACGATCCCCATCACCTTATTCGAAATAAAGCCTGCCCCACATTGGCCCCCCAGGGCACAAACAAGACCGGCTGCATCATCCGGTCACAATCTGTGCCAGGGTCTCGCCGCAGGTGAAGCAAAAAAGCGCGGCATCTGCCGCCTTTTTGGGCGTTTTGACAATTCTACGGCAGGTAGTCGGCGGCTGTTGCATTTGAACAACAAATCTCCGTGTCCCAAAGCACCCTAGGAAGCACATTCGGTTGTGCCGGCACGCCGGAATCGTCGTGCTGCAAGCGAAATGGCACAGTGCACGAGGTCGGATTCGCTCGGCCGTAAATCTGCGGGGACGACGCCTGCGACACGCAGATCGATCGACAAGAGGGGCGGCCAGACGGAGCCGACAAACGGAGCCGACAAACGAGAAGGCCGCAGCGTTGCCGCCGCGGCCTTTCCGACGTGAATTCGTCTGGTGGTGAGAACGATCCGATCCGGACAGATCAGTTTCCGGAGGCGGTGCCCTCGCCGTCTTCGTGCTCCTCGGGCGCCGCGCTCGGCATCGCCCAACTGGTTTCGGCGGCCGATTCGGCCTCGTTCACTTCCGGGGTCTCGACCAGCGGAGCCATCTTGGGAGCCCGCTTCTTGGCGGCCTTCTTCTTCGGCGCAGCGGGAGCCTTCGCGGCCGACGCCTTGGCCTTCTTGGCAGGAGCCTTCTTGGCAGGCGCCTTCTTCGCAGCAGACTTCTTGGCCGGGCTCTTGGCCGCCTTCTTCGCCGCGGCCTTCACGGTCTTCTTCGCCTTCTTGGCAGGCGCCTTCGCAGCTTTCTTGGCAGCCTTCTTGGTGGCCTTTTTCGCGGACTTCTTTGCAGCCTTCTTGGCGGACTTCTTCGTCGCCTTGGCTGCCTTGGCCTGCGCCATCAGCTTCTTCTTTTCTTTCTTGTCCTTCTTCGCCTTCTTGTCCTTCGCCATCAGAAACCCTCCAGTTGCCGCCGTTCGATCAGCTCGTCCGGCGGGACGGGCCGGCAGTCAGCGCGCGCCCATCCGTCAAATCATTCCTGGCCGCGGACCGCCCGTCGCCCAGTCGAGAAGCTCAACGGTGTGCACGACGGGAACGGAGGTGCCGCTGGCAATCTGCATCATGCAGCCGATATTGCCTGCCGCGATCACATTCGGCTTGACGGTCGCGATGTTGGCGACCTTGCGATCGCGCAGCTTCATCGCGATGTCAGGCTGGAGAATGTTGTAGGTCCCCGCCGAACCGCAACACAAATGACTCTCCGGTATATCTTTCACCACGAATCCGGACTTGGAAAGCAATTCTTTCGGAATGCTCGTGATTTTCTGCCCATGTTGCAGCGAGCAGGCGGAGTGATAGGCCACGACGAAGTCGTCGCGCTGAGCTGCGGAGACCAGATCGAGACCGGCGAGATACTCGGTGATGTCCTTCGCCATCGCCGACACGGCCGCGGCGGGCGCTGCATATTGCGGGTCTTCGCGCAGCATGTGGCCGTAGTCCTTGATGACGGTGCCGCAGCCCGAGGTCGTCACCAGGATGGCGTCGAGACCGCCGCGTTTCGCCTCCGAAGTCCATGCGTCGACATTGCCCCGCGCCCGCGCCAGCGCGTCGGCGTCCTGCCCCATGTGGTGGGTCAGCGCACCGCAGCATTGCTCGTCCTTGACCAGCACGACCTCGACGCCGTGCCGGGTCAGGACGTTGATCGCAGCCTGGTTGATGCGCGGCGCCAGCGCCGCTTGCGCGCAGCCCTGCAGCAGCGCGACGCGGCCGCGCCGCGCGCCCTGCGCGGCAAACACGCTGCCGCCCGCCGGCCCCGGCGGCGGCAGCGCAGCGGCGGGCGCCAGGTCGAGCATCGCCCTGACGCGCCGCAGCAGGCTCGGCGCAGGTGCTCGCGACGCAGAGGATGCCGGCAGCAGCGCCTTGAACGGCCGGCCGAGCCGCGCCAGGGTCATCGCCAGCCGAAACTCGCGCGGCCGCGGCAGCACGTAGGCGAGCACGGCGCGCAGCAGCCGGTCCGTCAGCGGACGCTGGTAGCGCTGCTCGATTCGCCCCCGCGCCTGGTCGACCAGATGCATGTAGTGGACGCCCGACGGGCAGGTCGTCATGCAGGCCAGGCAGGACAGGCAGCGGTCGATGTGCTTGACCACGTCGGCCGTCGGCGCCTGGTCCTTCTCCAGCATCTGCTTGATCAGGTAGATCCGCCCGCGCGGGCTGTCGAGCTCGTCGCCGAGCAGCACATAGGTCGGACAGGTCGCGGTGCAGAAGCCGCAATGCACGCAGGCGCGCAGGATCTTGTCGGCGACCGCGATGTCGGGATCGGCGAGCTGCGCCAGGGTGAACTCGGTCTTCATGACGCAACGCTCCGCCGTATACGACCGCGGTTGAGAATGGTCTTCGGATCGAAGGAGGCGCGAACGCGCTCTTCCAGTGCGGCAACGCCTGATGGCTGCGGCTGAAACACGTCGACCGCGAGCCGCATCTCGTCCCACGCGCGCAGCAGGGTCGCGTGACCGCCGACGGCCTCCGCCTGCCTGCGCACCAGCCCCGCGGACGCATCGGGCTGCGGCGGAAGCGCCGCCCAGATCAGCCCCCACCCCAGTCATAGATCACCTCGCCGCCGGTCTGGCGCGTCAGGGCCTGCCCGATCGCGCCGCCCGACACCGGCGGGCAGACGATCCGCCAGACCGTCCAGGCCCCGAGCGGCCCATGGGCCGCGAACGGCAGCACATCGCGGACGGCGCTCCAGACGTCGGCGGAGGCGTCGTCCGCGACGATCTCGGCCGGCCCGAAGGTCGCGAGCTGTTTGGCGAGCGACGCCGCCCGGTGCGCCGCCGACGCCGTGATGCCCTCGAGCCGGATCACCGTGACCGCCTCGCGCGGCGAGCCGATCGGGCTCAGCCCGGCGACCTCCGGCCGCAGCGTCGAGGCCGGCAGGTGCGCCGCTCCGGACACGTCGAACGGCGAGCCGAGCGCCGCCGTCATGGCGCGGTTGGCCTTGAGGTCATCGAGCCCGCGCAGCACCAGGCTGCGCTCCGACTCCGGCCGCGGCATAACCTTCAGCGTCGCCTCGGTCATGACCGCGAGCGTGCCCCAGGAGCCCGCCAGCAGCTTGCAGAGATCGTAGCCGGTGACGTTCTTGACGACCTTGCCGCCGGTCTTGAAGCTGTCGCCGAAGCCGGAGACGGCGTGTGCCCCGAGCAGGTGGTCGCGCACCCCGCCGGCGCGGACGCGCCGCGGACCGGCGAGCCCGGCCGCGATCATGCCGCCGAGCGTGCCGCGGCCGCTCGTTCCGAGCAGCGGCCCGGTATCCATCGGCTCGAACGCGAATTGCTGGCTCTTCGAATCGATCAGCGACAGCAGGTCGGCGAGCGGCGCGCCCGCCTGCGCGGTGATGATCAGCTCGTTCGGCTCGTAGGAGACGACGGCGCTCAGGGCCGAGAGGTCGAGCACGGCATTGGTGGTCGTGATCTGGCCGATCTGGCGCTTCGAGCCGTGACCGATGACGTCGAGCGGCTGCTCGCTGGCGATGGCCGCGCGGACCACCTCCTCCACGTCGGCTGCGCTGCGTACTTTGAGGGCGTCCACCACTGCTGGCCTTGCTCGTTGATGATGACAGGCGGCCTTAGCGCTGCGCGCGACCACCGGCGTTGGCGCCTTTCTAAAGCGTTGCGGGCCGGACACAAGGGCGGGCACGACGGACGGGCACGCGCGATCTGCGTGGCGCCCCGCCGGCCGCAGTTCCGTCGCATGGGGCGCTGTCAGAGGCCGGCCAAGCTGTTTCAACGTGGTCATCACCGGGCTCGTCCCGCCCGAGGGGCTTGGCCCCGCAGGCGGAACAAGCCCGAGCATCCCGTGCTCCCCAGCCCATAGCCCGTAGGGCGGGTTAGCGAAGCGTAACCCGCCGACTCTTCGAGACGCCCGGCGGATGACGCCTTCGGCTAATCCGCCCTACGCCCTCATGAGCACATCCATCATTCGTCCGTCATCGAAGGATAAGATGCAGGACTCGGGTTATCGATGCCCTTGCAGACGTCAACGAAAGGACCAATCACAATGACCGGATATGCCAACGAGACCAGAACCGTCAACGACGCCGTGAGCCACGGCAGCCTGCTGGTGGTCGCGCAATGGGAGGCCAAGGACGGCGAGGCCGACCGCGTCGCCGAGATCCTGTCGCGCTTCCTCCCCGAAGCGCAGCGCGAGCCCGGCGCAAACCTGTTCCTGATCTCCCGCGCCAAGGACAATCCGGCGCAGTTCCTGTTCTACGAGCTGTTCCGCGACGAAGCCGCGTTCAAGGCCCACCAGGAGAGCGACCACTTCAAGACCTATATCGCGGGCCAGGCCCTGCCCCTGCTGGCGCGGCGCGAGCGGATGCAGTACGGGCTGATCTAGTCTAGAGCTTGATGAGTTGAGGTCTGTTTGCGAACCGCGAAGAAGGTGCTCTCCCGCTTGCGGGGAGGGCTGGGGTGGGGGTGTCTCCGCGATTAAGGCTGCCCGAATGGAGGAGCTCCCACCCGGCGCTTCGCGCCGACCTCCCCGCTCTGGCGAAGCGAAGCTTCGCTTGACGGGAGAGGTGAACTGGGCCCGCGGCTAGGTCGATTCAACCAAGAATCATCTCGCTCTAGACACCGCTTTCCTGAAACCGGCCCTCGTGGATGGGGTGAGCTCTCGCCGTCCCCAATGCCGTCATGCTCCCCCCTCGGGTCTCACCTTCGGCGCGGCGGCGCTGCCTTGGAGCAGCCGCTCCGGGTGATCAGCTCATGACGTCGCCGTCATCGCTGGTGCGGAGCGCGGTCACGCCGGGGTGGGCGCGGCCGCGTTCAAGGCCTGGGCAATGTCGGCGATCAGGTCGGTGGGATGCTCGATGCCGATCGACAATCGGATCGTCGAATCCAGGATGCCGATCTTCTGCCTGACGGCGGCCGGCACGCCGGAATGGGTCATGCTGGCGGGCAGGCTTGCGAGCGACTCCGTGCCGCCCAGGCTGACGGCCAGCTTGAAGATCTGCAGCGCGTTGAGAAATTTGAAGGCGGCCGCCTGGCCGCCTTCGATGTCGAACGAGAAGGTCGAGCCGGCGCCGGTGCACTGGCGCCGGAAGACGCGGCCTGCGGCCGAGGCCTCGTCGAGATGGCCGAGGTAATGAACCTTGGCCGCCTTGGGGTGGTCGCGCAGATAGTCCGCGACGATGCGCGCGTTGGCATCGGCCTTCTCCATCCGGATGCTCAAGGTCTCGAGCGAGCGGCTCAGCATCCAGCAGGAGTGCGGGTCGAGCTGGGTCCCGATGGCGCCGCGCAACGCCTTCACGTTCGTCATGATGGACTTGGCGCCGAGCGCGGCGCCGGCGATCAGGTCGGAATGACCGCCGACATATTTGGTCAGCGAGTAGAGCGAGATGTCAGCGCCGTGCTCGATCGGCCGTTGAAACACCGGGCCGAGCAGCGTGTTGTCGCAGGCGACCAGCGGCGTATGTCCCTGCGCCCGGCCGATTCCGTCGGCGACACGGCGCACCATCGCGATGTCGACCAGGCCGTTGGTGGGATTGGCCGGGGTTTCGATGAAGATCATCGCGACCCGCCCCTTGCGCATCGCATCCTGCGCCGCCGCGTCGACCGCGGCCTCGTCGACGCCGTCGGCGAAGCCGACCGCGCCGATCGACAGGCCGGCCAGCGTCCTGCTGAACAGCGTCTCGGTGCCGCCATAGAGCGGCTGCGAGTGCAGGATCACGTCGCCCGGGCGCACGACAGCGAGGATCGTGGTCGCGATCGCCGACATGCCGGACGAGAACAGCGCGCATTTGTCGGTGCGTTCGTAGATGGCGAGCCGGTCCTCGACGATCTCGCTGTTCGGGTGGTTGAACCGCGAATAGACCAGGCCCGCGCCGCCCTCGGGCGGCTCGCGGCGGCCGGAGACGAAATCGAAGAAGTCCTGTCCGTCCTCCGCGCTCTTGAACACGAAGGTCGACGTGAGGAACACCGGCGGCTTGACCGCGCCTTCCGACAGCTGCGGATCGTAGCCGTAGTTCAGCATCAGCGTTTCCGGATGCAGCGCATGGTTGCCGATATGGGTTTTTGACGGAAACGGCTTTGTCATGGTTCACCCCGCTGTGCGAATGATCGGACCGCTGCCGCGAACATCGCGCGGCCGCCACCATGTCGTTAGTCTATCAGATGAAGGGCGGTGGGCGTGCAGCATCGTCAAGGTTCCGCGAGAGCTGAGCGGTCGCGTTTTCACCGTCATTCCGGGGCGATCGTCAATGCGAAGGCGCCAAGCGGCTGCACTTGTGCCTTGTGCTGCCGGCCGCTCCAATGCGCGCAAGCTTGCCGAAAGAAATCGAGATCCATCCGCTGGCGACCGACTAGCCGTTCGAGTTCGGCGACGCGGGCGTTCGATCGCGCCAATGCAGACCGCCTGTCGTCATAGGTTCCTGGAGCTTTTAGCTTCCACGGGCCGGGGGCTTCGGTCCCATCGGCGCAATGCTCAGTCTTCCTGAATGCGCCGATTGCTAAGCGATGCGAAGGCGCTCCTCAAAAGGCGGCGGATCATTAGGGAGTAACAGGAGCGAGATGGCGAAATCATATTGTTCGGAAAGAACGGTCATTTCGGTCACCGGCTCCGGAAACCAAATGCCACGGTCGTGTTGCCGGGTCGCCTGGCGTTCTGCCGCCGATTCCTGTGCGGCCAATGAAGCGACCGGAATGGCAATGGGGCCGACGGAGGTACGAAAAAATCCACCTGTCCTGAGCGCCTTCGCACTCGATCGTGCCCAAAGAATAAAGCCGTCCCTCGAAACAACAAGAACAGCACGCTTTTCAGTATAGGAAAGCCAACGAAGTGCCGCAGCAATCAGCGACACCCTGTAGCGATCGGTACACGCCGAGAGGATGTCCAGGTCAATTGCGGAATCGGGCGGAACCAGCCGACGAAAATCATCGAGCGGCATGAGCAAATTGGCAGCAAAAACGTTGGCTTGGTGTTCGACTTGGCCGTATTGAGAATCCCACTGAACGAAATCCTGCTCGCCACATCTGATACCGTCAGGATAGGCAAGCCGGTGCAGAAGGTAATGACCGAATTCATGAGCCAGCGTAAAATTAACTCGGCCAGTCGATCGTATTTGGCTGTTGTAAAAGATGCCCCAACCTTTCTTGCCAGCCGGAGCCTTGTATAGAGCGCCATCGAAGCCTGGCAGACTATCCCCAACGATCCGTGAGATCGGATCATCCGGGAATTTTTGAGCACTATATTCCTGGGCAACGGCCTTTACGTTAATTGGAAAGTGTTCTGCTCCCAAGACCGCGTTTAAAACGTGGGTGATCTCAAAAGCCCAACGCTCGGGAGAGAACGGCGAGGTCATGAGTCATCGCCCCAGAGCTTCACCATCTTCCGTATCTTTGCCTTGGTCGCATCATCCATTTTCCGGTACTGGCGATAGAACTTGGCGTCTGCGGCATCTTCGGTGGAGAGAGCCTCGCTTTCATCCAGAAGATACTCAATCGTTGTATCCAGCTGGTGCGCTATTTTCACCAGCTTGTCCGCCGATGGGCGAGGCGGGTTCTTATTTTCTAACTCCCAAATATAGCTCTTACTCGACTCTGAAAGCTCGGCAAGTTTGTCGAGGCTGAAGCCCTTCTCTTTTCGAAGACGGCGGATTTTGTCTCCGAGAGCTGTGGACATCTGTGTCTCTCCTTTATGACTAACAATTGGAGTGACTGTCAGGCACTATCTGCCCGCCGAGATACCAGCTTCTTACGAATGAGACGAAACAGTTCAGCTTGATATTTAGCATCATGCAAGGCATCGTGATCCGATTTAGACTTGGGGTTTAGCTTCTTATCAATTGCACTAGATCTCGTATCCCGCCACGTACATCCGGTGGCGCCCATATAATAGGCCTTGATGTCTAGCGCGGTAAATCCGAAAGGATTTCTCCCAAGAAATTTGTGGAAATAGTAGTTTACGAAGGACCAATCGAACGGCGCGTTGAAGCCTACGAACACAGCTGTATCCTCCTCACACACAAAGCTTTCGATCCACGCCGCAAACTCTGCCATCGCCTCTTTTGGAGGAATACCCGTCTTGGCTAATTTCTCCAGAGAGAAACCGCCGACTTCCAAAGCCTTTGGGTCGGCATTTCTGTTGATCGGCTGTAGTTCACAGGAAAACACACGCGCCGGCTCGTCCACATCGCACGCGCCGATTGACAAAAGGCTGTATTCTCCCGGTATTGGGCCCGCAGCCTCAATGTCAATCGAAATGAAAATTTCGCGTTTTGAGTTCATGAGATTAGGGGCTCTGCAGCGACAAGGGGTGGACGACTTTGGATCGCAGCCCAATGCTCTCGGAACGCTCGCCGTCGCTCCTCGATCGTTCCTGTCGCCTTCCAATGCAGTCCCGCAAACGTCTGGATGTCGAACGGATGGGAACTCCCTTCCTTGACAGTCAGCATTGTCGGAAGGCTCCGACCAAAGGCATAGCCAAGCTCCAAAAAGCAATTGGGTCGCATTCCCGTGATGTCGGCTAGGACGACCCGACTCCTGTGCAGCTTAGCAAAAATTTCTTGATCGATCCGCGCGTGCTCGTATCTTTGCTGACCGTCCACGACAACCATACGATAACCCAGCTCTCCCTCAATCACCGGCTGCACCACCACCTGAAAAACGCCTCTACATCAGCGAAGTCCTCATGGTCGGGATTCAAAAGTCGAACGACGAATGCTGGTGGCGGTTCCAGATCTTCCAGAAGGTCTATGATGCCCTTAACCTGATCGGCCGTATCGGTACGCGTCGTGAAGTTGATGCGATTCATCCAGGTGTGAGCGGTCTGAGTCACAGTCCGAAAAAGGCGCGGAGCCTGACTGCTTGACAGACCTAAGGTGAAAAGCCGGCGCGATCCCTGATCCGCCGGTGTGACTTTGCTGCCGAGTGGCACAACCGGCTTTCCCGTGTCGTGATACAAGTTAGCTAGGAACAACACTCCCTCGGAACCACCAATCGTAAGAAGGATGTCGCCCCAGCGCTCCTGTGCCTCCATCCGCTTGCTGTTCATATTCCAGTGGGACACATTCTCGATCTGGATGAGATCTGAAGAACGCAATTCATCCCAAAGGCTCTGAAATTCTGGGGGATCTGCTCTTCCGTCTTATGGTGCTGCACGGCAATGAGGAGGGGATTTGGAGCACCGGTCGGGCGACGGGCGACATTCCTGTGTATTGTCTCCAAGATAAGCCAATCGAAGCAGATCGGCTTGCTGTCGACAGGCCGTACCTTTTCGCCGTCAACCGGTAGCACGAACGTTACCCCTCGCGCGACGAGTTCCCGAACAACGCCCAGTATCAATTCGCGAGCCTGAGCGACGTCTGTTGTGGCGGCGTGAGCTAGCTCCAGTGACACGCTGCCCGCGATGTGGATACGGCGTCCGAACAGAGGCGATTTGACCATCAGCGGTCCTCCAGAGTTGGCGATGGCTTCATGGCCAAGACAACCGACCTAAGATGCTCGAACGAGAGCGGTCGGTCCGGAAAGGCCAGCGCCAACGCGCTCGGATAAAGGCGCGTACGAATATCTGAGTATGTCCAGGACGGTTGCCCATTTTTTGCTTCGGTCGCGGCTACTAGTTGCGCGACCTGACTTTCCGGCAAACCGAGGGCGGCCAAATCAAGCTTGAATAACTGCCTGCGTTCTTCAGCTGTCGGCCTCTTGAATTCCTCGACAATGGCGGCGCGCCTTTGCAAGGCGGGATCAAGGATGGAAAGCCTGTTTGTGCAAAGGAAGGTAACGACGCGGCCACCGAACCTGCGTAGATCGTCAATCCCCTGTATGAGCGTGTTGACGGCAACTTTATCCTCGTGGTGGCTATGGTCTTGGGATCGAGAGGCAGCCAACGAGTCACCCTCGTCGATAATGAGGATCGCGCGCCGCCCTCGCCCCGCAGATTGTGTCACGCGGTGAAACGCTTCCGACAGGTGCGTCCCCATCTCTCCGACTTTACCGCTACCGCGAACGCGGTTGCTGAGCTTAAACAAGATCGAATCTTCTGCGCGCGCCTCAGCGACGATGCGGTTGGCCAGGCATTCGGCGTTCGCCGTTTTTCCTGTACCGACGTCGCCGTGAAAGATGGCGAGGGGATACTGTTCCGCGACGAGTTCGGACAACAGCAACTTGCCGCCGTGGTGCTTCTTATTCCAGGCGCCGATTTCATCAAGGCTCAGAAGGAGACGAAGTTGGTTGTGAACGCGCTTATATCGCTCCTCAAATCCAAGCAGCGTCTTCGCTTTGGCGGTTAGCGCGGAGTCCGGAAGCGGAGTTTCGCTGTCGAAGACTTTGGGAGCGGGCTGATTCACGAGGCATAGTCCTTTCGCTGCATACCGAATGCATTGCTGGCATAGTCGCGGTTGCCCGCCGACTTCAGCGTCGCGTGGCTGGTGTCATCGCTTGTCGGACTCCAGTTCATCTTCAGCTTGGAGCTCATCGCCATCTGCTGGGTGAAGGTGTAGTCGTCGGTATGGTAGAGGACGACGCGCAAGTAGGGGTTGGCAACCTTGGGCCACATGACTCCGCCGGGCCGGTTCATGGTGAGGTCGCCCGAAGCGGTGTTGACAGTGTATTGCACCGCGCACACTTCCTCGGTGAGGTCTCGGAGCAAGGTGATATCAACCTTTTCAAGGAACCCCTTCTTGGCGAGGACTTCGACATCGTGGGCATACTCGCGCGCCTTGGCTTCGGTGATAGAGCCAGAACTCTGGGCGATCATGACGAGATCGGCCGTAAACCTCCGCGCCACCGCCTCGACGTCGGCGTTGGTGTAAGAATAGGTCTGAGTGGCAGTTGCAGAGTGGGTCATGCAGGTTCCTCGATCTTGAAACGGGGTCCAAAGATTTCCTTCCACACCTCGGTATCATCCTCTGCCGAAGCAAAATGCGCGGCTTCCCAGGCGTTCTGCGCGGCTGCTACAATCACCTGCCGCTCGGCCTCGGTGATGCGGCTGGCGACATTGTTCAGGCTGTAGACCGGATCGATAATCACGACAGGGTCGTTGAACGTGCCGAAAGGCGGCGTGTTCTCGGCGAACTGGATGCGCTCCTTCAGACCGGATTGCGCGATATAAAGAAGGATGCGCCGGAATCGCTGCTCGATCGATCCCGTGTCGCCCTCCGTGTCGAGCACGTGCGCGGCGAGCAGCTCGATGATGAACGATTTGAGCGGTTTCAACTCGGCGTGATTGCGCCACTTCTTTGTCAGGCGGACCAGCGTGCGGAAATCCTTGTCCTTGTTTTTCCGGTCGCGCACGAACTTGATCTGGCAAGGAGCGCAGGTCTGGAGCTTCGAGCCGTCCTGCAAATCGAATTGCCAGCCGTAACCGACGCGCTGCGGGTCTTCAATGACGGGGACGATGTCCACGCTCAGGCCTGTGCCGACGAACGAGACCGTTGCGGCTTTGCGTTGGATCTCGAAATCCTCGACATCCTTGTTCGGATAGATCTCAATCAACAGCTTGTAGATGGTATCGTTCAGGCTCTGAAGGGTCTCATGGTCGACGCTGCGGTCCGAGATGTAGAAGACGACATCGACGTCGACCGGGTCGGTCGAGGTCTTCCGCAGGATCGTGAACTTTGCGAAGGAGCCCGCCTTGACGACCTTCGTAATCTTGATCGCTGTCTTCTCTCGTACCGTGCGGCTGAGTTCGGTGATCAGGCGGTCAACCTGCTCGTGATATTCCTTGCGCTTCTCGGCCGGCAGACGCAGCACGTTGGAGTCGTAATACTGGAGTTGTGTGTTGTTCAGGGGCACGGAGCGGCTCCTCTAAAGACTCACAAAATGTTCGGATAGCGAACACCGTGACCGGGTCTTCTTAAGAATACAAGGTGAAAAAGTGCGCCTATCCCGAACATCCACCGGAAATAAATGACGTCGGCGAACGCGGTCCCGATGTCTCGTCATTCGCCTCACAACGCATTGATATCACAAGATAAAATTAGATAAATTCGCGGTGGCAGCCCCAGAACCCTTTGTCCCACATGAAAGCCCGCCAGGGGCGGTTAATTCACTGATATCGCTATGAAAGCTCGGTTCCAGGATAAGATTTGAACCTATGACGTTCGGGTTATGAGCCTGCCGACCGATTGGTGTCCTGAGAACACTACAACCGGCCCGTCGGCAGGCCACCGATTGACGCTCGGCCCACATCGACGCGTCATGCAGGATAGATGTTGGGCAGGAGAGGGGATATCGCGCCCTAGAGGACTTCGCCGAGGCGTCGGGCAAATCACCACAACGCTTTCGCGTGATCTCACTGCCCATAGGCGGCGGTCGAGGCGGAAATGGCCACGCGTGAAAAGACTCATTTCGCGAGCACTTACAAAGCCGAATGCCTGCCCGGCCCGAACACCGAATTTTTCTCTTTCGTTTTTCCAGAACTCATGCAATCCTCCTCCCATCCCGCCTCACCGAGAGGGGCGTACGCGCGGTCGTCACGATATGCGAGGCGGGGATGCGGTGGCCGTGTCGGGTCGCAGCGTGGCTTCGGTCATGCCGACGAACGACTGCGACGCGGACGTGAAATCGTGTGGGCCTGGCCTCCCGGTGCTGAGGCCAAGTCGGCGATGACGCCTCAGCGCGTCGCGTCGATGACGGGGACAAGACAGCCGATCCCCGGGGCGAGCACGTATAAGCGTTAAGACCGCCGCGCGGGGAATGCCGGTTGATCGGCTGAACCTGTGGTACCTGCCGCCTGCATTTTTTCGCAGGCGGGCCATGGGTGAGGCCTTCACCCGGCATTCCCTGCGCCCTCTCGATCGTTTCGAAGGGCGTGTCGATCGCATCACTCGGGCGGAGGACGCCGCGGGATTGCGAGGTCATGTCCGATGCAATGCAAAGATGGATGTCACGCCGTAGCCGCTGCTGTCGGGGCTTCATGGTTCGAGACGGCGCTGCGCGCCTCCTCACCATGAGGGTTGAGGTCCGAAACAGGCGCCGCACACGGACGATGAGCGTGTTCACGGAGGAAGCGAGAGTGCTGGCTTCGATCTGCGCGGCTCGTGTTGAGGGGACGACTTTCACTCCTCACCCTGAGGAGCCCGCCGCAGGCGGGCGTCTCGAAGGGCGAGGCCCGCACCGTGGCCTCATGGTTCGAGACGGCGCTGACGCGCCTCCTCACCATGAGGGTAACCTCCGTTCGCGAGACGTGAGATCGAGAAGGCACCCAATGACGCCGCTCTGCTCTCCCGCTCCTGTCTTAAAACCTCGGCAGATCCGGAAACGCCAGCTTGCCGCCATGGACGTGCATCCGCCCGAGCTCGGCGCAGCGATGCAATGTGGGAAACACCTTGCCGGGGTTGAGCAGGCCCTGGCTGTCGAACGCGCACTTCACGCGCTGCTGCTGGTTGAGGTCGATCTCTGAAAACATCTCCGGCATCAAATCGCGCTTCTCGATGCCGACGCCGTGCTCGCCGGTCAGGACGCCGCCGAGCTCGACGCAGCAGCGCAGGATGTCGGCGCCGAACGCCTCGGCGCGCTCCATCTCGCCCGGCTTGTTGGCGTCGTAGAGGATCAGCGGATGCAGGTTGCCGTCGCCGGCGTGGAACACGTTGGCGCAGCCGAGCTGGTACTTCTCCGACAGCTCGCGGATGCGCGCCAGCGCCTTCGGCAGCGCGCCGCGCGGGATGGTGCCGTCCATGCAGAGATAGTCCGGCGAGATGCGCCCCACAGCAGGGAATGCCGCCTTGCGGCCGGCCCAGAACAGGTTGCGCTCGGCCTCGGAGGTCGAGATCCGGCAGGTGGTCGAGCCGCAGCCGTTGGCGATCGCCTCGACGCGGCCGATCAGCTCGTCGACCTCGACGCCGGGGCCGTCGAGCTCGATGATCAGCAGCGCCTCGACGTCGAGCGGATAGCCGGCATGGACGAAGGCCTCGGCGGCGTGGATCGCCGGCTTGTCCATCATCTCCATGCCGCCGGGGATGATGCCGGCGCCGATGATGCGCGCGACGCATTCGCCGGCGGCCTCGACCTCGGCGAAGCCGACCATCAGCGCGCGCGCCGTCTCCGGCTTCTGCAGGATGCGCACCGTCACCTCGGTGACCACGCCGAGCAGGCCTTCCGAGCCGGTGATCAGGCCCATCAAATCGTAGCCGGCATTCTCGGTGCACTTGCTTCCGATGCGCAGCACCTCGCCGGTCATCAGCACGATCTCGCAGCCGAGCACGTTGTTGGTGGTCATGCCGTATTTCAGGCAATGCACGCCGCCGGAATTCTCCGCGACATTGCCGCCGATCGAGCAGGCGATCTGCGAGGACGGATCGGGGGCGTAGTAGAAGCCGGCATGCGCGACCGCCTGGCTGATCGCGAGGTTGGTGACGCCGGGCTCGGTGACGACGACGCGGTTGTCGAAATCGATCTCGCGGATGCGCTTGAACTTGCCGAGCCCGAGCAGCACGCCGTCGGCCAGCGGCAGCGCGCCGCCGGACAACGACGTCCCCGAGCCGCGCGGAACCACCTTGATGCCCTGCTCGTGGCAATACTTCAGGACCCGCGAGACCTGCGCGGTGGTCTCCGGCAGCACCACAACCATCGGCGGCTGGCGGTAGGCCATCAACCCGTCGGACTCGTAGGGAAGCATCTCGGCGGCGCTGTCGATGACGCCTTCGCCCGGCACGATTGTGCGCAGTGCAGCAACGATCTCGTCGCGGCGCGCCAGCACCGCCCGATCGGCTTCCGGCATCATGATCGCCATCGCGTTCCTCCGGCCTCGATTTGTCCCGGCATATCAATCACAACGGAAACGGTTTGGATAGGCAGCGGATCAGCAACGAAGTTTGCGGCAGAGCAACAAGCTCAGCCATTATGCTGATTTCCATCAACGCATCCCCGCTTGTGCCTCGCTTGAGGCCATGCCACAACCTCCGCGCAAACCCGTCTCGTAACCCACAGAGCCTGATCCATGAAGAAACTGACTTTGAGCGCGCTCGTCATCCTCGCCTCGTCGTCGCTGGCATCTGCCGCGCTGGCGCAGGATGCGGCCGCTGGCAAGACGTCCTTCAACAAGTGCCTGCCCTGCCACGCGATCGGCGAAGGCGCGAAGAACAAGGTCGGCCCGGAACTCAACGGCCTCGACGGCCGCAAGTCGGGCACCGCGCCGGACTACAACTATTCGGAAGCCAACAAGAACTCGGGCATCACCTGGAACGAGGCGGTCTTCAAGGAATACATCAAGGACCCGAAGGGCAAGATCCCCGGCACCAAGATGACCTTCGCCGGCATCAAGAACGAGACCGAGATCAACAATCTGTGGGCCTATGTCTCGTCGTTCGACAAGGACGGCAAGCAGAAGCAGTAAGCGGCCGCCGGCCGACAGGTCACCTGGATTGCAGAGCCCCGGCGGACCGCCGGGGCTTTTTCACATCACGGCGCCACGGCGTCGACCGGGGCGACCGCGGCGACGATGCGGTCGACCTCGCCGGCCACCAGCTCCGGCACCGCGTTCTGGACCATGTGCCCGAGGTCGGGCAGCACGATCAGGCGGGTCTGCGGCACGACCTGCGCGAACGGGCGGGAATGGATGTCGGTGTAGACCGTCCGGTCGGCCTCGCCCGCCACGATCGTGACCGGAACCTTGATCTCGCCATAGCGCGGCGCCTGCTCGATCACCGCCTGCTTCAGGGTGACGAGATCGCGCGCATTGGCCATGAACTCGCGCGGGCGCAGCAGCAGCGGCGTCGCGGTCCGGTCGACGAAATCGTCCGGCATCTCCTGCGGCGCGAACACGCCGCGGGCGCCGGGCGCCATCAGCGCCAGACCGAGCGGCAGCGTGATCGTATGCGCCAGCAACGGCCCGACGACCGGCGTCGTGACGGCCTCGTTGTAGCGCCCGACCCCGCCCCGCCAGGGATAGGCGACCGGCGCCAGCATCACGAGGCCTGCCACCCGGTCGGGGAAGTCGAGCGCCATGCGCAGGCCGAGCGCGCCGCTCCAGGAATGCACCACCAGGACGACCTGGCCGACCCCGAGCCGGGCCAGCGCCTCGTCCAGCATGCGGGCCTGAGCGGCGGGCGTGGAATCCTCGGGCCTGATACGCGGGCTCCAGCCGTGGCCGGGGCGGTCGACCAGCAGCACCCGGTGGCGCTGCGCGAGCAGGTCGCCGAGCGGCCGGCGCATCGCCTCGAGGTTCGAACTGGCGCCATGGACAAGCAGAAGCGGCGGCCGCCGGTCGTCGCGCGGCCCGATATCCACAAGATTGATGGTCGCCCCGCCGACCTCGACCGCCTTTCCCTGGGCCGGATAGCGTCTTTCCACCAGCACGACTCCGGCCTGGGTCAGCAGCGCCAGCAGCCCCAGGGTGCCCACTATGAATATTGAAATCATTGATGATTTTCTGCCTGTCACCTGGACAGATACGGGATGGATCGCGGCAAGTTGCGGCGCCGGCAGCCGCCTCCCGCCAATTCGTCGGCGAATCCTGTCATCATGGCGTCGTCGGCCATTTTATAACCATGGTCGGGACTTTTCCTCGCAATCAGCCGATGGCCGTGAATTACTTCCGGTCGGATCAAGCTGCTTCCGGCAGAGTTGATCGGCCCTGAGTGTTAGTTTGTAGTTTTGGGAGGGGGTTACCTATGAGTTTTCGTTCAAGCGAGGCGGCCATCGACGAGATCGTCGCGAGCTGCAATGGTGACCTTCGCGGCGCGCTGAAGGCGCTGCTGCTGGTCAATGAGCACCTCGAGGCCGAGATCGCGCAGCTCTATGCCGCGGCCGCCCAATACGGCCTGCCGGACCGCCGCAGCACCGCGTTCCACTGAGCGATCCGACCGCGCGACGATCAGTCCTCGGACGTGATGTCCTTGTTCGGGCAGGCGTTGATCGTGGATCGCGCGAGCTTGGCATCGTCCAGCGACTTGAAGGGTCCGGACGCGAACCAGATGTCGCCCATGGTCGGGGTGACGATGGGATTGCTGGTCACGATCTCGCAACGATTGGTGGCACGGTTGCCGACCACCCAGAACATGTCTTCGGCCCAGGCGGCCGTTGCCGTCGTCATCACCAGCGCTGCCGCCAGCACCGCACGCGTCATCGCGCCTCTCCTGCCGACAGGTCTCGGCTAGGCAGCACTTGGGGTTGCACGGTCCCACCAGCAAGACCGGCGCTCGGGACGTGGTTAACGGCGCGTTCGGGGTCAGATGTCGCGGCCTTCGACCTTTTCGGTCAGCGTCTTCACCAGCTCCGGCACCTTATCGAGATGCGGATTGACCTCGAGCGCCTTGCGGAACGCGTCCAGCGCCCGCTTTTCCTCGCCGAGATCCTGCATGATCATGCCGAGACCTGCGAGCGCGCCGAAGTGCCGCGGCTCACGCAGCAGGACCTGCTGGATGTCGGCCAGCGAGCGGCCGTAATCGTTCTGGAGGTAATAGATCGTTGCGCGACGGTTCCAGGCCTCGACGTAGTCGGGCCGGAGCTTGATGACCGAATCGAGCAATTTGAGCGCGACTTCGTTCTGCTTCGCGTCCATCGCGGCTTTGGACCGCGCCATCAGCAGGGCAACGGTATCGCTGGGGGTCTGCAGCCAGATCGCCCAGATTCGCGCCTCGACGTGCTTGGCGCTGACGTCGTCCGGTGCGGCCTTCAGGGCGCCGAACAGAAAATCGAGGCCCTTGGTCCTGTCGGCCCCGACTTTGGGCAGCTTGGCGGGCGCCTCGGGCGGCTTCGGCGTCGCACGCGGCTCACCCTGCGCTTGCGCGAGGTGCGGTATGGAAATGACCACGGCGGCGAGCAGGACCGCCCGGAAAGTTCGCTTTGCCATGCGCCGAGTGTAGACGCAGTCGACGCGTCCTGCAAAGCAGCACACGCGTCAAACGCCTGTGAGCGGACGGCTTGGCGACCCGCAGCCGGATCAGCCCTGGCGCGCCTTGAAGCGGCGCTGGACCTTGTTGATCACGTAGACGCGGCCCTTGCGGCGGACCAGACGGTTGGCACGATGGCGGCCACGCAGCGACTTCAGCGAGTTACGGACCTTCATGGGACATCCTGATACGTTGAAAGGCCGTGTTGGACAGGCCAGAAGTGGCAAATAGAAAGGGAGTTCCCGCAAGCGACCAAGTCGCCCGGATTGGCCGGTTTCTAACCACCGGCCCGCCGGATGTCAATCATGGCGGGGCCGAACGTCAACAGAACCGGCCGGCGACGCGCCCCTCGATCCAACTTGGCGATTGCCAAATTTGTTATATCCTATAATCAATTTTCCAAAGCCAAGAACCAACCGCCGGGAACGCCCATGCCCAAGCTCGCTCTGCCCAAGATCGACGACGTCGTCGCCATCGACATCCACACCCATGCCGAGGAGCCCTGCGGCATGCATGCGGATGACGGCTACGACGATTTTCAGGCCCAGATGGCCGACTACTTCAAGTCGCCGCACAAGCATCCGCCGACGGTGCCGGAGACCGCCGCCTATTATCGCTCCAAGAACATCGCCGCGGTGATCTTCCCGGTCGACGCCGAGCGCGAGACCGGCTTTCGGCGCTACAACAATTACGAGATGCTCGAGGTGGCCTCGGACCATCTCGACGTGCTGATCCCCTTCGTCAGCATCGATCCGCACAAGGGCAAGCTCGGCGTCCGCGAGGCGCGCAAACTCATCGAGGAGTATGGCGTCCGCGGCTTCAAGTTCCACCCGACCATGCAGGGCTTCTACGCCAACGACCGGCTCGCCTATCCGCTGTATAAGGCGATCAATGACGGCGGCGCGATCGCGCTGTTCCACACCGGCCAGACCGGCGTCGGCTCGGGCATGCCGGGCGGCATGGGGATGCGGCTGAAATATTCCAACCCGATGTACATGGACGACGTCGCGGCCGACTTCCCCGACCTCAAGATCATCCTCGCCCACCCCTCCTTTCCCTGGCAGGAGGAGGCGCTGTCGGTGGCGACCCACAAGCCGAACGTCTACATCGACCTCTCGGGCTGGTCGCCGAAATACTTCCCGCCGATCCTGGTGCGCTACATCAACTCGATTCTGCAGGACAAGATGCTGTTCGGCTCGGACTGGCCGGTCATCACGCCCGACCGCTGGCTCGCCGATTTCGCCAAGCTCGACATCCGCGACGAGATTCGGCCGAAGGTGTTGAAGGCCAACGCGCGCAGGCTGCTCGGGATCTGACCTCGTCGGGGCTACCCTTGCCGTCCGCCCAAGTCACGGTCATCATGCTATCATCTGCGGGCGCGGTGGCCATCGGCCATCGCGCCTGCTTCTTTTGATGAGGTGAGCGCCGTGCCCTTCAAAGCCGTGGTCTTCGATGCCTATGGCACGCTGTACGACATCCAGTCGGTGGCGGCCGTCACCGAGCAGGCCTTTCCCGGCCATGGCGACATCATCACCCAGATCTGGCGCATCAAGCAGCTCGAATACACCTGGCTGCGCTCGCTGATGCAGCGCTATGAGGATTTTTCGGTCGTCACCCGGGAGTCGCTGCTGTACGCGCTCCGCGTCCTCGACCTGGAGGCCGATGCGGTCACACGCGATCGCATCATCGCCAAATATCTCGATCTCGATCCCTATCCTGATGCACGTGCCGCGCTCGCCGCGATGAAGGACCGCCGGCTCGCGATCCTCTCCAACGGCAGCCCCGCGATGCTCGACGGCCTGGTGAAGGCCAGCGCCTTCGACACGCTGCTCGATGCCGTCGTCAGCGTCGATGCCCACGAGATTTTCAAGCCGAGCCCGCAAGCGTACGCGCTGATCGAGGAAACACTCGGGCTTGGGCCAAGCGACGTGCTGTTCGTCTCCTCCAATCCCTGGGACGTCTGCGGCGCCAAGGCCTTCGGCCTCAACGTTGCCTGGATCGAACGCGTCACTCCCGAAGCCATCGCGGCCGCCTGCATCAAGACCGATCTCGTGTCCCCGCTCACGATGTTCAAGGCGCTGCGCACCCAGATGGACGAGTTGGGTTTTGCGCCCGATTATCGTATTGCTGCGCTCTCCGAATTGCCTGAGATCGTCAACACGCATGAGCCTTGAATCCGTCCGCGCCTTCTTCGCCGAAAGAGCCCCCGACATCGACGTCCTCGTCTCCAGCCAGAGCTCCGCAACCGTGGCGCTCGCGGCGGAAGCCTATGGCGTGGAGCCCGCCCGCATCGCCAAGACGCTGTCGTTGCGCGTCGGCGACCGGATCATCCTGATCGTCGCCGCAGGCCACGCGCGCATGGACAACAAGAAGGTGAAGGCGCTGTTCGGCGGCAAGCCGAAAATGCTCGGCCTCGACGAGGTCGCCGACATCACCGGACACGAGGTCGGCGGCGTCTGCCCGTTCGGCTTGAAGTCGCCGCTACCGGTGTATTGCGACGTCTCGCTGAAGGCCTTCGACATCGTCGTGCCCGCGGCGGGCTCGACCCACAGCGCGGTGAAGATCACGCCGGATCGCTTGGCCGAGCTGACGTCGGCGGAATGGGTCGACGTCTGCGAGGTGCAGTCCTGATCGGCTGAGATCGGCGGGCGCGATCATCGCTTCTTCCCCTTCGCGAGCTCCTTCACCAGAAACTCCGTCAGCACCTCGACCCGCGCGGGGCGCGGGCCGCCGGGCGGCATCACCAGATGCATTGCGCCTTCGGGCTGGCTCCAGCCCTTCAGCACCACCTCGACCTCGCCTGACGCGATCGCGTCGCCAACGATGAAGTCCGGCAGGTCGGCGATGCCGAGCCCGGCGAGGACCGCCGGCAACAGCGCCTCGCCATTGTTGACGCGCAGTTGGCCAGCGGGACGCACGCTCGCTTGCTCGCCGGCCGCATTGGTGTAGTGCCAGACGCCGGCCGTGGAGAGATAGGCGTAGCCGAAGCATTTGTGCTCGGCGAGATGCATCGGATGCGTCGGCCGGCCGTGGCGTATCAGATAGGACGGCGCCGCCACGGTGTAGCGCGGCATCGCGCACAGGCGACGCGCGAGCAGCGATGAGTCCGGCAGCCGCGCGATGCGCAGCGCGAGATCGAAACCTTCGCCGATCAGATCGACGGTGGCGTCGCTCATGTGGAGGTCGATCGAGACCTCCGGATATTGCTCCAGGAACGCCGGCAGCAGCGGCGCGATCTTCTTGACGCCGAACGTCATCGGCACCGCGAAGCGCACCAGGCCGCGCGGCGTCAGCGACTGCGCGAGCGCCTCGGTCTCGGCCGCCTCGCCATCGGCGAGCAGCTGCGCGGCGCGCTCGGACAGGCGCTGGCCGGCGTCCGTCAGCGCCAGGCGCCGCGAGGTGCGGTTGAACAGCCGCGTGCCCAGACGCTCCTCCAGCCGGCTCACCGCCTTGGAGACGGAGGCCTTGGAGAGGCTCAGCTCCTGCGCGGCGCCGGCGAAGGAGCGCAGCTCGACGACCTTGGCGAAGATCGCCATGGCCTCGAAATCCGGAAGTCGCGCCATCGCCTCAAATCTCGTTTTTGGAAACAATAGGTTTCAATAGTTTCTATTTCTATACCCCGGCTGCTCCCTTATTCCAATGCCCAACAGCACGGCGGCCCCGGCCAACCGTTGCAACCATAGGAGCAGACCCATGATCGAACTGAAGCCCTTTGCGGCGCTGGGCGGCGCCGACCACGGCTGGTTGAAAGCCAAGCATCATTTTTCGTTCGCGAGCTATTACGACCCGAGCAACATGGGCCATGGCGCCCTGCGCGTCTGGAACGACGACGAAATCGCGCCGAACACCGGCTTCCCACCGCATCCGCACCGGAACATGGAGATCATCACCTATGTCCGGGAAGGCGCGATCACCCATCAGGACAGCCTCGGCAACAAGGGCCGCACCGAGGCCGGCGACGTCCAGGTGATGAGCGCGGGCAGCGGCATCCGCCACTCCGAGTACAATCTCGAGCCGACCACGACGCGAATCTTCCAGATCTGGATCGAGCCCACCACCGATGGCGGTCAGCCGACCTGGGGCGCCAAGCCGTTCCCGAGATCCGACCGCTCGGGCAAGCTGGTTACTTTGGCGAGCGGCTTTGCCGATGATACGGACGCGCTGCCGATCCGCGCCAAGGCGCGTGTGCTCGGCACCACGCTGAAGGCCGGCGAGACCGCAGAATACTCCGCCGACAAAGCACGGCACCTCTATCTCGTGCCCGCGGTGGGCAGCGTCGAGGTCAATGGCGTCCGCGTGAACGCCCGTGACGGCGCCGCCGTTCGCGACGAGGCGACGCTCAAGATCACGGCACTTGAAGATTCCGAGCTGGTGCTGGTCGACGCCGCCTAACCCGCTCTCGCGATCCCGGCCGGTCCTCCGGCCGGGACGCTCTCCCCGATCACTCGCATCCCCACGGAGACTGCCATGACCAAGGTTCTCGTTCTCTACTACTCCGCCTACGGCCACATCGAAGCGATGGCCAACGCCGTTGCCGAAGGCGCCCGCGAAGCCGGCGCCACCGTCGACGTCAAGCGCGTGCCGGAGCTGGTGCCGGGTGACGTCGCCAAGGCCTCGCACTACAAGCTCGACCAGGCCGCGCCGATTGCCAAGGTCGAGGAGCTCGCCGACTACGACGCGATCATCGTCGGCACCGGCACCCGGTTCGGCCGCATGGCCTCGCAGATGGCCAACTTCCTCGACCAGGCCGGCGGCCTCTGGGCCAAGGGCGCGCTGAATGGCAAGGTCGGCGGCGCCTTCACCTCGACCGCGACCCAGCATGGCGGCCAGGAGGTCACGCTGTTCTCGATCATCGCCAACCTCTTGCACTTCGGCATGACCATCGTCGGCCTCAACTACGGCTTCGCCGGCCAGATGAAGCTCGACGAGGTCACCGGCGGCTCGCCCTACGGCGCGACCACGATCACCGGCGGCGACGGCAGCCGGCAGCCGAGCGAGAACGAGCTGGCGGGGCGCGCTATCAGGGCCGCGTGATCGCCGAGACCGCAAAGAAGCTGCATGGCTGATGCGACTGGGGCGGCACTTCTGCAAGCGAAGTGCCGCCCCATCTCGTTGCAAGAATGTAAAGGAGTCCGCAATGCCCGCCATGCTTGAACTGGTGACGCTGGCCCGGCTGGCCCGCCATCCCCTGCAGATGATGGCGCGCCATTGGTACTGCAAGAGCCTCTATCGCGCGAGCCGCGGCCAGCGCCGCTGCGCCGAATGTTCAGCCGCTACAGCGGCCTGATCTGCACCTTCTTGAACTTCACCACGCCCGAGCCGTATTGCAGGGCGATCGGCCCCGCAGCATGCTTGCTGTCGTCGACGTCGGCGGTCTTCTCGCCGTTGAGGATCACGGTCAGCCGCGTGCCCTTGGCGGTGATCTCGTAGGTGTTCCACTTGCCGCCGGCCTTCGGCATCGGATCGACCTTGGACACGTCGACGATGGCGCCCGTGCCGTATTTCGGATCGGACCGCTTGTCGAAGATGTTGACCTCGTAGCAGATGTTGGAGTCGATCTTCGCCGACTGGTCGCAACGGATGAAGATGCCGCTGTTGGCGGCGTCGTCGACCCAGAACTCGGCCTTGATCTGGAAATCCTTGTAGCTGGCCTTGGTGACCAGATAGGACGGATCCTTGCCGTCGAGCTTGTCGGCCATCAGCGCGCCGTCCTTCGCCTCCCAATTGGCCTTGCCGACCTCGGCGAACTCGACCTTCTTGTCGCCGTCGACCAGGGTCACCCAGCCGTCGTCGGCGAACGCCGTCCCCAGCTTGCGCCCGCCATCAACAGTCCGGCCGCAAGCCCGCACAAGCGATAACGCATCGAAACTCCTCCCCGCCTTGTTGTTTGGTTCGCCGCCACGATAGCAAAGCGCCGGACGAAGCAAACGGGTTTCGATGCTGCACCTGCTCTCTCGTCGAACTACACCGCCGTCGCGCGCGCAAAATCGACATAGATCTCGCGCAGCCGCGCCGCGACCGGGCCCGGCTTGCCGCCGCCGACCGGCTTGCCGTCGATCGTGACCACCGGCTGCACGAACGAACTCGCGCTGGTGATGAAGGCCTCCTTCGCCGCGAGCGCCTCCTCCACCGTGAACAGCCGCTCCTCGACCTTGAGCTGACGCTCCTCGGCGAGCTTCATCACCGCCCTGCGGGTGCAGCCCGGCAGGATGGCGTTGGAGTTCGGCCGCGTCACGATGACGTCGTCCTTGGTCAGGATGAAGGTGGAGGACGAGCCGCCCTCGGTCACGTGACCATCCTCGACCATCCAGGCCTCTCCGGCGCCGGCGGCCGCGGCTGCCTGCTTCGCCAGCACCTGCGCCAGCAGCGCCACGCTCTTGATGTCGCGCCGCGCCCAGCGGATGTCGGGCACGGTGATGACGCCGATGCCTGCCGTCGCCGAGGGGGCGTTGACGATGTTCTTGGCGGTGACGAACATCACCAGGGTCGGCTTGACGTCCCCTTTCGGAAACGGGAAATCGCGGCTCGTGTCGGCGCCGCGCGTGACCTGCAGATAGACCATGCCCTGGTCGAGCTTGTTGCGCGCCACCAGCTCCTTCTGCAGCTCCTCGATCCGCGCCAGGCTCTCCGGCAGCGCCAGACCGATCTCGCCGACCGAGCGCTCCAGCCGGGCGAGGTGCGAGGCGCTGTCGACCAGCTTGCCGTCGAGCACCGCCGCCACCTCATAGATGCCGTCGGCGAACAGGAATCCGCGGTCGAGCACCGAAACCTTGGCCTCGGACAGAGGCACGAAGGCGCCGTTGACGTAAGCGATGGGTTCCAAGGAAGCACCTCCTATAGGTTACGGCACATTCAAGATGATCGGTTGCACGCTATCCGGCCCGAGCACGTGTGCCGATGAGTGACTCGTCATGCCCCGGCTTGTCCCGGCCATGACGACGCGGAGAGACGTGGGCATGAACTCCACTGGCATATGCGGCAGCAAAGGCGCCGCAGACAAGCAACAACTCTCCTAGTGCGACAGTATCTTCGACAGGAAATGCTGCGCCCGCTCGCTGCGCGGCTGGCCGAAGAACTCCTCCTTCTTGGCGTCCTCGACGATCTCGCCGCGGTCCATGAAGATGACGCGGTGGGCGACCTTCCGGGCGAAGCCCATCTCGTGGGTCACGACCATCATGGTCATGCCCTCGCGGGCGAGATCGACCATGACGTCGAGCACCTCGCTGATCATCTCCGGGTCGAGCGCCGAGGTCGGCTCGTCAAACAGCATCGCGATCGGGTCCATGGCGAGCGCGCGCGCAATGGCGACGCGCTGCTGCTGGCCGCCAGAGAGCTGAGCCGGAAACTTCTCCGCCTGCTCCTTCAGCCCGACGCGCTCCAGGAGCTTCATGCCCTTTGCGGTCGCTTCCTCCTGGCCGCGCCCCAGCACCTTCTGCTGGGCGAGGCGGAGATTCTCGATGATCTTGAGATGCGGAAACAGCTCGAAGTGCTGGAACACCATGCCGACCCGCGACCGCAGCTTCGGCAGATTGGTCTTGGGATCATTGACCTTGAGGCCGTCGATCGTGATCACGCCCTCCTGAAACGGTTCGAGCGCATTGACGCATTTGATCAGGGTCGACTTGCCCGAGCCGGAGGGGCCGCAGACCACCACCACCTCGCCCTTGGCGACCGAGGTCGTACAGTCCTTCAGCACCTGGAAGCTCGGGCTGTACCATTTGTTGACGTGGCTGATTTCGATCATGGGAGCCGACTACCTGATGATGGCGATGCGCGACTGCAGGCGGCGAACGCCGTAGGACGCGATGCAGGAGATGGTGAAGTAGACCAGGGCCGCGAACAGGTACATCTCAACCAGGCGGCCGTCGCGCTGCGCGACCTTCGAGGCCGCGCCCAGGAAGTCGGGGATCGAGAGCACGTAGACCAGCGAGGTGTCCTGGAACAGCACGATGGTCTGCGTCAGCAGCACCGGCAGCATGTTGCGGAACGCCTGCGGCAGCACGACGTAGCGCATCGTCTGCGCGTAGGTCAGGCCGAGCGCCGAGGCCGCCGCCGGCTGCCCGCGCGAGATCGACTGGATGCCGGCGCGCATGATCTCGGAGAAATAGGCCGCCTCGAACAGGATGAAGGTGATCAGCGACGAGGCGAAGGCGCCGACCTTGATGGGCCGGGACGAGCCGGTGATCCACTGCCCGATATAGGGGACCAGGAAGTAGAACCAGAAGATCACCAGCACCAGCGGCAGCGAGCGCATGAAGTCGACATAGAGCCCGGCGATCCAGCCCATCACGCGATAGCCGGACAGCCGCATCAGCGCGATCAGGGTGCCGAACACCAGACCGCCCGTCGCCGACAGTGCCGTCAGCGTCAAGGTGAAGGTCATGCCGTCGATGAACAGGTAGCTCAGCGAACGACGGATGACATCGAAATCGAAATTGGCCAGCATCTCATTTGCCCGTGATGTAGCCGGGGACCGCCACGGCCCGCTCGAGCAGCCGCATGCCGATCACGACGATGACGTTGATGACGAGATACATCAGGGTGGCGGCGCTGAAAGCCTCGAACACCTGGAAGGAGAATTCCTGCATCTCGCGGGCGGCGCCCGTCAGCTCGATCAGACCGATCGTGATCGCCACGGCGCTGTTCTTGACCGTGTTGAGAAATTCGGACGTCAGCGGCGGCAGGATGATGCGGAAGGCCATCGGCAGCAGCACGTAGCGATAGGCCTGCAAGGTGGTGAGGCCGAGCGCGGTCGCCGCCATCATCTGGCCGCGCGGCAGCGAGCCGATGCCGGCCGCGAGTTGCACCGCGACGCGCGCCGACATGAACAGCCCGATGCCCACGGCCGCCGTATAGAACGGCGCATTCGGCATCTGTTTCAGCCACAGGCCGGCGGCGCGCGGCAGCAGCTCCGGCAGCACGAAGAACCACAGGAACAGCTGCACCAGCAGCGGCATATTGCGAAAGAACTCGACATAGGCGAAGCCGATCCAGGTCGCCAGTTTCGAGGGCAGACTGCGCAGGATGCCGACGATCGTGCCGCAGATCAGTGCGATCACCCAGGCCGACAGCGAGGTCACGATCGTGACCTTGAGCCCCGCCAGCAGCATGTCGAAATAGGTGCCGGCCCCGGTCGGGTTCGGCTCCAGGAAGATGTGCCAGTTCCAAGTGTAGTTCACGGGGACATCCTGAAGAGATAGCCTGCGAGTTGTAAGCCGTCGCCGCTCGGTCGGTGCACTCCCCTCCCCTTGCGGGGAGGGGTTGGGGGTGGGGGTCCACAACGGCAGTCTTTCCTGGGCTACCCCCTCCCCAGTCCTCCCCCACAAGGGGGAGGGAGCGCACCGCCAACGCGGCGAGAGCTGCGATTACAGCTTACGGCTTGTACGATTCCGGATCCGGCGAGTCCGACGGCTTGGCGAATTCGGCCTTCAGCTCCGGAGACATCGGCGTGTTCAGGTTCAGGCCCTTCGGCGGGATCTTCTGCATGAACCACTTGTCATACAGCTTGGCGCCCTCGCCGCTGGTGTAGATCTTGGCGGTGGCGGCATCGACGACCTTCTTGAACTGCGGGTCGTCCTTGCGCAGCATGATGCCGTAGGGTTCGGGCTTGGAGAACGCGTCCTTGGAGATGACGTAGGCGGCCGGATCCTTCGAGCCGGCGACGAGGCTCGACAGCAGGATGTCGTCCATCACGAAGGCCACGGCGCGATCGGTCTCGACCATCAGGAAGGCTTCGGCGTGATCCTTGGCCGGGATGATGTTGATCCCGAGATTGCGCGCGGCGTTGGCCTCGGTGAGCTGCTTGATGTTGGTGGTGCCGGCGGTCGACACGACCGTCTTGCCCTTCAGGTCATCAATCGCGTTGATCTTGCTCGACTTCTTCGAGACGTAGCGGCTCGCCGTCAGGAAGTGGGTGTTGGTGAAGGAGACCTGCTTCTGGCGCTCGGCATTGTTGGTGGTCGAGCCGCATTCCAGATCGATGGTGCCGTTGGCGAGCAGCGGGATGCGGGTCGACGACGTCACCGGGTTGAGCTTCACGTCGAGCTTGTCGAGCTTGAGCTCCTTCTTCACGGCATCGACGACGCCCATGCAGATGTCGATGGCAAAGCCGATCGGCTTCTGATTGTCGTCGAGATAGGAGAACGGGATCGAGGAGTCCCGGACGCCGAGCGTAATGGTGCCGGTCTCCTTGATGTTCTTCAGGGTCCCCGTCAGGTCCTCGGCCTGCACCTGGCCGGCGCAGAGCGCGGCGGCGACGGCAAGACCGAATAGGCGAAGCTGCTTCATAACTGATCTCCTCAATCCGGCTGATCGCCGGATGCTTGCATAAACCACAGCGAACTCAAAATGGCCCCCGGCCCCGGACGATCTCCGGCCGGACGAGCGCGGGCACCATAGACCGCCCCGCGGCGGGACGTCCTCGGACGATTGCGACAAATTGCCTGTCCCGCGTCCCCTTCGACAAGACGTTCGGGCTGAAACGGCAGCGCCGAACGTCGGGATGGTAAACTACGAGGGGCTCGCAAGCCCCGCGACCAGACGAAAGTTGCAGGCGGGCGGTTCCCGAACGCGGCAATGCAACCGCACAGCACACGGGCCTCATGGTTCGAGACGCGCCGCGCACAGCAAACCCGCCTTCCATCTTCCTGGCCGGCGCGGCGCTCCTCCCAGGCGATGTGTGCTCATGCCTCCTTCCCGGCTCACAGCGGCTTCCGCAATTCGCCAAGATCCCAGAACAGCCCAGCCATCAGGCCGAGCGCCTCCTCCGTGACATCCAGCAGAATGTGCTCATCCGGCGCGTGCTGCGAGCAGCCCGGATAGGAATGCGGCACCCACATGGTCGGCATCTTCAGCACGTCGGCAAACACGTCATTGGGCAGTGAGCCGCCGAAGTTCGGCAGCACGGCGGGCGCCTTGCCGGTGCTCATCTTGATGGAGTCGGCAGCCCATTTGATCCAGGGGCTGTCGATGTCGGCGCGCGAGGCCATGAAGCTCTGCGCCATGCTGACCTCGATCATCGGGAAGCCATGCGCGGCGAGATGGTTCTTCACGTCGGCCACGATGCTGTCGACCTTGGTGCCGACGACGAAACGCAGCTGCAGCACGGCACGGGCGCGGCCGGGAATCGCATTCGCCGGCTTGTCGATATTGCCTGAGGAGATCGCGAGCACCTCGAGCGTGTTCCAGGCATACAGCCGCTCCGCGGGCGTCAGCCCCTCCTCGCCCCAATCGTCCGACAGCGCCGGCTCGTCGGCGGTCGGCTCTACCTTCACGTCGGCGAGGATGGCGCGGATGGCATTGGTGAGGCGCGGCGGCTTCAAGGTATCGAGCTTGATACGGCCATGGCCGTCGACCAGCGTGGAAATGGCATTGGCAAGGATGGTCGCGGGATTGGCGAGCACGCCGCCCCAATTGCCGGAATGATTGCCGCCCTCGCGCAGGTTGACGTCGAGATGCAACCGGATGCCGCCGCGGCAGCCGAGAAAGATGGTGGGGCGTGCGGTCGACAGCCGCGGGCCGTCCGAGCCGATGAAGACATCGGCTTTCAAGGCGTCGCGATGCAGATCGGCCACCTCTGCGAGATCGGGCGAGCCGATCTCCTCGCCCATCTCCATGATGAACTTGGCATTGAAGCCGAGCTTGCCGCCGCGGGCCTCGCGCACCGCGCGCAGCGCCGCCATGTTGATGCTGTGCTGGCCCTTGTTGTCGGCGGTGCCGCGGCCATAGAGACGATTGCCCGCTGGCGTCACCGCCCAGGGATCGCGGCCGTCGCGCCATTCGCCGGCCATGCCGTCGACGGTGTCGCCGTGGCCATAGCTGAGCATTGTCGGGGCGCTGTCGCTCTCGTGGTAGGTCGCAATCAGGAACGGCGACTTGCCGCTCGGCGAGGGCACGATCTCGGAGGAAAAGCCGAGCGCCGCAAAGGACGGCGTCAGCTCCTTCGTGAGGTAGGCCGCGAGCTCGTCCTTGCGCTCGGGATTGAGGCTCTCGGTGCGATAGGCGACCCGGCGGCCGAGCTCGGCCAAGAAGTCACCGTTCGTCAGCGTCTGACGGGCACGGGCGATTGCATCAATCCTGGTCATGGCGCTTTTCCAGTCACAACGAAGGCGGCGTCATATCGGGATCGCGCGACGAGCGAAAGGGCCTGCGTTTGAATTCAATGCCGATCAAGCAAGTCTCGGATTTCGGAACTTGTCGCAGAGATCAATGATCGGCGTTTGCGGGGATGCGCGCTTCCGTCCTCGCGGCGCACGAGCGTCCGAGGTTTGCCGGTGCGGTGCCCTCGCAAAAGGCCGGGGGCGCGGGGATGCCGGACGAAGGCCTCACCCATGGCTCGCCTGCAGAAGAAAAGCAGGCGGCAGTCACCACGGGTTAAGCCGGACGTCCGGCATTCCCCTCCCGCGCGACGGGAGCATTGATCAGTTCACCGCGTTGCTGACCACCACCTCGATCAACTTGGCGCCGGGGCGGCGGAACGCCGCCGAGAGCGTCGGCTGCAATTCACGGGGATCGCTGATGCGCATTGCCTCGCAGCCGAGCGAGCGGGCGAGTCCGGCAAAATCCACCTGCGGATCGACAAAATCCATGCCGATATAGTTGTCGTCACCGTGGAACGACAGCAGCCGCTGCTTGATGATGCGATAGCCGCCATTGTTGACGATGACCACCGACAGCGGCAGCTTGTGATGCGCGGCGGTCCACAGCGCCTGGATCGAATACATCGCGCTGCCGTCGCCGGAGTAGCAGACCACGGGGCGATCGGGATTGGCGAGGCTGACGCCCACCGAGGCCGGCAGTCCCCAGCCGATGCCCCCGAGGCGAGCGCGTGATAGTTGTAGCGGTCGCGATACGGCCACAGCGCCGTCATGTAGCGCGCCGAGGTCAGCCCCTCGTCGACCAGGATGCCGTGCTCCGGCATGGCCTCGGCGACCTGCAGCGCGAGATAGTCGGGATCGATCGGCGTCCGCTCGCGCGCCGCTTCGATCTGCTCGGCCAGCGTGCGGCGCCGCGCGCTCCAGTTCTTCGAGGACAATTCGGCTACGCGCTCCTGCGCACGCGCCTGCAGGTCCGCGCCGCCGAGCTCGCGCAACAGCGGCGTGAGCTGAAGCAGCGTCTCGCGAACGTCGGCCTTGAGCGCGATCTCGGCACCGAAATTCTTTCCCAGCTCCCAATCGACGAGGCCGATCTGCACGATCGGCAAGCCCTCGGGCAGCGGCTCGATCTCGCTGTGCACGGACATCCGCAAGGGATCGGCGCCGAGCACGATGAGAAGATCGTGTGGTGCAAGCAGGTCGCGGACCTGCTTCTGCGCGCGCGACAATGAGCCGATGTAGCAAGGATGCTCGGACAGAAAATGCGCGCCATAGGGCGCGGACTGCTGATGCACGGGAGCGCCGATCGCCGACGCGAAATCGGCCGCCTCCCGCAGCGCATCGCTCTTGACGATCTCGTCACCGGTGATGATCACCGGCCGCTGCGCCTTGAGAATGCGCTGCGCCAGCCCCTGCAACGCGTCCGCGGCCGGCAGCACGCGCGCATCGACCCGGGTGGAACGGCCGAGCTCGATGCCGGCTTCGGCATTGAGGATATCGCCGGGCAGCGAGATGAAGACGGGACCGGTCGGCGGCGTGGTCGCCACCTTCGCGGCGCGCCTGATGATGCGCGGCAGGTCCTCCAGCCTCGTCACCTCGACCGCCCATTTCACCAGCGGCTCGGCCATCCGCACCAGCGGGCCGTAGAGCAATGGCTCCATCAGGCCGTGGCCCTGCTCCTGCTGGCCGGCGGTGAGGATCATCGGCGTGCCCGTGAACTGCGCGTTGTAGAGCGAGCCCATCGCATTGCCGAGCCCCGGCGCGACGTGGACGTTGCAGGCGACGAGGCGTCCCGAGGCGCGGCTGAAGCCGTCGGCGATCGCCACCACCAGGCTCTCCTGCATCGCCATGACGTAGGTGAGATCGGGATGATCCTTCAGCGCATGCATGATCGGCAATTCGGTGGTGCCGGGATTGCCGAACAGATGCGTGATGCCCTCGTCCTTGAGCAGCGCGAGGAAGGCCGAACGTCCGGTGGTGCGGTTCTTCATGGTGCGGTTCCTCCGGCAGTCTCGGCGTTAGTTGTTGTCGTAAGCTCCATCCGCGTCATTGCGAGCGAAGCGAAGCAATCCAGGGCGGCGCGCGCGACGCTGGATTGCGTCGTCGCTCCGCTCCTCGCAATGACGACAGAGAGCTACGTCTTCGCCATCTCCTGAAACGCGGGATAATCCGTGTAGCCCTTCTCCTCGCCTCCATAGAAGGTCGGGCGGTGATAGGGCGTCAGCGGCCAGCCGTGCTGCAGCCGGGCGGGCAGATCCGGATTGGAGATGAAGTAGCGGCCGAAGGCGATGGCGTCGGCATGGCCCGCCTTGATCGCCGCTTCCGCCGGCTCGCCGGTGAAGCCGCCGGCGCCGATCAGGACGCCCTTCCACACCGGCCGGAACAGGGCGATGGCCGACGGCACGTTCTGCCAGTTGACGTCGGCGCGGCCGGCGCCGGAGGAGCGCGGCTCGATCAGATGCAGATAGGCGATTCCGAGCTTGTTGAGCGCCTCGATCGCGTAGGTATAGAGCGGCATCGGCTCGGCCTCGCCGGAGCCGTTGGCAATGCCGTAGGGCGACAGCCGCACCCCGACCTTGCCGGCGCCGCAGGCGTCGATCACGGCCTGCGTGACCTCGAGCAGGAAGCGGCAGCGGTTCTCGATCGATCCGCCATAGCAGTCGGTGCGCTGGTTGCTTCGAGTCTGCAGGAACTGCTCGATCAGATAGCCGTTCGCGCCATGCACCTCGACGCCGTCGAAGCCCGCCGCGATCGCGTTGCGCGCCGCCTGGCCGTAGGCCGCGACGAGCGCGGGGATCTCGGCGGTCTCCAGCGCCCGCGGCGTCTCGTAGGCCGCCGGCCTGCCGTCCGCCGTCATGGCCTTGAGATCATCGCCGATCGCGATCGCCGACGGCGCCACCGGCAGCGCGCCGCCCGGCTGGAACGAGGAATGCGAGACACGGCCGACGTGCCAGAGCTGCAGGAAGATGACTCCGCCCTTGGCATGCACCGCGTCGACGACCTGCTTCCAGCCGGCGACCTGCGCCGTGCTGTAGATGCCCGGCACATTCGGGCTGCCGGTGCCGGTCGGCGCGACCGGCGAGGCCTCGGCGATGATCAGGCCGCCCGGCGTGGCGCGCTGCGCATAATAGTCGACGTTGAGCGGCCGGGGCGCGAGCGTCTCCTTCGGCGGCACGCATGCGGGTCAACGGCGCCATCACGACGCGATGCTTGAGGTGATAAGGACCGATCGTGAGCGGTGAAAACAGCGCAGGCAGCATTTCGTCCCCGGATGTCGTTGCGATTGTCGATTGGGATCATCTTGTTCGCAAAAGATGATGGTGGCAATGTCCGCCCTACCTCCGCACGAGCAGACCCTCCATGCCGAAAGCGAACGCCCTGCCCTCGCTCAGCCTGCGCATCGATCTCGATGACGGCAGCCGGATCGGGCCGGGCAATATCTCGCTTCTGGAAAACATCGCGCGGCACGGCTCGATCTCGGCGGCCGGGCGCGCGATGGACATGTCCTACAAGCGGGCCTGGGACCTCGTCGACGAGATCAACCGGGTGTGCCGGCAGCCCGCGGTCGCGCGGCAGACCGGCGGCCGCAATGGCGGTGGCGCGGCGCTGACGGCGTTCGGCGCGCAGTTGGTCGAACGTTACCGGCGCATCGAGCGCGACGCGGCTGACGCCGTGAAGAAGGATCTCGCCGCGCTGCGCAGCGACATCGAGAAGCCAAGGAAGGCCCGCGGGGTCAGGGCCCTGTCGTAAGCCGGTTCCAGCCGACGCGATGCATCTGTGAACGGACTGATGCGCCTCGCGTCGCAGCCGCAAAAAACCAGTCTTGCCGTCAGCGAGATGATCTTGCGACCGCGCCAGGACGTCATACACCTGCATTTCATCGTCATGCCGGAGAACCTGCCGTGTCTCACCCTGCCTTGTCCGCCGACCACACCGCCGTCATCACCGGAGGCGCCTCCGGCATCGGGCTCGCCGCTGCCATGCGCTTTGCGGAACGCGGCATGAACGTCTGCATCGCCGATGTCGACGAGGCCCGGCTGCGCAACGCCACCGCCAAGCTCGCGGCTGCGGCCAAGCGTGGCGAGGCTGCGGTCATGACCGCCACGGTCGATGTGAGCAGCCGGGACAGCGTGGTCGCGCTCGAAGCGGCGGTGCGGCAGCGGTTCGGCGCGATCGACGTGCTGATGAACAATGCCGGCATCCAGCCGGGCAGCAAGATGCTTGACGACAACAATTGGCAGCGCATCCTCGGCGTCAACCTGTGGGGCATCATCCATGGCGCGCAGGTGTTCGCCCCCGGCATGATCGCGCAAGGCCGGGCGGCGCTGATCATCAACACCGGCTCCAAGCAGGGCATCACCACGCCGCCCGGCGATCCCGCCTACAACGTTTCCAAGGCCGGGGTGAAGGCGTTCACCGAGGCGCTGCAGCACGAGCTGCGCAACACGGTGGGCTGCCAGGTGACGGCGCATCTGTTCATTCCGGGCTTCGTGTTCACGCCGCTGACGGCGAATGGCCGCATCGAGAAGCCGGCCGCAGCCTGGACGCCGGAGCAGACGGTCGACTTCATGCTGGAGCGCGTTGCGGCCGGCGACTTCTACGTGCTGTGCCCTGACAACGACGTGCCGCGCGCGTTGGACGAGCGACGCATCCTGTGGGCCGCGGGCGACATCGTCGAGAACCGGCCGCCGCTGTCGCGCTGGCATGCGGACTACGCCGACGCGTTCGCGGCCTTCGTAAAGAAATCGCCATGATCCGGTCACATCGGAGCGGCGGCGCGCGTTGCTCCCGATCTCAGCACAATTTCGCCAGACGCGTCGGATCGTCGCAAGGCGCTCCGCGTGCGTTCGTAAGGTCTGCCATCGACCGGATCGCGACGGTCGAACACTCTTGCAACTCACTGATTTGCCATGGCGCGACATCGCGCCCTTGAAGCGGCCCCACAACCGTCAAGCGGTAAGATGTCGCAGCTCAGCGGCAGCGCCCCCGTACGCCGCACGACAATCTGACGCAGACGCATTCCACAATGCTTGCGCGAAGCAGCCACGAAGCAGGCAGCAGATAGCCCGCATCATCCGCACCCGCGTCAGCCGCGTCCCGTTGCCTCGGCTCATCCGCAGTGGTGCGCAGCCTTGGGGAGTCCGTCGGACATGTCGCACCATCATCGTCACCATCACGACAGTCACCACGATCACCATCATCACAACCACCACCATCATCATCACAATCATCACTGCCAGCCGGCGCCGATGCCTCCCACGCCTACGCCGACACCTCCCACACCCACGCCGCCGACGCCCGCGCTCGGCTTTGCCGAACTCGGCGTCGTCTTCAACGACGCGACGCGCTTTCTCGAAGGCGGGCTGTGGCGCAACGTGGCCGAGGAAGGCGGCCAGGGGCTCGGCAGCGTCTACAACTACACCGGCGATCTCACCGTGATTCAGGATGGCCTGAAGGCGATGGTTGCCGCCAACCAGTTCACCGGGCAGACGCTCGCCAACATCAACAAGATCCTCGCCGACATCACGGTCGCGCAGGATGCCGCGATGGCTTCGGTGACCGGCGGCGGCCCGTTCGGCAGCATCGCCGCGGCGGAGACCGCGCTGCGCAACGCGCATCTCGACATCCTCGACGTCGTCAACAACGATCCGAACCTTGCGGGCAAGGCGACCAATGCCGACGGCGCCACCGGCTTCCTGCAGGCGCCGACGCTGCTGCCCGAAGGCGTGACGGCCGCAACCGCGGCCAAGGGCACGCTGGCCGAGCTCGGCCTGATCTTCAACGATGCCGCCAACCGGCTGATCGGCGGCGTCAACGAAAGCAATGTCGATGTCATCCAGGACGATGTCGATGCGCTGATCGCCGGCCTCAATGCGCTGGTCGCCGCCAACCCGCTGCAGTTCGGCGGCCTGACCGGCGTGCACGCGCTCGCCATCATCGACCAGCTTGCGCTCGTCAATACCCACATCAACGGTGCGGCCGGCAATGTCGCCATCGGCCGCGCGCTGAACGACGACTTCCTCGACATCATCGACATCGTCGCCGGCGACACCAATCTCGCCAACATGGCGCAGCAGAACGGCCTCAACGGCTGGACCGGCTTCGGCGACTTCCTCAACCCGACGCCGGCCTATCAGGACAACCAGGCGCAGACCGATTTCTGGGCCATGTTCATCGCCCAGTCGAACGCGCTCGGCAAGGCCTCGATCGCGGCCGTCAATGCCGGGGATGCCGCGGCAATGGCGCAGGTCACCGCCGACCTGATGACGTTCAAGAAGGACGTCACCGATTTCGACGCGGCGCAGGGCGGCATCTTCCAGGCCCGCTTCGACAACGAGCTGCTCGGCGACCAGAGCACGCTGGGCGCCGAGATCGCCAAGATTCTCGAAGGCTTCCAGACCGGCAACAAGGCGCTGGTCGCCGCCGCCGCCGACCAGATGCACCAGAACGCGGCCGACGTCGGCGGCAACAACATCCCGGTCAATGGCGGCGCCTATGATGTCAATGGCACCACGATCGGCCAGGTGCTGGCGACCACGGGCGGTGGCGCCGCTGCCGACGCCAGCACCGCCGCTGCCGCGAGCGTCGATACCGCCGCCGTGCTCGCGGATATCCTGGCTGCGCCGGCCTCGAACGTGATCATGCTGCCGGCGGCTGCACCAGCCTCACAGCAGGCCAGCGCCAGCCCTGCCGTCGCCGCGATGGACGTCCCGATCATGGAAGGACCGATGATGGATATGTCGCACCATCAGCATCATCACATGTGGGCTTGATCCGCCGACGTCTCGGGCGCCTGCACCAGCAGGCGCCTGACCAGCGCGAGCGCGGTTTCCGTGGCCGGATCGGCCGAGATCACGGAGACCGCGAGCACGATGAGATCGACCGGCTGGTGCGACAGCACGATCACATGCGTCGCATGTCGCGCATCCATCAGCGCCACCATGCGCTCGACGGCGGGATCGGTCGCCGCCAATCCCCATGGTGCATCGGCTCGGCGCAGCACCCGGCTCGAAGCGAGAAAGTCGCGCAGCAGCGGCGGATCATAGGCGGCCAGCTCATCCTCCCGGCAACGGCGTGCGCTCTCGAAGACCGGCTGGCGCGTGAGCTCGGCGATCAGAGCGTCGCGTGTCGCCGCGTTCGACGCCCCGATCGAGTCGAGCACGCCAGGCTCGCGGGCTTGCAGCACCGCGCGCAAGGTGTCGCCGATCAGGCCGATCGTGAGCACGCCGGCCACGGCGACCGCGCAGAAACGCATCAGTTGCGCCGCATCGACCTCCGCGGACAGCGCGGCAGCGGCAGCGCCGAGCAGGGCGGCGCCGAGGATCCGCAACAATGTCAGCAGCCCGCCCTGACGCTGCGTCTCTGCGCTGGCGCCGGCGATCAGGATCGCGGTCACCGCCAGCAGCGCGCCCAATGCGCCGAGCCGCACCGGCATGCTCGGCGCCAGCACGCGAAAATCGGTGATGATGAACGGGATGACCATGATGGCGCCGAACGCGACGCGATCGATGGCGCGGTTCTCCCAGGCCAGCAGGCTCGCGCGGTCGCGGCGAAGCAGCAGCCAGGCGCAGGTCGCAAAGCCCGCAAGCTGAAAGGCCGACAGCACGACCGTATGCTGGCTTTCGAACTCGACCGGACCGAGCGCGCCGGCGAGCGCGAGCACCACGCCGCCGGCCAGCGCGATCGCCTTGAGCGCGCGATGCGCGTGTCGGCGCAGCAGACCTTCCGTCACCATCAGCGCGCCGAGCGGGATCAGCGACGCCGGAATCAGCGAGATGCGGTCGAGAAAAGCATTGCCGATCCACCAGGCGATGCCGCGCAACAGAAACAGCGAGGCGACGGTCCCGAGCAGAACGACCAGCCGCGCCGTCAGCGGTCCCCGGGGGTCGCGCCGATGCAGCATCGCCGCGGCAACCGCGAGGCCGATCGCACCGCAGAGGTTGACGATGGAGTCGGCGACGATGCCGGCCGTCATGGCGCGGGCTCGCCGGCCGGCCGGCGCGGACGCAAGGTGCCGAATGTCCTGGTGTCGTCGAGCCAATGCACCAGCGGCAGGATCATCCGCTGCAGCGCCAGCACGGCCGAGGTCGCCAGCAGCGCCGGCAGCGAGCCGGAGGGGATCTCGCGCAACAGATAGCGCCGGGCGGCGGCGAGATCGATCCGGCCGAGTTGCAGCAGATCGTCGCCCCTGGCGTAGTCCAGCTCGCGCGCGCAGAAGCCGTTGTAGACGGTGTCGCGATGCTTCGGCGCATCGTCATACGTCTTCTTCAGCGCATCGGAGCCACCGGTATAGGCGTTGGTGATGACGAAACGCTGTTCGTCGAACCCGGCCTCGGCGCCGACGCCGAACACCGCGCGATGCGCCCGCATGATGCCGCGCGCGAGTTGAAGATGCGCAAAGCTCTGTCGGGCCTGCGGCAGCGGCGACGGATAGACGTCGGAGAACGTCTCGCAGACCATGCCGGCCACCGCCGGCACCTGCGTCACGTTGGATATCCATTTCGGCCGCAGGCCGTCACGGACGAACAGCAGCAGCGTCGTGAGGCCGTAGAGCACGCCGGACAGGCCTTTGCCGCGCGCCTCCGGATCGACCATCACCAGTCCGAGATGGAGCACCTGCTGCGTGTCACCGTCACGCTCGACCTGCATCACCGCGAGCGCGTTGAAGGCGATCGGCCGGCCGCCCGCCTCCTCCGACACCACCGTGACGATGGCGCGCGCGAGCGGCTCGCGCTGGCCTGAGAAGATGCCATAGGTGAGCTCGCCGGCCGGCAGCGTCTTGCCGGCGATGGTGCGGAGATCGGCCACGAGCGCCGCCAGCGCCGCATCGTCCAGGGTCGTGCCCGGGCTCTCGACGATGCGCGTGCGTAATTCCGCATGGGTGCGCAGCGACAGGTCCATCGCATCCTGGCCGAGCGCGGTCAGCCAGAAGCCGACATTGTCGCGGATACGCCTGGCCGTTGCGACGACGTTCATTGCCCTCATCCACCTGCCCGATCCGAAACGGCTCGCCGAAGCCGTGCCTGAGGTTCACGACATACGCTCCGTGCCGTTAATTCATGATCATGACGCAGGACGGAGCGTCAGTGACGGTAAACGCAGGTTGAACGACTGCAAGCGGTGGACGCCATCGCATCCACCGCTTCCCGGCACGCACGAACCATACAGTTTCTTAGCTTCCTCCGCGAACTCGGTGCCCCTCTCCCGCAGCGGGCTATCTTGAAGAAACCTTGTCGGGTGATTGGACGCGAGCTCGCGCGGGGTGCCGGTGCGTTCCCTCTCCCCGCATGCAGGGAGAGGCGCGGAGATCGCAGCCTTACGCTGCCTTCGACACTTCCATCAGCAGGCGCTCGGCGCGGGCGTCCTCGATGCGGTTGACGAGCTTGCCGCTCTCGTGGCGGTCGCGCAGCGTCTTGGTCAGGGTGACGCAGGTCTGCACCAGCATGACGATGCCCATCGTCAGATAGCCCTTCATCCAGAGATCGATCGGCATGAAGAAGACGCCGAGGGCGACGAGAAAGGCGGAGGCGCCGAACGAGGCGTAGGAGAAGGTGATGAAGGCGCTGCTGTGCGGCTGGGTGTTCTGGTTCATGGTCGGCTCCTATGATGACAGTGGTTGTTGATGCGTTCGATCGGTCGTGACGAAAATCAGTTCGCCGGTGCGGCGCGGCCGGCCTTCAGCCGCGCCAGCACGTCGTCGGCGGTGGTCTTGATGCGCGGGCCAAAGCCCTGCTCGGCGAGCTTCTCGGCGGTGGTGATCGGCCCCGTCGCGGCATCCAGCTCCATGAGCGCCTCGTCGGCGGCTTGCGCCTCGATCTGCCGCTCGCGCAGCCGCTTCAAGGTCGCCTCGGCCTCCGGCAGCGTGCACTCGTAAGGACGCGCCGCCTCGATGCCGCCGCGGCGCAGATTGCGCACGGCCTCGGAGGCGCGCGCAATCCGTCGGCCGCGATCGAGCTCGGCAATGCGCGCCTCGGCGTTGGCGACGTGCTTCTTCAGCCTGGTGATCTCGGTCGCGAACAGCGCCCGCGCCGTCCGCGCGGCGTCTCGCTCGGCTTCCAGGCCGGCGATCGCCTGCGCCGCCTCGCGGGCCAGATCCTCGCGGCCGCCGTCGAGCGCTGCGGTGGCGCGCACCTCGAGATCGGTGATCCGCGCCAAGGTCGCCTCGAGCCGCTTGCCCTCCTGCTGGTCCTGCGCGATGGCCAGCGCCAGCGCGCGCTTGCTGCGATCGACGGCGGCCGCAGCGTCACGCAGCTGCTGATCCAGGATCACCAGTGCGGTACGGTCCTGCAGCTCCTCCTCCGCGACGGCCACGGTGCCCCGAAACAGCGTCAGAACGGTCTTGAACATTGTGAACTCCCTGTTATGAGCATCGCTCATAGAATTTCTTCTAGCGCAACCATGAGCGCTGCTCAAGGATTATTTTGAGCGCCGCTCAATATTTCGGTTAAGAATGTCCAAGACACTGGAAAGACGCGCAAAACAGCGCGAAGCCCTGATCGAGGCCGCCGAGCGGATGATCCGCACGCGGGGTCTCGCGGGTCTGAAGACGCGCGATCTCGCCCAGGAAATCGGCGTCGCCAATGGCGCGGTCTACAATCTCGTCGCCGATGTCGACGAGCTCGTGCTGATGGTCGGATCACGTACCCTGGCGCGGCTCGATGCCGACCTGTCCGCCGCCGAGAGCGCGGGCCCTCCCGGCCCCGAGGCTGCGCTGGTGCGCATCGCGATCGCCTATTGCGACTTCGCCGCCCACAATCTGGAGCTCTGGCGCGCGCTGTTCGAGCACCGCATGCCGCCAGAGAAGCCGCTGCCCGACTGGGCGATCGCCGACCAGATGCACCTGTTCCGTCACATCCACCAGCCGCTGGCGGCATTGTTTCCGCAGCGCTCGTTCGACGACATCAGCGTCACCGCGCGCAGCCTGTTCTCGGCCGTCCACGGCATGGTCGCGCTCGGCTTGGAGCAGAAGCTGATCGCGGTGCCGCTCGCCGCCTTGCGCGCGCAGATCGCGACCATGGTGAAGGCGATGGTGACGGGACTGGTAGCGGAGGAGACGACCGGCCGGTGACGCGGAGCTTGGCGTCGCGCGCAGCGTCATCGGACGCTGATGCCAACGCTCACACACGGCTGCTTCAGGGCATTTCTCTCCCGGGTGTTGATAGCTGGCTGCTGCCCGGCGGCGCGGCGTCCGCCTCGGTCAGCCGGAATTGACGGCGAGAACGAACACCCCATCTCTTCGCAGTGTCATGCCGGCGTTCGGACTTTTTCAGACGACATGTCTGGAACTGCCGATCGACCAACGCGCGATGGCGAGTGTTGGTTCGCGTGATGTGCGCAGATCTCGGCGCATGGCCACGCTCATCCGGCCGGCGGAACCTGCAGCGCATCGCCGCCGCGCGATCAAGGTCCGGGAAACGCAGCTCGACAAATCCGGCCGTCATCACGCGGTCGATCGTTGCATTCATCGGCGGTTTCGGCCATATCGGTCGCATGATCAAGACTGAGACCAGGCCTGCGAACAATTGGTGGCGCTCCATCTAGGAGCGGCACGGCCTCGTCATTCATTCGCCCGTCGCCGCCGTTCATCGGCCTGCGACGCGGTTCTTGTCATCGACAGCATCGAAGAGCTCGATCGAGCGGCGGTTCTCACTCCTGGAGAACCACAATGCCTCTCTCGACGCCAGACCGTCCCGTCATCCTGACCGGCGACAGAACCACCGGCCCCCTGCACCTCGGCCACTATGTCGGCTCGCTGCAGAACCGGGTCGCGCTGCAATCCACGCATCGGCAATTCCTGCTGCTGGCCGATGCCCAGGCGCTCACGGACAACGCCCACGATCCGGCCAAGGTGAGCCGGAACATCCTGGAGATCGCGACCGACTATCTCGCCGTCGGCATCGATCCGGAGATGACGACCATCTGCCTGCAATCGCACCTGCCGGCGCTGGCCGATCTCACGCTGCTCTACATGAACTTCGTCACGGTGGCACGGCTCGAGCGCAACCCGACCATCAAGGACGAGATCCAGGCGCGCGGCTTCGGCCGCGATATTCCGGCCGGCTTCCTGTGCTATCCCGTCGCGCAGGCCGCCGACATCACCGCCTTCAAGGCGACCATCGTGCCGGTCGGAGACGACCAGGCGCCGCTGATCGAGCAGACCAACGAGATCGTCCGCCGCATCAACCGCCAGGCGGGCACCGAGGTGCTCCCCGAGGCACGCGCGCTGATCCCGAGCGTCGGGCGCCTGCCGGGCGTGGACGGCAAGGCCAAGATGAGCAAGTCACAGGGCAACACGATTCCGCTCTCCGCCACGGAGGACGACATCCGCAATGCCGTCCGCCGCATGTTCACCGATCCCGGCCACGTCAGGGCCGCGGACCCCGGCCGTGTCGAGGGCAACGTCGTCTTCACCTATCTCGACGCGTTCGACGACGATCATGCGGCGGTTGCGGACCTGAAGGCGCGTTATGTCCGCGGCGGCCTCGGCGACAGCGTCGTGAAGCGGCGACTTGATGACGTGCTGCAGGCCGTGGTCGCGCCGATCCGCGACCGGCGGGCGGCGTTTGCGCGTGATCCCGGTCATGTTCTCGAGGTCGTCAGGCGCGGCACCGAACTGGCGCGCATCGTCACCGATGCGACCTCTCGCGAGGTCCGCAACGCGCTGGGTCTGTTCACGCTGCAATAGCTCTCGAATGATGAGAGCGCATGTGCCGCCGGATCGAGACCAAAGAGCGGCGGCATTTACCGGGCGGAAACCGTTGCTGTCGTTGAATGCGAGCATGGCACAGTTGCGCATGGAAGTTCGCGATTCGGCCGGCACCATCCTGCCGGGCTATGGCGACGCATTCTTCGACCTCAGGCTCCCCGGCGATCACCGCCGCGTGGCGCAGACGCTGCTCCAGATCATTCGCGGCGACGATTTCCGCTCACCGGTCCACAGCGTCCACTTCTTCCGGGGCGCTTCCGAGATCGGCTGCTGGTCGGTCGACGACGAGCGCGCGGAGATGAGCTTCGTGGACGCGTTCGCGCACACGCCGCCGGCCGCGGCGTAACAGCTTCCCGACAAGCCCCGGGCACGCGGCATCATCCTCATGCGATCCGGGGGTGCGCGGTCTGGTGCCAGGTCCAGGCCGATCGGATGATCGTGCCGAGATCGGACCGATGCGCCGCGAAGCCGAGCTCCTGCTGGGCAAGACGGGGATCTGCGACCAGGACCGGTGGATCGCCGGCGCGGCGCGCGCGTACCACCAGCGGGACCCGCTCGCCGGTCTCCCTGCCGATTGCATCGACGATCTCGCGCACCGAATGGCCGCGGCCGGTGCCGAGATTGTAGGTGCCACCCGAACCGGTCTGCAGCAGACGCTCCATCGCCGCGATGTGGGCTGCCGCAAGATCGTCGACGTGAACATAGTCGCGCACGGCGGTCCCGTCTCGTGTGTCATAGTCGGTGCCGAAGATCGCAAAGTCCGGCACATGGCCGAGGATCGCCATCAGCGCTCGCGGGATCAGGTGCGTCTCGGGATCGCGCAGCTCACCGATCAGGCCCGACGCGTCGGCGCCGCCGGCGTTGAAGTAGCGCAGCACGATGGCCGACAGGCCGTAGGCCGCCCGATAGTCCGCGAGGATCTGCTCGATCATGCATTTCGAGCGGCCGTAGGGATTCAGGGGCGATCCCGCGGCGCTCTCGGGAATCGGCTCCGGCCCGGCGTCGCCATAGACCGCGCCGGTCGAGGAGAACACCAGCCGCGCGCAGCCGGCCTCGCGCATGCCCTGCAGCAGGCCCAGGCTGCCGGCGACGTTGTTCAGATAGTATGCTTGCGGATCGGTGACGGATTCGCCGATCGTGCTCGGCCCGGCGAGGTGCATCACCGCGTCGACCGCGTGGGCGCGGATGGTGTCAGCCACTCTGGCGCTGTCGGCGATGTCGCCGACCACCAGCGGTCCCCACCGCACGAAGCGGCGATGGCCGGTGGACAGATTGTCGTAACAGATCGGCACGTAGCCGGCCTCGGCGACAGCCTTGCAGCAATGAGCCCCGATGTAGCCGGCGCCTCCGGCAACCAGGATCGCTCCGTTGTGACCCATGCATGAAGGCCTTCTGATCAGCAAACGGCCGGATCGAGTCGCGGATGCGGAATGTGCCCCGGCAAGGCGACCGCTGCAACCGGGCAGCGCCCGGTGGCTGGCGTCACCGATAGCCGCTTCGGCTCCGCGCCGTTAACGCGCTCGCAGACGGCCGGGTGTCCGATCGCGGCCAGATGACGCCGAATAGCTGATGTCGCGCGACAACGGCACAACATCTAGCCGTGAACAGATCTCGTACCGGACTGCGCCGCTGATTCGGACGCGGTTCGTTCAAGCCGCGTTCTGAACGTTAACGTGCGCGCGCGCGACGTCGCATTCTGGGACATCATTCACGGGCTGGTTGTAGCACGGCCGGCTCATGCTGCTGACTCGATCCCAACGCAAGCCGGCAGGGATCAAGGTGCAGGTCGTACCTGTGCTCAACCCGGCGGCCGGTGAGCTGTTTGATCACGTCCTGATCGTCCGACCCGTTCAGCGTGCAGATGCCCATGCCCGCCGGCGCATGGCTCGCGCCCCGGAGTCCAGGTGGCAGGGAGCGCAGAATGCGGTACGAGTCGTCAGCCTGATCAGTGTCGGCCGATGCAGGAGGCGTCCTTGAGTGAAACACCTGGTAACGTCGACGCGGCGGCGCGCGCTGCGGCGACGCCGCCCCCTCCTCCGCCGCGGCGCCCGGGCTCTGGGCGCGTCTCGGCATTCCGCTGCTTGCGGTGATCGCAGCGCTCGCCTTCGTGGCGCTCGCGACCACGCGCTGGAACGCCTGGACCGGCAACGCAACGACCCAGTCGACCAACGATGCCTATGTGCGCGCCGACCTGACGCAGCTCTCGAGCCGCGTGGCCGGCGAGGTGACGAAGGTTGCGGTCAGCGATTTCCAGCAGGTCAAGGCCGGCGACCTGCTGGTCCAGATCGATCCGGCCGACTACGAGGCACAGGTGTCGCAGGCCGAGGCCAATGTCGAAGCTGCGCAGGCGGCGCTCGACAACCTCAGCAACCAGGTCGAGCTGCAATATGCGACCATCGCCCAGGCCGAGGCGCAGCAGGTCTCGGCCGGCGCGGCCGAGGTGCAGGCCAGGCAGGAGGAAGAGCGCCAGCAGTCGCTGTCGCAGAGCGAGGCCGGGACCAAGCAGCGGCTGGAACAGGCCACGGCCGCCTATGCCAAGGCACAGGCGGACGTGCGCGCGAGCCGCGCGGTGATCGCCGCGCAGCGTCATCAGCTCGAGGTGCTCACAGGCACCAAGAAGCAGCGCGGCGCCGATCTCGCCGGCGCCAAGGCCGCGCTCGCCGCGGCGCGGCTCAAGCTCGGCTACACTAGGATCACCGCGCCATTCGACGGCGTCGTCGGACAGCGCCAGGTCCAGGTCGGCGACTACGTCAATGTCGGCAGCAGCCTGATCGCGGTGGTGCCGCTGCCGCATGTTTTCGTCATCGCCAACTACAAGGAAACGCAGCTCACCCATGTCGCGCCCGGCCAGCCCGTCGAGGTCACCGTGGACCTCGTTCCCCGGCGAAAGGCTGCACGGCCGTGTCGAGCGGATCGCTCCGGCCTCCGGCTCGCAATTCGCGCTGCTGCCGCCCGACAATGCCACCGGCAACTTCACCAAGGTCGTGCAGCGCATTCCGGTCCGCATCGCCCTCGACGGCGACCAGCCGCTGCTCGCGCGGCTGCTGCCGGGCATGTCTGTCGTGACACACATCCGCACCGCCGGCCAGGCCGATGGCGCCAAGTGAGACCGATCGCGGACCGCCGTCGCGCGGCGGCCAGGCGGCGCATCCGCTGTTTGCCGTCGGTGCCGTCCTGCTCGGCTCATTCCTGGCGAATTTCGACAGCCGGCTGACCTCGGTCGGCATGCCCGATCTGCGCGGCGCGTTCTCGCTCGGCTTCGACGAGGGCGCCTGGCTGTCCACCGCGGCGATCGGCTCGCAGATCGTGATCGCGCCGGCCGTGGCGTGGCTCGCGACCGTGTTCGGTCTGCGCCGTGTGCTGGGGATTCCCAGCCTGATCTATGCGGTGCTGTCCCTGATCATTCCGTTCGTGCGCGACTATCCGACCTTGATCGCGCTCGCGATCCTGCACGGCATGCTGCTCGGCACTTTCGTGCCGGCCACGCTCATGATCATCTTCCGTAACCTGCCGATCCGCTGGTGGCTGCCGGCGATCTCGATCTACGCGATCAGGGTCGGCTTCGCGCTGGACACCTCGACCTCGCTGGTCGGCTTCTATGTCGAGCATCTCGGCTGGCAGTGGCTGTATTAGCAGGGCGTCGTGCTGGCGCCGCTGATGGCGCTGATGGTCTATCTCGGCACCCCGGCCGAGCCCGTCAACCGCACGCTGCTCGAGAAGGCCGATTGGGGCGGAATGCTGCTGCTCGGCAGCGCCGTGGCGATGATCTACGCCGGGCTCGACCAGGGCAACCGGCTCGACTGGCTGCAATCGGGCACGGTGATGGCGCTGCTGTGTGGCGGCGCCGCGCTGTTCGTCCTGTTCCTCGTCAACGAGGCGCTCGCGCCGCAGCCATGGGCACATTTCAACGTGCTGTTCTCGCGCAACATCGGGCTGTCGCTGGTCGTGATCCTGCTCTACACGCTGACCAGCCTCTCGAATGCGTCGCTGGTGCCGAACTTCCTTGCCACGATCACGCAGTTGCGGCCCGAGCAGAGCGGCTCGCTGCTCTTGTTCTATGGCGCGCTGCCGATGATCGTGCTGGTGCCGCTGTCGATCGCGCTGCTTCGCCATCTCGATCCCCGTATCGTCGTCGTGCTCGGCCTCAGCGCCTTCGCGGCGGCCAATCTGCTCGGCACCCAGATCACCCATGCCTGGGCGCGCGAGGATTTCATCGTCATCGTCGTGCTGCAGTCGATCGGACAGGCCCTGACCTTGCTGCCGATCATCATCCTCGCGCTGTCGAATTCCGATCCGGCGCGGGCGACGTCCTTGCGGCCTACATCCAGGTGATGCGGCTTGGCGGCGCCGAAATCGGCGTCGCCCTGATGGGAACGTGGCTGCGAGTGCGCGAGCAGGTGCATTCGGCCTATCTCGGCCTCAACATCCAGAGCGGCGATCTCGACGTCGCGCGCGCGCTGCAACGGCTGACCGGCTATTTCGCCGCGCATGGCGGCGGCCAGGCCAAGGCCCGCGCCGTCGGGACCTTGGCCGCGCAGGTGCAGCGCGAGGCCAACGTGCTCGCTTATCTCGACGCGTTCTGGCTGTGCTTCTGGCTCGCGATCGCCGCGCTCCTGCTGGTTGCCCTGATCACGCGCGCGCCGCCGGGCCCGTTCTCGCCGACACCGATCAGTCTGAGGGCGGCGTGGATGCGGCGGTTCGGATCGTCGACGACGTGAGCAGGCCCGCCCCCGCATGCGGGTCGTAGTTTCCTCTCGAACAGCGCCGGCGCCCCTCTGCGCCTTTAACCTTCTGGCGAAGGCCGAGCCGCGCGATCAGGATCGCCGGCGCTGCATGTTGCGCACCATCTCCGAGAGCTACGACATCTAGCCGTGAACAGATTTCAAACCGTGATTCGCAAGCGATTCGGACGCGGTTCGTTCCAGCCGCGTTCCGAACGTTAACGGCGATGCGATGATCGTCGCATTCTGGGACATCATGCGCGCGATGGTTGCGGCAACTCATGGAGCGGCCACTTCGGACGCTTGATCTTCTTGTAGGGCAACGTCGTCACGTCGCGCGCGACCACGCCGGGCGCATCGACCATGATGATGTCGGCCGCGATCGGCGCGAACGCCGCGCGAAAATGCTGTGCGGATTTCACCACGACGAGCTTGTGCGTGGCCGGATCGCAGCCGAGCTGGGTGAAGAAATCGGTGCCGAAGGCCTGGCAGCGGAACGTCGTGATCACGACCTCGACGCCAGCAGTCGCGATCAGCGCGCAATCGCCGAGCTTGGCGGGCGTACCGGCCAGGCCCGTCATCACCATGTTCTCCTTCAGCGCCCTGATCTCCCAGGTCGCATCGACCGGATCACCCGACAGCGGCCCGATCTTGCCGCCGATCCGCAGGGGAGCTTGGCGCCGACGCCGGCATCGAAGGCGATGCGCACCGCGATCGGGTCCCAGAGCGGGCCGAGGCAGGCATTGCCGATATTGCGGTCGAGCAGCCGGCGCAGGATGAAGGTGGAATCGCCGGGCGCGCCGCCGCCCGGATTATCGCTGGCATCGCCGAGCACGATGGTGCCGTCTGTCGCCAATGCCTGGTCAAGCGCGGCATCGACGCCGGGCATGCGCTCGGTCACCGCCTCGCGCATCCCGATCAGTTCGTCCGCGAGCTTCCGCGCCAGCGCCAGCGCCTGCGCGCCATCGGGATCGACGGCGGCGTCGCTATAGACCAGCACCTTGGTGCCCATGTCAGGCGTATCGCCCCAGCCGAAGCCGTGCACGATCGAGACCGAGACGATGCCGTCCTTGCCTTCCAGCGCGGTGATGCGGTCGACGAAGCTGCGCACCGGTTCGCGCGTGGTGTGCAGGGTGACGATCATGTCGGTGTCGACCAGGGCCTTCCGCAGCTTCAGCCGCTTCTCGGTGATCTCGGTGCAATGTTTCACCAGATCCTGCGCGCGTTCGAGGATGTCGGTGTGCGGATATTCCTTCCAGCAGATCAGCAGATCGGCGCTTCTGACCATCCGCTCGCTCATGTGGACATGCGGATCGAGCGTGGCGCCGATCACCACATCGGGGCCGACGATGTCGCGGATGCGCGCGAGCAGCTCACCCTCGCAATCATCATAGCCGTCGGCGATCATCGCTCCGTGCAGGCCGATCAATGCCATGTCGACCGGCAGCGCGGCCTTGAGGTCGGCAAGGATCTGGTCACGCAGGGTCTCGAACGCCGCGCGGGTGACGAGGCCGTTCGGCACGGCCGCGGCCACCAGCCCTTCGATCAAGGTCCAGCCCTTGGACGGCCCGACCTGGCGCGCCGCCCACAGCGGCCCGCCATGCATCTGCATCTTGTCCGGGTGCTGGCCGGCCGGGAAATAGGCCCGCTCGTGGAAGGTCGCCAGCCCCGTCGGCATCGGCGCAAAAGTGTTGGTCTCGGTGGCGAGGGCGGCGGAGAAGACACGCATGGAGGCTGAACCCGGTGGTTGCGAGGAAAGGCAGGCGCGCACCGGCCCGGCCGGCGATGCAGGCCCACAAAGAAACGGACCTCATCAGGAAGCGCAAGAGACCCATGCGAAGGGCGACCGCCGCACAGCGCATGGGACGGAAAACAGCGCGGCCTGATCCCGCTGCGCCGGATGATGCCTGATGCATTTGGCAATCGATGAGGCTACGATCGGCTCCATGGCGGACGATAAATTGAAACGGCGGTTGACGACAGGTGCTGTGCGCGGATGTGCACGGCTATTCCCGCCTCATGGGAGCAGACGAAGCCGGTACGCTGGAGACGCTGCGCCGCTACCGCACGGCCATTGCAGGTTTGGTGGAGCGCCACGAGGGGCGCATCGTCAACACCTGGGGCGATGCCGTGATCGCCGAGTTCCCCAGCGTCGTCGAGGCCGTGCAATGCGCGGTCGAGATTCAGCAGGAAATCGCGAGTCAAACATCGAATGCACCCGGCGCGCAGCAGATGCAATTTCGCATCGGCGTCAATCTCGGCGATGTCATGGTGGACGGCTCCGATATCTTTGGCGACGGGGTCAACATCGCGGCGCGGCTGCAGGAATTGGCGGAGCCCGGCGGCATCGTGGTCTCCGCCCCGGTCTACGATCAGGTGCACAACAAACTATCTATTGGATTCGACTGTCTCGGTCAGCAACAGCTCAAGAACGTCGCTCCCGTCACCAGCTATCGTGTCACGGTCGGCGGCCGTTCCGGCCAGCCACCAGGCCTCTCCCTTGACGACGGCGCGCTCCATGCGCACGCATTCGCGGCCTGCGCGCGCGACCTGATGTTCGCGACGGCGATGGGCGATCCGCTTGGATGACCGCCATCTCGGATCACTTCGCGAGCCTGCCGCGTCCCCTCGCAGTGGCCCTCGCGGTCTCCGGCTTTCTGATTCTGATCAATGTTTTCACCGGTCTGCACAGAATCTGGTTTCATTGGCCGGTCGCAGTATTGCTGTTCGGCGGCATCATGCGGACGGCGCTCCAGAACAGGCCTTCGGACAAGATCGGGCGGCGTCGGACGCGCCGGGACTAAGCGGCCGGCCGTTGCGCGCGCCCTGTTCGAGCCGAACCGAGATCGAAGCCCGGCATCGTGAAGGTGCGTTTTTGCGGCGACGGGCAATTACGCGCGCACCGACTGCTCCTCGACCGACCTGATCGCCACGGTGGCCACCTGCGCCAGCGCCTCGCGATCGGCGCCCGACGAGGCCATCACGCTCATGCCGGTGATGACGGCGGAGACATAGCGCGCGAGCGCGGCCGGGTCAGCGGCCGGGGCCAGATCGCCTTCGTCCTTGGCGCGCTCGAAACGGTGCCGGAGCTGCTCCTCGGTCTGGGCACGGCGAGCCGCGAGCTCGAACGGCACATTGGCCGAGCCGGAGCCGCAGGCGAGACCGCCCTGCACCAGCAGGCAGCCGGGCGGATTGGACGGATCGGTCTGTTTCTCGGCGACGCCCATCAGCATTCGCTCGGTGACCTCGCGCGCGGTCGGCGCGCTCAACACCTCGTCCATCCAGGCTTCCCGGCGCAACGTGTAGCGGTCGAGCGCGGCCTTGAGCAGGGCCTCCTTGCTGCCGAACGCGGCATAGAGGCTGGGCGGGTTGATGCCCATGGCTTCGGTGAGCTGGGCGATGGTCGCGCCCTCATAGCCATGGCGCCAGAACACCTCCATCGCCTGGTCCAGCGCGGTGTCGCGATCGAAAGTCCGGGGCCGTCCGATGCCCATGTGCAAAACTCCTGTTCCCGTCTCCGCCCCGTCTGATTCTTATCTATTTGTTATTGAACGCGATTTCTTTGATCTGGCGCAGTCGCCGAAAGTCGGGCTACTATTTTCGTAGCATCCGTTACATAAGTCTCTTGCGAACGGGTTGCCAGCGCCACATTTGTAGCGAGCACTACAAATCTGGAGCGCGCCAATGCCTTCGCCCGAAATTCGTTCCTCCGGCCGCCTGAAGCGGTGGCTGGGCACCGTCGCCGCCGCCGGCCTGGTGATTGCCGCCGGATCCTACGCCGGCTCCCAATATTTCCGCTTCAGTTCCGCGCCGAGTGCGGCCCGCGCTGCGGCCCCCGAACAGGCCGTGCCCGTTACGGTTGCCGTCGTCGAGCCGCGCCAGGCGAGCCTGTGGGACGAGTTCTCCGGCCGGCTCGAAGCCGTCGAGCGGGTCGAGATCCGGCCGCGGGTGGCCGGCGCCATTCTCGGCACCAATTTCACCGAGGGCTCGCTGGTCAAGGCCGGCGACGTCCTGTTCAAGATCGACCCGGCGCCCTATGCCGCCGAGGTCGACCGGGCGCAGGCGCAACTGGAAGCGGCGCGCGCCCGCGCCGCCTTCGCCGCCAACGAACTGGAGCGCGGCGCGCAATTGGTCGGCAATTCCATCGTGACCAAGCGCGATTACGACCAGCGCGACAACGGCAATCGCGAAGCCATCGCCAACGTCAAGGCCGCCGAAGCGACCTTGCAGACAGCCAAGCTCAATCTCGACTACACGCAGGTGCGCGCGCCGGTCGACGGCCGGGTCGGCCGGATCGAGGTTACGGTCGGCAACCTCGTTGCCGCCGGGTCGGCCTCGCCGGTGCTGACGTCGCTGGTGTCCGTCAACCCGATCTATGCGAGCTTCGACGCCACCGAAGAGCTGGTGTTGCGCGCACTGTCGGCGATCGCCGATGGCTCGGGCAAGCGCGGCAATCTCGACCGCATCCCGGTCGAGATGACGACGTCGGGCGGCATCACGGCATCCGGCCACATCCAGCTGATCGACAATCAGGTCAACGGCCAGAGCGGCACGATCCGCGTCCGCGCCGTGTTCAAGAACGAGGACGGCCGGCTGATCCCCGGCCAGTTCGCGCGCGTGCGCATGGGCCAGCCGCAGCAGCAATCGCTGGTGCTGCTCGACGAGCGCGCCATCGGCACCGACCAGGACAAGAAATTCGTGATGGTGGTCGGCGACGACGAACGCGCTGTCTATCGCCCGGTCAGCCTCGGCGGCAGCGTCGATGGCCTGCGCATCATCTCGGCGGGCCTGAAGCCCGGCGAGCGCGTGGTGGTCAACGGCCTTCAGCGGGTGCGGCCGGGTGCGTTGTTGAAGACGCAGGTGGCCGCGATGGGCGCACGCGATGGGGCGGGCGCAAAGCAACTTGCGCAGCGCTGAACGTCATCGGAGCCCGGGTGCCAACGCCAATCGCAACTGTCGTCCCCGCGAAAGCGGGGACTCATAACCACCGGCCCTGTCTGCAGGCGACGAAAGATGACCCGCAGTCTTCTTCAGCCATTGGCCGTCCGCGGTATGGGTCCCGGCGTTCGCCGCGACGACACCGGGTGTGAGGCGGCAGCGAGTCCGACCGGCCACGCCAACACCAACGTTACGTACCGACATCTCCCGACCACGGGGCCTCCCATGAACCTCTCCAAATTCTTCATCGATCGGCCGATCTTCGCAGGCGTGCTGTCGACGCTGATCTTCCTCGGCGGATTGATCGCGCTGTTCTCGATGCCGATCTCCGAATACCCCGACGTGGTGCCGCCCTCCGTCGTGGTGCGCGCGACCTATCCCGGCGCCAATCCGAAGGTGATCGCCGAGACGGTGGCGACGCCGATCGAGGAGCAGATCAACGGCGTCGAGAACATGCTCTATATGAGCAGCCAGGCGACCACCGACGGCGCGATGACCTTGACGGTCACCTTCAAGCTCGGCACCGATCCGGACAAGGCCACGCAGCTGGTGCAGAACCGCGTGCAGCAGGCCGAGCCGCGGCTGCCCGCCGTCGTGCGCCAGCTCGGCGTCATCACCAAGAAGAGCTCGCCCGATCTCACCATGGTCGTGCACCTGATCTCGCCGAACGGCCGCTACGACACGACCTATTTGCGCAACTACGCGGTGCTCAACGTCAAGGACCGGCTGGCGCGCATCGACGGCGTCGGCGACGTGCAGCTGTTCGGCGCCGGCGACTATTCGATGCGGGTCTGGGTCGATCCGCAGAAGGCGGCCGAGCACGGCCTCTCCGCTTCTGACATCGTCAAGGCGATCCAGGCGCAGAACGTCGAGGCCGCGGCCGGCGTGGTCGGCGCCTCGCCGAGCGTCAAGGGGCTCGACCTGCAGCTCTCGGTCAATGCCGAGGGCCGGCTGTCGAACGAGGACCAGTTCGCCGACATCGTCGTCAAGACCGGCGCCCATGGCGAGATCACGCGGCTGCGCGACGTCGCCCGCATCGAGCTCGGCGCCTCGGAATATGGCCTGCGATCGCTGCTCGACAACAAACAGGCGGTGGCGATCCCGATCTTCCAGGCGCCCGGCTCCAACGCGCTGCAGATCTCCGACAACGTCCGCGCCACCATGGCCGAGATCAAGAAGACGATGCCGGAAGGCGTCGAGTATCACATCGTCTACGACCCGACCCAGTTCGTGCGCTCCTCGATCGAGGCCGTCGTGCACACGCTGTTCGAGGCGATCGTGCTGGTCGTGATCGTCGTGATCCTGTTCCTGCAGACCTGGCGCGCCTCGATCATCCCGCTGCTGGCCGTCCCCGTCTCCATTGTCGGCACCTTCGCGGTGATGCATCTGTTCGGCTTCTCGATCAACGCGCTCAGCCTGTTCGGCCTGGTGCTCGCGATCGGCATCGTCGTCGACGACGCCATCGTCGTGGTCGAGAACGTCGAGCGCAACATCGAGAGCGGCCTGTCGCCGCGTGACGCCACCTACCAGGCAATGCGCGAGGTGTCGGGACCGATCATCGCGATCGCGCTGGTGCTGGTCGCGGTGTTCGTGCCGCTCGCCTTCATCTCCGGCCTCACGGGGCAGTTCTACAAGCAGTTCGCCCTGACGATCGCGATCTCCACCGTGATCTCGGCGGTGAACTCGCTGACCCTGTCTCCGGCGCTGTCGGCGTTGCTTCTCAAGGGCCACCACGAGCCCAAGGATCGCCTCACCCGGATCCTCGACAAGAGCCTCGGCTGGTTCTTCCGCGGCTTCAACCGCGCCTTCGTCCGCGCCTCCAACAATTACAGCGGCAGCGTCTCCAAGGTGATCTCCGGCAAGGCCGCGGTGATGATCCTCTACGTCCTTCTGGTCGGCGCCACCGCCATGCTGTTCAAGCAGGTGCCGGGCGGCTTCGTGCCCGGCCAGGACAAGCAGTACCTGGTCGGCTTCGCGCGGCTGCCGGACGGCGCCACCCTCGACCGCTCCGAGGAGGTCATCCGCAAGATGAGCGACATCGCGCTGACGCAGCCGGGCGTCGAGAGCTCGGTCGCCTTCCCGGGCCTCTCGATCTCCGGCTTTACCAACTCCTCGAACGCCGGCATCGTGTTCTCGACCCTGAAGCCGTTCGACGAGCGCAAGGATCCATCCTTGTCGGGCGGCGCGCTGGCGATGGAGCTCAACAAGAAGTACGCCGGCATCCAGGACGCCTTCATCGCGATGTTCCCGCCGCCGCCGGTCAACGGCCTCGGCACCATCGGCGGCTTCAAGCTGCAGATCGAGGACCGCGCCGGCCTCGGCTACGAGGCGCTCAACGACGTCACCAAGGCGTTCATGGCGGGCCTGCAGAAGTCGCCCGAGATCGCCGGCGTGTTCTCCAGCTTCCAGGTCAACGTGCCGCAACTGTTCGCCGACATCGACCGCACCAAGGCGCTGCAGCTCGGCGTCCCCGTCACGGAGGTCTTCAACACCCTGCAGATCTACCTCGGCTCCTACTACGTGAACGACTTCAACAAGTTCGGCCGCACCTATTCGGTGCGCGTGCAGGCCGACGCGCCGTTCCGCGCCCGTGCCGACGATATTCGCCAGCTCAAGGTGCGCTCCGCCTCCGGCGACATGGTGCCGCTGTCGGCGCTGCTCAACGTGCGGCAGAGCGCCGGCCCCGAGCGTGCAATCCGCTACAACGGCTTCCTGTCGTCGGACATCAACGCCGCGGCGGCGCCCGGCTTCTCGTCGGGCCAGGCCCAGGCGGCGGCCGAGCGGGTCGCAGCCGAGGTGCTGCCGCCGGGCTTTGCCTTCGAATGGACCGACCTGACCTATCAGGAGTTCATCGCCGGCAATTCCGGACTGTGGGTGTTTCCGCTCGCGATCCTCCTGGTGTTCCTGGTGCTGGCGGCACTCTATGAGAGCCTGACCTTGCCGCTCGCGATCCTGATGATCGTGCCGATGGCGCTCTTGGCGGCGATGTTCGGCGTCTACCTCTCGAAGGGCGACAACAACATCTTCACCCAGATCGGCCTGATCGTGCTCGTCGGCCTCTCGGCCAAGAACGCGATCCTGATCGTCGAATTCGCGCGCGAGCTCGAATTCGCCGGGCGCACGCCGCTGCGCGCCGCGATCGAGGCCAGCCGGCTGCGGCTGCGGCCGATCCTGATGACGTCGATGGCGTTCATCATGGGCGTGCTGCCGCTGGTGCTGTCGACCGGCGCCGGCTCGGAGATGCGGCGCGCGATGGGCGTCGCGGTGTTCTCCGGCATGATCGGCGTCACCGTGTTCGGCCTGTTCCTGACGCCGGTGTTCTACGTGCTGCTGCGGACGCTGACCGGCATGAAGCCTCTCACCCAGCACGGCGGCCACGGCACGGTGGCGGCTCAACCTGCGGAGTAAACGCCGATGTGAACAGGCGTGATGTCGGACGCGCAGAAACGCAACCGTCTTTTGTTTCGTAGAGGCAAGTGACAGTGGGCGTCCTCATCACGCTTCCCCGATGATCCGGTGCACGATCAAATCTCGACGACTGTGAACCGGATCACAGACCAGCGCAGCGGAATGGAGGACGCCAACTCCAGCACGTTGCGCCGACCCGGCGGCCTGTCCCGCACCAGGCCGCCGGGTCATTTGACCACAAGGAGTTGCAACATGGATTTTTGAATCATCTTGTCGCCGCCAGGCTGATGAAGACGGCAAAGGGTTTTGAACGCATCGGCGCACACGGTGCAGCGCGACGGCTGCCGGCTCCGACCCGTGCACGGGCGACGAGCAGACCGGCGCTCGGCCTCGTCGTCGACAATTCGGCGGGGGTGAACCGGTGCCGGCGCTTGCCTGCCCGGACGATCAAGGTTGTAGCGCCGGATTGTAGGACCGCAGCGCTCCAAACACGTCCCGGGGTGTGAACCCCGCCGGACCAGGCCGTGCGCCGGCAGCGGACGATCGACACGCCCTGCCGCAACGCGGCCGGCGCCGCACCTAGCGCCAAAATGGCATCATCTCACGATCAAAACTCGCGCTTGCCACGGCTGGGAACAGCCGATAGCTTTTGAACCTTTCAAAGCGCGACGGATCATCGAGCATGTTGTCACGGCGGACCAGCCCCACGGGTGTGAAGGTGTCGAACGGAACGGGTCGGGCGACGCCACGCGCGGCCCTCACCGTCTCGAAGACGGTGCTGGTGGCGGCGGCAGCCATGCTGAGCGTCGCCGCGGCGCAGGCGCGCGATCTCACGGTGGTGTCGTGGGGCGGCAACTATCAGGACGCGCAGCGCAAGATCTACTTCCAGCCGTTCGCCGCCAAGCTCGGCGCCACCGTGCTCGACGAGAGCTGGGACGGCGGCTATGGCGTGCTGCAGGCCAAGGTCAAGGCCGGGGTGCCGAACTGGGATGCGGTGCAGGTCGAGGCCGAAGAGCTCGAGCTCGGCTGCAGCGACGGGATCTATGAGAAGATCGACTGGAGCAAGATCGGCGACAGGAAAGGCTTCATCCCGGCCGGCGTGAGCGATTGCGGCGTCGGCGCCATCGTCTGGTCGACGGGCATGTCCTATGACGGCGACAAAATCAAGGATGGGCCGAAGACCTGGGCGGACTTCTGGGACACGGCGAAGTTTCCGGGCAAGCGTGGCCTGCGCAAGGGCGCCAAATATACGCTCGAATTCGCGCTGATGGCCGACGGCGTGCCGGCGACCGACGTCTACAAGGTGCTGAAGACAAAGGAGGGCGTCGACCGCGCGTTCAAGAAGCTCGACGCGCTCAAGGCCGACATCGTATGGTGGGAGGCCGGCGCGCAGCCGTTGCAGCTGCTGTCGTCCGGCCAGGTCGCGATGACCTCGGTCTATAACGGCCGCATCACCGCCATCAACCGCACCGAGGGCAAGCATTTCGGCTTCGTGTTTCCGGGCAGCATCTACGCGGTCGATAGCTGGGTGGTGCTGAAGGGCTCGCCCAACAAGGACGCCGCGATGAACTTCATCGCGTTTGCGAGCCAGGCCGAGAACCAGGCCAAGCTGCCGGAATACATCGCCTACGGCCTGCCCAACATCGCCGCCGCCAAGCTGGTGCCGGAGAAATACGCTGCGGAGTTGCCGACCACGCCGGACAATCTCAAGCAGGCGATCGCGCTGGACGTCGGCTTCTGGACGGACAATTCGGAAGAGCTGTCGAAGCGCTTCAACGCCTGGCTGGCGCGCTGAGGGCCGCGCAACGCCAATCGGGCGCGTGATCCCTCACGCGTCCGCCCGCCTCGGTCATCAGTCCCGGCGTGACCAGCGCCGAAAGCCTCCGTCATGGATACCCCCTTCATCTCGTTCCGGCATGTGGTCAAGCGCTTCGCTGCGCTGACCGTAGTCGACGATCTCGATCTCGATATCGCGCGCGGTGAGTTCGTCGCCCTGCTCGGGCCCTCCGGCTCCGGCAAGACCACGCTCCTGATGATGCTCGCCGGCTTCGAGCAGCCGACCAGCGGCACGATCGAGGTCGGCGGCGCCAGGGTCGACGGGCTGCCGCCGCACAAGCGCAACATGGGCGTGGTGTTCCAGAACTACGCGCTGTTCCCGCATATGAGCGTCCGGGACAACATCGCCTTTCCGCTCAAGATGCGCGGCACGTCCAAGCCCGAGATCGCGCAGCGCGTCGCCCGCGTGCTCGACATGGTCAAGCTGTCGGCCATGGCCGAGCGCAAGCCGGCGCAGCTCTCCGGCGGCCAGCAGCAGCGCGTTGCGCTCGCCCGCGCCCTGGTGTTCGAGCCGCAGGTGGTGCTGATGGACGAGCCGCTCGGCGCACTCGACAAGAAGCTGCGCGAGCAGATGCAGCTCGACATCCGCGACCTGCACCGCCGGCTCGGCCTCACCATCGTGTTCGTCACCCACGACCAGGACGAGGCGCTGACGATGTCCGACCGCATCGCCGTGTTCAACCACGGCAGGATCGAGCAGATCGGCACGCCGCGCGAGATCTACGAGTTGCCGCGCACGCCCTTCGTCGCCGAGTTCATCGGCGAGACCAATTTGCTGGCGTGCAAGGTGGACGAGCACGCGGGCGAGGTGATGCGGCTGACGACCGACTCGGGCCTCACGCTGGCGGCGCATGCCGGCGCCGCCCGCAGCGATGGCGGCAAGGTGCAGGTTTCGATCCGTCCCGAGGCGATCCGGATCAACGATCATGCAGCCGCGACCGCGAACCGCCTGACGGCGCGCATCCTGGATGCGGTGTATTTCGGCGATCACATGCGTCTGGTCGCCACGGCCGGCGCGCAGCGGCTGATCATCAAGGGTGATCGTGCCGGTCAGGCCGCGGAGGTCGGCAGCGAGGTCGCGCTGTCGTTCACGGCGTCGGACGTCTGGGTGGTGGGATCATGCGACCAGACCTCCGCCAACGGTTGACGGCATTTCTGCTGCTGGCGCCGCTTCTGGCGTTCATGCTGTCGTTCTTCGTCGTGCCGCTGGTGACGATGATGAAGTCGGCCGTATCCGATCCAGTCGCGACCGAGTCCCTGCCCCGCACCCACAAGGCGCTGGCGCGCTGGGACCGCACGAGCATGCCTCCTGCAACCGCACAGGCCGCGTTCGTCGACGACATCCGCAAGCTGACCAATGACGAGCAGTTCGGCGATCTCGTTCGCCGCCTGAACAGCGCGCAGTCCGGCTTCCGCAGCCTGCTCGGCAAGACCCGCCGCGCGCTCGACGGCACCGGCGCGGTCGACCTCACCGCGATCGATGCGCGCTGGAACGAGACATCCTATTGGACGACCATCGCCGAGGCCGTCGCCTCGCCCTGGACCGACAAGAACCTGCTCGCCGCCGTCGACCTCGAGCGCAACGCCGCCGGCGGTATCGCCGAGATGCCGGAGGGCGCCTCGGCCAACCGCCTGATCATGATCCGGACCTTCGTGACCTCGGCGCTGGTGACCTTGGCCTGCATCGTCATCGGCCTGCCGTTCGCGATGGTGGCCGCCTCGGTGGAGGGCTGGCGCCGGCAGATCCTGCTCGGCGCGGTGCTGCTGCCGCTATGGACCTCGCTCCTGGTACGCACCGCCGCCTGGTATGTCGTGCTGCAGGACAACGGCCTGATCAACGCAACGCTCAGGGGATTGGGCCTGACGTCAGCGCCGGTCCCGCTGATGTTCAACCGGCTCGGCGTCGTCATCGCGATGACGCATGTGCTGCTGCCGTTCATGGTGCTGCCGATCTTCAGCGTACTGATCGCGATCCCGCGCAACCTGATGCCGGCGGCGGCCTCGCTCGGCGCGCATCCGCTGCGCGCGTTTCTCCACGTCCTGCTGCCGCTGTCGATGCGCGGCGTCGTCTCCGGCGCGCTGCTCGTATTCATGGCCGCGCTGGGCTACTACATCACGCCGGCGCTGATCGGCGGCGCCAACGACCAGATGATCAGCTCGGTGATCGCCTATTACGCCACGGGAGCGGCGAACTGGGGCATGGCCGGCGCGCTCGGCCTCGTCCTGCTGGCGATGACGATCCTGCTTTATGCCGTCTACATCCGGCTGACCTCGGCCGAGGAGCAGCGCGCATGAAGTCGCTGCCGCTCCTCAAGCTGCTGTTCGCGATCGCCGTCGTCGTGTTCCTGCTCGGGCCGTTGATCGCAGTGCTGCCGCTATCACTGACCGACAGCGTGTTCCTGAACTACCCCATTCCCGGCTATTCGACGCGCTGGTTTCGCGAGCTGGTCACCGCCGAATCCTGGCGGCTGTCCATCGTCAACAGCCTGCTGATCGGCTCGGGGACCACAGCCCTTGCAACGCTGCTCGGCACGCTCGCCGCGCTGGGCCTGCGCGGCCAGCGCGCCTCGCTGCTGATCTCGACCTTGCGCACCGTGTTCCTGTTGCCGATGGTCGTGCCGGCGGTCGTGCTCGGCGTCGGCATGCAGCTGATGTTTTCGCGCTATGGGCTCACCAACACCTATCTCGGCGTCATCATCGCGCACACGGTGGTTGCCGTTCCGTTCGTGCTGGTCAACGTCTCCTCGGCCTTGCAGGGCGTCGATGTCCAGCTCGAGCGGGCCGCCGCGAGCCTCGGCGCCTCGCCTGCCGTGGTGCTGCGCGCGGTGACGTTTCCGATCGCGCTGCCCGGCATCATCTCCGGCGCATTGTTCGCTTTCGCGACGTCGCTGGACGAGGTGGTGCTGACGCTGTTCGTCGCCGGCCCCAATCAGCGCACCCTGGCGCGGCAGATGTTCGCCACCATCCGCGAGAACATCAGCCCGGCGATCGTCTCGGCGGCGGCCGTGTTCATCGTCGGGACGATCGTGCTGTCGCTCGCGATGCTTGCGCTCCGGCGGCGGATGTCGTGAGGGCACGCCGCTCACGGCTGCCAGCTGGGTTACTCGTCATGCCCGGGCTTGACCGGGGCATCCACCCTTTTCCTCCGCGCATCGAGACGTGGATGGCCGGGATGAGACCGGCCATGACGCCGCGGAGAGAGCCGGACTGCATCCCCTGATCGTCCAATCAGATCGCCCTACCCCGCCTTCACGTACTTCCGCCAATTGTGCGCTTCCTTGAATCCGAGCACCTCGCGCGTCTTGCGGTTTGACAGCGGCGCCTCGTCGTCGCCGAGCTCACGGGTGATCGGGACGTTGGGACAATAGCGGCGCAGCAGCTCGCGCGTCCGGATGTTCGCCGTCACCGTGTCGTTGACGGCATTGAAGACCTGGAAGCCGAGCCCGTCCTTCTGGATCGCCAGGTGCACGATCTCGCCGAGGTCGCGGGCGTCGATATAGGACCAGGCGTTGCGCTTGCGCGACGGCGGGTCGGCGAGGAAGCGCGGGAACATGTCGTATTCATGCGGCTCGATGACGTTGCCGATGCGCAGCGCGTAGATGTCGATGCCGTAGCGCATGGCGAAGGCACGCGCGGTCTTTTCGTTCACGACCTTGGACAGCCCGTAGGAGTCCATCGGGTCGGTGTCGTAGTCCTCCTCGAGCGGAAAGCTCCTGAAGTCCTTGTCGCCCTCCGCAAAGCAGACTCCATAGGTGGTCTCGCTGGAGGCGATGATGATCTTGCGTACGCCGAGCTTCGCCGCGGCCTCGATGACGTTGTAGGTGCTGATCGTGTTCACGCGAAAGGTCTCATTGTCGGGCTCGATCAGCACACGCGGGATCGCGGCGAAATGCACCACGGCATCCGGCGCCCGTGGCGGCCGGCCGGCGTTGAAGCCGCCGAAGCCGTAATGCGTGGTCAGCGCGTTGAAGGCCTGGCCGCTGTCCGTCAGATCGGCGATCAGCGTGTTGATCCCGGGGTGATCGAACGGCTTGAGGTCGACGTTGAGGAGCTCGTAGCCCTTGCCCTGCAGATGCGGCAGCACGTGCCGGCCCGCCTTGCCTGTTCCCCCGGTGAAAACCACGCGCTTGCTTGTCATTGTTTTGTCCTCGTGAATGCGTCGGTTCTAGCAGCTTCCGCCGCGCCCGCTCCATAGGAACTTGCGACCGGTCGCGGTCCGCTGTCCCACGACGTCGCTCCGTCTCGCCGCGCCGCATGGGCGGCGAACGCGCCGGCCGACAGGCGACCTAGTTGTTCCTTGTAGATGCAACATTCTGCGCGATTCTGACAATTCGAATTCGGCAATATCCCGACGGGCCAATCCCGAGCAACTCGTTCGCGTCCGATCGATCACAGCGGCGGCGACAGCGGCCGCTGAGAATCTTTCTCACCACCAGTAGCCAAGTTCCCAGCCTCGTGATAGGTAACTAATTGCAGTTGTGTAGATGCACTGGTCGGCCAGTCCGACCCGGAAAGGACGCTGTCATGCGATTGTCGTCTCGTGTCGTTGCGCCGTCGTTCGGCGCCGTGTTGGCGACGATTCTGCTATGCGGCCCAGCCGTCTCGCAACCCGCAAAAAGCTCTTCGTCCTCGCTTCCCGAAGTCACGGTCGATGCGCCCAAGCCGGTGACACGGCCATATCGGCCGCAACACGCGGCCAGCACGGTGACCTCCCGCCGGGCACGGTCCGCCGCTCAGACGGCATCGCCGACCACTCAATCACCGTCGGTTGCGTCGAATTCGGTCGAAGCGAAGCTTGCCAAGCTGGAGAGGGCCGCCAGCAGTTGCAGCGGCGGCTGCGAGACGAGCTTCAGAGCCGGCAATGCGCCCTGGGTCGGCTGCGCCCTGTCGGGCCAGGAATTCTCGCATTTCGATACGACCTGCACCGACACGCTCAGATATAAGCACTATGCGGACTGCGCGGAGACCAAGGCGTTCCTCGGCTGGGATCGCAACAAGGTCTGGCTGCATTGCAGCAGCCTGCTGGCCGGCGGCAAGTTCGAGGTCGCCGAACTCAAGCGATCGAAGCGTGCCCGTTAGTTGATGGCGTCTCCTCTCGGCCTCATCTCAGGAGACGTTTTCGCGGCCTGTGCTTAGCCGCAGGTCATCACTCTATTCCCGTAGGCCGGCATGTGGCCCCCGTAGGCCGAGACGGCCAGCACGCCCCATTGGACAAAGTACCAATCCAAGGGGGTTTCTGGCGAAGACGATTTCAGGCGAAGACCATGGAAGGCCTTTCCATGAGCCCTGCTGCAACGATCCGACGCCTGCGGGCCGACGATGCGGCATGCTTCAAAACCCTTCGTCTCGAGGCGCTGACGATCAACCCGGAATCGATGGGCAGCACCTTCGAGCTGGAGACCGGGCTCGACCTGGAATGGTTCGCCAGCCGTCTGGAAGCCAGCTACACGCTCGGTGCATTCCGAGGCGGCGAACTGGTCGGAACGGCGGGCTTCGTCATCCAGCAAGGGCCGAAGCGCTCCCACAAGGAACGGCTGTTCGGCATGTACGTTCGACCGGGCGCGAGACAGCTCGGGCTGGCGCGGCTGCTGATAAATGCCCTTCTGGAGGTCGCGCGCGAGCAGGTCGAGCTGATGCAACTGATCGTCGTCAAGGACAACGATCCTGCCCGCCGGCTTTATGAAAGCGTCGGCTTTCTGCAGTTCGGCCTCGAGCCGAGGGCCGCGAAATATGGCGGGCGCTATTTCGACGAAGTGCACATGGCGCTCGACTTCAGCCAGGCGGAGACGTCGACTAGAAGCTGAAATCTCAGCCCCGCTGATGAGGTCAATGATCGCGTCGTGTGGCTTGGGCTCGACATCGGTCCGTCCCGAACCGGTTCAAAGCGCGGAGCACACCTGGGAGCATGCCGGATGATCAGCTACGGACGTCATCGCCCCCTCGACCAGACGCCCTGGAACGAAGCGGCCGTTCGAGCCGCGATCGAAGACATTGCCGCGGATGCTATCGCGCAATTCGATCCCGACGGGTTCTGGCCTGCCCACCCCAGCGACGACGGGACAGCCGACGGCGATCCCAGCTTCTACAAGGGGGCGGCGGGCGTCATTTGGGCCCTGGACTACCTGCATCGCATCGGCGCGACCCGCCAGACCAAGGACTTCCGCTTCGTGCTGGCCGCCCTGATGGAGCGGACGGTCATCGACCACGCGGCCAATTCGCCCGCCGACTACGAGAAGCATGGCTCGTTGCTTCGTGGCGAGATGGGGGCGGCCCTTCTCGCCATGCGGCTCACGCCCTCGTCTGGTCTTGCCGACCTCATCCATTGGCACGCCGAGAAGAACAACGAGCTGCCAATCCGGGAGCTCATGTGGGGCCTGCCGGGATCGATGGTCGCGGCGGTTCATATGGCCCGGATGACGGGTGATGAGCGATGGCGCCGCCTGTTCGAGGTGCAGGCGGCACGGCTGCTGGCCGAGTTGGAGGACACGCCCCAGGGTCCGCTCTGGACCCAGGATCTGTATGGCGCCAAGGACCGCTTCCTCGGGCCCGTGCATGGCTTCGCCGGCAACGTCATCCCGCTGTTGCGGGGTGGGACTGGCTGACGCCGACTCAGCAGGCTCACGTGACCGCGTTCATGCCGAAGGCGCTCGACGCGAATGCATGGCGCTACGACATCGGAACGACCTGGGGTCCGCGAAGCAAGCGCGAGAAGCGGCTGTTCCTCTGCCAGCACTGTCACGGTGCGCCGGGCATGGTGACGACCTTCGCCGACGCGCCCTTTGCCACGCCGGAGTTCGACGCGCTGCTGCTGGATGGCGGCCGTTTCGCCTGGGCCGCCGGGCCGCTGACCAAGGGCGCGAACCTCTGCCACGGCACGGGCGGAAACGGCTATGCCTTTCTCAAGCTCCACCGGCGCACCAAAGACCCGGTCTGGCTCGATCGCGCGCGCCAGTTCGCCATGACGGCCATCGTGCAAGTTCGCGGCGCCCGGATGGTCGCCGGCCGCGGCCGCTATTCGCTATGGACCGGCGACGTCGGCCTCGCCGTCTACCTCTGGGATTGCATCACGGGGGAGCCGCGGTTTCCGATGATCGACGTGTTCTGACTCGACTTCGGATCGGGCAGTTGCCGGCTGTTTGTTCTGGCTGGCGAGATAGCAGAACAGTGTGCGACAGCGGATCATCCTGAAACTCAACCGGGTCGCGCCGGAAAATTGAACGGCTGGATAAACGGCCCTGTGGCGATGCCGGTCGGATCGACGATGAGCGGCTCACAGCGATGCAGAGCCATGACGATCGTCTGGACGTCCTTTCTGAATTCGGCAGAGTCGATCGGAGATGCGATCACGGGCGCCCCCACAATCTTGCCGTCCCCGCCGATCTCGACGGACAGGCTTATCGCATGCCGGGTCGGACCGTAGTTGCGCAGGCACTTCTTCACATGGGCAGACCATTCGTCCATCTGCCATTTCGTCGGGACCGACCTTGGTGAGACGAATGGCACGGGTCCCGTCCCTTGTAGCACCGGAGGAGCAATCTGCGCGTGAACGCAGCAGGTGGTGAAGACCAACCAAACCGACGACCAGAACAAGCGCACGAGAAGACTCCGTCATTCATCACTCGCAAACGTCTATTCATCTTGTCCGTCGGAATCTGTTTAATCGGTGTCTGTGTATCAAGCGATGCTGTCCGCCCCAACAAAAGGGGAGCCTATTCTCAGCCCCCTACCGAATGGTCTTGAATGCTCGTTTGCTCCGCTGGATGGGAGCGGACGTCATCATGCCCGATCTGTCGTGAGACCGGCGAAGGACCAGTGCCCGATAGAAGAGGCTCCGAATCGCGCGAGCAGAGACACGGTCATTTCCTGAGCCGCTTCAAACACATCTTCACGCCAGCACATCGATGCAGATTTTTTTCTTTCTTTTTTCCAGAAATCGTGCTCTACTCTGCCCGTCCCGTCTCACAAGAGGGGCGCTTCGCGGTCGTCACGAACGTCGAGGCGGGATGCGGTGGGCGTGTTGCTGTCGCAGCGTGGTTCTCCACGCCGACGAACGGCGGCGATGCGCACGGTCAAGTCGCGTGGTCCTGACACCCCGATGCTGGTGTCACGCTTGCGTCGGCGCTCATGCGCCGCGCGGGCAACGGTGGCCAGAAAGCCCGGCGCACCGGGGAGATCGCGGAGCAGCCGTCAAAACCATCGCGCGGGGAATGCCGGGTGTTCTCGGCTGAACCTGTGGTAACTGCCGCCTGCTTTTTTCTGCAGGCGGGCCATGGGTGCGGCCAGCGCCCGGCATTCCCCGCGCCCTCTTCTCGAGGAGGGCGGTCGATCAGCAAAGCTCGGACGCGACAGCGCGCCGCGAGACAGCGAAGCCATGTCCTTTGATCATGTCGACGACCTCGGGTTCGCCAAATCGTCCCAGCAGGGGACCGTCCATCCGCATGCCGCTCTGCAGGCCTCGCGCTCGGCGCAGGGGGCCTCCGCGGCCCGGTAACCCGCCGCCCGCCGACAATGTCAGCGCCCGGGTCTCGGTGCTTGGCTTCTCGAAGATCGTGGAATGGACCGAGGTTGGGTCATCGGCCGTCTGGCCGATGGTGGGCACGACAGGGATCGAACCTGTGACCCCTACCATGTCAAGGTAGTGCTCTCCCGCTGAGCTACGTGCCCTAAACCCAAAAGGTCTCGTCGGGTGGGGGTCCCTATATCGGCTCCCACGCAGGCAGGCAAGGACGCAGAATGCCGAAATTGGGAATAATCCGCGCCACCGCGACGTCTGCCCCCGGCGGCTCAGGCCGCCAGCATCTTGTTGACCTCGCTGACGAGTTCGCGCAGGTGCACCGGCTTGGACAGCACCTTGGCATTCTTGGGCGCCTCCGAATCGGAGTTCAAGGCGACCGCGGCGAAGCCGGTGATGAACATGATCTTGATGTCCGGGTCGAGTTCGGAGGCGCGGCGCGCCAGCTCGATGCCGTCCATCTCCGGCATCACGATGTCGGTGAGCAGCATCTCGAACGGCTCCTCGCGCAACCGCTGGTAGGCCGACATGCCATTGTCGTGGGGCGAGACCTGGAACCCGGCATTTTCCAATGCCTTGACCAGGAAGCGGCGCATGTCGTTGTCGTCTTCGGCGAGCAGGATTTTGTGCATGGCGAGGGGTTGTCTGGTCCGGGTGAGAGGCGGAGCGTTGCCGCCACTAAGCCTGACGGGCGGTAAATTTCGGGTGAAAGATTGCGTCTTTTGATCCGACATGGGCAAGGCATTTTGAGGGCCGAAGGTGCGGTCTTCGACCGAAGCAGCACGCCAGCTCAGAGTTGTTCCAAACGCGAGATGAACTTTTTCATTGCTTTTCGCTTGGCAGACCGGCTCGGATTATCGAAGATGTGCGTTGGCGAGAGCAGTGCCTGCGTTGTCCAGGGCGAATCGGCCGGAGGATACCGGCGCATCAACGGACGTGACATCGACGCACGTGACCAAGGGGACGGCGCCCAGAGATGACGGACTTTGATGGCGAATTGCCGCCGTTCGAGATCATGGAGCCGACCGAATGGCGCGCGCCCATCATCTTCAATTCCCCTCACTCCGGATCGGCCTACCCCGATGATTTCCTGAGGGCGTCGCAGATCGATCTGCCGACGCTGCGGCGCTCGGAAGATTCGTTCATGGACGAATTGATCGCCGATCTCCTGTCGCGCGGCTTTCCGGTCGTTCGCGTGCATTTCCCGCGCTGCTATGTCGACGTCAATCGCGAGCCCTATGAGCTCGATCCGCGGATGTTCACCGGCCGGCTGCCGAGCTTTGCCAACACCCGCTCGATGCGGGTGGCCGGCGGCCTCGGCACGATCCCGCGCGTGGTCGGCGACGGCCAGGAGATCTATCGCGACCGGCTGAGCGTCGACGAGGCGCTGCACAGGATCGAGACGCTGTACAAGCCGTATCACCGCGCGCTGCGCCGGCTGATCAACCGCGTGCACCAGCAGTTCGGCACGGTGGTGCTGGTCGACTGTCATTCGATGCCGTCGGTCGGCGTCTCGCGCGACGAGCCGCGGCGGCCCGACATGGTGATCGGCGACCGCTACGGCACGAGCTGCGCGTCGCTGCTGCCCGACCTGGTCGAGGACGTGCTCGGCCGGCTCGGCTATTCGGTCGGCCGCAACAAGCCCTATGCCGGCGGCTTCATCACCGAGCATTACGGCAATCCGGCCACGGGCTTGCATGCGATCCAGATCGAGCTCAACCGCGCGATCTACATGGACGAGCGCCGCAGGGAGCGCGGACCTCGCTTCGCCCAGGTCGCTTCCGATCTCGCCGTGCTCGCGGAGGTGCTGGCGACGGTGCCGCTCGGCGACCTCGGGCCGTTCCAGGCGGCGGCGGAATAGAGGGCTGCGTTTTCGGTCCGAGCGGTTTCGGCCGGCGGCGTCGGCGCAAAAAGGGCCGCTTGAATGACAAGCGGCCCAAGTCTAGGGAGGAAACGCCCAAGGAGGGCAGCGATAACGCGAAGCGCTACCGCACCGCAACAATATGCAATCGCGCTGCACAAAGCGCAAGAGTTTTTCCGCCTTTCTCCATGCAAAAAAACATAGGCCGGGTTGCGTTCAGCGCGAAACAACTCTCCTTTTCATCATAAAAGTCAATGGCTTGATTGGAGATTCCAAACGATCGGAGAGAGACCCGGGTTTCGCTTTCACTTTCACATCAGAGGCCCACGACGGCTCAATCGCGCCCGGCCAGCGCGGCCGGACACCAAACGGTATCCATGATGCCATGCCGGTGTTCCATATCCGGATGCACCCCCGACCGCTTTGAGCTAGGCATAACCGGCTTAGGCCACCCGATTCCCTCACCCAAGGACGCGTTGTGACGGTCATTGATTTCTCCGCCTTCATCGGTCGTCTGGCGACCGCGTCGGGCGAAACCATCCTGCCGTTCTTCCGGACCTCGCTGCTGGTCGACAACAAGAGCAGCCGGCACGATTTTGATCCGGTGACCGAGGCCGACCGCGCCGCCGAGGCGGTGATGCGCCGGCTGATCAAGGCGAACTTTCCTCAGCACGGCATCGTCGGCGAGGAGTTCGGCAATGAGCGCGAGGACGCCGACTACGTCTGGGTGCTCGATCCGATCGACGGCACCAAGTCCTTCATTGCCGGTTTCCCGACCTGGGGTACGCTGATCGCGCTGCTGCACAAGGGCACGCCGGTGTTCGGCATGATGCACCAGCCCTTCATCGGCGAGCGCTTCGCCGGCGACAACGGCTCCGCCAACTACAAGAACGGTGGCGGCGAGCGCCGGCTCTCGGTCCGGCGCTGCGAGCGTCTTGGGGATGCGGTGTGCTATACGACGAGCCCGCTGCTGATGAACGAGGCCGATCGCGCCACCTTCAGCCGGGTCGAGGCCGAGACGCGGCTGTCGCGCTATGGTGGTGACTGCTACTCCTATTGCATGCTGGCCGCCGGCCATCTCGATCTCGTCATCGAGACCGAGCTCAAGCCCTACGACATCGCCGCCCTGATCCCGATCATCAACGGTGCCGGCGGCATCGTCACCGATTGGGAAGGCGGCCCGGCTCAAAACGGCGGCCGGATCGTCGCCGCCGGCGACAAGCGCGTCCACGAAGCGGCGCTGAAGCGGCTGGCAGCGGGCTGAGCCCGCCTCCGCCGGCCTGGCACCGCCTCGCGCGGAACGCAGACATCCGGCCTGTCGTCGGGCGCTTCACGCCGCGGCCCGGCGCAGATGCTCGACGAGCAGTTTCGCGGGACGCGGCAGCGCCTTGAAGCTGCGGGCGCAGATCACGAGCCGCCGATCGGCCCAGGCATCGCGCAGCGCGACGAGGCTGATCGGCATCGACCGCGCGCAACGGCGCGCTGCCGCTTCCGGCACCACGGCAATGCCGATCCCGGCCGCCACCATCTGGCAGATCGCGTCGAAATCGCGCAGTCTGGCCCGCACGTGCTGCCGGATGCCGAGCCGCGCGGCGTGCCGGCCGATATGGACGTTGAGCGCCGTCCCCTGCGTGAGGCCGATGAAATCCTCCCCCGCGGTCTCGCTGAAATCGATCTGCCGGCGGGTCGCGAACGGGCTGCGCCGTCCGGCCACCAGGATCAGCCGGTCCTCGCCGAAGGCGAAGCGCTCGATCGTCTCGGGCAGCGCGTGCTCCGCCGCAAAGCCGATATCCGCTCTGCCGGACGCGATCGCCTCGGCGATCTCGGTACTCTCGCGCTCCTCGACGTCGACATTGATGTCGGGATGCTCGCGCAGGAAGGCCGCCAGCGCCTTCGGCAGATGCTCGGCGAGGCCGACGGTATTGGCGAGCAGCTGCACGTTGGCGCGATGGCCGGATGCGAAGCCCGAGAGCTCGCCCTGCATGGCCTCGACATTGGCCATGATGATGCGGGCGTGATCGAGCAGGCTCTCGCCCGCCGCGGTCGAGATCCACGCCACGCCGGCCGCGCTTGAACAGCTCGACGCCGAACGCGTCCTCCAGACCCTTGATCCGCGCGCTCGCCGAGGCCAGCGCCAGATGCGCCCGGTCGGCGCCTCCGGTGATGCTGCGGGCCTCGGCCACGGCAATGAACAGCCTGAGATCGACCAGATCGAAACGCATGGTCATCCTGCCTCAGTCGTGGACGAAGGCTTGCTCCGTAACCTCCACATTGTGCCGCCAGCGCAGTCTGGTCAATGTGACGACCATGATCGACCCCATCCTCATCTTCATCGCCTTCGCGCTCACTTTGGCCGGCTTCGTCAAGGGCGCGCTCGGCCTCGGCCTGCCGACCATCTCCGTCGGACTGCTCGCGGTCGCCATGCCGCCGGGCCGTGCGCTCGCCATCGTCATCGTGCCGGCCGTGATCACCAACATCTGGCAGACCTTCGCCGGACCTTACCTGCGCGATATCGCCAGGCGCCTGTGGCCGCTGATGCTGGGAACCGCGATCGGCATCTGCCTCAATGCGGGCGCGCTCAGCCACGCGTCGACCCGCTGGGGCAACGTCGCGCTCGGCGTGCTGCTGATGCTCTATGCCCTGCTCGGCCTCACCAAGCTCGCCTTCAAGGTCGCTCCGGCGCACGAGAAATGGGTCGGCGGCATCGTCGGCCTCGTCACCGGGCTGATCTCGGCCGCCACAGGCGTGCAGGTCGTGCCCTCGGTACCGTACATGCAGGCGATCGGGCTCGAGAAGGACGAGCTGGTCCAGGCACTCGGCGTGTTCTTCACGGTCGCCACGGTCACGCTGGCCTTCAACCTGACGAGCTCCGGTCTGCTCAGCACCGCCACCGCCCTGCCCGGCGCGGTCGCCATGGCCTGCGCCTTTCTCGGCATGTTCGCGGGCCAAGCGGCGCGATCCCGACTGCCGGCCGAGGCGTTCCGCCGTGTGTTCTTGATCGCCATGATCCTGCTCGGCCTGTATCTCGCCGGCACAGCGGTCATCGAGCTGCTCCGGTAAGTCAGCGCGCCTCAAGCATCGCGATCCGGACGCCGAGATAGATCAGCAGCCCGCCGATCGCGCGGTTGAGCCAGAGCAGCGCGGCGGACGAGCCGCGCACGCGGCGCGCAGCACGGGCCGCGACGACGGCGACGCCGAGACACCAGATCGTGCTGTTGACGATGAAGATCGTGCCGAGCAGCAGGAAGGCGATCGCCTTATGGGGCGCCTCGGCTGCGACGAATTGCGGCAGGAAGGCGAGGAAGAAGATCGCGACCTTCGGATTGAGAATGTTGGTGAGCGCGCCCTGCCAGAACGCCTGGCGCAGCGTCACCACCGGCATCGACGTCGCATCACTTGCCCTGGCGGCGTCCGCCCGCCGCGCCAGAAGCTGCGTGATGCCAAGATAGACCAGATAGGCCGCACCGGCCCATTTCACCGTCGCGAAGGCCGTGGCAGAGGCCGTCAGCAGTGCCGACAACCCGATCGCGCTTCCGAATACGTGGACCAGGCAGCCCGTGCTGATGCCGAGAGCGGCGGCGGCCCCGCCGCGCCAACCCATCTGCGCACTGCGGCCGACGATGTAGGCGGTGTCGGGACCCGGCGTGATGTTGAGCAGCAGCCCGGAGACCATGAACAAAGGCAGGTCGTGAATGCCGAGCATGATTGAACATTTCCTAACAATACTGGTCTAACCATACCTGGCCTCGGCATTGCCGTCTCGCACCGCAGAGGCCGGCGCGGGGCCGCATGGCGAGGTGCCGCGATGGGTTCCGGAAAAGCGTTGGATTCGGCCGCCTCGGCCGTGGTATGCGCGAGGCGGGAGCACGATGTGATGGAAAGACGCCTCGCTGCCATCCTTTGCGCCGACGTCGCCGGCTATTCACGCATGATGGGGATTGACGAGGACGGCACGCACGCCGCCTTCAAGGCTCATCGCGGCGCCATCCATCCGATCATCCTCAACCACGCCGGTCGCATCGTCAAACACACCGGCGACGGATTTCTGCTGGAATTCGCCACCGCCGCCAACGCCATCCAGTTCGGGATCGAGATGCAGTCCCTGATGGCGGAGCGCAACGCCGATCTGCCGTCCGACCGCAACATGCGCTTCCGGCTGGGAATCCATCAGGGTGAGTTTACGGTCGATGACGGCGAGGCCTTCGGCGACGGCATCAATGTCGCCGTCAATCTGGAGTCGATCGCCGTCCCGGGCGGTGTTGCCGTCTCGGCCAAGGCTTATGATGAGGCCGGCCCGCAACTCCCCATCAAGCTGACCAGCGCCGGGAGCTTCCAGTTCAAGAACCTGCGGGAGCCGGTACAGGCGTGGACCTGGGAGCCCGGCAGCGAGGCGGCGATCCGGGCCGGGACGAGCGGCACCGGCCTGCCGCCGCAATATCGCACCGCGATCGTCGGCGTGCTGCCATTCGTCAACCTCTCCGACGGCGCCGACGAGTATCTCGCCGACGGGCTCGCGGACGACCTGATCCATGCGCTGTCGCTGCAATCGTTCTTTCGTGTCCTGAGCCGCACCTCGACGTTTCGCTTCAGGGACCGCGGCCTCAATCCCCGCCTGGTCGCACGCGAGATCGATGCGACCTACCTGATTCAGGGAACGGTGCGGCGCTCTCGCCACAAGCTCCGCGTGACGGCGGAGCTGATCGCGCCCGACACCGGCGCTCAATTGTGGACCGGTCGCTATGACGGCGACGTCGGCGATCTCTTCGCGATGCAGAACGAGATCACCACCAGCCTGTGCGCGGCGCTGATGCCGGAGATCTATCGTGTCGAAGCCTCGATTCCGGTCCGTGCACCGGCGGCCGACCCAACCGCCTGGGACCGCTTCCTGCGCGGTCTGTCGCACTACTACCGACCGACCAAGACCGACTACGAGACCTCCATCTCGCTGTTCCGGCAGACGATCGCGCTCGATCCCACGCTCGGCCTCGCGCACGCTTATCTCGCGACCATTCTGATGCAGGGCATCAATTTCGGCTGGATCAAGGGCTCGCGCGAGCTCTGGGACGAGGCGAAGAATCTGGCCTTGGACAGCGTGCGGCTCGACGCGCGCTCCTCCTTCGCCTATGCGATCCTGGCCTTCGTGCAGGCCATGCAGGGCGCCCATGAGGACGGCATGAAGGCGGCGCGCAAGGCAACAGAGCTCAATGCCTACGACATGGGCGCGCGCGGCGTGCTCGGGCTCTGCCATATGGTCAACGGCGAGCACCAGCAGGCCATCGATCTGTTCTCGATCGCGGCCCAGCGCGGCAACAGCGATCCGCGCTATCAATGGCCGGCGCTGAACGCCTACAGCCACTACCTGCTCGGCCGCTACGAGGCCGCGTTGTCGTGGGCCCGCGAGGAGCTGTTTCTCTACCCCAACCATCTGCAGGCGCTGACGATCCGCGCGGCAACCCTGGCGCAACTTGGTGTGACCGACCAGGCGGGCGACGCCGTCGACGCGCTGCGCACGCAATATCCCTGGCTCACGCTGGATCGCCACATGAAAAACATCAGGTGGAAAAGCCGGGACGACGTCGACCACTACCGCGACGGACTGATCAAGGCCGGGCTGACGTGAACCAATCGTGCCCCATGTCGCCGGCCCGCCACATGGTCTACACATTGCTTCCGCAAATTGATTGGATTCGACCGCTGTTGCCGTGGTATCGCCCTGAGTAGGAGCAAAGACGGAATGGAGAGACGGCTGGCCGCGATTGTCTGTGCCGATGTGGTCGGTTACTCGCGGATGATGGGCGCCGACGAGGCGGGAACCCATGCCGCGTTCAAGGCGCATCGCGGCGCCATCCACCCGATCATCCTCAATCATGGCGGCCGTATCGTGAAATACACAGGGGACGGCTTTCTCCTGGAATTTCCGAGCGTCGTCGGCGCCATCGCAGCCTCGGTCGAGGTGCAGAAGCTGATGGCCGAGCGCAATGCTCATTTGCCGGCCGACCGGGTGATGCAGTTTCGCCTCGGCCTCAACATGGGCGACGTCATCTTCGACGAGGACGAGGTATTCGGCGACGGCGTCAATACTGCGGTGCGACTTGAAGCCGCAGCACCGCCTGGCGGAATTGCCGTCTCCCACAAGGCCTACCAGGAAGCCAGCAAGCACCTCACGGTCACCTTCGTCGACCGCGGGCCGTTCCGCTTCAAGAACATCGAAGACACCATCAACGTCTGGACCTGGGATCCGTCCTCGCCGGAGAAGAGCCGCGAGCAGCGGTCCGCCACGACCCTGCCGGCGCAATACCGGACCGCCATCGTCGGCGTGCTGCCATTCGCCAATCTCAGCGGCGAGACCGACGAATACTTCTCGGATGGCCTGGCGGAAGACCTCATCCACGCGCTGTCGCTGCAGTCGTTCTTCCGGGTGCTCAGCCGCAACTCCACCTTCGCCTTCAAGCATGCCGGCATGAGCGCCCGCCTGATCGCGCGCGAGATCGACGCGACCTATCTGATCCAGGGCTCGGTGCGCCGCTCCGGCGACAAGATCAGGGTGACCGCCGATCTGGTCGCGCCGGAGAACGGCGAGCAGCTCTGGGCCGGCCGCTACGACCGCGACATCGGCGACCTGTTTGCAGTGCAGGATGACATCACCGCCAACCTCTGCACCGCGCTGATCCCCGAGATCTCATCGCGCCGAGGCGGCGGTGCCGGTGCGGTCCAAGACCACGGACCTCACGGCGTGGGATCGCTTCCTGCGCGGACTGTCGCACTACTACCAGCCGACCAAGGCCGACTACGAGAGCTCGATCGCGCTGTTCCGCGAGGCGATCAGGATCGACCCAGGTCTCGCGATCGCCCACACCTATCTCGGCACCATCCTGCTGCAGGGCATCCATTTCGGCTGGATCAGGAATTCACGGGAGCTGTGGGACGAGGCAATGGCGCTCGCCGAGGCCGGCGTCCGGCTCGATTCCCGCTCGTCCTTCTCCTATTCGCTGCTGGCCTATGTCCATGCCATGCAGGGCCGGGTCGAGGCCGGAATGGAGGCGGCGCGCAAGTCGCTGCAGCTCAATCCCTACGACATGGGCGCGCGCGGCGTGCTCGGCGTCTGCCATCTCGTCGGCGGCGAGCACCGTCAGGCGATCGAGTTGTTCTCGGTCGCGGCGCAGCGCGGCAACAGCGATCCGCGCTATCAATGGTCGGTGCTGAGCGCGTTCAGCCACTACATGCTCGGCCAGTACGACGCCTCGCTGTCCTGGGCGCGGGAGTCGCACTATCAGAACCCTAACCATCTCCAGTGCCTCGCCATCCGCGCCGCCGCGCGCTGGCGCAGCTCGGACGCTCGGTCGAAGCCGGCGAGGCCGTCGCCGCCCTTTTGAGCCAGCATCCGTGGATGACGATCGAGCGCCTCCTGAGCAACATCCGCTGGCGCAATCCCGCTGATATCGCGCATTATCGCGACGGCCTCACCAAGGCCGGCATCCCGTTGACCAAGCTCACCCTGGTGGACACCAAGGCCAAGTTCGCGGGCGAATAGCGCGATCGCGACTTGAGGTTGACACTTGGGCGGGTTACTCCGATCATTCACGATTGCATTGTAGTGTTCAGATGGCGGCCGCTCCGCCAGTTGCTCGGCGCAATTCGGCGCCGCCCTCGTTTTGTTTGCGTGATTTCGTTTTCATCACTCAGGTGCTTTCCAAGGATGTTCTTCGATGCAAGAAGACAGCGCCCGCGTCCGTGACGCCCTGCCCGGACAGCTTCCGGTCTCGTCCGATAACCCGTGCCCCTTCCTGCGCGCGCTCGTCGCCGGCGGCTTCGTCGACGGCCACAGCGTCCCCTTGAAGACCATCGGCGACCGGGTCGAGGCGGCGAGCGGCGAGACCGGCTTCAAGAAGCGGCTTGTCGGCATCGAGACCTTTGGCGTTGCGCTGATCGCGAACGGCCTGTCGCCGCTGCGGCTCCTGAAGAGCCTGTGGTCCGGCGCCGATCTCGACCAGTTGCGCAACGGCCCGCTCGACAAACATGGCGGCGGATCGCGCATCCTCGACGCCGAAGCCAAGGTCCATCCCGAGGAGATCGACCGGTTCGCGAGCTTCGGCAGCGACTACCCCGATCCCAATGGAGGCACCGAGCGCGGCCTCAACGAGGCGCAGATCCAGACCTTCATGAAGGCCAACCTGACGCGCGACGGCGACCAGGCGCGCTGGTACTTCCCGATCCTGATGCAAGGCGAGTGGCCGGTGCTGCTCAACATCCTCGGCAAGGGCGAGGGCGACGGCCGCTATCTCTCCGTTGCCGAGGTCCGCACGCTGTTCGTCGACCGCCGCCTGCCGCAGCGTATCGCCGCGCGGCTGATGGCCAAACCCAAGCCCGCGAACATCGTCTGGCGCATCGGCAAGGCGCTCGTCGGCGGCGCGGTCGCCGCGGCGCTGGCGCTGCTGCTGCTCTGGGTGGCCGCGCCGGACGCGGTGAGCGACAAGCTACGCTCCATCCTGCCGCCCGATGCCGCGGCCCTGGTGCCGCCCGCGCTGCCCGAGGCCGAGCCGACCAAGGCGGCGTATTGGCTCGATCAGGGCTGGACCACGCAGGACCGTCACTGGTTTCACCATGTGACGCAGGGCACCGCGACCTTCCCGATTCCCTATGCCTGGTTCATGGCGATGGAGCAGCCTTATCTGACGCCGTTCGGCACGCCCGGCCTGATCTCCGACAGCGCCTATCTCGAACGTTTCGGCTTCATCCCAAGCCCGAAGAGCGTCGACGGCGACCCAAGCGTCCTCCGGCCGTTCGGCTACGCCGCCACGGCTGCCAAGACCGAGCCCGCCGCACCGCTGGCCGCCGGCCTCAAGCCGACCCCGGCCGGCAACGAAGGCGGCCTGCCGGTCGGCTTCGCGCGGCTCACTGGCGCTGCTGATCCCGCCACCGGCGCGCCGCAATCCGACAAGATCGGCCTCACCTGCGCGGCCTGCCACGCCGGCAGCATTCACTACAAAGGCGTGAGCGTGCGCTTCGACGGCGGCCCCGGCATGGTCGACCTGCGCAAGCTGGAAGAAGCCATGGGTTTTGCGATGATCTTCACGCAATACGTGCCCGGACGCTTCTCGCGCTTTGCCGATCGCGTGCTTGGGCCCAATGCAACCGATGCCGATCGCGACGCCCTGAAGAAGGGGCTGAAGGACGCGACCTCCTTCGCGCTCAACATGCAGGCCAAGAACTACAAGGACACGATCAAGGCCAAGAAGCAGATCGAGACCGAGGAAGGCTTCGGCAGGCTCGATGCACTCAACCGCATCGGCAACCAGGTGTTCTATCTCGACATGGCCGTGAGCGGCCTGCCGAACATGCTCGGCAACCAGGAGGCCATCGACGCGCCGGTGTCGTATCCGCCGATCTGGACGGTGCCGTGGTTCTCCTGGGCGCAGTATGACGGCTCGATCTCGCAGCCCTTGATCCGCAATGCCGGCGAGGCGCTCGGCGTGTTTGCACAGATCAACCTCTCGCCGGAGACCGCACGCGACAAGCTGTGGCGGTCGACGATGGCGATCGATAACCTGCTCTACATCGAGAACATGCTGCGTGGTCCCGATCCGTTCGCGACGACGACGCCCACGTTCGGCGGGCTGACCTCGCCGAAATGGCCGGAGAAGCTGTTCGCCGGCGACGACGCCTGGAAGATCGATCCGGCACGCGTCGAACGCGGCCGCAAGCTCTATGCAGCGGTTTGCGTCGAGTGCCATCTCGGACCGGTCGCCGACCCCGTGTTCGACAAGACCTATCCGGACAAGAGCTTCTGGAAGATCAAGCCGGCCGAGGATTGGGAGAGCAAGGGCTGGAATGCCAAGGGTCCGATTCTCGACCTCGTCCAGAAGCCGGTCGAGGCGATGCAGACCGATCCCGGACAGGCCAGCATCCTCGCGAACCGCAAAGTCAAGGTGCCCGGCTTCCTCGACGTCGATCCCGCCAAGGACCTGAAGGGCTGCAACCTGCCGCAGGGCTCGACCACCGAGATGCCCTACGCGCTGGCGCTGATGGCGGTCGTGCAGAAGGCGAGCGACAAATGGATGGAGGACCGCAAGCTCTCTCCGGCGGAGCAGGCCGCGCTGTGGGGCGATCGGAAGAACTGCCCGAACCCGGCCGGCAAGAGCTATCGCGCCCGTCCACTCAACGGCGTCTGGTCGACCGCGCCCTATCTGCACAACGGCTCGGTGCCATCGCTGTACTGGATGCTGACGCCGGCAGCGGAGCGGCCGACCTCGTTCTGCCAGGGTGCGCGCGACTATGATCCCAAACAGGTCGGTTTCGCCGTCCCACCGGGCGGCGAGAGCGCGTGCAAGGTCGGACAGACGCTGTTCATGGCCAATGACGCCAACGACAAGCCGATCAAGGGCAACAGCACGCTCGGTCATTCCTTCGAAGGCCCGACGAAGCCCAACAAGGATTATCCAAACGGCATCATCGGCGGCGCCTTCTCGGAGGACGAGCGCTGGGACCTCATCGAATACCTGAAGACGCTGTGAGGTCACGCGACGGTGCGCCCTGCTGATCATGGGGCGCACCGCAGGCGTCACGCCGCGGTCCAGACGCCCGGATGCATGCAACGCCGGATCGCTCCCTGCTCTCCGAGGGAATACAGCATCACCCAGCCGTTGACGACGAGGTCGCGCACGCCCTGGTGACGCTGCAGGACCTCGTCCATGGCGCTCTCCGGCGCGGCGATGAAGACGTTGAGCCTGATGGGCTCATGGATGAAGCGCTTGCCGTCATGCACCGACTGCCACGGCAAACCGACGCGCAAGTCGCCGGCATTGCCCTCGAGCACGCCGAGCTGGCCGACGATGTTGTGCAGCACCTTGTTGCCGCTGCCGAAGGCGGCATTGTTCACGGTCGAGCCGTAGTACTGCAGATTGATCCAGCTCGCGACCACCATCGGCGCCGTCATGATCAGTTCGAGGGTGCGATAACCCTCGTCCCGCTGGGCCTCGTAGGAGTGCAGGAAGGCGCGGCCGCCGAGGTCGAGCCCGCGGGTGAAGCTGCGCGGCGCGGCGATGAAGGCGGCGTTGCCGGCGAGCCCCCATTCGGGCCGCACCTGCGACCAGTCGCGGGTGCGCGCGACGACGGCATTGTCGACGTCCGAGGCGTCGCGGATGCCGAGCAGCGCGCTGCGCTCGAGCCGCGCCAGCCGTCCGGCCTCGGTCAGCCGCGCCTTCAGCCGCGCGAGGTCCTGGGCGAGCGCCGCCGGAACGTCGTCCTCGTCGAACAGCGTGACCGCATCGGTGGTGGTGTCGTGCAGCGCGCCGATGAACCAGCAGTCGGCGGGAATGTCGATGTCCTTGGCGCGGAGGCCCTCGCGGACGCGCCGGTCGTTGAGCACGGCTGCCGCGACACGCGCGTTGGCTTCGCCCGTGCTGACCGCCGCAGGCGCCGCAATCGAGCCCGGAGGCGTGCGGGTTGTTGACCGTGGTGCTGCCATGGCCGGCCAGCAGCACGAGCCGCGCGAACGGCCCGGTCAGCGACATCGCCTTCAGCACCGCCTCCGCCATCGCAACGCGCTGCACGTCGTCGAAGCCGGTCACGCGCCCGCCGAGCTCGCCGGGCGTCAGCCGCGGCATCACCCGAGAGGCGACCTCAGGATCGAGACCATCGACGACCGGCGACGGCACCGGCCGCGTGACACCGGCGGTATCGGTCGCGATCTTGGCGGCGAAGCCGAGGCCCGCAGTCTCGACGAAGGAGAACGACGACACCGCCGACACCTTGAACGATTTCCATGCCTTGGCCGCGCGACGCCGCAGCAGCCGCAGGCCGAGCACCTCGGCCTCCTCGACATCGTCGGCGCCCTTGACGGCCTCGCAGACGATGAAAGCGGGCTTCAGCAGCACCGGGCATTGCGCGCCGCCTTTGGTGTGGCCGATCGGCACGTATTCGATCGGGAAGCCGAAGAAGCCGGCGAAGCCGATGGTCTCGGCTTCCGGATATGCGGTCTCCAGCGCGCGGCGGAATATCTCGGAGCGCACGTCGATGCAGAACGCGGCCTGGACCAGCGGCCGGGCCGGCACCCGCGGGGTCGATCCCTGCGCGCCACGGGTGGCGAGCTTCGCGACGAGCTTCTCGCGGAACGCGATCTCATAGGCTTCGTGCAGAATGAGATCGATCGCGAGCTCGGGCGTCTCCTCGAGCCGGTGGTCGGCCGGCAGCTTGGCCGCCTCGGCCATCGCCTCCGCCCAGGCCGTCTTGAACGCCTCGTCGGTGCGTGCCTGGAACAGCGCAAAACCCCAGGCGAGCCGAATGGCCAGCAGCTCCAGCAGCGTATCGTCCCGCCCGCCGTCGAGCTGCGCGTCCCAGCCGATATAGCGCGCATAGGCCGACCAGCCGCCGAGATCGAACAGCGCCCGCACCAGATAGTCCTCGACGGCGCGAGCTGGGATTCCCAGCCGATCCACGATCAGGCCGATCGCCTGCACCGGATCGGCGGGCAGCTCCGCGACGGCTTTCCGGAATCCGGCAAGGCCCATGGCCTCGGGATTGCGGTCGTAGGCCGCGAGCTTGCGCCAGGCCGCATAGGGCTTCAGCTTCCGCACCGGGCTCGGCCAGCTCGCCTGGCCCTCGTCGAAATAGCTGGCGCAGAACGCCGAGATCTCGTCGATCATGAAGGCGACCAGCGAAACGTAACGATCGCCCTCGGCGAGCCGGTCGAGCACCTCCGCGACGGTCGCGACCACCGCGGGCGGCGACGACTGCACGGCCTCGGCGCGAGCCTTGCTCTTGAGCTGTTCGAGGTCCAGCCCCGTCGATGGATACAACATGAGAGCCTGCGCCAGCGCGGCATCGTCGATCCGGCCGTCATCGAGCGCCTGCCGGTAGTAGGTGCGCGGCATCAGCATGCGCGTCCGCGCCACGCGCTCGAAGGAGGCGGCGGTCGCCGCGAAGCTCTGGCCGGTGAAGCCGAGGAACGGATTGACGGCGACGAAGTGCTTCAGCGGCCACAGCGGCGCGACCCGCTGACGAGGCGCTGTCGATGCGGGCCATCAGCCCGGCATCGGCGGTGGTGTCGACCGGGTCGGTCATGGACATGGCGAGGGCGGCCTGGGTCATCGGAGATCTCCGGATCACGGGTTGGACGGGAGACGCGCGGTCGAAGGCCGCGGCCACAAGGTCAGCACGAGACGGTTGGCGAGCGTATTGAGGTAGAGGCCGTTGCGCAGGTGGACGTAGGCGGCGATCCAGAACGGCGCGTCGGCGCGGCGCATCATCTGGTTCTGGAATACGGTCACGGCCGCGAACGAGACCACCACGGCGGCCGCGATCAGCATCGGCACGAGGCCGTCGACCGGCCGCGCCGCGGAATGCTGCCGCCGACCAGCCAGGCCATCGCCGCCTGAAGCGCGAAGTAGATGATCGCGACGCCGGCCGCGGTGACCGCGGCGCGGGCGACGACGAAGGCATTCGGCCGCTCGTCGATGGCATTGGCCATCAGGTGCACGAGACCCATCAGCAGCACCGAGCCGAGCGCGATCTGCGCCGGGTTCGTGCGGAGCGTCATGCCGAAGGCGAGCCCGGTCAGCAGCGCCAGACCGATCACGGCGACCAGCGCCAGGATCAGCCGTGCCGCGTGCGGCTGGCCGCCGGGGCTCGGCGTCCACGACGCCCGGGCGAGATCGATGATGCTGCCCGACGACAGGAAGGCGTGCGCCTTGTAGAGCGAGTGCGCCACGATGTGCAGCAGCGCCGCCGAGAAGGCGCCGAGGCCGCATTGCAGCAGCATGAAGCCCATCTGCGCCACCGTCGAATAGGCGAGCTGAACCTTCACCGAGGTCTGCGTCAGCATCACCAGCGAGCCGAACAGCGCGGTGGCGCCACCGATGACCGCGAGGACGTCGAGCGCCGGCGTGGCCAGCAGCAGCACGTCGCTGAGCCTGAGCACCAGGAAGCCGCCAGCATTGATGATGCCGGCATGCAGCAGCGCCGACACCGGCGTCGGCGTCTCCATCACCTCGATCAGCCAGCCATGCAGCGGCAGCTGGGCGGATTTCAGCATGGCGGTCGCGACGATCAGGAGCGCTGCAATCGTGACGATCGCCGAGCCCCCCTCGCCCGCCCGGGCTTGGGCGACGAGGCCGGCAATCTCCAGCGTGCCGAACCGGATGTAGAGCAGCAGCGCAGCGAGTGCGAGGCAGGCGTCGCCGAGCCGGCTCGCGACGAACTTCTTGCGCGAGGCGCGGATCGCGGCCGGCCGGGTCCTGTAGAACAACAGCAGCTTGCCGAGCGACAGGCTCGTCGCGACCCAGGCGGCGAGCAGAAGCACCAGATTGCCCGCGATCAGCAGTGTCAGCACCGCGGCGAGGGTCAGCAGCAGCCAGCGCGTGAACCGGACCTGACCTGGATCGCCGTCGAGATAGTTGCGGCTGTAGCGCACCACGACCATGCCGATGAAGCTGACGAGAACCGAGAGGATGGCGCCGAGCGCGTCGAGCTGCAGCGACAGCCCGAGGCCGGATCCGCCAAGCAGCGGCGTCCGCCCTGCCCCGACGACAGCCGCAGCGAGGCTCGCGACCGTCGCGATGCCGAAGGCGATCGCCGCGGCGAGGATCGCGCGGCGAGCAACGTCACGGGCGCTGGCGTGGATGCCCGCAAGAGCGGCGACACACAGCGTGAGCGGCGCAAGCGCCGCGAGGCAGGGAATGAGCAGGTTCATGACGGCTCGACAGGTTGATCAATTGAGACGGCTGCCCCTGCTTTACCGGCCCCGGATGCTTCTTAAAATTTCAATCATTGAACCTGATCGTTACAAAATATAGAACGATGCCATGCCGCACCTGAACTACCATCACCTGCGCTATTTCTGGGTCATCGCCAGCGAAGGCAGCATGAGCCGCGCCGCGCAGCGGCTCAACGTCTCGCCCTCCTCTCTCTCGGTACAGATCAAGGCGCTGGAGGCGCAGCTCGGGCAGAAGCTGTTCGAGCGCGCCGGCCGCACTCTGCAGCTCACCGAGGCCGGGCGCATCGCGCTCGACTATGCCGGCAGCGTGTTCAAGTCCGGCCATGAGCTGATCGAGACGCTGTCGGGCCTACGGCCGGGACGACAGTTGCTGCGGGTCGGCGCCGCGGCGAACCTGTCGCGCAACTTCCAGATCGCCTTCCTGAAGCCGCTGATCGGGCGGGTCGACGTTGAGCTGATCATCCGCACCGGCCAGTTCACCGAGCTCCTGGAGCAGCTCGATTCCCACAAGCTCGACCTCGTGCTCGCCAACCATCCGGCAGCGCCGGACATGCGCAGCAGTTTCGAGAACACACTGATCGACGAACAGCGCGTCAGCCTCGTCGGCCGCAAGCCGACCAGACCCGCGCGATTGCGCTTCCCGCAGGATCTCGCGACGACGCCCGTGATCCTGCCCGGCCGAGGCAGCGCGCTGCGCTCGGCCTTCGATGCACTCGTCGGATCGGGCGGGATCCGCCCGGTCATCGCCGCCGAGGTCGACGACATGGCGATGCTGCGCCTGATGGCCCGCGAGAGCGGCACCGTCACATTGGTGCCGTCGATCGTCGTGATCGACGAGTTGCGCTCCGGCACGCTTGTCGAGCGCGCGCGGCTGGGTGCGCTGAAGGAGCAGTTCTTTGCCGTGAGCCAGCAGCGCCGCTACGCCAATCCGCTCGTCGCCGAGCTGATCGGATCGCGCGGCAGGAAGACCGGTTCACGGCCCGAATGACTGTCGGTGATAGCTTGTTTCGAAAGAGGTTGCAGGCAGCCCACCTCGGGACGGGCGAGTCCTGCGAAGGCAACTGCCGACTGAGGCCGGGTCGGCAGTCATGGACGGTTCGATCAGAACATCGCGGGCGGGCTGACATTCACACCGTGCTGAACCAGCACGAGAGAGGCGACCACGCCAGTCAATGAGAACATGGTCACCAGACCGAAGCCGGAATTGAGCGCATGGGGACCAACCAGCTTCCGCGCAATCTTCATAATCATCAATGTCTCCTCCAGGAATGTCGTTAGTGGACGCCACTAGCGGGACGGCGAGTTACTGGGACGTTTCCAAACTTGGAGAGATCGGCGCGTGGTGAATGCATCCTTGAATGCACAGCATGCCCGGCATGAAGCCCGCTTAACACTGACGGCGGATTTGCAGATGAGGGAAGCGCCTGGCGCTCGAAAAGGTTGAACTTTCGCAACAGCTCGCGCTTAACGGATCACGATGTCGACAACAAGGGTGGACTACGACCGCGCTTGAGGCATGGTGGTTCGCGGCGCGCCGAGGCGATCGCATCTATGCGCGGCTCGCGTAGTTCGACGCTTCCCAGCGGAAGTACATCGTCACCCCGAATGAAGTGGCCGCAGCCGTCGGGCTCCTCTCATTCATTCGGCTGGTGACATCCGGCTCGGAACGGATCGCGTCGAAGACGTTCGCGGTCCGCGTCCTGACATGGTCCTACTTCGCCTCATTCATCGCCGTCGCTGCGAGCAGCGCCGCCTCGATCGTGTCCCGGGTCTTGTCGAGATGCGCCGTCATGAGCATCACCGCGCGCTCGGTGTCGCGCGCCAGCGCCGCCTCCATCAGTTCGCGATGCTCACGCGCGGCATCGCGGTTGCCACGATCGGTCTTGCGGGCGAGATCGAGATAGCGCTCGTTGTGGGCAAACAGGAGATCACGCACCCGCATCATCCAGGCGCTGCCGCAGGCCTGGGCCAACGCGGCATGGAAATCGGCATGCGCTAGCATCCACGCCGGCGAGAAGCTGCCGTCATGGGCCGCGATCGGCGTCGCGGCCAGACGGTGATGCGCGGCAACGAGCGTAGTCTCCCAGGCGAGATCACCGTTGGCGATGGCGCGGCGCAGGCACTTGGTCTCGATCTCGACGCGCATGCCGGTCAGATCGCGCAGATCGGCCACCGAGACCGGCGCCACGCGGAAGCCGCGCTGCGGCGTCGCCGTCACCAGCCCTTCCGCCGTGAGCCGCGCCAACGCCTCGCGGATCGCCCCGGTGCTGACCGAGAAGGCTGATCCGAGCTCGCTGATCTTCAGCTTCTCCTCTGGACGATAGAGGCCGGCGAGCAGGCTGGCGCGCAACTGCTCGTAGACGGTCTGGGTGGCGCTGCCGGACATCGACTCACTTTCGCGAAACAATTCATTCTAGCAAAGCCTAAAGTACATTTTCCTAAAAAAATATATTTTAATTGCGCGGCCCCCGACCTCCCCGTATGCTCAACGCCAACGCCGCCGGCAGCGCGGCCATCAGGGAGGTATCCATGCGAAGCGCCATCGCAGCGGCAGGATTGTTCGTCGTCGCATCCGTCGTCGCCGCGCCCGTGCGGGCAGAGGATCAACCTGGCATCACCGCCAGCGAGATCCGCATTGGACAGACCATGCCCTATAGCGGGCCGGTGTCGGCCTTCGGCATCCTCGGCAAAGGCGAGGTTGCCTATTTCAAGATGGTCAACGACCGCGGCGGCATCAACGGCCGCAAGGTCAACCTGATCTCGCTGGACGACAGCTACGTGCCGCCCAAGACCGTGGAGCAGACGCGACGGCTGGTCGAGAGCGACGAGGTGTCGTTCATCTTCTCGACCATGGGCACCGCGCACAACACCGCGATCGCCAAGTATCTCCAGGGCAAGAAGGTGCCGCAGCTGTTCGTGGCCTCGGGCGCCTCGAAGTTCGGTGATCCCGAGCAATTTCCGCTGGCCTTGATGGGCGTGATGGCGCCGTTCCGCAACGAGGCGCGGATGTATGCGCGCTACGCGCTGCAGAAGAAGCCGGATGCGACCTTTGCCATTCTCGCGCAGAACGACGATTTCGGCCGCGACTATCTCGCCGGGCTGAAGGACGTGCTCGGCGAGCGCTTCGACAGCGCGGTGACCGTCGCAAGCTACGAGTCGACCGAGCCGACCATCGACTCGCAGATCGTGAAGCTGAAATCGACCGGCGCCGATGCGCTGATCATCGCCGCGACGCCGAAATTCGCCGCGCAGGCGATCCGCAAGACCCATGAGATCAACTGGCACCCGCTGACGTTCCTGACCAACGTCTCGGTGTGGATGTCCTCGGTGATGGAGCCGGCGGGCCTCGAGGCCGGCAAAGGCATCATCTCGACGGCTTACGTGAAGGATCCGCTGGATCCGGCCTGGGCGGACGACCCCGGCGTCAAGGGCTGGCGCGACTACATGGCGAAATACGTGCCCGACGGCGACATCCGCGATTCCAACTACGTCAACGGCTACAACAACGGCATGGTGCTGGAGCACGTGCTGAAGGCCGCCGGCAACGATCTGTCGCGCGATAACATTTTGCGGCAGGCGCTGTCGATCAAGGATCTCGAGCTGCCGATGCTGCTGCCGGGTATCAAGGTCAGCACCAGCGAGAGCGACCACCTTCCCGTCGAGCAGGTGCAGTTCATGCGCTTCACCGGCAAGCAGTGGGAGCGGTTCGGCGAGGTGCTGTCGACCAAGTAGCGGCGGCGGCCTGTTGGACTTTCGGCGGCGAAGGCGTAGACCTCTGCCGTCGTCCACAGGAGAGCCGCGGCGCCGATGTCCGAGACTGAACCGCTCACGCTGAAATTCCGCTGTCCGAAGGAGCTGGAAGGCCTCATTCCGCAGCCGGTGCCGGCGCCGATGGGCGTTCCCGACTGGGTCAAGACGATGCCGGCCACCGCGTTCAGCGCGCTCAACCAGGCCGAGGAGCAGACCGTCAAGCGCTGCCCGCCCTTCATCGACGCGATGACGACGGGCTTCCTCATTCCGCTGATCTGCGATCTCACGGTCGAGGATGGCGGGATCAGTTGGGACAACGAGCTGCCGCCGGGCGGTGCGATCGATTTTCCGCGTTCGCCGATCAGCTTCCACGACGTCGCGCAGGTCACGGGCTCGCCGCTGTTCGAGGCCGACCGCTTCCTGCTCAAGTTTCACAATCTCTGGACGATCGAGTCGCCCCAGGGCTGGGCATTGCTGTTCACGCATCCCGTCAACCGCTTCGACCTGCCCTTCACCACCGTAACCGGGCTGGTCGACAGCGACCGCTTTCACGACAGCTTCGTGCATTTTCCGGCGCATTGGCACGACACGTCGTTCCGCGGCGTGCTGCCAAAGGGCACGCCGGTCGCGCAGTGCATTCCGGTGAAGCGACAGACGTGGGCGATGCAGACCGCGGCCCTCACCGAAGAGGAGATCGCCGAGATCCACGGGGTGCGCGATGCGCTGAAGCGCGAGACCGGCGTCTATCGCAAGCGGTTCAGGGCTTAGCCGTCGCAGCGCCGTCGATCTGCAGGAAACTGGCGGCATCGCTGGGACGGAAGAAGAAGCGGCCGTGCGAGGTGACCGCGAGCGTGTACGCCGCGCGGGTCAGCAGATGCGACCGGCCGCGCACCACCGTGCGCAGCGCAGCCTGAGCGCCATCGCGATCCCCCATCTCGGCGAGGCACATCGCGAGATTGGCGCGGGCCTGGGTGTCGTCGGGCCGCAGGCCGAGCGCATGACGGTAGATGCCGGCGGCCTCGGCATAGTCGCCGTCGAGGAACTGCACCCAGGCGAGCTCGATCAGGATGTCGGGCCGTCCCGGCGCGGCCTCGCGCGCCGCCAGCAGGTGCGTGCGGGCACGGACGCGGTCATTGGCCTGGGAGAGAGGCGTCCGAGATCGAGCTGGAGGTCGACGCTGTCGGGTGACAGCGTCAGCGCCTCCTCGATCACGGCGATCGCTTCACCGAGCTGTCCCGACTTGGCAAGCCGCCCCGCCAGCTCCTGAAACGCCGGCAGAAAAGGCGGCCGCCGCGCCGCGGTCTTGCGCAGCTGCGCGATGCCGTCGGCGGCGCGTCTGGATTCGCACAAGGCGGCGCCGAGCAGCGTCTCGAGTTCCGGATCGCTGCCGCGGAGCGCCGCCTTCTCCAGCGGCGCGATCGCCTCGCTCGCGCGCTGCTGGCCGAGCAGCGCATGGGCCTGGACGAGCAGCGCGGCGCGATCGGTCCTGGCCGTGCGCAGGATCGAGGCGGCGATCTGCTCGGCGCGCGCGAATTGCCGCGAACGCAGCGCGTGGATCGCCTCCTGCAGCGCCTGCGCCTGCAATCTGTTCTGCGCCTTGCTCACAACCAGCCGTCACAACGCGAGGGGGTGGCCGGTAGCTCTAGCCCGCAGGGCCCAGAGGTGTCCAGCGGACGGCAACGCTCACCCGAACAGCGGCGTGCCCGGCACGAAGGCGTCGAACGCGGCCCAGAACTGCGAGCGGTAGCGGTCCTGCTCCTGCAGGATCTCGTGCTTGGCGCCGGCGATGACGAGATGCGAGCCGGCCCGCAGATGATAGGCGAACTCCTCGATCGCCGCGGTCGACACCACGGTGTCGCTGGACGCGGCCAGCATCAGGATCGGCTGGCGGATCTGCGACGGATAGCTCATGCCGCGGAAGGTCATCATCGCCGAGAACGCGGCGTCGGCCCACGCCACCGTGGGCGAGGCGATGCCGAGCGTCGGATCTTCCTCGAGGATCGCGGCATTGCGGGCATAGCGGACCGGATCGGAGGTCAGCGGATTGTTGACGAACGGCGCCAGCCCGCTGATCTCGTCGTTGCCGCCCGGCACGTAGCGGCCGCCCTGGCCGGCGATGCGCATCGCCCGCAGCAACAGCCGCGCCGGCAGCGCGGTGCGGCTGCCCGGAAGGTCGATCATCGGCGCCGACAGCACGACGCGATCGAACCAGCGCTTGCCGGCGTGCGCGAGCCGCAGCAGCACCGTGCCGCCCATCGAATGCGCCAGCGCGAAATAGGGCGGCGGACAATCCGGCAGCACGACCTGCGTGACGAAGGTCTCCACGTCGGTCTCGTAGTCGGAGAACGAGCGCACGTAGCCCTTGCGGGAATCGCGCAGGCGCCGCGACGAATGGCCCTGGCCGCGCCAGTCGATGATGGCGACCGCAAAGCCGCGGTCGCGCAGATCGCGCACCGTCTCGAAATACTTCTCGATCATCTCGCTGCGGCCGGTGAACACGCACACCGTGCCCTTGCGCCCGGCCGGCGGCGCCCAGCGCGCAAAGCGCAGCTCGGCGCCATCAGGGGTCTTGATGGTGCCGGCAGTGACGTTTTCGGGAACGGGATTGGCGGGAATCGAGACGAGCGTCATGAGGCGCCCATCGAATAGGTGAAAGGCAGTGGGAATCAAGGGGTAGAACGGCAAAAAGAGCAGGTCTCGGACGCCCTTGAACGTCGAAACGTCTGGCCTACATCGGGGTTGTGCAGGCCGCTCATGGCTGCACGACAGCCCGGCCCGATGGCGGGCGGGTTTGCCCAACAGTCGCTCAATGGAGGACTTCGACCATGCGTACCTACGACCTCACCCCCTTCTATCGTTCCACCGTCGGTTTCGACCGTCTGTTCTCGCTGCTCGACCAGGCCACCACCGAGCCCACCCCCGGCTATCCGCCCTACAACATCGAGCGCACCGGTGAGAACGCCTACCGCATCACCGTCGCCGTCTCCGGCTTTGGCAAGGATGAGCTCTCCCTCGTCGCGAAGGAAAACACGCTGACGATCAAGGGCGAGAAGGCCGCCAACGAGAACGGCAAAAAGGCCGAGGTGCTGTATCGCGGCATCGCCGCCCGGGCCTTCGAGCGCTCTTTCCAGCTCGCCGACCACGTGGTGGTGAAGAACGCCAGCCTCGAGAACGGCCTGCTCCACGTCGACCTCGTACGCGAGATCCCCGAGGCCAAGAAGCCGCGGTCGATTCCGATCTCGACCAATGCGCAGGCCTCCGAGCAGCCAGCGATTGAAGGCTCCGCCGAGAAGGCCGCCGCGTAATCGGCATACCCTCCAGGAATGCAGACGCCCCGGGAAACCGGGGCGTTTTTTGTTGTGCGGGGTTGGACTCACACACCCCCTCGACGCTCGCGCTGGCCGCTCCGCGACGCGCTGTCATGCCCGCGAAGGCGGGCATCCAGCCCGCGCCGAGACGGTCGTGATCAGCCGATATGCCGGTGGTGACTGGATCGCGCGGTCGAGCCGGGCGACGCCGGTTGTGGGTGTGGCGAGGGCGCCGATGACCGACGCCCGGCCCCGTTGCCTTCAATCCAGCCCCTGGACCGGCGGCATCTTTGCCGTCGGCAGGATCTGCAGCACCGGCTTGGCCGCAGCCGCGGCGACGGAGCCGGTCGTCGTCGGCGCCGCCGCTGCCGACTGGACGGGCTTGGCGTCTGCAGGCGTTGCCTCCGGTGCCTTGGCTTCGGCGGGTCTGCTCTCGCCCGCCTTCGGCGGTTCCGCCTTGGCCTCGACCGGCTTCGTCTCGACGGGCTTCACGTCCGGCGTGGCCTCAGCAGGCTTGACGTCGACTGGCTTGACATCGACTGGCTTGGGCGCGACCGGCTTGGCCGTTTCGACTGGCTTCGGGTTGATCGCGGCCGTCTGCGGCGCGGGTGCCGCCGGCCGGGCCACCGGCGTCGGCACCCTGGGCGCCTGAGCCGGCATCGCATTGGCAACCCGCGGCGCAGCCGGCATCGGCGGCACCAGGCGCGGATCGGCCCGGATCACGCTCGGCGGCGGCAGGCGGTCGAGGCCGCCGCGCGGGCTCGGCTCATAGCGCATCCGCTCGTACTCCTCGCCCCATTGGAACGCCGGCACGAAACGGATGATGCGGCCGGAGCGGGCATCGACCACGAGCTTGCCGTCCTCGCCCTGGCGGTCGAGCACCGCCACGACCCAGACATTGCCACGCTGGCGCGGTGCGCCGAGCGGCGAGAAGCCGTTGTCGCGCAGGATCGCATAGACCTCGTGCACCGGCAGTAACGCCGGCGCATAACCATATTCCTGCTGGTAGCCGTCCTGACGGTAGCCGTCCTGACGGTAGACCGGCGCCGGCGGCACATAGCGCTCGTCGCGGTAGCCGTAGTCAGGGCCCGGCCGGTAGCCGTAGCGCGGCGGCGGTGCGGGAACGACGGCCGGCGGCGGCAGGTCCGAATAAGGCGCATCGAAATCGGAGACCACCGTGTAGGGCGCACGGACGCCCAGGGGCGGCAACGGCTCGGCCTGCGCGGCAAACGGCGCGATCAACGCGGCTGAGACGACTCCAACTAGCAACTTCATGGCTCAAAGCTCCTGCATGCCCCCGCACGTGAAGCTGTTCGCTTCTCAAGTGCCGCGGAAGTTCTGCCGTGATTCCGGCGGCCCTGGGTCGGCGAGAGGGCGGGATCGGGGCGTTAGGTTTCAAAATCGAGCGCGGCGCGTGATCGCCGGCCCCGCCGGACCGATCGGTCTGTGGCAGAAGCGGAAGATTTGCCGGGGAATGAGCGCGTTGCGGCGCCCGGACCTCAGGACTCCGCAGTGCTTGTGTGATAGGTTAAAATTTGGCATCTTGCGGTTTAGGACAGAAATGCTGTCTAAAATTTCGTTGCAAAGGTGACCGAGACTTTGCAATGATGTTACGGCGCTTGAGGGCGCTGCGACATGAACAGGCCGCGGTCGTCCAGCGGGGACATGGTCCCCCGGACACTGGCCTGAATTCTGCAAATGCGGCTCGCTGAGAAGGACGAGCGTTGGCTCCGGAGAGGGGCCCGCGCAGCGTCCGGGGTGCGCCGGACACTATACCGGACTGTGGTGAAGGCCCTGACCAATAATTGATGGGGACGGATATGAGCGGATCGAAGGTCGAGCACGGAATTTTGGGCGGCGCGGTGCTGGCTGTGGATTCGCATGAGAAACCGGCCGAGATCACCCGCGAGCTGCATACGTGGCGTCCTGAAGCCGAAGGTCTGTACGACCCGAGCCAGGAGAAGGATTCCTGCGGCGTCGGCTTCATCGCCAACATCAAGGGCCAGAAGTCGCATCAGATCGTCGCGGATGCGCTGAGCATCCTCTGCAACCTGGAGCACCGCGGCGCCGTCGGCGCCGACCCGCGCTTCGGCGACGGCGCGGGCATCCTGGTGCAGATCCCGCACGCCTTCTTTTCACGCAAGGCGAAGGAGCTCGGCTTCACTTTGCCCGCGCCCGGCGAATACGCCATCGGTGCGCTGTTCATGCCGCGCGACGAGGCGTGGCGGAACGTCATCAAGAGCATCATCGCCGACCAGATCGAGGACGAGGGCCTGGTGCTGCTCGGCTGGCGCGATGTGCCGACCGACAACTCCTCGCTGGGCGTGACGGTCAAGCCGACCGAGCCGCGCAGCATGCAGGTGTTCATCGGCCGCAACGGCGCCGCCAAGACCGAGGACGAGTTCGAGCGCAAGCTCTACATCCTCCGCAAGTCGATCTCGCAGGCGATCTATCAGCGCCGCGACCGCGGCATGTCGGGCTATTACCCGTGCTCGATGTCGTGCCGGACCGTGATCTACAAGGGCATGTTCCTGGCCGACCAGCTCGGCAAGTACTACGCCGATTTGCACGAGCCGGACTTCGAGAGCGCGCTGGCGCTGGTGCATCAGCGCTTCTCGACCAACACCTTCCCGACCTGGTCGCTGGCGCACCCGTACCGGATGATCGCGCATAACGGCGAGATCAACACGCTTCGCGGCAACGTCAACTGGATGGCGGCGCGGCAGGCGTCGGTGGCGTCGGAGCTGTTCGGCAAGGACATCAGCCGGCTTTGGCCCATTTCTTATGAAGGCCAGTCCGACACCGCCTGCTTCGACAACGCGCTCGAATTCCTGGTGCAGGGCGGCTACTCGCTGCCGCACGCGGTCATGATGATGATCCCAGAGGCGTGGGCCGGCAATCCGCTGATGAGCGAGGAGCGGCGTTCGTTCTACGAATATCACGCCGCGCTGATGGAGCCGTGGGACGGCCCGGCCGCGATCGCCTTCACCGACGGCCGCCAGATCGGCGCCACGCTCGACCGCAACGGCCTGCGGCCGGCGCGCTATCTCGTGACCAAGGACGACCGCATCGTGATGGCGTCCGAGATGGGCGTGCTCAAGATCCCGGAGGAACAGATCGTCACCAAGTGGCGGCTGCAGCCGGGCAAGATGCTGCTGGTCGACCTCGAGCAGGGCCGGCTGATTCCGGACGACGAGATCAAGGCGCAGCTCGCCGCCAGCCATCCCTACCAGGAATGGCTCACGCGCACGCAGATCCAGGTCGAGAAGCTGCCGGACGCGCCGACCACGGGCGCGCGCACCAACCTGCCGCTGCTGGACCGGCAGCAGGCGTTCGGCTACAGCCAGGAAGACATCGCGATCCTGATGACGCCGATGGCGGCGACCGGCGAGGAGGCCACGGGCTCGATGGGCAACGACACGCCGATCTCGGCGCTGTCGGACAAGCCGAAGCTCCTGTTCACCTACTTCAAGCAGAACTTCGCCCAGGTCACCAACCCGCCGATCGACCCGATCCGCGAGGAGCTGGTGATGAGCCTGGTCTCGATCATCGGCCCGCGGCCGAACCTGTTCGACCTCGAAGGCGTCGCCTCGACCAAGCGGCTCGAGGTGCATCAGCCGATCCTGACCGATGCGGACCTCGAGAAGATCCGCTCGATCTCGGAGGTCTCCGACAGCCACTTCGTCTCGCGCACGCTCGACACCACCTTCGATGCGAGCCTGGGTGCGGCCGGCTTCGAGCAGGTGCTCGACGATCTCTGCGGCCGCGCCGAGGCCGCGGTGCGCGAGGGCGTCAACATCATCATCCTGTCCGACCGCATGGTCTCGGCCGACCGGATTCCGATCCCGTCGCTGCTCGCCTGCGCCGCCGTGCATCATCACCTGATCCGCACCGGCCTGCGCACATCGGTGGGTCTCGTGGTGGAGTCGGGCGAGCCGCGCGAGGTGCATCACTTCGCCTGTCTGGCCGGCTACGGCGCAGAGGCGATCAACCCCTATCTCGCGTTCGAGACCATCATCGCGCTGAAGGACAAGCTGCCGGGCGCGCTGAGCGACTACGAGGTCGTCAAGCGCTACATCAAGTCGATCGGCAAGGGCCTGCTCAAGGTCATGTCGAAGATGGGCATCTCGACCTACCAGTCCTATTGCGGCGCGCAGATCTTCGACGCGGTCGGCCTCAAGGCCGAGTTCGTGCAGAAGTTCTTCTACGGCACCCACACCCGCATCGAGGGCGTCGGCCTTGCCGAGATCGCCGAGGAGACCACGCGCCGTCATCGCGACGCGTTCGGCGACGCACTGGTCTACAAGACCGCGCTCGACGTCGGCGGCGAATATGCCTACCGCACCCGCGGCGAGGACCACGCCTGGACCGCGGAATCGGTCGCGACCCTGCAGCATGCCGTGCGCGGCAATTCCAGGGAGCGCTATCAGGCGTTCGCCAAGCTGCTCAACGAGCAGTCCGAACGGCTCTTGACCCTGCGCGGCCTGTTCCGGATCAAGTCGGCCGAGGACGACAAGCGCAAGCCGGTCCCGCTCGACGAGGTCGAGCCGGCCAAGGACATCGTCAAGCGCTTCGCCACCGGCGCCATGTCGTTCGGCTCGATCTCGCGCGAGGCGCACACCACGCTCGCGATCGCCATGAACCGGATCGGCGGCAAGTCGAACACCGGCGAAGGCGGCGAGGAGGCGGACCGCTTCAAGCCGCTCCCGAACGGCGACTCCATGCGCTCGGCGATCAAGCAGGTCGCCTCGGGCCGGTTCGGCGTGACGACGGAGTACCTCGTCAACTCCGACATGATGCAGATCAAGATGGCGCAGGGTGCCAAGCCCGGCGAAGGCGGCCAGCTGCCCGGCCACAAGGTCGACGCCACCATCGCCAAGGTGCGCCATTCGACCCCCGGCGTCGGTCTGATCTCGCCGCCGCCGCACCATGACATCTACTCGATCGAAGACCTCGCGCAGCTGATCTACGACCTGAAGAACGTCAATCCCGACGGTCAGGTCTCGGTCAAGCTCGTCTCCGAAGTCGGTGTCGGCACCGTTGCGGCCGGCGTCGCCAAGGCGCGCGCCGACCATGTCACGATTGCGGGCTTCGAGGGCGGCACCGGTGCGTCTCCCCTCACCTCCATCAAGCACGCGGGCTCGCCGTGGGAGATCGGCCTCGCCGAGACGCATCAGACGCTGGTGCGCGAGCGGCTGCGCAGCCGCATCGTGGTCCAGGTCGACGGCGGCTTCCGCACCGGCCGTGACGTCGTCATCGGCGCCCTGTTAGGGGCCGACGAGTTCGGCTTCGCCACCGCGCCCTTGATCGCGGCCGGTTGCATCATGATGCGCAAGTGCCACCTCAACACCTGCCCGGTCGGCGTCGCCACTCAGGACCCGGTGCTGCGCAAGCGCTTTACCGGTCAGCCCGAGCACGTCATCAACTTCTTCTTCTTCGTCGCCGAGGAAGTCCGCGAGATCATGGCTAGCCTCGGCTACCGCTCGTTCAACGAGATGGTGGGGCAGACCCAGATGCTCGACCAGTCCCGCCTGGTGGCGCATTGGAAGGCCAAGGGCCTCGACTTCTCCAAGCTGTTCGTCAAGCAGAAGGAGGCGCCGGGCCAGAAAATCCATCACGCCGAGAAGCAGGACCATCACCTCGAGGCCGTGCTCGACCGCAAGCTGATCGAGCAGGCCAAGCCCGCGCTCGACCGCGGCGCGCCGGTTAGAATCGAGGCCGAGATCAACAACACCGACCGTTCGGCGGGCGCGATGCTCTCGGGCGCGGTGGCCAAGATCTATGGCCATGCCGGCCTGCCCCAGGACACCATCCATGTCAGCCTGAAGGGCACCGCCGGCCAGGCCTTCGGCGCCTGGCTCGCCCAAGGCGTCACCTTCGAGCTCGAAGGCGAAGGCAACGACTACGTCGGCAAGGGCCTGTCTGGCGGCCGCATCGTCGTCAAGCCGCCGCGCAATTCCGGCATCGTGCCGGAGGAATCGATCATCGTCGGCAACACCGTGATGTACGGCGCCATCTCCGGCGAGTGCTTCTTCCGCGGCATCGCCGGCGAGCGCTTCGCGGTCCGTAACTCCGGCGCGGTCGCCGTCGTCGAGGGCGCGGGCGATCACTGCTGCGAATACATGACCGGCGGCATCGTCGTCGTGCTCGGCAGGACCGGGCGCAACTTCGCGGCCGGCATGTCGGGCGGCGTCGCCTATGTGCTCGACGAGGCCGGCGACTTCGACAAGCATTGCAACATGGCGATGGTCGAGCTGGAGCCGGTGCTGTCGGAGGAGATGATCGCGGAGGACACCTATCACCAGATGGGCGACCTCGAGGCGCATGGCCGGGTCGACGTGTTCAAGAACCTGCTGGCCTCCGACGTCGAGCGGCTGCACGTGCTGATCTCGCGTCACGCCAAGGCGACCGGCTCCAAGCGCGCCGCCGACATCCTGGCGAACTGGAAGGACTATGCGCCCAAGTTCCGCAAGGTCATGCCGGTCGAGTACCGCCGCGCCTTGAAGGAGCTCGCCGCCAACGCCGACGCCGAGCCGAAGATCGCGATCGGAGCCTAAGGCGCAGGTACTAACCAAGGCGTCATTGCGAGCGCAGCGAAGCAATCCAGGGCCAGGAAGAAAGTCTGGATTGCTTCGTCGCCTCCGGCTCCTCGCAATGACGGAATGAAGCAGACGGGCCTCGCCCTTCGAGACGCGGCGCAAAGCGCCGCTCCTGAGGGTGAGGAGAAGCAGGAAACTAGATCCTCATGGTGAGGAGGCGCGAAAGCGCCGTCTCGAACCATGAGGCCCGAGCAGTCAGGGACGTCGTAGGTCATGGGCAAGGTCACAGGTTTTCTCGAAATCGAGCGGCACGATCGCAAGTACGCGCCGGTTGCCGAGCGTCTGAAGAACTTCAGCGAGTTCGTGGTGCCGCTCTCCGAGAAGGAGCTGCGCGACCAGGCGGCGCGCTGCATGAATTGCGGCATTCCCTACTGCCACGGCACCGGCTCGGCCGCGCCAGGTACCACCGGCTGCCCGGTCAACAACCAGATCCCGGACTGGAATGACCTCGTCTACAACGGCAATTGGGAAGAGGCGTCGCGCAACCTGCACTCGACCAACAACTTCCCCGAGTTCACCGGCCGGATCTGCCCTGCCCCGTGCGAGGCATCGTGCACGCTGAACATCGACGACAACCCGGTCACCATCAAGACGATCGAGTGCGCCATCGTCGACAAGGCCTGGGAGAACGGCTGGCTGAAGCCGGAGCCGGCCGCGGTCAAGACCGGAAAGAAGGTCGCGATCGTCGGCGCCGGCCCCGCCGGGCTCGCTGCCGCGCAGCAGCTCGCCCGCGCCGGCCATGACGTCCACGTCTTCGAGAAGAACGCCAAGGCTGGCGGCCTGCTGCGCTATGGCATTCCCGACTTCAAGATGGAGAAGGGCATCATCGATCGCCGCATCGGACAGATGGAAGGCGAAGGCGTCAGCTTCCACTACGGCGTCAATGTCGGTGGCAAGGACGGCCTCGATGCCAAGACCCTGCTGAAGGACTACGACGCCGTGGCGCTGACCGGCGGCGCCGAAGCCCCGCGCGATCTGCCGATCCCCGGCCGCGACCTCGCCGGCATCCACTACGCGATGGACTTCCTGCCGCAGCAGAACCGCCGCGTCGGCAACGAGCCCGTCAATGCCACCGACATTCTCGCCGGCGGCAAGCATGTCGTCGTGATCGGCGGCGGCGACACCGGCAGCGACTGCATCGGCACCTCGCTGCGCCAGGGCGCGCTGTCTGTGACCCAGCTAGAGATCATGCCGGCGCCGCCGGAGCATGAGAACAAGGCGCTGACCTGGCCGAACTGGCCGCTGAAGATGCGGACCTCGTCGAGCCAGGCCGAAGGCGCGGTGCGCGAATTCGCCGTGCTGACCCAGAAGTTCGAAGGCGAGAACGGCGCGGTCAAGAAGCTGCACTGCGTCCGCGTCGACGCGCAGTTCAAGCCGATTCCCGGCACCGAGTTCGTGCTCAATGCAGATCTGGTGCTGCTGGCGATGGGCTTCGTCCATCCGGTGCACGAGGGCCTGCTCAAGAGCCTCGGCGTCGACCTCGACCCGCGCGGCAACGTCAAGGCCAACCTGACCGACTACCAGACCTCGCTGCCGAAGGTCTTCTCCGCCGGCGACATGCGCCGCGGCCAGTCGCTGGTGGTATGGGCGATCCGCGAGGGCCGTCTGTGTGCCCAGACGGTCGACAAGTTCCTGATGGGCAAGACCGAGCTGCCGCGCTGATTGGCTTAGAAGAACGTGTCGTAGATAAAGGTCAGACAGCCAACTGCTGACCCCATTGCCGGTGCGCTCCCCTCCCGCAAGGGGGAGAGGAGCGCAACTGGCGGCGCTTTCAGCTCGACTCAAATCTCCAAGATCGAATCTCAGAAAAAAGGGGTGGGGGCTTCGTCGACGTGAGTCTCCGGTCGGCCTGAAGTGGCAGGTCAGGCCGTGGTCTCATGATCGATCGGATGAGCGTCGAAGCGTCAGGGTCGACGTTTCAACCGTGAAGCCCCCACCCGTCCTGGCCATCAGGCCAGCTCGGATGAGCCGCGTCGCGCGGCTCTGATGTCAGGAAGGGTGAGGCCATGTGCAGCGGTGGCGGTCCTGCTTCGACGTCCTCGGCAGGAGCAATCGCGTCGCGTGCATCACGGTGTCAGTCATGCTGGGCCATCCCCATTGCTCGACGGCGAATGCCGCGAGCCCCTCAGGTTCCCGCAACCTAAAGATGCGAATCTTAAGATAAACCCAATACGGACGCCGGCATTCCCTTCAAAGGCCACGCAACACGCGAAAAAGCTCCGCATCGACAGTTGCCTGCTCGACCGATCGCAAAGCACGTTCGAACATCATCCGCGCCCCCGTTGTCCAGAGATCAGCTCGACGTCCGCGCCCAGATGTCCTCGACTGGCACCGGAGGCGTCACACGGAAGATGTCGTCGATGAGCCGGCCGAGCTCGTCGGCGCGCTCGATGATCCGCTCCTCGATCACGTCTCCATCGCGCGCCTGCCGCTGATAGCGGCGGCTGACCAGCTTGTGACGCATGCCGGGCTCGACACGCTCCATCATCAGCGTATGCGTGGCCGGCACGTTCGGGCTGGTCGAGGTGTACCAGCTGCCGAGCACATAATCGGCATGGATCTGCGGCACGAGGTCGAACGCATACATCATGCGCCAGCCCGTCGGCTGCTTCGCGCTGACCGTATAGAACCCGTCCCACGTGCCGATGCGAAACGTCCCCATCGGCGTCTGCTGCTCGGGTCCTGGCTCGAGACGAATGGGCGCATCCATCATGCAGATGCCGAAGCCGACATCGACGAGATGCGGATAGCCGTCGACCTCCACCAGCAGCATCATGTGCTGGCGCGGCCCGAGCGGATCGGTCGGCGCCGAACGCCAGCGCACGCGCCCCGTCAGGCCGGTGACCTCAAAGCCGACCGCTTCCAGCACCGCCTGGAACAGCACGTTCTGCTCGAAGCAGTAGCCGCCGCGGCGGCCGAGCACGAGCTTCTGTTGCACCGACGGCAGGTCGACATGGACGGGACGGCCCATCAGCGGATCGAGCGCCTCGAACGGCAGCGCGTCGACATGTGCGGCCTGCAGCGCTGCGAGCGTCGACAGGTCGGGCGCGAGCGGTCCGCGATAGTCGATGCGGGCGAGATAGGACTCCAGTTGAAGCTCATCGGCCATCGCAACGCCTTCCCGTCAGCCCTCGATGCGCTTCCAGATCACATCGACGGGCACCGGCAGCGTGAGCCCGAACACCTCCTCGATGACGCTGCGCAGCGTCTCGGGCGTCTCGATGATCTGTTCGCTGCTCACCTCGCCGTCGCGCGCCTCGCTGACGAGGCGGCGATTGACCAGCTTGTAGCGCGCCTCGCCCGTCAACCGCTCCAGGATCAGCATCGAGGTGAACGGTGTCAACGGGCTGGTCGAGGTGAACCAGTTGCCGAGCACGTAGTCGGCGGGGAGCTGCGGGACGAGGTCGAAGACGTACATCGTGCGCCAGCCGGCGGGCTGCTTCGCGGCGAGCCAGTAAAGCCCGTCGGAGAGCGTCAGGCGGAACGTGCCCATCGCCGTCGGCTGCTCGACGTCAGGCACCATTTGCAGCGGCGTATCGAGCAGGCAGGAGCCGAAACCGACATCGGCGAGATGAGGCCCCTCCGGCAGGTCCACCTTCAGCATCATGTGCGTGCGCGGCGTCAGCGGCGCGTCGGCATCGAGCCGCCAGCGCACCCGCGCCGAGAGCGGCGTCACGGCAAAGCCGATTGCCTCCAGCGCCGCTTTCAAGAGTGCATTCTGCTCGAAGCAATAACCGCCCCGGCGGCCGTCGACGATCTTGGCCTGGACCGAGGCGAGATCGATGTTCACGGGCCGGCCGAGCAGCGGATCGATGCCTTCGAACGCGATCGCATCGACATGGGCGGCCTGCAATCCGGCCAGCGTTTCGAATGTCGGCGTCAGCGGTCCGCGATAGCCGATGCGGGCGAGATATCTGTCGAGGTTGAATTCAGAAGACATTCGGACAGCTCTCAGCGACAGGTGCGCGTTCGATGGGCCGTCATTGCGAGCGCAAGCGAAGCAATCCAGGGCTCAGCAAGGACTCTGGATTGCTTCGTCGCTGCGCTCCTCGCAATGACGGCGGCCGAGGTCACGCTACCCCGGCCCGCAGCAGATCGTGCATGTGCAGGATGCCGACCGGCTTCAAGCCATCCGTCACGATGAGCGTCGTGATCTTGGCGGAGTTCAGGATCTCCAGCGCCTCGGAGGCGAGCGCCTCGCGGCGGACGGTGCGCGGGTTCGCGGTCATGATCTCGTCGACCGAGGCGGACAAGAGATCGGCGCGCATCTTCCGGCGGAGGTCGCCGTCGGTGATGATGCCGGCGACATGGCCGCGGCCGTCGACGATGACGACGCAGCCGAGCCCCTTGGCCGACATCTCGGCCAGCGCATCCGGCATGCCCGTGCCCAGCGGCTTCAGCGGCACCGCGTCGCCCGAGCGCATCAGGTCGGAGATATGCTTGAGCATGGCGCCGAGCTTGCCGCCCGGATGGAAGTTGGCGAATTCAAGCGCGGTGAAGCCACGGCCTTCGAGCAGCGCGATCGCGAGCGCATCGCCGATCGCGGCCTGCATTAGCGTCGAGGTGGTCGGCGCCAGATTGTGCGGGCAGGCCTCGCGCGCCTTCGGCAGCTCCAGCACGATGCGCGCCGCCTCCCCCAGCGACGATTGCGCATTGGAGGTGACCGCGATCAGCGGGATGGCGAAGCGCTTGGTATAGTTGACCAACGTCTTCATCTCCGGCTGCTCGCCGGACCATGACAGCGCGATGACGACATCATCGGAGGTGATCATGCCGAGATCGCCATGGCCGGCCTCGGCGGAATGGACGAAGAAGGCGGGCGTGCCGGTCGAGGCGAGCGTCGCGGCCATCTTGCGGGCGACGTGGCCGGACTTGCCGAGGCCGGTGAGGATCGCCCTGCCCTTGGCCTGGCGGATCAGCTCGACGGCGGCGGTGAAGGCTGCTCCCAAGGGCCCGGACAGCGCCGCGGAGATCGCGGCAATGCCATTGCTGCCGGCGTCGAGCGTGCGCAGCGCCGACTGGATATCTGCGTTTGCGGGAGCGGCTTCGGGCAACGGCTTCGATCTCGGCATACGGACTTCCAAGGCTGAACAGTCAGGCGCCGCTCTTTAGCATGGGTAAGGCAGCAAGGCGCCATCAACAGCCCATTAACCATATTTGTTTTTACTCCCTTAACGACGCGGTTTGCCGGCGGCGCGGGTGTCCCGACGACGCAATTGATTTTGTTGGAGTATTTTCATCGTGGGGTGGAGGCCTGACAGCGGCCGCGCGAGGCGCGCGCGAAGGCGCGCGGTGTGGCGCGGCGCCTCCGCCGCATGCCTGCTGCTCGGCGCGCTCGGTCCCGATGCGGCCCACTCCCAGACCATCGACGTGTTCCGGCCGGTGCGCGACGGCTTCCTGGCTCCGCAGGACTCCCCGTTGCGGCGGACCGTGGTCAGCGGCCTGACCGATGCCGTCCCGACGCCAGGGCTGCCCGCGACGCCTGCGCCGACCAGCTCGGCCGCACGACGAAATCAGGTCCCCCTGCCCGGTGTGCCCGCGGCCAGCGGCGCATCCGATGTCGGCTATGACTCGCTGAACCGGACCCGGAAGAAGCCGAAATACTATCCCGCCCAGGCGCGCCCGAAGCCGCCGCCGGGGCCCGGCACGCGGCCGTCCGGCGAGCTCACCGGCCAGTTGCGCCCGACCCTGCCGCCCTCGGCCTTCGCCAACCGGCAGCCGATCCCGCCTGCAATGGCGGGCACCGTGCCGGGCCAGCCGCCGCGCAAGCGCCTCCGAATCGACGACGACCCGTTCGGCGCGGTCGGCGACTATGTTGGCCCCTTCCTGATCAAGGGCGCGGTGGAGCTCTCGGCCGGCTATGACAGCAACCCGGCCCGCCTCGCCAAGCCGCGCGGCATGCCGGCCTGGGTGATCGCGCCGGAATTCCTGGCGGTGTCGAACTGGGAGCGTCACGCCCTCGTCGCCGACCTCAGGGGATCCTTCACCGGCTATGGCAACACCCTGCCGGCCACCATGGATGGCGGCATCAATTCGGCGCCGACCACGCTCGACCGCCCCGACTTCACCGGACATGTCGATGGCCGCCTCGACGTCAACCGTGACACCTCGGTCGGCGCCCAGCTCCGGCTGCGTGCCGCGACCGACAATCCCGGCAGCCCCAGCGTGCAGGCCGGATTGGCGCGCTATCCGGTCTACACCACGCTCGGCACCACCGTCGGCATCGACCAGCGCTTCAACCGGCTGCAGATTTCGGCGGGTGCGACGGCGGACCGCACCAGCTATCAGCAGAGCAAGCTGACCGACGGCACGATGACATCGAACGATGACCGCAACTACAACCAGTTCGGCGGCATCGGCCGGGTGTCCTACGAGATCATGCCCGGCCTGAAGCCGTTCGCCGAGATCCAGGGCGACAGCCGCGTGCACGACCAGCGGGTCGACCGTTCGGGCTATCAGCGCGACTCCTCGGGCGGCTATGCCAAGGCCGGCACCTCGTTCGAGTTCACCCGGCTGCTGACCGGCGAGCTCTCGCTCGGCTACGCCACGCGCAGTTACACCGATCCGCGGCTCAACCGGCTGCAGGGCTTCCTCACCACGGCCTCGCTGGTGTGGTCGGCGACGCCGCTGACCACCGCGCGGTTTCTCTCCGACACGCAGCTCGCGGAAACCACGGTGGCCGGTGCCTCCGGCGTGCTGGTGCGCACCTACACGGTGCAGGTCGATCACGATTTCCGCCGCTGGCTGACCGGCATCGGCAAGTTCAGCTTCGGCACGCTCGACTATCAGGGCTACGGCCGCGGCGACCGCACCTATTCGGCCGAGGGCAACCTCGTCTACAAGATGTCGCGCAACGTCTGGGTCAAGGGCACGCTGCGCTACGACAAGCTGGACTCGAACATCGCTGGCGCTGCCTCATCCGGGACGGTGGTGATGCTCGGCGTGCGATGGCAGAATTAGCTCCTCCGCTCTCTCCCCGTCATTGCGAGGAGCGAAGCGACGAAGCAATCCAGGGCGACGCGCGCGACTCTGGATTGCTTCGCTGCGCTCGCAATGACGCGGTGAGGCCGTCGGATCATACCAAGCGCATCACCCGCAGGACTACGCCACGGCCACCGCGAGCTGCGCGCCATCGGCCTGCACTATGCGCACGCGGCTGCCGGCCGGCGTGTCTGGGCCGGCGACGCGCCACACCGTATCGTCGATGCGCACGGTGCCGTTGCCGCCGACGATCGGCTTCTCCAGGGTGAACTCCCGGCCGACCAGCGCGGCGGAGCGGCGGTTGAGGAACGGGTTGTCGCCGGCCGACGCCGTGCTCCTGCGCGCGACGTGGCGCCACAGCGGCACGGCGGCGATCGCAAACAGCGCGAACAGCAGGATCTGCAGCTGCCAAGCCGGCGCGAAGCCAAACGAGATCAGCCCTACCACGAGCGCGGCGAGCCCAAGCCAGAACAGGAAGACACCCGGCGCCAGCAGCTCCAGCGCCATCAGGATGATGCCGAAGATCAGCCAATTCCAGGTGCCGAGCGTCACGAGGATGTCGCTCATGAGTGAACTCCCTGCGTCAGGCCTGCGGCGGAACGGGCGGCTTCGGCGGCGTGCCCGCTGACGGCACCGAACCGCCGCGGCGCGCGGCCGCCACGGCCGAAGCCGCGCTCTCGCCGAACGTCGCCTTGGCGATCTCACCGATGCCGGCGAGCGAGGCCAGCATGCCCGTCGCCTCCAGCGGCAGCATGATCACCTTCTGGTTCGGCGAGTCGGCGAGCTGGCCGAACGCCTTGATGTATTTGTCGGCGATGAAGTAGTTGAGCGCCGCGACGTCGCCCTTCGAGATCGCGTCCGATACCATCTGCGTCGCCTTGGCCTCGGCCTCGGCGGCGCGCTCGCGCGCCTGGGCATCGAGAAACGCCGACTCGCGGCGGCCCTCCGCCTGCAGGATCTGGCTCTGCTTCGCGCCTTCCGCGCGCAGGATCTCCGACTGCCGCTGGCCCTCGGCCTGCAGGATGTCGGCGCGCTTGACGCGCTCGGCCTTCATCTGCCGGCCCATCGCCTCGACCAGATCGGCCGGCGGCACGATGTCCTTGATCTCGATCCGGTTGACCTTGAGGCCCCACGGCGACACCGCGGCGTCGACGACCCGCAACAGCCGCTCGTTGATCTCGTCGCGATGCGACAGCACCTGGTCGAGATCCATCGCGCCCATCACCGAGCGGATGTTGGTCATGGTCAGCGTGACGATCGCCTGGTTGAGATTCGACACCTCGTAGCTCGCTTTCGCGGCGTCGAACACCTGGTAGAAGGCGACGCCGTCGACCGTCACGGTGGCGTTGTCCTTGGTGATGACCTCCTGCTCGGGGATGTCGATCACCTGCTCCATCATGTTGATCTTGCGCCCGATGCGATCGAAGAAGGGCACGATGATGTTGAGGCCCGGCGACAAGGTGCGGGTGTATTTGCCGAACCGTTCGACGGTCCAGTCGAACCCCTGTGGCACGGTCTTCACGCCGGAATACAGCGTGAAGATGACCAGCAGCACCAGCGCTATGGCGAAAATGTCGAAACCGCTCATGGATCCTCCAAGGGAGGAGACGATCGTCCCCTCACCAGCCTCTGCAGCCATCACAATCTAGGGATTGCTGCATGATTTTGTCGGGGATTCGCTAGGCACGGTTCAGGAAGTATTTCCGCAGGGCGGGCGGCCGTCCGCCTTGCGCCGGCGGCCAGCTCACCTAGCGGGCCGGCAATACCGCTGACGGCTCAGAGGCAGCCTTTTACAACCAGCCCTGCAGCTCGCGCAGCACGAGGCTGCCGCAGCACCTCCATGCCGGGCGCGCTATCGTTCAGGCACGGCACGGCGGAGAACTCCTCGCCGCCATTGTGCTTGAAGATCTCGCAGTTCTCGCCGGATATCTCCTCCAGCGTCTCCAGGCAGTCGGCGGCAAAGCCGGGCATCACCACGGCGATGCGCTTGACACCGTCCTTGGCGAGCTTCTCGATGGTCTTGTCGGTGTAGGGCTGCAGCCACTCCGAGAAGCCGAAGCGCGACTGGAAGGTCAGGAGCAGGTTGGTGTCGTCCATGCCGAGCCGCTTGCGCAGCAGCTCGGTGGTGGCGACGCACTGCTCGCGATAGGGATCGCCCTTGTCGACATATTCCTTCGGCATGCCGTGGAACGAGGCCACGATCAGCTCGGGCTTGTACGGCAGCGTCTTGAGGTGGTCCTCGATCGAGACCGCCAGCGCCTCGATGTAGAAATCATCGTTGTAATAGGGCGGTGTCACCCGCAGGGTCGGCTGCGCGCGCAGCTCTGTCAGCACCGGAACGCCTCGTCGCAGACGGTCGCCGACGTCGCAGCCGAATATTGCGGATACAGCGGCACCACCAGGATGCGGTCGCAGCCCTTGGCCATGAGAGCATCGACGCCGGCCTTGATCGATGGATTGCCGTAGCGCATCGCCCAGTCGACGATGACGTGGCTGCGGTCGGCGAGGCTGGCGGCCAGCTTCTCGCTCTGCGCTCGGGTGATCGTCTTCAGCGGCGATTCATTCTTCTCGGTGTTCCAGATCGACTGGTAGTCCTTGGCCTTCTTGCGCGGCCGGACGTTGAGGATGATCCCGTTGAGGATGATCTTCCACAACAGGCCCTGGTCCTCGATGACGCGGCGATCGGACAGGAACTCCTTCAGATACACCCGCACGCCCGCGGCATCGGCCGTATCCGGCGTTCCGAGATTGACCAGCAGCACGCCGACGCGTGACGTGCTCGGCAACGGCCTGAGGTCGACAGGCCTGGCATTGTCCAGAGAGATGGCGGCGGTCATGATGCCCGTGACTGCTGAAGGGCGTGGCTTGGCGGCTTGTTTCGACATTGTCAAGATAAGGGCCATTTCACCGATGTCATCGGGCTGGAGGAGCCATGACGATTGCCGAATTGTGCATTTTCGCCAGCGTAATGCTCTACCTCTTAACGATCGTGCCGGCGAAATGGATCAGCGTCGACGGTGGCGGGCGCTATGACAACGCCCGGCCACGAGATCCCGCCTTCTACGCCGGCAGCATCCGCGAGCGGGCGCTGGGCGCCCATCAGAACGGCATCGAGGCGTTCCCGTTCTTTGCCGCGGCGGTGCTGCTGGCCGAGTTCCGCGTCGCGCCGCAGAACCTGATCAACGAGCTGTCGGTGCTGTTCGTGATCGTGCGCACCGCCTATGTGCTGACCTACGTCGGCAACCGGCCGTCGCTGCGCTCGATCCTGTGGGCGATCGGGTTTCTGATCACCGTCACGATCTTCTTCCTGCCCCTGCTGCGCCAATACCTGCCGGTTTGAGGGGGCCCAGTGTCCTGGCGTGAGAAGCGTCACATCTCCGTGCCTGCCGGGATGCTAACCACAACGGCCGTGAGGCCTCCGTCTGTACGCTTTTCGTTTCCGCTTTGATCCGATCCGCTTCGGCCAGTTGATTGGATTTGACGGCGAAATTCCCTATAGGGCGGGGTGAATTCGACTGCCGCAGCGGCGCTGTGAGGCCGCCAGAGGGATCGTGATGACTTTGACCAGCTCGGCCCTCGCGCGCGCGCCGCGCGACCCGGGAAATTACCAGACCGCCCTGCAATCGACCGTGCGGGCGGCAGCGGACTGGCTGATCGCCAGCCAGAAACCCGACGGTCATTGGGTCGGCCGCGCCGAATCCAACGCCTGCATGGAGGCGCAGTGGTGCCTGGCGCTGTGGTTCATGGGGCTCGAGGATCATCCGCTGCGCAAGCGCCTGGGACAGTCGCTGCTCGACAGCCAGCGTCCCGACGGCGCCTGGCGGGTTTATTTCGGCGCGCCCAATGGCGACATCAACGCCACCGTCGAGGCCTATGCCGCGCTCCGCTCGCTCGGTTTTCCCGATAGCGAGCCGGCGGTGCGCCGCGCGCGGGAATGGATCGAGGCCAAGGGCGGCCTGCGCAACATCCGCGTCTTCACGCGCTACTGGCTGGCGCTGATCGGCGAATGGCCGTGGGAGAAGACGCCGAACATCCCGCCCGAGGTGATCTGGTTTCCGCTCTGGTTTCCGTTCTCGATCTACAATTTCGCGCAATGGGCGCGCGCCACCCTGATGCCGATCGCGGTGCTGTCGGCGCGGCGGCCGAGCCGGCCACTGCCGCCGGAGAACCGCCTCGATGCGCTGTTCCCGCGCGGCCGCGACGCCTTTGACTATGAGCTGCCGGTCAAGGCCAATGCCGGCGGCTGGGACAAGTTCTTCCGCGGCGCCGACAAGGTGCTGCACGCCCTGCAGAACCTTGGCAACAGGCTCAATCTCGGCCTGTTCCGCCCCGCGGCGACCAGCCGCGTGCTGGAATGGATGATCCGCCACCAGGATTTCGATGGCGCCTGGGGCGGCATCCAGCCGCCCTGGATCTACGGCCTGATGGCGCTCTACGCCGAGGGCTATCCGCTCAATCACCCCGTTCTCGCCAAGGGCCTCGATGCCCTGAACGATCCCGGCTGGCGGGTCGATGTCGGCCACGCCACCTACATCCAGGCGACCAACAGCCCGGTGTGGGACACGATCCTGACCCTGCTCGCCTTCGACGATGCCGGCGTGATCGGCGACTATCCGGAAGCTGTCGACAAGGCGGTCAACTGGGTGCTGGCGCGCCAGGTGCGCGTGCCCGGCGACTGGTCGATGAAGCTGCCGCACGTCAAGCCCGGCGGTTGGGCGTTCGAATACGCCAACAACTATTATCCCGACACGGACGACACCGCGGTCGCGTTGATCGCGCTGGCGCCGCTGCGCCATGATCCCAAATGGAAGGCCGAGGGCATCGACGAGGCCATCCAGCTCGGCGTCGACTGGCTGATCGGGATGCAGAGCCAGGGCGGCGGCTGGGGCGCGTTCGACAAGGACAACAACCAGCAGATCCTGACCAAGATTCCGTTCTGCGACTACGGCGAGGCGCTCGATCCGCCGTCGGTCGACGTCACCGCTCATATCGTCGAGGCGTTCGGCAAGCTTGGCATCTCGCGCAACCATCCATCGATGGTGCAGGCGCTGGACTATATCCGACGCGAGCAGGAGCCGAGCGGTCCATGGTTCGGCCGCTGGGGCGTCAACTACGTCTACGGCACCGGCGCGGTGCTGCCGGCGCTGGCCGCGATCGGCGAGGACATGACGCAACCCTATATCGGGCGCGCCTGCGACTGGCTCGTGGCCTATCAGCAGCCGGACGGCGGCTGGGGCGAGAGCTGCGCCTCCTACATGGATGTCAGCGCGGTCGGGCGCGGCACCACGACCGCGTCGCAGACCGCCTGGGCGCTGATGGCGCTGCTCGCCGCCAACCGTCCGCAGGACAAGGAGGCGATCGAGCGCGGCTGCATGTGGCTCGTCGAGCGCCAGTCGGCCGGCACCTGGGACGAGCCGGAGTTCACCGGCACCGGCTTCCCCGGCTACGGCGTCGGCCAGACGATCAAGCTGAACGATCCCTCGTTGCAGGAACGGCTGATGCAGGGCCCGGAGCTCTCCCGCGCCTTCATGCTCCGCTATGGCATGTACCGCCACTACTTCCCGCTGATGGCGCTCGGCCGCGCGCTGCGGCCGCACGGGCATGCGGTGGTCGGCGGGCGGTGACACCGCAGCATCGTAACTCATGAACTAATCACCTCCGCGCGGTGCACGTGAATGCGCCCTCTCCCCTTGTGGGAGAGGGCATTTAGAAAGGTGCGACAGGCTCGGTTGGGTGAGGGGTTCTCTCCAAGAGCGCCGATCGCCGAGAGAACCCCTCACCCAACCGAATGCGCGGATCGGCCAGCGATGCCCTCTCCCACAAGGGGCGAGGGCGCTGTATTCGACAGCGCAACGCTGACCAGCACTCATGCATCGGGTCAGTTGAATGGTTGCTACGACGTCGACCGTCGCGAGCCCGTCCTATCTCGAACCATCACAAGACGTGACAGCGCAATCTCGCGGCCTGTGCCGCCCGAGCTTTCCGATCATCGTGCCCCTCGACAATGCAAAGGGCGCAGGGAAGGCCAGGCGTCGGCTGACGTCTGCGGCCCGCCTGCGAAAAAAATGCAGGCGGCAGGTACCGCAGGTGCAGCCGAGAACACCCGGCCTTCCCTGCGCGATGGTCTTCACGCTTATACGCAGTCTGCCTGGTGCGCCGGGCTTGTGGGCCACCATGCGCACAATGCGCTTTCGCGCATTGCGCGGGACACCAGCGTCGGGGTGTCAGCACGCTGCGACTTCACGTCCGCAACAAAGCCGTTCGTCCGCGCACCCGAAAGCACGCTGCGGCTCCATCGCGGCGGCCATCGCCTCCCCGCCTCGCGTGTCGTGACGATCGCGCGCAACGCCCCTTTGCATGAGGCGGGATGCGCATAGACCACCACGATTCCCGAAAAGAGCAAGAGCTTTACTTTTTTCAGAACTTCTCCTCGGCCACCAGGCATGTTTCCTAGGCCGCTAGCCCGCTTTTGCTCTCCGAACCAACTCCCGCACCTTTGGCAAACGGGCGCCTTTGCGTTTGCTTCACCAAGCAGATGAGGCGCGATGCTATCAATTTTCGTGTCCGGCGCTGAGCTCCCTGTCAGCTCTGCTTGTGACCCGAAGCAGGCGTCACCAAGGAAGGCCAGAAGATAAGCAAGCACGGGTTGCTTTCCTGGAACAATTTCTCGCTTTGGTTGTTGTCATAGCGATCCAGAAATCCAGATGGTCGAAGAATCAACAAGTCAGCAGCCCAATATGGTCAAATCACTATTAGCCGTCGCGACGTTCGTACTTCTCGGAGCTTCGATTCTTGCGTTGCCAGGTTTTTCTTACAAGGCGCCCTCCGGCGAAGCTGTGGTGATGACGAAGGGAGATCGGCTAAAGACCGAAGCCTTTCTCACGAATTGCTCCACCCAGATCTGGCCTGAGTTTGCCGCATCCTGTTTGCGGGGCGCGGCTTCTGGAGGGACAATTCTGGAGGCTCGCCTTGTGACCACCCGCCGATAGTGTCGGCCCCGTCCGTCTACGTCTATCATCACTCATCGCGGCCAGCCCAGTTTTACGATCGCGCGGTCGTCGCAATGAGACGACCGCTGCGAATCAGCTCGCTTTCGTCGACTCAGAGGCGCAGCAATGGTCCGTGCCGTGGCGCTCGGCAGGAGTTTGAGGCCGTCGGGCGACTGCTGAATCAACGCTCGCATAAGTTCTGACAGCTCCAGCCGCGCCGGCGCGCGGTGAAAGAGTGAGGATATCCATGTCGACAGACCCAACCTACGTACCGAACGTACTTGTCGTGGAAGACGAGATGATCCTGCGCATGCGCGCGGTCGATATCGTTGAGGATGCCGGGTTCTGTCCCATTGAGGCTGTGAATGCCGACGAGGCGATCTCGATCCTTGAGTCCCGTTCGGACATCTCTCTGCTGTTCACCGACATCCAAATGCCCGGCAGCATCGACGGATTGAGACTCGCCCATGCCGTGCACGAGCGCTGGCCCTCGATCAAGATCATACTCGTTTCAGGACAAGTGAAGCCAACTGAGACGGAGAGACCGGAGAACAGCCGGTTCTTTGGCAAGCCACTCGGCGTCGACCAGATGATCGCGGAACTGCATGCGATGGTGGGAGCGGGTGCCCTGACGGTTCTTCCCGACGCAAGGGATGGTCCGCAGACCAAGTCCTTGATCCTTCCTCAAGGCCCGCGCAAGACGCGCTCCTGTCGGCCGAAAACGACAGCCTTCGCCTGCTGCTCGAGCAGGCCAGGATAGACGCGCAGGCCCTGCTCGTCGAGGCAGGTATCGAGGCCGAGCAGCGCGAGGCTGCCGATAAATTGCAGAAGCTTATCCTCGGAGAGCTTCATCATCGCGTCAAGAATACGCTCTCCATGGTCAGCGCGATTGCGTCACAGAGCTTTCGTGGAGCGTCCAGTATCGAGCACGGGCAAAAGGCCATGGAAGGTAGGTTAATCGCGCTGGGGCGGGCCCACGATATGCTTCTGCGGGTGAGTTGGGCAAATGCGAGCCTCACTCACACGCTCAGCAGTGCAACGGAGCCCTATGACAGCCAAGGCGACAGGCGTTTCCACTTCAATGGGCCGGATATCAGGATTACTTCCGTAGCCGTGATTGCGCTTGCAATGACGTTCAACGAACTATGCACCAATACGACCAAATTTGGGGCTTTATCCGTTCCCGCCGGCAGCGTGGAAATCGCATGGACGATCGACGATTTGAAGCAGAGAATTCACCTTGTTTGGACGGAAACGGGAGGCCCGGCGGTCGTGCCTCCAACACGGCGAAGCTTCGGCACCCGAATGATGCAGTCTCTCGGCCAACAATTGAGCGGTCAGGTGCGGCTGGACTACGAACCGGGTGGATTGATCTACTCATTGGACGTTCCGCTTAGCTCCGTCGCCGCGTCCGCATGAAGATTGTAATTTCAGCTCTTGGCCCTAAGCGGTCGCTTGTGCAGACGCGTGCGGGGGCGATCGCGAATTTTACCTGTGCCGCAGAGCGCCATAGTCCGCTCACAGCAAGACCAAGCTAATGGTCTGACGGGTACCCGGACCTCGGCCTTGAGCCGGACCGAGGGAGCGATTTAAAGCAGGCGCGTCGTTGACAGTTCGACTGCCACAGACGCCGCGGAGTATGGGTCCCGGGTCGGCGCCACGATCGCGCTATTGCGCGCTCGTGGCTCGACCGGGACGACACTGGTGTTGTTGCGCGATCGTGGCCCACCTCCCCTGCTGTCATGCCTCGCGCAGGCGGCGCATCCAGTCCACCGAGCCGGGTGCGGAGGGCGAGAGCAGAGTAGCTGAGCACGCCACGATCAGAAGCAGGTCGTGCGCTCCGCCGCGATGTAGCCCAGCAACAAGCCAGCGCCGAACAGCAGCACCAGGCCGGCGGCGCCGAATTCGAGACCGCGCATGATCAGCGCGCTGCCGCCTTCGCGACCCGCACTCAGGCGCCGCGCGACGTCCTTGGCGGCGACGGCGAGCACCGCGATGGTCGCGACCGTCACGGCAGTTCCGAGCCCCATCACGAAGGTCGCGGCGACGCCGGCCCAGAACATGCCCTGCGCCAAGGCGAACACCAGCACCAGGATGGCGCCCGAGCAGGGTCGAATGCCGGCGGCGAAGATCGCCTGGAAGCCGCGCTGCCAGCCGCCGGGGCCGGCGAGCTCGCTCGGCGCGGGCCCGTGGGAATGGCCGCAGCCGCAATCGTCGCCGTGAACGTGATCATGGTGGGCGTGATCGTGAGCGGCGTGACCGTGCGCCGCCGCAGCATGCGCGTGATCGTGGTGATGATGATGGTGGCCATGGTGGTCATGACCATGGTGATCGTGGTCATGATGATGCGCACGATGTTGATGGTCCTGCGCGTGGTCCTGGGCGGGCGGCACCGCCGCGGTCGCTGGCGCTCCGGCCAGCGCCAGTGCCGGCGCCGCCGGCTGCCAGGTGCGCAGGAACGCCGCGCCCTTGACCCAGACCAGACGCGCGCCGAGCAGCGCGATCAGGCCGTAGCTTGCGATCTCCACCGCTTTCTCGGCGCTGCACATGCTCGCAGCCGTGGCGTTGAGCAGCACGGCACCGATGCCGACGATGACGACCGCGACCAGCGACTGCATCAGTCCCGAGGCGAACGACAATACGATGCCGCGCTTCGCCGTCTCCTGGTTGGCGACGAGATAGGACGCGATCACCGCCTTGCCGTGGCCGGGGCCCGCAGCATGAAAGATGCCGTAGGCGAAGGAGATCGCCAGCAGCCACCACACCGCCGAGCCATCTTGCTTGGCGGAGCGGATCGCCCCCGACATCTGCCGGTAGAACTCCGACTGCTTGGCAAGCAGCCAGCCGACGATGCCGCCGACCTGCGGCTCCGCAGGCGCGCCGAAAGGCGACTTGGCGAGCAGCACATGCGAGGCGGCGTCGGCGGCGATAAGCGCTGCGAGGATCGCAGCGCAGGTGAGGAGCGGGCGAACGGCGTTGGGGCGAGGTGTCATGGACATTCCACTGAGATCTTGTTGGCGAAATTCATTCCAAAATTGGCGTTCGCCCCGCCGCTCAGGAATGTCTGTTCGTTCATGGTCTGCGCGACGGAGCCGCCGTCGCTCGGTCTCACCAGGCCGAACTTGCAGCCCGAGGGAGCACTGACCAGCTTGACGGGATCCTTCTCCGCCATCTGGAAATCGATGAAATAGCTGGGATCGTACACCTCGACCTGCAGCTCCCTGGACTTCACCGGCGCCTTCAGCGGCAGCGTGAAGTGCAGGGTCAGCTTGGTGTCCTTGTATTCGAGATAGTAGTCGACGGGATCCTCGAGCTTCTGCTTGCGGCCGTCGGACTTGATGAAGGTGAAGTAGGCATATTCCTTCAGCGACTCCGCGTTGGTCTGCGCCAGCGGCGCCAGCTCCTCGCGGGTGTAGACGCCCTTCTGCTTGGTCTCGAGCCCCTGCAGCGCATAGGTCGCGAACATGTCGTCGAAGGTCCAGGCGTGCCGCACGCCGGTCAGCGAGCCGTCGGCCGCGTAGAGCAGCTCGCTGGTCGCGGTGACCCAGACGTGCGGATGGGCGCTCGCCGCGCTCGCGCCGAACACGAGCGTCAGCGCAGCGAGGACGAGCCGGACCAGCGCCATGCCCTTCACCTCAAGCCGCCTTGGGAACGTCGAGCAGGCCGCGCCGGCGCAGCAGCGCGTCTGGCTCGGGCTCGCGGCCACGGAACGCGATGTAGGCCGCTTCCGGATCGAGCGAGCCGCCGGACGAGTAGACGTTGTCGTGGAGCCGCTTGGCGACCGCGGGATCGAAGATGTTGCCTGCTTCCTCGAAGGCGCCGAAGGCATCCGCATCCATCACCTCCGACCACATGTAGCTGTAATAGCCCGCCGCATAATGGTCTCCCGAGAAGATATGGCCGAATTGAGTCGGCCGGTGGCGCAGCGCGATCTCGGGCGGCATGCCGATCTTCTCCATCTCGGCCTTTTCGAAAGCGCGAACATCCTTGGACGCCGCCGCCGGCTGGGTGTGGAACTCGAGGTCGATCAGCGCCGACGAGACGAACTCGACAGTGGCAAAGCCCTGGTTGAAGCGGCGTGCGGCCAGGAAGCGGTCGAGCAGGTCCTGCGGGAGCGGCTCGCCGGTCTGGTAGTGGCGCGCGAAGGTTTGCAGCACCTCGGGACGCTCCTGCCAGTGCTCGTAGAGCTGCGACGGCAGCTCGACGAAGTCGGTGAACACGGCAGTGCCCGACAGCGACGGATAGGTCACGTTGGACAGGATGCCGTGCAGGCCGTGGCCGAACTCGTGGAACAGCGTGCGGGCGTCGTCGGGCGACAGCAGCGACGGCTGTCCGTCGGCGCCTTTCGCAAAGTTGCAGACGTTGATGATCAGGGGCGCGGTGTCGCCGTCGAGCTTCTGCTGGTCGCGCAACGAGGTCATCCAGGCGCCGGAGCGCTTCGACGAGCGGGCAAAGTAGTCGCCGTAGAACAGCGCCTTGTGCCGGCCGTTAGCGTCCTTGATCTCCCAAACCCGGACGTCCGGATGCCAGACCGGGATGTCCTTGCGCTCGGCGAAGGTGATGCCGAACAGCCGCGTGGCGCAGTCGAAGGCGGCTGCGATCATGTTGTCGAGCGACAGATACGGCTTGATCGCCGCGTCGTCGAAGTTCGCCTTCGCCTGGCGCAGCTTCTCGGCGTAATAGCGCCAGTCCCAGGCCGCGAGCTTGAAGTTGCCGCCCTCCGCCGTGATCATCTCCTGCAGTTGATCGCGGTCGGCCAGCGCGCTTGGCGCGCGCCGGCTTCCAGACGCGCTCCAGCAGCCCGCGCACCGCCTCCGGCGTCTTCGCCATGGAGTCTTCGAGGCGGTAGGCGGCGAAGTTGGGAAAGCCCATGATCCTGGCGGCCTGCTCGCGCAACGCCAGGATCTCGCCGATGACGGCGTTGTTGTCGTTGGAATTGCCATTGTCGCCGCGCGCGGTGAAGGCCTTGAACACCTTCTCGCGCAGGTCGCGGCGGGCCGAGCTCTGCAGGAACGGCTCGACCGAGGAGCGCGACAGGGTCACGATCGCCTTTCCGGGCATGCCGCGCTCTTCCGCCGCAGCCTTCGCGGCAGCCACGAAGCTCTCGGACAGGCCGGCACGGTCGTCCTCGCCGAGCTCGAGGACCCAGTCCTGCTCGTCGCCGAGCACGTGGTGGCTGAAGGTGGTGCCGAGCTGGGCGAGCTTCTCGTTGATCTCGGCCATCCGGACCTTGTCGTCATCGGACAGGCCGGCGCCGGCACGGCGGAAGCGGGTGTAGGTGCGCTCCAGGAGCCGCTGCTCCTCGCCGGTGAGCTTGAGGTCCTTGCGGTTGTCGTAGAGCAGCGCGATGCGGCCAAACAGCACGGCATTCATCATGATCGGGTTCCAGTGCCGCGCCATCCGCAGCGACACGTCCTTGTCGATCTCCAGGATCGCCGGGTTCGAATGCGCCGACACCAGGTCGTAGAACACCGCCGCGACCTTCGACAGCAGCTTGCCCGAGCGCTCCAGCGCCGTGATGGTGTTGGCGAAGTCCGGCTCGGCCGGATCATGGGTAATCGCGGTGATTTCGGCGGAATGGTCGGCGAAGGCGCGCTCGAAGGCCGGCAGGAAATGCTCGGGCCTGATCGCGTCGAAGGGCGGTGTCTGGTGCGGGGTCTCCCAGGCCACGAGCAGCGGGTTGGTCTGGGCGTCGATCACAGCGGTGGTGTCTGACATCGGCTGGGGTCCGTCCTCTCCCGGAAGTTCGATGCTCCCCTCATATCACGGAGCTGGCTCTTTTTGGGTCATTTCCCCTTGAAGGGCCGGGCCTTTTCGGAGAGATTGCGGCCCGCAACAGGACCCTGGACCATGAACGCAGAGACCACCTCCAAAGCCGGCCGCCAGATCGCCTGGCCGACCGTGATCACCGTGATCTCGGCGGCGATCCTGATCGGTGCCGAAGTGTTCGGTGCGGCCTTCGCGGGCGGCTGGGCGCTCGCGATCCTGTTCGGGCTCGGCGATGGCGGCGCGCACATCGTTCAGGCCGTGCTGTTCGCGATCGGCGTGTTCGTGATGATCGGCTTCATCCGCGGCGCGCAGCGCATCGAGCCGTTCACCAGGCGCGCGTGAACGGCGCGAAAACACTGTCCTGCAAGCGTGAACGCGTTACGAAAGCTTAAGCTCGCTTAACGTTCGTTCAGACATCTGCGCAGCGTGTGTGTCGCGTAAGCACAGATGAGGGAAATCTTTCCCGGCGCCCAAAAATTCCTTGCGAACGAAATTCAAAACGCTTATTTCCGCTTCTGCCCAATTTCGCACGTGCCTGTGGTCGTGTGTCAGTCGGTAGGTATCCGGACAAGAGGCCGGACAGCCGCCAAGGGATGAGGAACCGAGGGGCTCCTCGGATCGTTGCGATCAAGATCACCATGATCGAGATCGTCATGCTCCAGAGCCCAGCATCTCTCTCAAGAGATGCCGCTGAAGGTCACCCCATCTTTTGCAACCGTGACTGGCAGCCGGAGGCGAACCGGCGCACCCCGCTCTCAACGGGGGACGCGACTTAAAGCAACGACGGATCGGGCTTTTTTGGTCTCTACCGGCAGTCCAAAGCCGGCGCGGGCTACTGAAAAGGCTTGTCCTTCATTGCCAGGTGTGCGGGCGGGAAATTCCCAACCAATCCACGGCAGCACAATTCGGCTACGGGTTCGAGGTTTTGTCGCCTTTCCATCGGGCGGCAATGCCAAGGCACCCGTGTCGGGATCATTTTGAACGGGTCTCGTCGCTGGGACCGTTTGGAGGGTGCTATGACCGAACGTATCCGGGAATTCCTGCGCAATCGCCGCGAGGAAGGTCTGGACCACGAGCCCTGTCTCGTCGTCGACCTCGAGATCGTGCGCGACAACTACATGAGCTTCGCTCGGGCGTTGCCGGACAGCCGCGTGTTCTACGCGGTCAAGGCCAACCCGGCGCCGGAAGTGCTGTCGCTGCTCGCCTCGCTCGGCTCGTCCTTCGACACGGCGACCGTCGCCGAGATCGAGATGGCGCTGGCCGCCGGTGCGACGCCGGACCGCATCTCCTATGGCAACACCATCAAGAAGGAGCGGGACATCGCGCGCGCCTATGCGCTCGGCATCCGGCTGTTCGCGGTCGACTGCGCCGCCGAGGTCGAGAAGATCGCGCGCGCCGCTCCCGGCGCGAAGGTGTTCTGCCGCATCCTGTACGATTGCGCCGGCGCCGAGTGGCCGCTGTCGCGCAAGTTCGGCTGTGATCCGGAGATGGCGGTCGAGGTGCTGGACCTGGCCAAGCGGCTGGGCCTGGAGCCGTGCGGCATCTCGTTCCATGTCGGCTCGCAGCAGCGCAAGGTGAAGGCGTGGGACCGCGCGCTGGCGATGGCCTCGACGGTGTTCCGCGACTGCGCCGAGCGCGGCATCAACCTGACCATGGTCAACATGGGCGGGGGCTTCCCGACCAAGTACCTGAAGGACGTGCCGCCGGTCGTGCAGTACGGCCGCTCGATCTTCCGTGCGCTGCGCAAGCATTTCGGCAACCAGATCCCGGAGACGATCATCGAGCCGGGCCGCGGCATGGTCGGCAATGCCGGGATCATCGAGTCCGGAAGTGGTGCTGATCTCGAAGAAGAGCGACGAGGACGAGCTGCGCTGGGTCTATCTCGACATCGGCAAGTTCGGCGGTCTCGCCGAGACGATGGACGAGTCGATCCGCTACGCCATCCGCACGCCGCATGAGGGCGCGGAGATGACCCCGTGCGTGCTCGCCGGCCCGACCTGCGATTCGGCCGACGTCATGTACGAGAAGCTGCCGTATCCGCTGCCGGTGACGCTCTCGATCGGCGACAAGGTGCTGATCGAGGGGACGGGGGCCTATACGTCGACCTACTCGTCGGTGGCTTTCAACGGCATCCCGCCGCTGAAGACGTATCACATCTGATCCGGCTGCCCTCGCCCGTGCGCGGGTGAGTTAGGCAAGAGCCTCGGGTGGGGCGTTCCCCACCCCGACCCTCCCCGCAAGCGGGGAGGGAGCGATAGACCGTCATCATCAACCTGACATCACGTGTTTGCGCGCGGGCTCACGCTCGCCGCGCAGGCCGGGGACTGACGTGCCATGACCGCTTTTCGCATCCCTTCGACTGCGCCTGTTCGGACTGCCGCTCCGTTCGTGATCCGCAGCGAGCGGGCCTCCGACGTCGCGGCGCGCGAGACGCTGCTGGACGCCTGCTTTGGCGACGACCGCCATGAGCGCACCTGCCAGCGCCTGCGCGACGGACGCGCGCCCGCCGCAGGCCTCGCCTTGTCGGCCGTGCGCGGCGGCGCCCTCGTGGGAACGCTGCGGTTGTGGCACGTCAGCGCCGGCGGACGCGACGCGCTGATGCTGGGGCCGCTGGCGGTCGCGGCCGAGGCGCGCAGCCTCGGTGTCGGCGCGGCGCTGATGAATGCCGCGCTGATGATCGCGGCGTCGCGCGGCCATGGCGCGGTGATCCTGCTCGGCGACGCCCCTTATTACGCCCGCTTCGGCTTCTCGGTCGCGCAGACCGCCGAGCTGGAGCTGCCCGGCCCGTTCGCGCGCGAGCGCCTGCTCGGACTGGAGCTGGTCGAAGGCGCGCTCGACGGCGCCTCGGGTATGATCCTCGCCACCGGCGCCCGGGAGCGGAAGGCCCGCCGCAGCCGCAAGGAGCGGCTGGTGTCATGCGCGGCGTAACCGCCCGCGACGGGCACGCGCCGCGGCGGCGGACATTGCTGCCGACGCTGGTGCTGATCCTGCTCGGGATCATGATCGTTCGCGACATCGTGGTACGGCGCTGGAGCAGCACGCCGCCCGCCGGACCCGACGTCACCCGGCTGCGTTAGGCATTCCGGCAACGGGCGCCGCAGCAGCCCCGCCGGGGTTGCGCAGGTGCAGCAAAAGCTCTTTAACCCCGGAAATCCCCCCACGAGGTCCGCCATGTCCCGCCGCCTGATCTCTACCGGATCACCGTTCGAGAAGACCGCCGGCTACAGCCGCGCCGTCATCGATGGCGACTTCGCCTTCGTCGCCGGCACCACCGGCTACGACTACAGCACGATGACCATGCCGGCCGATGTCACGAGCCAGTCACGCAACTGCTTCAAGACCATCGCGGCCGCCCTGCAGGAGGGCGGCTTCGAGATGGCCGACATCGTCCGCGCGACCTACTACCTGACCGACGTCAACGACGCCGACGCGCATTTCGCCGTCTGTGGCGAGGTCCTCGGCGACATCCGCCCGGCGGCCACGATGATCGTCGTCGCCGCGCTGCTGAAGCCAGAGATGAAGGTGGAAATCGAAGTCACCGCCAAGCGCCGCAGCCCCTAACGCGGCGCGGCATCTCAAGGCGGCGCGCCGCCTGAATCCATCCATCCCACGCACCTTTCGCGGAGAACCATTCATGAGCTCGCAGATCCACGCGAAGATCACCGGCCCCATCGTGATGATCGGCTTCGGCTCGATCGGCAAGGGCACCCTGCCCCTGATCGAACGCCATTTCGACTACGACAAGAGCCGCTTCGTCATCATCGATCCGCATGATGATGGCGCGCTGGCCAAGAAGCACGGCGTCCGCTTCATCCAGCAGGGCGTGACCCGCGACAATTATCGCGAGCTGCTGGTGCCGCTGCTCACCGCAGGCGGCGGCCAGGGCTTCTGCGTGAACCTGTCGGTCGACACCTCCTCGGTCGACATCATGACGATGTGCCGCGAGATCGGCGCGCTCTACATCGACACCGTCGTCGAGCCGTGGGCCGGCTTCTATTTCGACAAGCAGATGGGCGTCGAGCAGCGCTCGAACTACGCGCTGCGCGAGACCCTGCTGGCGGCGCGCCGCAAGAGCCCGGGCGGCACCACCGCCGTGTCCACCTGCGGCGCCAATCCCGGCATGGTGTCCTGGTTCGTCAAGCAGGCGCTGCTCGACATCGCGCGCGACACCAAGACCGAGATCGTCGAGCCGAAGAGCCGCGAGGGCTGGGCGCAACTGATGCAGAAGCTCGGCGTCAAGGGCGTCCACATCGCCGAGCGCGACACCCAGCGCTCGAAGAATCCGAAGCCGATGGACGTGTTCGTCAACACCTGGTCGGTCGAGGGCTTCGTCTCCGAGGGCATGCAGCCGGCCGAGCTCGGCTGGGGCACACATGAGAAGTGGATGCCGGAGAACGGCCGCAGCCACGGCGAAGGCTGTGGCGCGGCCATCTATCTGCTGCAGCCGGGCGCCAACACCCGCGTCCGCTCGTGGTGCCCGACGCCGGGCGCGCAATATGGCTTCCTGGTGACCCACAACGAGTCGATCTCGATCGCCGACTACTACACCGTGCGCGACGGCGACAAGGTGGTCTACCGCCCGACCTGCCACTACGCCTATCACCCGGCCAACGACGCGGTGCTGTCGCTGCACGAGATCTTCGGCGCCACCGGCAAGATGCAGGAGAAGTGGCACATCCTCGACGAGAACGAGATCGTCGACGGCATCGACGAGCTCGGCGTGCTGCTCTACGGCCACGGCAAGAACGCCTATTGGTATGGCTCGCAGCTCTCGATCGAGGAAACCCGCCGCATCGCGCCGTACCAGAACGCGACCGGCATGCAGGTGTCATCAGCGGTGCTCGCGGGCATGGTCTGGGCGCTGGAGAACCCGACCGCCGGCATCGTCGAGGCCGACGAGATGGACTTCCGCCGCTGCCTCGAGATCCAGTCGCCCTATCTCGGCCCGGTGAAGGGCTACTACACGGATTGGACTCCGCTTGCGGACCGCCCTGGCCTGTTCCCGGAGGACATCGACACGAGCGATCCGTGGCAGTTCCGGAATATCCTGGTGCGGTAAACCGCCGCCGTCGTCCCGGTGAGGCGCGAGCTGGAGCGACCAGCCTGCCCCGCACTCCTCCCTGTGGTTATGGGTCCCTGCGTTCGCAGGGACGACAGCGGAGCGTGTGGCAGACAGCGAGCCCTACGACCGCGCCCCAATAACCAGTGGCGCGGCCCAATCACCGGTGTCGTCCCTGCGAACGCAGGGACCCATACCGCGGATGCTATCGGGGGACGTGGCTGTCAGCGACCTGCTTCATGACGGCCGGTGGCTATGGGTCCCGGCGTTCGCCGGGACCACAGCGGAGTTTGTCGCCGCGTTCGGGCCGATCGTCCTACTTCTTCTCCATCGGCGGCGCGACCTTTTCTGCGGGGGCGGGCGGCAGCGCCGGCTTGGCACCCTCCTGAACAGCAGCCGGATCAGGCCGCGCCGGCTCGGGGGCCGGCGTGGTCGGGCGGGTGCCGCCGGGCTTGGACTCGGCGGGCGTGGCGGACGGCTCGGGCGTCGCCTGGGCCACTTGGTCGAGATGGCCCGCCTTGATTTCGGTCAGCGAGATGATCGCCACCAGTGCGCCCAGGCCGAGCAGGCCGCCTGCCAGCAGCAGGTCTCTGCGCATCGTCCGTTTGCTGTTGATCGAGGCCATGGCTGTCATCCGCATCATGTGATGTGCGGAACAACAAATGGACGGCACCGGGGTTCCCATCGGGGCCTGCGCCCCAATGCCCCATCAGACGTGCAAACGCCCGGTCAGAGCCGCAGCAGCCCCGCCTCGCCGCTCTCGTCGGAGAAAGCGAGCCAGGTTCCGGCGGCGTTCCAGCCGATCGCCGTGATCGGCGGCGTCTCGTTCCGCCGCACCAGGATCTCGGCGCCGTCCTGCATGCGCACCATCAGCACGGTGCCGTCCTCGTAGCCACAGGCCAGGATGTCCTGCTTGGGATGACAGGCCACCGCGGTGACCTTGGCCTTCATCGGCGCCAGCATCGCCGGCTCCTTGCCCATCGGGCCGTCCTTGCCGACGAACGACCAGAGGATGACCATGTCGGCACCGGAGGTCGCGAGGAAACGCCCGCCGCTGCCCCAGGACATCGACTTCACCCGCGAGGGGTAGCCGGTCATGCGCATGTGGCGGCTGTCGGCCAGACGCCAGCCATGCAGCGCCGGTTCGTGCATCGCGGTAACCAGGAACTTGTTGTCGGGGCTGAAGGTGACGGCGTGATGCGACCCGGCCCAGCCGAGAAACTCCGGCTCGCCTGCCATGTTCGGAAACCAAAGCGTCGCGCCGTTGTAATGCGCGATCGCGAGCCGCAGGCCCTTCGGCGCGAACGCGAGTCCGCCCGCGGTCGAGGGCACCTCGAGCGACTTCTCCTCGCCCTTCGGCGCGCGCACGAACGCGGTCTTGCCGACCGACCAGGCGATCGCACCGTCGGGATGAACCGCGACGTTGTCGATCCAGCGCCGCTTCGGATCGGTGGCGAGCACGCTCACGCTGCCGGCCTTGTCGAGCGCGGTGACCTTGCCGTCATCGCCGCCGATCAGGATGCGCGATCCGTCCGACACCGCCGACAGGATGCCGCCGCCGGTGACGTCGATCTTGCTGATCTCGCCCTCGGTGTCGACGACCGCGACGCTCTCCTCGGTGCCGACGAAGACAGCGCGGTCGCCGAGATAATGCACGGCCGTCACAGCCATGCCGAGCGAGACCGGCTTCACCTTGTCGGTGACGGAGACGATGGATGCGGCCTCGCCGCCCTGGTCGAACGACGTCATCAGGTCACGATGCAGCGTTCGAAGCCTTCGCGGATGGCGTCTTCCGGCAGCTCGCGGCCGATGAAGACGACGCGGCTCTGCCGCGCCTCGTCGGGCTTCCATTTCCGCTGGTGGTCGCCTTCCAGCATCATGTGCACGCCCTGGAAGACGTAGCGGTCGTCATCGTCCTGGAACGCCAGGATGCCCTTGGAGCGCAGGATCTTGCCGCCCTCGGTCTGCACCAGGTTCTGCAGCCACGGCATGAATTTCGACGGATCGAGCGGCTTGTCGGAGCGCAGCGACAGCGACTGCATCTCCTCGTCGTGATAGTGCTTCAGCCCGTGATCATGATGATGATGGTGATCATGGCCGTGGTCGTGATCATGGTGATGATCGTGATCGTCGCCGGCATTCAGGAATTCCGGCTCGATCTCGAGAATGCGGTCGAGATCGAATGCGCCGCGCTCCAGCACATCGGCGATCGCGATCTGGCAGCGCTCGGTGCGATGCAGCTTTGCATAGGGATTGATGGCGCGGATGCGCGCCTCGACCTCGGCGAGCTCCGGCTTGGTGACGAGATCGGTCTTGTTGAGCACGATGACGTCGGCGAAGGCGATCTGGTTCTTGGCCTCGGGCGCATCCTTGAGCCGGTCGGACAGCCACTTCGCATCGGCGACCGTCACGACCGCATCGAGCCGCGCATTCTTCTGCACGTCCTCGTCGACGAAGAAGGTCTGCGCCACCGGCGCCGGATCGGCGAGCCCCGTGGTCTCGACGATGATGGCGTCGAACTTGCCCTTGCGCCGCATCAGGCCGGAGATGATGCGCACGAGATCGCCGCGCACCGTGCAGCAGATGCAGCCATTGTTCATCTCGAACACTTCCTCGTCGGCGCCGACGATGAGATCGTTGTCGATGCCGATCTCGCCGAATTCGTTGACGATGACGGCGTACTTCTTGCCGTGGTCTTCCGAGAGGATGCGGTTGAGAAGCGTGGTCTTGCCGGCCCCGAGATAGCCGGTCAGGACCGTCACTGGTGTCTTGCTCGCGTCGGACATGCTCACTCCGGAAACCTCAGATCGCGTCGAAAATGGCTCAAAAGCGCACCGCCGCGAGGGCCTAAAAACCCTAACGGACCAGCGCGCTCGTCAGGGCCCTTATATTGTGCCTGACCATGGCAATGTAAGTGGGAACGGGGCCCTTTTCATCGCTCAGGGCGTCGGAATACAGCGTGCCGCCGATCTTTGCGCCGGTCTCGGCGGCGATCCGGCCGACCAGCCGGTCGTCGTTGAAATTCTCCAGGAAGACGGCCGGAATCGCGGCTTTTTTCACCTGGCGGATGATCTCGGCGACGTCGCGGGCCGACGGCTCGGTCTCGGTGGAGACGCCGAGCGGAGCGATGAAGGCGACGCCATAGGCATCGGCGAAATAACCGAAGGCGTCATGGGTCGAGATCACCTTGCGCCGCTCGGCCGGGATCTTGTCGATCTCGGCGCGAACCTCGCGGTCGAGCGCATCGAGCTCGCCGAGATAGCGCTCGGCATTGGCCTTGAAGGCCTCCGCGTCTGCGGGGTCGGCCGCGACCAGCGCATCGCGGATGTTCGTCACATAGACCTTGGCATTGCCGACCGACTGCCAGGCATGCGGATCGGCATCCGTGCCGCGCTTGCGCGGGGTGATGCCCTGGGTGGCGACGACGATCGGCGCCTTGCTGCCGGAGGCCTGCTGCAGCCGCGGCAGCCAGCCCTCCAGCCCCAGGCCGTTGACGATCAGGAGCTGCGCGGCGCCGACGTCCTTCGCATCATGGGGCGTCGGCGTGTAGACGTGCACGTCGCTGTCCGGTCCGACCAGCGAGGCGACATTGACCTTGTCGCCGCCGACCTGACGGACGAAATCGGCCAGGATCGAGAAGCTGGTCACGACGTTCAGCCGTGTCTCGGCCGATGCGGGGACGATCAGAACAAGGCTGAAGAGCAGGCTCAGGGCCGGCAGCAGGCGTTTCATGGCATCGACTTCAGGCTTCGAGGTGGCGTCCCGGAAACAGTTGCGGAAGCACGCCGCCCACGCGTCCGAACAGCACCGAGCCGAGATAGAGCAAGGACGCGACCAGGATGATCGCTGGCCCCGAGGGAATGCGGGTCTGGAACGACAGCACCAGTCCGACATAGCCGGAGACGATCGCAGAGGCGACCGCGATGCAGATCATCGGCGTGACGTCGCGCGACCAGAACCGGGCGATGCCCGCCGGCAGGATCATCAGGCCGACCGCCAAGAGTGTGCCGAGCGCCTGGAAACCGTTGACCAGATTGACCACGATCAGGGCGAGGAAGATCAGATGCGCCGGCGCGCCGGCGCGGCTCACAGTGCGCAGAAACAGCGGATCGACGCTCTCGACCACCAGCGGGCGATAGATCACGGCGAGCACGACGAGCGTGATGGTGGCGTTGCTCGCGACCATCAGCAAGGTCGGGTCGTCCATCGCCAGGATGTTGCCGAACAGCACGTGCAGCAGGTCGATATTGGTGCCCTTGACCGAGACGATGGTGACGCCGATCGCGAGTGACGCCAGATAGAAGGTCGCGAGCGACGCATCCTCCTTCAGCCCGGTCGAGCGGGACACCAGACCCGACAGCAGCGCCACGGCGAAGCCGGCGATCAGCCCGCCGGTCGTCATCGCGAACAGATTGAGACCCGACAGCAGGAAGCCGATCGCGGCCCCCGGCAGGATCGCATGCGCCATGGCGTCGCCGACCAGGCTCATGCGCCTGAGCATCAGGAAGACGCCGATCGGTCCAGAGCCGAGCGACAGCGCGATGACCGCGGCGAGCGCGCGGCGCATGAACTCGAAATCCGAGAACGGAGCGAACAGCACCTCGCGCAACATCACGCCGCCTTGGAGGCTTGCGCGGGCACGCAGGGCGCGGCGGCATCGTCGAACGCCTCGCACATCCGACGCGCCTGCGAGAGGTTGTCTGTTGTCAGCACCTCCGCCGTCGGTCCCCAGGCCACGGCCTCGCGCGCCAGCAGCAGGGTCTGCGGGAAGTGCGCGCGCACCATGTCCATGTCGTGCAGCGCCGCCAGCACGGTGCGCTGCTCGCCATGCCAGTGTTCGATCAGTTGCAGCAGGTCGGCCGAGGTCTTCGTATCCATCGCATTGAACGGCTCGTCGAGCACGATCACGCGAGCATCCTGCAGCAGCACGCGCGCGAACAGCATGCGCTGCATCTGGCCGCCCGACAGCGTGCCGATGCCGCGGCCCTCGAAGCCGGTGAGGCCGACGGCCGCGATCGCCTGAGCGATCTTCTCGCGCGCGGCCGCGCCGATGCCGCCGAACATGCCGGTGCTGCGCCACAGTCCGGTGCTGACGAAATCGAACACCGAGATCGGGAAGGAGCGGTCGATGTCGGCGATCTGCGGCAGATAGGCGATCTCGCGTGGCTTGAGGCCGGCGGCCGTGATCGCGCCGGCGAGCGGCTTGAGCAGGCCGACGATGCCGCGGAACAGGGTCGACTTGCCGGCGCCGTTGGGGCCGACCACGGCGAGCAGCGCGCCCGTGGCGACCTCACCCGTGAGGTGATGTACGGCCGGATGGCGGTCATAGCCCAGCGTGACGTCGCGGAATTGCAATTGCGCCATCGCCGTCATCACCGCATCGCCAGCCAGACGATCAGCCACAGGCCGGCGCTCGCCGCCAGCGCCGCGCCGAGCCGCGTGGTCACGGGCATGCGCAGGATCGACCACGGCGCAGGCTGCGCCGGATGCGGCGCGGCAGGGCCGTGGCTGTGGGCATGGCCGTGACCATGGCTATGCCCGTGCGCGTTGCCATGGTCGTGGCTATGAAGGGCGGACTGGGTCATTTCGTTGTGATGTTACATTATAACATCACCCCTGTCCACCGCGGCCGGTCAACGCCTTGGCCGAGGGGAAAGGTGCGCGCAACCTCCGCTCCCCGAGCGGCCACTGGATCGCTTCGCTGCGCTCGCAATGACGGAGTTTGTGATCTCGCTCGGTGCCCGCCTCACCGGTCATTGTGGCGCTCCGCCCGAACCTTGCTCCGTCATCGCGAGCGCAGCGAAGCGATCCAGGGGCCGAGTGAAAGGTCGCGATTGCGTTCGCCTTCGCTCGGGAGCGACTGCCGATCGATCAGCTGAAATACCGCATCAGGGCGAGGCCGGCGAACAGGCCGGCGATGGAGATGCCGACCGAGCCCACCACGTAGAGCACCGCCAGGCCCACCGCGCCGCGCTCGTAGAGCAGCGCGGTGTCGAGCGAGAAGGCGGAGAACGTGGTGTAGCCGCCCAGGATGCCGGTCATCAGCACCAGCCGCCACCATTGATGGCTGCCGCCGCTCCGGAAGGTGAAATAGCCGGCGATCAGGCCCATCACGGTGGAGCCGGTGATGTTGATGATGAAAGTGCCATAGGGAAAGGCGGTGCCGAACGCCTTGCCGCTCGCCATGTTGACGGCGTGGCGCAGCGCAGCCCCGGAGCCGCCACCGACGAAAACGAGCAGATAGCCCAACAACTGATTCACGACCTCACCTTGCATCCTGCGCCAGGAGCAGCCCACTGCCCGCCCGGCATCACCTGCAAAATCTCTGCCGAAACATCTCGTCGCTTGCAAGGACCGCCTTGGTCACGCCTCTGGGCGCGAGACAGGGCGGCACGAGACACGGCGGCATGAAAAAGGGCGGCGAGCCGAAGCCGCCGCCCACACCTCGCATGCGAGGAATCAGATCGCCTTGCCGTAGAGCTCGTCGACGTAGTCCCAGTTGATCAGGTTCTCGACGAACGCCTTCAGATAGTCGGGACGGCGGTTGCGATAGTCGATGTAGTAGGAGTGCTCCCAGACGTCGCAGCCGAGGATCGGGGTCGCGCCGTGCACCAGCGGGTTCTCGCCGTTCGGCGTCTTGGAGATTTCGAGCTTGCCGTTCTTGACCGAGAGCCAGCACCAGCCGGAGCCGAACTGGCCGACGCCGGCGGCCGCGAAGTCGGCCTTGAACTTCTCGAAGCCGCCGAGATCCTCCTCGATCTTCTTCTCGAGCCGGCCGGGCAGCTTGGAGCCGCCGCCGTTCGGCTTCATCCAGGACCAGAAATGGATGTGGTTGAAATGCTGGCCGGCATTGTTGAAGACGGCGGGGTTCTTGCCGAACGAGCCCTTGACGATCTCCTCGAGGGACTTGCCTTCGAATTCGGTCCCCTTGATCGCATTGTTGCCGTTGGTCACATAGGCCTGATGATGCTTGTCGTGATGGTACTCGAGCGTCTCCTTGGACATGTAGGGTCCGAGGGCTTCATAGGCGTAAGGCAGGGGGAAGCGTAAAGGTCATGGGGGCGGTTCCGCAACTTGTGGAAGACGGGATTTAACGGGACCTTCTTATAGAAGGTTCCGAACTCCTAAACACTGTGATTCTGGAAAAAGCGAGCCGTTTTGATGAGCATCGAAATCGAGGTCCTGAATGGCGACGCCTCCTGGCCGCTGGTCAAGCCGCTCTACGACGCGGTTTGGCCACCGGAGGTGGTCGCCGGATTACCGTGGGCAGGTATCACATTTGCGCATGCCGACCTGCGGGTGCTGGTGCAGGACGAGAGCGGCGAGGTGCTCTGCCATGTCGGCATGTATCGCCGGCTCGTGAAGTGGAACGGTCAGAACGTCAATATCGGCGGCATCGGCGGCGTTTTGACGCGTGCCGACATGCGCAACCGCGGTCTCGCCACGGTGGGACTGAACGCGGCGATCCAGACCCTGCGGCACGAGGACTCGATCAACTACGCCGTCCTGTTCTGCGCGCCCGATCGCATCCCCTTCTACATGGCGCGAGGGTTCATTCCGTTCGACGGTGACGTCTATGCCGAGCAGCCCGAGCAGGGCCGCATCCGCTTCGACACGCTGTCTGCGCTCGTGCACGACGTCAAGCGCACCGCGCCGACCCGCGGCACCATCGACCTGTGCGGCCTGCCGTGGTGAGGCGCTGACGCCTGGACCCGGGGCCGGCGTGACGGACGGCGGCGGACCGCGCGAAATTTCCGAAAAAATAAATCTCTTGCGTATTTGCGGAAATCATGATTATCTCCCCGCATCCCGCCTCACTGCGGAGCAACTGTGCTGTTGAGGTAGGCCGGCGACCGGCCGGCCTCAAGGCTGGCGCGAGACGCGCCCCGCCTTCGGCGGCTCAAGGCCTTGACCCCGTCCGCTCGCCGTCCTTTGGGCTTGGCATGCGCTCGGTCGTGGACCGAGCGCGGCATGGCGCTCGATCAGCTCACTGCAACGCGTGGTGACTTAGGATTCCATTTTTCTCCGCGCCCGATCATCGTGTTGAGGATGACAATCAGCTTGCGCATGCAGGCGATGAGCGCAACTTTGGGCTCCTTGCCCTTGGCGGTGAGACGCTGATAGTAGGCCTTGAGCACCGGATTATGCTGGGTCGCTGCGCCGAGGCAGGGAAGGAACAGGCCGTTTCTCACCCAGCGTCGCCCTCCCTTGATGTGGCGCTCGCCTCGGCGCTTGCCGCTGTCGTCGTCGTAAGGGGCGACCCCGATCAGGGCCGCGGCGATCTCGTCACTCACCTTGCCGAGCTCTGGCGCTCCTGCAATGAGGATCGCGGAGGTCGTGCCGGCAAGCCCTGGCACACTTTCGATGATCTCGGCGCGTTCGGCAAACTCCGGTGTGGCCTTGACCTTGGCCGAGATCGCAGCCTCGAGCTTCGCAATCTGGGCCGCGAGCGTCTTCAACACCTGGGAATGGGCCTTCTGCGCCAATCCCTGCACGACATGCTCGTTCTGGTTCTGCAGACGGGTTTTCAGATCCATCAGGTTCTTGCGTGCTTTCACCAGCCCCGCCAGTTCCTCGCGGGCAGCATCGTAGGTCTGGCTCGGTGCGTCGTTGAACGTCTCGGCGAACCAGGCGATCATCTCCGCATCGATCGTGTCGTTCTTCGCCAGTCGACCGGCCGACAGGGCAAAGTTGCGAACCCGCTTGGGATCGACGATCCGCACCTCCACGCCGGCCTGGCGCAACACCTTGGCCCATTCGCGCTCGTAACCGCCGCTGGCCTCCATGACGGCCTTGTTCACCTTGTGCTTGCGAAGCAAGGCCACCAGCTGGCGGTGCCCTTGCGGAGTGCTCGGGAACGTCTGCCGTAGTCCGAGGCTGCGAATGCAGCCGTCCACCTTGTCCTTGGCCACATCGATGCCGGCGACACCGTTTGCGATTTGTGTCATCATCCACTCCCTTCCTTGCCTTGTATGGGCTCGAGGCCCTTGCAACTGTTCGGGTTGAGGAAGACCACCGGAGCTGTCCCTCGCTCTGAAACAGGCTCTGCCGCGTTTGGGGCGTTACGGGCTCAGATCCAGCGACGGGCGGTTTTGCGAGAACCGCCCGTTCGCGCATCTTGACAGACTTTCTGAACACAAGGGGCGTTGCGCGCGATCGTCACGACACGCGAGGCGGGGATGCGGTGGCCGCGAGAGATCGCAGCATTCTCTTCGACGAGGATGCGGACGAACGATCGTTTGCGGACGTGAAGTCGCAGCGTCCCGATACCCCGACGCTGGTATCACGCGCGTGACAATGCTTGCGCATTGCACGGGCAATGGTGGCCAACAAGCCCGGCGCACCAGGGAGACTGCGTATAAGCGTGAAGACCGTCGCGCAGGGAATGCCGGAGTGAATCGGCTTTGCCTGTGGTACCTGCCGCCTGCATTCTTTTCGCAGGCGGGCCATGGGTGAGGCCTTCACCCGGCATTCCCTGCGCCCTCTGCACTTTCAAGAGGGCCACATGGATCGCAGCACTCGGGCATCACATGCCGCGAGGCCGCGCTGCCATGTCCCGGCCCTGTCATCGGCTGTTTGAATCGTAAATCCGCGAAACCCACCGCTGTCGTCCCGGACAAGCCGTGACGCGCGCCAGCGCGTCGCGGCGCCGATCCGGGACCCATACGCCGCGGCGGACGTGATGGGCACAATGCCAATGACCAGTCTGCCTCAAACCCCTCCCTGGGGGTATGGGTCCCGGCGTTCGCCGGGACGACAATGGAGTTTGTCGCGGCAGTCAAAGCCATTTCCAGTGCATGAGACAACCGAGCAAGGGATTGAGACGGCTCGGCAGCCATGCACCTGATCGTGATGATCACGCTTTGGACAACCGGACGTCCGCGATTGCAACTGGGCCGTTTGCTGTTATGGAAACGCGGCTTCAACGGGGGTAAGATGATTTGGAAATTGCGTTTGGCTGGTCTTGCGCTGGCGACGGTCGTGATGGCGCAGCCCGCTTTGGCCGCCGATGATCCGACCGGCACCTGGCTGACCCAGGCAGGCGACGCCAGGATCAAGGTCGCCAAATGCGGCGCCAATCTCTGCGGCACCGTCGTCTGGCTGAAGGAGCCGATGGACACCGACACCGGCAAGCCGGCCGTCGACAACAAGAATCCCAATCGCGCGCTGGCCAACCGCCCGATCATCGGCCTGCAACTGTTCGAGGGCGTTCACGCGGAGGGGCCGAACAAATGGTCCGGCAGGATCTACAACGCCGATGATGGCCAGAGCTACACCAGCCACATCTCCGTTTCCGGCCCGGATACGCTGAAGGTGGAAGGCTGCGTCGGATCGCTGTGCGGCGGCGAGACCTGGACCCGCTCACGCTGATCCGCGCTCAGGCGACCGCGGCCTTCAACGCGGTCGCCGCCGACGCGTAGCCGCCGCGTGCGCCGTCGATGAAGTGGACGTGGTCGGGCCGGATCGCCGACGGCGTGAAGCAGGTCATCATCGCGGCATCTTGCCGATGCAACCCGTAGCGGACGATGCCGCGGGAAGCCGCCGCGCCAAGCCGTCGCTCCAGGTCCTGCGCGAGCTCGCCGGTGCAGTCGATGATCATGCGCAGCGCGTCGTCATATTTGCGGAAGTCGGAGTTCTCGACCACCTGCTGCTTGTAGAGATCCGGCACGAAGCCGCCGATGCTGACGTTGAACCGCATCACGGCATAGACGAACAGCGTACGTCCGAGCACGCGGGCCCAGCGCGACAACAGCGGCCCGCGCGCGGCGCGGACTTCGTAGGCAAATCCCTGCGGCGGCCATCGCAGCGCCGGCGCGCCGGCCGGCACCGGCCGCCCGGCGTCGGGGCTGCGTTCTGTGAGGGTGATGATCTCCTCGATCACCTTGCGATAGGCCTGCGCCTCCGCGCCGGGGGCCGGCAGCACCAGCACCGACAGGATGACGCCACGCGCCGCCGGAATCTCCTCGAATCGGCACGAGAGTCCGGACAGATCGGGCTGCGCACCGGACGGCGCCGGCGGAATCGCGAACTCGCCCCGCTTCATCGCGGCCTCGGCCCAGCCCAGTCCGCCGCCTGCGAACATCGCGTAGGACAGGTTGGCCGAGGGACCGTAGCGCGCCACGCGGACATCGAGGCCCTGCGCGCGGATGGCCGTCACGGGCACCAGAGCGACGCGCATCGCGAGACCGAGATCCTCCCTGACCCAGGTCGCGGTGGCGGCCAAGGCTTCGCGCGCGGCCGCTGCGTCATCCGGGCCGACGGCGAAGCTCGCGCCGTCGCCCCCGAACACGAACGGGAATTCGCGCCCCTCCAAGGCATTGGTGACCGCGGCGATGACCGCCGCCCCGGCCATGTTGACCGCCTTGTAGCGCTTGTCGGCGATCGCCTTGGTCGACTCGACGATATCGGCGGTGCCGATCAGCCAGTCGTCCGGCACCGGCTGATAGAGCTGCGGCTCCATCAGGCGCGCAAAGCCGCGAAACACCGGAATCGAGGCATAGTAGTCCGCAGCGCTGGTCTTCGACATCGAGAGGCATCCGTCCGGGGTGCGCATCCAGTGAGGAGCTACGTTCATTCCTGTCAAGCGGGTTCAGGCCATGTTACTCGGCGGCGGCCGTGTCGCCGAGACGGCGCGCGCCGCGTTATCGTTCCGTCCGCATTGACGTGCTAGCCTTTCGCCATCATGGCCGACACCTCGCCCACTCCACAACTCGCCGCCCGCGCGCTCCAGATCGCGGACCGTATCAATACCGCCGGCTTCGAAGGCCAGGTGCTGTCGGCGGCGCCGCTCGCGGTCCGCATCGGCGAGACGGGAATCGCGGTCGTCTTCCGCTATGGCGTCGTCGTCTTCATCGGCCTGTCGGCGGCCGAGGAGATCAACTTCCTCGACCGCCTGAGCGCGCGGCTGTTCGGCCCGATCGCCCCCCACGAGGAAGAGACGGCCAAGGTCCAGGTCGCGCGCGAGTCCGACGAGCCGATCCCGGTCGGCGGCCCGGTCCTGGTCAAGGAATTGTCGCTGGAGCGACTGCTCATCGTCGCCGATGCGCTGGCCAAGAGCGTCGTGCTCGGCCGCAGCGAGCGCGAGATCGCCAACGTGTTCGACACGATCGAGCCGTTCGCGCGCGAGCTTGCGCTGCTGGGGCGAACCTCGAAGAGCCGGGTGGCCATGCTCAAGCTGCTCGGCGAGGCGCTGCTGGTGCAGCACCGCGTCTCCGGCCGCGTAGCGGTCGGCGAGAAGCCGGACGTGCTGTGGGACCGGCCCGACCTGGAGCGGCTCTATGCGCGACTCGAGGACGAGTATGAGCTGAAGGAACGGGAGGAAACCCTCAACCGCAAGCTCGCGGTGATCGCGGAGACGGCGACCACGCTCGCCGACATCATCGACACCAAGCGCTCGCTGCGGCTCGAGGTCATCGTCGTCATCCTGATCGCCTCCGAGATCGTGCTCGGCTTCTACGAGATCTTCGCCCGCGGCGGGCACTGACGATGGGACTGCCGCACGCCTGACGACTGACGGCGCTGCATTCAGCGATGGTTCAGGCGCGACATGGAACTTTCGCATGGGCGCAATGAGCGATGCGGGGGATGTCGAACCATGACGTGGGTGGGGAGCTTGCGACCGTCGCCGGCGGCAGGCAGCCACGAGGTGTGGCGAGCGCCCCGCCGCCGGTGCGGCGACCCTGCTCCGCCGATGCCGTCACACCAGCGCTCTGACGTTCCAGGTCGCGTGACGGACCCCGGCGAGCTTCGCCAGCTCAGACACGACGCGGTCGAGATCGACCGTATCGACCGCGTGTGGCACCAGCGTCGCGACGATCTCGACGATGTCCTCGGAGCGATAGACGACCTCGGTCTCCCGCACCGGGTATTTGGCCGCCTCCAGCCGCTCGTCGAGCGCCTCGCGCAGCTCGGCGGCGCGCAGCCCGTCGGTGGTCAGGACGATCTCGTAGTTCGCCTCCGAGGTCTGCGCATTGAGCGGGATGCGATCGATCGCGTTGACCAGCGGCCGCAGCAAGGTGTTGCCGGCCAGCACGAACACGGTCAGCGCCACCGATTGCGCGATCAGGTCGGCGCCGGCACAGGCGCCGACCGCCGCGGAGGCCCACAGCGTCGCGGCGGTGTTGAGCCCGCGGACGTTCATGCCCTCCTTCATGATCGTGCCGGCGCCGAGGAAGCCGATGCCCGACACCACATAGGCGATGATCCGCACCGCGCCGTCGGCGCCGGTGAGGCGGTTGCCGATGTCGACGAAGGCGGCCGCACCGACCGCGACCAGCACGTTGGTGCGCAGGCCGGCGCTGCGCTGCCGGTATTGCCGCTCGGCGCCGATCAGCGTGCCCAGCACGAACGCCGTGAACAAGCTGATGAGCGTGTCGAGGAAATCATAGACTTGGAAAGTGTGGAGGAATCGCATGGGCTTGCCGACTGTCTGCGGTATTGCGCTCCGTGGCCTGCCTGGCAGCAGCGACACGCGTGGCATCCGGCGGCGGAACCGCCGCGAGAGGCCGCTTTCTTAGGACGTCCTTGATCGAAATCAAATCCCAGTCCCTCCTGCATACTTTAGGCTGATATGGTCAACAGGCAGATGACGTCCGGCAAACACATGACGCCATTCTCCGACATCCGCAGGGATCACAGCCCCGCCGTCCGGCTGGGACATGATGCGGTGAGTGCGGTGAAGCTGTCCCAGGAGCTCACCGCCGAGATCGACGCCTGGGCGGAGGCTCACCAGATGACACGCTCCGACGCCATCGGCGAGTTGCTCATGATCGGCCTGCATGCATCGCGGCCGGCCGCAACCGGGCAGCCCACGTCGCGGGATCCCGTCGCCATCGAGCAGAATGCAATCCGGCTGATCGATCGGATGCTCGACCCGAACCTGTCGGCCGAAGAACGCCAGCGGCGGATTCGCCGTCTGATCGAAGGTCCTGCGGAATTTGCCAACGAACGGATCGACCTGCCCCGGCATCCGGGCTGACGCGAACGGCTCAGGCGGCCGAGCGCGCCACCACGGCCTCGTAGATGTCGTCCTCCTGCGCCGTATGCATGCGCACCAGCGTCTCGATCGCCTCGATCACCCGCTGGGCGTCGCGGATCAGGTAGCGGTCCACATGCTCGGACGGCAGATCCTCGACCAGCCGGCCGAGCAGGCGCGCCAGATGCAGGATCTCGCGATGGGCGCGGCTCATCGCCGACAGGCCATGGCTCTCCTGCAGGAGCCGCGCGAGCTTCGGATAGACCGATCCTTCGTCGTCGCGCTCATGCGCAACGACCTTGTCCTGCACCAGGCCGTTGGCTTCCATGATCAGCGCCACGGCGCCGTCGGGCGGGACCTCGTCGAGCGCGTCGACGATCGCGCGCAGGCGGTCGAGGCCGCGCAGCAGCGCCTGGTGATCATGCCTGAGCCCGCGGCCGTCTTCGGCCGTGATCCGGCCGGCCTTGCCGCGGCCGGCCGGGAACAGAGCGCGGAGCGCGTTGAGGATGACGGCGACGTCGATGGCCTCCTGGACCAGGGCCGCAGGCACCGGCTGCAGCAGGCCGAAGGCGGCGGCGCCCATCGCGACGAACGACAGGCCCATGCCGGCGAAGATGCTCTCCAGGGCGACGCGTCGGGCGCGCTGCGCGATCACGATCGCCTCGCCGACCCGATCGAGCCGATCGGCAAGAATGACCACGTCGGCGGCTTCCGACGAGGCGCTGGCACCACGGGCGCCGAGCGCGATGCCGACATCGGCAGAGGCCAGCGCCGGGGCATCGTTGATGCCGTCGCCGACCATGATGGTGGGATGCAGCCGCTGCTCGGTCCTGACCGCCTCCACCTTGTCGGAGGGGACACGGTCCGCCAGCACGGCGTCGAGATCGAGCGCCGCGCCGATCGCCTGCGCGGCCGCGGCGCGGTCCCCGGTCACCATGACCATGCGCGCGATGCCGGCCTCGCGCAGCCAGCGGATCGCCCGCGGTGTATCCGCGCGCAACTCGTCGGCGAGCAGCAGCGCCCCGATCGGGCGCCCCTCGATCGCCACGAAGACGATCAGGGCCGAACGCCACGACGCCCGGCGGATCGCCCGCGCCGCCCATGGCGGAGGGTGCGGCTGCCGAGCACGAGGTCGCGCGAGCCGGCCTTCACGGTGCGGCCGTCGATCAGACCTTCGAGGCCCGAGCCCATGGTCTCCCTGACCTGTTCGGGCACCTTCAGCTTCAGCCCGCGGGCCTGGCCCGCCTGCACGATCGCGTGCGCCACCACGTGGTGCGAGGCCTGCTCGAGCGATGCGCAGAGCAGCAGCACCGCATCGGCGTCCTCGCCCGGTGCGGCGTCGACCGAGAGCAGCCGCGCGCCGCCGACGGTCAGCGTGCCCGTCTTGTCGAACAGCACGGTATGGGCGCGCGCAAGCGCCTCCAGCTTGCCCCCACCCTTGACCAGGATGCCGCTGCGCGCGGCCTGCGCGACACCCGCGATGAAGGCCACGGGTGCGGCGAGGATCAGCGGACAGGGCGTCGCGGCGACCAGCACCGCGAGACTCCGGATCAGATCGCCCGAGGCGAACCAGGCGGCCGCCGCGATGGCGAGGCTGATGGGCAGAAAGATCAGGGCATAGCGGTCGGCGAGCCGCACGAACGGTGCCTTGGCGGTCTGGGCCGTCGTCACCAGTTTGACGATGCCGGCATAGGTGCTTTCGCCCGCGGTGGCCGTGACCGCCATTTCGAACGTGTCGCCGGCGTTCACCGATCCCGACAGGATCGCCATGCCGCGCGTCTTCGTCACCGGGATCGGCTTCCCCGTGAGCGCCGACTCGTCGACGACGGCGATGGTCGCTTCGACCATGCCATCGACCGGGACGATCTCGCCGGCGCGGACCATCAGGCGATCACCGACGGCGACGCTGGCGATCGGAACGTTGTCGATCTCGTCGCCACGGCGGCGATGCGCCTCACGCGGCGCGCGATCGACCAGCGCGCGCAGATCGTGCTCGGCGCGGGCGACGGCGATGTCTTCCAGTACGTTGCCGCCGGAATACATCAGCGCCACGACAGCGCCGGCCAGCGGCTCGCCAAGGATGATCGCCGCGCTCATCGACACCAGCGCGATCGCGTCGACGCCGATGCGGCCGGCCAGGACATCGCGGACGATCGAGACGATCAGCCCCAGGATGACGGGAACGGTCGAGGCCGTGAACGCGATCCCGGCAAGATCGGGGCGACCGAACACATGCGCGAGGCCGCCCGCGGCGAGGCCCGCGATTGCGATCGCTACGAGGGTCCACCGCAGAATGCGCTCGAACATGGATACCGGTTCCGGATTGCGCCGGCACTATCGCTGCTGCCGCCCGCCGAGCGCTTGAGCGAAATCAACGGCCAGAGCGGCCGTTCGCCGCAAATGGCCTCAGGCGGTATTACCGGCGTCCACGGTCAACACCGTGCCGGTGACATTGCGTCCGCCCTCGCCGAGCAGGAATTCAACCATCGCGGCGACGTCACCCGTTTCCGGCAGCCGCCGCAACGCGCTGCGGCCGGCGATGCGCCGCTGCTGCTCCTCGTCCATGCTCTGCGTCAGCTCGGTGGCGATGAAGCCCGGCGCGATCGCGTTCACGGTGATACCGACCTTGCCGACCTCGCGCGCCAGCGAGCGCGTGAAGCCGTTGGCGGCCGCCTTGGTCGCGCCGTACACGGACAGGCCATTGTAGCCGGTAGAGGCGATGATCGAGGAGATGTTGATCACCCGCCCCTCGCCCGCCGCCATCATGTGGCGAACGACGTATTTCGTCAGGATCATCGGCGCCAGCACGTTGAGCCGCACCAGCGCCTCGATCTCCGAATTGTGCATGGTCGCCAGCAGGCCTTCGGTGCCGAGACCGGCATTGTTGACGAGACCGTAGAGCGGACCGAACTCGTCGCGGACCGACTTCACGAAGGCCGGAAGTTCGTCAACGACGCTGAGGTCGCAGGCGCGGAAATGAATGCCGGCGCTGCTGGTGCTGAACTCGGCCATCGCGGCGCGCAGTTCGTCGCTCTCCCGGCGGGCCACCGCGATGACGTCATAGCCCGCACCCACGAGCCTGCGCGCAATGGCGAGCCCGATGCCACGGCTGCCGCCGGTGACGAGAACATTATGCATCGGCGCGCGCCAGCTTGCCGGCCGGAGTGACATCGAGCGCCGGCACGACGCGGATCATCGCCGGCACCTTGTGAGCCGCGAGACGCGCGCGACACGCGGCGAGGATCTCATTGCGAACCGTCTCGCTCCGCGCCGGATCGGCATCCGCCGTCAGCACGACCTCGGCGACGACGATGCCGCCGGTGATCGGACTGCGCCGCGACTTGGCGCGCGACATCCGCACCTCGGGATGGCCATTGATCACGGCTTCGATTTCTTCGGGATGGACCTTGAGCCCGCCCACATTGATGATGCCGTTGCGACGCCCGACGAAGTAGTAGCGATCGCCGCGCAGCTCGACCATGTCGCCGGTGTCGACATAGCCGTCCGGATCGGTCAGGGCAGCCGTAGCGCGTCCGACATAGGCGTGCGCGGCGCGCTTGGAGCGAATGCGCAGCGAGCCGTCGGCGACCTTCATGTCGACTGCACCGCGGCCTTCGCCGAGCAGCGTCGCGGGAAAACCGTCCAGCCCATCATTGACCGCGAAGCCGACGCCTGCCTCCGTCGAGGCGTAGGCATGACCGATCGAAGCGTCGGGAAACGCCTGCTTCAATCCGTCGAGCACGGCCTGATCGGCGATCTCGCCGGAGAGACGCACATAGCGCGGCGCAAAGCCTTCCACCGCCCCACTCATCAGCAGCTTGCGCCAATGCGACGGCGTTCCGGACATGTGCGTGACGCCGCGTGCGTTGAGACGCGCGACATGGTCCGAGAGCCCCTCGCCCGGATCCGACAACACCATGGAGCCACCGCCGACGACGGCACGCAGGAATATCTGCAGGCCGCCGTAGCGGCGGATGTCGTAGAAGGTCGCCCACACCGGCATGGCTTCGCCGGGTACCGGACGGTCGCCGATGATCGCGCCGCACAGGCCATCCAGAGTATGCCCGACAATCTTCGGCACGCCCGACGTGCCTGATGTCAGCATCAGCCATTCGGTGGCGCGCACCGTCTGCACGACCGCGGCAGACGGCTGCGGCAGGGCGACCTCGATCACGAGATCGACGCCGCAGGCGTCGAAACGCTGGACCTCATCGGTCACGATGGCGTCGATGTCAGCATCGGCAATGATGCTGGCGAGATGCTCGCTCTTGAGATCAGGCGGACACAGCAACATGCGCCGGGCGACGCCATCGATCTCGATCAGCGCGAGGCCGGCGAGCAGCTGGCCGGAGGTCGCCAGCAGCACCGAACGTCCGTTGAGCTCTTCGGTGCGGCCGCCGAGGCAGCTTCCGCGCGACAGCTCGGCGAGCGACAGAACGTGACCGGGATCGGAGATCGTCCGTTCGGTCAGCGCGGTCCCGAGATGGTCGCGAAGCGCGAAGATCTCACGCGGGGACATTCTCATAGGCCCCGATGAAGTCGCCTATCGTGTTGGGGAACGTCACATCCTCGGACAGGGTGAACGGATCGACGCCGAGATCGTCCTCGAGACGGGCCACCAGGATGGCGAAAGCGAGCGAGATCGAAGCCGGTTTCGTGCAGGGTCAGCTCATCCGTCAACGGCGGCAGCTTGACCTTCTGCTCTTCCGCAATCTGCTTGATCGCCGCAATGATTCTTAACCGTACCGACATGGGCCAATCCGCTCACTGTTCAAACGATGAAACCGACCATAGGGGGAGAAGGTGAAGGAAACCGGACTTGCCAGCGATGTTTCGGACCGTTGGTAAATACCCATCATGGTCTATGATTAAAATCATCTACAAACGAACCTCGCCGGCGAGAATCCGCGCATGGAGATCCTGATCGAGCGGGCAATATGCACCCGTCCCGGCGTCCCGCACGTAGAGCGGCTCGTGCACGATCGACGGATCGAAGCCCTCGCGCATCAGCTCCTGCTTCTTCTGTTTGAATGTTTCGGTCGACTGCAGCGACGACGTGATGCGGAGCGCCACCGGGCGCGCATAGGGCGGCAACCGGCGGGCAAGTTCTGAAGAGAGGCGATCGAGATCGAAGCTGTCGCCGACGACGAGCGCCGCCATGCCGGCGCGTCCGTCCGTGCCGGGCACGACGATACCATAGGTCGATGCTTCCAAAACGCCGGGACATTGCAGGATCGCCTCGTTCACCTCGCTGGTCGCGACGTTCTCGCCCTTCCAGCGGAAGGTGTCGCCGAGGCGGTCGACGAAATAGAAGAAGCCCTGGTCATCCTGGCGCATCAGGTCACCGGTGCGGAACCAGGCATCGCCCTTGGCGAAGACGTCACGCAGGATCTTCTTCTCGGTCTCGCCGGTGTCGGTGTAGCCTTCGAAGCGGCCGCCTCCCTGGTCCGCCGTACCGATGCGGCCAATGGCCTCGCCGATCTCGCCGCGCGCGCAGACGCGGCACTGCCCGTCAGCTCCGCGCAAGGGGCGCGCTGGTCGGCATCCAGCTTGATGATCTCGGCGGGAAAGCGATGCGCAAGCAGCGACGGCACGCGCCCGATCGATCCTACCCTGCCCTCGACATTGTAGAGTGAGAAGTTGCCTTCGGTTGCGGCATAGAATTCCAGCACCTGGGGAATGCCGAAACGCGCCTGGAACGCCTCCCAGACGTCACCGCGCATTCCGTTGCCGCAGGCGAGCCGCAGCCGATGGGCGCGGTCGAAATCGCCCGGCGCGGCGGCCAGCAGATAGCGGCAGAGCTCGCCGATATATTGCACCAGCGTGCAATCGTGACGGACGATGTCGCGCCAGAAATTGCGCGCGGAGAATTTCTCGGCGAGCACCGCCGCACCGCCGGCGCGCAGCATGCTGCAGGGGGCGACGATGCCGCCGACGGAATGATAGACCGGCAGACAGTCATAGAGGCGATCGTCAGGACCTGCGCCGGTGAGGCCGGCAAACCATCCGCCCCAGTTCATGATGCGGCGATGGCTGATGCTGGCGGCCTTGGGCAGGCCCGTCGTGCCGGAGGTGTAGATCAGCAGCGCGCGGTCGTTGATCGTCACGGCGCGGCGTTCGGTTGCGTCGAGCGCGTGCGTATCCATCGCGGCGACCGCGACGTCGAGATCGCCGCCGTCGGCAACCCAGACACGCGGCCCGCCCGCGATCAACGGCGCAACCTCCGTATAGGCTTCGTGGAAGTCCTTGGAGACGATCACATGGACTGGCCGGGCCACGTTGAGGCAATGCGCGAGCGACGGTCCGATCAGATTGGTGTTGACGAGCGCAACCACGCCGCCGACGCGGCTGATGCCAAGCCAGGCGGCCAGGTAGTCGGGCCGGCCCGGCATCATCAAAGCGACCGTGTGACCAGGCGCGACGCCGTTGGCCAGCGCCCAGCGGGCGTATCGGTTGATGCGCGCAGACAGGGCGGAATAGCTCAGCGTCTCGCGATCGGAGACCAGCGCCGGCCGTTCGGGCTGCTTCGCGGCCCAGTCGTCCACCACGTCGGCGAACAGCCGCGCCGGCTCTGCCTCGATGCGCGAGGTCAGCTCGATCGCCTTCAGCCAGATCTTCGCCGCCGACGGCTTCCGAGGGGCTGTGCTGAGTTCCACAGATCGATCCGACTGCCCGGAGTTCATGAACGCCCTCACCCCCAATTCGGCGTGCTTATAGGCCGGGTGGCCTGACCAGCCGTTAATCGGGAGGGTTAACCGGCCGAGAGTGCGTCGCTGTTGATGCGAATGCGATCCTTTACGAAGTTCTCGGAAATGCCGGTTAGCGTACCGCTCCCAGAACATGCCAACGCGAAGGCCGGCATGCCCAAGGACACGATGACACGACGCGCATTGCTGCGCTGCGCCGCCTGGAGCAGCGTTGCAGCCATGACTTCGACCTCGGCGTTCGCCGGAGTTGACGCGCCCTATCCGGCTCAGCCCGTCACCTGGGTCATTCCGTTTGCTCCGGGCGGAGCCACCGGCCGGCTGTCGCTCTTGATCTGCGATTGGCTGAGCCGCCGACTGGGCCAGCCCTTCGTGCTCGATCACCGGCCAGGTGCGGGCGGCGCGACCGCCACCAAGAGCGTCGCGAGCGCCCCGCCGGACGGCTACACGATCCTTGCGACCTCGACCGCCAACGTCATTACAGCTTCGACGGACGGCTCGCCCGGCACCGACGGCGATCTCATCCCCGTCGCCGGCATGGCGCGCATGCCGCTGCTGCTGCTGGTCAGCCGGGAGCTGCCGGTCAAGACGCTGCCCGAATTCCTGGCCTATGCCAAGGCAAACCCGGGAAAGCTCAGCGTCGGCTCCGCCGGTCCTGGCACCGTCCAGCTGCTGTCGGCCGAACTGTTCCGGACCCTCGGCGGCATCACCTGGTCCGTCGTGCACTATCGTGGTTCGGGGCCGGCCCTGACCGACCTCGCCTCCGGCCACATCCACGCGATGTTCGACAACGCCGCCTCCGCCGTCGATCTCTTGCGCAGCGGCAAGGTCCGGGCGCTGGCCGTCACGACGCGCGAGCACGCCGCCGCCTTCCCCGATCTGCCGCCGGTCGCCGACGTGCTGCCGGCGTTCGAGACCTCCGGCTTCTATGGCGTCGCGGTGCCGCACGGCACGCCGGAAGCCATCGTCGAGCTGCTCAACCGCGAGATCAACGCCGCGCTGGCCGATCCCGACATCAGCAGGCAGTTCGCCGAGGTCGGCGCCACGCCGCTCACCGGCGACGTCGGCGTCTACACCGCGACCTACCGCGCCGAGATCATGCACTGGCGCAAGCTGGTCCCGCAGACGAGCGCGAAGAACTGATCTCCGCGCCCGCATCCAGGCGGCTCAGGCACCCGCGACGCCCTGCAGCACCAGCCGATTGAGACGGGCCGCGAAGGCGGCCGGATCCTCCGGCAGCTCGCCGTCGAGGATCTGCGCCTGCTCGAGCAGCAGGAAGGACAGGTCGTCGACCTTGGCCTTGTCGGCAGCGGCCTTCGCGACCGCCACGACCAGCGGATGGCGCAGATTGATCTCGAGGATCGGCTTGGTGCGCGCCCCGCGCGCCTGCTGCGACAGGATGCGCTCCAGTTCGCGATCGGGACCATGGCTGCCGGCCACCAGGCAGGAGGCGCTGGTGGTGAGCCGGGTCGAGACCTTGACGTCGGTGACGTGGTCGCCGAGGCTCGCCTTGATCAACGCGATCGTATTGGCCTCGTCGGCCGCCGGCTGTTCCTCGTCCTCGGCCTTCGGCTCGGTCACCGGGATCGGATCGAAGTTGATGTCGCCCTGGCTCAGCGACTTCAGCGGCTTGCCGTCATATTCGAGCCGTGCCGAGGTCCAGAACGCATCGACCGGATCGGTGAGCAGCAGCACCTCGACGCCGCGCGCCTTGGCGGCCTCGAGCCGCGGATTGGACTTCAGCCGCTCGATGCTGTCACCAACCAGGAAATAGATCTCGGTCTGGTTCTCCTTGAGGCCCTCGACATATTGCTTCAGCGAACGCCGCTCGCCCGATGTCGTGGTGAAGCGCGCCAGCGCCAGCAGCTTGTCGCGGCGCTCGAAATCCTCGTACAGGCCTTCCTTGATCACGGCGCCGTACGAATCCCAGATCTTGTCGAAGTTTTCGGCGTCCTTGTCGGCAAGCTGCTCCAGCTCGCTGATCACCCGCGTCGTCACCGCCTTGCGGATCTGCGCCAGCTGCGGATTGTTCTGCAGCATCTCGCGCGACAAATTGAGCGGCAGGTCCTCGCTGTCGATCACGCCACGGATGAAGCGCAAGTACGCCGGCATCAGGTCGGCGTCGTCGGTGATGAAAACACGCCGGACATACAGCTTGACCTTGCCCTTGCGCGACGGCTCGAACAGGTCGAACGGCTTGGTCGACGGCGCGAACAGCAGCACGGCGTAGGAATAACGGCCCTCGGCGCGGTAGTGCAGCGTCATCGCCGGCTCGTCGAACGCATGCGCGATCGACTTGTAGGCCTTGCTGTAGTCCTCCGGCGTCAGCTCGGACTTCGAGCGCTGCCACAGCGCGCTCGCCGAGTTGATCTGGCGGGGCTCGCCCTCCGCCGCGACCAGCATGATCGGAAACTGGATGTTGTCGGAATAGGCGGTGACGATGCGCTCGATCTCATAGGTTTCGAGATATTTCTTGGCGTCGTCCTTGAGGTGCAGCACGATCTCGGTGCCGCGCGCCACCCGCTTGGCATCCTCCTCGGACGCCGGCGCCACCTCGAAGCCCGCGCCGCCCGACGAGGTCCAGGTCCAGACCTCGCTGCCGCCGGCGCGGCGGCTGATCACGGTGATGCGGTCGGCGACCATGAAGGCCGAGTAGAAGCCGACGCCGAACTGGCCGATCAGGCCGGTGCCGTCCTTGGCCTCGGCCAGCTTCTGCACGAACGCCTTGGTGCCGGAGCGGGCGATGGTGCCGAGATGGTCGATCAGTTCCTGGCGCTCCATGCCGATGCCGCTGTCGGCGATGGTCAGCGTATCAGCGGCCTGGTTCGGGATGATGCGGATCTGCGGCGCCTCGCCGTCGCCGATCAAATCGGGTCTGGCGATCGCCTCGTAACGCAGCTTGTCACAGGCGTCCGAGGCGTTCGAAATCAGCTCGCGCAAGAAAATGTCGGTCTCGGAGTAGACCGAGTGCACCATCAGATGGAGCAGCTCGGAAACTTCGGCCTGGAAGGAATGGCTAACGGTGGCGGTGTCGGTCATCGTCGTACGTTGGCCCATGCTATCAGGGGTGGAGAGAGACCGTCGATATAGCGCGGCGGCGGCACCGATCAAGCCTTTCGGCCGGGGGATCATCGACCGATCGTTCGGCGGCCACGAGCAGCTTGTCGATGACCGTGTCGAGGGTCGCGATCTCGGCGGCCGAAAGCACGCTCAGCAGATCGGCCTCGCGCGCCAGCGCATGGGGCACGATCCTGCGGTACAGCGCTCTGCCGGCGGCCGTCAGGGTCACGATCCGCTCGCGCCCGTCCTCCGGATCGCGGCTGCGGCTGACGATGCCGCGCGCCTCCAGGCCCTGCATCGCGCGGCTGACGTTCATCTTGTCGAGCGTCGTCAGTCGGCCGATCTGCTTGGTCGGCAGCCGCGACTGCTCGCCCAGCGCCGCCAGGATCCGCCATTCCTGGCGCGACAGTGCGAACCGGTCGGCATAGACCTCGGCCACCGCCAGCGACACCTGCTCGGCGAGGCGGGCCAGCCGATAGGGGAAATAGCGCTGTAGCCGGAGCTCGCGCTCCGTGGCCGCTTCGCCCTGCTTGCGGTCGCGCATGTCGGTGGCCGTCTTTGTCATTGCGCCTCTGCCCCCTCATTCCGTCCAATGACCCCGACGACCGCGATCCGATTCCGATCGGGTTGATCTGGATCAATGCCGCACAATCGTATCATTCGTTACTATCCTGCCAACAACGGGAGGACAATCATGCAGATCGAGAAGATCCATCACGTCGCCTATCGCTGCGCCGACGCCAAGGCCACCGTCGACTTCTACAAGAAGGTCCTCAACATGGACCTGCTCGGCGCGATCGCCGAGGACAAGGTGCCCTCGACCAAGGCGCCCGATCCCTACATGCACATCTTCCTCGATGCCGGGAACGGCAACATCCTCGCCTTCTTCGAGCTGCCGAACTCGCCGCCGATGGGGCGCGATCCGAACACGCCGGAATGGACCCAGCACATCGCCTTCCAGGTCAAGGACATGGAGGAGCTCGAGGAAGCCAAGGCGCGCGCCGAGGCCGCCGGTCTCGACGTCGTCGGCATCACCGACCACACCATCTTCAAGTCGATCTATTTCCATGATCCGAGCGGCCACCGGCTGGAGATCGCGGCCTGGACCGCGACGCCGGAGCAGATCACGCGGATGAAGTCGGTCGCCCACGCCATGGTCGACGAATGGGCCACGACCAAGAAGCCGCCGCGGCACACCGCCTGGATGCACGAGAAGGAATTCGCAGGCAGCGACTGAGCGATTGCTCGTCCCGACAGTCCCGACCGCAACGCGCCAGGCGAGGCAGCCATGAGCAACTATGTCTATCCGCGATTTCCCTATGTCTGCTCGGCGGAGCAGCGGAGCGGCGAGACCCGCCGTCATCCGATCGTCGTGATCGGCGCCGGGCCGATCGGCCTGACCGCGGCGCTCGATCTCGCCGCCCGCGGCCAGCCAGTCGTGGTGCTCGACGACAACGACACCGTCAGCATCGGCTCCCGCGCCGTCTGCTACGCCAAGCGCCCGCTCGAGATCTGGGACCGGCTCGGCTGCGCCGCGCCGATGGTCGAGAAGGGCGTCAGTTGGAACATCGGCAAGGTGTTCTTCCACGACCAGCTCTCCTATCAGTTCGACCTGCTGCCCGAGCCCGACCATCGCTGGCCGGCGATGATCAACCTGCAACAATATCATCTCGAGGAGATCCTGGTCGACGCCTGCAACAGGAGCCCGCTGATCGATCTGCGCTGGAAGCATCGCCTCGTCAGCCTCAAGCAGAGCGAGGATTGCGCCCAGCTCGCGGTGGAGACGCCGGACGGGATCTTCACCATGGAGGCGCAATGGGTGATCGCCTGCGACGGCGCCAATTCCGACACCCGCCGGATGGCCGGCGCCGAGTTCACGGGCCAGTTCTTCCAGGACCGCTTCCTGATCGCCGACGTCAGGATGAAGGCGGACTTCCCTACCGAGCGCTGGTTCTGGTTCGATCCGCCGTTCCATCCGGGACAGTCGGTGCTGCTGCATCGCCAGTCCGACAACATCTGGCGCATCGACTTCCAGCTCGGCTGGGACGCCAATCCGGACGAGGAGAAGAAGCCCGAGCGTGTGATCCCGCGCATCCGGGCGATGCTCGGCGAGACCACCGAATTCGAGCTGGAATGGGTGTCGATCTATCAATTCGCCTGCCGCCGGATCGACAATTTCCGCCACGGACGCGTACTGTTCGCCGGCGACGCGGCGCACCAGGTGTCGCCGTTCGGCGCCCGCGGCGCCAACACCGGCGTGCAGGACATCGACAACCTCGCCTGGAAGCTGGCAATGGTGCTGCGCGGCGAGGCGCCGGAGAGCCTGATCGACAGCTATCACGAGGAACGCGCCTTTGCCGCCGACGACAACATCCTGAACTCGACGCGGGCGACCGATTTCATCACGCCGAAGACGCAAGCGAGTCGCCTTTATCGCGACGCCGTGCTCGACCTCGCGCAGATCCACAGCTTTGCGCGGCCGCTGGTCAACAGCGGACGGCTGTCGACGCCGACGCCCTATGTCGCGTCGTCGCTGAATACGCCCGACGGCGGGGGCGTCCCCGGCGCGATGACGCCTGGGACCAATGCCGCCGACGCGCCGGTGATGATCGCGGGCAAGCCCGGCTGGTTCCTGAGCTGCCTCGGCTCGGGCTTCACGGTGGTCACCTTCGACAACGCCGTCACGGCCGACCAGCTCAGCATCGACGGCAACACGGCGCGGGTGATCGTCGTCGGCCGCGACATCGCTGATGCCAAGGGCCTGCTCGCGGCACGATACGGCGCCTCGCCCGGCACGACCTATCTGTTCCGTCCCGATCAATATGTCACCGCCCGCTGGCCGCAGTTCGACGGGGACGCGATCACGGACGCGGTCCGGCGCGCCTGCGGCAGGCGCCCCGCGGCCCAGCAGGAGCTTGCAGCATGAGCCTCAGCCTCACCCCGAACATCCGCGATCCCGACGACTTCTATGCCGAGCTGATCGGTGGCCAGCGCGACCTCAGCGAGGACGAGGCCCTGCGCATGAACGCGAGGCTCGTGCTGCTGCTCGCCAACCATATCGGTGACCGCGCGATCCTGAGCGAGGCGATCCGGTTGGCGAGGTCGCCCGCCGGCTGATGCAGGCCGCAACACGTCACATCGGCAGCCGGATTTGATCCGCATCAAAGCCGTTTCTCCGCATTCTGCGGCAGACAGAGAGAGCAGGCTGCGAGTCGCGCGCCGGCGCGGGGTCCGCTCGCCTGCGCACATCGCGGCTCCCGATCCGCTCCCGGTCGGCTTCATTGTGACAACATCATAATGTCACGCCACCTTCACTGAGGCCCTCTACGTCTTCGCCTCGTTCCACAACCGCAGGGGGATTCGCATGTCGCGCACCTACAAGACGCTGCAGACGCAGCGCTTTGACGACTATCGCTACTATCATCAGAGCCGGATCAATCAGACGCTGCACCTGATCAGCGCCGTGATCTTCGTCGTGTGCTATGCGCTGCTGTTCAAGGATCCGGCGATGGCCGGCCTGGTCGGCTGGCTCGCGATGCTGACGCGGCAGACCGGGCACTTCTTCTTCGAACCGAACGGCTATGACCACGTCAACGGCGTCAGCAATGACTACAAGGAGGCGGTCAAGGTCGGCTACAATCAGACCCGCAAGATCGTGCTGCTGACGGTGTGGGGCCTGGTACCGGTGTTGCTGTTCGCGTTTCCGACGCTGTTCGGCCTGTTCGCAGAGCCGGCCGGCCGGATGGACTTCGTCCGCCATGTCGGCCTGCTCTGGCTCGCGGTCGGTATCGGCGGCGGTCTGTTTCGCGTCGTCCAGCTGTTTGCGACGCAGGATGTCTCGACCGGCCTGATCTGGGCCTTCAAGGTGCTGACCGACCCGTTCCACAACATCGCGCTGTATTGGAAGTCGCCGCTGGCGCTGCTGCGCGGCGAGCTGATCGACCCGACCATCAAGGACGCCTCGCATTGGGGCGCCGCCGAGGACGAGGCCGAAGAAGCTGCGCATCTCACCTGATCGCGAGTTCCCGCCGCGGGACTGTCCCGCGGCGGGTGCCGTCAGAGTGACGGGCTTCAACAACATGGAACGACTCTCCTGCTTCGCCGTTGCGGCCCTAGTGCTGGTGGCCTTCAGGAGCTTTCCATGTGTGACTACAGCCTCCATACTGTTGCTTCCCGTGACGCCAAGACTGCCGACGTGCTGGTCTCCTGTCGATTTCCCGGCACAGAGACCCGCGGCTTCTGCACCAAGGACGACCCGTTGACCGCGGTGTGCCTACGTCCAGGCACCGAACTCGCCTTCGAGGGCGACGTGCGCATCAAGGGCTTTTTCTTCCGCCGCAAGGTCGGGGCGCATCTCGCCCGCTTCCGCCAGGTCGACACCAACAAGCCGACCGAACATCACGACGCGCTCGAATTCTCCAATGGCCGGATCGTCAAGGTCACCGACCTGGCCACCGGCCAGCGCGCCCGTGTGCTGCAGATGCCGGCCGACCCGGCCACAAGGCGCACGACCACGCCGCTCACGATCGAGCTGCGGGCGACGCAGCTCTGAAATCGCCGACATGGCCGGCGTCAGCGCCGCGGTGGCGCTGGCGTCGGGCATGCCCCCTGAAAACAATGCGCGTCGTCAAAGGCTGCGCGCCCGTCCCCTGATGTCATCCTGAACATGTGATCCTGTATGCGCGTTCGCGATCCCGCGGCACGATCGGTGCCCGGGTGATGCGGCCGTCAGCTCTCTCGACACGAGAGGGCGCGGGGAAGGCCGGGTGCTGACCGCGGCCCATGGCCCGCCTGCAACAAGAAAAGCAGGCGGCAGTCACCACAGGTCGGGCCTGACAACCGGCCTCCCCCGCGCGATCGGTTTTAACGGTGTCCTTCGTGCTCTCCCTGGGGATCGGCGTTCTTGCCCCCATCGCCCGCGCGAGCCGTCACAGCATCGGCAGCGGACTTGACCTCAGCGTCGAGAGGCCAGGACCACACGACTTCGCCGTCCGCGCCGGACCGCGCTCGTCTGGCGCCGCCGTCACGTCCATCGCAGCCCACCTCCACGTTCGTGACGACGCGTACGTCCCTCTGCACGAGGCGGGATGGAGGGAGATAAACATGATTTCGGAAAAATAGCAAGAGCAATTTCGCAAAATCAGCAAGTCGCTCGAGCGGCGGTGCGCTCCCCTCCCCCTTGCGGGGAGGGGTTGAGGAGTGGGGGTCCGCGGGCTCTGAGTTTTGTTTGGGGCTGGTCGGCTCAACAGCTCCCGATATATCCGAGCTCTCGAGACACCGCCCGTGGGGACCCCCACTCCTGACCCCTCCCCGCAAGGGGGAGGGAGACGAGAGAGCGGCGCTCGCGGCGCAGAATGCTCGACGCTGACAGCAACCGACCTCGGACAATCGCGTCGCCGATCAATCCGGCAAATTCGTAAACTTCGGGCGCCAGACGCCGAGGATGACGTTCACGGTGGCGACGCCGAGCATGACCCAGATGGCGCCCTGCTCGGTGCCGAAGTTGGGTGCAAGCGTCGCCGGGTCGATCTGGCCGGCGACGGCGCGGGCGGCCTCCTCGGCCGCCTCCTGCATCGGCCCCTGCACGGCGGCAACCCCCATTCGAAGACGAGGATGCCGGAGGCGAGCTTGGCGAGCGCCCAGCCCGCGCTGTGCAGCGCGCGATTGATCGCGATCGCGAGCAGGCCAGCGACCAGGGTCAGGCCGAGCGAGGGGAAGAACACGTAGCGCACGATGGCGCCCATCGCCGCGCGCATCTCCGCATAGTGCGCCAGCGACACCGACGGCTGCGGGATGAGGCTGAGCAGCACGACGAGGCAGGCCATCGCGCCCATCATGCCGATCGCGCCCATGGTGTGCAGGAATTTCATCAACCGTCGCATGGCATTCCCCCGGCGTCGTGAAGATGAGATCTGGTCAGGCAGGGAGATCACCGCCCTGCCCCGTCGGGCCACGCTGCATGTACAGTCCGCCGCGACCATTCATCCATACGATCAGGATCGGCGATCGGATCATGCCTTGGGGCGGGCATCTACCAGTGCCGCGTGTCCGGCCCGCCCTTGAACGGTCCGACGACATGAGAGGTGATCCAGCCGCCGTAGAAATCGCCCTCTTGCGCTGCAACGCGCTCGTCGCCGACGAAGCAGGCCTCGACCCGGGACGCATAGAACGCCAGATGGCCCGCGATCGGCGCGAACGGCGGCGTCGGCTGCTCGTAGCTCCAGGCGGCCTGCTCGGACACGCGGCCGTCGACGTCCAGTGTCCAGTAGCCGGCGACGCCCTTGAACTCGCAGAACGACCGGCCGGGCGCGCGCCGCAGCCACTGCATCGCAACGTGCTGCGGCGGGATGTAGTAGACCGGCGGATGGCTGGTCTCGAGCACGCGATGGCCGTCCTGCGTGTCGGCGATGGTGACGCCGGCGAACGTGACGCGCAGACGCGCCGTGCAACGCTCCAGCCGCGGCGGCCGCGGATAGTCCCACACCGATTCCTGGCCCGGCCCCGGCACGATGCGTTGCATGTCCCTTCTCCGTTGTGGCGCCGCCGACAGCGCGCAGCGACCGGCCAGCACAAGGCAACGGGCGAACGAAGGCAAAGGATCACCGGAGACTGGTGGGGAGCGGCAGCAGTCGTTCCGGCTTCACGAAGGCGGAGGCCGCCGGCGGACCGGGCTCAGGCTCCTGCACCGCGGTCTTGCCGTTGCCCTGCCCGACGCGGAACAGTTGGATGTAGCTGCCGCGATAGAGCGGCGTGAGACTTTATTCCAATCATGATCGCAGGAGCCCGCGTTGGAATGCAAACAATCCCTCAGTTGGGCCGCTCACGATGACGATAGACCAAATTTGCAACGAACCGAAATGCTCGCAAAGGTTGCATCGACAATTGTATGCGCCACACAACGCCTATCTTAACGATTTGAAGTTAAGTGGCCTACATGCGGGGATCCTCTCCCAAACATACGGTCAGTATCAGCACTTCGAGACTGGCGGAACCATTCTCGCGGGAGGCCACTTTGCCTCGGATCACGTATATCGAATCGATTAGGGGCCTTGCTGCGATCCAGGTCTTGCTGTTGCATTTTCTTTCCGGCTTTCTGCCGGAGTTAGTAGCGTCTTCGCCGTCGTCGATCCTTGCGGCGACCATTCATGCCTCTCCGCTGAGTTTCCTTTACGATGGCTATTCGGCGGTCTACGCCTTCTTCTGTCTCAGCGGCTACGTCCTCACTCGCTCATACGAGCGAAAGTGCCGCTCGTCGTCACTACAAATTCTCGCGCGCGCCGTTCGCCTCGGATTGCCAGCGCTAGCCGCGACCGTCTTTGCCGCAGGCTTGATGCTGATGTCTGGCAAGGCAAACGTCGAGGCGGGAAAAATTTTGGGCAGCGCTTGGCTTAGCAGGCAGTGGGATATCGACGTCTCGGTGCTTTCCATCCTGCGTGACGGCACACTGAATGCACTTCTATTAGGTTATCGCGATTTGTCTGCGGAAACCCTGCTCTCTCCTTGGCAGACCGAACTGAGTCACTCCTTCGTCGCGCCGCTTTGGACCCTCAGCATCGAGTTTCACGGCTCCATTTTGATCCTGTTTCTCTGCTGGTGCGCACGACAGCCGGCGTGGTTTTGGATCACCATCGTGATCGTTGGAACCCTTTTCACGATCCGGAGCGCCTATGTCTGCTTCTTCGTCGGCCATCTGCTCGCTTCAGCCTATCACGCCGAAAGACCGCCTTCGTATCGCAAGCTGCCAGCGATGGCGTTTGTCGTCTCTGGCCTGTACTGCTGTGTCCTCGCGGATGTATGGCAGCCCGGCTGGCTGATTGGTCTCTGCTCGTTTGCCACTCCGTGGTTGTTTCCGGGGCAGTTCCCCCCATGCAGCAGAAAGCGTATGGCGCGATGCTGATCCTTGCAGGCATCATGGATCTTCAGAGCTGCCGCGCTTTTCTGGCTAGACCCATGCTCGTCGCGCTTTCGAGATTCTCGTTCCCGCTGTACCTCGTACACTGGCCAATTATGTGCGGGCTGACGTCGGCGGCATTTGTGGCTCTGAACGAGCTCGTGAGTACGGGACTGGCCCAGATGTGTGCCATCGTTCTCGGAGTCTCGGCCAGTGCGACCGCAAGCGTCGCCTTCGCAACGATAGACCGACATGCTGTACGGCTGTCATCGCGTTTTCGGAGCAACCCTGTCGATCGCCCCGCGAGCATATTGCCCGCAAACCTCGCAAGAGCCACCCCGTTCTCCGCAAATACCGAAGCGCTCGCCACTGTTTCAGATGCGGCCGACCACCACCCACACTCACCGAGATAGACGAGCGCTCAAGCGATCGCCTGGAGATAGCGCCGCACCGAGCGATCGAACGCCGTCTTCGCATCGCCGGCAATGTTCTTCTGCCACCACGCGCCGTAGATGCGATCGAAGGCAAGCGGCGCGACCGCATCGGCGATGCGGCGCACGGCCGCCGCGCCGAGCGGGATGTAGTTCGGATAGGAATACATGAAGCTGACATGGCGGCGATCCATCGCCACCATCGCGATGTCGCCGGTCAGCAGCGCGCCCTTGCCACCGGCGCCTTTGCGCCAATGCAGGATGGTGGCGCCGGCGAAATGCCCGCCGGTCCGCAGCAGCACGATGTCGTCCGAGATGGCGAGGCGATCGCCGGTCCAGGGCACGATCGCGGGATGCGGCCGGGTGACGAAGGCACGGTCGTCGCCATGGAGGTAGACCGGCACGTTGCCGAACGCCGCGCTCCAATCGGCGACCGCGCCATAATAGTGCGGATGCGACACCGCGATGGCCTTGAGGCCACCCAGCGAGCGGACATGTGCAATGGCCGCATCCGTCGCCAGGGGAATGCAGTCCCACATCACGCAGCCGTCCGGCTCGGGAACGAGCAGCGCGCGCTGGCCGATCGCAAAGCTCGGCTCCAGAGCGAGGCCGGTCAGGCCGTCATCCTCGCGCCAGACCACCTGATGCCGCTCGGCGAGCTCGTCGCGGCTGAGGAAGCTCTGTCCCTTCCAGTTGACATATTGCCGCTCGTCCTCGCAGACGGCGCAATGGCCAGGCGGCGCCATCGTATCGGGAAATTGCGCGCCGCATTGAAGGCAGGTCCAGAGAGGCATGGATCACCGGGCGTTCAGATTGGGAATGCCGAGGATAGCATGCCGACCATCCCGGAGCACCGTCGCGCGCGGCTTCGTGATTGCCTAATGTCGCCGGACCGCACGACAGGAGTTCTCGACATGCCGACCAGGCTGCGCCGCGCTTACGTTCACCGCCTGCCGATGCGCAGCCCCGACGATGTCGGCGCGCTCGAGGCCAGGATCGCGCAAGGCGCGATCGATCCCGCCGGCATCGTCGCCATTCTCGGCAAGACCGAGGGCAATGGCTGCGTCAACGATTTCACCCGCGCCTTCGCCGTGCGCTCGCTGGAGGCGCTGCTCGGCCGATATCTTGCGCCTGAGACCGTGCGACAGATCGCGATGGTGATGTCCGGCGGCACCGAGGGCGCGCTGTCGCCGCACATGACCGTGTTCGAGGCGCGCGACGGCGGCGACGGCGCGGCGCCGCGCGATTTCCCGACGTCGCTGGCGCTCGGGCGCGCGCGCACGCCGGTGCTGGCGGGCGAGCATCTCGGCCGCATGCAGCAGGTCGAGCAGGTCGCCGCCGGCGTGCGCGCGGCAATGACCGACGCCGGCATCAGCGATCCCGCCGACGTCCATTACGTGCAGGTGAAATGTCCGCTGCTAACGATGGAGCGCATCGAGGCGGTCGAGGCCCGGGGACAGCGCACCGCCGTGCGCGATACGCTGAAGTCGATGGGCTATTCGCGCGGCGCCTCGGCGCTCGGCGTCGCCGTCGCGCTCGGCGAGCTCGCAGCCAGCGATCTGTCCGATGCGACGGTCTGCGCGGATGTCTCGCGCTACAGCGGGCGCGCCGCCACCTCGGGCGGCGTCGAGCTGCTCGACCACGAGATCATGGTCGCCGGAATGTCGGCGGAGTGGAGCGGGCCGCTCGCGATCGATCATGCGGTGATGGGCGATGCCATCGACATCGAGCCGGCGCGGCAGGCGCTCGCCCGGCTCGGCCTGAACGTGCCGGGCCAGGTGCCGGCGGCCGATCGCAGCCGCATCAACGCGGTGCTCGCCAAGGCGGAGGCGGCGCAGAGCGGCCGGCTGCGCGGCCTGCGGCATACCATGCTCGACGACAGCGACGTCTCCTCGACCCGCCATGCCCGCGCCTTCGTCGGCGGCGCGCTGGCCGGGCTGTTCGGCTTCACCGACCTGTTCGTCTCCGGCGGCGCCGAGCATCAGGGCCCCGACGGCGGCGGGCCGGTCGCCGTGATCGTCGCGCGCGGCTAGGCCGACGGTATCAAGGTCCGGCATATGCGGGCTCCTGCGATGTGCGGGGCTCATCGCGGATTTTTCATGCGAACGGTAACTCGTAACCAATACTTTAATATATGCGACTGATTATCACATGCATTAGGTACGATCATCCCAGGCAGGCCACCTGCGCAACCCGTTTTGGTCGAAATTCGAGGACTTGTTGAGAGACGTTCGCAACAGGAGTGGTCCTGATGGCGAACCCACGAACAAGAATTCAGTCCTTGAGTAACCATTGGGGTGGTTGAGTATGGGTCGAGCCGTCTTTCCAGCAAGCTTGCGCGGGGACACCGCGCTTCGAGGCGATCCCTCCGCCGAGGCGTCCGGGGCCAAGGTGTCGGCGGTCGCGGGGCTGATCGCCGTCGCTTCGTTCTCCGGCGCCGAGGCGCAGCAGGCGCCCCTGCCCTCCGTCACCGTCGAAGCGCCGGCCGCGCGCGCCAAGCCGGCGCCATCGCGGCCATCGGCCGACCAGGTCCGCGCCCGCAGCGCGCTGCGCCGCGCGGCCCGCCAGCCGCAGCAGCCGCCGGCGGCGACCGGTCCACAGACCCCGCCCGACGCCAACCCCTATGCGGACGCGGCCGCGCCCTACAAGGTCGACCGCGTCGCCTCCGGCAAGTTCACCGAGAAGCTGGCGAACACACCGAAGACCATCACCGTCATGAGCAAGGAGGTGCTGGAGGACAAGCACGTCACCACCCTGCGGGAGGTCGGCCGCTCGACCGCCGGCGTCACGCTCGGCTCGGGCGAAGGCGGCAATGCGTTCGGCGACCGCTTCTTCATCCGCGGCTTCGACGCCCGCAACGACATCTTCATCGACGGCATCCGCGATCCCGCGGTGTCGGTGCGCGAGAACTTCTTCACCGAGCAGGTTGAGATCCTGCGCGGCCCTGCCTCTGCCTATGCCGGGCGCGGCACCGCCGGCGGCGCCATCAACATCATCACCAAGCAGGCCGGCGACCGCAATTTCTACAATGCGGAGTCGACCCTCGGCACCGACCAGACCAAGCGCGTCACGCTCGACGTCAACCAGACGATCTCGCCGACCTTCTCGGTGCGTACCGGCGGCCTGTTCCAGGATGCCAATGTCGCGGGGCGCGACCACGTCACCGACGACCGCTGGGGCGGCTTCATCTCGACCAAGTGGACTCCGACGGACTCGCTGAAGGTCACGACTAATTACGTGCACACCGACCTCTCCGGCTATCCGGATTTCGGCGTGCCGTTCTACAAGCAGGGCAATATCCCGGCGACCTCGGCCGGCATCCCGCGCAACAATTGGTACGGCTTCCTCAACCGCGACTTCCAGGCGGCGCGGCAGGATTTTGGCACGCTGGCCGGCGAGCTCAAGCTCAGCGACAGCATCACATTCACGAGCAAGCTGCGCGGCGAGCATTCCGAGCTGAACTACATCGGCACCTTGCCGAATGCGAGCGTGGCGGGAACGGCGAGCCCCGATCCGACCAAATGGTTCTTAAATGCCAGTGCGCAGAGCCGCTATCAGACCGTCGACAACTGGGCCAACCAGAACGACCTCACGTTCAAATACGACACCGGTGCGGTCAAGCACACGACCGTGGTCGGCACCGAGTTCTCCAAGGAGAACATCTCGATCGACCGCTACGCCGGGCTGACCTCGGAGGCGTTCGGCGCGCAGGGCACCACCGGCGGGGGCTTGCAGAACCAGAACATGTTCAGCCCCGCCTATACCAACCTGCCGTTCACGACCGTGCCGTTCCTGACCGGTAATCCGACCCGCTACGACGTCGACAGCAAGAGCGCCTATGTGATCGACACCGCGAACTGGCGCGACACCCTCATCTTCACCGGCGGCCTGCGCTATGACGGCTATGCGATGCGCTCGTCGAACAACACGGCCTCCGCCACCGTCGATTCCGACCTGATCAACTACAATGTCGGCCTGGTCTACAAGCCGCTGCCGATCGGCAGCCTCTACGCGGCCTATGCCACCTCGGCCAATCCGTTCGGCTCCGAGCTCGACGGCACCGCGACCGACTACGGCGGCATTCCGCCGAACAGCACCATCATCCTGGGGCCGGAGCGCAACAAGGGCGCCGAGATCGGCACCAAATGGGAGCTGGTCGACCGCCATCTGCTGGTGACCGGCGCGCTGTTCCAGACCGTCAAGGAGAACGCCCGCGAGACCGTCAACGGCCTTTTGACTTCGGGCGCCGCCTATCGCATCCAGGGCATCGACATCGAGGCCGAGGGCAAGCTCACCGACCGCTGGAGCATCTTCGGCGGGCTGGTGCTGATGCAGTCCAAGGTGACGCAGAGCGGCGTCGCGTCCAATACCGGCCTGCAGCTCGCCAACATCGCCCACCAGTCGCTGAGCGTGCTGACCAAGTACAAGTTCGACGACGGCTGGGAGATCGGCGGCCAGGCCGTGTACCGCTCGAAAGTGTTCGGCGGCACGTTTGCGGCCAATACCGGCAACGAGCTGCCGAGCTACTGGCGGTTCGATGCATTCGTCGAGAAGCAGATCGACAAGAACTGGAGCATGAAGGTCTATGCCCAGAACCTCACCAACCAACTCTATTACGACACGTTCTACCGCAGCAACGTGCCGTTCACGCAGGTCGCTCCGGGCCGCGCGTTCTACCTGATCACGACGGCGAAGTTCTGAGCCGGGCGAGTCCCGGTCGGAAAACAGGTTCGCCAGATTCCCGCCGCATCTCGCGATGCGGCGGGGAGCAGCTCGAACCGAAGGTCGACCGACGTGATCATCAACCGCACGTTTCACCTCGCGAGAGCCTGCCAAATCTCCCATCAGCAATTGAACGACGGAAATCAGCTCAACCAGAAGGTTTCAAGTGTTGCCACGGCGCGACACTCTGCGAACAATTGTCATTATCAGAAATGGATGGAAACTTTTCGCATTCCGGCCACGGGCGGAACCAGCTTTGGACCGCTTTCCCCCGCTTCTTGACTTGCATTCGCAACAGGCGCGCGCCGGTTGCGGGCGTTCAAACGAACCCAAGTCAAGTTTTGCGTAACGAATGGGGTGGTCGAGTATGGGTAAGGCAATCTTTCCAAGGAGCTTGCGAGGGGCAAGCGGGCACGAGTGGGATCCATCTCCTGAGATTTCAGGTGTGACGGTCTCGGCAGTCGCGAGCCTGATCGCAGTTGCCTCGTTCTCCAGTGCCGAAGCCCAGCAGGCGCCGCTGCCATCCGTCAACGTCGAAGCCCCGGTGGCGCGTCCCAAGCCGGCCGCCTCCCGCCCGACCGCGGACCAGGTCCGCGCCCGCGACGCGATGCGCCGCGCCGCCCGCCAGCAACAACAGCAACAGGCCGCGGCGCCGAAGAGCAATCTGCCTCCCGACCGCAACCCCTATTCCAGCCCCGCCTCCGACTACAAGGGCGAGCGGCTGCAAGCCTCCGGCAAGTTTCCGGAGAAACTGCTCAACACGCCGAAGACCGTGACGGTGCTGAGCAAGGAGATCCTCGCGGACAAGAACTCCACCAGCCTCAAATCCGCCGTGCTCTCGACCGCTGGCGTGACGCTCGGCACCGGCGAAGGCGGCAACGCGTTCGGCGACCGCTTCTTCATCCGCGGCTTCGACGCCCGCAACGACGTCTTCATCGACGGCGTCCGTGACGCCGGCGTTTCGGTGCGCGAGAACTTCTTCACCGAGCAGGTCGAGATCCTGCGCGGCCCGAACTCCTCGTTCGCCGGCCGCGGCACCACCGGCGGCGCGATCAACATCGTGACCAAGCAGGCCACGACCGACAGCAGCTTCTACAACATGGACACCACGCTCGGCACCGACCGCACCAAGCGCGTGGTGATCGACGTCAACCAGAAGATCACGCCGACCTTCGCCGCACGCGTCGGCGGCCTGTTCCAGGATGCCGGCGTCGCGGGCCGCGACTACGTCACCGACAACCGCAATGGCGGCTTCATCGCCACCAAGTGGACGCCGCTCGACACCGTGACGCTGTCTGCCAACTACATCCATAACGAGGTGACCGGTCGTCCGGACTTCGGCGTGCCGTATTATCGGCCGAGTACGCTCACCGCCGGCGCGCCGTTCCCCGAGGTCGGCGCCCCGCGGAACGCCTGGTACGGCTTCGTCAACCGCGACTTCTCGCGCGTCGGCCAGGACATCGGCACGCTCAATGCCGAGGTGAAGGTCACCCCTGACCTGACGATCTCCGACAAGTTCCGGGTGTCGCGCTCGACCCTGAACTACATCGGCACGCTGCCGGAAGGCCCGACGCTCACCAATCCGCTGTCGAACTCGACGATCCGGGCCAATCCGCAGAGCCGCTTCCAGCAGACCGACGTGCTCGCCAACCAGCTCGAGGCGACCTACAAGTTTGACACCGGCAACTTCAGGCACACCGTGCTCGCCGGCCTCGAGGTCTCGCAGGAAAAGGCGCTCATCAACAGCTACACCGGCCTGACCTCCGAGCAGCAGGGCCTGGCATTCGCGGGCAGCGGTTCACTCTCGGGCGTGAGCGTGTTCAACCCGCAGTTCACCAACCTGCCGTTCGGCATTCCGTCGCTCGGACAATTCCCGACGAACGTGAAGATCGACTCGGCGAGTGTCTACGCCCTGGACAGCGTCAACTACCGCGATCTCGTCATCCTCAACGGCGGCGTGCGCTACGACAAATACGACGTCCGGGTCGACGGCTTCGGTACGGTCAACGGCGTCGCCAACACGCCGGGCTCGACCGCGGCCTCCAGCGGCATGCCGAACTTCAACGTCGGGATGACATTGAAGCCGGTGCCCTACGCCAGCTTCTACGCGGCCTACGCCACCTCGTCGAACCCGGTCGGCGCGGAGTTCGACGGCCTCAGCCCGCAATATGGCGGCCTGTCGGCGGTCACCAATGGCGGCGCCAACCAGATCTTCGGGCCCGAGAAGAACACCTCGATCGAGATCGGCACCAAGTGGGAGCTGCTCGACGGTCGCCTGCTGGTCACGGGTGCCCTGTTCCAGACCGAGAAGGAGAACGCCCGCGAGTCCCGCAATATCACCAGCGCCGCGCAGGCCACCGCGGACTGCCCGTATCCGGCGGGCACCATCGGCTCCGTGCCGTGTCTCTCGGCCGGTGCCGCCTACCGCATCCGCGGCATCGACCTGCAGGCGGGCGGCAAGCTGACCGACAAATGGAGCATCTTCGGCGGCATCGTGCTGATGCAGTCGGAGGTGACGAAGTCGAACATCCCGCCGGCCAACACGGCGCTGTTCACCAGCAATGTCGGCCTGCAGCTCGCCAACACCGCGCACCAGTCGTTCAGCCTGCTGACGAAGTACCAGATCAACGACACCTGGGAGATCGGTGGCCAGGCGGTGTACCGCTCGAAAATCTTCGGCGGCACCTGGCTGGCGGCGAACCAGGGCACGGAGCTGCCGAGCTACTGGCGTTTCGATGCCTTCGCGGAAGCCAAGCTCGACAAGAACTGGACGGCGAAGCTGTTTGTTGCCAACATCTTCGACAAGCTCTACTACGACGCTCTCTATCAGAGTGCCACCCCGTTCGTGCTCGTCGGTCCGGGACGAAGCGCATCGATCGTCCTGTCAGGACGGTTCTGATCGCCCACCCAAGCCGGGGCATACATCAAGTGATGAGTTCATGCTGATCTGTGTCCCCGGAATCTTGAGCAAAGACGATGTGGCGGAATTCCGCCACATCATGGACGCCAGCGACTGGGAGGACGGCCGCTCGACCGCCGGCGCCCAGTCCGCCATGGTCAAGCGCAACGAGCAGTTGCCGCCCGACAGCGAGGTGGCGCGCAAGCTCGGCCACCGCATCATTTCGGCGATGACCGTCAATCCGCGCTTCCTCGCCGCCGCCATCCCCCAGCAGATCTTCCCGCCGCTGTTCAACCGCTACAGCGCGGAGTCGGGCCATCATTTCGGCATTCACGTCGACAACGCGGTGCGCGGCGACAAGCTCACCGGCCTGCGCATTCGCACCGACCTCTCGGTCACGCTGTTTCTCTCCGAGCCGGAGGATTATGACGGCGGCGAGCTGGTGATCGAGGATCTCTACGGCTCTCATGAGGTGAAGCTGCCGGCCGGAGATCTCGTGCTGTATCCCGCCTCGAGCCTGCACATGGTCACGCCGGTGACGCGTGGCGTCCGCGTCGCCTCGTTCTTCTGGCTGCAGAGCATGATCCGCGATCCGCTCGCGCGCAGCATGATCTTCGATCTCGATACGACGATCCAGGGATTGTCGCAGCGGATGGGGCGCGACGATCCGGAAATGGTGCGGCTGACCGGCCTCTATCACAACCTGATCCGCTACTGGGCCGAGAACTAGACGGCCGTTTTCAACGTCCTGGCCTCATTGACAATAACATGTGATCCCCGCTGCCATCATCCGCGAAGTGTTGAGCCCGGGGACATGGCAGGTGATCCAGTACGCCGCGACATTCTCGGTTCATCATCTTCTGCCGCGGAGTACTCGAGGCTCCGCCTTCGCGGAGCATGACCGCGGTAGAGATGGCAAACGATCGACCCGGCATCTACCGCTGGTTCCGAGGAAACGCACGTCCTGAATATCCGCCCTCGGTCGCAACGCTCGGTTCGACTGTCTGCGATGTTGCACGCCATACAGCCCGTCTCATTCGGTCGAACGATGACGTCATCGCTGTGGAGCTATTCTCAGCCCTCGCGATGGACCGCGATCCAATCTCACAGGTGTCCGCCTGTCTCTTCCTTGAGCTACCACACGTCCCTGACCGTCGGCAGACCGTCGCTGGCGTGCTGTGCGATGTTCCTACGCGGCGAGCGCGTGCGCTTCGCGAACTTCAGTCACGTCTCGCGGCGTGATGAGATCGCGCGATGCCTGTTTTTCAAACAACGCCGATCCCACCGCACCCTGATTCGGATCTCGTCGCTTTCAAGCCATTTCCGACGGCCTGATGTCTCGAAAAGCGCGCGTGATGTCCTCGGCGCCCACCGAGCCGGATCGTCACTCCGGCACCGACTAATTAGAATTGATGGAAGACCGAACGGCGGCATTTGCGTGACAGGCAGCCGCATTGGCGGCACCGTGCACGGCTCGTCGAGTCTCAAGTCAGGACTTTCAGGGAGTTATGACGCGATGGGCAGCATCGCGAGCTCTTACGCAGATCGCACGATTCGATTTTTCATCTGGCATTGCACTCACCGGAGTGACTGCCGACATTGATGTTCCCGCTTTGAGTCAACGCGCCGTCTCAAAACAGCCGGGTTACGACTAGAAAAATTACAGAGAAGATAACTACCAAGGGGTATGCAGCAACATGTTCAGGATCGTTCTTCATGTAGGAGCGGTGATCGCAGCCGTTTCGGCCGGCGCCATGGCGCATGCCGAGCAGCCGGCCACGTCGCCGAGACCTGGCCAGGCTGCAACCGCCCCGCAGACCACTGCACCAAATCCGGCGACTGCGGTCGGAGCAAAATCCGTTCAGGCTCCGACGCCGACGGCCGCCACGCAGGCGCCTGCAGTTGCGCCCGCCGCCGCGGCCGGTGCGCCGGCTCCCGTTGCGCACGCAGCTCAGGCTCAGGGCGCGGCTCCGGAAGCCGGTGACCGTCGGACAGGCGCCGACAGCCCCCGCCGTTGCCCAGCCCGCGCCCACGGCGCAAGCGGCCGCGCCGGCTCCCCCGGCGACGGCTCCGACGACCAGCGGCGTCGCGACGCCGGCTGCGCCCGCTCCGGCCGCGACCACGCCGCAAGCTGGTGCAACGAACCAGGCACCGGCCGCCGCAACGAACGACGCCCAGCCGTCGACCGCGACCGAAGCCGTGACGGACACCGCAGCGGGCGACAAGGCGAAGGACCAGGCAGAGAAGCCTGCCCAGAGCGCGGCGCAAGGCGGTGCGCAAGCGGCATCACACGTGCCGCATGATCTGTCGCCATGGTCGATGTTCCTGGCCGCCGACATTCTCGTGAAGTCGGTCATGATGGGGCTCGCGCTCGCCTCGCTTGCGACCTGGACCGTCTTCATCGCCAAGACCATCGAGTTCTCCATCCTGCGCCGGAAGCTGAGCGGCGCGCTACGCAAGGTCGACGACGTCCGCTGGCTGTCGGAAGCCAAGCTCGCGCTGGGATCACGGCAGAACGTGCTCACCGCGCTGATCGATGCCGCGATGCACGAGATCAGGATGTCGTCCGAACTGCCGTCCCATGGCGTCAACGAGCGCGCCGCGTCGAGCTTCTCCGAGATCGTGCGTGCCGAGGGCCGGCGTTGCCGGACCGGCATGGGCCTGCTCGCCACGATCGGTTCGATCTCGCCCTTCGTCGGCCTGTTCGGCACGGTCTGGGGCATCATGAACAGCTTCATCGGCATCTCGAAGTCGCAGACCACGAACCTCGCCGTCGTCGCGCCCGGCATTGCCGAGGCGCTCCTCGCAACCGCCATCGGTCTCGTCGCCGCGATCCCGGCCGTGATCATCTACAATCACTTCACACGGGTGACGAAGGGCTACATGGAGCTCGTGAACCGGTCCTCCGGCGCCACCGCCCGGATGTTGTCGCGCGATCTGGATCGCGGCCAGAGCCACCACAGCAGCAGCCATCATGGCGAGCGGTTCGAGCCGATCCACGTCCACTCTGCGCCTCCGATGGCGCTGGCAGCGGAGTAGCTCCATGGCCGTTTCTCTCTCGGAAGGCGATGGCGATGACGATCTCGGCGAGACGAGCGACATCAACGTCACGCCCTTCATCGACGTGATCCTGGTGCTGCTGATCATCTTCATGGTGGCGGCACCGCTGTCGACGGTCGACGTGCCGGTCGATCTCCCGACATCGACGGCCACGCCGCAGAAGAAGCCGGACAAGCCGATCTATGTCAGCATCAAGCCGGATCTGACGCTGTTCGTCGGCGAGGAACAGGTGAAACGGGCGAGCCTCGTGAGCACGCTCGAACACATCCCCGAGGCAGCCAAGGACAAGTTCATCTTCCTGCGCGCCGACCGGGGCGTGGCGTATGGCGAGTTGATGGACGTGATGGAGCTGCTGCGGACCGGCGGCTATCCGAAGATCAAGCTCGTGACTGTCGAAGGCGTCTCACAGGCCGCCGCCCAGGCCGCACATTGAAACCAGTGAAACGACGGAACTGAAGAATGGTCGAACACAAGTATCAGGGAGCATCGCGCCGCTTGTGGATCTCAGCCGCGATCGGCGCCCTCATGTTGCACGGTGGCGGCGCCGCGCTCGCGGTCGCGCATCTCAGCGGCAATGACGCGGACGGCGGCCTCGGCGCGGCGGGCGCTGAATTCGCGCTCGAGATGGCCTCGCCCCAGGTCGAGGACAACGATCTTCCGCCAGGTCCCGACAGCGACGCGGCCGAAGCTGCGCCGGAGCAGATGCAACAGACCACCGAAGTCAAGGAGTCCGACGCCGTCAAGGACAAGCCGACCGAAACCGAGGAGGAGGCCGATCGGGTCGTCACGCAGAACGAACCCAAGAAGCCGGAGAAGGAGGAACAGCAGCAGGCGACCCAGCAGGCCGAGGCGTCGGTCGCATCTGCTGCGCAGGAAGAATCGGCCCGCAAGGCGCTCGACGAAGCCGCGCCACCGGCCGAGACGGCCAAGGCCCCCAATCCGGGAATGGGCAAGGACAAGCAGAAGCTGACCAACGATTGGGGCCGCAAGATCAGCGCCTATTTCGAGCTGCACAAGCGCTATCCGGAAGGCAAGAAGCACAATGGCACGGTCAAGGTGGCGCTGGTGCTGAGCCGGGCCGGCAAGGTGGTGTCTGCGTCCGTCATGCAGTCGTGCGGCGACTCGATGTTCGACGATGCCGCGCTGGCGATGATCCGCCGCTCCGACCCTGTGCCCGCGCCCCCGTCCGGACTGACGGACGATCAGTTCAGCTTCAGCCTCGACGTGAACTTCAACCAGAAGAAGTAGTCGCGGCCGGACTGTCGTGCATATCCGGACTTGGCAGCGCTCACGTCGTGGGCGCTGCATTTCGTTTTGGAGACCGGGGTCGGGCACTCCCGCCGCGCGTCCACCCGCTGCAGGGTGGCTATACTACATTGGCGAAGCCAGCTCGAAACTCCGGCTTCCGGGCTTGCGGCCTTGCCCGGGAATGATAGTGGCTGCGTCACGACAAGAAGGGCGATCTCCACGCGCGCTTTCAGAAGACCGCAGATGCCAGGCCGGGCTGCCGATCAGTACTGCACCCGGGCCCCCACCTGCACCACGGTCGCCGACAGATTGTTTTCGCGGAAGTTGGAGCGCGTCTCCTCGCGCCGGACGCTGGCCCTGAGCTGCAGCAGGCGCGAGAACTTGTAGAGCATGCCGAGCTCGACCAGATAGCGGTTGTCGACCCGCGTCGTGCCGGTGAACGCGTCCTCGCCATAACCGGCGAGGAACGTGCCGATGAGCCACGGCTCGAACTGATGCTCGACGCCGACGGTGACGTCGCGCTTGAGCACGCCGGAGATGCCGGGCTCGGTGATCTCCACCACCTGCGACTTGGCCCCAAGCGCGATCGCCGTCTCCTTGGCGAACTGCCATGTCAGGTTGGCGTCGGCAATGAAGCCGTTGACCGGCTTGAGCATCGGATCCTGGTAGCGGCGCGTCAGGTAGCCGACGGCGACGTCGCCGGTCAGCTTGTCGGCGTAGTTGAATGTCACGCCGGCCTCGACGGCCGTCCCGGTGGAGTCGCGGCGGAAGCCTTCGGCATCGACCGCGATGTCGTGAACACGGCGATCGACAGCGACATCGACAAAGGGACGGATCTCCGGCGTCAGATTGTAGGTGATGCGGCTTTGCGAGCCATATTGGACGAAGTTGCGATCGGCATTGCTGACGATCTGTCCGTCGACGAGCGGCGCGTTCTGGAACGCGACGCGGTCGATGGCGGCCTTGGTCGAGACCTCGACCTCCTCGAACCGCTTGGTGACGCCCGCCGAGCCGCCGACGGTGGAGGCGAGCAGGAATCCTGGCGAACCGGCCGGCGAAGCGCGGCGTGCCGGGATCATCGGCATCGACGGCAACGTGGCCCTCGCCGTTGAGCGCAAACGTATCGGTGATGTCGTAGCGCCCATTCACCTTGGCGTCGACGGTAGGCCTGCTGAGCTGCCGGAGCTTCGCATAGTCGATGTAGCCGACGCGCACATCGGCGTTGAGCAGATGCCGCTCGAACTGAGAACGCACGAGCAGCACCGGCGCAACACTGACGAAGGCCGAGCCCTTGCCTTGCGGCACACGGCCGGGATTGCTGTCGAAGCCTGAGGACATTTCGAACGCAGGCTTCAGGATGAAGTTTCCCACCGTGATGCCCTTGGGCTCATAGGGATCTTCCTCCATCATCGGCGGCTGCTCCTGCGGCTTCTGCCCCTTCTTCACCGGCGGCAGCCGCATCTTGGGCTTGTCGGCCAGAACGGGCGGAATCGGCTGCGCATCCTGTCGCGGAATCGGCGGCAGGTTGCGCGGCAGCACGCCACGTGTCGCCGGCGGCGGACTGACGGCGAACGCCAGCGCGTCCAGGCAGCGATTGGGCACGTTCGTGACCGACAGCCGGCCCGGCGTCGACAGGCAGCCGCCGACCAGGAGGCCAGCGGACGGTGCACCGAAAAAGCCGTTTCGAACCGGAGCCAGACGCGGCGCCGGCTCGCGGCGCGCGGCCTGCGGGAGCGCGCCCGCGCCTGCATCGATCGGAGAACGCGGCCGCGGCGCTGGAGCCTCGTCCACCTGCATGGCCGCCTTCGGCTCCGGCTCGACGCCGCCAGGCGAAACGATCACCTGCGGAATGACCAGCGGTCCATTGCCGTTCGCCGGCCTCGCCGGCTGGCGGCGGCGATTGGGTACAACCACCACCGGTCCGGCGTCGGTGGTCCCCGGATCTGCATAGGCCCTGACCTGGCTCCCCGGCGTGACGGTCTGACCGTAGGACGGCGCGATTCCGAACAGCGTCACGAGCAGCACGGTGATCGCAACCGTCTCCTCCTGGCACCGCGAGACGTCGCGACCAATGCCACGTCTGGAAGCGACCGTCTCTCGTGCTGCCCGTTCCAAAAGCCTCGTCTCCGTCGAGTTCGGCAACCTGCGAAGCGCGGCGCCCGCGGCGTGACGCATTCCGGCATCACGGCGCCGAAGGTCGGATCACTCGATGATCAGCGCGCCCTTGTTGCCCTGATGGAAGTCGTCGAAGAATTCGTAGCGTCCCGGCTTCTGCGCCTTGACCTTCACGACGCCTTCCATGTTGGGCTTGATCACCGTCTCGAACTCCAGGGGCTCGCTCTCGAACTCGACCGGCGCGCCATCCAGATTCTTGACCTTGAACACGATCGGCGTGTTGGCCGGCGCCTTCATCTCCGCCGGCTGAAACTTGTTGTCCTTGACCGATATCTCGATCGTGGTCTCCGCCGCGCTCGCCGGCAGCGCGAGCGCTGTGATCAACAGCGCGGCGGCTCCTGCTGCCTGTACCTTCCCAAAGAGATGCATGATGTATGTCCCTGTCCCGAATTCACCCGAATGTGCCGGATGTCTTCCGGCGCTCGTCTGTTTCGACGAGTCTCCGGCACTTCATGGAACGACTATAAAGTCCCGAATGCGGCAATTTGCCGTGTCGAAATTTGACAACATCGTTGTGTGCGACAAAGCGCGCAAACTTATTAGTTACGCGGCATCGATGCGCCGCGCAGACGCGGCAGATCGAGCATCTCCGATGCGCGGCGCCGAATGAGAACGACGGAAATCAGCGGTCTCCGCGGTCGAGAGCAGCACGATCGCCTTAGTTCGCATCTGTGCTGATATGATACACGATAGGTCATGCAGCGTCGTCGCGCACACCGCGAACCACACGAGACTCACGATCGACCGCCTACGCTGCGCACGGTACATGCATGATCCTCATGCGCCGGCTCATCGAACCGACTGCGAGCGAGATGCACGAAGGGCCCCGCTCGTGCTGGTCTCACGCGGCGTAGACCGCAATGTACGTGTGCGTCCATCAAGCTCGAGCCGTGCACGGACAAGCCTTGCGCGCACCAGAAATGAAATCAGGCGCGGGCCCGCCCGCCCATATCGCCGGCGAGCGCACACGACCGACGCCCGCCGCCTCACCTGCCGACCCCCAACCGCTTGTCGTGAATGCTGAGCGATCGCGGCATACGTGCAGGCTTCGCGGCGCCGGGCGCCGGATTCACGCGCAGGGGCGGCAGATCGGGTACGACGGATACGTGCTCCTCGTCCGCCATGGGCTCGGGCTCGGGCTCTGGCGTGCGACGCTGCGCGCCGCCGCCGGCGCGGCACGCATGATGCCAGGCACGCGCTTGCGTCCCGTCATCATCGCGCGCATCAAATTCTCTCGCTGCAGCACGCTCATCCATACCGTGCCCAGCACATGCACGGCGATCAGGGCGATGATGGCATTGGACGACAGCGCATGCGCCTGCTCGATCCAGCCGACGCCAAAGAACCGGACCGAGACCTGCATGACGCCGCTGACGGTCGAGACGATTAGAAGCGCAAGCATCACGACCAGCATCGCGGCCCCTGCCGGGTTCAGCCCGAGATAGCGCCCCGTCTCTCCGCGCAGCATGCCCACGATGTACTGGGGCGCCGCCCGCAGCTTGAGGCCGATCCGCGCGAACAGCGAATGGCGGCTGCCGATCAGTCCCCAGATCAGCCTGAAGGCGAGAAGACCGATGACGGCATAGCCCGTCAGGCGATGCAGGCGATCGAAGGTGTTGGGCGTGACGCAGGCGACGAGCACGAAGGCCGCCAGCGACCAGTGCCAGACGCGTAGCGGAAAATCCCAGACTGCCACGGTCCCCGGACGTGAGTTCGCCGGCGTCGGGGAGGAGACGCTCCGCTGCGCCTGGCCCGCGTCACGCATGACCATCAGATCACTTCGCCTTGGTGTGCTTCAGCGCGAGGTCCTCGGGGCTGTAGAACAGCTCATAGAGCTTGCCGCCCTTGACGCCGTAGACCTCGTAGCAGGTGCCCTCGATCTTGGTCTGGCGGACCTCGTAGCCCGCGGCCTTCGCCTTCGCCTCGGCCTCGGCGGTGGTCTTCCACGACGCCTTGTCGAGCTTGGTGCAATCCTTGTAGCCGTCGGCGAGCGCCGCGGAGCCCGACGCCAGACCCGCCGCCAAGACCACGCCCATTAGCTTGATGACCTTCATAATCAAATTCCTCCTCGAAGACTGCGCCATCGGCGCCAACAGCGCTCGATGCGCGGGCTACAAAGGGAGGGAGATTTCAACGAAACTTGGACATCGCATGCCGCGGCGGATGGCCTTGAGCACGCAGGCGCGGCTCGAAACGTTCCGCATCCGGCCGCAATGTCGCTGAGATGCGAACTCACATGCGGTCCAGTCAGGATCGAACCATGTCGGCGGGCTGCCGATCTTTTCCGGACTCGGCCGCGTGCCCGGTTCCCTGCGCGTTGCAACTGATATTGATTCGCAGGGATGTAGCAGCATCGGCGGGAGGTGCACGCACGGTCATTGCGCTCGAGACGTGACCGACGATGCGTGCGGGACCACAGTCCTGCCCGATTGCGGCTGTGACCAGGGTGAGGCGAGAAAGGAGCTGATAGCTGCGGGGCTGCGACCTTAAGCCCCACAAAATTTTTTCGAGCGCCGCGATCGTTCGTACGATCGGATCGAGATCGGCGGCTGATGATGGCAATGCAACTGCCTGCGTACGCCTCAGGCAGCCGACAATCGCACATCTGTGCGAACATCGGCTTAACAAACAAGACCATCCTGATCTTCGGCGCGGGCGATGCCCATGCCGACACGGACCGCCGACCAGGATGGCGGGTCGCTGCAGGGAAACGACATATCGGACACCACCTCGGCAACGAGGTCCCGCTTGCATCGGGATCGGCCACGGCCGTAGGGCCGGGTTCGCGGCCCGTGCTCTCGCCGCCGCTGCGGGGCGCGCCGTCGGCACGCCGCGCACGACTTGGCGTGGATTTCGACATGCGCTCATCTCAGCGCGGCGACGGGCGGGACGATGGTAGATCGTCCTTGCCGCCATCGAGCGACAAGCGCCGCCTTCAGCGATGGATCATCGAGGAGCGACCGAGCTTGCGTCCCACGGTCGCGCGCAAGCGGCGACGCGCATCAACGCGCCCGCCGCCGGGAATGGAGAGGTCGTCACTTCGTCCCGGAGAAGACGCGGCTGATGAAGTCGGAGCTCTCGGGCGACTTCGTCATCTCCGGCGACGGCTCGGGCTGGGCCGGCGGCTCGGCTGGTACGGATCGGATCTGCGGTCTGTTTCGGGCGGTGACGCTGCGCGTCGCGCGCGCCTCCTGCTCGCCTCCGTTCGGCTTGCTCACCGTGATCATGATCTTCTCGGAGATCACCGGCGGATCGAAGTTGAGATGCCTGGTGTCGCCCAGCACGAGCTGCAGCGTGTGCTTGCCAGGCGACAATTCGATCCGCGCCTCGGTCTCGCCCGCCGCATAGTGGATGTGCTTCTTGTCGCGCGGGATCTCCTCGCCGGCCTGCATCGTCTCGTCGACGTCGACCAGAAGATGATGATGGCCGCTGCCGGCGAAATCGTCGCCAGCATGGGTGATGCCCATGTTGCGCAGTCCGAAGCGGGCGATAAAGGACCCGGTCACCGTCTCCCCGTCCGCAGGAGAGATGAAATAGACGCGGGCATCCTTCGCAGCCTTCGTTCCCCTGGCCGGCGCCAATGACGGCGCGAGCACGAGCGATGCGGTCAGGATAAGGTAGAGTCGCGCAGACCTCGGCAGCATGCCATTCCCCTATGGTGAGAGCGCGACGCGGAAGCCCAGGGTCGGATGCCGGATGCGGCCGTCATAGCGGTCGCGACTGCCGGCCCGCGCATCGGCGGCGCCGTTCTTCCATGATCCCGAGCGGATGACGCGGGCATAGCTGCCCTCCTCGAGCCAGGCCGATCCATCCGCCGGCGCGCCCCTGTAGTTCTTGTGCCAGTTGTCGGCGACCCACTGGCCGACGCCGCCGCCCATGTCGAACAGGCCGTAAGGATTGGCCTGGACGCTGCCGATCTTCGGCGGCTGATCCGTCTCGGCGTCGCCCGTGCCGTTGCAGCCCTTGCAACTGGCCATCCCCGGGCGCATGCGATCGCCCCACCAATAGCGGGTGCGCTGGCCGCCGCGCGCGGCATATTCCCACTCGGCCTCGGTCGGCAGCCGGAACGACTTGCCGGTCGCCTTCGACAGCCAGGCGAGATAGGCCTGGGCGTCGTCATAGCTCAGGTTGGTGACCGGACGATCATCCGCACCGGTCGCGATGTCGGCGCAGCTTGCCGCTGCGACACACTGCTTCCACTCGCCGATCGTCACGGGATGCTTGCCGAGCGAGAACGGCCGCACGCTGACCTGATGCGCCGGCTGCTCGGACTCATCGTCGCCGCCCATCGCAAAACTGCCACCGGCGATCGCAATCAGCTCAGGCACGCGCAGCTTCGGCTCGGTTTCCGGCGCCGGCGCGACCCGCGAGACGGCTGCGGTGTCGGATAATCGCCCCAGCGTCGCCTCGAGTGCCGGAGCATCCTGGCGCGGCGCGATGAAGGCGCTGGACGGCGATCGCGCGGCGTCCTGGGGCGCGCCGGCGGCTTCCAGCAGGATCCGGCGCGGCGGAGGCAGCGGCGCGGCGGACTGCGCCTCCTGCTGCGAGCTCGATGATCCTGACCCAGGCGGCGCCTGAATCAGCAGCCTGATCTCGCGTAGCGGCAGCAGCACGCCGCCGAGGAAGACGATGCCGATGACCAGGACGCCGAGCGTTCCGCGGATCAGCTTCTTGCGAGCACCCGAAGCCGGTGCGAACAGGGCCTTCAGCCGGCCGCCCTCGAACGCCTCCTCCTGCTCATCGTCGCTGCCGTCGTCCCATCTGTCCGGAAGGGACGCCGCCGGCGCGGGCGACGGGCGCGGGCGCACCGGAGAGACCGGTGCAGGTTCTCGTCGAGCCGCACTCTCCGGCTCTGCGATCTCCCATTCGGCGTCGAGCGACTGCTCGAGCGCTCCGCACATCATCAGCAACAGCCCACCTTCGCTCTTGCCGGTCCAGCGCTCCTGCACCTCGGGACACTCGACCTGATCCTCGACGCGCAGGAAGCTCGGCGGACGCATCGGGCTGAGCGAGACCTGCACCGTGCGGCCGCAGCGCCGGCAAGCCACCGCGCGGGAATCATCCGGCAGCGCATCCTCGGCGAGCTTGGGAGCCCGCAGCCATTGCAACGCTGAACTCTCGCTCATGCTGTCCTCGCTCGTGATGCCCGCCAACCCCGTCACTGACCCCAGCTGGCGAACACGTCCTTGAACACGCGGTCGCCGTCGGATCCCTTCTCGATCGACAGCAGCGCCCGGTTGCCGCCCTCGTAGACGATCGGAATGTCGAACCACTGCTTGCCCTTGAGAAGCATCAGGTTGCGCTTGGTATCGACCTCGTTGGCGGACAGCGCGACCATGAAGTATTTCGGTGTCACCCTGGCGGTCTGGGTCACCAGCGCCGTCCCGCGCTCGGCCTCCTCGCCCTTCAGGCCGATGCCCCTCAGGCTGGTCAGGCCGCTCACCGACTGATCCGGCCAGTCGAACTTGAGCTCCATGATGTGGCTCGCCGGCATCTCCATGTCGGCGTTCCGCCGCAGCGAGATCGTGGCCTTGGTGCCGTTCTCGATCTCGATCTCACCCTTGATCGCCGGCGCCGCATCGAGTCGCGGCCCCTTGCTCTGCTCGATCGACCAGGTGACCTTGCCAGGATAACGCTTGCCCTTCGGATCCTGCGGATCCTCATGATAGAGGAACGCCTGCGCCGGGGTGCTGACTGGCACGCTCAGGCCGACCGTGGCATGCTCCTCGGCCGCGGCGACGACCACTGGCTTGGCCTCCGGCGTGATCCGCTCCGCATTGACCTTAAGGGCGCCCGGCTCGCTCGGCAGAGCCGACGCTGCCGTCGCACCGCTCAGTGACAGCTGGATCCATTCCGACGCGCGCTCCCAGGACACCGCCGCACCGACGACTGCCAGCAATCCAGCCGCGGCAAATGCCATCACCCGCCGGCTCGGCAGACGGCGGCGTGGTGCCGCGGCGTTCTCCGTCGCCTTGAACGCCATCTCGACGAGGGAGGGGTGAATCTTGATCTCTGTCGCCGCCGCGACAGACGCCGCAGCAGAGGCTGGGGCCGCGGCGGCGGCAGGCTCAGTGGTAGCAGAAGCCGCTGTCGCAGCGGGTGTCTCAACAGAGCCAGCCTTCATGGGCTCCGCCGGCGGGGCGCCCGTGGACTCCGCCTCGATCTCCGCCGTGACCACCTGCTTTGCGACAGGGCGCTGCGGCACCGCGGGCCGATCGGCGACGATGGCCGGCGCTTCCGTGATCGCGGCCACGCGCGGTTGGGTCTGCTCCGCCGTGGCCGGCTGCGCGACGGTCGGCAGCTCAGGCGGAGCCGGAGTCGCAACCGGCGTCACGATGTCCGCGGCCGGCTCGCGCGGCGGACGCCGCCGCAGAACGCGAATCTCCGGCGAGGGCTTGGGCGCAGCCGCGCGGCTCTCGACACGCTGCGGTATCGCGGGCGCGCTCGGCTTGCCCGCGGCAGCCGCGACGATGTCCGTCCCCGAGCGGCGGGCCATCGACAGATATTTCGCGACGGTGGCGATCTCCTCTTCGAGCGAATGCGTCGTGATGACCTGCCGCGGCTGCGGCCGCGGCTTCGCCGCCGGTGCAGCCGCGCGGGCCGGCCGCGGCAGCTCGGCGGCTGGCGCATCGGCCGGTCTGGACGTATCGGCGGGCAGCAGCGGAGCTGCGACCGAGGCTGCCTCCACGCCGGCAGGGCGCGCACGCAGCTCGATCATGCGATCGGGAAAGAGGATCGCGGCGAGATCGCGCAGCGAGGCGCCCGGCATCAGCAGCCGCCGCAGCGCCGGGGGAACGCGGCGCAGCGTGTTCGTCTCGGTGCGTTTGACGACAGTATCGTTGCGGCCGGCTTCGACCAGGACCCCGTCGTCGTGGCGCTCGTCGCTGATCAGAACCTTGCGGGCCCGCAGCATCGCCGTCAGCTCGCGCAGATCGGAGCGGGAGGCGTGGTCGACGACCAGAAGATCGAAGCTGCCGATCCGGGCCGGCAGCAACTCGGCGACACGCCAGGCCGGCATCACGTGACAGGGAATCTCCTCGAGCCAGCCGTCCAGAGACCTGCGCGCGGCAAACCGAAGTCGGCGCGCGGTCGGACCGGAGCAGGCCGACGCCATCTTCTGCATCGAGTCCCTGAACCGCTTCACCGCTTGCCTGACGGCGCCGCCCGCATTCTGCGCGATGCCCAGCGACATGCGGGCGCCGATCACCGCTTCGAACAGGGCCAGCGACCGCGTCTCCAGCCGCGCGCGCTGAGCCGCAAGGTCATGCAGCAGCTGCCGCTCCTCCGGACTTTCGATCCGCATCAGCACGGCCCAATTCCAGGCCGCCACCCATTCCGCGAGGGTCGCCGCATCCTTCGCCTCGCCCGCGGCCGGCGCGGACCGCAGCCGCTGCGCCAGACCAGGCGCGCCCGCTGCAGTCGCCATCCGGCAGGCGGTCCTGACGAGCTCGTAGTCCGCGCTGGCCTCGCGGATCTTGTCCATGGTCGCGAGAATGCCTGTCCACCGCGTTTCGAGCTCCTGGGGCTCCGTCTCGGCGTCACCGACCCGCGACAGCACGTCCTGAACGGAGACGGCGAGTTCTCCCGCCCGGGCGAACAATTCGCCCAGGCGAGCGAGCTCGACCAGCGGCCCCGATACGCGCGTCACGACGGTCCGAATCGCTGCGCCGAACGCGGCCAGCCGCTGTGCATCCGCCAACATCGCCCTGACGTCGCCGTCCGGCATCGACAGCTTGGAGCAGGCATCGGCCACGTTGCGGACGGCGAGCGCGGCCGTCACGATCGCAGCCTCGACGCTCTTGACGATGCGCTCGAGGTCATCGAACGCCCGCGCCGATTCCAGTTGAAGCGCGGGTGCATCGATCTGCGTTGCGATCGATGTCCAGCGCGCGCGCAATGCATGCAGGTCGTGACGCCACAGCAGGAAGCGCCCGACATATTGCCAATCCGCCGGCTTCGACGGCGCGGCCCCGTCCACCGTGATGGCCTCGACGGCGGCCTTCAGCGCGCGGCGCGAAGGCGAGAACCGCGCGAACGGCTTCTCGCCGGCCGCAAGCCGCTCGACCACGCGGATCGCATCCCTCCTGGTGAACGCCTCGACCGGCGCCTGCACCTGGCGCCTCGTGAATTCGGCGCTTCGGGAGAGCTGGAACGACGCATCACGCGCCCACCCCACGACCTTGTCGAGACCCACGGGAGCGTCGGCCTTGGCGGCACCGAGCGGCGACAGCCGTGCAAGCCAGGTCTCGTCGGCAATGGCGCGATGGCCAGCCACCAGCGCATCGAGATCGGCCGCCAGGCGGTTGGTTGCGTCGAGCCCGAAGGTCGCGATGGCGTCGAGCGCGAGATCCTCGTCGCGGCCCGCGTCCGACGTCAGCCCCGCCTGGTGCTGCAGCTCCGCGTGCAGACGCAGGATCGCGGCGGTGTCGGGAAGCGCCGCGGGCTCCGGCAGCTCGTCATCGATATGCTTGAGATCAGCGGCAAGCCGCAGCCGCGCCTCGCATGCCTTGTCAACTGCCGTAACGAGCGGGTCGGTGGCCGCGAGCAGGCGCTTCGGCCGGTCGGTGAACCAGGCATGCGCGTCCTGCTCGCCGATCAGCGCCTTGAACAGATCGAACGGCAGCTCCGGCAAGCCGCCGGCGAGCCGCAAGTTGCGCCGGACGATCTCGGCGATCTCGTCGTCGAGCGATGCGATCTGCGTGCGTTTCGAGATGATGTCGCGTTCGAGCCGGCCGATCTGACCGACCTGATCGCGCAGATTCGGCGTATCCAGGATCGATTGCAGCCGGCCCGCCAGGGCTTCGGCCTTCCTGAGCACGTCCTTGTCGGAGCCGGTCGAGCTGACGGTCAGCTCGCGAATGGCCGGCGGCAGCTTCCGATGCAGCCGGGAAAGTGCGGTCTCGTCCCTGGACACGACGAGGACGCGCGAGCCGAGCGCGAGGTGATGGCAGACGACGTTGACGAGCGCCGTGATCCGATCGTCGCGGGCAACGGACTGGACCATCAGGCCATCCGACCGCGACAGCTCGCGCACGACCTCGACATCCTCCGCGACGGCCGGCAGCGGGAAGAACAGATCGCCCTGCTCGACCGCGGCAGGCTTGGGCGCAGGCGCAATGTCGATCGGGCCGCCGACGATGCCGGACAGGTGCCGGCGCGTATTGGCGTGCCCTCGTCCATCCGGCTGCGACAGCAGCGCGCTCACGGCTCCCGACAGGCAGCACTCGCTCTGCGGCGCATGCTCGATCGCGTTCTTGAGACGGTCGATGTCGCGCAGGGCCAGGCTCTCCGGCCGCCGCCGCACGGATATGACCCAGCGTCCCGCCGCGATGGCGGCCTCCGAGGCCTCCATGGCCGGCGCCTCGTCCGAAGACACGAAATTGCGCGACGTCTTGTAACCGGATTGCGCGCCAGCGGCGCTCAGGATCTGATCGAGGCCGATCGGCGTGAACGGCGACAGCTCAGCGCGCTGCTCCAGCGCCTCGACCAGGCGATCCGGCTTGTCGCGCACGGCAAGCGCCACGTCCGGCGCCACGGCATCGAGCGCCCTCACATTGACGGTTGCGCCGACGAAGCGCGGCCGGACCCTGACCTCGGCATCCGGACGCGCAATGATCTCGATCTCGACCGCGCGCTCGAACAGCGGCAACTCGAATTCGCGCCCGCTGTGCCGCCACGATGACAGCGCGATGCCCCACATGACCTCGATCGCCTGATCGACGCCGGCCATGGCCGCCATGTCGCGCAGCCGCTGATGGATCGCCATGGTCCGGCGACGCATGCGCTCGGTGTCGGCCCAGGCGGTCCATGGCCCGCTGATATAGCGCTCGATCCGCTGCACGAGATCGGGACGCTGCTCCAGGCGCAGCCGTCCGGTCCAGGCGCCCAGCGCCGGGGCCGGCGAGAAATCGTCGGGCCGTGCGTGGCGGGCAAAGGTGAGGCGGTTCTTCTCGATCTCATCGACCGTGACCACGATGCTCTCGTGCGGCGATGGACGACGGTCGGGCTCGGATGACGGCTCGACCCAGGTCTTGAGATCGTCGTCGATTGCCGGGGGCTGCGTCGCGGCAAGCGACTCGACGGCGAGCCACACCGGGCCGTCAACATCGAAGGTATTGAGCACCACGCCCGGCAGACCCGCCAGCTCCTCCTGGTCGAGCGCGAAGCCATGATCGTCGGCGAATGGATGATCCGGCTGGCGCTCCGCCGGGGAGCCCTCGGCACGAATGGTCTCGGTCAGGCTGCCGAGCACGTCCTGCAACGGCTCGACGAACGATCCCGTGCCGAGCGCTTCGCTCGTCGAGAACGCCCAGGCGTCGGTCGGCGACTGCGGCTCCAGCGCCGCCGCGCTGATAGCACCAAGCAGCCGCATGCCGTGATCGGCTGCACTGCTCTGCGCCTTGCGATCGCCCGCGCCGGCCTCGTCGGGCCGCACATTCACCAGCTGGCTCATCGCGCAGATCCTTCTCTGAAGTCGGCCGCAACGTCGGCGGGAGCTCGGCGAGAGGCTGACCGACAAGGATGGCCCTGCGCGTGATCACGGCGCGCCGGACGATCGAAGAGTGGGTTCAGAGTGGACAAGCTTGCCTCGCTGCAACGTCGACGGAACTCCCGACTCGTTGCGGAGGGGTATGGCGAAGTGAGGTCACATCAATGACCCGACAGGTAGATGAATGTGACGATTCTCGCTCCCGTCGGAGAATCGGGAAAAAATCCCGGGTCATTCGATGAGGAAAATCGTGCCTAAGAAGTTTGTTAGTCTTGGCTTTTTGTGTAGCGTCGCGCGTGTGGCCAACAACAAGCTTGGGTTGCGGACGAATACGCTGGAATGTGTCTAAGAATACTTCTAACGCTCAAGAAGAAATATCGGGACGCATACCGAACGCCCGATGTCCACGCCGCAGCACGGCTGCGGTCCCGGTTCGGCCACGAGCCCGCCGCGCATGCGGCTCGCTTGCAGGGGCGGCGCCACGAGCATTGGCGCCAGCGTGCATGGCACTGCGTCGTTCCCTCCCCAATTGCGGTGATTGCAGCCGACGGAAACGGCGTTGCCGTGACGCCCGCGATGGCCCGCCAAAGAAGCCTGGGAATGTCGCCCGATCCCGTGCGATAGCTCTGCAGCCGGCGCTGCTTGAAACACCCTCGAAGCTGAAGTAGCTGTTGTTGCAGCGACATCAACGTCATCCAGACGTTTCCCCGATCGATGGGGCCGGGACTGCATGGTGAGGCAACGGACGAGAGCTGCGGCCGCATGCGGTGCCGTGCTGTTCACGGTGGTTTCCCTGTCGTCGGGCGCGCAGGCGCAGTCTGACGGCGCGGCAGGCCGGGAGCCGGCAACGGTCAAGCTTTCCGCAACGCAACAGAAGCAGATCGGACTCCAGACCGCCGTCCTGGCGGCGGAATCCCATCCCGAACAGTTTCGCGCCTACGGCACGGTGCTGGACGTCGCCAGGCTGACCGACCTGACCAACAACTATGCCAATGCCCAGGCGCAGCTGCAGACGGCGCAAGCGAAACTCGACGTCGCAAGACTCGCATTCGAGCGCGCCCGCGATCTCGTGCAGTCGGCGGCCATGCCGCGGAAGGACGCCGAGGCGGCGGAGGGCACGTTCCGGACCGATCAAGCCACCCTGGCTGCCGCGGAATCGCAAGTGAAGACCTTGACGGCGACGGCGCGGCAGGAATGGGGCTCGGTCATCGGAAAGGGCATCATCGAGCGCTCGCCGCAGGTCGTGCAATTGATCGAACGCGAGCAGCTGCTGGTGCAGGTCACGCTGCCGCCCGGCGTGACTCTGGCCGCGCCGCCGCGCGGCGCGCTGGCGCAGGCGCCGACCCGCAGCGCCAACATCGATCTGCGCTATTTGTCGGCTGCGCCGCGAACGGATCCGCGCATCCAGGGCGTGAGCTATTACTTCGTCGCCGCCGGCGACAGCGGGCTGCTGCCGGGGATGAACATCACCGCCTACGTGCCCTCGGGCAAGTCGTTCGACGGCGTCTTCGTCGAGGACACCGCGATCGTGCAGTGGCAGGGCCGCTCGTGGGTCTATTTGCGCGCCGGTCCCGATCTCTTCAAGCGCCACCCGATCCGGACCGATCAGCCGGTGTCCGACGACGACTATGTCGTGCAGGACATTCCGTCAGGCTCCGAGATCGTCCTGCGCGGCGCGCAGGTGCTGTTGTCGGAGGAGGCCAAGAGCGAGTTGCGCGGCGGCGGCGACGATGATTGATGGCGTTCGCGGCGCCGCGGCCGGCCCCCAGGCGGCGCTGATCTCGTTTGCCATCCGCTTCCGCGGCATCGTGCTGGCGCTGGCCTGCACCATTCTCGGCTACGGCATCTTCTCGCTGGGCAGCGCCAATTATGCGGTGTTTCCCGAATTCGCGCCGCCGCAGGTCTCGATCCAGACCGAGGCCCCCGGGCTCAGTCCGGAACAGGTCGAGGTGCTGGTCACGCAGCCGATCGAAACCGCAATCAACGGTCTGGCCGGCGTCGAGAGCATGAGGTCGTCGTCGATCCAGGGCCTGTCCGTCATCTCGGTTATTTTTCAGCCCGGCACCGAGGTGTTCCGGGCGCGGCAATTGGTGACCGAGCGACTCGCGGTCGTCGCCGGCAGCCTGCCACAGGGCGTGCGGGCGCCATCGATGACGCCGCTGGTGCCGGCGGCCGGCACCGTGCTGGCGATCGGGCTGACCTCCGAGCAGCGCTCGCTGATGGATCTGCGCACGATCGCCGATTGGACCGTGAGCCGGCGGCTGCTGGCGGTGGCGGGCGTCGCACAGGTCACGACCTATGGCCGGGACATCCGGTCACTGCAGGTGCAGGTGCGATCCGACGACCTCGTCCGCTTCGGCGTCGGCATGAACGACGTCGTCGCCGCCGCGCGCAAGGCCACCGGCGTGCGCGGTGCCGGCTTCGTCGACACCGCCAACCAGCGGGTCATCCTGCAGACGCAGGGCCAGTCGCTCACACCCGAGCAGTTGGCGCGCACGGTCCTGCTGCACCAGAGCGGCGCCAGCGTGGTGCTCGGCGACGTCGCGACGGTCGTGAACGCGCCGGAGCCGCCGATCGGGGGCGCGTTGATCAACGGCCGGCCCGGCATCATGATGATGATCAGCCAGCAATTCGGCGCCAACACGCGCAACGTCGCGGCGCGCGTCGAGGCCGCGCTGCGGGAGCTGCGCCCGGCGCTCGACAGCGAGAAGGTCAAGCTGCACGCCGATCTGTTTCGTCCGGCGACCTTCATCGATGCGGCGACGGAGAACGTGCTGTTCGCCCTGCTGATCGGCGGCGCCCTGGTCATCATCGTGCTGTTCCTGTTCCTCTATGATTGGCGCACTTCCGTCATCAGTTGCACCGCGATCCCGCTGTCGCTGTTCTCGGCCGTGCTGGCCCTGCAATGGATGGGACAGAGCCTCGACACGATGACCCTCGGCGGCCTCGCCATCGCGATCGGTGAGGTCGTCGATGATGCCGTGATCGGCGTCGAGAACGTGGTGCGACGGCTGCGCGAGAACCGAGGCCTGCCGTCGCCGCGCAGCGAAGCGCGCGTCGTCTACGATGCCATGCTCGAGGTGCGCGGCGCGGTCGCCTATGCGACCTTCGCCGTGCTCCTGCTGTTCGTACCGATCCTTGCGCTGCCGGGCCTCGCCGGCCGGCTGTTCGGTCCGCTCGGCATCGCCTACATCCTCGCGGTGGTCGCCTCGCTGATCGTCGCGCTGACGGTCACACCGGCGCTGTCGATGCTGCTGCTGACCGGCCAAAAGCCGCGCGAGGAACGCGAGCCGCCCCTGGTGCGCTGGTCGCGCCGCCACTACGAGACGCTGTTGCGGCGGCTCGGCCGGTTTCCAAAGTCGGTCATGCTGACGGCCGTGCTGGTGACCGCCGGCGGCGCAAGCCTGGTGCCGTTCTTCGGCGGCACCTTCCTGCCCGACCTGAAGGAAGGCCACCTGATCCTCCACGTCTCCACGCTGCCGGGGACCTCGCTCGACGAATCGCTGAGGCTGGGCACGCTGATCGCCAAGGCCCTGCAGGGTGTCCCCGAGGTCCGCAGCGTGGCGCAGCATGCCGGCCGCGCCGAAGCCGGCGTCGATACCGCGGGCACGCATTCGAGCGAGATCGAGGTCGATCTGAAGCCGGGCCTGTCCGGCGAGCAGCAGGAGCTGGCGCAGCAGCGCATCCGCGCTGCGCTCGCCAACTTCGCCGGCATCAACCTGTCGATCAAGACCTACTTGACCGAGCGCATCGAGGAGACGCTGTCCGGCTTCAACGCCGCCGTGGTCATCAACGTGTTCGGCCCCGATCTCGACGATCTCGAGCGTGCGGCGCGCGACATCGCGCGCGAGCTCGGCGAGGTCTGGGGCGCGATCGACATCCAGCAGCAGTCGCCGCCGGGCATGCCGCAGGTCAACGTGACCCTGCGCCCGACCGATCTGCAATCCTGGGGCCTGGACGCGGTCGAGGTGCTGGAGTTGATCCGCACCGCCTATCAGGGCGACGTGGTCGGCCAGGCCTATGAAGGCAACGTCGTCTTCAACGTCATCGTCAAGCTCGATCCCGATGCGACCGCACGCCCCACCGAGATCGGCAACATGCCGATCCGGACGCCGAGCGGCGCCTACATCCTCCTGAAGCAGGTCGCGGACGTGTACGGCACCGCGGGGCGCTACGTCGTGCTTCATCGCAACGGGCAGCGCGTCCAGACCGTGACCGCCAACGTCGCGGGGCGTGATCTCGAATCCTTCGTGGCCGCGGCCAAACGCAAGATCGCCAAGGAGGTCAAGCTGCCGCCGGGCGCGCATGTCGAGTTCACCGGCGCGGCCGAGGCGCAGGCCAAGTCGCGGCGCGACCTGCTGGTGAACTCGCTGCTGGCGACGATCGGCGTCGTGCTGCTGCTGTCCTTCGTCACCGGGCACTGGCGCAACCTGGTGCTGGTGCTGATCAACCTGCCGTTCGCCTTCGTCGGCGGCGTCATCGCGGTCGCATTGACCGGCGGTGTGCTGTCGCTGGGCTCGATGGTCGGCTTCGTGACGCTGTTCGGGATCGCGCTGCGCAACTCGATCCTGATGATCTCGCATTACGAGCATCTGGTCGTCGTCGAAGGCCGCGCCTGGAATCTGGAGACCGCGATCGCCGGCGCCGCCGACCGCCTGGTGCCGATCCTGATGACCTCGCTGGTGACCGGCCTCGGCCTGCTGCCGCTCGCGCTCGGCGCCGGCGAGCCGGGCCGCGAGATCGAGGGGCCGATGGCGGTGGTCATCCTCGGCGGACTGCTGACCTCGATGGCCCTCAACCTGCTGGTGCTGCCGACCCTGGCGCTGCGCTTCGGCCGGTTTGCGCGCGGCGTGCACGCCCGCGGAGATGTCGCGGCGAGCTGATCTTGGGCGTTAGACGCCCGCGACTTTTGCCGCACCTTGCAGTTCGGCGCTTCGCCGTGCGGCCGGATGAAGAGATGAACTGCCGGCCCGAGTCGACGAGCTTGTCGACTGGCCAACTGCAGACCTCAGCGACCGAGTTACCGGCGTCCGGAGTCAACCCATTGCGGACATCCCAAGCGCATACAGGGTGTTCTGAGATGGGCCAGAAGCGGACGACGTCGCTTCCAATTGAGTCGCAGAGTGGCGTTTCTTTAATGTCGTATGAGTGACACTCCGCACGGACAAGAAAGGCATTGGCTAAGCCATACGGAAATCATCGTTTTGGAAAAGTTTCTATGAGCTCGGTGGCTAGGTTGCCAAGATCGGGATAGATGTCGCCGCGACGAAGACCTAAGGTAAAAAGTTCATCGGCTATTTGCCTTGCGTGTCCTGCTGGTATTTCAATCGGAAACAGAAACTCTGATTGATCCTTGCGCGTATTCAAGGCGGACCGGCTTGAGTGGATAGTGAAGCATCCTTGCTGCACAAAAATACGCATATCTACGTCGTGCGCCATCACAGCGAGGATCTTCTCTGGCTCGATTACGTCGTCGCGAAATGCTGGAATTATGAGCGGATCGCACATTTGGGAATTGATCGACGGAGTCAGTCGTCCCACTCCATTAAAGTCTTCGATTTCATTAAGTCGATGAGGATCGAGCACCCAAAGAACTGAGCTTTCCGGCTCTACTCTGGTATCCTCGAACAAATAAGACAGGGCGAAGTAGAGCGCTACAAGTGGAGACCTGCTCCAGTCCATCAATCGGGTAGGCAGTCCGTAATGACGCATCAAGCTGATCCAGTGAGCAAAGTCGCCGTAGCGCGGAGCATTCGTGATGCGAATAGCGGCGCGTGATCGAAACCGGTGCGCAAAGTTTCGTTCATCGTCTGGTCGATAATCTCGCCAAATCGTCGGCTGAACGTCCCAGCTTGCCTTCCGGTGTCCTCGATACCAAAGAATATGGCCCCTCGCCGTATGAAAGCGCTCCACAAGGACATTGATCAGTTCGCCGACGGAGCGAACCACAACTGGATCAACTCTCGAATTAATTCTATCCGGCATGAAATATTTCCCGTTCATACAGCTAGGGCGTGTATTCATAACCCAGGCACGCAATTTGCGCCATGCGTCTGATAGCGGCCCGCAATCGGAATGTCGCAGAGAGCGGAAATTCGCGGGGGAATCTGGGTCCGCTAAGGGTCAATTTGAGACATGAGCGGACCGCTCGGTCACGTCCGCAATTCGCCCTTCTCGGAGGTTGCGGCCGCGGCCGAAGACGTCGGCCTGCTGGGCTTGAACGGATATGCTTGTCGAGACTCGTGCGGCCCCAAAGCCGGGCGCGCACGACCGGCAAGACAACCTCTGACGCGATGCGCCCAAAATCTGATTTTGCTCACCGCCTCAAGCACATCACCCTTGTCCAGTCCTTCCACGAAAAATATTCCACTTTCGTTTTTCAGAAAAACATGATTGAGTGTACGCATCCCGTCCCGCCATGAGGGGCGCTTCGCGATCGTCACGAGACGTGGGTGCGGGATGCGGTGGGTGCATTGGATCGCAGCGCGAGCAATCGTGCGGACGAACGAGCCCGATGCGCCGGCGAAATCGTAGGGTCCTGTCCTCCCGGTGCTGAGGCCAAGCGGACGGTGACGATGATCCGTTCGTGACGGGGGCAAGACAGCCGGTCCCCGGGGAGAGGACGTATAAGCCGCCCAACCATCGCGCGGGGAATGCCGGGATGTCTCGGCTGAACCTGTGGTACCTTGCCGCCTGCATTTTTTTCGCAGGCGGGCCATGGGGGCGGCCAGCTCCCGGCATTCCCTGCGCCCTCTTCGTCAATGAGGGCGAAACGACCCGCACAACTCGGACGCACGGAGCGCCGCGAGGCCGAGATGACTGCGTTCTAAGAAGCACTCATCGCAGATGTCGGCGCCCGCAGCGTCGAGGCGGCGGAGAGACGATGGACGTCCCGCATGACAGCGCGCACAAACGCCACGACTGTCGACCATTGGCCCGGTGGATTTCGGCGCCGAATTGCCTCAGGCGTTCAGCCGGTCGATGTGCATCTTGCCGGCCTTCATCACCAGCGGAATGCGATCGCCCTGGCCGAGCAGGCAGGAGACGTCGCGCAGCGGATCGCCGTCGACCACGAGCAGGTCGGCGAAGGCGCCGGGCACGATGCAGCCGAGCTTGCCCTCCATGCCCAGCACCTCGGCGCCGATCACGGTCGCGCTGGCGATGACCTCGCGAGGACCAAGGATCTCAGCGCGGATCCGGAATTCATCGCTCTGCAGGCGCTGGGACGGTCCCAGGAGATCGCTGCCGAAACCCATCTTGACGCCGGCGTCACGGTAGATGCCGAGCGAGCGCAGGCCGGCATCGCGCACATCCGCGATCTTGGCGACGCTCTCCGGCGGCAGGCCATACTGCGCCCCCTCATTGGCGAGCGCCTCATAGGTGACGAGGGTCGGAATGACATAGACGCCCTTCTCGGCCATCAGGCGCGCGGTCGGAAGGTCGACCAGATTGCCATGCTCGATGGTCCGCACGCCGCAATGGACGGCGCGGGCGATGGCTTCCGCCGTGTAGGCATGCGCCAGGACGTAGGTCTGCCGCGCGCGCGCCTCGGCGACGATGGCGCGGATCTCGTCCTCCGAATAGCCGAACGCACCGACGGGATCGGTCGGCGAGGCCACGCCGCCGGACGCCATGATCTTGATCTGGTCGGCGCCCATCTGCAGCTCCTCGCGCACCGCTTTGCGCACCGCATCGACGCCATCGGCCACCCGAGCCAAAGCGCCGACGCGCACGCAGCACGGACAGGGCGCGTTGTCGGACAGGAAATCCGTGCGCGCCCGCATGTCGCCATGGCCGCCGGTCTGGCTGAGCGCCCGGCCGGAGACGAACAGCCGCGGACCCTCGGTGAGGCCGGTGTCGACCGCCTGCTTCAGCGGATAGCCGGCGCCGCCGGCGTCGCGCACCGTGGTAAAACCCCGCCGCAGCATGCCCTTCAGCAGCAGCGCCGAGGCGCAGGGTGACCAGCACGTTCGGCATCTGCACCTGTTGTGCGAGGTTGAGCTCGACCGCGATCGCATGCACGTGCAGATCGATCAGGCCCGGCATCAGCGTCTTGCCTTGGAGATCGATGGTCTGGGCGACGCTGGTCTGCAGCGGCTTGTCCGACACCTCCTTGATCAGATGGTCCTCGACCAGCACGTGATGGCCTTCGCGCAGCTCCGGCTGCAGCGGGTCGAGCAGAGCGGCATTCTTGAACAGGATGGTCGACATCAAGGTGTCCTCGATCGGAGCGAAGCGTGCGTCAGCGGGCGGAGCGGGCCGACGATGACGGTGTTCTCCCCTATCCTGTCCTGCGGCCTCGAGCCAGCCCGGGACGGAATACCTGTCTTCTCAGCCGATCGACATCAGGCTGGCATTGCCGCCGGCGGCCGCGGTGTTGGTGGAGAGACTGACCTCGGTGACCAGCCGGTCGAGATCGTAGCAGCCGTCGCTGGCGCGCGGCGTGACGAGCGGGACGATCGGTCCGGGGCGTGTGGCGAGGTCGCGGCCGAGCGCGATCAATTCATCCGCCGCGCCATCGGAAAGCACGGCCTGCAGATCGCGGAGAGCCCGCCAGCTGTCGACGATCCGCAGGCGGCCGCGCAGCCGGCTGGTGAGCGGTCCCAACACGGCACAAGCAGGGCTGGCGCGCTCGACGAACGCGTCGTTTCCGGTCATCAGAATGACGCCGATCTGGACCAGCAACGCCTGCTCGCTCCGCGCCAGTGCAACGGCGGCGCCGCGCGAGGTGACGCGATAGATGTTCTGCTCGCCGACGGGTCCGGGCAGCTCGATCTCGAAGCCGGCCAGCACCTGGGGCCCATGCGCCTCGCATGCCAGCGCCGCCTCGGCATGTCCGCTGGCGCGCAACCACTCGATATAGGAGCGCGTGACCGCGTCGGGCCGCGGCGCCATGAGTCGCTGGCGCGGCGGCGTCGCGAACAGCCGGCGCAGATACAGCGGACCGCCAGCCTTCGGCCCGGTCCCCGACAGGCCGGAGCCGCCGAATGGCTGCACGCCGACGACCGCGCCGATGACGTTGCGGTTGACATAGATGTTGCCGGCGGCGCTGCGGCTCGACGCACGCGCGATCGTCTCCGTGATGCGCGAATGGATGCCGAAGGTCAGGCCATAGCCGGTGAGGTTGATCGCGTCGACGAGGTCAGCGAGCTGCTCGCGGCGGTAGCGCAGCACGTGGAGGACGGGGCCGAACACCTCGCGCTCGACATCGAAGATGTTGCTGATTTCGATGATGGTCGGCGCGACGAACGTGCCATGCGCCGCCTGGGGCGGCAGCGGCAGCCGCTCCACGGCATGGCCGCGGGCGCGCATCGACGCGACGTGGGCGGAGATGGTGTCGCGTGCCTCGTCGGAAATCACCGGCCCGACGTCGACGGACAGCAGGCTCGGATCGCCGAGCTCGAGCTCGGCCATGGCGCCACGCAGCATCGACAGGATGCGGTCGGCAACGTCGTCCTGCAGGCACAGGATGCGCAGCGCCGAGCAGCGCTGGCCTGCGGAGTCGAAGGCCGAGGTGATGACGTCGCCGACCACCTGCTCGGCGAGCGCGGAGGAATCCACGACGAGCGCGTTCTGGCCGCCGGTCTCCGCGATCAGCGGCACCGGCTGTCCATGGACGGTCAGGCGCTCGGCGAGTTCGCGCTGGATCAGCCGCGCGACGGCGGTCGATCCCGTGAACATCACGGCCTGAACACGGGCGTCGGCCACCAGCGCCGCGCCGACGCGGCCATCGCCCGGCAGCAATTGCAGGACATCCGCCGGCGCGCCCGCCTCGTTGATGATGCGAACGGCCTCGGCGGCGATCAGCGGCGTTTCCTCGGCAGGTTTCGCCAGCACCGGATTGCCGGCCGCGAGTGCGGCCGCGACCTGGCCGGTGAAGATCGCGAGCGGAAAATTCCACGGGCTGATGCACACCACGGGGCCGAGCGCATCGGGAATGTCGCCCTCGGGGAGACGTTCGATCTCGCTCGCATAATAGCGCAGGAAATCGACGGCTTCGCGCACCTCGCCGACGGCGTTCGCAAAGGTCTTGCCGGCCTCGCGGACGATCAGGCCGATGAGGACGAGGCGGCGCGCCTCCATCGTCTCGGCCGCAACGCGCAGGCATGCGGCGCGCGCGCGGGGGCTGGTCGCGGCCCAGGCCGGCGCGGCGTTCGCCGCACGCGACAGTGCCGCCTCGATCTCGGCGGGCGCGGCATCCTTGACCGCGCCGACGACGTCACGGCGATCGGCGGGATTGCGAATGAGGCGCGCGCCTTCGCTGTTCGTCGGTCCGGGCGCCGCGGCCTTCCAATCGAGGCTCGCGCTCGTGACCAGACCTTCGCCGAGACGCGCCAGCGCGCGCTGATCGGAGAGATCGAATCCGGCCGAGTTCACGCGGCCCAGGCCAAACAGCTCAGGCGGACGCCTGATCTTGTCGTGGGGCGCGCCCGGGCGTTCCGACGCGCGAACGATGGCGACCGGGTCCGCAATCAGATCGTCGACGGACACGGCAGGATCGGCGATGCGATTGACGAAGGAGGTGTTGGCGCCGTTCTCCAGCAGCCGGCGCACCAGATAGGCCAGCAGCGTCTCGTGCGAGCCGACCGGCGCGTAGATGCGGCACGGACGGTTGAGCCGTTCGGGCCTCACGACTTCCTCGTAGAGCGGCTCGCCCATGCCGTGCAGGCACTGGAATTCGTACTGGCCGCGCTCGTAGTTGGGGCCAGCCATCTCCACGATCGATGCCAGCGTCCGCGCATTATGCGTGGCGAACTGCGGAAACACGGCGTCGGGTGCGCCCAGGAGTTTGCGGGCGCAGGCGAGGTACGACACGTCGGTATGGTGCTTGCGCGTGAAGACCGGAAAGTCCTCCAGGCCATCGACCTGCGCGCGCTTGATCTCGCTGTCCCAATAGGCGCCCTTGACGAGGCGCACCATCAGCCGGCGCTGCGAGCGCCGCCCGAGTGCGATGAGCCAATCGACGACGAAGGCGCAGCGCTTCTGATAGGCCTGGATGACGAAGCCGATGCCGTTCCAACCGGCGAGGTCCGGATCGCCGCAGAGCGCCTCGAGCAGATCGAGCGACAGGTCGAGACGATCGGCTTCCTCGGCATCGATGTTGAGGCCGATGTCGTAGCGCCGCGCCAGCAGCACCAGCTGCTTCAGTCGCGGCAGCAGCTCGTTCATGACGCGGTCGCGCTTGATGCTGACGTAACGCGGATGCAGCGCCGAGAGCTTGATCGAGATGCCCGGCCCCTCGTAGATGCCGGCGCCGGCCGCATGCCGCCCGATCGCATGGATCGCCATCTCATAGGCGGCGAAGTAGCGCGCGGCGGCGTCGGCCGTCGTCGCCGCCTCGCCCAGCATGTCGTAGGAGTAGCGGAAGCCTTGCGCTTCCCACGGCCGGCCGTTCGACAGCGCCTCGTCGATCGTCTGACCGGCCACGAACTGCTCGCCTAGCAGGCGCATGGCGAGCGTGACGCCCTTGCGGATGATCGGCTCGCCGCCGCGGGCGATCAGCCGCGTCAATGCCGAGGCCAGGCTGTCCTCGCTCGCCGCTGCCGTCAGCGTGCCGGTGACGATGAGGCCCCAGGTCGCGGCGTTCACCAGCAGCGACGGGCTGTGCCCGATATGGGCGCGCCAATCGCCGGTCGCGATCTTGTCGCGGATCAGCGCATCGCGCGTCGCGGTGTCCGGAATCCGCAGCAGCGCCTCGGCCAGGCACATCAGGGCCACGCCCTCCTGGCTCGACAGCGAATATTCGTGGATCAGTCCCTCGACCCCGCCGGATTGCGCCTTGCCGCGCAGACGCAGGACGAGATCCCGCGCCAGATCGGCGGCCCGCGCCGACGAGTCTTCCGGAAGCGCGGCGAGATCGAGCAGCGGCGCGATGCAGTCCGGCTCCGCGCGGCGATAGGCCGAGGTGATTGCGGCGCGCAGCCCGGTCTGGCGCTGGACCTGGGCATCGAACGCGGCGAACGGTCGTGACGACAATTGCGACATGACCCGTCTCCTCTGAAGCGATCCTCGTCACTCAGCGCGCATGCACGGGGCTCGAGTGCACGGGGCGAGCGACGAACCGCGCTACCGCCCGATCAACTGATCGGCGTAGTAGCCGATGGTCTTGCGATAGATCACGGCCCTGTTCCACTCGCGCATCGCCTCGAAATTGGCCGAGCCCTCGTCATAGGGCGCACCCATCTTGAAGCCGTTGCTGTGCAGCAGGTTGGCGGTCGAGGCCAGCACGTCGGCGGTGGAGTGGCGCAGGTCGACGCGGCCGTCGCCGTCGAAATCGACGCCGTATTTGATGTAGGACGACGGCAGGAACTGGGTCTGGCCGATCTCGCCGGCGAAGGCGCCGACGAGATCGCGCAGAGTGAGATCGCCGCGCTGGACGATCTTCAGCGCCGCCAGCAGCTCGCCCTGGAACAATTCGGTACGGCGGCAATCATGCGCGAGCGTCGCCAGCGTTCGGATCACCGGCAGCTTGCCCATGTCGCCCTTGCCGAAATCGGTCTCCAGCCCCCAGATCGCGACCAGGATCTCGGCGCGGCACGCCATATTGCTGCTCGATCTTCGACAGCAGCGCCGCGTGACGCTGCAGCATGGCGCGGCCGCCATTGATGCGGCCGGCGCCGACGCGAGTCGAGACGTACTGCTCGAAGCTCTTGTTGAAGGTGTAGCGCTGGCGGCGGTCGAAGGCGAGCACGGCCGGGTCGAGCGTCACGCCCGACAGCGCCTGGCTGATCGTGCCCCCCGAGACGCCGGCGCCCTGCGCCTCCGCGGAGAAGCTCGCAATGAAGGTATTGAAGTCGCCGCCGCAGCGCGCGGCGAAAGCGGGAGAGGCAAAGGAGAGGATCGCGACGGCAACGAGGAATCGGACAACGGACATGAGGAGAAAGGTCCCTGCATGAGAGCATGATGACGGCAGGCCGGCGAACGCCGTCACAATGCCTGATTTGGCGGTAGCAAGCCAGCCACGTGACCGACAGCCACCGAACCGCATCCTGTCGTCATCTTTTTTGAACGGTCGGCGGTCTCGTCGCCACTCATGCAAGGCGTGCCTCGTCCGACGTCGCGTTGTTTTCGCGCGCCGATCCAAGCACGCGTTCTGAAAACCACGGACGTTGGCACCACTTTTCGGGAGAGGTCCCCATGACGATGATGTTCCGGCTCGGCGCACTGGCACAGCTCACCTTGGTCGTGGCCCTGACGTGTCACGGCCTGGCGCCCGCGGCCGCTCAGCCCGGCGATGTGGCGGGCGCAAAGGATTACCCCGGCATCGGCCGCTTCGCCGGCAGCGTGATCACCGGCTATGTCGCCAAGGATTTCGACGCGGTGCGGCTGCAGGCGGCGCCGTTCAAGGATGGCAAGGCGACCGACGAGCGGCGCCTGGAAGGCCGCATCGTCAGAATCGCCTATCGCACCGCGCCGGGTCCTTCGATCCTCGAAGTGTCGCGCAATTTCGAGAACCAGCTCGCCAAGGCCGGTTTCGAGCCGCTCCTCGCCTGCGACACCGATGTTTGCGGCGCCATCCCGTTCACCGAGGCGATCGACGCGCTGCCGGTGCCGCAGATGTGGGTCGACGGCTTCGACTACCGCTATGTCGCCGGCCGCAAGGCGGCCGGCGGACGCGAGACCTATGCCAGCGTGCTGGTCAGCCAGAACAACCAGCAGATCTACGCCCAGCTCACCATCGCCGAGCTCGGCGCGATGGAGAACAAGATGGTGAGCGCCGCCGAGATGGCGAAGGGCCTCGGCGACAAGGGCCACATCGCGCTCTACGGCATCTATTTCGATACCGACAAGGCGACGATGAAGCCGGAGAGCCGGCCGACCCTGGAGCAGATCGCGCAGTTGCTCGCCGGCCAGCCGCAACTCAACGTCTTCATCGTCGGCCACACCGACAACCAGGGCAGCTACGACTACAATCTCGATCTGTCGCGGCGCCGCGCCGAGGCGGTCGCCGCCGAGCTGGCGCGGAGCTATCGCATCGCGCCGGCGCGGCTGCGCACCGCGGGCGTCGGCCTGCTCGCGCCGGTCGGCAGCAATGCCACCGATGCGGGCCGCGCGCTGAACCGCCGCGTCGAACTGGTGGCGCCCTGAGGCGGTGCGCGCCGGCGCGGCCGCTTGATCCTCGTCAACACCGCGCTATCGTGGCTCCCTAAGCTCCGCGACCGAAATGGAGACGACGCCATGATCGGGATTACACTGTCGACCGACCAGATCCGCTCGGCGCCACCGGAGGTGCGGCGCTGGATCGAGCATCAGGTGCTGTCGGGCCTCGGGCTCGGCCCGGAGGCGCCGCTGACGCCTGCCCTCCCCGCCCAGAGCGCGCATCTCGTCGCCTGCAGCGTCGAGGATGCGGCGAAGGTGCTGGCGCAGATCCAGAGCGCGCTGCCGGCGGTGAACGTGTTCTTCGAGTTCGGCCGGCCCGGGGTCGCGATGGGCCAGCCGCCAATCATGATGTTCCGCCTGATCGACATCCTGCATCATACGCGGCTGCAGAACGTCGGCCAGGTCATGGCGTCGCTGGAGATGATCAACAAGGCGCTGGTCGAGGTGAGGCACGATCCCTCGGTGCGCTTCTGCGGCTTCGACAATGAAGGCCACTGCCTGATCGCACCGGAGACGCAACGCGCGATCGCCAGCGTCTGGCAGAGCGTGATCGCCAGGCAGCACGGCGTCGCCGAGGGCGAGGCTGCGTGAGGCCGCGGCCCCGGGTTCAATGAGACGGCATCCGGGGCACGCGGGGCCCGAAATGACGGTGCGCCAAGTGCCGCGGGCGCTTTGTGCGCGCGATCTGCGGATGAGAGAGGGCCGCTGGGCCACTCCCGCCTCCCGTCCCAAATCGACGCGCCCCGCGCGGCGCAGCCATGCCCGCCCCGAGCGGCTCCGGCCTTGAGCCGGTCACGAACGGTGCTACGATATCGCTGTCGTTCACGATCCCTCGGGAGATCGCCGATGCAACCCAGCCAGCAACCGCGCCGACTGCTCCAGGTCCCCTTGTTCCGCCTGCTCGCGATCAACCTCGCGCTCGGCCTCGGCATGGCCGTGGTGCTGGTCGGCGGATTGCTGCTGCTCGATCCCTGGGGCCTGCGTCACCTGATCTTCGCCGACCACTCGCCCGGCGTCGCCATCGGCCTGTTGCTCGGCTCGTTCTTCGTCACCTTCGGCTCGACCGCGATGGGCACCGCGATCATGGCACTCGGCCGCAGCGACGATGAGGACGGTCCGAGCGGCGGCACGCGGGCGCCTGCGCGGGTGAGGGTCCGGAGACGGTGACGGGCGCCCCGCGCGAGCGACGACTCCGCGGGAGGGACGAAAGGACGCACAGCCAGGCCGCCCCGTGTTCGTGATCAAGGCGGCGATCGATGATCCCGATGCGGAATCCTTCATCCTCCCGGCGCAGAAGACGATGTATGGCGGCGAGGAGATCGCGGCCGGCGATATGGTCTTCGTGTTCGCAAGCGAGAACGAGGGCGGACGCGGGCTGATCGCACGCGGCGTGATTGAGGCGGCCGAAGCCGTGGCGCGCAGGCCCGGTGTGGCCCGACAGACGCCGCGCGTCGGCGTCACCATCCGGCGAACGGCGCCGACATCGCGACCGCTGGGGCGGACGGAGCTGAAGCCGTTCTCCTGTTGGAATGACGGGCGGCCGGAGACGGAGCTGAACTTCAAGCTCTACCGCCAAGCCACCAACAAGATCGTCGCCATCTCGCCGGCGACGGCAGCGTTTCTCGACCGGCTGTTTTCAGCATGACGAGCTTCGCGCATGCCTCACCAATGCCCCCTTCGCTTGTTCCAGGCGAACAGCACATCGGCAAACCGGTCATAGCCGAACCGGGTCAGCGGCCGCATTAGGCGGTTACCGAACAGGGTCGCCAGCCAGCCCTCGCCCGGCGTCAGCTTCCACAGCAGCAGCGCCACGTCGGCGCCGGTGATCAGCTGTCCCTCCTCGTCGGTCGCGTGCAGCCGGCGGCGGACGTCGTCCACGCCGGCGCCGAACGCGGCCAGCGCCTCGGGCTCGGCGTTGATGTCCTTGAACGCGACCCGCCCGGACTTCACCAGCGCCAGCAGCTTGTTGCGCTGCCAGTCGATGCCGGCATCGCAGACCGGGCAGCGCGTGTTGTACCAGATGGTGAGTTGGGGCATCGACATGGGCTGCATTCGCGGCGGGGTGAGACGTCCACGATGAACGCACTTTCATCCGGCAAAATCGAGGAGTTTCGGGAAGCCGCCGGCCGGTCCGTGATCGCTCTGGCCGCCCTGCCGATTCGGCGAAAACCATATGACAAAAAAGTCAAATTCGGGCAGCGGATAAGCATTTTCTGGCATTGACCGGACCGGCCCCGCCGCCGTAAAGCGCCCCCATGGCGAAAAAACCCGGCTCCAATCCCAAAGGCGAATTCGCCTTCTTCAACGTGACCTATGAGGACGGCTCGCAGCGCTCCAACCGGCGCGTCCCGGCCGAGCTGCTCGGCGGCCTCGACGGCGACGAACCCGCGCGCGGCTTCATCATGGAGCAGGACCGCGAGATCGCCGAAAAATCCGGCCGCCCGCCGCTTCAGATCAAGTCGCTGGACCGGGTTGGGGCGAAGAAGAAGTAGCCGGCTCCGTTGCCGTAGGGTGGGCAAAGCGCGCAGCGCGTGCCCACCATCAGCGACCTGCCGCGAGACCCGGTGGGCACGGCGCGCTCGACACCGTCCGCACCTCGACACCGTGCACGCGCCTTTGCCTCACCCTACGGCAGCGCGCTATGCGGCTTGCTTCTGTCGCTCCGGCAACAGCACGCTTTCGCTGGTGTCCATCCCTCGCGGCCGGTTGATCAGGCTGACCAGCGTGTAGCTGATGATCAGCAGCAGGAACCACGAGCCGAGCTTGGCCGGCGACACCATGGCCCAGCCGTGGGCCTGCTGCGGATAGAGCCAGACCCGCGCGAAGGTGCCGATGTTCTCCGACAGCCAGATGAACAGCGACACCAGAAAAGCCCGAGCAGGAGCGGCATCGAGCGGTGCACGCGCCAGACCTTGAAGTGAACGGTCGTTGGCAGTAACAGCAGCGCGGCCCAGCCGAACAGCACGAGCCTGAGATCGAGCCCGTAATGGTCGGTGAAGAAGTTGAGATAGATCGCAGCACTCAGGCCGATCAGCCAGCGCCGCGACGGATGGCCGGTGAAGCGGAAATCGAACAGACGCCAGACCCGGCAGAGATAGCTGCCGATGCAGGAATACATGAAGCCCGAGAACAGCGGCACGCCACCGAGCCGGATCAGGCTCGGCTCCGGATAGATCCACGACCCGGTCGCGGTCTTGAACAGCTCCATCGCTGTCCCGACGAGGTGATAGATGAGGATGACCTTGGCTTCCTCGAAGGTCTCCAGGCGGGCGGCGAGCAGTGCGGCCTGAACGGCGAGCATGCAGAGGAAGAGAAAGTCGTAGCGCGCGAGCGGCGCGTCGGCCGGATAGAACCGCCACGTCCCCAGCATCAGCGCCACCGCGATGCCTCCGAACAGACAGGCGTAAGCCTGCTTCACGCCGAAGCGGAAGAATTCGTAGAGGAAGGCGGTCCAGGGCGCCCGGGCCGCGGCCTGCGCCAGCCGCGCTTCGCCAGCGATGAAGCGCCGCAACGGCGTCCAGATCGCGGCGGCGCTGTCGTGCGCCGTGGCCGATGAAAACTCGTCGTCACGCATGGGAATCGGCGTCCGGTGAGACGCCGACTCCTAGCAGTCGATCGCCCAACGCCGTGTGCGCAAAGTTCCGCCTCTTGCGGCAAGGAAGCGGACATTTGCGGACAAGACGTCTTGTCGGCCAACCGCGAGACCTCGACGTTTGCATTTTTTTTGACGCGAGAGATTAGAGCACAGTAACCCGCCGCGCGTGAGCGTCGGAAGATGAGGTTAAAAAAAGAGAGCGCGGCACCCATGATTGCGCCCTCGCCGCTTGTGGGAGAGGGCGCCGTATCGCACAGCACGCTGAGCGACCTCGATCAGTCCGCAGGGTGGGCGAAGCGACGCTCCCAGGCGGCGCGTGCCCGCCATCACGTGCGTCGCCGATGGTCGGTGGGCACTGCCCATACAACAACAGCGCAGGCCGATCCAGCGCGCACGCGGCCTTTGCCTACCCTATGCATCACCGTGAGATCACGGCAACATACTTGGCCGCCTACACGGGCTGCGCTTGCTGTTGAAGCTTCATAGAGTAGCCGCGGAGAGCCATGGGCACAAAATCCACGAACACCATAGCAGAAACATACAAACCAAAAATCTCCTCGGCCGTCTTCTCAAGAAAGAAGCTTCCGTAGTCTTGATGCACAAGCCGATTTCTTTCTCGACCAATCTCAAGAAAAGAGGAGATTGACCTAGCCATATTCGGATCGAGCCTTACGACACCCATCATATGAGCTCGAAAATCCTCTCCGAACATATTGAAGAACGCATTCGCGTTATTCGCCTCCCACTGAAACCACGTGTGATATTGCCGGCTTACCGCCTTGTTCTTCACAAGGGTCGGCACCATCGGATTGCCACCAGCAACCTCGGCACAGAACGCAACAACATCGGAGGTTATACGAAACTCGAAGTGACTTGCGGCACAAAGAAGCAATGTTTTTCTAAAATTCTCGTTCAGAGTATTTCGAAATGAGACAGCATTGTATTGATCCATCATACTTACGATGGCGGCATACTCACCGTACAGCTTGTCAACAATCGTCCCCATCTACATTCGACCTATAGCGAACTAACTAACGCCCTCGCACGCTTCAGTCGAAGCTCAACGTTCGCGGTACGCGTAGTCCCCTCCAGAGACGCCGCCTGAAATTGCCGATCACGCTCGAGAGCAGAAATCTCATCCGCGTCAATCCTTCCCTTTAAGTAACGCCTTCTCTTAAACGCCTTGTCGCAGGTGGCTGTGAAAACGGCCTCGAACAGCGCAATGTTGAACCGATTATTTTTCGGATTCACAAACGCATCATCAGGCAGATCTTCACAAGCCCCCAAGAATGACTTGAATAGCTTATAGATATATTCATTCTGCTTATCGTCATGACTCTCGCACATTCGAGAAAACTGATTGAGAAACCGCACCATTGACGGCGCGTACTCCTGGCCACTTATCAGCATCGCAAGCCCTCGAAGTAAAATCTCAATATCTTTCATATGAAGATCCGGCTCCGGTGACTTCAAGATTGTCCGCCAGCGAGGATCAGCATTTACCCGATAGAGCATGTCATAGAATTTGGAATGGTACATGCTCGTCCGAATTTCTTGCGGACGAAGATTTATCCCTCCAGTGTTCAATCGATTAAAAACCTCGTACATCGACGAGTCATCATCTGCAGGGCTATTTTGCTTTACAATGATGTTTCTAATCGGACGCAGGTCAAATTGCGTCTTGTAGTCGACAAGCGTTGAGTAATTTAGACCGTGAAATTTATTGGTTTGATTCGGAAGCTTTTCGGATAGCTTGAGCCTGAAGTCATCAAAGAAGACGTCATCATACAAAACCTCGTCAGGAACGCGACCTTCCTTGTCAAAGATGGCTCGAATTTCGACCCGCTTTTCTTTCCTCGGGAATCTTTTCTTGATGAAGTAATAGATAGACATCAACCTCTGCTGTCCATCTATGACAAGAAATCGGTTGCGCGCCTGCTCATATAGAAACAATTGTGGGACGGGAATTCCCAAAATGAGCGACTCGATTAGCTTAGAAGCACGAACCTGATCCCACACAAAATTGCGCTGAAATCCGGGAATCCTCACCGCCCCAGACTCAATAAAATGAAAAAGAGTTAGTACATTGAAATCATTAGGAGTTGCAGTGATGTCATATTCATCAATCTGAAACTCATCGTCTTCGTCAGCATAATCTTCAAACCACTCGGTCATGCGCCCCCTCAACCGCAAGCCATTCTAGTCAACTGTAGCGCGAATTTGTAATGCTGCACAATAGCCGAAACAAAACGGCGAGCCTATTGGCCCGCCGTTTTGTCTCGATAGGTTGCCGGGTCAAGCCCGGCAAATGACAGTTCGGACTAACTGACGATCAGTTATCCAAGAAGCTCCGCAGCTTCCTTGACCGGCTCGGATGCTTCAGCTTCCTTAGCGCCTTCGCCTCGATCTGACGGATACGCTCTCTGGTCACCGAGAACTGCTGGCCGACTTCTTCCAGCGTGTGGTCGGTGTTCATGCCAATGCCGAAGCGCATGCGGAGCACGCGTTCCTCGCGCGGGGTCAGCGAGGCCAGCACGCGCGTGGTGGTTTCGCGCAGGTTGGACTGGATGGCGGCGTCGATCGGCAGGATCGCGTTCTTGTCCTCGATGAAGTCGCCGAGATGGCTGTCCTCCTCGTCACCCACGGGGGTTTCGAGCGACAGCGGCTCCTTGGCGATCTTGAGAACCTTGCGGACCTTCTCGAGCGGCATGCCGAGCTTTTCAGCGAGCTCCTCCGGGGTCGGCTCGCGGCCGATCTCGTTCAGCATCTGGCGCGAGGTGCGGACGATCTTGTTGATCGTCTCGATCATGTGCACGGGGATGCGGATGGTGCGGGCCTGGTCGGCGATCGAGCGGGTGATCGCCTGCCGGATCCACCAGGTGGCGTAGGTCGAGAACTTGTAACCGCGGCGATACTCGAACTTGTCGACCGCCTTCATCAGGCCGATGTTGCCCTCCTGGATCAGGTCGAGGAACTGCAGGCCGCGGTTGGTGTACTTCTTGGCGATCGAGATCACGAGACGGAGGTTGGCTTCCACCATCTCCTTCTTGGCCTGACGGGCCTCGCGCTCGCCCTTCTGCACCGAATGCACGATCTTGCGGAATTCGCCGATCTCGAGACCGGTGAGCGCGGCCATGGCCTGCACCTCCTGGCGCAGGTCCTTGATGCGGTCCTTCTCGTAATGGACGAAGTTCTTCCAGCCCTTGGCCGACAGCTTGGAGACGCGGTTGAGCCAGCGCGGATCGAGCTCCGAGCCCTGGTAGTTGCGCAGGAAGTCCTCGCGGGCGACGCCGTGGGAGTCGGCCAGGCGCATCAGGCGGCTCTCGAACGAGACCAGCTTCTTGTTGATGTCGTAGAGCTGCTCGACGAGGCTGTCGATGCGGGCCTGGTTGAGGCGCAGCGACTTCACCTCGACGATGATCTCGTCCTTGAGCTTCTTGTACTTGCGCTCCTGCGACGGCGACAGCGACTCGCTCTGAAGCTGGTTGGCGATGTCCTGCTCCTGCAGGCGGCGCAGCTTCTTGTACTCGGACGCGATCTTGTCGAAGGTCTCGACCACCTTCGGCTTCAGCTCGGCCTCGATGGCGGCGAGCGACATCTGGTTCTCGAACTCGTCGTCGTCCATGTCGGCTTCGGCCGCAGCCTCGCCAGGATCCTTCTCCTCGGCAGGCGCGCCGTTCGGCGCGGCGCGGAACGGGGTCGGCTGCTGCGGGGCGGCCGGCGGCGCCACCGCGGCCTGGACGTCGCCGCCCTCGGCCGGGGCGCCCTCGCCGTTCACGGGCGCGGCGATCTGCGGATTCATGCCGCCCTTGGCCTCAGGGCCGGCATAGGTGGCTTCGAGATCGATGATGTCGCGAAGGAAGATCTTGCCTTCGTTGAGCTCGTCGCGCCAGATGATGATGGCCTGGAACGTCAGCGGGCTCTCGCAGAGCCCTGCGATCATCGCCTCGCGGCCGGCCTCGATGCGCTTGGCGATGGCGATTTCGCCCTCGCGCGACAAGAGCTCGACGGTGCCCATCTCGCGCAGATACATGCGCACGGGATCGTCGGTGCGCTCGCCGGGCTCCGACTTCTTGACCTCGGTAACGGCCTTCTGGGTGATCTCGACGAGCTCGTTGTCGGTCTCGTCCTCGCCGTCGTCCTTCTCGTCGGACTCGTCGGCCTCCTCGGCCTCGGTCACGTTGATGCCCATGTCGGAGAGCATCGACATGATGTCTTCGATCTGTTCCGGCGAGGTGGTGTCGGAAGGCAGGACCTCGTTGAGCTGATCAAAGGTCACGAAGCCGCGCTTCTTGGCCTGCTTGATCATCTTCTTGACGGCGGCGTCCGACAGGTCGAGCAACGGCGAAGGCGCATCGGCGGCGTCCTTCTCGGGAGCGTCGGCCGCCTTGTCGTCCTTTTCCTTGTCCTTCACCTGCAGCGTCTTTGCCTTCGTGGCCATTCATTGCTCCCGAAACGCGCCCGCTCCGCCCGTGGCATCTTCGCCCTTGGCATCGCGGCGCCCGCCTGCTCTACTCAAACTGTTCTCGACGCGGAAAGGGCGGCGCACATTCAACGTCGCCACCCCTGAAGTCCGTCGCTCGTGTCGTCCTACGCTGGTGTCGTCCCGTATTTGGACCGGCGCGCGTTTCTTGCAAAAGCGATACCGGTTTTGCAATCGAATCCGGCGCCTGAATGCAGGCGCGGTGTCCGACAGCGAAACCAACCCATCTGCTGCAGAAAATGCCCCGGACCTCTTAAACTTCGATTAACCCTGTTTTTGCAGCCAAACCATGGATTTGGCGAGTCTTTTCGCGCGGACCTGATACCGCGCGGGCGGACCGGGCCGAAATGTGCTCAGTTGGCGACAGGGCGCCGGGCGTCCGGTCTACACGTTGCGGTTGGTACGTCCGGACAGTTCCCCGAAGCCTTCGATCAGCGCTTCGGTGCCGTCCATCTCGGCCATCCTGGCCTTCACGTCCCTCAACCAGCCCATGTTCGGCTCGCTCGGCTCCTCGCCCAGCGCCAGCTCGGCATCCTTCAATTCCCTAAGTAAGGAGTGCCATTGCCGATGCAAGGCAACGAGCTGATGCCAGGTCGCAAGAACGTCATCGCGTGCAGCGCCCGACTTGGTCGCCCACACCGCAGCGGTCGTGATCGCCCGCTCAACCCGTTGAAGAAGCTCGGAAAAACCTGACTTCTCCAGATCGCCCCGCATCTTCTCGGCCTGTTCGTCCGGATCCGGCGAATGGTGGTGGTCGTGGGCGAAGGCGGCGATGATGGCGGCGCGCAGCTTGTGCGCCTCGGGGTGGGCCAGCTCCAGCGCGGCGACCTCCTCGAGGTGATCGTGCAGGAGCCAGGGGTGGTTGATGAGGCACTGCAGGATCAGGGCCTCGCGGCGCGAGATCGCCGAGCGCTGGCCGCGCATGATCGGGCTCATGGCAAGCTGGGGGCTCGCCGCCATGTAGGGTCCGCGGGACATCGCCGCGCCTGTGGACGGCGGACCGCCGCGGCGACCCCCCTGTGGATAACCGCCCCGATTGTCCGGAACCGGGACTGCGGGGGCCAAACCGCCGTCCTGATTCGGCACCGTAGCCGCGGCCAAAGCCCCGGCCGCCGTCCGGGGCGAAGGCCCGGTACAGCCGGTCGCTGAGGTCCTGCTTGTAGTAGCGGCGTACCACCTCGTCGGCGATGCCGCCGGTGAGCTGGCCGATCCGCGCCTCCAGCGCAGCGCGGCGCTCGGGGGTGTTGAAGCTGCCGCCCTCGATCTCGCGCGACCAGATCACCTCGGCGAGCGGTTTTGCGACCTTCAGCACCTCCTCGACCGCGCCGCGGCCGCCGGAGCGGACGAGGTCGTCCGGGTCCTGGCCCTCCGGCAGCAGCGCGAAGCGGAGACTCTTGCCGGGCTTGAGATGCGGCAAGGCAAGGTCCGCGGCACGATAGGCCGCCTTCTGGCCGGCGCGGTCGCCGTCGAAGCAGAGGATCGGCTCGTCGACCATCTTCCAGATCAACGCAAGCTGGCTCTCGGTCAGCGCGGTGCCGAGCGGCGCCACGGCGCCGGCAAAGCCGGCCGCCACCAGCGCGATGACGTCGACATAGCCCTCGACCACGATCATCGGCGCGCCGTTATGCGCGGCCTGACGGGCGCTCGGCAGGTTGTAGAGGTTGTCGCCCTTGTGGAAGAGCGGCGTCTCCGGCGAGTTCAGGTATTTCGCGGGAACGTCCTTCTGCAGCGCGCGGCCGCCGAAGGCGATGACGCGTCCCCGAAGGTCGGTGATCGGGAACATCACGCGGTCGCGGAAGCGGTCATATGGCACGGGAATGTCGTCGCCGCCGACCAGCAATCCCGCCTCGACCATGTCGGCCACCGGCACGCCCTGGGCGCCGAGATATTCCTTCAAGCCGAACCGGTCCGGCGGCGCGTAGCCAAGCCGGAATTGAAGCTGCGTCTGCGGCAGGATCGCGCGATCGGCAAGATAGCCGCGGGCGCGGGCGCCGTGACGCGAGGCCAGAGTGTCGGCGAAGAACTTCGCCGCCAGCTCCATCACGTCGTACAGCGTCTTGCGCTGCCGCTCCTGGCGCGCCGCATCGGGCGTGACCGCGGGCAGCGCCAGGCCGGCCTGTCCGGCAAGCCGCTCCACAGCCTCCGGAAACGAGCAGCCCTCGGTCTCCATCACGAAGTCGAAGATGTTGCCGTGCTTGCCGGAGGAGAAGTCGTGATAAAAACCCTTCTGGTCATTGACGTAGAAGGACGGCGTCTTCTCCTGCTGGAACGGCGACAGGCCCTTCCACTCGCGCCCCGCCTTCTTGAGCTTCACGCGCTTGCCGACGACATCCGAGACCGGAAGCCGGGCGCGCAGCTCATCGAGGAATTCCGGCGTGAAGCGTGCCATGGGCGAGGTGGCGGTCCTATGCTGTTGGCTTAGGCATATAGGCACCCGTGTACGAAATGTGAACTTCCTCGGCCTTGTCCGGGCTATTCACAGGCCCTGCTCTCGCCTCCCGTCATTCCTGGGTGCGCTGCGCGATGTCCCGGCATGACGGCGCCCAGACGGCGTGCTCACGGCGCCAGGAAGCGCCCCGAGGCGATGCGGACGGCCTCGTCGACCGGCCAATTGTAGACATAGGTCCAGGCCTCGCGCGCCGAGCCGTCGGCGAGCGTCAGCATCAGGCGCTGGCGCAGATATTCGGTCGGCGGCGCAAAACCCTCGCCGCAGGCCTCGTACATGTCGAATTCGCGCAGCATCGGCTCAGGCTGGCGCAGCCGGAACAGTTCGCCATGGACCACGTCAGCCGCGTCCTGCGACAGCACCAGACCCGGATAATGCTGGATGCGGTAGAGCCGGCCGCGGCAGCTGGCCGGGCTGACGAAATCGGCGTTGGCCGACAGCAGCCGCGCCATCGGATGGTCGAAGCCGCGCATCAGGGTGCCGTAGACGAAGAGCAGATCGGAGGTCATGGCCCGTCTATAGCGGCGATCGCCGGCGCTGCGAAGCGGCCGCGCCCTGCTCCCGCTCAGGCGGCCATGATCTCGTCGCTGACCACGTGGAATTTGGTCAGGGTCATCAGGCCGAACGAGGTCGACAACGCGACGTCGGCGGCGTCCCGTCCCGTCGCCATCAGGATGCGGCCGATGCGGGGCACGTTGTGGCGGGCATCGAACGTGTACCACCGGCCCGAGAGATAGACCTCGAACCAGCCCGAGAAATCCATCGGGACCGGGTCCGGCGGCACGCCGATGTCGCCGAGATAGCCGGTGCAATAGCGCGCCGGAATGCCCATGCAGCGGCAGAAGGTCAAAGCGAGGTGGGCGAAGTCGCGGCAGACGCCGGCGCGCTGCTGATAGACGTCGTGCGCCGACTTCATGGCGTGGGCATGCTCATAGCCGAAGGTGACGTGGCTGTGGACGAAGTCGCAGATCGCCTGCACGCGCGCCCATCCCGCCGGCGCGCTGCCGAACAACGACCAGGCGATGTCGGTCAGCTTGTCGGTCTCGCAATAGCGGCTCGGCATCAGATAAAGCAGAAGCTCATCGGGCAATTGGTCGATCGGCAGTTGCTGGGCGCCGGGATCGATCGCGTCCGGCCGCCCGCTGTCGCGGACGATGGCGCTGCCGTGGAAGGTGACGCCGCCGGCCGGCGCCACCAGCCGTCCACAGAGATTGCCGAAGCTGTCGTTGTAGAATTTGATCGGCACCTTGGGCTCGGTCGTGATCGTCTCGGTGCCGACGATGTCCGGAAAGCGCGACGGATGGATCGACAGCATGATCACCATCGGCGTTGCCGCCGGGGCCGCATAGGCGATCTCAAATCCAACCTTGATCAGCATGAAGCCTCTCTGCCTCGTTCGGGCGGCACGATGCGCCAGCCTCATCCAGCCCGGACCGTAGGCCCATTGCGAACTTCTGTCTTGTGAATGATCGCCAGAATCAGCATCGTTTGGGCGACCATCATGATGTCCGCCGGCCACGTCTTCACCTGTCTGCCCAATCCGAGATCGGTCTGCCGCTTCATGAAGCAACGAGAGGCAGCATGACCGTGTCCGGCACGAGCAACACTCATCTACTCCTTCAGCCAGACGAAGTTCCGCCCGTGCTCGAGCGCAGCGCCGACGGCACGTCGGCGCTGGTCTTCACCTGCGATCATTATGGCCGCCTGCTGCCGCGCGCACTCGGCGATCTCGGCCTGCCCGAAAGCGAACTGGAGCGGCACATCGCCTGGGACATCGGCATCGCCGGCGTGGCGGAGGCCGTGTCGCGCGCGCTCGATGCGCATCTGATCGCGCAGCGCTATTCGCGGCTGGTGATCGACTGCAACAGGCCACCGACGGCGCCGAACGCAATTCCGATGATCAGCGAGCGCACCACGATCCCCGGCAATGAGGGCCTGACGCACGAGGACGCCGAGCTCCGGCGCCGCGCCATCTTCGATCCGTATCACGACCGCATCACCGCCGTGCTCGATGCGCGCAAGGCCCTGGGACGGCCGACCGTGCTGGTGTCGCTGCACAGCTTCACGCCCGTCTATGCCGGCATCGCGCGGCCCTGGCACATCGGCACGCTGTATCAGCACGACCGCGTGCTGCCGCCGCTGCTGTTGAAGGCGCTGCGGGCCGAGCCCGATCTCGTGGTCGGCGACAACCAGCCCTATGCGGTCGGCGACGGCACCGACTATACCATCCCCGTGCATGGCGAGGCACGCGGGCTGATCAATTCCGGTATCGAGATCTCGTCAGAACGAGATCGCCGAACCCGAGGGCCAGCAGCGCTGGGCCGAGCGGCTGATCCGCATTCTCGGCGAGATCGAGGTCGAGCTGCGCAGCAAGGGTCTCGCGTAGCTCGCTACTCCGTCATGTCGGAGGCGTCGTGATGCGCGAGCAGGCCGGCAAGCCGCCACAGCGCCGTCCGCAGATCGTCATGGCTCGGCAGGCCCAGCGCGAGCCTTACCGCGTTCGGTGAATGACCGTGAGCCACCGCAAACGCGCTCGCCGGCGTGATCGCGATGCCGGCGCGGGCCGCTGCGGCCGTCAGGGCCTCGGCGCGCCAGCCCTCCGGCAGATGCAGCCAGACATGGTAGGAGCGCGGATCAGCCTCGATGTGATGGCCGGCGAGGCACTCGGCCACGATCGCCTGCCGCACCAGCGCATCGGCACGCTTGCGCCTTGTGATCTCGGCCGCCGTGCCGTCGGCGAGCAGCCCCATGCCGGCCGCCAGCGCCAGCGACGTCACCGACCAGGCCCCGGTGCGCACCGTGGCGGCGAATTTCTCGCGCATGCTCCCCGGCACATAGAGGAAGCCGACCGCGATGCCCGGCGCCAGCCGCTTCGGCAAGGCTGTCGACCACGACGACGCGCTCCTCGGCCTGCGTCGCCAGCGAGACCTGATCGCTGAGGAAGCCGTAGACCAGATCCTCGATGATCATCAGCTCGTGCTTGCGCACCAGACGCACGATCTCCTCGCGCCTCGCCTCGCTCATCGTCAGGCCAAGCGGATTCTGCATCACCGGCTGGATGTAGATCGCGTTGAGCGCACTGCTGCGATGCGCCTTGGTCAGCGCGTCCGGGCGGACGCCCTCGCCGTCCATCGCGAGCGGCACCAGGGTGACGCCAAGCCGGGCGGCGATGCCCTTGATCATCGGATAGGTGACGGCCTCGACGCCGAGCCGGCCGCCGACCGGCACCAACGCCGAGATCGCCGCCGCCAGCGACTGCCGACCACTGCCGGCGAAAACGAAATTCTCCGCGCGGGGGCGCCAGCGCTCCCCGGCGAAGAAGGCCGCGGCGGTGCGCCCGGCCTCGGCCAGCCGCCGCTGCGTGATCGGCGCGAGCACCGGCGCCAGCTTCTCCGGCCGCTGCCAGACGGCAAGCGACTTCGCGATCATGGCCGCCTGATCCGGCAGGGTGGGAAAATTGAACTCGAGATCGATGCGGCCGTCGAACGGCTCCAGCCGCAGCGAGGATGGCACCGGCACCGCCTCTCCGGCGACGAAAGTGCCGCGCCCGACCTCGCCCACGACCAGGCCCCTGCGCAATAATTCGGCATAGACGCGGGCTGCCGTGGATGCGGCAATTCCCCGCTCATAGGCGAACTGGCGTTGCGGCGGCAGCCGGTCGCCGGCTTTCAGCCTGCCGTTCGCGATGTCCTCGGCGATGTCGTCCACCAGGGCCGTATACGAAGCATTCATGCTATATTGCACCGAGAGCAATGTTTCGATTGCACCGAGATATGTACTGCGCGATTGCTCTTCGAACAACGCAATTGAAGAGCAATAGGTGACTCATGGCATATTCCCTGGCGCAGCGTTGGGCAACTCCGCAAGTTGCCCACGGGAAGAGCAATTTGCTCCAGGTCCCGCAACTCTGGCTGCAGCGTCTGTTCTGGCGGTCCGAACTCGCGATGCTCGATCGCGACCAGATGCGCGACTGCGGCCTTGATCCGGCGATCGTCCAGGAAGAGGCCAACAAGCCGTTCTGGCGCGACTGACAACGACCTCGAGGAGGACACCGAAATGCCGACGCTTCCGTTCCATCAAGTCGACGTGTTCTCCAAGGTCGCCTTCAAGGGCAACCCGCTTGCCGTGATCGCCGAGGCCGACGGCCTCGACGATGCGGCGATGCGGGCGATCGCCAACTGGACCAACCTGTCCGAGACGACCTTCCTGTCGCGCGCCCAGAATCCGGGCGCTGATTATCGCGTGCGCATCTTCACTCCGCAGCGCGAACTGCCCTTTGCAGGCCATCCGACGCTCGGCTCATGCCACGCTTGGCTCGCGCTCGGCGGCCGGCCGAAGGGCGAGCATGTGGTGCAGGAATGCGGTGCGGGCCTGGTGCGCATCAAGCGCGACGGAGACCGCCTCGCCTTCGCCGCCCCGCCGCTCAGGCGCTCCGGCCAAGTCGATGCCGAGCTGACGAGCAGGATCGCAGCAGCACTCGGCATCTCAACGAGCACGATGCAGGCCGTGCAGTGGGTCGACAACGGCCCGGGCTGGATCGGCGTGCTGATCGACTCGCGACGCGCGCTGCTCGACATCCGCTTCAATCCGGCGGCGCTGCCGCAGCAGCCGATCGGCGTCGTTGCGCCATGGGATCGGGCGCAGGATGGCACGGATGCCGACTACGAGGTCCGCGGCTTCATGTGGGGCGGCGGCGAGGACCCGGTGACAGGCAGCCTCAATGCAAGCCTGGCGCAATGGCTGATCGGAGCCGGAATTGCTCCGAAGCAATATGTCGCCTCCCAGGGCACGGTTCTCGGCCGCGCCGGCCGCGTCCACGTCGCGCAGGACGGCGACACGATCTGGATCGGCGGTGACGTCGCGCCGGTGGTGAAGGGGACGATCAGCCTGTAACGCGCGTCAGCCGACGGCAATGCGGCCGCGGGCCAAACGCGGGCTTAGCGTGCCCGCGTCAGCGCAAGCCACACGCCGCCGCCGATCATGAAGCCGCCGGAGATGCGCGACACCAGCCGCGTCCGCCTGGCCGAGAACAGTTTTCGCGCACGACCGGCGAGCAGAGCATAGATCGCGTCGGTGAGACCCGCGATCACCATGAAGGTGACGCCGAGCAATCCGACCTGCGGCACGTGATCCCGGCCCATGTCCATGAACTGCGGCAGGAACGCGCCGAAGAAAACCATCACCTTCGGGTTCGACAGCAGCACCAGCAGGCCCTGCAGGAAGAAGCCGCCGCGCGGCGGCGGAGGCGGCTCCTCGCCCGCAGAGATCCCCTCGATCGGCGAGCGGATGAGCTGAATGCCCAGCCACACCAGATAGGCCGCGCCGATCAGCCGCACCCATTCGAACCAATAGCCCATCGTGGCCATCAGCGAGGTCAGGCCGACGGCGACGATGCCGATCGCGATGGCAAGCCCGGTCTGCACGCCGGCGATATTGGTCAGCGCGGCGCGTGTTCCGTGGCGCAGACCATTGGCGATCAGGAGCGTGACCACGGGTCCCGGCAGCAGCGCCAGCCCGATGCAGGCGGCAACGAAGGCGAGATACACTTGCAGGGACATGAGGCGCCTCGATGCGAATGAGGCGCTCACTAATGCACGACATGTCTGCAAAGGGAAGCCTGCTTGTCCTCGCGCGACCCACGACACAGTGCTCTTGACACGCAACCATTTGGTTGCCTATTCTTTCTCACATGGATGATGTCTTCAAGGCGCTTGCGGACGGCTCACGACGCGCCCTGCTCGACAGGCTTCACGCGCGGAACGGGCAAACCCTGACCGAACTCTGCGACGGCCTCGCGATGACGCGACAGGCCGTGACCAAGCACCTTGCCATTCTGGAAGCGGCCAATCTGGTCGCAACGATCCGGCATGGCCGCGAGAAGCTGCACTATCTCAATCCGGTGCCGATCCATCACATCGGGGAGCGCTGGATCAAGAAATTCGAGCGCGGCAAGCTCGCCGCGCTCAGCGAGTTGAAGCGGCAATTGGAGGAGCGCGATGAGTAAGCCCGAATTCGTCTACGTCACGTATATCGCGACGACGCCCGAGAAATTGTGGGAAGCGCTGACATCAAACGAATTCGCGAAGCGCTACTGGTTCGGCACCGAACTGCATTCCGACTGGCGCGTCGGCTCGCCGTTCGCGCTGGTGACCGACGGGACGACGACGGATGTCGGCCAGATTCTGGAGTTCGATCCGCCACGCCGGCTCGCCTACACCTTTCAGCACGTCCTGAAAGACGAGTTTCGCAACGAGCAGCCGACCAAGGTCGTGTTCGCGATCGAACAGCACGGCAACTCCGTCAAGTTGACCCTGACGCATGAAGGCTTCGAAGGGGCGGGGAGATTGCTCGATGCGGTTTCCAACGGCTGGCCCGCGATCATGTCCGGCCTAAAAAGTCTGCTGGAGACCGGAACGGCGCTGGCGATCCCGACGTCAGCGCTCGGCAAAGGAGTCTGAGCGATGGATCTTGCAAAGTTCAGGCCCGCCACCGTCTACACGATCTACATTGCCGCCAGTCCAGAGAAAGTGTGGCAGGCGCTGACCTCGGCCGAGTTCAGCCGGCAATATTTCTTCGGCTTTGCGGTTGAAGCCGAGCTGAGGGCCGGCGGCGCCTTCATCGTGCGCGCGCCGGACGGCTCCGAACACATCAGCGGCCAGGTGATCGTCTGCGAGCCGCCGCACCGGCTGACCATCACGTGGGACGTCAACTGGCCCGGCCTCGTCGAGGCACTGGGCCGCACGCTCGTCACCTACGAGATCGAACCGGCCGGCGACGCCGTCCGTCTCACGATGACCGAAGCGCATGAGCGGCCGCTCTCGGACGACATCCTGTCCGGCGGACGCCAGGGCTGGCCGGCGATCCTGTCGAGCCTCAAGAGCGTGCTCGAAACGGGCAAGCCGCTCGCGGTGAAGATGACGCCGCCGACGCGCATGCTGGCGGCCCTGAAAGCGATGGGGATTGCAGTGCCTTGAACGACAAGGCCTGCTACGACACCGCGGCGATCTGTGGGATGCTGGCGAGGACGGCGCCGACCTGGATCGCATTGCTCAGCATGCCACCCCAGTGTAACCAGCGCAGCCGACGCACGGCCGTCGCATCGCCGGAATCCCTGTCGCGAATGCGCGCGTCCATCTGCCGCAGAAACCAGCGGCGCGAGAGCAGCGCGAACGCCGCGATCAGGCCAATGCCCAGCGCCAGGACGGGGCGGCCGTCGGCCAGCACGGCGAGTGTGCCGATGCCGCCAGCGATCGAAAGCGCCACGAAGTAGGAGTCGAACATGCCGCGCAGGAGCCGGGTGACCGGCACGATGTCGAGTCGCACCAGCAGAAAGGCCGGCGCGGCCAGCAGCAGATAGAACATCGGCAGCAATAAGACGATCGCGGCAAACAACGCGATGTTGTCCGGCATCATCCTCCTCCGACATTGGCGCCGGCCGGACCACCGGCGAGCCACGTTTCGAAACGCCAGTGCGACGGCGTCCATGCGCCATCGAACCTTCGTCGCGGCTCGCCCTTGCCTTACGCCGGAGCGACGATCCGGCGGTACAGATGCCACGTCGCATGGCCCAGCACCGGCACGGTCACCAGCAGCCCAAGGAAGTACGGCAATGCCGAAATGATCAGCAGCACGGTGATGATGGCGGCCCAGCCGATCATCGGGCCGGGACTGGTCACGACCGCGCGCACGCTGGTGATCATCGCCGTCACGAAATCGACGTCGCGCTCGAGCAGCAGCGGAAACGACACGACCGTGAGCGAGAACAGCACCAGCGACAGAGCCGCGCCGTCGAGATTGCCGATCGCGAGGAAGAGCAGACCCTCGTTGGTCGTCAGCACCACGGTCATGAACTCCTTGATGCTGGAGAACGAGGCATTGAGCCCGAGCAGCAGCGCGATCAGGAGGCGCACCTGGTACATCCAGATGATGAAGAAAAATAGCGTCACGAACGCCATCCAGCCGATCTCGCCGCGGGAGGTGATCGTGCGCCAGATCGCGCCATAGGACATCGGCTGGCCAAGTTCGCGGCGGCGGCTGACCTCATAGAGGCCAATCGCGACGAACGGGCCGATCAGGGCAAACCCCGCGGCCAGCGGATAGGCCAAGTAGACCATGCCGAAGGCAGTGACGCACAGCACGATGCTGATGCCGCCGAGCACATAGATCAGCCCGAAAGCAAGGCCGAACATGGGCTGAGCCTGAAAATCGCGGAGGCCTTGCGTCAAGGCCTCGGCAATATCGGCCGTGGTGATGCGGCGCACCACGGGATCGGATCGTCCCGAGACGGATGCGGTCATCGGCGGTCCCTCCTGAATGTTGTTGTTGCCGTGATGCTAACAGCCGGAGGGAGGAGATTTCAATTTCAACTTGTGGGCAGAGAGGTGGAGCGATCACATATGACGATGTCAGTTTTGCGCTCGTCTGTCGCCATGCGTCATGGCCGGGCTTGTCCCGGCCATGACGGAGTCCCCAACGGGCAGGCTGCCCGTTGCAACCACCCCACCGTCGTGCCGTGCGGGACTGCGAGCGAGGCGAGGGAGGCAGGCGCACCATCGGGGCACCCACGATCGGCCCCCTACCCCCGCGCCCGCAGCTCCCGCCGCAGCACCTTGCCGGTCGCCGTCATCGGCAGGGTGTCGGTGAATTCAACGTGACGCGGGTATTCGTGCGCGGCGAGCTTCACCTTGACGAAGTCCTGGATCTCTCGCGACAGCGTGTCATTTGCAACGAAGCCGGGCCGCAGCACGATCCACGCCTTGATGGCCTCGGTGCGCACCGGGTCGGGAATGCCGACGACGGCCGCCAGCGCGACTGCCGGATGCTTGAGCAGCGTGTCCTCGATCTCCGCCGGGCCGATGCGATAGCCGGCCGACGTGATCACGTCGTCCTCCCGGCTCGCATACCAGAAATAGCCGTCGTCATCCTGGGTGCCGAGATCGCCGGTCAGCAGCACGTCACGAGCGAACTTCTTCCGCGTCGCCTCCGGATTGCGCCAGTATTCGATCATGGTGCAGGGATTGGGCTGGCGCACGCCGATGATGCCCCTCTCTCCGCGCGGCAGCTCCTCGCCCTTGTCGTTCACGATCAGAACCTGGAAGCCCGGCGTCGCCTTGCCCATCGAGCCCGGCCGGATCGGAAACAGCTTCGCATTGTTGCCGACGACGAGATTGCATTCGGTCTGGCCGTAGATCTCGTGCGCATCGATGCCGAATGTCGCCCGCACCCAATCGAGCAGCTCGGCGCCAAGCGACTCGCCGCCGGTGAGGATGCTGCGCAGCTTGACGCCCTCGTGCCTGACATTGGCCTGGCGCATCAGCTTCAGCGCGGTCGGCGGCAGGAACACGTTGCGGACGGCGTAGTCCGCCATCAGTTGCATTGCGGCCTGCGGCTCGAATTTCCTGGCGCGATAACCGATCACCGGGATCGCGTGATACCATGCGGGAAACAGCGCATCGAACAGGCCGCCGATCCACGCCCAATCTGCCGGCGTCCACATGACGTCGCCGGGCTTCGGCAGGAAGCCATGCACCATCTCGACATTGGGCAGGTGGCCGAGCAGCACGCGATGGGCGTGCAGCGCGCCCTTGGGATTTCCGGTCGTGCCCGAGGTGTAGATGATGATGGCAGGGTCGTCGCTCGACGTGGCGACGGTCGGGAATTGATCCGAGGCGCGCTCCAGCGTCGGCCAGAAGGCTCGGGCGCCGAGGCCGTCGCCGTCAGTGACATAGATCGTCTTGAGCTCCGGCAGGTGGTCGCGAATGCGCGCAAGCTTCGCAAAGCCCGTGGTGTCGGTGACGACGACCTTGGCTCCGGAGTTCTGCAGCCGGAATTGCAGCGCGTCCTCGCCGAACAGCGTGAACAGCGGCACCGAGACGAGACCGGCGCGGAACGCCGCCAGATGGACGATCGGCAGCTCCAGCGACTGCGACAGGAACACCGCGACGCGGTCGCCCTGCGCGAGACCATCGGCCTTCAATACGTTGGCGAAGCGGCAGGAGTAATCGCGAAGCTCATCGAATGAGACGCGCCGTGCGGCGCCGTCCTCCTCGACGACGATCAGCGCGAGGCGGGCGGAGCCGTCGGCGTGGCGATCGCAGGTCGCGACCGCGATGTTGAACTGCGTTGGGATGTCCCAGCGGAAGTCGCGATAGAGCCGGTCGTAGTCGGACGTTTCCTTGAGCATTGTTCTCTCCGTCATGGCCGGGCGAAGACCCACCTGCGGGGCCGAAGCCCCTTCGGCGCGGCGAAGGCCCGGCCATCCACGTCATTCTTCTTGATGACAGTCTTAAAGACGTGGATGCCCGGGACAAGCCCGGGCACGACGATGTGGGCGGCTCGTCGCGTCGGGCCCTAGCCCGACAGCGCCGCCTTCACCAGCGCGCTCGCCTTGGCGAAATCCATCTGGCCGGTATACTTGGCCTTCAGCACGGCGATCACCTTGCCCATGTCCTTCATGCCGGCGGCGCCGGCCTCCGCTACGGCGGCGGAGATGGCAGACTTCACCTCGTCGTCGCTCATCTGCTTCGGCAGATAGGCCGAGATGACCGCGATCTCCTCGCGCTCGCCCGCGGCGAGCTCGGCGCGGCCGCCCTTTTCATACATCTCGACCGACTCCTGACGCTGCTTGATCATCTTCTGCAGCACCGCGAGCACGTCGGCGTCGGCCAAGGGCGGCTTGCCCTCGCCGCGCGCGGCGATGTCGGCGTTCTTCAGGGTCGAGTTGACCATGCGCAGCGTGGACAGCTTGCGCTCGTCCTTGGCCTTCATCGCCTCCTTGACCGCATTGTTGATGTCGTCGCGCAGCATGGTCTCGCCCTCTCAAAATCCGTTGGCGCAGGTCTAGGCGGTTCGCCCACTCGAAACAACACGGTTCCGCATCCGTTCCGGCCGGATGCCTCGAAACTCCAGCCAAATTGACCGAAATCGCGTGTGAATCGGCCGCTTCCCGCTTTGACGGCACGCGCCAGGGGCACTATGTAGAGGCCTCATGACACACATCGATACTGACGCCGCCTGGCCGGACCATAAACCGACCGCGCTCCTCGTGCTCGCCGATGGAACGGTGCTGGAAGGCTACGGCCTCGGCGCCGAAGGCCATGCCGTGGGCGAGGTCTGCTTCAACACCGCAATGACCGGCTACGAGGAGATCCTCACCGATCCGTCCTATGCCGGCCAGCTCATCACCTTCACCTTCCCGCATATCGGCAATGTCGGCACCAATGACGAGGACATCGAGACGGTGAACATGGCGGCGACGCCGGGCGCGCGCGGGGTGATCCTGCGCACGGCGATCACCGAGCCATCGAACTACCGCGCCACGCGCCATCTCGACCAGTGGCTGCGCGCGCGCGGGATCATCGGGCTGTCCGGCATCGACACAAGGGCGCTGACCGCGCTGATCCGCTCCAAGGGCATGCCGAACGCCGTGATCGCGCATGCCAAGGACGGCAATTTCGACCTCGACGCCCTGAAGAAGGAAGCGCGGGAGTGGCCGGGCCTGGAGGGCATGGACCTGGTGCCGATGGTGACTTCCGCCCAGCGCTTCACCTGGGACGAGACCCCCTGGGTGTGGAACGAGGGCTTCGGCCAGCAGGCCAATCCGGAGTTCAACGTCGTCGCGATCGACTACGGCATCAAGCGCAACATCCTGCGCCTGCTCGCCGGCGTCGGCTGCAAGGTGACGGTGGTGCCGGCGACGACGCCGGCCGAGGACATCCTGGCGATGAAGCCGGACGGTGTGTTCCTGTCCAACGGACCCGGCGATCCCGCGGCGACCGGCAAATACGCCGTGCCGGTCATTCAGCAGGTGATCTCGTCGGGCACGCCGACCTTCGGCATCTGCCTCGGCCATCAGATGCTCGGGCTTGCGGTCGGCGCCAAGACCAGGAAGATGCATCAGGGCCATCACGGCGCCAATCATCCGGTCAAGGACGAGACCACCGGCAAGGTCGAGATCACCTCGATGAACCATGGCTTCGCGGTCGACCAGGATACGCTGCCATCGGGCGCGACGCAGACCCACATCTCGCTGTTCGACGGCTCCAATTGCGGCATCCAGCTCGAGGGCAAGCCGGTATTCTCCGTGCAGTACCACCCGGAAGCTTCGCCCGGCCCGCGCGACTCGCACTATCTGTTTCAGCGCTTTGCCGAACTGATGCGCGAGAAGAAGCGTAGCGCGGCCTGAGGCCGGCAACTCCAGAAATTCGAAATGCCCGGGCTGGTCCCGGGCATTTTTTCGTCCGCAATCTTGTGATCGCCGGCGTCTGTTTTGCCTTCGATCTTTTCGCACCGAATTAATATGATAATCATCATTTATTGGAGATCGACGACATGATCGAGACGGATTTGCGCGGTCAATTCGGCGTGGTGCCCCTGGCGGTGCTGGCCTCGATGCCCGGGCTCGATTTCGTGCGCAGCATCTTTGCCGGGACTTTGCCGCAGCCCCCGATCATGCAGACCGTCGCTCCCTTCGACTGCAGCGCGGAGCCCGGCCAGGTCGTCATGCACAGCGTGCCGGCCTTGCGGCACTATAACCCCATCGGCTCGGTGCACGGCGGCTACGCCGCGATCCTGCTGGATTCCGCGATGGGGCTCGCCGTCGATACGATGTGCCCGCAGGGCAGCGGCTACACCACGCTGGAATTCAAGGTCTCCTTCATCAAGGCAATGACCGAATCCACCGGTATCGTGAGAACGGAGGGCAGGACGCTGTCGTTCGGGCGCCGCGCTGCGACGGCCGAAGCACGCATCGCCGATTCACAAGGACGCCTGCTGGCGCATGCCACCACGACTTGCCTGGTGTTCGAACTGCCCAAGGCCTGAGTTGGAACGGTGATCGGGCAGGCCGGTTGATGGGGCGACGCCGATCCTTTTCCGAGGTCGCCATGCCCGCCGCCCCCTTGCCCCACGTCAGGACTACCGATCCACTCGGCATCGTGTTCGCCGACGACGGCGTGGTGCCCAACAATCCGCTGCCGTTCCTGGTCTACGAGGCCATCATCGATCTGGACAGCGCCAATCCGGCGGCCGACATCGAGCGCGTGTTCGCCGCCAATGGCTGGTGCGACATGTGGCGCAACGGCGTGTACGACTATCTGCACTATCATGCGACCGTGCATGAGGCGCTGGGCGTCGCCAGCGGAACGGCGCGGGTCCGTTTCGGCGGCGACCGCGGTCGGGAACTGGAACTCCGGCCAGGCGACGTCGCCATCCTGCCCGCAGGCACCGGACATCAATGCATCTCTGCCAGCAGCGATTTCTGCATCGTCGGCGCCTATCCGCCCGGACCAAAGATGCAGATCACGCGGCCGACGCCGGAGAACCACGCCCACGCATTGAAGACGATTCCGGAGGTGCCGCTGCCCGCGACCGATCCCGTGCTCGGCGCAGGTGGCCCACTCACGCGCCTGTGGCACGAGGCGCGCTGATCAGGCGCAATACAGCCGATACAGCGTCTGCAGGATCTCGCGGACCTCGCGGCTCGCCAGCCGATAGTAGATGGTCTGGCCATCGCGCCGGGTAGCGACGAGATCGAGCGCGCGCATCTTGGCGAGATGCTGCGACAGCGCCGCCTGTCGCAACCCGACCTGCTCGGCGAGATCGCCGACCGCGCGCTCACCGTCGATGAGGTTGCAGAGCACCATGAGCCGCTTTGAATTCGCCATGGCCGCGAGCAGGCCGGCCGCCTCCTCCGCCTTGTCGTCGAGCGCCGCCACCATGGCCTCACGGGTTTTGCGCCTGGCCTGTGTTGTCATCATTGTTACTTCTTCAATTTCGTATATATGCAATAATGCACATGATAGCCGATTGCAACATGCCCCCGACGAGGGAATCAAGGACGATATGATCACGGAGTATACAGCGGTCACGGCGCTCGGAGGCGGCGCCCTCATCGGCGCTGCAGCCGTCATGCTGATGGGACTGACCGGCCGCATCGCCGGCGTCAGCGGCATTGCCGCGCGGCTGTTGCCGCCCTGGGACGGCGCGCTCGCTGGCCGGCTCGCCTTCATAGGCGGGCTGACCGCGGCGGCCCTTGCAGTCCGCATCGTCAGCGGGAGCCTGCCGCCGCTGAAGCTGGAGGTGGGTCCGATCGACATGGTTGCAGCCGGGCTGCTGGTCGGCTTCGGCGCGGTCTGGGGCAACGGCTGCACCTCGGGTCATGGCGTCTGCGGCATCGCCAGCCTGTCGCCGCGCTCGATCGTGGCCACGCTTGTGTTCATGGCCACGGCGGCGGCGACCACCTTCCTGGTTCGCCATGTGCTGTGAGACGCCATGATCATCTTCATCCAGTTCATCGTCGGCCTCATCTTCGGACTCGGTCTGCTGCTCTCGGGCATGTCCAATCCAGAGAAGGTGCTCGACTTCCTCGATTTCGCCGCGATCCGCTTCGGCGGCTGGGATCCGAGCCTGATCCTCGTGATGGCTGGAGCGGTGGGGGTCACCTTCGCCGGCTTTCGATTGGTTTTCCGGCGCCGGCGTCCCATCCTCGGTGACCAATTTCACCGTCCGTCCTCGCAGATGCTGGATTGGCGGATCGCAACCGGCCCTGCGATCTTCGGCATCGGCTGGGGCCTCGCCGGCATCTGCCCGGGCCCGGCCTTCGTGGCGCTCGGCTACGGCTCGCCTGCCATCGTGCTGTTCGTCACGGCCATGATGATCGGAATGGCCGCAGCCCGCATGCTCTCGAACCGCCGGCCCTCGCTCGCCGCGGTCACTTCAGAATGAGGGAGGATTGAATGCCCGGCATTCCACATCCGGTCGACCTGTCGGTGAAACCCGAGGTCACACCGTTCTTCGATCCCGCCACCAACACCGTCAGCTATGTGGTCAAGGACCCAGGCTCGCGGGCCTGCGCGGTGATCGATTCGGTCATGGACATCGACTATGCCTCGGGGCGCATCGCGCCCATTCGGCCGACAACATCATTCGCCTGATCGAGGATCGCGGTTGGCAACTGGACTGGCTGATCGAGACCCATGTCCATGCCGACCATCTGTCGGCGGCGCCCTACATCCAGTCAAGGCTGGGCGGCAGGATCGGCATCGGCGCCGACATCAGGATGGTGCAGGAGACGTTCGGCAAGATCTTCAACGAGGGCACCGAGTTTCAGCGCGACGGCAGCCAGTTCGACCGCCTGTTCCATGATGGCGACACCTACCGGATCGGCGCAATGACCGCCTTCGCCATGCATACGCCGGGTCACACGCCGGCCTGCATGACCCATGTGATCGGAGACGCCGCCTTCGTCGGCGACACGCTGTTCATGCCGGACGGCGGCTCGGCACGTGCCGACTTTCCAGGCGGCGATGCCCGCACGCTGTATCGCTCGATCCGCCGGGTGCTGGAACTGCCTGACGCGACACGGCTGTTCATGTGCCACGACTACGGCCCGAACGGCCGCGACATCCGCTGGGAAACGACGGTGGCCGAGCAGCGCGCGCACAACATCCACGTCCGCGACGGCATCACCGAGGATCAGTTCGTCGCCGCCCGCGAGGCGCGCGACCGCACCTCGGACATGCCCAAGCTGATCATCCCCTCGTTGCAGGTGAACATGAAGGCGGGACGGCTGCCGACGCCCGATCACGACGGCCGGCGTTTCCTGAAGGTGCCGCTCAACGCGATCTAAGACACCCTCGTCCGATCGAGCATGTGGCAGACGCTGCGGCTCGGTTTTCCCATTTGGCAGCGTCCGCGACCCGGGCGCGGCATGCCCCTCCGGAGCATCGCAGATGACCTTGTCCGCTGCCGAGCTTGCGCTCGGCTCGCTGTCCGGCTCTTTCGTCGGATTCACGCTCGGCCTGATCGGCGGGGGCGGATCGGTGCTGGCCGTGCCGCTCATGGTGTATCTGGTGGGCGTCGGCAATCCCCACGTCGCGATCGGCACCAGCGCGGTCGCCGTGGCGATCAACGCGGCGGCCAATCTCGCCAATCATGCCCGCTCCGGCAACGTCAAATGGCGTTGCGCGCTGGTGTTTGCTGCAACGGGCGTGGTCGGCGCCTTCGCGGGCTCGACGCTCGGCAAGATGGTCGACGGTCAGAAGCTGCTGCTGCTGTTCGCCCTGGTCATGATCGTGATCGGCCTCTTGATGCTGCGCAAGCGCGGCACGAACAGCCAGCTGGACGTCAAGCTTTCGCGCGACAATCTGTTACCGCTATTGGCATTCGGCTTCGGCACGGGAACGCTGTCCGGCTTCTTCGGCATCGGCGGCGGCTTCCTGATCGTTCCGGCTCTGATGTTTGCGACGGGCATGCCGATCCTCTACGCGATCGGCTCCTCGCTGGTGTCCGTCACGGCGTTCGGACTGACGACCGCAGCAAACTACGCGCTGTCGGGACTGGTCGACTGGGCGCTGGCGGCGACCTTTCTCGTCGCCGGCATCGCCGGTGGCCTGGTCGGTGCGAAACTGGCCGCTCGCCTGTCCGGCACGCGCGGCACCCTGAACAAGGTGTTTGCCACTGTGGTGTTCGTGGTAGCGGCTTACATGATCTATCGGAGCTGGTCCGCACTCGGCCACTCCGCATAGCTTGGCATGGACATGAGCCGGAGGCCGGCATCGAGGCCGGACGGGCGCGCTACGTCCTCGCAGCGCGCCCGGACCTCAACTCGACGCAGGCCTGCTTATGCCGCGTTGCTGCCTTCCTGGCGGCTGGCTTCGAACAAGAACCAGGTGCGGCGTTCGGTCTCGTCGATGAAGGTCTCCAGCAATCCCGCGGTGGCCGGATCGTCATTGTCGTCGCACAGCTCATGCGCCTTCCGCATCGCAGCCGCGACATGCTTGTTGTCCTCCATCAACTCCCGCAACATCTCGCGCGGCGGCACATACTCCTCGTTGTTGTCCTTGATGGTCTGCAGCTTGCTGATCTGGCTGATCGATTTCAGCGTGGTGCCGCCGAGCTTGCGCACGCGCTCGGCGAGCTGGTCCGTGGTGGCAAAGATCGCGTCGGACTGCTCGTCGAGCATCAGGTGATAGTCATGAAAATGACGGCCGCTGACGTGCCAATGAAAATTCTTGGTCTTGAGGTAAAGCGCGAACGCATCCGCCAGCAACGTGTTCAGCGCCGTGGAGATCTTGTTCACGGCGTCGGGGGACAGGTCGGTCGGGGTATCGAGCTCCGGGGCGGTTTTGTCGGTCTTTGCTTTACTCACGGGTCAGCCTTCCTGTTAGAAGCAGCGATGGACACGGGTGATCCGGACCCGTTAACGCTCGCTGACCCCTCCAGTTCCGATCAAGGAACTGTGTTCGCCGGAACCCGCCATGGACGACTGGATCGACTATTACGATTCCACGCACACGATCTATGCGAGCAAGCTGCATCGCGACCTGCACTTCCAGGGGATTGCGCGCGACATCGTAGGCTATATCCCCTCGCCCGACGCGGTCGTTCTCGACTATTCCTGCGGCGAGGCCTTATCGGCCGCCAAGGTCGCCGACGCCTGCATGACCCTGATCCTGGCCGAGCCGGCGCCGGGCGTGCGCGGCCGGCTGATCGCGCGTTTCGCCCCCAACACCAAGATCCGCGTGCGCTCGCTGGACGAGCTGCGCAACATGCAGGAAGGCTCGATCGACCTCGTCGTCATGAACTCCGTGGCCCAGTACATGAGCGAGGCGGAATTCGACGCAGCCCTGGCCGTGATCAGGCGGCTGCTGAAGCCGTCGGGAAAGTTCGTCCTCGGCGACGTCCTGCGTCCGGACATTGGCATGGGCCGTGACGTCCTCGCGCTGCTGATGTTCGCGGCGCGGGACGGCTTCCTCAAGGATGCCCTGGTCGGACTGGTCGCCACTGCCCTGTCCGATTACCGGCAACTGCGGACCAAGGTCGGCCTGCAGCGCTACAGCGAGGCCGAGATCCTGGCGCGGCTCAAGAAGGCGGGCCTCACTGGTGTCCGGGCGCCGAAGAATATCGGCCACAATCCCTGGCGCATGACCTTCGTGGCCCAGCCGGTGACGGGAACCGCGTGACCGGCCGAGCCGACCAGCCCGCGCGCTTTCCCCAATATCGAGCAACCGGATTAGGGTTAACTGAAACACGGGCTGGCTCACGCGGCCGTGAGAGGTAAGATCACTCCCGGCCCGGTGGCGGAAGCTACGACGCGAAGAGCGGTGCAACGCTCTTGAACCTGGTTCAAGTCCAGGCCGGGCCTCCAACCTTCGCTGCTGCGCAGCTTCCGCTCGGCGAGCCAGCGACCGCAGGGCGGCGTTCCGGCCTTCGCCGGCCAAATTGGCCGTTGATTTCGGCCCAAAACCCTTTTCGCTCAGAGGAAACTGGTCTAAAGACCGCTCGCGCGCGAGAACTGGTCGCGCCTTGGCCTTCCCCTTGGCCTTCGGGGACGCGCGGTGCGCGCGCCCTTTTTGTGCCCAATTCCTGCCCGTGTCTTGCCCGTGAGCTTGAATGCCGAAACGAACCGACATCTCCACCATCCTGATCATTGGCGCCGGCCCGATCGTGATCGGCCAGGCCTGCGAATTCGACTATTCGGGCACGCAGGCGGTGAAGGCGCTGAAGGAAGAGGGCTATCGCGTCGTCCTCGTCAATTCCAATCCGGCCACGATCATGACCGATCCGGAATTGGCCGATGCGACCTATATCGAGCCGATCACGCCCGAGATCGTCGCCAAGATCATCGAGAAGGAACGCCACGTCATTCCCGGCGGCTTCGCGCTGCTGCCGACCATGGGCGGCCAGACCGCGCTGAACTGCGCGCTGTCGCTGCGCCGGCAGGGCACGCTGGAGAAGTTCGACGTCGAGATGATCGGCGCCACCGCTGACGCCATCGACAAGGCCGAGGATCGCCAGCTGTTCCGCAACGCGATGGAGAAGATCGGGCTGCAGACGCCGAAGTCGCGGCTCGCCAATGCGTCGGCGCTGAAGAAGCAGTACCGCGACAAGTATCTCGCCGAGCGCGAGACACTGTCGGGCGCGGCGCGCGACGAGCTCGACCGGCAATGGACGCTCGGCGAGAACGAGCGCCGCAAGCGCTATCAGGAGCATGCGTTGGGGCAGGCGCTGATGGCGCTGTCCGAGATCGGCCTGCCCGCGATCATCCGGCCGTCCTTCACGATGGGCGGCACCGGTGGCGGCATCGCCTACAACAAGGAAGAATATCTCGACATCATCGAGCGCGGTCTCGATGCCTCCCCCACCAACGAAGTGCTGATCGAGGAATCGGTGCTCGGGTGGAAGGAGTACGAGATGGAGGTCGTCCGGGACAAAAAGGACAACTGCATCATCGTCTGCTCGATCGAGAACCTCGATCCGATGGGCGTGCATACCGGCGACTCCATCACGGTGGCGCCGGCGCTGACCTTGACCGACAAGGAATATCAGATCATGCGCGACGCCTCGCTGGCGGTGCTGCGCGAGATCGGCGTCGAGACCGGCGGCTCCAACGTGCAGTTCGGCGTCAACCCGGCCGACGGCCGCATGGTCGTGATCGAGATGAACCCGCGCGTGTCGCGCTCCTCGGCGCTGGCCTCGAAGGCGACCGGCTTCCCGATCGCCAAGGTCGCGGCCAAGCTCGCGGTCGGCTACACGCTGGACGAGATCGCCAACGACATCACCGGCGGCGCGACCCCGGCCTCGTTCGAGCCGACCATCGACTACGTCGTCACCAAGATCCCCCGCTTCGCCTTCGAGAAATTCCCGGGCGCCTCGACCACGCTGACCACCTCGATGAAGTCGGTCGGCGAAGTCATGGCGATCGGCCGCACCTTCCAGGAAAGCCTGCAGAAGGCGCTGCGCGGCCTGGAGACCGGGCTCACCGGCCTCGACGAGATCGACATCGAAGGGCTCGGCCGCGGCGACGACAAGAATGCGATCCGCGCCGCCCTGGGCACGCCGACCCCGAACCGCCTGCTCCAGGTGGCGCAGGCGATGCGCCTCGGCTGGTCGGACGAGGACATCTTCAACTCCTGCAAGATCGATCCCTGGTTCCTGGCGCAGATGCGCGGCATCGTCGGCATGGAGGACAAGGTCCGCCGCCATGGTCTGCCGCCGCATGCCAGCGGCATGCGCACGCTGAAGGCGATGGGCTTCTCCGACGCGCGGCTCGCGGTGCTCGCCAACACCACCGAAGCCGAGGTCGCCGCCAAGCGGCAGGCGCTTGGCGTCCGTCCAGCGTTCAAGCAGAATCGACACTTGCGCGGCGGAGTTCGCTTCGCCGACCGCCTACATGTATTCGAGCTATGAGACGCCGTTTGCCGGCGCTCTCGGCGACGAGAGCGCGCCGTCGGACAAGAAGAAGGTGATCATTCTCGGCGGCGGCCCGAACCGGATCGGCCAGGGCATCGAGTTCGACTATTGCTGCTGCCATGCCTGTTTCGCGCTGGCCGATGCCGGCTACGAGACCATCATGGTCAACTGCAATCCGGAGACGGTCTCGACCGACTACGACACCGCCGACCGGCTGTATTTCGAGCCGCTGACGGCCGAGGACGTGCTCGAGATCATCGCCACCGAGCGCAAGAACGGCACCGTGCATGGCGTCATCGTGCAGTTCGGCGGCCAGACACCGCTGAAGCTCGCGCGCGCGCTCGAAGCCGCGGAGGTACCGATCCTCGGCACCTCGCCGGAAGCCATCGACCTGGCCGAGGACCGCGACCGCTTCAAGCGCATCCTCGACAAGCTGCATCTGAAGCAGCCGAAGAACGGCATCGCCTACTCCGTCGAGCAGGCGCGCCTGGTGGCGGCCGATCTCGGCCTGCCGCTGGTGGTGCGTCCGTCCTATGTGCTCGGCGGCCGCGCGATGCAGATCATCCGCGAGGACAACCAGCTCAGCGACTACCTGCTCGGCACGCTGCCCGAGCTGGTGCCGGCCGACGTCAAGGCGCGCTATCCCAACGACAAGACCGGCCAGATCAACACGGTGCTGGGCAAGAACCCGCTGCTGTTCGACCGCTACCTGTCGGACGCCACCGAGATCGATGTGGACTGCCTTTCTGACGGCAAGGACACCTTCATCGTCGGCATCATGGAGCACATCGAGGAGGCGGGCATCCATTCCGGCGATTCCGCCTGCTCGCTGCCGCCGCATTCGCTCGACGAGGCGACCATCGCCGAGCTGGAGCGGCAGACTCGCGAGCTGGCGCTCGGGCTCGACGTCGTCGGCCTGATGAACGTGCAATATGCGATCAAGGACGGCACGATCTACGTGCTCGAGGTCAATCCGCGCGCCTCGCGCACGGTGCCCTTCGTCGCCAAGGTGGTGGGCACGCCGGTCGCCAAGATCGCGGCCCGGATCATGGCGGGCGAGAAGCTCGCAGATTTCGGGCTGAAGAAGCGCGCGCTCAAGCATGTCGGGGTCAAGGAATCGGTGTTCCCGTTCGCGCGCTTCCCCGGCGTCGACACCGTGCTCGGCCCGGAGATGCGCTCCACCGGCGAGGTGATGGGCATCGACCGCTCGTTCGCGGTGGCGTTCGCCAAGAGCCAGCTCGGGGGCGGCACACGCGTGCCGCGCAAAGGCACGGTGTTCGTGTCGGTGCGCGAAAGCGACAAGGCGCGCATCACCGAGGTGGTGCGGATGCTGCATGAACTCGGCTTCAAGGTGGTGGCGACATCCGGGACCCAGCGCTTCCTGACCGACCAGGGCGTGCCGACCGAGAAGATCAACAAGGTGCTGGAAGGCCGGCCGCACATCGTGGACGCCATCACCAACGGCGACATCCAGCTGGTCTTCAACACCACCGAAGGCCCGCAGGCGCTGGCCGACAGCCGCTCGCTGCGGCGCGCTGCCCTCTTGCATAAAGTGCCGTATTACACCACTCTTTCGGGTGCCGTGGCGGCCGCGCAAGGCATCCGTGCCTATCTCGGGGGAGACCTTGAGGTCCGCACCCTGCAGAGTTACTTTTCCGAAAACTAATCGCAGCGCGCGGGCAAACGCCCGCTAAGCGGTTGGCAACAATCGGCAATAGAAGCTTTCAGGAACTCGCCGCCCCGTTCGATGTTGTACCGGCCTTTGACGGGACGGTCTTGCCGGGCCTTCAGGCTTTGCTTTGAGCCGCAAAGGCCTATTCTGAAGATGCTGATCGTGCGCGCCCCCGCCCGCACGACTGAAGGACGAGAAGAGATGGTGGAAAAGGTTCCCATGACTTCGATGGGCTACGCCGCATTGGAGAACGAGCTCAAGCAGCGCCAATCGGTGGACCGTCCGCGCATCATCGAGCATATCGCGGAAGCGCGTTCGCATGGCGACCTGTCCGAGAACGCGGAATATCACGCCGCCAAGGAAGAGCAGTCTCACAACGAGGGTCGCATCGCCGAGCTCGAGGACAAGCTCGCGCGCGCCGACATCATCGATGTGACCAAGCTCTCCGGCGACACGATCAAGTTCGGCGCGACGGTGACCCTGATCGACGAGGACACCGAGAAGAAGACGGTCTGGCAGATCGTCGGCGAGGTCGAGGCGGACGCCAAGAAGGGCAAGATCTCGATCACCTCGCCGCTGGCGCGCGCGTTGATCGGCAAGAAGATGGGCACCACCGTCGAGGTCATGGCGCCCGGCGGCGCCAAGTCCTACGAGATCGCCAAGGTCGAGTGGCGCTGAGGACCCGAGGCACCAGAGCGGTGCCTGTCACCGTTCGGACGAAAAACCAGGGCTGCGCGAAGGCGCAGCCCTTCGTCGTTCGGCCGGCCGCACTGCGGCACAATGGCGTTCGGCAGCACACGGTCAATTCATCGGGCTGCAGGCCACACGCCGGTGACGGGCTTTCGGGAATGAGCTAGTTCAGGACCGACGAGCCGTGCCGGGAGGATAGGTCCGGTCCGTCGCATCATGATGGCTTTGATTGGGGGATGATCGACATGGAGCAGATGTTCTCGAAATGGCAACCGGCTGTGCTCAGCCTGTTTCGCTTCGTCACGGGCCTGTTGTTGTTTCAATACGGCGTGGCGAAGATCTTCAAGTTTCCGGTGCTTCCATATTTCGCAAACATTCCGCCGCTCATCTACACGGCCGGCCTGATCGAGCTCGTACTGGGCGGGCTGCTGATGGTGGGTCTGCTCACGCGGCCCGTCGCGTTCATCCTGTCCGGTCAGATGGCCTTCGCCTATTTCCTCGGTCACATGTTCAAGACAGGTGAACCGGTGTGGCTGCCGCTCCTGAACAACGGCACCGCGGCAATCGCATTCTGCTTCTCGTGCCTTTATCTGGCGACGGCCGGCGGGGGTCCGATCAGCCTCGACGCGATGCTGCGGAAGAAGGCGTAGGCTTTCACTCATGGTCATTCCGGGGCTCCTCGAAAGAGGCGAACCCGGAACGGCCGCGGGCCTAGCTGCGCCCCTTGACCTCGAGCGGTACCGCCGCCTCGTATTTCGAGTTGTGCAGCACCAGGGACGTCCGCACGTTGCGCACGTGAGGGGCCGCCGTCAGGTGGGTCACGAACTCCTGGAACGTCGCCATGTCCGGTGCCACGCATTTCAGGATGAAGTCCACCTCGCCGGACAGCATCCAACATTCCCGCACCAGCGGCTCGGACCGCACGAACTCTTCGAACGCCTTCAGGTCGGCGTCCGCCTGGCTCGACAGGTGGACCGAGGCGAACACGGTCACGTCGAAGCCGAGCTTGCGCGGGTCGAGCAGGCCCCGGTAGCCGGTGATGTAGCCTTCCTCCTCCAGGGTCCGGACGCGGCGCAAGCAGGGCGGCGGCGAGATGCCGACCCGCTTGGCGAGCTCGACATTGGTGATCCTGCCGTCGGCCTGAATTTCGCTCAGGATTTTGAGATCGATCTCATCAAGATTCTTGGACACGGGGATTGTGGGCTCTGGCGGAACAGGAGGAGGCGCAGGGGGCGCCGGGCGGCGATGGGCAACTCTCTTAGCGCAAGCCGGTCAATCCGCGCAATTTTATTACTTTAGATTTCCCCTGTTGACCGGGTCGTGAAGGGAAAATTCGCCGAGATGCGTTGCAATTCTTGCATAGCTTGCCAGATGGCTTAGACTTGGATTTGACATTTTCGATGGGGCTTCGGGGCGTTTCTTCCGCGCATTCCGCTCGCTGCGTCGTCAATCCTCCCTTTTCCAGCGAGTCTTCGGCCACATGCAAGCTCCGATCCATGCCAAAGTCGTCATCATCGGTTCCGGCCCTGCCGGCTATACGGCGGCGATCTACGCGGCACGAGCTATGCTGGAGCCGGTGCTGATCCAGGGCATCCAGCCAGGCGGCCAGCTCACCATCACCACCGACGTGGAAAACTATCCGGGATTTGCCGACGTCATCCAGGGTCCCTGGCTGATGGAGCAGATGGAAAAGCAGGCGACGCATGTCGGCGCCCAGATCAAGACGGACCTCGTGACCAAGCTGGAGCTGGGACAGCGTCCGTTCCGCCTGACCTGCGACTCCGGCGACGTCTACCTCGCCGAAACCGTCATTCTGGCGACCGGCGCCCAGGCGCGCTGGCTCGGTCTGCCGTCGGAGGAGACGTTCAAGGGCTTCGGTGTCTCGGCCTGCGCGACCTGTGACGGCTTCTTCTATCGCGGCAAGGAAGTCATCGTCGTCGGCGGCGGCAACACCGCGGTCGAGGAAGCGCTGTTCCTGACCAATTTCGCATCGACCGTCACCGTCGTGCACCGGCGCGACCATTTCCGGGCCGAGCGCATTCTGCAGGAGCGGCTGTTCAAGCATCCCAAGATCAAGGTCGTCTGGGACAGCGCCCTCGATGAGATCTGCGGCGCCAGCTCGCCATCCAAGGTCACGCATGTCCGCCTCAAGAACGTCAAGACCGGCGCGCTCACCGAGCTGCCCGCCGATGGCGTGTTCGTCGCAATCGGCCACGCGCCGGCAACCGAGCTGGTCGCGGGGCAACTGAAACTGAAACCTTCCGGTTACGTCGAGGTGGTGCCGGGCTCGACCGCGACCTCCGTTCCCGGCGTGTTTGCAGCCGGCGACGTCGCCGATGAAACCTATCGGCAGGCGATCACCGCCGCCGGCATGGGCTGCATGGCCGCCCTCGAGGCCGAACGCTTCCTCGCCCACGCCGCGAGCGAACGCGCCGCGGCGGAATGAACTGACGATGCCACGATCACGGGATGGATTTACGGATATGGATTGGGACAAGCTGAAGGTGTTTCACGCAGCGGCGGAAGCAGGCAGCTTCACGCATGCCGGGGAGCAGCTCGGGCTGTCGCAATCGGCGGTGTCGCGCCAGGTCAGCGCGCTCGAGCAGGAGCTCGCGGTCTCGCTATTCCACCGCCACGCCCGCGGGCTGATCCTCACGGAGCAAGGCGACCTCCTGTTCCGCACCGCGCATGACGTCTTCATGCAGCTGCAGGCGGCGCGCGCCAAGCTGACCGACAGCCGCGAGCGCCCGAGCGGCGACCTGAAGATCACGACCACGCCGGGCGTCGGCATCAACTGGCTGATCCCGCGACTCGGCGAGTTCACCGCGATGTATCCGGAGATCCGGATCTCGCTGATCGTCACCGACGAGGAGCTTGATCTGTCGATGCGCGAGGCCGACGTGGCGATCCGCACCCGCAAGCCGACACAGCCCGATTTGATCCAGCGCAAGCTGTTCGCGATCAGCTTCCACGCCTATTGTTCACCGGAATATGTCAAGCGCTTCGGCACGCCGCGCACGCTCGACGAGCTCGACGATCATCGCATCATCATGCTGGCCGACGGCCAGGTCGCGCCGCATCTCCAGAATCGCAGTTGGCTGGTCGATGCCGGCCGCAACGGCTCCGGTCCGCGCGAGGCCTATTTCAGGGTCAACAACATTCTCGGCCTGGTCCGCGCCTGCCAGCAGGGACTCGGCATCGCCGCGCTGCCGGACTACCTCGTCGAGGAAAACAGCCGTCTCGTGCAATTGTTCGGAGAGTCGGATCTCGATCCAGCTCGACACCTACTTCGTCTATCCCGAGGAATTGAAAACGGTCGCACGCGTTCAAGTGTTCCGTGATTTCGTCGTGAGCAAAGCGCAGCGCTGGCCGGCGTGAGATTGTGCATGTCTGACATGCGGCTTGCATGGTTGCTGCGGCGCCATGCGAGAGGCCATAGTGAAGATGTGCTGAGCGTTGGCGTTGCGCATTGTCCCCCTCCTCCAGTGGCGCGAGCGTTCAGAAATCCCTCTTGGAAGGTGATTGTGTCGGCCTCTTTGGCCAATACCTCCAGCCGGGCTCATTTGGGCCCGGCTATTTTTTTGCTGAATGTTTCCGTGTCGTGCCAGTGCGGCGTTGACAGCATGGCCTGCACCGCGCATCTAGATCGCATGTCCACGTCTTCGCACGCCAAGTTGTCGTCGAAAAAGCTCCCCTCCCGGGGACGTGTGGACGCGCGCGCTAGAATCTCTCGAATTCACCGCCGCATCACCAGCCCCGCCGCGAGGACGGGGCTTTTTTGCGTGTCCCGTCTCCGGCTCCTGCCACCCAAGGAGATGGACCATGACCAACGTTACGACTCGACTGCGGGGCCTCTGGCTGCCCCTGATCACGCCTTTCCGCGATGGCGCGCTCGACGAACCATCCTTACGCAATCTGGTTCGGCACTACGCCGCCAAGCCGATTGATGGGCTGGTGCTCGGTGCCACGTCAGGCGAAGGACTGGCGCTGTCATGGGACGAGCGCGCCCGTCTGATCAGCGTGGTCCGGGACGAGCTCGACACCACCGGCCGGTCGCTGCCGATCTGTCTCGGTCTCGGCGGCGTGGCGACGGCCGAGGTGATCGAAGCGCTCGACCGAACCGCGTCATGGCCGATCGACTTCTATCTGATCTCGAGTCCTCCCTACGTGCGTCCGTCGCAGCGCGGCCTGCTGGCGCATTTCACGGCATTGGCTGACCGCGCCACCCATCCGATCGTGCTCTACAACATTCCCTACCGCTCGGCGGTCGGCCTCGACAACGAGACGCTGCTGCGGCTCGCCGAGCATCCCGCTATCGCTGGCCTCAAGGATTGCTGCGCCAACCGCACGCAGACGCGCGACCTGATCACGCGCCGGCGCGCAGGATTTCATATCCTGACGGGCGAAGACGCCCAGAGCTTCGATGCGCTGCAGGCCGGTGCCGACGGCGCCATCCTGCTCTCGGCACATCTGGAGACCGAGACGTTTGCCGCAATCCTGCAGCACGTGAAGGCCGGCCGTCACGACGCGGCAGCAGCGTGCTGGGCGCAGGTCGAGCATCTCACGCGGCTGCTGTTCACCGAGCCGAGCCCCGCACCGGCCAAGTACTGGCTGGCGCGCATCGGCGTCATTGCGAGCCCCGAAGTGCGACTGCCAATGGTGGAGGTCGGCGCCGAGCTCGCCGCACGGCTGGATCAACAGATCGAGCGGCGCCAGCCGACGGCCACGCAGATCCGCGTTGCCTGAGCACGCCCCAACCTATTCGCCGGCTCTGCCTTGCCTTCCCGATCGGAAAGCGCCAGGCGGAGCCACGCCACCGCTGCGGAGCCGGAGCAGAATCTCCGTGGTTAATCCGAGCTAACAAACGCGATCAAAAGCGGCGCAGTCCGCAACCTCGTGTTTAAAGATGTTCCGCTATGGATGTTGAAAACGTCAAAGAGCGCGGGGCGTCGTGGCTTTGCAGGATCATCCATACCCTGAGCACCAGGGATTCAGCGTCGAAGACATTCTCTGGGCGGTCGGGATCTGGTCCGTGATCCTGACCCTGACGCCGGCAATCGCCTTCTATTTCCTGATGGTCGCCTGACCTCGCCGCGCCCTCTCGCGCGGCGCGAAGTCGGCACTCACGCGAGATCATGTGACCCGACGCAAAAACGCGCGGAAGACCGCGCGTCGATGCCTCATCTGATGCCGCGATCAGGCCGCCTGCTTGTGCATGGCGCCATTGGCCGACACAGTACCGCGAATCGCCCGCACCGAACGCTCGATCGCAGCCCAGAGGCGTGCGATCTCGGCCGCAGCCCGGCCCTCCGCGTAGTATTCGCGCACGCCTTCACCCTGGCCCAGCGCCATCAGCAGATCGGCGCGGTTGGTGATCTGGCCGCCCCACACCGGGGCCTTGAACTTCGCCAGCGCTTCCCGGGCGATGGTGACGATCGGGCTTTCGGCATCGTCGCGGCGCGCCGGCGCGCCATTGAGAACGACCGCGTAGGGCTTGCGCGCGGCGCGGCAGGTCTGGATCGTCTCCTGCACCGCGTTGACGTCGAACACGCCGGGGCGGGCCGGGATGATCACCATGGTCGCGTTCTTGATCGCATCCTCGACGACGGCCGAGATGGTCGGCGGCGTATCGATCAGCACCCACTCGACGCCGTCGCGGCGGGCGGCGGACACGATCGCGCTCACCGAGTTCACGGCCGTCTTGATCGGCGGCTCGTTGGTGCCGCGCAGCTTGTGCCAGAGCGTCAGCGACCCCTGAGGGTCGGCATCGATGAGCAGACAAGACTTGCTCGACTTGATCTGCGCAGCGAGATGGGCGGCCAGGGTGCTCTTGCCTGAACCGCCCTTACGCGATGCGAAAACAATAACGTTCATACCTTGGCCTCCAGATTGACCCCGGCAGCGAAAATGAATCAGCGGACTGATTCGCGGAAGATAAATTTAGCGATTGATAAGACGTAACTCCTGATTGCCGAAACGCATTGGTTTTTGAGTCACACCAAAGCAGGCAAAACAGCAGATCAGGCCGCGATGTTCGACAACATCCGGTCATGTCCCATCGCATTTACATGTTGAGGCTGCGCGTCGAGGACCGCGGTCATTTCCAGTGCCGCCAAATGCGGCAATCGGAATCGCTCAGGTCGCGTCCGGTCGCGTCGACTTCTTCGATTTGCCGGCGCGCGCAGTGACCGGCTTCCTGGTCACAGGACGAATGCTCATCGGCCGTTCCGCGCGGCCCGATGACGCTGCCTGGCGCTCTGTTGGCCCGAATTGGGCGCGGCATGGCGGCGACAGCTCGGCCTTGCGGCGGACCATGCAGGCGGTGACACGATCGACGTCGGGAATGTCGGAACTACAAAGCCGGAACGCATCGCCTGTGCACGCCTGCTCCTGCTCGGCGGTATAGGCCCGTGCGGTTACGGGGACTAACAGCGCAGCTGTTACGATCAGTACGGCAGAGATGCATGGATCGAGATCAATCCCTCTCATCGTCCCCTCCCCTCGTTGCCGCAAAGTGTGATTGAAGGAGACCGGATTCGCAAGCAACAGCGCCACGTCGTGCTTGTGATCCGGCGCCGCAAACCGCAGGCGAGCGCACGATCCGGCGGTATATCCGTCGAAATACGGAGACCGGTCTCAGGCTTCCGCGACCGAAGCTCTGCGCACACGCCCGGTCCACAGCCATACGCGAGAGGTCGCGACCGGGCTACACATCACGGCGCACGATCGATGGGCGCGGAGCACCGATAGAGGTGAACTTGCGAACGGCACAGCGATGGTACAGTTGGGTGGGCTCGAACCACCGACCTCCTGTTCCACAGACAGGCGCTCTAACCAACTGAGCTACAACTGCATCCGCCATGGGACTGCCCGCGGGGGGCGTCCGAACGGGCCGGAAACTAGGTGCAACGGGCCAATTTGGCAAGGCCGAGAACGGATAAAGTCCCCGGCGATGCCGGCGTTTTTGACGCCGTCTCGGCCCGAGTGAGCCCCTGCTCAAGCGGGAAGCCCAGAAAGCATCGAACCCGGCCGCAACGCGCCCGGGTTCTGGATCTTCGCTGTCCACACCGGTGCGCGGGACCGCGCACCTGGCTCGAATCAGGCCGGCCTCAGGCCGCCGGCTTGAACAGCTTGGTGGCGCTTTCCTTGATCGGCTCGACCGTTTCGGCCGCAACCTTCTGGCCGAGCTCGCCGAGCTCCTTGGCCTGGGCCGTGAAGGTCTCGAATTGCTTGCGCGCGAAACCGGTCCACAGCTCCATCGCCTCCGACGGCGACTTCACGCCGAACAGCTCCTGGGCGAAGTCGAGCGAAGCAGTCGTATTGGCCTTCGTGAATTCCATGACCTTGGACGAGTAGACGCCGGCGCCCTTGCTGGCGTTGGCGAAGAAGGCCTCGATCGCCGAATTGTGGGTTTCCGCTGCGTCCTTGAACTTGGCGTAGTTCTCGCGGGCCTGCGACACGCCTTTTTCGGCGAACGCGCGCACCTGTTCGGGAACCTCGAACGGGATGATGGACGCGGAGAAAGGATCGGTGGCATTGGTCATGGCATGCATCCTTCGAAACATTGAGACTGGACCGTCCCGGCAATCGGGAAGTCACTTCGGATCACGCAGAGGAACCGCCCCTGGGAGGTAACAACCTCGCGTAGAGCTATATCGTGGCGCTTTTGTGCAACGCAACGGAAATTCCATTATCAGGAACTGTTTGCCGCGCCCGCTTTCAGAATTTTCGGGAGCGGAGGGCGACCCGTCAGGCCTTGGGCTTGGTGGCGTCGATCGCAACCTTGCCGATGGCCTGGCCCATTTTGCTTGCCTGCTCGGCAAGCGACCGCATCTGGCCCTGAACAAACTCGCTGTGCAGCCGCAGCACCCGGGGCAGGTCCTTGGCGTGCACCAGCGATTGGGCGCGCTGCGGCTCACGAGGAACACATTAAGGTTATCCAAGCTTTAGCAGGACGGGAGCGCGGCCCCGCCGTGGACCTCGGCCCTCAAAACGCGCGATAGTAACGAATTCTTAACGCTTCCAGTTCCGGCCGCCGGTCATCCACGGCCGATCAACATCACAAGAGCCGTTCGCCGTCGTCGCCCATGACCCACGCCGATCTCGAATTGCAGGCCCTCAGCGATCCTCGGCTGGCCGTCCATGCCGCCGGCAGTCTGCCGGCCTGGCTATGGTCGGCCGATGGCAGCCGTGTGCTGTGGGCCAATGCGGCCGGTGCGCGGGCCCTTGGTGCGGCAAGCGCAGCGGCGCTGATCGCGAGAACGTTCGGCCCCGCCGATGCACATCGCCGCCAAGTCGCTCAATTGGGACGGCGGCTGCCCGAGACCGGCGCCTTGCGCCTCGAACGTCTCCGTGGTTTTGGCGCGCCGCTCGGCACGCTCGCGACCTGCGGCTGCGCCAGGATAGATCTGCCGGATGGCACGCGCGCGGTACTGATCACCGGCACCGACGGAGGTGGACGTAGCTTCCCCTGGCGGATCGTCTGAAGCGGCTCGTGGAGACGAGTGAGCATGCGCTGATCGCATTCACCCAGGACGGCCAATTCGCCGGCATCAGTTCGGCCGGACGGCGCCTGTTTGGCATGCGCGATCTGAGCGAGCCGGATTTCGCGGGGATACGCAGGGCGGCGCTGGCCGATGGCATGGCCGAGGCGACGTTCGGCACCGAGCGCGTAGCGCTCTACCGCATCGGCAGCGGCAATCAGGTTGGGCTGGTGGCCGTCCCGATGCCGGCCCCTGCCGAGGAGATCGAGGCGCCGGGCACGGCGCCAATACCTGAGCCAGCCGCAGATGCCGCCCCGGCATCACCAGCCCCCGTGGATGTTGCCGCTGGGCCCGCGGTCGTGACTTCGCCTCCTCTTCCGATGGATGCAATGACTGAACGCCAGACCGACGACGAATCCCCGCGCTGTCGAACGAAGCGCCGGCCGAGTTCCTGCTGATCGACGATCCGGTCGAGGCCGACCTGTTCAAGGCGCCGGTGCCGCAAACGGAGGATCACGCGCATCCTGCCGATTCCGGCGCGGCGGACCCTTCGGTCGGCCGCCGCCATCCGCTCCGATTTTCCTGGCAGATGGATGCCGAGGGGCGGTTCTCGATCGGCTCCGATGAATTCACCCGCCTGATCGGGCGGCACAGCGCCGCCAAGCTCGGCCGTCCCTGGCATGAGCTCACTGCATCGTTAGGCCTCGATCCCGACGGGCGGGTCGGTGCCGCGATCGAAACGAAAGAGACCTGGAGCGGGCTTGTCGTCAGCTGGCCCGCCGAGGGCGAGCGGCTTGCGATCGAATTGTCGGGACTGCCTGTCCTGACGGAAGACAGGACCCATGCCGGCTATCGCGGCTTCGGCGTCTGTCGCGACCTCGACGCTCTGGACCGGCTCGCAGCACTGCGTCGCCCCGCATCGGCCGATGCAGACGCGGCCGATGCTCCGGACGCCGACGAAACCGAGCCTGCCCAATCCGACCATGTGCAGGCCGCAGATGTGCCGCCGCAGCAGGACAACGTCACTGCGTCATCGCGTGAGGCTTCCATTGCGCCGGACGTACACCACATCGACGGCATCGGGCTCGAAACGACCGGGAATGTGGTCCCGTTCCGTGCTCCGGGCGAGTCAAAGCATCCTGCGCTCACGCCGGTGGAGAACAGTGCGTTTCATGAACTCGCGCGTCAGCTGTCGGCCCGACTCGAAGGTGAGATCCGCAACTCAGCCGCGGAGGTCGCGAGCGCGGCGCTCGAGCCGGGATCGCGCGTGAGCGATCCGTTGGTCCCACCGCAGCAGCAGGCCCCGTCGCCGACGGAGACGGCGACCGATCATGGCGTGGAGCTGCAGACCGAATGGCTCAGCCCCGAGGAGCCGCCGGCCCAGGGCGACAGCCAGCGTGACCGCATCCTGCTCGACCTGCTGCCAACGGGCATGCTGATCTACCGGCTCGACCGACTGCTGTATGGCAATCCGGCCTTCTTCAGGCAGATGGGCTACGCCGACCTTGCGGCCCTGGAGCAGGCAGGCGGGCTCGACGCGCTCTATGTAGAGCCGGGCGTGTCGTCCGCGTCGAACAAATCCGAGGCCGGCACCCCCGTCACGATCTCGGCGGCCGACGGCTCCTCCAGCGAGGAGGTGAAGGCGGAAGCCCGCCTGTTCACGATCACCTGGGACGGCGATACCGCCCATGCCCTGATCTTCGCTCCAGTGCCCGGAACCGCGGCCGCGGTTCCGACGGCGACCGACGCTGCACCGATGGCGCCGGCCTCGGCTGCACCGGCCCCCTGGTCGTAGCCCCGCCTCCGGCCGCCGGCCACGCCGAAGCCGAAGATCTTGCGGCGATCCTCGACGTCACCGCCGAGGGCATCCTGATGTTCGACGCCGGCGGCAACATCCACGCCTGCAACCGCAGCGCCGAGGCGCTGTTCGGCTACGATGGCGCGGCGCTGGTGCGCCGTAACCTGATCGAGCTGTTCGCGCCGGAAAGCGCCCGCCTCGTGCTCGATGACCTCGACAGCGTGCAGCAGGCCGGCGCGTCGAGCGGGCTCGATCAGGGCCGCGAGGTGTTCGGGAAGGTCGCTCAGGGCGGCGTCATTCCGTTGTCGATGGCAATTGGCCGGACCCGGCCCGACGGTCCGAATTTCTTTGCCGTGTTCCGCGATCTGTCGCAGCTCCACCGCGGCGAAAGCGAGTTGCTGCAGGCTCGTCGCGTGGCCGATCGGGCCGCCAACGCCAAGGCCGACATGCTGGCCCGGATCAGCCACGAGGTGCGCGCGCCGCTGAACGCGATCATCGGCTTTGCCGAGGTGATGATCGGCGAACGTTTCGGCACGATCGGCAACACGCGCTACGCCGAATACATGAAGGACATCCGCGCCTCGGGCGAGCGCGTCGTCTCCCTGATCGACGATCTGCTGGAGCTGTCGCGCATCGAGACCGGCAAGCTCGAGCTCGCTTTCACCAGCCAGAACCTCAACGAGCTGGTGGAGAGCTGTGTCGCAGTGATGCAGCCGCAGGCCAACCGTGCCCGCATCATCATCCGCACCTCGCTGTCGCAACTGCTGCCGCCGGTCATCGCCGACGTCAGGGCGCTGCGCCAGATCGCGTTGAACCTGATGTCGGCCTCGATCTCGCTGGCAAATCCCGGCGGCCAGGTCATCGTCTCGACCGCGCTGACCGATTTCGGCGAAGTCGCGCTGCGCGTGCGCGATACCGGTCATGGCCTGAACGATCAGGAGGTGGCTGCCGCGCTCGAACCGTTCCGTGCGCCATCGGCTTCCGAGCAAGGCTCCGATGGCGCCGGTCTCAGCCTGTCGCTCACCAAGGCGCTGGTCGAAGCCAACCGGGCGCAGTTTCATATCAAGGCGGCGCCGAAATCCGGCACGCTGATCGAGGTGGTGTTCTCGCGCGCCGTGGCGCGCAATCAGAGCACCGGCTGAGCCGATCCCGCCCGCCGCACGGCCAGTGACCGACGCTTGAGACCGAGCAGAAGCGGACCGAACGCCAGGACGAAGCCGGCGAATGCGACGATCCAGGCCAACGCCGCAACGTGCAGCAGCACTTCGCTGTGCGCCGGCGCCACTACGGCGCAGACCCGCGTCACCGCTGCGACGACGATCGCCAGATAGATCGCCTGGGTCGCGGGCGCGGCCGTCAGCGCCTGGCCGGTGTGGCCGAGCGTGGCTCGCGTCATCACAGCAAGCGTCGTGATGCCGGCGGCTCCGACCATCCAGGCATGCAGCCCGGCGCTTGGCAGAAGCCATCCGAGGCTGGCCGCCGCCGTGAGCAGGAAGCCGAGCGGGACGAACACGTAGCCGACATGCAGGATGACCAGCAGCCGTTCGCGCAGGGTGCGATCGCCGGCCCAGCGCGCGAGCCTCACCACATGCAACATGCCGGCCGCAGCGAGCGCGAGCGCGGTCGGCGCGCTCTCGGGAACCAGGATCCAGCCAAGCAGGCTCAGCGCGCTGAACAGCACGACAGCGATGTCGAAGCGGCCGAACGGCGCCGGCAGCCGGCCGGGATTGTGCTTGACCAGCCAGTTGCGCGTGAAGCTCGGCGTGATGCGTCCGCCGATCAGCGCGAGCAGCAGCACGATCACGGCAACGCCGATGCGGATCGCGTAGTCGGCCGAGCCGCGCAGATGGGCCTCGACGTGGAACGCGATGTTGCCGGCGCACAGCACCGTGACGATCGCGACCACCGGCAGATTGCGCCAATTGCGCCCGGCGACGATCTCGCGCGCCGCGGCCAGGACGACGAGCACAAAGAAGCTCGCATCGATCAGCAGTGCAGCCCACCAGGGACCCAGCGCAGACACCGTGACGGCCAGTCGTCCGGCCGTCCATACGAGCACGAGGGTGAGCAGCGGCAGACCCCGGATCGGCAGCCGTCCGGTCCAGTTCGGGATCGCCGTGAACAGGAAGCCGGTGACAATGGCCGGCAGGTAGCCGTAGAGCATCTCGTGCACGTGCCAGTCTCGGGGGCAAAGCTCGAACTCAGCTTCAGTTCACCGTAAAAGGCCGGGAGCCAGATCAGGATCGCCAGCGCAGCCTGGAGCGCGCCGAGCAGGAAGAACGGCCTGAACCCGTTGGCGAGGACGGTCCAGCCCTGATAGTTGCGTGGAATGGCCATGTGCATGCTCGCTCGATGAACGACGGGAACCGTGCCGATCGCGGCGCTGTGCTTAACATGTAGTTGCGCGTCGCCCGCTATGGCTTGCGCCAGCACAAACTTCCGACGGATCGCAAAAACGTGCTATTGAGCGCCGCAAAATCGAGCCTCATCCGGCCCCGGAGAACATCATGGCTTCCATCGACCGCTCGCTGGTCGCGCATCTGCCGCTGTTTGCAGGGCTGTCCGCGGAGGATCTCACGGACGTGCTGCGGGAAGCCCGCTCCCTTCGCGTCCCCCGCAACGGCGCGGTGTTCGAGCAGGGCGCCGATGCGACCTCATTCTTCCTGCTGCTCCACGGTCATGTCCGCGCCAGCAAGACGACGCCGACCGGCGACCAGATCGTGGTGCGCTATGTCGTGCCAGGGGACACGTTCGGCGTCGCCCCCGCCATCGGACTCCAACATTATCCGGCGACCGCGACCGCCGTCGATGACAGCATCGTGCTGGCCTGGCCGTCCGCCGCATGGCCGCGGCTGGTCGCGAAGTTCCCATCGTTGGCAGCGAACACGCTGCAGACGGTCGGCCAGCGGCTGCAGGAAACCCATGCGCGCGTGATCGAAATGTCGACGCAGCAGGTGGAGCAGCGCATCGCGCATGCGCTGCTCCGGCTCGCCAACCAGGCCGGCCGCAAGCTCGATCATGGCGTGCAGATCGATTTCCCGATCAGCCGGCAGGACATTGCACAGATGACCGGGACGACGCTGCACACGGTGAGCCGCATCCTCTCCGGCTGGGAGCAGCTCGGCCTGGTCGAAAGCGGGCGTCAGAAGATCGTCCTGCGCGAGCCGCACAAGATCGTGCTGCTGGCGCAGCAGGGCGCCGGCGACGCGACCGCATCGCGGACCTGATCACGTGCAGGCGCACAGGGCCGAGAGGAACGCGTCGGGATCGACGCCATGCTCGTGGCACGCATCGGCGACGTTGTGAAAACAGGCGATCGGACAACCGACGCAACGCATCTGGAAGGCAAGAAAGACGCCGATCGTCTCCGGCCTTCGCCGCATGACATCGTCGACCAGTTCATCGAAGGAGATTGGCATGCGCGCCTCCATTCCAGCGCGAATGGTAGCGGGCATGCTCTTTGAGCTCTTTGTCGCGGCACAAGCACCGCGACACCTCGACGGTCAGACGGCCCGGCTGTGCAGTTGCTTCGACGCGTCGAGATGCGCATCGAACGCCGCGGCGACGCTGCGCACCAGGAACCGGGAATGCTCGGTCACCGCGAGGGCACCGCCGTTGAGCTCCACCACACCGTCGGAGATCAGCGATTGCAGCCGCGGCGCCGATCTCAGCATGTCGTCGGTGTCCGTGCCATGGCGGGTGCAGATGACGTCGAGATCCACGCCGTAGTCGCACATGATGCGCTCGATGATGTCCGCCCGCAGGCGATCGTCATCGGTCAGGCCATAGCCTTTCACGGTCGCGAGGCTGCCGGACGCGATGTTCTGCTCGTAGGCCCGGACCTGCGGCGCGTTCTGGACATAACCTTGCGGCAGTTGCCCGATCGCCGAGGCGCCGAAGCCGAGCAGCAGATCGTTGGCATCGGTCGTATAGCCCTGGAAATTACGATGCAGCCGGCCTTCGCGGAACGCGATGGTCATCGGGTCCGTGGGTAAGGCGAAATGGTCGAGCCCGATCTGGACGTAGCCAGCGTCCTTCAGCGCGTCAGCGATCGCACAGGCCTGATCGTAGCGTTCCAGACTGTCCGGCAACGCCGAGTCCTGAATCTTGCGCTGGTGCGTCTTGAACGATGGCACATGAGCGTAGCCGAACACGGAGAGCCGGTCGGGGCGCAGGTCGATGGCGCGCCGGACGGTGTCGAGACACGACTCCACGCTCTGATGCGGCAGCCCGTAGATCAGGTCGAAGTTGATGCCGGCAACGCCGGCCTGACGCAATCCGTTCGTGGCCGCCGCGGTCTGCTCGAAGCTCTGCACCCGGTTGATGGCCTGCTGCACCCGCGGATCGAAACTCTGCACGCCCAGGCTGGCGCGATTGACCCTGCTCACCCCCAGCGCATCTATCATCTCCGGCGTCAGCGTGCGCGGATCAATCTCGATGGCGATCTCCGCCGATGGCAGCACGAAAAAGGAATGGCGCAGCGATCCGACGAGATCGACGAAGGACTCCGGCGCCATGATGGTGGGCGTGCCGCCGCCGAAATGAATATGCCCGACCGGGAGCCGCCGGCCGATCTGGCGCGCCACCATGTCGACCTCGCAACGTAGTGCCGATTCGTAGACCGCAATCGGCTCGTCGCGCTTGGCGACCATGGTGTTGCAGCCGCAATACCAGCACATCGAGCGACAGAAGGGCACATGCAGGTACAACGATGCCGTCGCGCTCGCTGGTATCGCGCGCAGCCATTCTGCGTAAGTGGACGGGCCGACCGCGGCGGAGAAATGAGGCGCCGTAGGATAGCTGGTGTAGCGCGGGAGGCGCTCCTGTCCGTAGCATGCTGCAAGATCTGGTCTCATGTCCTGCCTGTCACCTGAGCGTGTCGACCTGGGGTTAGGAGGTTCTTGACACAAGGCAAGACGGACGGCCTTGAGCTTTCTCAAGGCGCGGCCGGCAGATACCCTGTTGGGCCAGTAGAACGCCGGTGATCACCGCGGACTTTGCGCTTCCTCAAATTGGCCGGCTCATTTCACGTCATCATTGATTCATTGACGATTCGAGGAAACCGCAATGGAAGCTCTGCAGCTGCTGATCCGTTCATTTGCTGTCCTCGCCGGCATCCGCGGCCATATCCCCCAGTCCGACGGCTTCGGATCGTTCCGCGACGAGTCGGGGCCGACGGGCCTGCTCGGCAACCTCGCCATGTTCATGACCACGGTGTTTTGCATCGCGGCGGCAGTGGCCTTCATCGTGTTGCTGGCGGTGCGCTGGCTGAGCTGACGAGTTCGGGAGCCCATCGTCGATCGGTCCAGAGTTCTGCTCTGAAGCGCGCATCATAGCGCCCGCAATTCTCGTGCCGTACGGGCAAACGGACAGCTCCAGTCTTATCGCGTAGTCGCGCGAGACAGTCCAACCCGCTTTGCTCAGCCCCTGTCCGGCCTCCCAAGAAACTGCACGCCGATGCAACTCATTCGCGCGCTGCGCGGGCGCAGTCGCGCCAATTTCGCTCGAAACCGCCGCCTGATTCCGCAATTGCGAAGTTGCTTGTTGCAGCACAAACAAGCCGGGTTCCGACAGGAGCATGCTGTTTGCGGCACTACAACAACAGATCCAATGAAGGAGCGATCCATGTTGACCCGCCGCACCGCCATGTTCAGTGCAGCCATCGCCGCGATGATGCTTGCGGCTCCCGCGATGGCCGAGGACCTCAAGCTGCCGCGCCAGAAGGTCGATCTGGTGGCTCCGCCGTTCGTGCATGCGCACGAGCAGGCGACGAAGCAGGGGCCCAAGATCATGGAGTTCAAGCTCGTGGTCCAGGAGAAGAAGATGGTGATCGACGAGAAGGGAACCACCTTCCAGGCCATGACGTTCAACGGCTCGATGCCAGGCCCGCTGATGGTGGTCCATGAGGGCGACTATGTCGAGGTGACCCTGGTCAATCCCGCGACCAACAGCATGCCGCATAACATCGACTTCCACTCCGCGACCGGAGCGCTGGGCGGAGGCGCGCTGACCCTGGTCAATCCGGGCGAGCAGGTCGTGCTACGCTGGAAGGCGACGCGGACCGGCGTGTTCGTCTATCACTGCGCCCCCGGCGGACCGATGATCCCCTGGCATGTCGTCTCCGGCATGAACGGCGCCGTGATGGTGCTGCCGCGCGACGGTCTCAATGACGGCCGCGGACACGCGCTGCGCTACGATCGCGTCTACTACATCGGCGAGCAGGACCTCTACGTCCCGCGCGACGACAAGGGAAACTTCAAGTCCTACGACTCGCCCGGCGAAGCCTATAGCGACACCGAGGAGGTCATGCGCAAGCTCACGCCGACCCATGTGGTGTTCAACGGAAGGGCCGGCGCACTCACCGGAAAGAATGCGCTCACGGCCAATGTCGGCGAGAACGTTCTGATCGTGCATTCGCAGGCGAACCGCGACAGTCGTCCGCATCTGATCGGCGGCCACGGCGACTATGTCTGGGAGACCGGCAAATTCTCGAACGCGCCGGAGACCGGGCTCGAGACCTGGTTCATCCGCGGCGGCTCGGCAGGCGCCGCGCTCTACAAATTCCTGCAGCCCGGCATCTACGCCTACGTCACCCACAACCTGATCGAAGCGGCCAATCTCGGCGCGACCGCCCATTTCAAGGTCGAAGGCAAGTGGAATGACGACCTGATGACGCAGGTCAAAGCCCCGGCGGACATTCCGGCCGGCACGACGAACTGATCGGCCCCGGGGGCCGGATACGCCGGCCCCCACTCTCCTGAGTGTGCTGCCATGCTGCTCGCTTTCAAGATCAAGCTCACCATCGCCTGCGTCGTCGGATTGGCTGGCCCGACCGCAATGGCACCGATCCTCGCAGATCTGCCAAACCGCGCTGCGGGCCTCGACGGCCCTGCCCTCACCGAGATCGCACCTGGTACGATCAGCTACCGCGACTCCGGTGACCATCTCCGCGGCGGGCGGCAGGCCGAAGCTCCCATCACGACGGTCCGCTTTGATCATCCGCTGACGATCATGACGAACCAGGTCAGTGCCGCAGACTACCACGCCTGCGTCGAAGCGCATGCGTGCCGCGCGCTCGATCGCGACGTCCCCATCGCCATCGATCGCCCGGCCGTGCAGGTGAGCTGGCACGACGCAGTGGCCTACGCTGAATGGCTCTCGCGCAGGACCGGCCATAGCTATCGTCTGCCGACCGACGCCGAGTGGGCCTATGCGGCGGGCAGCCGCTTCAAGGACGATGCCGTCTCGATCGACGACGCCGATCCGTCGCGGCGCTGGATTGCCCGCTACGAACGGGAAGCCGCCCTGCAAGAGGACTCCGAGACACGCGGCTTCGGCGGCTTCGGCATCAACGAGCACGGCGTTGCTGACTTGGCGGGCAATGTCTGGGAATGGACCTCGACCTGCTTCACACGCAAGATGCAGGATAGTGCCGGTCGCGTCGTCAAGATCGTCAGCAATTGCGGCGTGCGGCTGGCCGAAGGCGCGCATCGAGCCTACGTGACCGACTTCATCCGTGACGCGCGCGCCGGCGGCTGCGCCTCCGGCACGCCACCTGCCAATCTGGGGTTTCGGCTGGTCCGCGAACAGCCCTCATGGAGCCGCAGCATGACGCAACGCCTCAGCCGGCTCCTCGGCGCCATTCGCGCCTGACGCGGCATGCTCAGCCCTTAAGCACGCTTGACAGCAACCGACGCCGGTGCCGGATCGGCGGTGCCCTGACACTGGCACAAATGACAGTCATGCAAAATCAACTTTTGGTTGCGAGATGTAAGCTACAAACGTTAGAAAATTTCAATTGAGAGACGCGATGAGCGGACCAGGAGGCGAGTGTGAATTCTCGACATCCGCCGGTCTTCTTCACGTCCGACCTGCATGGTTACGGAATTGGCAACACCAGCTGGTTCGACGACGATTCGCCGCGCGCATTGGCTGGACGCTGCCTCATCGACGCGCTCGAATATCTGCGGACGTCGCCTAAATTCGCCGCCAAGGACTGGCACGTGGTGAATGCGAGCGCGGCGCGTCTCGTGCACCAATGTCTCACGGACACCGCGCTGGCGCGCAAGGATATTCTCGCTCGTGTGGCTCCCGCCATCGAACAGGTTTGCGCACGGATCGTCGCGAGCCGCCGATATCGCATTCCGTTCTATGGCGACGACTTCTGGGACTGGGCCAGTGTGGTCGACGGTTTGTGCGAGGTGCAGCAGGTTTCGGTGACCGCGGCCCAGGTCGCAAGACGCGAGCTCGACCAGTTTCGCAGGACCGTCCACATCCGCATGCCGAGCGGTCTCTCGGTCGGCGACCCCGAGCACGAATGGTTCGGCCCGGCGATCGCTACACGCGCCTACCGTCTGCTGGATTCCCGCGCATCGGGAGTCGATCCCGACCTGCGCAACGAGTTGCAGGCGCAATCGCTCGAACGCATCGAGCGCGGCAGGTATCGCGGGCGGCAAGTGACGCCGTGGCAACTGAGCTGGCATTACGGCCAGGTCGTCGGCGAATTCCAGCGCGCCGCGAGCGAGCAGGCCGCCGAGCTGGCTGATTTTTCCTGGCTCGCCGTTCCACTCGAACCCGGCAAGCGCGCCCAGGTTCTCGCGCGCATCCTGCAAGGAGCCTACGCCGTCAAGGACCGCAGAACCGTCCTGCAGGCTTTGGAGGAGCTCTACCGTTGCGAGACACCCGGCCGCCCGCTCGGCCAGGGCGTGATCGGCGCCGGCATCGAGGCCTCCCTCGATGTGCTCGAGGCGCTTTGGCAGCAGCTCGATGGTCGGGAGAAGGCCAGCATCAACGCGATGCTCGACGCGCTGCGATTTCTCCATGCCAAGGCCAACACGATCGGTTTCGTGGTCGAAACGCCGGAGGATATCGAAGCCCTGGTCCAGGCCATGGGCCCGGGCGCATTGATTGAACAGCGCAACGCGGCGCGCGCATCATCAGGCATTCCTGCTTCCATGCGGTCGTGTGCCTCGGGCGATCGATGGCCGAGGTGGCGAGCGCGGCCGCAGTGGCGATCGAAGAGCATGGGGCGCGGTGGCTGATCATGCCGGGACGGGCCGACGCACTGGGAACGAACCTCCCGCAAGTGGCCCGCGGCCCGCGATTCGTCGGCGCCGGCCCCGGCGATCTCGTCATCGCCACCGCGGTCGCACCATTCCGGATTCAGATCAAGCTGCGCGACGCGCTCAGCATTGCCGAGCCGCCCCTGCTCGATGACGGCGGAATGATCATTCCGGCCGATCCCGAGCTTTGCCGCCTCGCGCACGAGGCCGCGGATGGCATGCTGGACGACATCGGCGTGTTCTTCGAAGGAATGACGGTGACCCGCGATGGCGACGGCACCGACGCCGAGATCTCGGCGGCGTTTCCAGGTGCGCTTGCGACGGATGACGCGGCCTATGCGATGGGACTGATCTGCCTCAGCCACAGCGTGCCGTGCCTCATCATCCAGGGGCTGGCGGAGACGGCGCCGCCGGCTGCAGCGAGCCCGGTGCGGCATGCGGCATGCAGGCTCGCCGTCAAGGTCGCGGAGATGCTGTGCCGGCGCTGGTAGTTGCGCCCTCAGGCATTCTTCAGTGCGACCCGGAACTCGGCTTCGGTCTTGGCCTTGACCTCGTCGAGCGTCACGCCGTCGGCGAGCTCGATCAGGGCCATGCCGTCAGTGCCGTGCTTGTCGATCGTGAACACCGCCAGATCGGTCACCACCATGTCCACGACGCGCTCGCCGGTCAGCGGCAGCGTGCACTGCTTGAGCAGCTTCGGCCCGTCCTTGGCGCTGTGCTCCATGACCACGACCACGCGCTTGACGCCGGCGACGAGATCCATCGCGCCGCCCATGCCCTTCACCATCTTGCCGGGGATCATCCAGTTGGCGAGATCGCCGTTCTGGGCGACCTGCATGGCGCCGAGGATCGACAGGTCGATGTGGCCGCCGCGCACCATGGCGAAGGATTCGGCCGACGAGAAATAGCTGGTGATCGGCAGCTCGGTAACGGTCTGCTTGCCGGCATTGATGAGGTCGGGATCCTCCTCGCCCTCATAGGGGAACGGACCCATGCCGAGCATACCGTTCTCGCTTTGCAGCGCGACGTCGACGCCCGGCGGAATGAAGTTCGAGACCAGCGTCGGAATGCCGATGCCGAGATTGACGTAGTAGCCGTCCCGCAGCTCCTTGGCGGCGCGCGCCGCCATCTGCTCTCGCGTCCAGGCCATCAGACTTCCTCCCCGGCTGCAGCGGCGGCCTCACGTTTGCGCACCGTGCGCTGCTCGATGCGCTTCAGTTCGGTACCGACCTGGATAATGCGTTTGACGAAGATGCCGGGCGTATGAATGTGGTCGGGATCAATCTGGCCGGCCGGCAGCAGATGCTCGACCTCCGCGACCGTCACCTTGGCCGCAGTGGCCATCATCGGATTGAAGTTGCGCGCGGTCTTGCGGTAGACGAGGTTGCCGGCGGTGTCGCCCTTCCAGGCGTGCACGATCGCCAGATCGGCAAACAGGCCGCGCTCCATCAGATATTTCTCGCCGTCGAACTCCCGCACCTCCTTGCCCTCCGCGACCAGCGTGCCGACGCCGGTCTTGGTGAAGAAGGCCGGGATGCCGGCGCCGCCGGCGCGGATGCGCTCGGCAAGGGTGCCCTGCGGGCAGAATTCGAGCTCCAGCTCGCCGGCCAGATATTGCTGGGCAAACAGCTTATTCTCGCCGACATAGGACGAGATCATCTTCCTGATCTGCCGCGTCTCCAGCAGCCGGCTGAGGCCGATGCCGTCCACCCCGGCATTGTTGGAGATGACGGTGAGGTCCTTCACCCTGGACTCGCGAATGGCGTCGGACAGGGTTTCTGCGATGCCACAAAGACCAAACCCACCCGACATGATGGTCATGCCGTCCTTGAGGAGGCCGGCAAGGGCGGATTTGGCGTCCGGATAGACCTTGTTCATACGGGAATGACCTGATGGAGAGCGGCGACCGCGCGGATATCGACCGGATTATTAGGCGAAATCTTCGCAATGCGTCAATGATGCCTTCCCAACGCGCACATCCTGCTTTAGCTGTCGCACCAGCCTGCGCCTCCGGGGCGATCCGGAGTCCGGAATATCAGGGCTCCGCCGCAATCCGGCCACACCCGCGGCGCGGCCTTGAAAGCGTCAAGAAAGCGCATCAAGTTGTTGATGTTGGCAGGGGTTTTCGGCGCACCCTGCCCCATCCCGCGTAACCAGCGATCCGACGATCCCAGGACATGCCCGTGACCATGGCCCAAGGAATGAGGCGCCTCGGCACACCGATCGCGGTGCTGCTGGGCATCGCGTTCGTGGCCCTGCTGGCGAGCTCCTGGCTGGTCAATCGCGAGGCACTGCGGCAGGCGGTGGAGCGCCAGATCCGCGCCGTGACCGGGCTCGAGCTCGTCGTCAACGGGCATATCGACGTCTCCTTGTTTCCGGGCAGCTACGTCTCGTTCCACGATGTCGGCCTGAAGGGCAGCGGCACCGAGGATCGGCCCTGCGCGTCGACGTCCTGACCGCCAATCTGCAATTGCTGCCGCTGCTGCTGCAGCGGTTCGAGATCGCCGACGTCATGATGCTGCGGCCGCAGATCAACGTCACCCGCGAGGCCGACGGCAACAGCAACTGGACTCCTTCATCGAGACCATCGCGCGCACGATGCGTCCGGGGCCCGACAGCCAGATGTCGTTCTCCGAGATCCGCATCCAGGACGGCATCCTGGTCTACGAGGACACCGACCACCATGCGTCCGAGCGGCTCGACGATATCGACCTGTCGCTCGCCTGGCCGTCGATCTCGCGCTCGTTCGCGGCGACCGGGCAGTTCGATTGGCGCGGCCAGCGCATCGAGGGCTCCATCAGCGTCAGCGACTTCCTGGCTGCGCTGTCGGGCGACCGGTCCGGCTTGAAGATGCGGCTCGCCAGCGCGCCGCTGAAGGTCGCCTTCGACGGCACGGTCGCGAACCGCACCAGCGCGCTGATGGAAGGCACGCTGACCGTGGACAGCCCGTCGCTCCGCGATGCGCTGCGCTGGACGGGGCAGACGCCGCTCGGCGGCGGCGGCTTCGGACGCTTCGCCCTGCGTGCCCGCGCCAACGTGGTCGGCGCCTCGATCGCCCTCACCAATGTCAACGTCGAACTCGACGGCAACACCGCCGAAGGCGTGATGACCTACGCCAATAACGGCCGGCAGACGCTGCAGGCGACGCTGGCGGCCGACGCGCTCGACTTCACCCCCTACATCTCGACAGTCCGGCTGCTGGCCAATGGGGCCCGCGACTGGAATCGGCAACTCTTCGACCTCAAGGCCTTGTCCACCACTGACCTCGACATGCGGCTATCGGCCGCCAAGGTCACGGTCGGCTCCTCGAAAATCGGACGCACGGCCTTCGGCGCCAACCTACGCAACGGCGTGCTTGCCCTCTCGGTCGGCGAGGCTCAGATGTATGGCGGCATCGTGCGCGGCTCGTTCGGCATCGCCCGTGCCGACACCGTGGCCGACGTCAAGGCCGAGCTGCAATTCAACGATGTCGATCTGCAGGCTTGCGCCAACGAGATGTTCGGCGTGTCGTCGCTGTCGGGCCGCGGCAATCTCAACGTCTCGCTGACGGCTTCGGGCTCGAGCCCGTTCGGGCTCGCCCAGTCGCTCGACGGCAGCGCCAACCTGCAGGGCCGCGATGGCGCGATCTCCGGCTTCAACGTCGAGCAGCTCCTGAAGCGCCTCGAGCGCAGCCCGCTGTCGCGCGGCGGCAATTTCCGTTCCGGTTCGACGCCCTACGATTCGCTGACGATCGCGGTCAAATTCTCCGAGGGTGTCGCGACCGCGGAGGACATCCGCGTCGAGAGCCCCACCGCGCGCATCACGATGACCGGCACGGCCTCGGTACCGACACGGGAATACGATTTCAAGGGCGTCGCCAGCCTGCTGTCGTCAGGCAACGGCAGCAATGGTTTCGAACTGCCCTTCGTCGTCCAGGGCCCCTGGGAAGATCCCCTGATCTTTCCCGATCCGGAAAGCCTGATCCGACGCGCCCCGGCCGCCGCCCCGCTGCTCGACGCGGTCAAGGATCGCAAGACGAGAGATGCGGTACGCTCGGTGCTGGAACGATTCACCGGCGGCGGATTGCGCCCGGCGCAGCCAGACAATGTGCCGCAGGCTGACGCGCCGACAGGCGGCGCTCCCACCAAGCAGAACTGACCAGCGCGGCGTGCTTCGCGTGCCGAGACACAGCCGCCGCCACGACCTATGTCTGATATATTACTTCTGGATCACGTCGGGTCCCTGGGCTAGTGTCCCGCCACAACCGATCAAGCAAGATCGGCGGATCAGGGAGAGACACGTGAAATCCAGGGGAATGGGTGCGCTTTCAATCGCAGTAGCCGCCGGGCTTTTTTGCGCTGCAGCACCAGCCATCGCTCAGGACACCATCACGATCTGGTGGAGCAAGGGCTTCTACAAGTCCGAGGACGATGCGCTGCTCAATGTCGTCAAGAAGTTCGAGGCCAAGACCGGCATCAAGGTCGAGCTGTCGCAATACGCGATCCAAGACATGATTCCGAAGACGGTCGCCGCGCTCGATTCCGGCACCGTGCCCGACGTGGCCTACGCCGACACCTACGACGTTCAGGCCCAGGGCAAGTGGGCCTACGAAGGCAAGCTCGAGGATCTCACCGACATCCTGGAGCCGATGAAGTCGGCGTTCGCGCCGAATACGCTCGAGACCGCCTACCTCTACAACAACGTCGCCAAGAAGAAGGCCTATTACGGCTTCCCGCTGAAGCAGCAGAGCATGCACGTCCAGATCTGGGGCGACATGCTGGGCAAGGCCGGCTTCAAGCAGAGCGACATCCCGACCAAGTGGGAAGACTATTGGACGTTCTGGTGCGACAAGGTGCAGCCGGCGATCCGCAAGGCGACCGGCCAGCGCATCTACGGCGTCGGCCAGCCGATGGGCGTGGAATCCACCGACCTCGTTCCAGTCGTTCTACACCTTCATGGACGCCTACAACGTCAAGCTGGTCGATGACGACGGCAAGCTGCTGGTCGACGATCCCAAGGTGCGCGACGGCCTCATCAAGGCGATGAAGGATTATACCGACACCTACATCAAGGGGTGCACGCCGCCCTCGTCCACGACGTGGAAGGATCCGGACAACAACGTCGCCTTCCACAACAAGACGATCGTGATGACCCACAATTTCACGATCTCGATCGCGGCCAAGTGGTTCGAGGATTCCACCAACCCGGCGCTGACGCCCGAGCAGCGCGCGGCCGGCAAGAAGGCCTATGAGGAGGACATCATCACCGCGTCCTTCCCCAACAAGCCGGACGGCACCCCGATCAAGTACCGCTCCGACGTCAAGACCGGCCTGATCTTTGCCAATGCCCCCCACAAGGCGCAGGCCAAGGAGTTCATCAAGTTCCTGATGCAGGAAGAGAACCTCGGCCCCTACGTCGAGGGCGCGCTGGGCCGCTGGTTCCCGGTGACGACCGCAGGCCAGAAGAGCCCGTTCTGGCAGGCCGACCGCCATCGCAAGGCCGTGTACACCCAGTTCACCGGCGGCACCACGCCGTTCGACTTCACCAAGAACTACAAGTTCACGATCCTCAACAATGAGAACGTCTGGGCGAAGGCGATGAACCGTGTGGTCAGCGAGAAGGTGCCGGTCGAGAAGGCCGTCGACGAGCTGATCGCGCGGCTGAAGGAGGTCGCCGGCTAGTCTCTCGCCCCGCGAGGCACTAGCTTGAGATCCTGACAACGACAACAAGTCCCGGCCGCCGCGCATGCGGCCGGGATGGCTTATCGGCGGGAAGAGACGACCCGGGAAAAACGACCATGGCGATCACGCTCTCAGCTTCCGATTCCGCGATCGCGGAGGCGCCGCGCCCGGTGCTGCTGACACCGTCACAGGTGTGGGGCATCGTCATGCTTGCCCCTATCTGCTCGTCTTCCTCGCCTTCGTCGTCTATCCCGTCGGCTACGGCCTGTGGCTCGCCCGGGAGCCGGCCAGCTACGTCGCGCTGTATAACGACCCCATCTTCGCGCGCGCCGCCGTCAACACGCTGATCTTCCTTCTGGTCGGCATCAATCTCAAGATGGTGATCGCGCTGTTCCTGTCCGGCTTCTTCATCCAGCAGCGCGGCTGGATCAAATGGCTGTCGGTCATCTTCATCCTGCCCTGGGCGGTGCCTTCGATCCCGACCATCCTGTCGGTGCGCTTCATGCTCAACCCCGAATGGGGCGTGGTGAACCAGCTGATCTTCAAGTTCACCGGCGATGACGGTCCGAACTGGCTGAACGATCCGACGGTCGCGCTGTCGATGGCCATCGGCATGCACATCTGGAAGTCGCTGCCGTTCTGGACCCTGATCCTGATGACCGGGCGGCTTGCGATCTCGCACGATCTGTTCGAGGCCGCCGAGGTCGACGGCGCCACCTGGTGGCAGAAGTTCCGCTACATCACCTGGCCGTCGATGCAGACGCTCTACATCACCTGCACGCTGCTCTCGATGATCTGGACGCTCGGCGACTTCAACAGCGTCTATCTCCTGACCGGCGGCGGTCCCGCCGATCTCACCCACGTGTTGTCGACACTCGGCATCCGCTATCTTCGGCTCGATCAGCTCAGCCTTGCCATGGCCTCGATCGTCTGCGCGATGCCGCTGGTGCTGCCCCTGGTCTATTTCATGATGAAGCGGTTGTCGCGATGAAGCTTCCCACCCTGCGCGAAGTCGGCACCGAAGCCCGGCTGCTGCTGATCGGCATTCCCGTCTTCATCTGGACGATGATCCCGATCTATCACATGTTCCTGTTCGCGATCTCGCCGAAGGAGGACGCGTTCTCGGGCAAGTTGTGGCCGGACCATCCGACGCTGCACAATTTCTCGATCGTGTTCCACCAGCAGCATTACTTCCTGCGCGACTTCTGGATCCAGTTCGGCAACTCCGTCATCATTGCCGCCGCCGTCGGCGCGCTGACCCTGGTGATCGCGACTTGCGCAGCATACGCGATCTCCCGCCTGCGCGTGCCAGGCAGCCGGATCGTGATGAACTTGGCGCTGTTCACCTATTTCATCCCGGCCGCGTTCCTCGCGGTGCCGATGTATCGCACCATGGGCAAATACGGCCTGCTCAACAACGACTGGTCGCTGATCCTGGCGATGGTGACGATTGCTTCGCCCTACGCAATCTGGGTCCTGAAACAGGCCTCCGACAAGCTGCCCGTCGAGCTGGACGAGGCCGCCGTGATGGACGGCGCCAGCCCGCTGCAGATCTTCCGACTCGTCTATGTGCCGCTGATGATGCCTTCGCTGGTCGCGATTGGAACCTATGCGGTGCTGCTGGCCTGGAACGAGTACCTCTACGCGTTCCTGCTGCTGTCGAACGACAAGGATATCACGCTGCCCGTGGCGCTCGGCAACTTCCTGGCCGCCGACGATTCGCCGTGGGAGCTCCTGATGACCACCGGCTTCATCTACGCGCTGCCGCCCGCGGCGGTCTACTACGCCTTCAAGCGTTACATGGTGGGCGGCCTCACCGCCGGCGCCGTGAAGTCGTGACGGAGTGATGCGCGTCGGGTTTCGTCAGGGCCGGTTCGCGGACGCATCGCGGCCGAACTGGGACGGCGACGGGCCGCGCCCGATCGACTGGTTCGCCTGGTATCCGGCCGCCAACGACGCCGTGGAAGCGGTGCTCCCTGTCGCACCGTGGCCGCAGGGCTGGTTCAATGCCGGACCTGCGGCCTTGAATGCGCCGCTCGCTGCAAGCGCGGACGCCTGTCCTCTCGTCGTGTACTCGCACGGCACCGGCTGCAACGGCCCGCAGTTCGAATGGCTGGCGCGCGAACTGGCGGCCCGCGGCTTTGTCGCGGTCGCCGTCAATCATCACGGCAACAGCAACGCTGAGCCCTACCGGGCAGAGGGCTTCCTCTGTTCATGGGAGCGCCCGCGCGACCTGTCCTTGCTGATCGACCACATCGTCACTCATCCCGATTTCGAAGGCCGCATCAACCTCGACCGCATCTACGCCGTCGGCTATTCGCTCGGCGGCGTCACCGCCACGGCCTTGCTCGGTGCCATCATGCTCCGCTCGCCGTTCGAGCCCGGCGCCAATCTGGGCCGCGGGCCGCGCGAGTTTCCCGATCTCGTCGATCATCTGCCCCGGCTGATGGAGAACAGCCAGATCTTCCGCGAATCCTGGGCGCGGATGTCGGCCTCCTATCGCGATCCCCGCATCAAGGCGGCGCTGCTGCTGGCACCGGGGCGCTCGGTGCAGGGCTTCTCGGACGACAGCGTGGCCGCGATCAAGGTCCCAACGCGCATCATGGTCGGCGGTGCGGATGCACTCCTGCCGGCCGCGCGCTGGCTGCATGAACGATTGCCGCACAGCACCCTCGATGTCGTCGCTGACGACGCCGGCCATTATGTCTTCTTGCCCCAGAGCACCGAACTCGGACGCAATTCCGATCCGGCCTGCTGCGTCGATCCGCCCTCGGTGGATCGCGCTGCGATCCATCGCGCGGTTGTGGCCGCCGCGTTGCAGCTGTTCGCAGCTTGAGCGGCGCTGCCACAGCATTCTCCGTCGTTGCGAGCGGAGCGAAGCAATCCAGAGTCCTTGCTCGGCCCTGGATTGCTTCGCTCCGCTCGCAATGACGATTGATAGAGGCGACAACTACAGCGGCGCCGCGCTCTCGCCACGGTCGCTCGACAGCTTTGACGCCAGCGATGCGACAACGATCACCACGGCGATCAGCCCGATCACCAGCGTGCAGATCGCGTTGATCTCCGGCTTCACCCCGAGCCGAACTTCGGAATAGATCCGGATCGGCAATGTCGCCGAGCCCGGGCCGGTGGTGAAGCTCGCGATCACGAGATCGTCGAGCGACAGCGTGAAGGCCAGCATCCAGCCCGCGACCACCGCAGGCGCGATCAGCGGCAGCGTGACCATCACGAACGCGCGCAGCGGATCGCAGCCGAGGTCCATGGCGGCTTCCTCCAGGCTGCGGTCGAGCGAGACCAGCCGCGACTGCACGACCACCGCGACGAAGCACATCGTGAGCGTGGTATGGGCGATCGTCACCGTCCAGAAGCCGCGCTCGGCCTCCAGCGCCACGAATAGCAGGAGCAGCGACAGGCCGGTGATCACCTCGGGCATGACGAGCGGGGCATACAGCATGCCGGAGAACAGCATGCGGCCGCGAAAGCCCTGGCCGCGCGACAGCGCCACCGCGGCCAGCGTCCCCAGCACCGTCGCCGCCGTGGCCGAGGTAGCGCCGACGCGCAGGCTCATCCAGGCCGCATCGATCATGGCGCGATCGTTGAAGAACTCTTGATACCAGCGCAGCGACCAGCCACCCCACACCGTGACCAGGCGCGAGGCGTTGAACGAGTAGATCACAAGGATCAGGATCGGCAGATAGAGAAACGCCAGGCCGAGCGTCAGCGAGGCGACGTTGAAGCGCGACAGGCGGGAGGATTTCGCGGCCATCAGCTGCCCTCCTCGAGCTGCCGCCGCTGCAGGCGGTCGTACAGCAGGAGCGGGAGCAGCAGCACGGCGAGCAGGACAACGGCGATGCTGGACGCGACGGGCCAGTCCTTGTTGGTGAAGAATTCGAGCCACAACGTCTGGCCGATCATCAGCGATTTCGACCCGGCGAGCAGATCGGGAATGACGAACTCGCCGACGATCGGAATGAAGCACAGCAGCGCGCCGGCGCCAAGGCCGGGCAGCGACAGCGGAAACGTGACCAGCCAGAAGATCGCGCGCGGCGAGGCGCCGAGATCGGCGGCAGCCTCTTCCAAGGCCGGCTCCAGCTTGGTCAAGGTCGCAAACAGCGGCAGGATCATGAAGGGCAGATAGGAATAGACGATCCCGACATACATCGCGCTGTCCGTCGACAGCCACACCACCGGCGCGGACACCACATGCAGCGCGAGCAGGATCTGGTTCAACAGGCCGTCATGTTGGAGGATGTTGACCCAGGCATAGATGCGGATCAGGAACGAGGTCCAGAACGGCACGATGACCAGCATCATCGCGATGCCCTGCCAACGCTTCGGCAGTCGCGCCATGCCATAGGCGACGGGATAGCCGATCAGGAGCAGGATCGCCGTCGACGTCGCCGCGACAACGACGCTGCGCAAATAGGACGCGAGATACAGGTCGTCCGACAGCAGCAGACGGAAATTGTCAAGCGACAGCGCAGCAAAGGCATCCCGGAGCGACGACAAACCATCAGCCAGCGAGAAGACCGGCGTATAGGGCGGCTGCGCGATCGCCGTCTGCGAGAGGCTGATCTTGGCGACGAAGGCGAACGGCACCAGGAAGAACAGCACCATCCAGACGTAAGGCGCGATCGCCGCAAATCGCGCCGGACGCGAGAAGATGCGGCGCGCGCTCATCGCTCCAGCACCACGCAATCATCGGGCGTGAACCAGGCCACGACGCGCTGGTTCAGCCCATAGCCGTCGGCGTCGAGCCGTGCCGTATTGGCCTGGGAAGCATGCAGCACGGCGCCGCCGTCGAGCTTGATCTTGTACACCGTCTTGCCGCCGAGATAGCTCGCATCGGAAATGGCGCCCTCGACACAATTGATCGCGGCGGCATCGCCGGCCGGTCGACGGAGCGCGAGGCGGATCTTCTCCGGACGGATCGCGACCGCGACCTTGCTCTCGCTGATCGGAGTGACGGGCTGCGCCGCGGCGAGCTCGCCGGCGGAGGCGGTCGTGATCCGGAGCCGGTGCGGCTCCCGCGCGGTCACATCGCCCTCGAACAGATTGATGTCGCCAACGAACTCCGCGACCCACCGCGACACGGGCTCTTCATACAGACGGCGCGGTGCAGCGACCTGTTCGAGCCGTCCGGCATTCATCACCCCAATGCGGCTCGCCACCGTCATCGCCTCCTCCTGGTCGTGGGTGACGATGATGAAGGTCATGCCGAGCTTGCGCTGCAGCTCCATGAGCTCGAACTGCGTGCTCTCGCGGAGCTTCTTGTCGAGCGCCGCCATCGGCTCATCGAGCAGCAGCACCTGCGGCCGGCGCGCCAGCGAGCGGGCCAGCGCGACGCGCTGCTTCTGCCCGCCCGAGAGCTGATCCGGCTTGCGCTTCTCCAGCCCTTCGAGCCGGACCAGCGCCACCATCTCGGCGACGCGGGTGGCGATCTCGGCGCGCGGCAAGCCGGCGCGCTTCAGGCCGAAGGCGATGTTGTCGCGCACGTTCAGATGCGGGAACAGCGCGTAGTTCTGGAACATCATGTTGACGGGCCGCTGATGCGGCAGCACCTGCGCGATGTCCTCACCCGACAGCAGGATGCGTCCTTCGTTCGGAGTCTCGAAGCCGGCCAGCATGCGCAGCAAGGTCGTCTTGCCGCAGCCGCTGGGGCCGAGCAGCGCAAAGAACTCGCCGGCGCGGATGTCGAGCGACACGCCATCGACGGCGCGGAAGCGGCCGAAGGTCTTGACGACGTTCTCGATCCGCAGGAGCGGCGGCTGAGGATCGGGGCGCGGATCCGGCGGTGGTGATGCCGCCGGCTCCTCGGCGGGCGCTGGATTTGCGATGTCGTCAGCCATGTCCCGATCTAATCACCCTGCCCGGCCACAACGCCGGGCCGGTCAGCAAGCTAGCCGCCCACGGATTGCAGCTCAACCGCACGGAGCGGACTATCCCCGCTCGCGTCAGCCGCCTGCGGCGTGCTCCGGCCGCAGGTCGCAATGGCCATGAACGCAGCGAGCGTATCGCGTTCGGCAGCGGGAAGCGTCAGGCCCAGCTTTGTCCGCCGCCACAGCACGTCGTCGGGAAACCGCGCCCATTCGCGCGTCATGAGGTAGCGGACCTCCGCCTCGGTCAACTGCGGCCCGAACGCCTGTCCGAGATCGGCCCGGCATCTCGCCTCGCCGAGGATCTCCGCCAGCCGGGTGCCATAGGCGCCGACCAGCCGCCGGGCCTCGGATTCGCCGAGAAAGCGCCAGCGCTCCCGTGCGTCATCGACGAGATCCTCGAACCGGTCCCAGGCGAAGTCGCCCCCAGGAAGCGCCGCGCTCGCGGTCCAGCGTGGCGACATTGGATGAAAGCGCGCGAGGCGGGAGACCGCCTGCTCGGCCCGGTGCCGGGCCGTCGTGACGTCGCCGCCGCACATGGTCAGCAGCGGCGCCTTGGCGCGTCCAGCATCAAGGCTCACGACCGTTTCCAACCGCCCGCTGTCGGCAGCGCGCAGCACCATCATGTTGGCGCCGGACACGCTCCGGACCACGTCCGCAGGCTGGATGTCCGAACGGAAATAGCGGTTCGCCGCCTGGCAGAGATAGGCTACGTCTGCCGCCGGCACCGCCACCACGGCTGGGTCGCCCTTGAAGCCGTGAGCCACCGTGCCGATCAGGGTGAAATCCTGCTCATAGGACTGGGCAAAGATCAGCCGTCCATCCGAATTCTGAAACACATAGACCGCTTCGACATCGAACAGCCGCGGCACGATGATCTGGCTGACCTGCCGCGCCGTGACCCGCGGCGGCGGCTGACGCAGTACGGTTTCCGCCGTCGAGACGCTCCACGCGCCGGTGGCGTTGGCGAGCGCGCGCGAGGTGATGATGCGGCGATGGCCGCGGTCGATGATGGCGAGCCGCCATATTTGATCACGGTCGGCTCGCACGCAGCGGGCGCCGGTGCGGATCTCTGCGCCGCGCTCGGCGGCGTCCATCGCGGTCAGGACCACCAGGCGGGAATCGTCGACCACGCAGTCGGAATAGTCGAACGCCGTCCCGATCGGCCGCTTCAGGGCATCGCCGATCGGATGATGCGTGACGTCGAGCACCGACGCGGCCGGCAGCCGGTTGCGCGTAGCGAGGCGATCGTAGAGCCAGAGCCCTGCGCGCAACTGCCATGGCGGCCGCTCATTGGCGTGAGCCGGAATCGCAAAACGGATCGGCCGCACCAGATGCGGCGCGACCGTGAGCCAGACGTTGCGCTCGGCGAGCGTGCGGCGCACGCGTAGAAAGCTGCGGCGCTCCAGCGCCGCGAGGTCGCCATGCACCAGCCGCGACGTGGCCGACGAGGCGGCGCCGCCGAGATCGCCCTGCTCGACCAGGATCACGCGCAAACCGCGGCCAGCCGCATCGCGCGCCAGGCTGACGCCGTTCAGACCGCCACCGATGATCGCAAGATCGTAGTCCGCCATACGCAAGGTCTTCGAGCGTGCCAGGACGAACGACCGTAGACCGGCGGAAATGATTCTCGTAGCGGCCCGGCCGTCACGCGCGCGGAAAAATGCGTGCTGTTGCGCAACAGCCTCTGACCACGATTGCCAGGTCAGCCGGTCTTGCGAACGGACGCGACGTCGTCGTCGTGAGCGCGACCGACGATGCCGTCGTATTTGTCGATCGGCAGGGGCTTGCCGAGCAGATAGCCCTGAACCGAGTCGCAGCCCTGCTCGGCGAGGAAGCCGAGCTGCTCGGGCGTCTCGACGCCTTCCGCCACGATCGACATGTTCATGCCGTGACCCAGGCCGATGACCGCACGAATGATCGCCGCCGATTGCGGGTTGCGGCCGATATTCATGACGAAGGCGCGGTCGATCTTGATCTTGTCGAACGGGAACGCCTGCAGGTAGCTCAGCGACGAGTAGCCGCTGCCGAAATCGTCCATCGAGACGCGAACGCCGAGCGCCTTCAGCCGGCGCAGCAGCGCGACACCGCGATCGAAATCCTCGATCAGCACACCCTCGGTGATCTCGAGCTCGAGCCTGCCGGGCGCGAGCCCCGTCTCGATCAGGATCGAGTGGACCAGCGCAACGAGGTCGCCATGGACGAACTGCGCCGGAGACAGGTTGACCGCGACCTGCAGCGGCTTCGGCCACGACGCCGCCTCGCGGCAGGCCTCGCGCAGGATCCATTCGCCCATCTCGACGATGAGGCCGCTCTCTTCCGCGAGCGGAATGAAGTCGCTCGGCGGCACGAAACCCCGGACCGGGTGCTGCCAGCGCGCCAGCGCCTCGAAGCCGATGATCTCGCTGGCGTCGACCGTGCGGCCGGAGACGGCCTGCGGCTGGAAGTACAGCGACAGTTCGCCATGCTTGATCGCGACAGACAGCTCCTGATGCAGAACGCGGCGGTCGCGAGATCTGCTGATCCATTTCAGGCTCGTAGAAGGTGATGCTGCCGCGCGATTTGGCCTTGGCGCGGAACAGAGCGGCACCCGCATTGGCGAGCAGCGACGCCGGATCCGAACCATTGTGCGGGAACACCGAGATGCCCGTCGTCAGCGCGGTGCGGATCGACTTGCCCTCGATCTGGAAGTCCACCGCGATCGCCGCCGCCAATTGCTCGGCCAGCGCCCTGCCCGTTTCCGGTTGCTTGCCGTCGATGATCAGCCCGAACTCATCGCCGGAGAGACGCGCGACCACGCCGCCCCGGGCAACGGCATGGACGCGGCGGGCGACCTCGATCAACAGCTTGTCGCCGATGGCATGGCCGAAGACGTCATTGACGTCCTTCAGGCCCTTGAGATCGACGTTCAGGACCGCGAACTCCTCGTCCGTATCAGCGCAGGCCTCGATCATCTGGCTCAACGCCTGCAGGAACGCGGCGCGGTTCGGCAGATCGGTCAGGCCGTCGTGATAGGCCATGTGCGCCATCCGCGATTCGGTCTGGCGCCGGTCGGTGACGTCCTCATAGGTCTTGATCAGATATTGTGGCTCGCCGGCCTCGCCCAGCACGGTTGCCCGCCGGGTCAGGAACAGTCGCAGGCCGTCTTTGGTCGAGATCGGATGTTCCTCGGTCAGAAGGCCGCGCTTCTTGATGGCGGCTTCGTCGCGCGCCGTGATCAGTCTGGCCTCGCGCGGATTGAAGATGTCGGCGGTGGTCAGGCCCGTGGCGTCCTCGCGCTTGCGGTTGAGGATGATTTCGGCGCTGCGGTTGGCGAGCAGATAGCGGCCGTCGCTGACGCTCTCGACGATGAGCGAGACCGGAATGTTGTCGACGACCAGTTCCAGGAACTTCTTGCTGTTTTCCAGCTCGCGGCTCAGCGATCGCCGCTCCGTGGCATCGTCGAACAGCGCGATGAGGAATTGCGGTTCGTTCTTGTCGTTGCGTGCGACGACCCGGTGGGCGTCCAGGATGCGCTTCTCGTCACCGCGTTGAACCACGAGTTCGCTGCAATAGGTGGTGCCGGGCGCCAGCATCGCTTCGCGGTCGGCAGCCGCGATGTCGGCCGCGGTCTCCTCGCCGAACAGGTCGCTCGGGCGCCGTCCGATGATCTGATCCCGCGGCACCCGCGCGAACTGCTCGAACGCGCGGTTGGCGAAGATGTAGCGGCCGTCCTCGATGTTCTTGGCGGCGACGCAGACGGGAACCTGGTCGACCACCGATTCCAGGAACTGCTTGGTCGAGGCGAGCTCGCGCTCCAGCCGGTGCTGCACCGTACAGTCTTCATGGATGCCGATCGATCCGCCGGTCGGAAGGCGGAACATCTGGGCGCGCACCACACGTCCGCCGGGCAGCTCGGTCAGGCACCCGTCCGGCTCCCGCGCCTGGCGCGCATAGTCCTCGACCGTCAGATTGAGCAGGCCACGCTGCCGCCGCAGCTCGACCAGATCCCGGCCGGTGCATCCGGGCGGAATGTCGGCCCGGCTCATGCCGTAGATCTCGAGGAAGCGATGGTTGTAGAAGACGACGCGATTGGCGGCGTCCGTCAGCATCAATCCCTGGCTCAGATTGTTGAGCGCGGAGCTGATGAAAACGTTACGCCGCAGCTGTGCCCGCTTGGCGCGCCGCAAGGCCGAATGGATCCATATCACGACCGACGTGAGGAAGGCGCAGACGACAACGCCGGCGATCAACACCTTCCAGAGCACGTCCGGCTGGATGGTGCCCAGGTAGCTGGAGGGCGAGAAATCGGAGGAAGCGGCCCAGGCGCGCGTCGGCGCAGCCACCCACACTGCCATGGCGGCCACCGAGGCCGCAACGACACGCGCAGAAGACGCGTTTCGGTCGCTCGCCTGCCAATTCTTGCCAGCCATCAATCACCCGCGGTATTCGGCGACAGTATCTGGCTTCACCTATTGGGATCGGGTAAACGGGTTCCGCAAACTTCGAAAAAGACGAAGCAAATTTGGTCAATGGCCGCCCTATGATGAATGGTTTGCTAAGGGTAGGCGCACTCCGGACCGAGGCTCCACCCACCAGGGATTGCAGCGAGACATGACTTCCCCCAATCGTCTCAGGACTATGCATGGATAGAGTGGATTGCGTGGTCGTTGGCGCCGGCGTCGTCGGACTTGCCGTCGCACGTCAATTGGCGCGGGCCGGACGCGAGGTCATCGTTCTCGAGGCGGCCGAGGGCATCGGAACCATCACTTCGTCTCGCAACAGCGAAGTGATCCACGCCGGTATCTACTACAAGGCCGGGAGCCTGATGGCCCGCTTCTGCGTGACCGGCAAGCGCATGCTTTACCGCTATTGCGACGAGCATGGCGTGCCCTACCGCAATTGCGGGAAGCTGATCGTTGCAACCAATCCGGCCGAGACCGAGAAGCTGCAGGGCATCCGCGCGCATGCCGAAGCCAATGGTGTCGAAGGGATGCGCCTGCTATCCGGGTCCGAAGCGCTGGCGCTGGAGCCGGCCCTGGCCTGCGAGGCCGCGCTGCTGTCGCCGTCCACCGGCATCCTCGACAGCCATGCCTTCATGCTGTCGCTGCGCGGTGAGATCGAGGACGCTGGCGGCGCCTTTGCCTTCCACACGCCGTTGCTGCGGGCCAAGGCGACCGGGGAATCGATCGAGGTTGATGCGGGCGGCGCGCAACCGATGACGCTGAGCTGCCGGCTGCTGGTGAACGCCGCGGGCCTCGACGCGCCCGGGCTGGCGCGGCTGATCGACGGCCTGCCGTCGCCGCTGGTGCCGACGGCCTATCTCGCCAAGGGCAATTATTTCAGCTGCAGCGCCCGGGCACCGTTCAGCCGCCTCATCTACCCGGTGCCGGAACCAGGCGGCCTCGGCGTGCACCTCACGCTCGACATGGCAGGCCAAGCCAGATTCGGCCCCGACGTCGAGTGGATCGACCGGATCGACTACACGGTCGACCCGGCGCGCGCCGAGCGCTTCTACCCGGCGATCCGCAAGTACTGGCCGTCGCTGCCGGATGGGGCGCTGATGCCGAGCTATTCCGGTATCAGGCCGAAGATCGTACCGCCGGCCGTGGCGTCGCAGGATTTCGTCATTCAGGGCCCGCGCGACCACGGGGTGCCCGGTCTCGTCAATCTGTTCGGAATCGAATCGCCTGGATTGACGTCATCGCTCGCGATCGCGGCTCACGTCGGCGATCTCGTCTCGAGCTGACGACCCACGATATCGCGATCAACGGTACGTCGCGATTGACAATGCTGAGAGACGACACAGGCCCATACGTTTGCGTCGCCTCGTATGCGTCGCCTGTTGTAACTAATTTGATGAGGTTGCGTCTGGGACGGACTCGCCGCCATCCCAGGCGCACGGTCTTGCGATCGGATGATGCGGCGGCGATGGTCACATGTCAGTGAAGTGTTTCGCTGGTTACCTGTCTCAAGCGCTCGATCTCGTCCTTCACCATCAGTTTGCGTCGCTTCAGTTCGGCAATTCGCAGGTCGTCCGTCGATGGATGCAGGAGAGCTTCATGCAATTCGCTTTCAAGAACTTTATGCTTACGCTCCAGCTCAACGAGATGCGCCTGAATGGCCATTCGAAACCTCCTTGGTAGGTGAACCTGAGATTCGACCAGGGCTGTCGAGTGTACACAAGTCGATTGACCTGTCGATGGGGCCAAAAGACCGCACATGCAAATTTGAGCGCCGTGTGTAACGAAGCGTGAGCAGATCCGGACGAGATCTAACGCCGGCGCCAACCTGAAATTCACGGGACAGCTGCACGGATCTTGAGAGGCGCGGCTTGCTTATCAGCTTCGCAGGCGCAATATTTACGCCCGCCTTCGCAAGGCTTTCCACTTCCTTCCGCTTTTTTGCTATCATAGATCATGGCTGACCAAGACGAGCGCGAACTGCAGGCCGAACTCGCGCGCCTGCAGCAGGAGCACCGCGATCTCGACGCGGCGATCGACGCTTTGCATCAATCGCCCGCCCCCGATTTGTTGCGGCTGCAACGACTGAAGAAGCGGAAGCTTCTGCTACGCGATCGGATCGCCTTCATCGAAGACCAGATCACGCCCGACATCATCGCCTGAGGCGAAGCGTCAGCACGGCTGACCGTATGCACACAGGCAATATGCGACAGCGGTGCAGGATTCGCCGAAGCGCCTTGACAAAAAGAACAAAAAGAGAACAATCAGACCATCCCTCGTCCCCACTGACGACAACAAGGATGGTTGTGATGCCCGCCTCCTTCTCCCCACAGGATCGCCTCTACGAACAGGCCTGCGACCAAGCCATCGCGATGTGCGACGGTAATCTGCGCTCCACGATCAAGGCGCTGATCATGGCGAATGAGTATCTCGAGCTGGAGCTGCAGGAGCTGCGGGCCGCAATCTCCTGCGGCTGCATGCCCAACACCGCTTCGGACGATGCGCAGAGCAATGCGGCCTGAGCCCTAGGCCGTCGAGACTCTCCGGACGGTTGCCGGCGCACTCGCTCGGAGCTGCCACGAAGGCGGGGAGGAGCGTGTAATGCCTGATATCACTTATTACGTCGCCATGCCGTTCAGGCGGGACGAGGCAGGCATGCTGGTCGCAGGCGCGGCCGAGGAATGCCAGAACTCGTCCGCGGCGCTGCGTCGTGCCGAAGCGATGTCGCGCTTGCCGGACAACGTCGGCGCCATTGCCTTCAGCCGCAGCGGAGATCCCTTGATGGGGGAATTCAGCGACGCCCGGCTGCTGCACAAGTTCGGCGAGTTGCCCGACGATCTCGGCGCGTTGTGAGCGCCGTGCGCCGCAAGCTCTGTCATCGGCGCGGACGGCCCACGAGCGTCACCGCTGGTCGCCCGACTGGGCCGTTCGTCACGCGAGGCTCTCGTACCTCCGCTGGGCCTTGCGCATATACATCGCGCGGTCGGCTTCCTCCAGCGCACGCACTGGGTTGACGCGCTTGTCGAGAAGGGCAACCCCGGCCGACGCGCCGGCACGCACGGTCTGATCGCCGAAGGTGAAGGTCAGGCTGTCGATGGCCTGCTCCAGCTCCGTCGCCTTGGCATGTGCGTCCGCCGCGCTGAGGTGCCAGAGCAGCACGCCGAACTCGTCGCCGCCGAGCCGACCGATCACGTCGGAGGATCGGACATGCTCGCCGAGGACGCGCGCCACTGCCTTCAGGACCTCGTCACCGGCGGCATGGCCGAACGTGTCATTGATCGGTTTCAGCCGATCGACGTCGAGCACCACCAGGGCACCGGTCGCATCGTAGCGCTTGATGAAGGCGATGGAACGATAGAGTTCGCGGGCGAAGCCGCGACGATTGAAGATGTCGAGCAGGAAATCGCGCTCGGCGGAGGCCGTCAGCTCGGCGATCCGGGCCTGTGCTGTCGCCAACTCGGCCTTGAGGCGTCGGATCGTCTGCCGCGCGCCTGCCGGTACGGAACCGGGTTCGGGAGCCCGCGCGCGCCGCGAAGGTCGATGACGGTACCGGGTTCTTCGTTTCCCGGCTCGCCACGCGGCCGCCATGCGCTTCTTTTTCATCGGACACCTGCCGCGCCATCGTTTGGGCTTGCCGGGCTTGACCAAGACAGGATAGTCCATTCGGACCTCCATGCCATGGCTTGCCGCTGTCAGGACCGATCCTATACTCCGGCCCATGCTGATGGATTCCCGAGAAGAATTGAGGTCATGACCGTCCCGATCGCCATCATCATGGGAAGCCAGTCGGACTGGGATACCATGCGCCATGCTGCCGAGACACTCGAAGCGCTGGGCGTGAGCTACGACGCCCGGATCGTCTCGGCGCACCGCACCCCGGACCGGCTGTATGCTTTCGCCAAGGGTGCCAAGGCGGCGGGCTACAAGGTCGTGATCGCCGGTGCCGGCGGCGCCGCCCATTTGCCGGGCATGACGGCCTCGCTCACGGAACTGCCCGTGTTCGGCGTTCCCGTCGAGTCGAAGGCGCTGTCGGGGGTCGATTCGCTGTATTCCATCGTCCAGATGCCGGCCGGAATTCCGGTCGGAACGCTCGCCATCGGCAAATCCGGCGCCATCAATGCAGCGCTGCTGGCGGCCAGCGTGCTCGCTCTCTCGGACTCCGCGCTCGCCGGCCGCCTGTCGGCTTGGCGCCAGGCGCAGACCGATGCGATCGCCGAACGTCCGGAGGGCACGGCGTGACCGGCTCCAATCGGGTGAAGCTCAAGCCCGGCGACACCATCGGTATTCTCGGCGGCGGCCAGCTCGGCCGCATGCTGGCGCTTGCCGCGGCGCGGCTCGGGCTGCGCTGCCAGGTGTTCTCACCGGACCCGGACTCCCCGCCTTCGACGTCGTGCTGAACGCCACCTGCGCCGAATATGCCGACGTCGAGGCGCTCGAGCTGTTCGCCAATGACGTCGACGTCGTCACCTACGAATTCGAAAACGTCCCCTCGGCCGCGGCCATGGTGCTGGCGGCCAGACGCCCGGTGCTGCCGCGCCGTTCGGCGCTCGAGACCACCCAGGATCGCCTCACCGAGAAGGATTTCGTCACCTCGCTGGGCATCGGCACCGCGACCTATGCCGATGTATCCTCGGTCGCCACCTTGCGCGAAGCCGCGTTCCGGATCGGCTTGCCGGCCGTGCTGAAGACGCGTCGGTTCGGCTATGACGGCAAGGGTCAGATCAAGATCCGCCAGGGTGACGATCTCGAGCGGATCTGGGCCGAGCTCGGCACCAAATCGGCGATCCTCGAAGCGTTCGTTCCGTTCGAGCGCGAGATCTCGGTCGTGGCGGCCCGAGCGGCCGATGGTCAGGTCGAGTGCTTCGACGTCACCGAGAACGAGCATCGCGATCACATCCTGAAGGTGTCGCGAGCGCCGGCGCGTATCCCGGATGCACTCGCCGACGAGGCCAGGGACATTGCCAGCCGGATCGCCACCGCCCTCGATTACGTCGGGGTGCTGGCCGTGGAGATGTTCGTGGTGTCGGATGGTCCCACTCCAGGTGTCCTGGTCAACGAAATCGCCCCGCGGGTGCATAATTCCGGCCACTGGACCCTCGATGGCGCCTCGATTTCCCAATTCGAACAGCACATCCGGGCGATCGCCGGTTGGCCACTCGGCAAGCCGCTGCGCCACGGCCACGTCACGATGACGAACCTGATCGGGGACGAAATCGACAGCTACGAGCAGTGGCTCACGGTTCCTGGCGCCACCGTGCATCTCTACGGCAAGGGCGCCGCTCGTCCGGGCCGCAAGATGGGGCATGTGACCCAGGTCTTGCCGCTGCCGCCGAGGCACGACTGAAATAAACCGCTCCGGCGGGGTTAAACTTGCGGTCAAGAGCCCGTCAGCGGGTGGACAGCGAGGGTGTCCTCTGATACACGGGCGCGCTCAAGGTCAAGGGCGCGGCCATCTGCCAGCCCTGGCTTCACCAGATTTCAAACCGATAGACTGAGAAAGAGGATGCCGCGTGCAGGTTCTCGTTCGCGATAACAATGTCGATCAAGCCCTCAAGGCGCTCAAGAAGAAGATGCAGCGTGAGGGCATTTTCCGCGAGATGAAGCTTCGCGGCCATTACGAGAAGCCGTCCGAGAAGAAAGCCCGCGAGAAGGCCGAAGCCGTGCGTCGTGCGCGCAAGCTGGCCCGCAAGAAGTTGCAGCGTGAAGGCCTGCTGCCGATGAAGCCCAAGCCGGTGTTCGGCGCTGGCCCCGGCGGTGACCGTGGTGCTGGTCGTGGTCCGGGTGCAGGTGCCCGTCCCGGCGCGCCGCGCTGATCTGGCCAGATTGGTCTGACGTCGTCTGAAACGCGGGCCTTTGGCTCGCGTTTTTGTTTTGGGCGCCCCTTTTTGATTTCGCGCCTCCTGCCCTCCGGCGACCGGGTTCAATCCGGGTTGCGCCGCCCGCTCCTCGCATCGCTGCAGAGCTCGCCACTCCAAAGGAAAAGCGGCAGACCGGCCGGGCCCACCGCCTCGATCACGTCCGCGAACGATTCGATCGGCTACTTCGGCAACACCGAGTGGAACACCGATTTGGCGGCGGACATCATGTCCTGCGCCACGTTGGACATCTGATCCTTGATCGATGGATCGGTCTTGTCGGCACGCAGGTCGAGCGGACGCAACTGCTGGACGGGGATCTCCGCCGGCGGGGTCGGGCGCCCGTCCGGCTGCAACGATCCCGTGTAGGGCGGGCTCGAGGCCGGCGGCAAGACAAAGCCCTGCTCGACTGGGGGCGCAGAGACCGTCACGGGAGGCGGCAGTGGACGGACCGGCGACACCGGCGGCGCGACGGTCGCGATGCGCGGCGCCTCGCTTGACGGCTTCTCGACAGCCGCCTTGCCGGCACCTTCGCTCGCACGCAATCGCTCGATCGCCGCGCGGGCGAGATCAGCAGCATCCCGGCGATCTTCCTGCTGGGCCGCTGGGGCGTCGGCGGGAGCCCCCGCGCAATCGACTTTTCCCGCGGCGACGCGGGATGGCGCGCGGCCTGCGCATCGGCCGGAAGGCTCGCCGTTTCGGTCGGCTTCACTTCGACCGCCTTCTCTGCGGCCTTGTCGGCCAGCGACTTCTCCGACACGCCCTTGGCCTTGATGCCGGGAGCGGGAATGCTGGAGACCTCGTTCGACGTTTCCGCCGGCTTGGCGTCAGACTTGGGATCGGCCTTCGCGTCCAGCTTGGCAGGGTCGGTCCCCTTGCCCGCGGATTTCGGCGCGTCGCTCTTTGAGCCGGTGAGCTTGGCGTAGGCAGCCGATGCCACCGACGCCACGGTCGATGGAGGCGAGTCCGGCCTGGTGTTGATGTAGTGGTTGACGATGTAGGCCCCGATGATGGTAGCCACCACCGACGGGACGATCTCCATGGCGAACTTTGTGAGATATTTCAGCATGCTGACCACTCCCGCGCGGTATTTGCGGGAACTTTGAGGCACAATTAAGGGACCATCCCACACCTTCCGAGGAATCGCAGACTGCACTCCGCACAGACGCGACCGCCGAAAAGTCGTCTTCCTGAAACCCTTTGAGACCGGAGCCGTGCAGCAGCCCGAGGGGGTTGCCGCAGCTTCCGGATCGCCGGGTCAAGATACCGCAATCAGCGGCATGCCGGTAAACAATTGGTTACGGCTTCAATTCAACTTCGAGGAAAACGATCTCGGAACCCGTCTCGTTCAGCACATCGTGTTCGACACCGGCCTTTCGGAAATAGGATTTGCCGACCGCGAGCTGCGCCTTCGAGCGCTCGCCGGAGGGCGCCACGATCGTCATCTCGCCCGCAGTGACCGGCACGATCACGTAATCCATCTCGTGAATGTGACGCCCCGTGGCACTGCCGGGCAATAGCCGCCACTCCGTGACGCGGACTTCGGGCGTATCGACCTGGACGTCGGACTGGGCGCTGAGCATGCTGGATCTCTTGAATCAGGGGACGAAGAGCAGGAACAGGAATATCGCGAACACCACCATGTGCACCAGCCCGAACAGGATGTTCGTCCGTCCGGTGCCGAAGGTCAGCATGCTCAGGACGAAGGTCAGGACCAGCAGCACTATTCCCTGCGGGTCCAGCCCGAGGACGAGCTGCTTGTCGAGCACATGGGCGGCGACCGCCACTGCCGGGATGGTCAGCCCTATGGTGGCGAGCGAGGAGCCAAGCGCGAGATTGATGCTCTTCTGCAGGTCGTTGGCGCGGGCGGCCGAGAGGGCGGCGACACTCTCCGGCAGCAGGATCAACAGCGCCACGAGCACGCCTGCGACTGCCTGCGGCGCACCCGTTGCGGCAACACCGGCGTCGACCACCAGCGAGAACTTCTTGGCAAGCAGGACCACGGCGAGCAGTGCGACCAGCAGCAGCCCGACACTGAGCAACAGCTTCGCACGCGGCAACCGGACATCGTCATCGGCGAACCCAGCCGAGCCGCCGACGAAATAATCCCGATGGCGGGTGGTCTGCGTATACAGGAACACCGCGTAGAGCAGGATCGTCACGACGCTGACGAAGGCGATCTGCACGGCAGAATACACCGGACCGGGCGACGTCAAGGTATAATTCGGCAGCACCAGTGTGATGGTCGCCATCGTGAACAGTACGCTGAGATACAGATCTGCACCCGAGACCAGCACGTCCTGCTCGCGATAGCGCAGGCCGCCGATGAAGATGCAGATGCCGGCCAGGCCGTTGCACACGATCATGACGACCGCGAACACGGTGTCGCGGGCCAGCGCGGGCGCAGCTTTGTCGCCGAGCATGATGGTGGCGATCAGCGCCACCTCGATCACCGTCACCGCCAGGGTCAGGAGCAGCGTGCCGAACGGCTCGCCGATCTCATGCGCGATCACCTCGGCATGGTGCACGGCCGCGAACACCGTGCCGAACAGGATCAGCAGCAGCACCGCGGCGAAGACCACGCCGGCGGCCGAAGGCGTGAAGTCATAATGCGTCGCCGTGACGATCGCGACCAGCGCGACCGCCAAGCCGGGAAAGATCACCGATGATGCGGGCGTTGCGCCCTTCACGCTCATGATACGCGTCCTTCGATCCGTTCTGTCCGACTATGCTCGAGAGCGAGGCGATCGTCACGCGGTCCGGCCGTGACACGGTCTCAACCAGGACGGTCTCTGAAAGTGCCGTCGATCAGGTCAACGCGGGCTGAGCAGCGGGTGGATCGGAAGCACGGTCAGCAGCACGAACAGCGGAATGAGGACGGCACCTGCCCGCAGCATGTAGCCGAAGAAACTCGGCATCTTGATGCCGCGCTCGTTGGCGATCGCCGCGACCATGAAGTTCGGCGCATTTCCGATATAGGTCAGCGCGCCCATATAGACTGCCCCCATCGAGATCGCCGCCAGCGTTCCCGAGAGCTCGCCCATCAGCACCTTGGGATCGCCGCCGGCCAATTCGAAGAACAAGAGATAGGTCGGGGCATTGTCGAGGAAGGCCGACATCAGCCCGGTGAACCAGAAATAGGCGACCTCCCGCGGCGCGCCGGCGGGTGTCGTCACGGCATCCAGGAGCCAGCCGAAAGAGCCACCGCGTCCCGCATTCAGCATGGCGATGACCGGGACGATCGCGGTGAAGATCGCCGCGAACAGCTTGGCGACCTCTCGGATCGGCTCCCAGTTGAACCCGTTCGCCGCGCGGTGCTCGTCCGGCGTAAGCCAGAGCGACAGTCCGGCGATCGCCACGAGAACGGCATCGCGCACGAGGTTCTGAAGCTCGACATGCGTGCCTACGATATCGAATGAGATGCCGGGCTTCCAGCTCGCCGAGACCAGCATGTTGGCGACGATGGCGGCGATCAGAACGACGTTGATGAGGCCGCGAATGCGCACCGGCTCCTTTGTTACGAAAGCTTGCGACGCGAGCTTCTCCGCGCGGAAGCGCCACCAGTCGATAGCGGCAAAGACGATGAGCAGCAATCCGGCGACCATCGCGGTCTGCAGCCAGAGATGTTGCGCGGTCCAGAAGAAGTCGACGCCGCGCAGAAAGCCGACGAACAGCGGCGGATCGCCCAGAGGGCTGAGCGCGCCACCGACATTGGCAGCCAGGATGATGAAGAAGACCAGCACGTGCACGTTGTGCGGCCGCGTCAGATTGGCGCGGATCAGTGGACGCACCAGGATCATCGCGGCGCCCGTCGTGCCGACGACGCTCGCGATGATCGTGCCGAGTGCCAGGATGGCCGTATTCGTTGCAGGCGTACCTCTGATGTCGCCGGTCACCAGGATGCCGCCGGCGACGGTGTAGAGCGCAAACAGCAGCAGGATGAAGCTGAGATACTCTGCGAGCAGTGCGTGAATGAAGGACGCGACCGCGGCAGCCAGTCCCGCCTGCCAAGTCAGCGCCGCCAGCGTCACCACGGCCCATGCCAAGGCGATCTTGCCGTAATGGTGATGCCAGAGGCGGGCAAACAGCAGCGGCCCGAGCGCGATCGACAGCAGCAATCCCGCAAACGGCAGCGCGAACGGCCACGTCATCGCGGCGCCATTGAGGCCGGCGGCAGCATACGCGGGGATCGGCAGACCTGCGACGATCGCGACCACAAGCAGAGCCGGCCACCGACCGAGGACATTACGGGCTGTCGATGAAACTCTTGGCCGTGTCTGTCGCACCATAAAAATCCAGATCATTATGTCCGCCGTCGGGAAACCGTACGAAGCGCTTGGGGTCATGCGCAAGTGCGAACAATCGTTCCCCAAGGCGGATCGGAATCCCCGGATCTTTGGCACCATGCATGATCAGCAGCGGGACATTGACCTTGGCGATGCGCCGGTCGGAATGAAAGCGGTCGCGCATCAGCAGGCTGACGGGAACCACCTTGAGCATGTCGGAGGCGACGTCAACCGTCGACGTATACGGCGCTTCCAGGATCAGCTTGGCGATCGGATTCTCCGCCGCGATCGCGGTCGCCACGCCGCTCCCGAGCGAGAATCCCCAGGCCACGATCCGCTTCGCCTCGTAGCGCTCCCGCGTGAAGGCATACATGGCTGCGGCATCCTGAAGCAGCCCCTGCTCGCTTGGGCTGCCGGTGGAGCCCGCGTAGCCGCGATAGGACAAGGCAACAAGGCCGGTGCCATCGGCCGTGAGTGCCTTGAAGCGCGTGACCACACCGGCGAGGAAATCGCCATTGCCCGGGAAGTACAGCACGACCTTGCGACCGGGCTTCGCCGGCACGTGCCAGACGATGACCTTCTCGCCGTCGGCCGAGGTCAGCACATGCTCTTCAGCCTGCGGAAAACCGGCCGCAGCCGGCGCCGTGCGGCCGACCGGCGGAATCGGAAACAGCATGGCGCGCTGGCGCACGAACAGGGCCGCAAGCACGATGCCATACACCGCCGTAACGACGATGAGGAGCCATTTCAGAAACGTCATGGCTCCCGACGCTGTCCGGCTACATTCCCTTGACGATGTTCTCGGTCATCTTCTTGGCGTCGCCGAGCAGCATCATCGTGTTGTCGCGGTAGAACAGCGGATTGTCGATGCCGGCATAGCCCGAGGCGAGCGAGCGCTTGATGAACATCACCGTGCCGGCCTTCCAGACCTGCAGCACGGGCATGCCGTAGATCGGCGAGGTCTTGTCCTCCTCCGCCGCCGGGTTGGTGACGTCGTTGGCGCCGATGACGAAGGCCACGTCGGCCTGGGCGAATTCCGAGTTGATGTCCTCGAGCTCGAACACCTCGTCGTAGGGCACGTTGGCTTCGGCGAGCAGCACGTTCATGTGGCCGGGCATGCGGCCCGCAACGGGGTGAATGGCGTACTTCACCTCGACGCCTTCCTTCTTCAGCGTATCCGCCATCTCGCGCAGCGCGTGCTGCGCCTGCGCCACCGCCATGCCGTAGCCCGGCACGATGATCACCTTCGAGGCGTTCTTCATGATGAAGGCCGCATCGTCGGCCGAGCCGAGCTTGGCCGGCTTCTGCTCGCCGGTGGCGCCGCCGGCCGCCGCGGTCTCGCCGCCGAAGCCGCCGAGGATCACCGAGATGAAGGACCGGTTCATCGCGTGGCACATGATGTAGGACAGGATCGCGCCGGACGAGCCGACCAGCGCACCGGTGATGATCAGCGCCGAATTGCCGAGCGTGAAGCCGATGCCCGCCGCGGCCCAGCCCGAATAGGAGTTCAGCATCGAGATCACGACCGGCATGTCGGCGCCGCCGATCGGGATGATCATGAGCACGCCGAGCGCCAGCGCCAGCAGCGTCACCATCAGGAAGTCGAAGCCGCCGCCCGTCATCACCAGGCGGATCACGAAGAAGACGAGCGCCACCGCGAGCGCGATGTTGATGATGTGACGCGCCGGCAGAATGATCGGCGCGCCGCTCATCCGCGCGGACAGCTTGAGGAAGGCGATGACCGAGCCGGTGAAGGTCAGCGCGCCGATGGCGACGCCGAGCGACATCTCGACCAGGCTCTGCGGATGGATGTTGCCGGGCGTGCCGATGTCGAAGGCTTCGGGCGCGAAGAACGCGCCGGCGGCAACCAGCACCGCGGCCATGCCGACCAGCGAATGGAACGCCGCCACGAGCTCGGGCATCGACGTCATCGGCACCCGGCGCGCAATCACCGCACCGATGCCACCGCCGATCGCAACGCCGAGGATGACGAGCACCCAGGCGATCGCATCCGCCGGCGGATGCCCGGCCAGCGTGGTGGCGACCGCAATCGCCATACCGGCCATGCCGAAGAAGTTGCCTTGCCGGCTGGAGGCCGGGCTCGACAGCCCGCGAAGAGACAGGATGAACAGCACACCTGCCACGAGATAAAGGAGTGCCGACAGATTGGCGTTCATTGCAGATGCCCCGTTGTGCCTGTCATCCCGCGTCGTGCGGCGTTGTTACTTGGACTTCTTCTTGTACATCGCCAGCATGCGCTGGGTGACGAGGAAGCCTCCGAAGATGTTCACGCAGGCGAAGATCAGCGCGACGAAGCCGAACGCTCGCGCCAGACCGCTGCCGCTCGACAGCATGGGAACGCCGACCGCGAGCAGCGCGCCGACCACGATCACCGAGGAGATCGCGTTGGTCACCGACATCAGCGGCGTGTGCAGGGCGGGCGTCACCGACCACACCACGAAATAGCCGACGAACACCGCCAGCACGAAGATCGACAGCCGGAAAACGAAGGGGTCGACGGCTTGGACGACATGTTCCATGGCTCTGCTCCTTAGGCCTTCGGCTGGAAGTTCGGGTGGACGATGGCGCCGTCCTTTGTCAAAGCCGTGGCCTTGACCAGCTCGTCGTCCCAGTTGACCGCTAGCGTCTTCTCCTTCTTGTCGATCATCGTCTCGATGAAGGAGAACAGGTTGCGGGCGTAGAGGCCGGAGGCGGACGCTGCGACGCGGCCGGCGAGATTGGGGTAGCCGATGATCTTGACGCCGTCGATTTCGACGGTCTCGCCGAGCTTGACGCCCTCGACATTGCCGCCACGCTCGACCGCAAGGTCGACCAGAACCGAGCCCGGGCGCATCGACTTCACCATCTCCATGGTGACGAGGCGCGGCGCCGGACGGCCTGGGATCAGCGCGGTGGTGATGATGACGTCCTGCTTCTTGATGTGCTCCGCCGTGAGCGCCGCCTGCTTGGCCTGGTACTCCTTGGACATCTCCTTGGCGTAGCCACCGGCCGTCTGCGCGTTCTTGAATTCCTCGTCCTCGACCGCCAGGAATTTGGCGCCGAGGCTCTCCACCTGTTCCTTGGTGGCCGGGCGCACGTCGGTGGCGGAGACCATGGCGCCGAGCCGGCGCGCGGTTGCGATGGCCTGCAGGCCGGCGACGCCGACACCCATCACGAAGACCTTGGTCGCCGGCACGGTGCCGGCCGCGGTCATCATCATCGGGAAGGCGCGACCGAACGCCTCGGCGCCCTCGATCACGGCGCGGTAGCCGGCGAGGTTCGCCTGGCTCGACAGCACGTCCATCACCTGGGCGCGGGTGATGCGCGGCATCAGTTCCATCGCGAACGAGGCAATGCCGGCATCGGCCATCGCCTTGAGCGCGGCATCGTTGCCGTAGGGATCCATGATCGCGAACACCAAGGCGCCACGCCGGTAGTTGGCAAGCTCTGAGGCTTCCGGCCGCTTCACCTTGATGATGATGTCGGCGTCCTTGAGCGCATCGGCGCTGACGGTTGCGCCCGCCGCCGTGAACTCGGAATCCGGCAGGCCGGATTTGATGCCGGCGCCGGGCTCGACCGCGATCTCGGCACCCAACGCCTTGAACTTCTTCACCGTGTCGGGAGAGGCGGCAACCCGCGGCTCCAACGGGTCGATTTCCTTGGCGACGGCAATCTTCATGAGGCCTCCGGCGCGAATGCGCGCGCGAGCTTAAAAGGGCGGGACGTCCACGGCTTCAGCGTGACGGCTGATCAAGATCGGCTCGGCAGTCAGCTGAAGGCCCGCCAGCGGGATGCCAGCGGGCCGATCGCGACATTAAGCGAGAAAAATAGCCATCAAGATGACGATGAGAGCGACGCCGATCGTGCCGTACTTCACCAGCTTGATGAAGCCCTCATAGGTCGCCTCATGCGCCACGTAGTCGTTGCCGTCAGCCGTCGAGTAGGCGATCTCGCCATGGTTTGCCATCGGGGTCCCCCAAAAGAAAAAATTGCTTTGTTAAGGTCGCATACCCCAAAGCCGATGCAAGGGCAACGGCTGGCATGCAAGGCGATTTTATCGGCTTTTCCGATCGGCCTATTGGCCAGGCCAATTGTCGCGGATCCAGCGCGTCAGGCTGGCCTCGCTGACCTCCCCCGCGGCGAGCGCGAGGATCATCGTCGTCGCCTGAGCAGGGTCCGGCGCAAACGCGATTTCGTTTCTGCGCAGAAACGTCATCATCGCCATGAAGGCGATGCGTTTGTTGCCATCGACGAAAGCGTGGTTCTTGGCCAGCCCGAACGCATAGGCCGCGGCCAGCTCGGGCAGGGTCGCCTGTTCGTAGCTCCATTTGTTGACCGGCCGTTCCAGGGCCGAGCGCAGCATGCCTTCGTCGCGCAGTCCCGGTGCTCCGCCGAAGCGGCGCAACTGCCGGGCGTGAATCGCGATCGCCTGATCGTAGGTTTTCCAAAGCGGCTCTTGCTGCTCGCTCATTTGGCGAGGGCGGCAAGCGTGTCGCGATACTCGTCCATGATCTCGTCCGCGATCTCCATCGTCCGCTCGAAATCCGGATCGTAGGGAAGCGCCTGGAAGCCGCCGCTGGGCAGCTCGACGATATGCAATTGCTGGCCGCGCTTGAGGTCGAGCCGCTGCATCAGCTCGCGCGGCAGCAGGAGACCGTCGGAATTGCCGATCTTCTTGATCTCGATCTTCATGGTGGGCTCATTTGCAAAACAGGCGCGTTATACAAATGTATAACGCGCCTGACCATTCCGTTCAACAAATGTTTTACGCTCCCTACCCCATCCGCTCCAGCTCATCGATCATGCCGGCGATGACCGACAGACCCCCGTCCCAGAATTTCGGATCCTTTGCGTCCAGTCCGAACGGGGCGAGCAGCTCCGAATAGTGCTTGGTGCCGCCGGCCGCGAGCATCGCGAGATAGCGCTCCGCGAACCCTTCAGCCGCGTGCTCGTAGACCGCATAGAGCGAGTTCACGAGGCAGTCGCCGAACGCATAGGCGTAGACATAGAACGGCGAATGGATGAAGTGCGGGATGTACATCCAGAAGTTTTCGTAGCCCGGCTTGATCTCGATCGCCTCGCCGAGGCTCTCGGTCTGCACCGACAGCCAGATCTGCCCGAGCCGCTCGGCGGTGAGTTCGCCGTTCTTGCGCTCGGTATGCACGGCGCGCTCGAACGAGTAGAACGCGATCTGCCGGACCACCGTGTTGATCATGTCCTCGACCTTGCCGGCGAGCAGCGCCTGGCGCTGCTTGGCATCCTTGGTCTCCGACAACAGCCGCTTGAAGGTCAGCATCTCGCCGAACACGCTTGCGGTCTCGGCGAGCGTCAGCGGCGTCGGCGCCATCAGCGCGCCGTTCTTCGCCGCCAGAACCTGATGCACGCCATGGCCGAGCTCATGCGCGAGCGTCATCACGTCGCGCGGCTTGCCCTGGTAGTTCATCAGCACATAGGGATGCGCCGAGGGCGTGGTCGGATGCGAGAACGCGCCAGGCGCCTTGCCCGGCCGCACCGGCGCATCGATCCAGCTCTGGTCGAAGAAGCGCTGGGCGATGTCGGCCATCTCGGGCGAGAAGCCGCGATAGGCCGTCAGCACCATGCTCTTGGCCTCCGGCCAGGCGATGGTGGCATTGGCGGCGAAGGGCAGCGGCGCGTTGCGGTCCCAATGCGCGAGCTTCTTCTTTTTGAACCAGCGCGCCTTGAGCTGATAGTAGCGATGCGACAGCTTCGGATAGGCCGCGCGCACCGACGCCACCAGCGCATCGACCACCTCGCGCTCGACGCGGTTGTTGAGGTGGCGCAGATCCGCAACGTCCTGGAAGCCGCGCCAGCGGTCGGAAATGTCCTTGTCCTTGGCGAGCGTATTGGTGATCAGCGCGAAGGTTCGCTCATTGGCCTTGAAGGTCTTGGCCAGCGCCTCGGCGGCGGCCTTGCGCTTGGCGCCGTCACGGTCCTGCAGGAAATTCAGCGTCGGCTCGATCGCGAGCTCCTTAGCCCCGACTTGAAACCGTAGACCGGCGATGGTCTGGTCGAACAGCCTGTTCCACGCCGAATAGCCGGTCTGCGACTTCTCGTGGAACAGCTGCTCGACACGATCCTCGAGCTGATACGGCTTGTCCTTGCGCAGGTCCTCGATCCACGGCCGGTAGTGACCGAGCGCGGGCGTCTCCATCGCGCGCGTGATCACGGCGTCGTCGATGCGGTTGAGCTCGAGGGGAAAGAACAGCAGATGCGTCGACGCGGCCGTCAGGCGCTCCGAGATGTCGCCGTAGAATTTGGAGATCGCCGGATCGACGCTGTCGCCGGCATGCGCGAGACCCGCGAAGGAGCCGAGCCGTCCGGCGAGGTCGTCGATGGCCTCGTAGCGCCGCACGGCTTCTGCGAGCCATTCGCCACCGTCTTCGCGCGCCACATGCTCGGCGAGCTTGCCCTTGTAGTCGGTCTCAAACGCGACGCATTCGGCATCCATCTTCGCGAGATCGTGAGCGATCTCCGGCGCGTCGATGCCCATATAGAGATCGCCGAGATTCCATTCGGGCAGCGTCCCGACCCCGTCTTGGCCGCGACCACCTTCTTCGCCGGCTTTGCAGACGATTTGGCCGTCGCGCCACGCTTGGCCTTGGCGGCTACCTGCTTCGACGGAGTCTTGGCGACGGACGTCTTGGCCGGCTTGGCCTTGGCGGTCTTTGACGCGGTTTTGGGCGAAGGAGCAGCTTTGGTCGGCTTGCGAAGGGCAGAAGAAGCGCGCGAGATCATCGGATGGGTAACCTGTTGTTCGAACGTTTATCCCGATCAGCGAGGTTTAAGGTTGCGTTAATCGGCGTCGGCGAGAGTGCCCCGATTCGAGACAGATAGTCGTAGCGTGCAAGGAAAGCCATGGCTGCCAGCATTTTGATTGCCGATGATGATCCGGTCCAGCGCCGGCTGGTGGAGAACATGGTGCAGAAATGCGGCTACGAGGCGGTCGTCGTCGAAACTGGCGATGCCGTCATCGAGAAGCTGACGAATCCCGACGCCGGCCCCATCGACGCCATCGTGCTCGACCTCGTGATGCCCGGCCTCGACGGCATGGGCGTGCTCTCGAAGATGCGGGAGATCGGGATCTCCGTACCCGTGATCGTGCAGACCGCACATGGCGGCATCGACAACGTGGTCTCCGCGATGCGCGCCGGCGCGCAGGACTTCGTCGTCAAGCCGGTCGGCATCGAGCGGCTCCAGGTCTCCCTGCGCAATGCGCTCAATACCTCGGCCCTGAAGGGCGAATTGCAGCGCATCCGGCACAGCCGCGAAGGGCGCCTGACCTTCGCCGACATCATCACCCGCGCCGAGGCGATGGCGCCGATCCTGCGCATCGCGGAGAAGGCTGCGGCTTCGTCGATTCCCGTGCTGATCGAAGGCGAATCGGGCGTCGGCAAGGAGCTGTTCGCCCGCGCCATCCACGGCACCAGCGAGCGCAAGACGAAGCCCTTCGTCGCCGTCAATTGCGGCGCGATCCCGGACAATCTGGTGGAATCGATCCTGTTCGGTCACGAGAAGGGCGCATTCACCGGCGCGACCGAGCGTCACATGGGCAAGTTCGTCGAAGCCCATGGCGGCACGCTGTTCCTCGATGAGGTCTCGGAACTGCCGCTCACCGCCCAGGTCAAGCTGCTGCGCGCCCTGCAGGAGGGCGCAGTAGAGGCCGTCGGCGGCCGCAAGCCGGTCAAGGTCGACGTGCGCATCATCTCGGCGACCAATCGCAGGCTGCTCGACCGCGTCAAGGAAGGCCACTTCCGGGAGGATCTTTCTACCGGCTGCACGTGCTGCCGCTCACCGTTCCGCCGCTGCGCACCCGCCGCGAGGACATCCCGCATCTGCTGCGGCACTTCCTCGCGCGGTTCGCAGCCGAGGAGAACCGCGCCATTTCGGGCATCACCGGCGAGGCCGTCGCCTATCTGACCAAGCTCGACTGGCCCGGCAACATCCGCCAGTTGGAAAACGCGGTCTATCGCGCCGTCGTCATGGGCGACAGCGACCAGCTCGGCGTGGCCGATTTTCCGCTGATTCCCACCCACGCGCCGCCGGTGGAGGCTGCGCCGGCCCTGACCGTGGAGCGGCCTGCTCCCGTGCTGCCTGCGATGGTGCCGGGTAGTGAAGTACCCATTGCCCCTCTGCCCTCGCACGGGTTCCTGCCGCTGCTCACCGCAAGCGGCGAGGTGCGGCCGCTCGAGGAGATGGAGCATGAGATCATCCGTTTCGCCATCGCCCATTACCGCGGCCAGATGTCGGAGGTGGCGCGCCGCCTCAAAATCGGACGCTCGACGCTCTACCGCAAGCTCGACGAAGCCAATGGCGAGACGCCCGCGACGGAAAGCCCGCCGCTCGGCTGAACCGCTCGGATCCTGGTCGCGCTTGGCTGTCGTCCGAAAAAGGCCGCAAGTCTTGGCAACACTGGAACATCTGAACCGTTGCCTTGCGGTGACAGACAAAGGAAATAACGCGTGGCACAAACGCACGATCGGTTTGGCCGGGGTTTCCCAAGAGTCAGTTTGTCGTGAGTTGTCCCGTGTGGCGCTGGCCGCAGAAGTGGGGCTTGAGTATCGTTTGGGCGTGAATCATTGCGTGCAGACGTGAACCATCCCACCGGCAGTACCTACGCCGAAGCTGGCGGATCGACCTTGTTACACCTGTTCCAGCCGGGACAGATCATCCGAGGGATTGACGATGCGAGATTGTGTGACCACCCGTGGCGGATATGACCGCGTGCTCATTGCTGTCGCGGCAACCTTCCTCGCGGTGTCCTCGACCTCTGCTTTCGCCCAGAGCGATCCGCCCCGCAACAGCGCGGCCGAGCTGGCCATCGATGCGGCGATCCCGTTCCCCGAGCCGGCCAACGTGCCGCCGCCGACCGCCAGCGACTTCAAACTCGACACCACCGCCACCGTGTCGCCCGACCCGGCCAAGGCGCCGGAGACGGCGACCAAGCCGCTCGACTCTGCCGCGGCGCCTGCGGCCGATCCCGCCAATACCGTCGCCACGCCGCCTGCAGCAGCCCCTGCGACCGCGACAGTCCCAGAGCCGGTCAAGGCCGCCAGCACCGTTCCCGCCGCCGACCAGCCGGTTGCCGACCGTCTGCGCGACCTGATGGCGAGCAAGGCGACAAGGTATTTCGACCGCAAGGCCGAACGCGCCGCCGTCGAGAAATTCTACACCGGCCGCGACTACGCACCGGTCTGGACCCAGGGCGGCAACCTGACGGCCGCCGCGAAGGGCGTCATCGCCCGTCTCAAGGATGCGGCAGCCGATGGCCTCAATCCCGGCGACTATCCGGTTCCGGATTTCGCGGCCGCAGCCTCCGCACCGGACGCGCTGGCGGAGGCGGATCTCAGACTCACCGAGAGCATGCTGGACTACGCGCGCCAGGCGCAGAGCGGCCGCATGCACTGGTCGCAGGTCTCGGCGGACATCCAGTATCCCGAGCACCCGGTCGATCCGAACGAGGTGCTGGCCAACGTCACCGGCGCAAAGGATGCCTCCGCGGCGCTGGAGAGCTACAACCCGCCGCACAAGCTCTACGAGCTCTTGAAGGCCAAGCTCGCCGAGCTGCGCGGCGTCACCGACGGCGCGCCCGTCATCATCGACGAAGGCCAGCCGCTGAAATACACTCCTGCCCGCGGCAAGAACGCGCCGGAAGCCGAGGCGCAGATGTCCGACCCGCGCGTGCCCAAGCTGCGCGCCAAGCTCGGTCTCACCGAGAATGCCGATGACATCCGCTACGACGCCAAGGTCGCCGCCGCCGTCCGCAAGTTCCAGGAGAGTGTCGACCTCAAGCCGACCGGCGTGCTCGACGACCGCACCGTGAAGGCGCTGAACACGCCCAAGCGCGACAAGCAGATCGACACGGTCCTCGTCAACATGGAGCGCTGGCGCTGGCTGCCGCGCGACCTCGGCGCACCGGCGATCGGCGACGCCTATGTGATCCTCAACATCCCCGACTACACGCTGAAGGTGATGCAGCACGGCGCGCAGGTGTGGAGCACCCGCGTGGTGACCGGCAAGCCCGGGCAACATGCGACGCCGCTGCTCAGCGAGACGATGAAGTTCATCACGGTCAATCCGACCTGGAACGTGCCGCCGTCGATCATCTACAACGAGTATCTGCCGGCCCTGCAGCAGGATCCGACGGTGCTCGATCGCATGGGCCTGAAGCTGGAGCGCGCGCGCGACGGCTCGATCCACATCTCGCAGCCGCCGGGCGAGGCCAACGCGCTCGGCCGCATCCGCTTCAACTTCCCGAACAAGTTCCTGGTCTATCAGCACGACACGCCTGACAAGAACCTGTTCGCCCGTGACGAGCGCGCCTTCAGCCATGGCTGCATGCGCGTGCAGTATCCGGATCAGTACGCGTCGGTCCTGCTCAACATCGCCATGCCGAACGAGCGCTACACGCCCGAGCGCATCCGCAGCATGTACGGCCGGAGCGAGATCGACCTGAAATTCCCGACGCCTATCCCGGTTAACATCACCTACCAGACCGCCTTCGTCGACGATGCCGGCAAGCTGCAATTCCGCAAGGACATCTACGGCCGCGACGCCACCATGATCGCGATCCTGAAGAACAACCGCGGCAAGGATCTCGAGAACGTCGTCGCCCACGCCCAACCCAGCTACGCGCGTCCGAAGGGGCCGCTGCCGAACTCGGTCAACATCAGCGACAACAGCTTCTCCTCCGCGCCGAACTTCTTCGAGCGCCTGTTCGGTGGCGGTGGCCCGCCGACGCCGCCGGCGCCGGTCGGCCGCCCTGCCCGGCGGGTCTTCACCCGCTGATCAGGCCGCCGGTCACGGTCGCAATTTCCATTTTGAGATCAAAGGCCTCGCCGCTCGGCGGGGCCTTTGCTTTAGGTTAACCACAAGGATCAACCAAGATCTCGATGGCTCTTTTTCGCCACACTCAAGAGTATATGTTAAGGGTAATTGGGGGGCGGGCTGGTCAGTATCCCTTAACCATCCCGCCTTAGGTAAGCGTTTCCTCTCTCTTCCGCCGGACGGGCCGCAAGAGGGTAATCGAGTAAACGCTCGTCGACGGGGTGGGCTGCATCTTGCTGTCTGTTTTCGCGCGCCAATCTGTTTCGCTCACGAGGGCGGGTTGGAAAGCTGGATGCCAATGCGGGCTGGCGGCGCTGCTGCTGCTGGTCGGCGCTGGCTCGGTGCACGACGCGGCGGCGCTGAATGAAACCCGTACCCTCTCCTTCCACCACACCCATTCCGGCGAAGACCTGACGGTCACCTTCAAGCGCGAGGGCCGCTATGACGAAGACGCGCTGAAGAAGCTCAATCACTTCCTGCGCGACTGGCGTACCCAGGACGAGACGGTCATGGACCGCCGCCTGTTCGACATCCTCTGGGAAGTCTATCGCGACGTCGACGCCAAGCAGCCGATCCAGATCATCTCGTCGTACCGGTCGCCCGCCACCAACTCGATGCTGCGCCGTCGCTCGGCGCATTCCGGAGTGGCGCGGCACAGCCAGCACATGCTGGGCCATGCGATGGACTTCTACATTCCCAACGTGCCGCTGGAACAGATCCGCTTCGCCGGCCTGCGCCTGCAGCGCGGCGGTGTCGGCTTCTACCCGACCTCCGGCTCGCCCTTCGTGCACCTCGACACCGGCAACATCCGGCACTGGCCGCGGATGACGGCAGACCAGCTCGCCCGCGTGTTCCCGGACGGCAAGACCGTTCACGTGCCGAGCAACGGCGTTCCGCTCAAGGGCTATGAGCTGGCCAAGGCCGAGATCGAGAAACGCGGCAATGGCGATGCAGCCTCGTCCGGCGGCTCCAACCTGTTTGCTCGGCTGTTCCGCGGTCGTCCGAGCGAGGATGACGACGAGTCGGGCGAGAGCGAGGGCAAGGCCGACGCCAAGCCGGTTCAAACCGCGGCACTGGCCGCGAAGCCGGCTGACAAGAGCTCCGACAAGGACAGCCGGACCGCCGAGCGATCGGTGGACGGCAAAGCCGCTACCGCGCGTGGCAAGATCGCAAATGCCCTGCAGTTGGCCTCCGCGGATGCGCAATCTGCCGCTCAGCCCGTGGCGACCAAGCCCGAAACGAAGTCCGAAACGACGGGCGCCGTCGGCAGCAAATCCAGGGACGGCGCGCCGCAGAGCGTCGCCGACATCATCAATTCGCGCGGCTTCTGGGGTGACAATCCCGGGACGCCGAAGCAGGCCACCCCCGAGCAGGTTGCCGCGATCACGGCGCGCCGTGCGCTGTCGTCGATCGATCAGCAGCAGACCGCGAGCCTGATGCAGGCTATGGCCTTCGCGCCGCCGGCCTCCTCTCCGCTCGATCGCGGCAATGTCGCCTCCACGACCGCCATTCCGGTGCGAAACTCCCGCCCGGCGACCCGCAGCGTCGCGCCGGTGCCGGCGGCCGCGAAGAACGGGCAAGGTCAGGACGGCGCCATCACGATGGCGACGCGAATCTCGGCGGCCAAGGGCCCCGATTCGACCTGGATGCGGGCCATCATGCTGACGCCGAGCGCATCGTCATCGATGTCCGTGACGAAAATGGGCGACGTGGACCTCACCGCGATGCGCAGCTATTTCGTCAAGCCGCAGCTCGCGCTGGCGATGAGCTTCGCCGCCGAGCCGACGCCGGGACTGAGCTACGACCAGTTCACAGGGCCGGCGATCATCAAGCTCGAAACCAAATCCTTCGCCGTGCGCGCGGCAGCCTTGCGCTGACGCCGCGGCGGCTGGCTCGTCGTTCTCCTTGGCATCGACGAGTTCGGAGTGCGGCGCCGAAGGCCGCAACACGCGCATGCCGCCGGCGCGCCGAGCCGAGCCGGGAGAAAGCGAATGCCCCGTCAGGGGCAGCGGAGGTCTCCCTGCAGGTGAGCGAGGCCGGCTGCTCAGATCATTCCGAGCGCCTGCATATAGGTCTCGAGGATGCTTTCCTCTTCCTGGCGCTCGTTCGGGTCCTGCTTGCGCAGCCGGATGATCGTGCGCAGCGCCTTGACGTCGAAGCCATTGCCCTTGCTCTCGGCGTAGACGTCCTTGATGTCTTCGGAGATCGCCTTCTTCTCCTCCTCGAGACGCTCGATCCGCTCGATGATCGACTTGAGCTGGTCTACGGCAAAGCGGGTCGCGGGCGAGTCGTCGTCCTTCGCGGCGGCGGAGGTGGCCATCTGATACTCCTGAGTGGAACTCTGTGTCCAAGGAAGGCGCCAAAGGGCGCTACATGTTCGCCGCGACCCTCAAATCTGGCGTGCCCCGCGTCAAGGCGACATCGCCCTCATCCACAGAGCGCCCACATCTTGTTGGCCTGCGCAACGTCAAGCCCGCGCAAGCCGCGCGCGCCACTTGTGTTTGGTCGCTATCCCGCGCAGCACCCGATCTCGCACCTTGCGGCGCCGGACAGCGCGACTTCTGAACGTCTGATCAGTGGCCCGGATGCGACTTCTTGAACGCTTCGCGCTGCTCGGCGCTGGCCTCGCGCTGGTGCTTCGCCTTCCATTCCTCGTAAGGCATGCCATAGACCGCCTCGCGGCTTTCCTCCTTGGTCATCGGCGCTCCCTGGGCGTCGGCGGCGTCCTTCAGCCAGTTGGAGAGACAGTTGCGGCAGAAGCCTGCCAGATTCATCAGATCGATGTTCTGAACGTCGGTTCTGGTCCGCAGATGCTCGACGAGCCGGCGAAAGACGGCGGCTTCGAGCTCGGTCCGGGTGGTGCTGTCCATCGTCATCTCTTTGTTCCCTGTTCCGCGCTGTGACGGATGTCTGCTATATAATGAGGCTTCGTCGCAGATTTGGCCATATCGCAGCACCGTCAGGACGAGCGAGGCGCTCGATCGCAGCGGCTTCGCATGAGATCGTCATGGCGTTGACAGCCGCAGCCAAGCCCAGCGACATCGTTCAACGGTTGATATAGCGTCGCGCAATGATCCCGAAAATCTCCTTCTCCTGCATCGCAATCCCTTCCGCCCCGGTTACGGACTGCTTTCGCTGCTTGGGTTGGCCGCGCTCTGTCTGTGGTCCTCCCCGGCCGCCGCCGATTTTCGGCTCTGCAACAACACCTCCAGCCGGGTCGGAATCGCCCTCGGCTACAAGGACGCCGAAGGCTGGACCACCGAAGGCTGGTGGAACGTGTCGTCACGCAGCTGCGAGACGCTGCTCAAGGGCACGCTGGTGGCGCGCTATTATTACATCTATGCGCTGGACTATGACCGCGGCGGTGAATGGTCGGGACAGGCCTTCATGTGCTCGCGTGACAAGGAATTCACCATCAAGGGCACCGACAATTGCCTGGCGCGCGGCTTCGACCGCACCGGCTTCTTCGAGGTCGACACCGGCGACCAGCGCGCCTGGACGGTGCAGCTCACGGAGGCCAATGAGCAGCCGGCGCAGCAGCGCGTCCCAGGTATCCTGGCACGCTCGGACCGGGAGGCAACGTCCCCGGTCTGCCAAATGGACCGCAGGGCACGCCGCCGGCGGCCGCGCCGGCCCTGCCGCCAGGGCAAGCACCCAAGCCATGAGGCGGCTGCGACGCATCAAGATCCTCGCCACGCTCGGCCCCGCCTCCTCGGACAGCGCGATGATCTCGCAAGCTGTTCGAGGCCGGGGCCGACATCTTCAGGATCAACATGAGCCACACCCCGCACGACAAGCTGCGGGAGCTGGTGGCCACGATCCGCAGCGTCGAAGCGAGCTATGGCCGCCCGATCGGCATTCTGGTCGACCTCCAGGGCCCGAAGCTCAGGCTCGGCACCTTCGCCGACGGCCCGGTTCAGCTGAACAACGGCCAGAGCTTCGTGCTCGATTCCGACAAGACGCCGGGCGATGCGACGCGGGTCTATCTGCCGCATCCGGAAATCCTGGCCGCCCTGCAGCCCGGACATGCGCTGCTGCTGGATGACGGCAAGGTGCGGCTGATTGCGGAGGAGACCTCCACGACCCGCGCCGTCACCCGGGTCGTGATCGGCGGCAAGATGTCCGACCGCAAGGGCGTGAGCCTGCCGGACACCGACCTGCCGGTCTCGGCGATGACGCCGAAGGACCGGGCCGACCTCGATGCAGCCTTGAACATCGGCATCGACTGGATCGCGCTGTCCTTCGTGCAGCGCGCCGACGACGTGCTGGAAGCCAAGAAGATCATCCGCGGCCGCGCCGCGGTGATGTCCAAGATCGAGAAGCCGCAGGCGATCGAGCGGCTCAACGACATCATCGACGTCTCCGATGCCCTGATGGTGGCGCGCGGCGATCTCGGCGTCGAGCTGCCGCTGGAGCGCGTGCCCGGCCTGCAGAAGCAGATGACGCGGCTGGCGCGCCGTGCCGGCAAGCCTGTGGTGGTGGCGACGCAGATGCTGGAATCGATGATCCAGTCGCCGGTGCCGACCCGCGCCGAGGTCTCCGACGTCGCCACCGCGGTCTATGAAGGCGCCGACGCCATCATGCTGTCGGCCGAGTCGGCCGCCGGCAAATATCCGGTCGAGGCGGTGTCGACCATGAACCGCATCGGCGAGGAGGTCGAACGCGACGTGGTCTACCGCTCCGTGATCGCAGCTCAGCGTCCCGAGCCCGAATCAACCGCGGGCGACGCGATCGCCGAAGCCGCGCGGCAGATTGCGGAGAATCTCGATCTGCCCACCATCATCTGCTGGACCTCGTCGGGCTCCACGGCCATCCGTGTCGCGCGCGAGCGGCCGAAGCCGCCAGTGGTCGCGATCACGCCCAACCTGGCGACCGGACGCCGCTTGTCGGTCGTATGGGGGGTGCACTGCGTGGTGGCCGAGGACGCGCGCGACCAGGATGACATGGTCGAGCGCGCCGGCTCGATTGCCTTCCGCGACGGCTTCGTCCGCGCCGGACAGCGCGTCATCATCGTCGCCGGCGTGCCGCTCGGCACCCCCGGCACCACGAACATGGTGCGCATCGCCTATGTCGGGCCGTCGAGCGACGCCCACATCTGAGACAAACCTTAACGCGTCGTCGACCCAGTCCGGCGGTCGAGGGCGCCTTGGCCCGCGCGATCACCGGACAGGCCTCGATGGCAATGCCGGCAGCGCCAGGAATGCGCTCGCAGCCACGCGACGCATCGATCTGGAGGTCGTAGTCGGCGAGCACCTCGAGCCGCGGCGGGTTGTCTTCCGGGCTTTTGGAAAAATACAACGCCCATGCGCCGCCCGGCAACGGATCGGACAGGCCGTTGCGAACGCGGCGGTCGAGCACGCCGCCGGGCACGATCGGCACCACGAGCTCGGACAACTGATAGACGCGCGAGCCCTCTGGAAGGAACGACGTGACGTAGCCGAGGGGCTTCTGCAGCAGCAGGAAAGTCGCCGGACGCTGCAGGTTGGCCGCGAGCTGCGGCCGGTAGGGATCCGACCACGGCCGCCGCATCCAGTCGGTCGGCTGCGACGCCAGCGCGACGCCGAGCGCGGCCATCACCGTGACCGCCTGCGTCATCCGCCGCGATGGTGACACGACCGGCCCAGCGTCTGCGCGCCAAGCGTCGAGCAGGCGGATGAGCAGCAGCACGATCAGCGGCGCCGACAACAGCTCGAGCGGCATCAGATAGCGCTGGATCGAGAAGGCCAGCATCCACAGGACGTAGCTGAGCCAGAAGAAGATCAGGAGGCGCCGGTCGCGCAGCGGCAGCACCTCGCGCCGCTGCCACAGGCCGGTGACGATCAGCGCGACGAGCAGCACGATGACGACGGCAAAGCGCGGATCGCGGAACGGCCATTCCGACGAGGGATGCTTGCCGATCACCCAGTAGAATGGATAGGCGAGCGCATCGAGCAGTCCCTGCGGCATGAAGCGCGTATCGACGATCGAGGCGAGCGGCGCTTCGGGCGACCGGAAGATCGTATTGTAGAACGGAAACAGCGGGCTGCCGAAGTCGCGCATCATCTTCAGCGCCCACGGCGCCGCGGTCACGATCACGCCGGCCGCACTGCCGGCGCCGAACGCGACGATCGCACGCCACGGCCGCGCCACCAGCAGCAGCGAGACGCCGGCCCCGACCAGAACCGTCGCATTGGTGAGCTTCAATCCCGTGGCCGCGCCGATCAGCAGGCCAGCGGCGACGAAACGGCGGCCGCGCGCGTCATCCTCTCCGAAGATCAGCGCGATGCCGGCGAGGATCGGAATGGTCGTGAGAATATCGGCGAAGCTGGTGCCGATCTCGGACACCGTCATCGGACTGAGGGCGGCGATGATGAGCGCGGCGCTGAGCGTGAACGCGTCGGCCGCGCGCCCGAGCAGCACGCGCGCGACCCAATAGACCAGCGCGAGATTGAGGCCGTGCAGCGCGCCCAGCGCGACGCCCCACCACGGCGCATCGAGCCCATGGCGGACCGCGTAAGGCAGCAGGTAGATCAGCGGATTGAGGAAGCTCTGAAAGCCGCCGGGCGCGACGTCGATATCGAAGCGGCCATGCAGCAGCGCGAAGCCGGCATAGTCGTGATAGTTCTGCCAGTCCCAGTTGATATCCTCGCCGGCGAGATACGCGTAGACGGCGCCGGCGGCTGCCGATCCGGCGATGACGAGGGGCGTCGCCAGAGGGTTGCGTGCAATCGACATCGTCCGAGGGGGCACCTGGAGTGGGGCAAGGCGGTGCTCTCGCGGCACGCCAGCCTCACCATCGCCGCGACGGGTGAATCCTTGCTTAAGCGCGGCCTTGCCCGACAGGCATGGGTGGCGCGGACTACGCGCCGACCAGGCTCCTGACCGGCAGCACGGCCTGCACGACGAGACCGCGCGCACGCGCATCCATGACGCCGACCGCGCGCAGCGCCAGCAAGGTGACCGCCTGTACGGTGTCGCGGAGTTTGGCAGGGTCGTCAGGATTCTCGGTCGCCAGCGGCCCCACCAGCGCCTCGTGCAGCGCGCCGAGCAGCGCGGTCGCGGCCAGCTGCGTGTCCTGCGCCGGAAGGTGGCCGGCACGGACGGCGGCGTCGATCCGGGAGGCGATCTCGCCGACGATCTCGCGGCGGCTTGCGATCCGTGACGCGGTCACGTCGACGTCGACGGGCTCGGCCAGGATGCCCCAGGCGAGCTTGCGCTGCGACAGGACGTGCACTGCCACCGTGGAGACCGCGGCAGCCAGCGCCGAGGATGGACCGGGTGCGGCATCGGCGGCGCGCCGGACGGCGGCGAGCTCATCGCGCGAGACTTCCGCGATCAGCTCCGAGATCAGATCCGCCTTGGAGGGAAAGTAGCGATAGACCGTGCCGGCGGCGACATTGGCCCGGATCGCCACCGGGGCGATCTGGACGGCCGACATGCCGCCTTCCGCGGCCGTCTCGCGGGCGGCTGCCAGAATCGCGCTGCGGCGGGCCGCCAGCCGCTTCACGACCTGATGGGTTCGCCGATAGACCATGGCGTTTCTCGTCCCGGACGCGCTCGTCCAGGGCACCCGGCGAACGCTGGTTCAGTGTTTTTGGAGGGGCAACCTCACAAATGGCTGGGAAGAACTGAACACCTGTTCACGAAGGAAGACAAGGGAAATCATGACCCTGCCCGGCCCCCACCGGTGAGTCAGGCGCTCGCGAGCGCCACCCCGGCGGGCGCCGGCTGCCGACGCCACCACGAGCCGGCGCGCGCCAGCACCAGGCCGGCCATGATCAGATTGGCGGCAAGCCCGAGTGGAATCCCGGACAGCATGAACGTGATCTGAAGCGCCGCGATGCCGCCGAGCGCGGGCAGCTCGTAGCGGCGAAAGCCCTCGGCGAGGCCGATTCTGCACCAGCCATGCCACGGCGACGGCCTGAACCATCATGTCGTACATGAACAGATAGGGCGTCGTCAGCAGCAGCCCGACGGCCAGCGCCGCCGCCTTCAGCGCGTAGCGCAACCGGGCTGCGCCACAGCGTCACCAGTACGACCGCAACCGCTGCGGTCAGAACCCATTGGAAGGTCCAGCCGAGCGCTTCCGAACCGCCGAAATAACGGACCAGCGAAAACAGGCTCTGCAGCTTCCACCAGGTCGCCTTGCCCTCGGTCAGGAACGCCTGCGAGAACATCGGCAGCCAATGGAAGAAGGCCTGCCAGCTCTCCAGCCCGAAGGCGAGCCATGACAGCAGCGCCAGCACGATGGCGGTGACGCTCGCCGAAATGAACGCGGTCCAGCGCTGGGTGGCGATCAGCACGATCGGGAAGAGCAGGCCATATTGCGGCTTGTAGGTCAGGAGGCCGAGACAGATCCCCGCCAGCACCGGCCGCACCGGCAGCAGATAGAGTGTGCCGCCGACGAGCGCGGCGGTGAGGCATCCGTTCTGCCCGACCAGCGCGTTCGAGAACAGGGCCGGAAAGCCGGCTGCCAGCAGCAGGCCGAAGCCGCGGCCGACGATCGCGCGCATCGCGAGCGCATAGGGAACGAAGCTGGCATAGACCCAGCCGGCGAAGGCGAGCGTGTAGGGAAACTGCGCCAGGAACGCTGCCACGAACAGGAATGGCGGCGGATAGTGCCAGGCAAAGTAGCCCGGGAAATCCTGCCGCAGCAGATCGAGCTCGACCTGGCGCTGCACGTCCCAGTCCCAGGCCAGCGCGGGATGTCCCTGCAGCGCGAGCTTGCCGGCCGCCCAGACGTTGACGAAGTCGGTGGGAATGCCGAGACCCGCCTGGTCCCAGATCCAGGTGCCCGACCACAGTCCGGCCGGGAAGAACGAGGCGTTGATGCAGGCGAGCGCAAAGCAGACCGCGAACAGGCCGAGCGGAACGTCACGACGCTGCGATGGGATCGCGGCGGCATCAGCATTGTCGGCCATCTGGACCTCGCCCCGCGCCTGCATGGGCGCCTCCTCATCGAGAGATAGGCGAGGACGCTTGAAGAAGGCTTAAGCGCGGGCGACGGCGCGCGGCCGCCGGCGCCGCACCGATTGTTTACTCGCGATCTGTATCGCAGAGGTCCGAATGCAACCGACGGCGGCACGCCGGGGAGATCCCATGTTCGTTTATCGCGCTCTCATCGCGGTGCTCGTCTGCGCCATTTGGCCGGCCGCAAGCCGCGCCCAGGACAAGGCTCCCGTCCGCGTCTCCTCCGACGTCAGCTATGAATATCTGGCCCGCTGGGACGCCGCCCGGCTGAACAGCATCCTCACCGTCGACACGCCGAAATTCGCGGGCGTCTCGGTGACCTACACTCCGGCCCGCAACGCCGTCAGGCTCTATCGCGTCACCTATGCGTCCGTCATCCCCGAGCGCGGCAACAAGCCGATCACCGCGAGCGGCCTGCTCGCGGTGCCCGAGACCGGCGAGACCAGCCTGCCGATGGTGTCCTATCAGCACGGCACCGTGTACGGGAAGCAGGAGGTGCCGTCGTTTCCGGAGCAGTCGCCCGAGACCCAGCTGATGATCGCGCAGTTCGCAGGACAAGGCTATCTGCTGATCGGCGCCGACTATTTCGGAATGGGCATCTCGACCGAGCCCGAAGGCTACATGGTGAAGGCCAGCCATCAGCAGGCCACCTACGACATGCTGCGGGCAAGCCGCGCCGTGCTCGACCAGATGAAGCTGACGAGCACCCGGCTGGACATCGCCGGCTGGTCGCAAGGCGGCTTCGTGACCATGGCCTTTCTCGAGAAACTCGAAAGCGCCGGCGTGCCGGTCGCGGCAGCGGCGACCGCGAGCGCGCCGGTGGACGTGTCCGTAGCGCTGAACGGCTTCCTCAGCTTCCCGCGCAAGAACGACGCCGCCTGGGTCAACTCGCTGTTCATCCTGTCGGCGTTCGCGTTCGAGAACTACTATGCGGTGCCGGGGCTGGCGCGCTCGGTGATCAGCGACAGCTATTACGACGTCGCGCGCAAGGCCTATGAGCGCGCGCCCTTCAACGTCGCCGACGTCCCGACCGATCTGCACAAGCTGCTCAAGCCCGACTATTTCGATGCGGAGTATTTCGCGGCGTCGGCCTACGGCCGCCTGTTCGCGCAGACGCAGGCGTATCGCTGGATCATCAAGACGCCGGTGCGCAACTATTACGGCGAGACCGACGAGGCGATCTCGACCGGTCTCGGCCGGCTGGCGATGACCTACCAGCAGGCGATCGGGGCCGGCAACAGCAAGGTCGAGGCGGTGTCGACGGGACCGACCAGTCATCGCGGCACGTTCGCCACCGCCGTGCCGCAGTGGAAGGCCTGGTTCGACAAGCCGTAATGCGCACGGCGCCGCTGGCTGCGGTCCGCGCGGCAACCCTGTCACAACGGGCTTGGCAAGAGCTCCCACGCTCATAACCCGCGGTTCTGACCACCGCTGGCCCAGATCTCCAAACAAACAAAAGGCCCGGCTGCAAGCCGGGCCTTTCGTTTCTCTTGATCTTCCGGATCAGACTGGCTGACCGCCGGAAGCCTGTCGCGTGTATCAGCTCACGCCTGGGGCTGCGGCTCCAGGCCGGGATCGGGTCGCGGCCGTGGCTTGCCGGCCGGCGGCACGGCCGACGCGCGCGGCGTCGACGGCTCGATCGCCGACTCGCGGTTCGGCTTCTTGCCCTTCAGGAGGTCGTTGATCTCCTCGCCGGTCAGGGTCTCGTATTCGAGCAGCGCCTGGGCGATCGCTTCCCAGTCGTCGCGCTTCTCGGTGATGATTCGGCGCGCCTCCTGCTCACCGGCCTCGATCAGGCCGCGAATTTCCGAGTCGATCAGGCGGGCGGTATCGTCGGAGATGTTGGTCGAGCGCGCCACCGAATGACCCAGGAACACCTCCTGCTCATTGCTCTGGTAGCGGACGCGGCCGAGCTTGTCGGACATGCCCCATTCCATCACCATCGCACGGGCGAGATTGGTGGCCTGCTGGATGTCGCCGGTGGCGCCGTTGGTCACCTTCTCCGGACCGAACTTCTGCACCTCGGCCTCGCGGCCGCCGAACATCATCGCGAGCTTCGAGACGCACCACTCGCGGGTGTGTGAGTGCCGGTCGGCCTCGGGCAGCGACTGCACCATGCCCAGCGCACGGCCGCGCGGAATGATGGTGGCCTTGTGGATCGGGTCGTGGCTCGGAACGTTGAGGCCGACGATCGCATGGCCCGCCTCGTGATAGGCGGTCAGCATCTTCTCTTCCTCGGTCATGACCATCGAGCGGCGCTCGGCGCCCATCAGCACCTTGTCCTTGGCCTCCTCGAACTCGGACTGCGTCACCATCCGCTTGTTGCGGCGGGCGGCGGTCAGGGCAGCCTCGTTGACGAGGTTCATCAGGTCGGCGCCGGAGAAGCCGGGCGTGCCGCGGGCGATGGTCTTGAGGTTGACGTCCGGCGCCAGCGGCACCTTGCGGACGTGAACCTTCAGGATCTGCTCGCGGCCGATGATGTCGGGGTTCGAGACCACGACCTGGCGATCGAAGCGGCCGGGACGCATCAGCGCCGGATCGAGCACGTCGGGCCGGTTGGTGGCCGCGATCAGGATCACGCCCTCATTGGCTTCGAAGCCGTCCATCTCGACCAGCAACTGGTTGAGGGTCTGCTCGCGCTCGTCATTGCCGCCGCCGAGACCGGCGCCACGATGGCGGCCGACGGCGTCGATTTCGTCGATGAAGATGATGCAGGGCGCATTCTTCTTGGCCTGCTCGAACATGTCGCGGACGCGGCTGGCACCGACGCCGACGAACATCTCGACGAAGTCAGAACCGGAGATGGTGAAGAACGGCACGTTGGCTTCGCCGGCCACGGCGCGCGCGATCAGCGTCTTACCGGTGCCGGGAGGGCCGACCAGCAGCACGCCGCGCGGATGCGGCCGCCGAGCCGCTGGAATTTGCCGGGATCGCGCAGGAATTCGACGATCTCCTGCAGGTCCTGCTTGGCCTCGTCGACGCCGGCGACATCCTCGAACGTCACCCGGCCATGCGCCTCGGTCAGCATCTTGGCGCGCGACTTGCCGAAGCCCATCGCCTTGCCGGCGCCGCCCTGCATCTGCCTGGAGAGGAAGATCCAGACGCCGATCAGCGCGATGAAGGGCAGCCACGACACCAGCAGCGACACGAACCACGGCACGTTGTCGCCCGGCGGCTTGGCCTGGATGTTGACCTTGGCATCGTACAGCCGCTTCACCAGGTTCGGATCGCTCGGCGCGTAGGTCTGGAACGACGAGCCGTTCTTGAAGGTGCCGTGAATCTCCGGCCCCTGGATCACGACGTCGCGCACATTGCCCTGGTCGACCTCGGTCAACAACTGCGAGAAGTTGATGTCGGTCGACGACGCACGTTGCCCCGGGTTCTGGAAGAGTGTGAACAGCGCCAACAGCAATAGGACAATAATGACCCAAAGGGCGAAATTGCGCAGATTGGCGTTCATCGATTTTCCTTCGTGGTCGCGCGGATCGCGGCCGTTAGTCCTCGGACTCATCCCTGGGTAGCCACGAGGGAATCCCCCGGTCGACCGTCTCGTAATCTAGGTACCACTCGCGGCAATGCCAAGGGAACTAGAAAGGACTATTTATCGCATCCTAGCCCGATTCCCGCTCAAAAAATGGCGCGGGAAAGCGCCGCCAAGGCAGGTGGTTAAGCGTCCGCGAAGGCGGTGAACCGCTTCAAATCCCGCGCGACCGCCGCGGCGGCGCGGGCGTGATGCGGATCGTTTCTCTCGTCATGCTTACCAGTGCACCAGCCAGGGTCTGTTTTAGCCTGCCCGGAGCAGACGTACCACCATCTGCGATCCCCGCAAGAGTCCGGTCCAGCCGCGCCAGCAGCGCCTCTGCCTTGCCGAGTTCCACGGGACCTTCGGTTCCAATGCGATTGATCGCGCGGATCAGCAGCCTCAGCCTGATTTCGGCTGGAAGTGCGACAAAGGCGCGCGCCTCGAAGGTCTCGCCGTGAACCGCGCCGGCCGGCCTGCTCCCGGCCGCGCGCAGTGCGAGGTAGCGTTCGGCGCCATCCACCATCAATTCGATCGCGGCGTTGGCCCGTCCGAGCCGGTCGGCCAGCGTCGCCAGCGTCCGGGCATCGCCGCCCTCCGCGGCCAGAGCCGGCATCAGGGCGCGCAGCCGCGGCCGGGTGAAGGCGGGATCTCGATTGGTCGGGTCATCCGCGCAGGGGATTCCGGCCGAGCGCAGCGTCGCTACCAGCCGGGCTTTGGCAACGTTCAGCAGGGGCCGCGCCAGCAACAGCCCTTCACGCTCGCTGAGCGGTGCCATTGCCGCGAGCCCCGCAATGCCGCTGCCGCGCAACAGACGCATCAGCACCGTCTCGGCCTGATCGTCCCGGGTGTGGGCGGTGACGACGTGCGCGGCGCCCGCCTGCCGCGCCGCCCGCGCCAGCAGGCGGTATCTTGCCAGCCGCGCCGCTTCGGGAATCCCGGTGTCCGGCTTCGCGTCGGTCCAGCGCAAGGTCCGATGCGGAATTGCAAGCCGGCGCGCGATCTCCTTCACCATGCGGGCTTCACGGGCGGAGTCGCGCCGCAGCGCATGGTCGACCGTCACGGCCACAAGGCGCGGTCCCTGGGCAAGCCCCGCACGCCACTGCGCCGCGAGCCACATCAGAGCCATCGAATCGGGACCGCCCGATACGGCGAGCACCAGTGCGGGCGCCGCCGAAAGCGGCGCGAACAGGCGCTCGGCTTCGGCTGCGGAGATCGCAGGATCGCTTTCGGAACGGGCCTTCGACATGGCGCCGCAGCCTACCCGCCCCGCCGGTTATAGGCGAGAGGCCTCCCCTCGCCCGGGGACGTTCAGCACTTCACCCGCTTCTGCTCGCGATCGACGGTCGCCTTCACGCCCGCCGAGGCGCGCGGATATTTGCGCGTCACTTCTCCGAACGCGGCGCAGGCCGCCTCCTTCTCCTTCAGCGCCGCCAGCGACTGGCCGAGCCGGAGCAGCGCATCCGCCGCCTTGCCCGACTTCTCGTATTTCGTCGTCACGGCGAGGAAGACCTCGGCGGCATCGCGATATTGCTGACGCTGGTAGAAGCTCTCGCCGAGCCAGTACTGCGCGTCGCCGACCATCGGATCGTTCGGATATTTCTGGGTGAAGTTGCGCATCGTCTGCTCGGCCAGCGCGTAGTCGCGGCGCTGCATGTAGCCGATGCCGAGGTCGTATTCGTCGCGCGGCGTCTGCCGCGGCGGCGCGGTCTCCAGTCCGCCCGCCCCGGGAGTTGCGGCCGGCGGCGCGCCCTGGGGATAGCGACCGCCCGCCGTGTTGGCGAGAGTCGCGGGATCGCCGACGGGACGGCCAGCGGGCTGGCCGCCCCCCGGCTGGATCGGCAACTGGCCCCCGCCGAGCGCCTGCGGGGCGCCGGGAGCCGTCGGATTCTGGGTCGGATCGAACGCATCGCCGCGACGGCCCCGGCCGGGAGCCGCAGCCTCGGGGACGATCGGCACCGGCGCGCCGGCGGCCTGCGGTTGCGCATAGCCCGGCTGCTGCGGCGGATAGGCCTGCTGCGGCTGGCCGTACTGTTGCTGGCCATATTGCTGCTGGCCGTAGGCCGGCTGAGCAGGCTGGCCGTAGACGGGATTGGCCTGCGCCGGCGCGGCCGCGCTCGGCTGCGCCGCGGGTGCGCCGCCCGGCGCTGCGCTCTGCATCTGTCGCAGCCGCTCCTCGAGCTGGCGATTGCGATATTGCAGTTCCTCGTTCTGACCGGTCAGTTGCCGGAGCTGATTTTCGAGCCGCTGAATCCGGATCTCGGGATCATCATCATCGGTCTGGGCGAGCGCCCGCGACGAAACTGCCTGGCACGAGAAAATGACGAGCGCGGCGAGGATCGCGGCGGCGCTCCGTGGAAGAAACATGAATGACATGCTGCCCTGACGACCGGATCGGCGAGACATTGAAAACAGGCCTGTGAGCGAGGCTGTAAAGCAGAAATGCGATAGATACAAATGACGTTCAAGCGAAGACAAAACCAAGTCCGGACGAGACCCGCCGACCACAAACGACGAAGCCGGCGTCGATGGGCGACGCCGGCTTCATCAGCAACGGATTCGTTCAGCTTTATGAACTGGCGTTCAGGACCGTCACCGCACGGCGGTTCTGCGACCAGCACGAGATGTCGTTACAGACCGCCACCGGCCGCTCCTTGCCGTAGGAGATCGTGCGCATGCGGCCCTGGTCGATGCCGCGCGACGCCAGGAAGTTGCGGACCGACTGCGCGCGCCGCGCGCCCAGCGCGATGTTGTACTCGCGGGTGCCGCGCTCGTCGGCATGGCCCTCGATCGTGAAGGAGTAGCGCGGATAGCTCTGCAGCCACTGTGCCTGCTTCTCCAAGGTCGCGATCGCCTGCGGCGTGAGATCGGTCTGATCGCTCTCGAAGAAGACGCGATCGCCGACATTCACGACGAAGTCCTGCTGGCTGCCTGGAGTCGCAGCGCTGGCCATCGCCCCGTCGGCCCCGGTGAGATTCTTGTTGGCGCAGGCGCCCATCGACAGGGCCACGGCCAGCACGGCGGCCAACTTCAATCCCTGGAGGATACGCATCTGATATTTCATTCCCGGAGCCTCCACGCTCACGTTCTTAGACTGCCATCCGGTCTACAGGGCGATGGTTAAGCGAACGTTCCGTCAACCTTGATGGGGTCTTGCCGAACCCCGTCAAATGCTAACGAAACCCGAAAAGCGACCGCGATGGTTAATGGGTTGTAAATGTGGCGCCAGGGTGAAGGCAAGCCGCTCAGCGCCTGCAGCAGGGCGCTTTTTCGCTGATTTTTGCATCAATGCCACGGTGTGAACCGGCCGGACGGCCGAACTGGCCCCGATATCGGCCGATGATCAGCCCGCCTTCGCGACCGCCTGAATCCTGAACGAATCAGTGAAGGCGTCAGGCGCGGGACGATCGAACAGCATCCGCCGCTCGAACGCGCTCGAGCGCATGAACGGAAAGCGCTGGAACACGCGATCGCGGATCGAAGGATAATGCGCCGCCACCAGGCCGACCGGCTTGGTGAGGCCGGAGTAGAGCCTCGGCTCACCCCATGGTTCCTGCAGGAACACCTTCTTGTAGAAGGCACGATGCTCGGGGCGCACGTTGGCGAGACCGATATCCGCATTGAAATGGGCGCAGGCAACGTAGCCGAGCCGGACGGTCACATAGGGAAGCGCCGGAAACAGCCGCGCCTTCTCATGGTCGGCGACGAACCGTGTCGGGTCGATGATGACCTTGCCGCGATCGAGCTCGGGATGCAGCAGGTCGGCGAACATGTCCGAGGACAGCGATCGGCGCCATTGCGAGTTCAGCACGCTGATGCGGATCGAGCTGTAGAGCTCGCCATTGACGTAGACGCCGAAGATGAAGCTGTTGGGAAGATCGTCATACTCGTCGCTGACGCGTTCGCTGGGCGACGGCAGGATGGCGCCTTCACGCAGATAGGCGCGGTAGCGCAGCCGATAAATCTCGTCCTTGTCCTCAGCAGTCAGCGCCAGTCGATAGTCCACATTCTCCAGCACATCCGACTTCTGTTCAGCAACGGCACTCACTCTAGCCGCCGACTTCATCCGCAACCCCTTTTCACACAACTCCTACGAGCAGTATGAGCTTAACAGCGGGTTAATGCCGACGCAAAGCTTTCGGCGGTACAAAGTTAACGGCACGTAGAATCCCGGAGGCGTAACCGTGACTTAGGGGACTGGATGCTAGGCCGGACGGATTGCTTCGGATCACTTGCGTGTCAAATCGAAACGGATTCGCTTGGCATACACGCGCAATGTTTCCGAACGATGCGACGTGGGGTTGTCACACTGCCATTCACATACGAGCCATGCTCGGACCGGCGGGATGCCGCGCACAGAGCCCGCCTCCAGCAATGGTCGATCTTCCAATGGCCGATCTTCGCGGCACCTCCGCATCAAGGCGGAGGTCGGGCGATCAAGCGATCGAACGTGTCCCGCCGGCGGCCGCGATCGCCCCGTCGCTCGAACGGCGCCCGTGCGATGCATTCAGGAGCTGCCGGATGCGGATTGCGGGGACGGGCCGGCTGAACAAATAGCCCTGCGCCTCGGTGACCGTGCCGTCGGCGCTGACCAGTTCGAGCTGCTCGTTGGTCTCGATGCCCTCCACCACCACCGACATGCCGAGATCGGCGGACAATCTTGCGACGCCGCGCAACAGGGTCAGCGGCCGATCGCTGTCGATGCCTTCGAGGAAAGAGCGATCGATCTTGACCTTCTCCAACGGGAAGTTGTGCAGATAGCTGAGGCTCGAATAGCCGGTGCCGAAATCGTCGAGCGAAATGCGGACCCCGAGCATGTGCAGTTGCGACAGCACATCGTGCGTGAGCTGGGTGTTGCGCAACAGCGAGGATTCGGTGATCTCGATCTCGAGCCGATGCGGCGGCAGCCCGGACACCTCCAGCGCGTAGCGGACCTCACTGAGCACATCGCGCTGATGGAACTGCTGCGGCGAGAAGTTGACGGCGACGCTGACCGCATCCGGCCATTTCATGCATTCCAGGCAGGCCTTGCGCAGGATCCAGCGACCGAGATCGACGATCAGACCCATGTCCTCGGCGACGGGAATGATGTCGACCGGCGAGACCGTGCCGCGCACCGGGTGGTTCCAGCGCAGCAGCGCCTCGCAGGTCGAGATCTTGCCGGACTTCAGGTTGACCAGCGGCTGGTAGAACAGCTCGAACTCCTCGTTCGCCAGCGCCTTGCGCAGGTCGAGCTCGAGGATGCGGCGTGCTTCCACCGTCTGGGCGAGTTCGTCGCGGAAGAAGCAGAAGGTGCCGCGTCCCTCAGCCTTGGCGCGGTACAGCGCCATGTCGGCATTCTTCAGCAGGGTGTCGGCGCTGATGCCCGGCGCGGTCATGGCGATGCCGACACTGGCGCCGATCTCGACCAGGTGATTGTCGATCTTGTAGCGCTCGCTGAGCTGGTCGACGATCCGGCGCGCCAGCATCGCCGCGTCGTCGTTGGAGCGGATGTTGCGCTGGAACACCACGAACTCGTCGCCGCCGAAGCGCGCGACGAAGTCTTCCGGACGCAGCATGTCGCGCAGCCGCTCGGAGACCGCGCAGAGCAGCTGATCGCCGCAGGGGTGGCCGAGCGTGTCGTTGACCTGCTTGAAGCGGTCGAGATCGACGAACAGCAGCGCGGACAATTCGCCGTGCCGCTGCGGAATCCTGAGCAGCCGTTCGATCTCGTCTCGGAAGCTGACGCGGTTCGGCAAGGTCGTGAGCTCGTCATAGCGCGCCAGATGCGAGATGCGCGCCTCCGCATGCCGCCGCTCGGTGATGTCCTCGAGCAGGACCACGGCGCCGCCGTCGGCCATCGGCTGGAAGGTCCAGGACAGCGACCGGTCGCGCGCGACGTCGGGATCGCTGGTAATGACATTATGGGTCTTGGTGTGCTCGATCTCGGCCAGGATCAGCCGGCCGCTCGAAGCGGAGATCGAGCCTGCGATCACGCAGGCGTTGATGATGTCGGCCGCCTTGCCGCCACGCTGCAGGATGTCATCCGGCAGGCTCATCATCTGGCCGAAGCGGTGGTTCATCACGGCCAGACGCCCGTCGGAGCGGAACATGCACAGGCCGTGCGGCATGTTGTTCAGGGCCGTATCGAACTGCTTGGCCAGTGCAGCCTCGCTTTCGCGCGCCACGAAGGCCTGGACGAAGATCCGCTGCAGGTTGGTCGAGATGTGCTTCAGCGACACGAAGAACAGGACGCAGAACGCCGCCATGCCCAGGTAATAAGGGCTGCCGTGGACGGCGAGAGCCACCGCGAGCGGTCCGCAGGCGAGCAGGATCTGGACGTGGAAGATCCAGGGCCGCCCGTAGGTCCGGCCTGCGCCCGCCGACATGTAGCAGAGCGTCACCGTGATCGCGATCAGGTGCACCACCGGGTCGCTGTTGTCGACCAGGGCGACGACGCACCAGACGCCGAGCACCAGCGCATAGATCATGGCGCCGATCTGGTAGCGAACCTCCCAGCGCTCGACCGCCTCCTGCGTGAGGCGGCCGTTGTCGCACAGGCTCCGATAGTAGCGCATGTCGAGCGAACGGAACGCTCCTGCGATGATCAGCATCGCGGCACACGGCCACAGATTGACATCGCCGCTCTTGATCGCGGTCATGACGGCGGCGACGGCGGCGCAGAGTGCGCCGGCAAACATCGGGCCGGGATCCTGGAAGAGGGAGTCGACGAGAGCCGCCTGGATCGCAGGCGACAACTTTCGATCGTCTTCTCCGTTCTGAGTGGCAAGCTGCATTCGTGCGCACGTGTCCTGTTCGGTGCACAAACATTACCGCTCGCAGGTGAAGTCTTTCTGAGGGAACATCGTTAGCGGAGCGTTTCCGCGCTCGTGAAGTGCACGAATTCGCTCGAAAATTCAGATAACTAGGCAAACACTACCCGGTTGCTGCAACGAATGGTTCCATATTTTACGAGAACACGCATCGCGCGACTCGAAAAATCGCGTCCACCACGACGTGAGCCGGCCCAGAGGCTCGCCCACCGTCACGACAGCAACGGCGACCAGGCCGGATCCGAGGCGAAGCCCGGCGTCGGCACCTTCTGCTCGAAGCGGCCGGAGACGTCGATCGAATACAGCGACGGACCGGCGGTGCCGCCGGGGTCGCGGAAGAACATCAGCACGCGGCCGTTGGGCGAGAAGGTCGGTCCTTCGTTGTGGAAGCCCGCGGTGAGGATGCGCTCGCCCGAGCCGTCCGTCTTCATGATGCCGATCGCGAACTGGCCGCCGCCCTGCTTGGTGAAGGCGATGAAGTCGCCACGTGGCGACCACACCGGCGTCGAGTAGCTGCCCTCGCCGAACGAGATGCGCTGCGCTGCGCCGCCACTGGAGGACATCACATAGATCTGCGGCTTGCCGCCACGATCGCTTTCAAAGCAGATCTGGCTGCCGTCCGGCGAGTAGCACGGCGAGGTGTCGATCGCCGGCGTGTCGGTGAGCCGCGTCGTCGTGCGCGAGCGCAGATCCATCACGAACAGGTTGGAGTTGCCGCCCTGCTGCAGGCTGAGGATGATGCGCTGGCCGTCCGGCGAGAACCGCGGCGAGAACGACATGCCCGGGAAGTTGCCGACGATCTCGCGCTGGCCGGTCTCGATGTTGAACAGATAGACCCGCGGGTCGCCCTGCCCGAACTCCATGTAGGTGATTTCCTGGCTCGACGGCGAGAAGCGTGGCGTCAGCACGAGGTCGGCGCCGCGGGTGAGATAGCGGACATTGGCGCCGTCCTGATCCATCAGCGCGAGCCGCTTGACGCGCCGCTCGGAGGGGCCGCTCTCGTCGACGAACACGACGCGGCTGTCGAAATAGCCCTTCTCGCCGGTCATCTGGGTGTAGATCTGGTCCGAGATGATATGGGCGATGCGCCGCCAATATTCCGGCGCCGTCACATATTGCTGGCCGGTGAGTTGCTGGCCCGAGTTCGGGTCCCACAGCCGAAACTCCGCCTTCAACCGCCCGTCCGGCTGCCGCGTCGCGCGGCCCGTCACCAGCCCGCGCAGGTCGAGCGGCCGCCAGCTCGCGAATTGCGGCGGCGCCTCGAAATTGCTGATGCGCTCGGGAAACGCAGCCGGGTCGACCGGCACGAACAGCCCGCTGCGCTTCAGATTGTTGGTGATCACCTGCGAGATGCCGTTGCCGACATCAGCATCCCCTGCCCCGCCAGGCACGAAGGGGGAATGGCGATTGGGATCGGCTTGAACTCGCCGCTCGGAATGATCTCCAGGCGCTTTTGCTGGGCGAGCGCGGGGCCCGCACCCAGCGCCGCCATCGCGGCGCCTCCGGTCAGCAACAGCTGGCGCCGCGTGAAAAATCCGGTCGTGCGCTTCGGAGGTGTCGTCAAGTTCGGCCTCGCATCGAATTCATCATTTTGAGATTGAATGTCGTCGGTACGAGCTTCCACTCATTGTACCGGTTCTTCGGCAGGAACGAATAAGGCTGGCAATTCTCCACAGCGCGCTTGGCACTCTCCGCCATTGCCGCACTGACCCGCGACGGTCCTCGCGTCCCAACGACCGCCGGCACTGCGGCCAGCGATCCATCCGTACGGAGCTGGATGTCGATGTCGACCTCGATCTTGTCTTCATCGACGCCGGTGTAGGGAAGATTGAAGCAGCGGCCGACCGCTTGCTGGAACGCGATCTGCCAGCTCGCGACATTGGCATCTGCCGTTCCCTGCGTTGCGCCCAGCGCGGCATTGGCGTTGAGCTCCGACCCCGTGGCAGCCTGCCGCGTCGGATCCTTCTGATTGATCAGGCTCGCGATCTTCTCAGAGTCGTATTTGCGCTCGCTCTTGTGCTTGGGCGGCTCCGGCGGCGCGGCGGCCTGCTGCGGCTTCGGCGGATGCTTCGCCTTGTCCTTGTTGAGCACGCTCGCGATCTGGTCCGGATTGAACGGATCCGGCTTCTTCTCTTCCGGCTTCGGCTTCTCGGCAGGCGCGGGCTTCGGCGGCTCCGGCTTCTTCTCGGCCACCGGCTTCGGCGTCTCGGGCTGCTTCTCGACCGGCTTCGGCGGGTCGGGCTTCTTGTCGACCGGCTTCTCCGGCTTGGGCAGCGGCTCGGGCGCAGCGTCGGTCTCGGTGACCTGCTTGGTATCGACCTTGCCGACGATGTCCTCGGTCGGCTTCTTCTCGCCGATCTTGTCGGCCAGCAGCTTCTGAGAGTCCTTCTTGCCCGTCAGCGCGCCGGCCTTGGCCTTCGAGCTGTTGTCCTCCGAGATCACGTCGACGGGCACCAGGTCCTCCGCCGGCACCACCATCGAGCGCGCGGAAAAGCTGAACAGACCCCAGCACAGTACGAGCACGTGCAGGGCGACGGACAGCACCGTCCCCTTGCGCGTGCGCACGAACCGGATGAGGTCCTTCGACGTCATGAGCCCTGATCCGGCAGCACGACGATGCTGGCGCGATAGCCGGCGTCGCGCGCCAGGCCCAGCACCTTCATCATGTCGGAGTAGCAGGCGTCGCGGTCGCCGCGGATCTTGACGACGTTGTCGGCGCCGCCGGCGCCCGCCTCCTTCATCGCCTTGATTTTCGGCCCGAGCTCGTTGATCGCGATCGGCGAGTCGCCGAGATACACGTCGACCTTGGACGCGCAGCCGCCGCCGGTCTTCTTCACCGTGACCTCGAGCGGCGGCTTGGCGTCGGCCGTCGAGGCCGAGCCGCCTTGCGCCTGGGGCAGGTCGACCTGGATGTTGACGGTGAGCAGCGGCGCCGCGACCGTGAAGATGATCAGCAGCACCAGCATGACGTCGACCATCGGCGTGACGTTGATCTCCGCCATCACGGCCGCCTTGCGCCGACCGCGGCGACCACCGCCGCCGGACGCGCTGCCCATGCTCATGCCCATGCTGTGGTACTCACGATCCGGATGCCACTATACCTGTCCTCATCCCCGCTCGTCGATCTGACGGGACAAGATGGCCGAAAATTCATCTGCGAAACCTTCCAGCCGCTGCGCCTGCCGGTTCACCTCCGAGCTGAACTTGTTGTAGAAAATCGTCGCCGGGATGGCCGCGATCAGGCCGATGGCGGTGGCGAACAGCGCCTCCGCGATGCCCGGCGCGACCACCGCCAGTGAGGTGTTCTTCGAGGCCGCGATCGCCTGGAAGCTGGTCATGATGCCCCAGACCGTGCCGAACAGGCCGACGAACGGGCCGGCGGAGCCGACCGTGGCGAGCACCAGGAGACGGCGCTCCAGCCGCTCGACCTCGCGCGCGATCGAGACGTTCATCACCTTCTCGATGCGCATCTGCAGGCCGGCGAAGGAGCGCGCATGGCCCTCGAACGAGCGCTTCCATTCCCGCATCGCCGCGACGAAGCAGGCCGCCATGGATTGCGTCGGCTTCGCCGACAGCACCCGGTACAGCTCCTCGATCGATTCCTCGGACCAGAAGGCCTGCTCGAACCGGTCCATCGAGCGGCGGGTCCGCGAGAACAGGAACATCTTGTCGATCGCGATCGCCCAGACCCAGATCGAGCAGGAGATCAGGCCGAGCATGATGATCCGGACCACCCAGCCGGCATTGCCGAACAGATCGATCAGGGACAGGCCGCCGCTATCGACAGACATCTGCAGTATCCTCTCAACCAATCATCCCGGGACGCCCGGGACCATGCAGCCGCCGTTCCATGCCCGGATGCTGTCGCGGCGGAAAGCGCCTGCGCGAGAAAACCCTGAATTGATCGCTTTAAGAGGCCCGCCGAAGCCATAAGCGGCCTGCTTCCTCTGCCAACGTGTCAAAACAAGGGCTCTTGGCGCGCGTAAGCGCCCCTTAACCAAACCCCCTCCGGGGTTAAGGCGGGGTTACCGCGGAGTATTGCCGAGGTCAAAGGTCCAGCCGGACCAGCCAGATAGAGCCTTTGTGATCAGCCGCTTGACCGTTTTGGCCGGCGGCAGACAGCGGCCAGCCGCCGCAGGCGGGCGGTATCGGAGAACGCAAAACGCCCGCCGGCGGGGAACCGCAGGCGGGCGTCTTGTGCCGTCAGGGCGGGGGCTGAAAGCCCTGCGGCGTCAGGTGAGAGGCGATCAGCTCTGCGGCTGGTCGTTCGGCGGGGTCGGACGCGGCTTGTGCTGGGCCATGAACGCGTCGAACTCCTCCTTGTCCTTGGCGTGACGCAGCCGGGTCAGGAAGTCACGGAACTCCTGCTGCTCCTCCTCGAGCCGGCGCAGGGTCTCCATGCGGTACTCGTCGAAGGCGCGGTTGCCGCTCGAAGCCGGCTGCGAGAACCCGAAGCCGAAGCCGCGGCGCTCCATCCTGTCGCGCATGCGGTCCATCTTCCACTGCATCCGCTCCATCTTGTTCGACCAGCGATCGCCGCCGTTCCAGCACGACATCTTTCTGCTCCCGAGTGTGAAAAAGAGAAGGGCAAGTCCGATCGGCCACCAGATGATGAAGCCGAGCACGGTCACGGCGATCCAGCCGGGATGCCAGGGCGACTCCATCATGCGGGGCCGGTACCTCTGCTCCTCCTCCGAACCGCGCCAACGATTGACATCTGCGGTGTAGGCCATCTCCCTCTCCATTCGCGGCGCCATGCCGTGTGAATGTAAATAACATTTACATAGCTAGCTCAACCCGGGATTTTGTCAAGGCGACCGCCTGACGCGCCGCTCGAATTATTTTTCGGCGTTCTTTGAACCTTATTTCGGGCGGCCCCAGGGCCCGGCCGGCTTGTCATCGTCCGGCAGCGGCGGCGGCTCGGCAGCGGAGGACGGCGCAGGCCGGCGGTCGGTCGGGAAGCCGAGCCCGCGCAGATAGATCAGCAGCTCGGCCTCCAGCAGCTCCTCGGGCGACATCGGCAGCTTGCGCCGGGCGGCGTCGCCGCGCGCGAACAGCGAGGCGATGCCATGCGCCATCGACCAGATGTGCAGCGCCATCATCAGGGCGGGCGGCCGAGGCACCCCGGGCGGCGCCAGCGCCGCCAGTCGCTCCGCCGCAGCACGGATGACGCCGAAAGCGCGCTCCCCCGCCGCCAACAGGCCCGCGGTGGAGTCGGCCGGCACGCCGGATTCGAACATCGCCGAATAGAACGCAGGCTCCGAGCGGGCAAAGGCGAGATACGCCTTGCCGACGCGCTCGAACGCCGTGACGGTGTCGGGCCGGCCGTCGTCCCACGCCGCCGAGAGCTGCGCCTCGAACTGCTCGAAGCCGCGCTGCGCGATGCTCGACAGCAGCTCGTCGCGGTCGCGGAAGTGGCGATAGGGCGCAGCCGGGCTGACGCCGGCCATGCGGGCCGCATCGGCAAAGGTGAGGCCGGCGGCCCCCTTCTGCGCGATCAGGTCGAGCGCCGCCTGCAGCAGCGCCTCCTTGAGGTTACCGTGATGATAGCCGCGCTCGGCGCGGCGCTCTTCCTTGCGCCAGCTCATGTTAAGGGCTTTTACATGAGCCGGGTTAAAGGAAGCCAGCAACTTTGGGCAGGGCCAGTCGCCGACCTCCGAGACGCTCTATCGCGTCGTTCCTCGCCCCCTGCGAACAGGTGCCACCCTCCCCTGGAGGGGGAGCATGGCAACCGAGGTCGCCGCGAGATCAGCAGACACCGGCATAAGCGCAGCATGCCGTGGCAACCGCGAAGTTCACGCCGAGGTCCTCCGCCCCTTCGGGCGGCTCAACTAGCCGCCCGGAATCGGCAGCACCGGCATGATCTCGACCCGCTCGCCCGGGAAGATCGCAAAATGCGGATGGTTGACGAACATCTTCGCGGCATCCTCGTGCGACCCGGCGCGGACCACGGTGAACGCGCCCATCTCGTTGGCGATGTCGTTGACGCCGCCCTTGTCGACCCGCTTGGTCTTGCCGAGCGGCCCGCCCATCGCGACGATCGCGTCCTTGTACTGGTCCACCCAGGCATGCCAGGCCGCCATGCCCTGCTGTCCCCTGGCATTGCGCTCCGTCTCGGACAGCGCCTCCCAGGCTTTCCAGGCCGGACTGGTCTTGCTGCCGAGAAAGACGGCGAGATAGGTGTTGCTGTTGTCGCTCATTGCACTTCCCTCTCCTGCTGTGAAACGGATCGATCAGACACGGCCGCCATGCGGCAGCTCGGCGAAGCCGGCCGCGGCCTGCTGCACCTCCTCGGAAAAGTCCGCCATCTCCTGGACCTGGCGGATCTCGATGATCTCGTTGTCCGAGGCCGGGCACTGCTTGGCCCAGGCGATCGCCTCGTCGCGCGAGGCGACCTCGATCATCCAATAGCCGCCGAGCACCTCCTTGGCCTCCGCGAACGGGCCGTCGGTCACCACAGGCTTGCCGCCCGCGAACGAGACCCGCGCCCCCATCGACGGCGGATGCAGGCCCTCCAGCGTGATCAGCACGCCGGCCTCCTTCAGCGCCTCGTTGTAGCGCATCATCGCCGCGACCCGCTCGGGATCGAGCTCCACGTCGGGCGGCGCGCTCTCATAGCCGAGCGGGATCATCAGCATCATGAATCGCATTGCGCTTCTCCTCTCCTGATCAGGCTCGCGGTTCAGCCCTTGGCGGCCCGCGCACGCAGCCGTTCGACCCGCTCGCGCAATTCGGATGTGAACGTCTCGCCGAAATCCTCCGGTGCATAGACCTGCCGGATCTCGATCTGGCCGCTCGGGAACGGCGCGCGCTTCATGTGCGCGATCACCTGGTCGAGCGAGCCGGCCTTGATCATCCAGAAACCGGCGGCGAGATCGCCGGAGAGGGCGAATGGACCGCGCGCGACGCTCGGCGTCCCGTTCGAGAAGTCGATCCGCGCGCCCTTCGCGGTCGGATGCAGGCCCTCGCCCGCCTCCATCATGCCGGCCTTGACCAATTCCTCGTTGAACCGGCCCATCGCCGCGAACTCCTCGGTGGTCGGCAGGATTCCGGCTTCCGTGTCCCGGGTCGCCTTCACGATCACCATGAACCGCATGGCTCCTCTCCCCTGATGCTGTCCGGCAGGACTGCCCTGCCCTCATCAGCAAGACGATCCGGCCCCGGTGCAGCCGACACGCCCGGAAATTATTTTGGCCGGGTTGCGGTTCAGCCCGGCTCTTGAGGGAACAAATGGAAATAAGGCTCGGCCTCTGCGAGCACCCGCGCGACGGATGGCCGCGCCTTGAGCCGGTCGAGATAGGCTGTGACCCCGGGCAGCCCATCACCCAGCTGCTCCACTCTGTCGGCGTAGAACAGCGCCGGCAGGGCCGCGCAATCGGCCAGGGTGAACGGGTCGCCCATCGCCCAGCCACGCGGCGGCAGCTCGGCCTCGAGCATGGCGTAGGAGGTGCGCAGCCGGCCTCGAGCGTCGGCGACGCCCAGCGGATCGCGGGCATCGGCCGGCCGCAGCCGGTCGAACACGATGGTCTGCGTCGGCATGTGCAGATAGAGGTCGAGAAAGCGATCGCGCAGACGCGTCCGCAGGGCAAGGTCTGGATCATGGGGAATGAAGCGCGTCCTGCCCGCATAGTGCTGGTCGAGATACTCGATGATGATGCTCGATTCCGGAATCGTGCGCTGCTCGTCGCGCAGCACGGGAAATTTCCCGACCGGCCAAAGCTTCAAGAACGCCGCGCGCTCATCCGCGTCACCGAGATTGATCAGCTTCGGCGTGAACGAAACGTCGTTCTCATACAGCGCGATCAGCACCTTCCAGCAGAACGACGACAGCGGATGATAGTAAAGGGTCAGGGACATCGTGCGCTCCTGCTGAGTTGATGAGAACAAGTTGTTTGGTCCGAACGCGCGGGGACCTGCGCTCCCGCGCCCCGTGTTCACGGGAGAGGGTTGAGGTGAGGGGCTAGACGCACCGGTGGTGTGAGTGGAAAGACCTGCGCTCCCCCGGGGACACGGAGCGCGCCGCGAGATATGGGCTCACACGTCCCGAACGGGGGCATAGCGCGCGATGACAACGCCGTTGGACAGCGCCCGGCTGTCGATCAGGCGGAGCTTCAAGGCCTGACCCGGCTTGAACAGCGGCACTCCCGCGCCGAGCACGCGCGGATTGATCGCGATTCGAAACTCATCGATCAGGTCGGACGCCACAAGCGTCGAGGCGAGGTCCGCGCTGCCGAACAGGAACAGGTCCTTGGCATTCTCCTGCTTGAGCTTGTCGACCTCGGCCGCGAGCTGCGGACCCAAGAGATGCGCGTTCGACCATGGCAGGCGAGACAGCGTGCGGGAGGCGACATATTTGGGGATGCCGTTCATGAAGTCGGCGATCACGCCCTTCTCCGTCGGCCAATAGCCGGCCATCAGATCGTAGGTCACCCGTCCGAACAGCAATCCGCCCGCCTCGTGCAGCTGCGCCTCGGAGAGCTGCTCCAGCTCCGGGCCCCACACATCCTCGTGCCAGGAGATGTCGCCGCTCGGGCCCGCAACCATGCCGTCCAGCGTCATCATGTTCCACATCACCAGTCTCGCCATCGACGCCTCTCCCTGACTGCTTTCATTTTGCAAGCAGTTGGAGAATGCCCAGACCGGTGCAATATTGCAAGCGGTTTATACGCAATCCCAGCCCACGAGACTTCGATGTCCGCCCCTCAGCGCTCCGGCTGCCCGATCAACCTTTCGCTCGAAGTGGTGGGGGACAAATGGAGCCTCTTGATCATCCGCGACATGATGTTCGGAAATCGCCGGCACTATCGCGAGCTGCTCGGCGGCTCCGAGGAAGGCATCTCCTCGAACATTCTCGCCGACCGGCTGAAGACGCTGCTCGCGGCCGGCATCATCAGCCGTGAGGACGATCCGAGCCACAAGCAGAAGGGGATCTATTCCCTGACCGAGCAGGGCATCGAGCTACTGCCGATCCTCGCGCAGATGGCGGGCTGGGGTTACAAATATCTGCCGGTTTCAGAGGAGCTCGGCATCCGCGCCAGGCTGCTGATGGAAGGCGGGCCGAAGATGTGGGCCGAGTTCATGGATGAGCTGCGCGAGATTCATCTCGGCGCGAAACGGCGTAGGAAGGCCGGGCCAAGCGTCGGTCAGCGGCTGAGGGCGGCTTACGAGAAGGTGGTTGCCGACAAGAGGGCCGCTTCGGGCAAGTCGTGATCAGACGCTCGCTTGCCGGACACGCGCATGGGACGCGCGGATCGCACGCCCCTCGATCGTCCGGAATGATGCTCCCGCGTCAGAACCGCGTGTTGTCGGCCCTGTAGCGCGACGACCTTCGCGGCGCGCGCTCGGGGGCCTGCTCGAGCTGCGCGATCGGACGGCGATAGGTCTCGGCGCGACGCAGCCAGCCCGCCTCCCACACGCGGTTCGAGGGCAGATTGCGAACCCGCTGCTGCAGCACGACCTGCACCGCGTCGGAATATTCGGCGAGCACGGCCTTGGACTCGGTGGTGGTTCCGTTCATCTTGAGCAGCACCTGCTTGAGGCCCCAGCCCTGGCGCTGGCCCGTCTCCTTGTCCACGGCCGTCTCGGACGGGTTGGTGCCCTCGCCCTTGAAGTTGATGTAGTCGATCAGCGGATAGAGATCGTTGGAGGCGCGGACGACTCGCGAATACTGCGCGACGATGTGCTCGCGTTCGGCGCTGTCGGGCGTATTGGCGAGGATCTTGTCCATCGCGCCTTGCGCACGCGCCACCAGGAACTGCGTCTGTTCCGCAATCGTGTCGAGCAGGAACTGCCGCAATTGCCGCATTTGCGGCGAGTTGAACTTGCGCTTGAAGTCGGCCCGGCTGGTCCAGGGGCATGCCGGAGTCGGCGTCTTGTCGAGCCATGCAGGCAACGGCGTCTTGCCCTTGCGCAGAAATGCGATCAGCCCCGGAAAACCCTCCTCATACGGCGGCTTCGCGGTGGCCGGGTACCAGATGAAATGCCCGATTCCCAGCGAGGCGAATTCTTCACCCGCATTCCACGACGTGATCGCGTCGCGCCGTCCCCCTGCCTCGTTGAGCCAGCATCTTGCGGCCGATCATCTGCGCGACGTCGGCCGGCAGCGCGCGCTGAGGCACCGACAGATTCTTCGTGATCTTGGCGTCGCCCTTGCGCTCGGCCGCGACCGGCTTCGCAGGCTCGGTCGATGGCACGACCACCTTCGGAGCCGGCGTCTGCACGTCCGACGGCCGCCCCACCGTCTCGGGCTCCGCGGTCTGCGGCTGCTGCGGCGGCGCGACCTCGTGCGCAGCCTGCTCGGTCTCTGCCGGTTTCGCAGCAACGCTGCCATCCGCTCCGGCGGCACCGGACGCCGCGAGCCCGAGGACAATGCACGACAACAGCAACGCGCCGCACCCGCGCCTCAGACCATTCGACCCGTGCGACGAAGCGTGCAGCTCCGTGGTTCTGACGAGAGTGATTCGCCGGCTGATGAATAGATCGCCCATGTCGATTCTACCGAGACTCTAAAACTCTACGCTACCGGTTCAGATTCGTCCCGGACACGTCCGAGAGCGACCCGGCGACGGGCAAATCAGCCGACGGCGGGACTGTCCAATTCCACGGGGGAATGCGCCTTGGCAGGCTGCGGCGCGGCCGCGGCACCGCCCGCGCCACGGAGCTCTTTTCGTGAAGACTTTCAAGTCGATCACCCTTGTCCAGTCCTACCCGTAAAGATATTTCTATTTCGCCTTTCCAGAATTTACGCTCTTTTAGCCACGTCCTGTTCCCGATCGAGAGGGACGTTTCGCGATCGTCACGAACGCGGGGAGCAGGATGCGGTGGACGCGTCGATGTTGCAGCGTGGAGCATGATTCGGAACCGGAGGCCGTTGACGCGCATTGCGCCACAGCTTTCCGACAAGATCATGCTCATATGAGGACACGCAGACGAACAACGCGGCGCGTACGGCGAAATCGTGTGGTCCTGGCATCCCGATGCTCATGCCGTGTCCGGTGCGTGAGCGCAATGTGGCGGAAACGGGGGCAAGACAGCCGGTCCCCGTGGAGAGCGCGTTATAAGCCGTCAGACCATCGCGCAGGGAAGGCCGGGATGTCTCAGCCGAACCTTGTGGTTCCTGCCCCGTGCATTTTTCCCGCACGGGGGCCATGGGGGCGGCGAGCTCCCGGTCTTCCCTGCTCCTCCGATCGGGAGGGAGGCCAAGGCGAGCATGACTCGGGTGCTTTGACACCGCGAGAACGCGAACCGATGTGCCCGCTGCTACCCCTGGCTGTTTGACAACGCCCACGAACTTCGCTGGCTATACGCGTCGCGTGGAGCTGGATTGAACGTACACTGACAGATGTGACGGCCTTCACAGCCGATCCGCGCAGCGCATGTTAGGACTCAACGACGAGAAGAGCCGGACTGCCGGCCCGAGGAGTCGACCCCTGTGACGGAAACATCGACGACGACGCTGACTGACAAGGTCGCCCTGATCACCGGGGCGGCCCGCGGCATCGGGCTGGCGACAGCAAAGAGATTTCTGCAGGAGGGCTGGCGCGTGGCGCTTCTCGACATCGAGAAGACGCTGCTCGACGACGCCACATCGGAACTCAAATCCCCCGATCGAACGCTCGCGCTGCATTGCGACGTCGCGGACGCGGCGATGGTCGCCGAGGCGCTGGCGCGTATTGCCGGCCGTTTCGGTCGTCTCGATGCGTTGGTCAACAATGCCGGCGTGGCGCGCTTCGCCCCGATCATGGAAACCAGCGAAGCCGACTGGCAACGCATCCTCGACGTCAACCTGACCGGGCCGTTTCTGTGCACGCGCGCCGCGGTGCCGCTGATGCGCGAGCACGGCGGCACCATCGTTAACATCACCTCGATTTCGGCCGTCCGCGCCTCCACGCTGCGCTCCGCCTACGGCACCAGCAAGGCGGCGCTGGCGCATCTGACCAAGCAGCTCGCGGTCGAGCTCGCTTCCGCCGGCATCCGCGTCAACGCGGTGGCGCCGGGCCCGGTCGAGACCGCGATGGCCAAGGACGTGCACACCCCGGAGATCCGCGCCGACTATCACGACGCCATTCCGCTCAACCGTTACGGCCTGGAGGACGAGCTCGCCGAGGCCATCTTGTTTCTCAGCTCCGAACGCTCCAGCTATATCACCGGACAGATCCTGGCCGTCGATGGCGGCTTCGATGCCGCGGGAATCGGATTGCCGACCTTGCGCGGCCAACGCAGGAACACATGAAGCGATGCCGAGCCGGATGCGCATCATCCTGACCTTGCTGCTCGCGGTCGTCCTGTGGGGAATCGCGACGATGCTGGCTCGCGCCGACGTCCGCATCATCTCCTCGCCCGGCGGCGAGGTGGGGCCGTTCATCGATCTGTTCGAGAAGGTGCGCGCCTCCGGGGAGCGTGTCATCATCGACGGTCCCTGCCTGTCGGCCTGCACGCTGGTGCTCAGCGTCGTGCCCGAGGACCGCATCTGCGTGACGCGGCGAGCCACCCTCGGCTTCCACGCCGCACGCTCGGTCGACCGCCGCGGCCGCGTTTATGCGGAACCCGAGGCTTCCAAGCTGGTGCTGCAGACCTATCCCAAGCCGGTGCGCGGCTGGATCGAGCGCCGCGGCGGCCTGACGTCGCGGCTTCTGTTGTTGCGCGGGCGCGAGCTCAAGGCGATGTACGCCTCTTGCCGCTAGCTAGCGGCGTCACGCCGCGTAGCCATCCGCCGGGGAATTGATCATCCACGGAATGCCGAAGCGATCGACGCCCATGCCGAAGCCCTTCGACCAGAAGGTCTTGCCGAAAGGCATGGTGACGGCACCGCCTTCGAGCAGCGCGTTGAACTTGCGCTCGGCCTCGGCCGGGTCTGCGATCTGGAGCGAGACCGAGATTCCGTGCGGCTTGCCTTGATAATATTCGGGCGGCGCATCCGAGGCCATCAGGACGCCGCCACCGATCGAGAAGCGGACATGCATGATCCTGTCCTTGTGCTCCGGCGCACACGGCATCTCCGGCGGCGCCTCGCCGTTGCGCATCATCATCTCGATCTTGGCGCCGAGCACCTCGCCATAGTGCTTGAGCGCCTGCTCGCAATCGCCATTGAACGTCAGATAGGGACAGATCATCGTCATCCTCCTTGGTTGAAAGATCATTCGTCAGCGCGAGAGCGGCAGCAGCGCGCGCAGGCGGCGGTCGCGCAACCACAAGCCGCCCCACAGCATCAGCCCGAGATAGAGGCCGAACAGGACGTGGCTGAACAGCGGACTGCCGATGCGGACATGCGAGGCGATGGCGCCGCCGAGATAGCCTGTCAGCAGGATCGCACCGACGAACGACGTCGGCGGCAACGCATAGAGCACGGTGCAGACGATCGTGATCAGGCCGAGCGCGCGGGCCGTGCCGTCACTCGCGCCATAGCCCATCTGATCCAGCGTCTGGGTGACGACAGGCAGAGGAATGAGCTTGATCGCGCCGTCGAACAGCAGGAACAGGGTCACCAGCCCGCTCAGGATGCGGCCGCTCCACAATTCGGCGCGCGAGACCGGTTCTTCCAACGTGATCGTCGTCATCTGCAGCTCCTCCCCATAATGCTGCTCCAAGGACGAATGAAGGAGCGTGCCGCCGACAGCCCGGTGCAAAATTCTGGCTCAGATCTCAGCGGAATGTCACTGACCGACCCGGGCCTGAGCCGTTGCGCTGTCGCGCATCAGGCGATCGAGCTGCATGCGGATATGCGCGGCCTCCGCCGAGCTGTGCGCCAGCGCGATGGCGCGGTCGAAGGCGGTCCGTGCCTCGTCAGTGCGTCCGAGCTGCATCAGCAGCGCGCCGCGTACGCCGAAGAAATAGAAATAGTTGGCGAGCCGCCCTTCGAGCGGCGCGATCAGGTCGAGCGCCGCCTCGGCGCCGCGGACCTTGGACACCGCAACGGCGCGATTGAGCGTCACCACCGGCGAGGGCTGCACCACTTCCAGCGCGCCATAGAGCAGGTCGATCTGCGTCCAGTCGGTGTCGTCCGGGCGCGCGGCGCGCGAATGCAGCGCCGCGATCGCGGCCTGGATCAAATACGGGCCGCTGCGGCGATGGCGCATCGCCTTGTCGATCAGGGCTATGCCTTCCGCGATCATCGGCTGGTTCCACAGCGAACGATCCTGGTCGTCGAGAAGGATCGGCATCCCCTCCGCATCGAAGCGGGCGGCGCTGCGCGCGTGTTGCAGCAGCAGCAGCGCCGTCAGTCCCATGATCTCCGGCTCGCTCGGAAACAAGCGCAGCAGCAGCCGCGCCAGCCGGATGGCTTCCTCCGACAGCGGCTGGCGCAGCGCGGCAGTCTCGCCGCTGGCCGAATAGCCCTCGTTGAAGATCAGGTAGATCATGGCGGCGACTGCGGTCAGGCGCTCCGACCGCTCGACTGCGCCCGGCGTCTCGAACGGCACGTTCGCCTGCGCGACGCGCGCCTTGGCGCGGGTAATGCGCTGCTCCATGGCGGCCTCGCTGACCAGGAAGGCGCGGGCGATCTGCTTCACCGTCAGTCCGGACACCACGCGCAGCGCCAGTGCGATCTGCTGCGTCGCCGGCAGCTCCTTGTGGCAGCAGATGAACAGCAGGCGGAGGATGTCATCGCGATAATGCGAGCCGTCGAGCCGGTCCGCGATGGCGCTCTCGGCGTCGTCGAGATCCGAGATCGCCTCGTCCTCCGGCAGCGGCTGCTCGCGGCGGACCCGGCGGACATCGTCGATGGCCGCGTTGCGTCCGACCATGATCAGCCACGCCGCGGGATCGCGCGGCGGACCGTTCTGTGGCCAGCTCTTCAGCGCGCGGAGGCAGGCGTTCTGGAACGCCTCCTCAGCCGTGTCGAGGTCTCGGAAATAGCGCAGCAGCGCGCCGACGGCCTGGGGACGTGCTGATGTCAGGGCTGCGTCGATCCAGGCCGTATCGCTCATGCCAGCGCTCCACCGGGCCTGAACGTGCCGACGGGACGGATCTCGTAGGAGCCGCCGGGATTGGCCTCGCCGAGCTCGCGCGCGACCTCGAGCGCCTCGTCGAGATTGGCACAGTCGACGAGATAGAAGCCGAGCAGCTGCTCCTTGGTCTCGGCATAGGGCCCGTCGAGCACGAGCGGCGGATCCTCCTTCCGCAGTGTCGTCGCGGCCGTGGTCGGCAGCAGCCGCGCCACCGGTCCGAGCCGTCCCTGCTTGGCGAGCTTCTCCTGGATCACCGCAAGCTTGGCCATGACCGCCGCGTCCTGGTCCTTGCTCCAGGCGCAAACGACATCCTCATCGTGATAGCAAAGCAGCGCATACAGCATCGGCAGGCATCTCCCTTCGTCTTCAAGACGGCGGAGTATGCCTGGAGCCGACAGGCCGACGAAGAATTTTCGCGGGGTTCCGCCTGCAGGAACAAGCCGCCTACCAGGAGATGCCATACTTGGCGGCGATGTTGCGCGCCCGCGTCTCCTGGGCGCTCTCGCGCGGCTGCCTGGCTCCGCGAGCTTGGCGCTGCGACTTGCCTTGGCCTTGCCCCGCGGCGCTCTGTCCACCTTGGCTGCCCGCGTTCGGGGACATACCGTCCTGCGCCTGGCCGACGGCCTGCGGCTGACCGCCGCCCTTGCCGATCGAAATGCCGTTGGCCGACAGGATCGACCCGACATCGATGGTCTGGGCCTGGGCCGAGGCGGATGCGATGACGAAAGCGGCGGCGAGAAGCAATTTGCGCATGACGATGTCTCCTTGTTGATGGCCGGAGATTGGCCTGCGCGCGCAATCTGGTATGTGGAACACGTCACATAAGCTCGAGGACCCTCCGATGACCAAAGGCGCGCTGGCGCTCCTGATCCATGGCGGCACCGACAACTGGTCGCCGCAGCGCTGGAAGGCGCGTTTCGACGACGTCTGCGGCGATCGCCCGGTGGTGCTGCTGCCGGATGCGAGCCTCGATCCGGCCGAGGTGCACTACGCCGCGGTGTGGAAGCCGGTCCCCGGCGAGCTCGCCGGCTTTCCGAACCTGCGCGTCATCTTCAATCTCGGCGCCGGCGTCGACGCGTTGATGGCCGACAAGACGCTGCCGAGCCTGCCGCTGGTCCGGGTCGCGGTCGATGATCTCACGGCGCGGATGACCGAATATGTCGTGCTGCACGTGCTGATGCATCATCGCCAGGAGCTGTATCTGCGCGAGTCGCAGCGCGTGAAGCGCTGGGCGCCCAAGTATCAATGGCCGGCGGCCGCGATCGGGGTCGGCATTCTCGGACTGGGCACGCTCGGCATCGATGCGGCCGAGGTGCTCAAGCGGCTCGGCTTCCAGGTCGCCGGCTGGAGCCGCAGCGAAAAGCGGGCCGACGGAATCGAGTGCTTCCACGGCGCGGCACAGCTCGATGCGTTCCTGGCGCGGACCGACATCCTGGTGTCGCTGCTCCCGCTGACGCCGGACACGCGCGGCATTCTCGATCGCAGGATGTTCGCGCGGCTTCGCCGCAGCTCGCCGCTCGGCGCGCCCGTCATGATCAATGCGGGGCGCGGCGGCCTGCAGAACGAGGCCGACATCCTCGCCTGCCTCGACGACGGCACACTTGGTTCGGTCTCGCTCGACGTGTTCGGCCAGGAGCCGCTGCCGACCGACAGCCCGTTCTGGGCCCACCCAAAGGTGGTGCTGACGCCGCACAATGCGGCCGACACCGACGCCGACGCGATCTCGCGCTACGTCGCCGAGCAGATCGCGACCTTCGAGGCCGGCGGAGCGCTGCGTAACCTGGTCGATCGCGTCAGGGGATATTGAAACCCTATCCTTTGCCGACCATCACATCGATTGCGCCGGCGACGATCGCCTCCAGCTCCTGACGCGGCACCCGCGCGCGAGCGCGGACCGCGATCGAGTGGATCGTCGCCGACGCCAGCCGTGCCAGCACGGCGGGGTCGGCGTCCGCCGGCAGCTCGCCCTTCTCCTTGGCGCGGCGGAAGCAATGCGCGAAGGCCTTGTCGAGCTCGGTCAGCGCGTTCTGCACCATGGCGCGGATGTCGGGATCGGCGACCGCCTCCGAGCCGGCCGTCATCACCGTGAAGCAGCCGCGCGGTCCCTCGTCGCCCGAGAGATAGATGTCGAGCGCCGTGGCGAAGATCTGCTCGAGCTGTCGTCGCACCGGCCAATCGTTGCTGAAGACGTCGCCCATGAGGGCGCGCGCGTTGTCGCGATAGCGCTGATAGCTCTTGATGTAGAGCTCGCGCTTGTCGCCGAACGCGCCATAGAGGCTCGGCCGGTTCATGCCCGTGGCGGCGCTGAGATCGTCGAGCGAGGTCGCGGCGAAGCCGGTCGACCGGAACAGGTCGAGCGCCTTGCCGAGCGCGACATCCGGCTCATACGCCCGCGGCCTCCCGCGCCGCTTCGGCTCGACCGGGGCGGCAGCCATTTTCTGGGGAAGGTCGCCCTGCGGCGACCCTTTCTTTTTTTGTACCATTTCGCACCAAATTCCTTGACCGACCTTATATTATGCGAGACAGTATAAAAATCAATCAACGCTCCGGTCCGGAGCCCGAGGGAGACGTCCATGGACCTGTATTTCTCGCCGCTCGCCTGCTCGCTCGCCACCCGCATCGCGCTCTACGAAGCAGGCGCCGCGGCGAACTATCTCGAGGTCGATCCCAAGACCAAGATCGTCCTCAACGACGGCTCCGATTTCCGCGCCGTCAATCCGCTCGGCCTCGTTCCGACCCTCCGCACCGACGACGGTGACCTGCTGACCGAGAACGCCGCGATCCTGCAATACGTCGCGGATCGCTTCCCCGAGGCGAAGCTCGGCACGAGCCCCGGCATGGACCGCAGCCGGCTGCATCAATGGCTGTGCTTCATCGGCACCGAGCTGCACAAGGGCCTGTTCATTCCGATCCTCGACAAGACCGCGCCCGAGGAAATGAAGGTCCATGTCCTGAACAAGAACCTGTCGCGGCTCGATCATCTCGACAACCACCTGCGAGATCGCGACTATCTGCTCGATCATTTCACGGTCGCCGACGCGTATCTCGTCACCGTGATCAACTGGACCATGGCAACGCCGCCGGTCCAGCTCGCGAAATGGCCGGCCGTGAAGGCGTACTACGAGCGCCTGCGCGCACGGCCGTCGATCGCCCGCGCCATCGCCGAGGAGTTCGAGCTCTACAAGGCGGAACTGGCGCGGCACAAGGCGGCGGCCTAGGAACGGGCTGCCGAGGAACATACGAGTCTCATCTCCCTCGATTGGGGGATGAGACCTCTTCATGGGGAAGATGAACCATCGCTCATTGACCCCTTCTCCACCGCGCCGGATGCTTGACCGCGATCACTCCGGGTTGCAATCCTCGAATCGCAGGAGGATTGCACGTGGCAACCACAACCGTACGAGACCGATTGCTGGCGGACCGGCGCGCGCTGCTCGATCTGGGCACGCGCAACCGGCTCGTGCACATCCCGCTCAAGACCAAGACCATCCGCACCATCGACATCGTTGGCGCGCGCTCTGCTGCGCTCTTCGAGCTTCTCGGCGAAGGCAAGCGCTTCACGTTCCTTCCGACGAAGGCGGAGACTGCGGAGACGGACGGCACGCTGCCCTCGAGCGAGCCGGCACCTCGATCCGACACGCCGACCACCAAGGTGGACCAGGGAGGTGGTGATTCGGAGTCGCAGACGCGGCAGCCGGACACCCGGCTCAGGACCCGGCTGTCATCGGAGGCGCTGCAGAAGCGCCTGCTGGATATCTGGTACGACGCACGAACGCTCGAGGAGGAACAGGGCGTCAATATCCTTTATCTCGCCTTCGGGCTGCTGAGATGGTTCGAGGACGACAAATCCGACGTTGAGCGCTTCGCGCCGCTCGTCCTGCTGCCCGTCCGTCTCGAACGCAGCAGCGCCGCCGATCGGTTTCACCTGGTCTCGCGCGCGGAGCCGCCGTCGCCGAACCTTTCGCTTCAGGCCAAGCTCGACGCCGAATTCGGACTCAAGCTGGAGGACTTTGGCGACGAGGACGATGTCGACATCGCCGCCTATCTCGCAGGCGTTGCGGAGACGGTCGCCAACAAGCAGCGGTGGGAGGTCAGGGCGGACGCGATCGTCCTCGGCTTCTTCTCGTTCTCCAAGTTCCTGATGTATCGCGATCTGGATCCCGAGAATTGGCCGGCCGATGGCAGCCTTGATCGTCATCCGCTGATCGCAGCGCTGCTTCAGGACGGCTTCGAGGGCGCCGAGCCGATCGTGGCCGACGACGGCAAGATCGATTCCGTCATCCAGCCCGTGGCGATGAACCACGTCGTCGACGCCGATTCATCGCAGGCCGTCGTGATCGAGGAAGTGGTCCGTGGCCGCGACCTCGTCGTCAAGGGACCGCCTGGCACCGGAAAATCGCAAACCATCACCAACATCATCGCATCGGCTGCCGCCGAGGGAAAAACGGTGCTGTTCGTCGCCGAGAAGATGGCGGCGCTCGAGGTCGTGCACCGGCGGCTGAAGCATGTCGGTCTCGGCGCGCTCGCGCTGGAGCTGCACTCCAACAAGGCCAACAAGCGCGTTCTGCTCGAAGAGCTGAAACGCTGCAAGTCGGCCGAGGTCCCGGTCCCGCGCGGCGAAGCCACCCTGGTGCAGCGCCTGACCGACAGCCGTGACGGCCTCAACCGGCATGCGGAGATGATGCACCAGCCGCATCAGCCGAGCGAGCTGACACCGTTCAGGCTGCTGGGTCATTTCGTGCGCTGCGGGGACAACTCCGCGCAGCCGCCCTATCCGTTGCAGGGCGCCCCCTCCTGGTCTCCCCTGGATCTGGAGCGGCGGCGTGAACTGGTCGCCGAACTCGCCGAACGAATTGCAGCCGACGGCGCGCCGCACCTGCATCCCTGGCGCGGTGTCGGCCGCGACGCGCTCGATCCAGCCGAAATGACCGAGCTGCGGAGCTCGCTGGGCGAGATTTCGAACGTTCTCGGCAGCGCATCCACGGGCGCGGCCCACCTCGGCACGCTGCTCGATCTCCCGCCGCCGGCCACCTTGGCCGACGCCGCGGCGGTGCTCGCCTTTGCGCAGGCCGCGGCCGCGATGCCGGAGTGCGACCGGACCGCCTTCCGCAATGCCATCTGGAGCCAGACCGGACTCATCACGGACATCATCGACAAGGGGATGCGTTACGCGAAATTGAGGACGGCCTTCGAGAGCGCCTTCGTCGAGGCCGCCTGGGATGCACCGATCGCCGAGTGCCGCAAGGTCATCGCCGAGAAGGGCCGCTCCTGGCTGCGCCTGCTCAGCCCGCGCTATCGCGAGCAGGTGGCGCTGCTGGCCTCGTACCTGAAGGTGCCGATGCCGAAAACGCTCGAGCAGCGGCTTCTGCTGCTCGACGGCCTCATCGCGGCGCAAGCCGCACGCCGGTCCTTCGCGGAGGTCGAAGCCGCCGGCAGCACCGCATTCGGAACGGCGTGGCAGAAGGAACAGTCGGACTGGGATGCGCTTGCCAGATTGGCGACCTGGTGGACCGCATTCCCCAAACCGTTCGCAAACGACGACACGCGCCAGCGGCTGACGCAGCTCACGCTGTCGGCCGATGATCGGCGATCGATCGAACAGCTCAGCCACAGCCTCGCTCGTCTGAGGTCCGGCCTCGGCAGGCTGATCGACTTTCTCCAGCTGGAGCCAACTCGCATCCCGCTCGACGCCGGTGACCAGATCCGGCTGGACGAGCTGTCGCAGACCTTGTCGGGGTGGCAGAACGCGACCGAGCGCCTCACCCGCTGGATCGCCTTCATGGGCCGGGTCCGCCTTGCGCGCGCGCAAGGTCTCGCCGCGCTGGTCGATCGCACGCTCGACGGCTCCTTGCCGGGCGAGGCGCTCGAAGCCGCCTTCGACCGGTCCTATTACGACGCCATGCGCAGCGCGATCTTCGCTGATCATCCTGAGCTGAAACGGTTCGACGGCCAATCGCACGACCGGCTGGTCGACGGCTTCCGCAAGCTCGACGTCGCGCGGATGCAACTGGCCCGCGATCAGATCGCCCACGAGCATGCCGCGGCACTGCCGCGCAACGCCGGCGGCATCGGGCCGCTCGGCGTGCTGAACGGCGAGCTTGCCAAGAAGCGCAATCATCTGCCGATCCGCCAGCTCCTGGAACGGGCCGGTCCGGTGATTCAGCAGATCAAGCCGATCTTCCTGATGAGCCCGCTGTCGGTGGCTCAATTCCTGAAGCCCGGCGCGATCGCCTTCGATCTGCTGGTCGTCGACGAGGCCTCGCAGATCGAGCCGGTCGATGCGCTCGGCGCGGTCGCGCGCTGCCGGCAGATGGTGGTGGTCGGCGACGAGCGGCAGTTGCCGCCGACCCGCTTCTTCGCGAAGCTGACAGGCAATGATGACGAGGACAATGACGACGAGGATCAGCCGACATTCCAGGTCAAGGATGCCGAGAGCATTCTCGACCTCTGCCTGGCCAAGGGCCTGTCGCATCGGATGCTGAACTGGCACTATCGCAGCAAGCACCAGTCGCTGATCGCCGTTTCCAACAAGCAGTTCTACGACAACCGGCTGTTCATCGTGCCGAGCCCGTACGACGCCGTCGCGGGAATGGGGTTGAAGTTCAACTACAACCCCGATGCACACTACGAACGCGGCAGCAGCCGGACCAACCCCGGGGAAGCGCGGCTCGTCGCCGAGGCCGTCATGCGCCATGCGCGCGAGACGCCGGACCGCAGCCTTGGCGTCGCGACCTTCTCGGTGGCGCAACGCCAGGCGATCCAGGATCAGCTCGAAATCCTGCGTAAGGAGAGCCCGGAAACGGAGACGTTCTTCGTCCGCGGGGCCAGCGAGCCGTTCTTCGTGAAGAACCTCGAGAACATCCAGGGCGACGAACGCGACGTCATCTTCATCTCCATCGGCTACGGCAAGACGAAGGAAGGTTTCGTCTCGATGAGCTTCGGCCCGCTGAATTCGGACGGCGGCGAGCGCCGGCTGAACGTGCTGATCTCGCGCGCCAAGCTGCGATGCGAGGTGTTCTCCTCGATCACCGGCGACGACATCGACCTGTCGCGCGCCAAGGGCCGCGGCATCGCGGCGCTGAAGACCTTCCTGACCTTCGCGCAGACGGGGCAGCTCGGCATCGCGCAGGAGACAGGGCGCGACCCCGACTCGGTTTTCGAGGAGCAGGTCGCCGCCAAGCTGCGGGCGCTCGGCCACGAGGTGAAGACCCAGATCGGCACGGCCGGCTTCTTCGTCGACCTCGCTGTCGTCGATCCCGACAAGCCCGGCCGCTTCCTGCTCGGAATCGAATGCGACGGCGCCCAGTACCATGCATCCCGTTCGGCGCGGGACCGTGACCGTTTGCGGCAGAACGTGCTGGAAGCGCATGGCTGGGTGCTGCATCGGATCTGGTCGACGGACTGGTTTCTCCGTCCCAAGGAAGAGACAGACAAGGTTCTTCGCGCGATCGAGGCGGCGAAGGCGCATTGGCGGGACATCGACCAGGGGACTGCTCGAGCTGAAGCCGAGCCTCCGGCAAATCCCGATGGGCCGGCGCCGGAGCAGGCCGAGGCGCGCCCTCTGGAGATTCTCGCACAGGCACCAAAGGTGGCCCTCTATGAAGAGGCGAAGCTGCGCGTCCGTCGGGAGATCGAGCCGCACGAGACGCCGCTCGCCGACATGACGCGGCACGTCGTCGAGATCATCGCCATCGAAGGGCCGGTGCATGAATCGGAAATCATCGTCCGGATCAGATCGGCCTGGGGCCTTGCGCGCGCCGGCAATCGCATCCGCGATGCCGTGCGAACGGCGCTGAGATCGGCAGTTGCGAAGGGACAGATCGCCGGAGGGCCGTTCTACGCCGTACCCGGCCAGGCGATCATCGTTCGAAACCGCGAGGACGTGCAATCACAGTCCTTGCGCAAGCCCGAGATGCTGCCGCCGGAGGAGATCAAGGCGGCCATCGTGCAGGTCGTGGAGCAGAACTACGGCGCCGAGGAAGATCAGTTGATCCAGGCGGTCGCCCGGCTGTTCGGCTTCGGTTCGACCAGCGCCCAGCTGCGCGAGGCGTTGCAAGGCAGCCTCCAGGATCTTCTCACCGCAGGACACCTGCGGCGCGACGGAGAACTGCTGACCAGGCCGCAGGAGGTCTCGCCGGCTGCGCAGGACTGACCGGCTGAATTGGTGCGGCCGTCCGCGGCGGAGCCGCACTCCGCACCGCGTTGCGCAACGTGGTGGCCGAGTCGCTGGCCGCGACGATCTCACGATCCGCATCCGCGGCCTGCAATGGTGATGGAGCGCCGACGACGTCGGACCTGACGCCTCGCAGGGCGGAATGCAGCCGTCCAACCGTCACCGTAGACCGCGGAATCGCCGACGGAGGGGAACTGGCGAGGCCAGACGTCGTTCAGGCCAGACGCCCGTCCCTGCCCGAGGTATCGGAGCGGGATTGCACGGCTCCGTCCCTGCGCCTATCCTCAGGCACGACACGCGCTGGCCCGCATCCAACAGGAGCGCCCCATGCCGACCGCGAGATTGGCTCCCCTGGACGAGACCATCGAGATCGCGGAGCTGACGCGCGATCCCTATCCGATCTACCGGCGGCTGCGCCGCGAGGCGCCCGTGCTGCGGGTCAAGTCGGTGGGCCGGACGTTCCTCACCAAGGCGGCCGATACCAAATACGTGAAGGACAATGCGGCGCTGTTCTCGTCCGACGATCCGAACACGCCGATGAAGCGCGCCTTCCTCGCGCACACCCTGATGCGCAAGGACCACGACGAGCACCGCGCCGAGCGCATGGCGATGATGCCGGCCCTGATGCCGAAGACGATCGAAGCGGAGTGGGCGCCGCTCTACGCCAAACTCGCCACTGATTATCTCGACCGGCTGCCGCGCGGCGAGGTGGTCGATCTGTTCCCCGCGCTCGCCGGCCCCTTGGCCGCGCGCATCCTGGCGCATGTGATGGGCATCCCGGATGCCAGCGATGCGGACATGCAGCGCTGGTCGCAGGCCCTGATCGACGGCGCCGGCAATTTCGGCTGGACGCCGGGACCGTTCGACGCGTCGGACATCGCCAATGCGGAGATGGACCGCTGCATCCGCGCCAACATGGCGCGCGTGAAGTCCGAGCCGGATTCGTCGGCGCTCTCCTTCATGGTCAACGCGAAGAACCCGATTCCGGACAGCCAGATCATCGCCAACATCAAGATCGCGATCGGCGGCGGCATCAACGAGCCGCGCGACGCCCTGCTGACGATCCTCTACGGCCTCCTCACCAACCCGGACCAGCTCGAAGCAGTCAGCGCGCAGGACAAATGGCGCTCCGCCTTCGAGGAAGGCGTGCGCTGGGTGGCGCCGATCCAGGCGAGCTCACGCCTGGTCATGGAGGACACCGAGATCCGCGGCTGCCTGATCCCGAAGGGCGACACCGTGATGACGATCCAGGCCTCGGCGAACCGCGACGAGGACCTGTTCACCGACGGCGAGACCTACAACGCGCTGCGCGACCCCAATCCGCACCAGGCGTTCGGCAACGGCCCGCATCATTGCGCCGGCGCCCACCTCTCCCGCCGCACCGTCGGCGCCATCCTGCTGCCGATGTTGTTCGAGCGTTTTCCAAAGATGACGCTGCCTGATCCCGCTGGTGTGCGGTGGCATGGGTTTGGGTTCAGGGGGCCGCTGAATCTGCCGGTTCGGCTGCAATAGGATCGGCGCGAGCGCCGATCCTGCTGGGTGTTGCCTCGGTCCACTTGATGTGGTTGCGGATTGATCAGGACCGCGACCTCGGCGCATGACGCGTGGATGTTTGGTGTCGCCAACATTCGCTGCTCGATCTCGGTCGCTGCCCCGCGGGACGACGCCCGGAGCGCACCTCTGCGGCGCATATCTCATGAGGCCGCCGGAACATCCTTGGCGTCCGGCGAGTTCGTCCTGGCGGGGAAGACCACAACAAGGAGTGCACCATGGCAAGAGACGAGCACAACAAGGCAGCCGAGCACCACGACAACGCGGCCAAGGCTCATCGTTCGGCCGCCGAGCTGCACGGCAAGGGCGATCACGCGAAGGGCAAGGAGCACGCGAGCAGTGCGAAGCAGCACTCGCAGACGGCCAGCCAGCACAGCGATCAGGCTCACGCGAAGAGCCAGCAGCAGAAGTAGCGATCAACGAGAGGCCCGGGTGATCCCCGGGCCTTTCCGTTTGCGGACGCTTTCGCCGGCCGGAGCCGCGGATGTGGTTGTCTGCCAGTCACGCGCAGCTGCGTGCCGCCTCTCCCGAACGACGGATATCATCCGGCCATCCGGGAGATCAGGCGTTGGGCGATCAGCTGCAACGCGGGACCGGCGCAGCTGGATCGCCTACCCGTGCTGGTCGCGCGCCTGCTTGGCTTGCACCGACCAGGCGGCAGGCGCGTCGTCGCGATCGGCTTCGGCGGCCCCCGCCGTCGCCTGCACCTTGCCGGGCGCGTGATGGGCCGGCGCATAGATCGCGTAGACCTGCATCGGCGTCGTGCCGATGTTGGTGATGTTGTGCCAGGTCCCGGCCGGAACGAGAACGCACCAGCCGTTCGACACCGTCTGGTCGAATGTCAGCCTGTCCTTCGCGGGCCCCATTTGCACCCGTCCGCGACCGGCATCGAGCCGCAGGAACTGATCGGTTTCCGGATGCGCCTCCAGACCGATGTCGCCGCCGACCGGAATCGACATCAGCGTCACCTGCAGATAGCGCCCGCTCCAGGCGACCGACCGATAATTGGTATTGTCCCGGGTCGCCCGCTCGATGTCGAACGCCTGCGGCTTCGGCCCGATGTCGTTGATCTCATCAGCATGGATGTTCATGACGCTTCTCCCAACGGCGGCATTGCCGGCAAACTGTCCCCGCGCCCCCGCGTCTAGCGATGATCCCGCAGCTGATCAGCCACCGCCTCCTTGCCGAGGGCGTGGTCGAGCGCCCGCTTCAGCTTGTGAACTGCGCCACGCACGGCCTGCTCCATGAAGCTGTCCTGATGCGCCGCGACGATCGGCTCGCCGCCGTCACGGTGCACCTCGATCTTGCAGCTCTTGTCGTCGTGACTGGGCTTGTGGCTCACCGCGTCGCTGAGCTGCACGTCGATCCGCCCGACCTGATCCTCATAGCGATGCAGCACCTCATGAAGCGACGCCTTCACGTCCTGCGACAACTGCTCACCGCCCTCAACGTTTCCATCGGTCCTGACATCGATCAACATCCGTGTCTCCTTGAGGTGTAGCGCCAAGCGTCGCAAGATGGAATTCGCGATCGTGATCAGCTCCCCGGCATGGTCGTCATCCAGGCCTCGACGTCGCCGCACGGCACGCGACGCCATGACGCATCCTACGCGGGCAGTGGCCACGAATGGACGCCCCATGATCCAGCCGACGGTCTGAAGCGACGCTTGATCCGCCTCGGGGCCTTTCGGGCGCGGCGAAGCGGCCGTTCAAGCGCGTCTCCCAATGTCTCCCGCGACCAGACTGCCAGAGGCGAACGCGTGCGGCTGATCAATATTGCTCAGTCACCCCCGGAGAATCAGGCGCAACCTGCGGCTACCCAACTTTCGAGTCTTCACCGGAGATGGGACGATGGATTGTCCGATCACATTTCGCTGCCCCCAGACCGGGTCCGAGGTCGATGCCATCCTGCACCAGCCGAAGGACGACTGTCGGTTCGAGACCGTGACCTGCCCGGCCTGCACGAGATTTCACTTCATCCACGCGATGACCGGCACGCTCATTCCTCCGACCCTGCTGGGCCCTGCGAACTGGACGCCTTAGCGGCGGTCGCCAAGCGCGAACACGCCGGTCGAGCCGGCATTTGTGTGCAGCGTCACCGTAATCCCGTAATCCGAAAACTCGGCATACTCTTTTCGAGATACCGACAAGCCGGTCAGTCGTTTGGGCAGACCAAGGCAAGTCTTGATAATCAGCTCAACAGAATTGTCGATGACAATCATCGCCAAGCACCGGCTTGTGCCCGAATCGAATCTTAGTCACCCTAGACCATACCGAAGTATCTCGGCGGGTCCAGACGTCCATACTAACTGTGAGTTTAGCGGCATACGAGTGACGAGCCCCGTCTGTCGAATGAACTCAGAACGAGCCGATCGCTATTGGAACGCCTCAGCAGATTATACGTTTGGAACTCGATAAGCGGTCGCTCAAGCCCCTTTTGCTCCAGGACCTGGAATTAGCCCGGGCACCTTCTGAAGTCGAGTTAACAGCCACGAATAGCTGTTCTGGAAATCATCGAAATCTTTATCGCTCACCGGTTTGGCATGGGCCTCATACCTCCGAGCTATGTTGATCGTGTCCAGGTTCATCTCAAACCTATCGGGATTTTGACCGAAGTAGGCTGTAAAATTTTCCCAGTTCTTGACGAAGACTGGCTTTAGATCGCTCAGATAGAGCTCGCTTACACCATCTCTCGGAAGCCTTCCTACAAAGAGCTGAGATTTGTTCCCGTCTTTCTTTGGAAGAGACTCGCTTATGACCTTCGCAACCTTGGCATCGTCAAATGCGAAACGATACTCAAATACAGTGATCAGCAGCTTACGTAGAGCGTATTCAACTTCAGTCCGCCTTTCGAATAGAGCGGCAAGATTGGCAATGTTCGGCTCCTCGGGCAGATATTCCAAGGGAAGATCGCTGCGCAAGAAAGGTGATATGATCTTCTTGTATTCTGCCCCAAAATCCGAAAGGAAGGCTCTAAGCCCCTTGATAGCAAACGTGCCGCTATTTGCGTCCAGCAACCCATATCGCTCGAACCGCGATACCTTACTGGGATCCGACTCTAGGAATTCGCGGACGAAGGCCGTATCGCCATCCGCTAAAAGGCACAGCAGATCGTATTCATCCGGGTACCACCAAACAAGGGACAGCAAGATATCTTTTATCGGCTGGGTTATGCGGACCAGAATTTCATTGCTAACGGCCTCGAAGTTGGATTTCGAGATTATCATCTTCTTGTCGGCCAGAACCTCACCCAGAGACCGCAAAACCTCGCTGCATGCTAGCCTAACTAGATAGGGATGCCCGCCATACTGCTCTTTCAGTAGGTCGAAGCAATCTTCGTTAATAGCAGCCCCCGAATATTTCGCAATTGAGCGGACCATCTCTCTCAGGCTCGTTCGCGTCAGCGGTTCGAGATAGAATGGTACGGCCAATTGAAAGATGGGATTGGGCACTGAATCAAAGTGCGACTGTTCCACGCTCGACGGGTTCACTCCGGCAACGCAGAAAGTCAGAAACCCTTTTGTTTCTTGGGATGCTGACCGTATCGTCTGCCAAAGCGGAAGGTGATCGCTGTCCCAGTGCTGACCGAGATGATTCGCGATGCCTGGTGTGATGAACTCAACTTCATCCATCAAGAGCACGATTTGCTCAAGATTTGACTGCTCCTGCACCCACTTCACCGTACGGATGAACGAATTTGCCGCAGCATTCGTTTCGTACGAGAGCTCCTCCAAAGCTGGGCAGCCACTTTTCGTCGCCGACTCCATAATTCGGCGCGCGATTTCTTCTAGTACCCCCCACCATCGGCTCCCGTAAATCCCAGGACTCTGACAATCGACGTATTCAGCAATCGCCTTTTCAGCTAGCCTCCGCTGGATCGCGAACAGCACTGAAGTCTTTCCCGACTTCCGCAGTCCGAAAAGACCAGAGTGCTCCTTCCGGACAATGGCTCTTTGCGACAACTCTTGGACTATCGCGTCGCGTCCGTAGAAATACTTGTCGTGCTTAATGGGTGAAGACATTCCAAACAGGTCGAAACGACCAATCGTCTCGGACATTCTGGAGCGTATGAGAAAGTCTCTATCTCCCTTCTCCTTCAGTTCGGTGGCAGAGAAGCGAACTATCACCCAATCCTTGCTTTGGCCTGCAAGGTCTTTGATCACCTCGCCCTGCCCCTCATAGATAATAATTGCGACCACATTCTCCACCCGGTGCCGAAACTCCGGGGCACGCGAAATATTCTCTAGCGCGGTCAATAGACGCGCGTCAGCTCGCGGATGGGGGAGTAGAGCGCAATTACTTCACGCTGAAGACCAAACCGCTCCGTTACCGACGTCTTTGGCTGACAAAGCCAAAATTCCTGTCCGAATTGTTGAGCGCCGTACGTTACGTCGAAGCCCTCGTCGAGGGCATTCGCGAGCGCCTGCTGAGCAGGCCTCGTACGAAAAAATGCTTGCAGAGCTTCATTCTTGATAGTCATCTTACCTCTCGGAGTTACTCAACTTAGACGGGCTCTCTCACTCCGGCAAGCCGAATGCTATTTCCATAGATTTGATCCACGAGAGCCAGCGCGTAGCGGGCTTTTCGGTCTGGTTTCGCTGTCAGCGCCAAACGCAAGTGCATCGGCCTGTCCAGCTCAACAAAAATTTCTGTTTCTTTTTTTCGGAAATCATGCTATGTACGCAGCCGTCCCACGCTCGCTGAAGGGGCGTTTCGCGATCGTCACGGACCGTGGAGCGTGGGATGCGGTGGCCGCCTCGGGTCGCAGTGCGCGTTTCGCGTGCGGACGAACGAACCCCAGGCGGACGGTCAAGCCGTGTGGTCCCGACACCCCGACGCTGGTGTCTTGGTCGGCGACATCCCGATGACGGGGGCAAGCAAGCCCGGTCCCCTGGGAGAGCACGGAGCAGCCGTTCAACCCATCGCGCAGGGAAGGCCGGTTGTTCGGCCAATCCTGTGGTGACTGCCGCCTGCTTTTCTTTCTGCAGGCGGGCCATGGGTGCGGCCTGCACCCGGCCTTCTCTGCGCCCTTCTCCTTGAAAGGGCGTCGACGAAGCAAAGCTCGGACGCGCTCATGCGCCGCGAGGCTGCGGAGCCGCGCCTACAGATCGGAGATGTCGGGTTGAGCCCCGGCAATGGCGCGCCCTGGGGAAGCGGGGAAAGCCAACAGGATCAGGGGATCGAGGATCCCTTCGGGGAGGAACGGCATCATTGTTTGCCAAGGCCTTTCAACACCATGGCCCGAACCACGACCAGGCTCGGCCGCAGGCGAAAGGGCCGGAGAGGTACGAGCGGGCAGCGTTGGCGAGCCTGGCGGCCCGCCGCTTCGTCGGAAGTGAAGTCCCGGTCCGCTCCACGGCCAGACCCACTCACGACGGGCGATCAATCTCGTATCGGCGCACAGCCCGGCGTGTCAGGGGTCCCTCTCGATGGCCCATCGAGCCCGGTTCGCACGCGAGACGCCGTTACACCCGGCTTCACATACCGGGTCTGGGCAAGTGCTTTTCCATGATCCTGGTTTCGGGCACGTCAGGACAACCTCCCGCGTCGAATCCGTCGCGCTTCGGGCTGTCGACCGACGTCCAACCCTGCGCATCTCCGTCCGAAGCCGCCGCCGGAGCGGCTTGGCCCGCTACCATCGGCGACCGAGCAGTGAGCGGCGGAAGCCGCTTGCCTTGGCCTCCTTGCGGCAGACATAGCTCCCGGTGGCGCCCTCACCATATGGCTTTTGGGTCCTCGCATAGTAGCGCCCTCGCCGGAAGTCGAGCCACACGACTTCGTCGCCGGGACAGTGACGCTGCGCCTGTCCTTCGTCGCGAAATGGGGTCAGCGGAATTGCCCTTGCGCTCTGCGGTCCGCACAGCGTCGCGAGCGCCAGCAGCAGGACAGGACGATTGAAATATCCCATGGTTTTCGATCAGCCCTCAGGCGCCCTTTCACATCGAGCCTATCGTGATCCGGCCGGGATCGGCGGCGGCTTCAACGCCCGCCTCGGGTCCGCGCAAAACGACCGTGACGCCCTTGTCGTTGCGCAGATGAACGCCGCCGGCATCCCCGATGAAGGCGGCGCCGCCCCGCGGAGCGGTGGATGCCCGCGAAGTCGCCGGCCTCGCGGATGCCGGACGGCGCCCCCGACACCGGGACCGCCGGCACCGCCAACGTGAACATGCGAACGGCGAATGCGCCCCGCGCAAGGCCGCAGCAGTCACGGTCTGTCCGCATTGACCTTCTTCCACGTCTGGTCGGGATTGAACAACGTGGTGCGCCGGGCGATGAACTCGGTCCGCTCGCCGAGATCCTTTGGTAGACGATGCCGGCATGATTGACCTGGAACGTCATGACGCCGGAGTTTCCGTACTCCGCAGGCCAGGCGATCAGTGCAAAACCGCCAATCATCTTGCCCCAGACGAGGTAGTTGAGAGCGCCGCCAGGCGCGTCAGGGCCCTGTCCCTTGAGGATGCGGAAATAATAGCCGTGATAGGGCGTCGGCCTGTCGCTCGCCTCGTAGCCTTCGGCGGCGGCCTGCGCCGCCAACGCCCCGAGCGGGCTCGGATCGCTGTCATCTCTCCAGAACAAGCCATCCTTCTTGCCGGCCGTCGACGAGATGCGCTGCGCGTAGACCCCCGCCCCCTGGCCGCGGTCCTTGTCTGCGTACTCGTTCTCCGCATCGACAAACGCAAGGCAGGTCTGGATCGCGTCGAGTTCGTTGCGACCGATCCGCCGATAGAGCACCTCGGTGCGTCCCTTGGCCGCGTCGAACTCCCAGCCTGCCTTGGTATTGACCAGCGGAATTGGAAACGGAAACTCGTCCGCGCCGAGCAACAGCGTGGCTGTCTTGTTGCCCTCGACTTTCACCACGTGACGGGCGTCATAGACGGACGTGAAGCGCTTGCGGAGTTCTGCATCGGCGACCTCGTCGCCCGACGAGACAAGGTCGTCAGCGGCCCTGCCGAGCACTTTCAGAAGATCATTCGGACCGCGCTCGGCTGCCGCGGCAAGCGCCGCCGCAGCGTCCTCCGGCGAGGGATAGGCTTTTTGAGCGAGCGCCGCCGGGCTCATCACCACGAGAGCCATGATGATGCCGAGCAGCACCGCTCGCGGACCCGGAACAAGATTGATCATGGCAATACCTCCGCGGGGATCCTGGCGCCGGCAGCAAGCCACGCGTCGTACGTCTGGAACTTGAGGCCGAGCCTTTGGTAGTCGACGCGCAGATATCCGTCGCGGCCGCGCGTCACGGCGTCCGGCACCACGTTCATCACGTCCTGCGCCATGACGCCGACATAGGCCCTGGGGCTGCCGACGTAGCTGAAGCGGTAGTAGCCGATGCCATTGCCGAGACGGCCGAGCACGACGATGCCGCGCTTCAGCGCGATATCCGAGCGCCGGCCACCACCGCCACCGCCGCCCCGGAAGCCGCCTCCTCCGGAAAAGCCGCCGCCGCCCCGGCCCGCAAAGGCCGCACCACCGCCGCCACCACGCGGTCCGACACTCGCCATGCTCTGGCGTCCGCGGGCGGATGCCGCAGCCGCCGACCGGGCCGACGATACGTCCATCGCTCCGCCGCGATTGCGTCCGCCTCCGCCGCCCTGACTGACGGCCTTCGCCCGGTCGCCGCCACCCTTGGGACGATCGCCTCCGCTCTTGGCCCGATCACCTCCACCCTTGGCGCCTTTGGCGCGGTCGCCGCCACTCTTGCCACGGTCGCCAGGACCGGCGACGTCGCGACGGTCTCCCGCACGATCGCCGACGGCATCGCCGCGACTTCCAGCGGACCGACCGGCCCCCTCTCCGGGCTTCAAGACCTGTTGCCCGTCGCGACCGCGAAAATCCATCCGGTTGGCAGCGCCCGCCTTGAGGCCAGCATTGCCGAACCGTTGCGACACGTTCGAATTGCTGTAGCGGACGCCCTGGCGGTGCGCCGGATTGTGCTGCCAGCCGGCATTGCCAGCGGCAGCGCGATGATTGACGTAGAGATTGCGGTTGCCCCAATTGACGCCGCCTCCCCAATAGTTCCCCCAGCGTCCAATCGCCCAGGCGGTTCCGAACGCCAGACCGGCAGCGACGGCGCCAGCGCCGATGTAGGACGGATAGCCAACGTAGTACGGAGGATAGGCTTCATATGGCCAGGTGCCGTAGACCGTCGCCGGATCGTAATAGGGCACATAGATGGCTTCCGGATCGGCCGATTGAATGACGACCACCTGTTTGTCCTGCTGCGTCTGCAGACTGACCTTCTGCTGCTTGGTCGTCGCCAGTTTCTTGTTGTCATAGGCCTTGACGCGCAGGCGCTGAATCGCATCCATCAGGTCCGGCTGCTGCGCGAGAACCGCATCACCAAGGTTCTTGGTCCATTCGATCTTGTCGCTCATCATGGCGAGAACATCTGCGGTGCCTGCCAGCGCCTTGACGCTGTCATCCCAGGACTGCTTGTCCACCTCGGTCTTGAGCGCATCCTTCTTCAAGGCCTTGTGCTGCTTCAGCCAGCGATCGGCCTGCACCACTTCGAGCGGATAGGAGGCGGCTGCCAGGACATTGGCAAGGAGATCATCTGGATAAAGAGCTATGGGCGCCACCAGCGCCTCGAGCTGCTCGGGCTTCAACAATTCCGCCGCTGGAACCGTCTGGCTCGCTGGTGAAACCGCTTCAACTGGGGGCGTCGGCGCGGCGCCGGTCTGTGCCATGCCCGCACTGGGAACGGCCATCGACAACGCAAGCACGATCAGGGTCTTTCCACGACGAACCATTGCATCCTCCATCAACGATGGCGATTGCAAGCATCGGTTCGGCAGCCACGCGTTTCTTGATACATGTCAAGGAACACCTGACCATACTTCTCAGTCTGATCGGATGAACGGACTGTCTCCGTGCACAATCGGAAGTCGAACCCTGAACAGCGCACCGCCGGATGGCTGGTTCTCGGCGAAGATCTTCCCGCCATGGGCTTGAACGATGGTCCTGACGATCGCAAGGCCCATCCCCATGCCATGCGACTTCGTCGTGAAGAACGGGTCGAAGACATTCTCTACGTCTTCAGCAGCAATTCCTGGACCGCTATCGCAGACGCGAGATCTCCGCGCAGGCCCCCTGCCAGGCCGTCGTCACATTGATCTCACGCTCCGCCGAATCGGCGTGAGAGATCGCATCGATCGAATTGATGATGAGGTTGAGAATGACCTGCTGAAGCTGAATTGGGTCGCCCTTGACCCGCAACAGACTGGGTGATGGCACGTATTTCAACGCGATGTCGCGCCCCCGCTGACGGCGGAAAGAAGCCTGATCGTTTCTCCCACGATGGAATTGAGGTCGATCTCGACGACCTCGAACGGCGTCTTCTTCAGAACGCTGCGCAGCCTGCGGATCACTTCGCTCGCGCGCTGATCGTCGCGTCGGATGTCGGCGAGAATCTCCGCGATCTCAGCCAGATCAGGAGACTTGCTCTTCAGCATCAGCTCGGCGGTCTCGGTATTGGTCAGAATGGCTCCGAGCGGTTGATTGAGCTCATGGGCGATGGACGTGGTCAGTTCGCCCACGGCCGCGTAGCGGTTGACATGGGCCAGCTCCGCGAGGCGCTGGCGGGACTCGACCTCGGCCACGAGCCTCCGGCGCCGCTCGTAAAGCAAGCCGCTGATCAAGGCCGCTTGCATGCCGATCACGGCGGCGATCATCGCGATCTCAAGACGGTATGTCTGCCAAGCGCTTGCCTTACGAAAGAGAACCTCGCTTCCGGCAGGCAGATCGCTCTCGCTGATGCCCCAGCGCTGCATTTCACGCCAGTCGTATTTCGGAGGCCCCAACTGGAGCGGCTCGAGATCTGATCGCACTGGCCTTCTCGCCATCCAGGATACGCATTACGGCTTCGACCGTTTTCTCGCTGGTCTCGCTGGTCGAATGCATCGGGCCTCCGACCGTATAGCCGTCGAAGAATGCTTCCTGGTAAGAGAAGATCGGTGCATTCGTCACGGCGCGAAGGCTCCGCAGGGCCAAATCACTTTCATGAGCGACGCCTGCACCGTCGACGGACATCAGCCCCCAGAACAGCACCGAGTGCGGTGGAAGCGCCGATGCCCTCTTCAGAATTTCTTCAAATGACAAGTCGCTGTACCAGACGAATGCGACACGTCCCTCGAAGGGCTTGAGCTCGCGCCTGATCTCCTCAAGCCAGAATTTTTCCAGGCGAGAGGCGCCGATCACGACCGCAACCGTCTCGGTGTCCGGCAGGACTTTAAGGATGTTATTCAAAGTGGCCGTGAAGTTGTTCTGGACCGAGATAACGGTATCGTTTTCGGTCAGGTCCGCGCGGTTGACCAGCCGTTCTTCCACGACGGTGAAAACCATGGGCGTATCGGGAAACAGCTGCTCGCGATATTTTCTTGCAAATCCCGCAGCCGGCGCCCCAATGGTTACAACGACATCCGGCGGGGCCTGCGAATAAAGCGACCGAAGATAGTTCACGAATGGCTCTTCGGGCCCGGGATTGTTGAACCGCGCGGTCCGAAGGCTGTGCTCCTGGATATCCAGCGGCCACTTGGCGCGTCCCTCGAGCCCGGCCTTGATACTTCGGGCATACTCACTCCAGGGCCGGAACTCCCGTCCGAACGAATGCAGCACCAGGACCCGCTTGAACTCACTCCGCTCGATACCCGATGCCGAACTCGACACGCTCACGAGGAGCGTCAGCGCGCACGCCATGACCCACACGGCACGGCCTGCGCTGAAGGCGGCAGCAGCCAGAATGCGTCCGCTCATTCTCTCTCCGTGCCCAAGTGACAAAGCGCCTGCACCCTACGGCGGCTCCGACCACGGCATGTCCGCGGCTGCGCGGTGCGGACGCCGGCTGACACCGAGGAGGTCAGCAGCGCGTCACGATACGTCCATACGCATCCACGACCTGGACGCATGACGTGCCGTAGTAGGCCCCGGCGGCTCCGGCTGCGCCCACCGCGACCGCGCGACGCGTCGTCCTGCGAGCGACGCCAGCATAACTGACCGGCGTCAGTGGACGCCCCACTCTCGCCTGCGCCTGGGCAAACAGCCCTCCGCTGACCAGGTCACCGATGTCGCTACCGGTCACCCCAACGATAAAGGCCGCAGCCGTGGCGGCCCACACAATGGTCTTGCGCGACGCTCTCATTTCCTCTCTCCCGTCTTTTCTCCGGCCGGAGTCCCAGGGGGCAGTTCGTCGAACTCCGCCAGGGCGGCGGCGGAGTCCAGATCGACCTTCGTGGCCCCGGACGGCGCAACGAACACGAAGTCGTCGCCCGCAAGAGCGTCCGTCCGCCAATTCTTGGTCCGAAGCGTGTATTGCGGAGCACCCGCGAGCACCTTGCTGGTGATGACGTATTTACGCGGCAAAGGCGTCGCGCCGGCCTCGATCCAGATCTTGCCAATCCGTGTCCGGCGTACGGAACGCGAGATGCTCGCACTCGACGCCGTCAACCACGCCCTGGCCGATATGCTTGCTATCAATGACGTTCGCCATCAGCTCATCGAACACGTCGGACAGCAGAAGGTCAGACCCCGGCAGTCCGGCTCCGGATCGCGCCTGAAGCGCGTCGATCATCGTATCCACGGACCCGGGTAGAACTCGCCTGCACGTAGCTTCGGGCGTTGCTGCCGGAGATCGAGACCGTCTTGCCGTCATAAACCAGCTCGACATCGGCATAGCCGCCGGTGCGCCTGACGCGCAGCTTGTCGGGGCGACTCATCTTGAACTCACCGGAGCTCGCAAACTGGATCTTCTGCAGCTCGGGCGTGATGATCTCGACGTCGCTGTCGAACGAGGCCGAAAGCGTCTTCTGGCCAGCGAGATAGTCCGACATCGATTTGAGCAGCTTGGCTGGATCGCCAGCGTGAGCCGGGGCGCCAAAAAGCGCAAGGGCCGCTGCGACTCCGACGATCGTGCGGGCACGATTTCGGGAACACGTCTTCGGCTTCATGATCAACCTCCCGGCATCCGCCATGGACACCCATCTGCAGTGACCTCGCTTGACTTGCATCAAGTGACGCGACCATCTGCTATTTCACCGAACAGCGGTGGTATCTGATCTCCATCTCCTCCATGCCAGGGAACAGCCGGACAATGCTGCCCGGTTCGAGCTCCCTCAAGCTAAACTGAACGCTCGAGAGCATGATGTCGGTCGCGCAGGACGCGATCAGATTGACATTCGGACCGGCATCCTTCCTCGCCGTGATCGTACATCGCGCAAATCTTCCGATCAGCTGCTTGCCGTCGACGATGAATCCACCGCCATAGACCTCGGACATCTCCGCGAAGCCAAGCTTACCGCCCTCGCGGGTAAACACCTTCTCGCACTGCTCCGCGCTGGTCGCCCAGGCTCCATTCAGTTCGACCGCGTGCGCGCCCCTTGCCGCCAAGCAGGCGAACAGCGACAGTGCCGATGCGACGATCAGTCGTCTAGCGTAACTCATCCTTCAGTCCTCACCCGTGACCGCCCCCGAACACCAATGTCTTGAACGGCAGCAACAGCGCCTGTATGCGCAACAGCAATGCATGTACGAAACCGATGCCGTCGATGACATGAAGCGCCACCTTGCGACCGGTCGAAGTCTCGGGGGCGACGATCTCGTCGTGGTTGCTGGTGTAGGCGTTGACGATACAGCGGCTGCCAGGCGTGACGCCATCGAGGCCTCCCTTGTAGAGCGGCTCGAGAAACGCGAGGATCGTGCCGGGCTTGGCGATGTTCTCCGCTTCCACAAGCTGCTCGCCGGTTCGAAACTGACCGGCCGCGATGTAGTCCTGGACGTCCGTCACGACCAGCGGGATAATTACCCATGGCTTTGAGATGCAGGTCGCTTCGGCCACCATGCCCTTTCGCATCACGCCGGCCTCGATCTGACTGAAGCCGGCCTGCAATTTTCCCTGACCTGCGCCCTCTGGAATCAGAATGCCAGCGGCGCGCATCAACTGATTGACGACATCCCCGGTGCGCACGACGAACTGTTCCACGCGACCGCTGACCCCGGCGCGCACAAAGGTCTTGTCGAGGTCCACCTGCGCCTCGGCCAGCGCCGCGGCGGCGCTGGCTCTTTCCGCCGGCAATTGCGTCGAAACGCGCAGAATGGCCGATTGCCTCGCGGCCGTCGCGGCATCGATGGTCGCCTGCCGCTGGTCGACAACGACCTGGAGTTTCTCGATGTCGCGCTGAGCCACGATTCCAGGATTGCGGCGCTGCAGCTCCAGCTTGACGTCCAGCTCGTCCTTCGCCTGCTGATAGTTCGCCTTGGCCTCCTGGATCTGCGCTTCAGCCTTGATCACGTCGGACTTCGCCGTCTCGAGGGTTGCGTCGACTTCGGCAATCTTGCGCGTCGCGGTCTCGAGCGCAGCTCTCTGCTTCGCGCTGTCGAGCCTGAAGAGCACGTCGCCTTTCTTCACTGCTGCGCTGTAGCCGACATTGACTTCGGCAACGCGCCCTGACCCCTCGGGCAGTATCGGAATGGTGCGGAACAGCAGCGCGGCATTGTCGGTCGCGGGATGGAAGAAAAAGACGCTCGTGATCAGCGACACCGTGAGCATCAAGCAGCCGGTGATGCCCCACCGCAATTCATACCAGACGGAGAACAGCGTGATCTCCTTTCCGAACCGCTTGCCCTGCACAAGCCGGCGATAGAGGTAGTCCGGAAGGATCGTCAACAGTGAGCATATGATCAGCTCAAGCATGGGTCGGCACCTTGCTGTCGGAGGCTGGTGTGAGCTGCGGGCCTTCGGGCGGCCTATCCGCCGACGCCGGATCGTCGATGGTCGCTTGATCATTGCTGCCGGGCGCGGCCGTGTCGGCCAGGCGCGCGACTGACCCAGCGATGCTGCGCAACGGCGTTCCGAAATCCGGAAGCTCGATCATCGCGAGCACGAGCGCCGCGATCCAATAGAGGTGCTCGTGGGTGAACAGCGCGATCAGGCCGAGCACGGCCACGACATCGAACTGCAGCTTCTGGGTCTTGTGCGCCATCCGCTCGGGCAGGCTGTGCAGATACCAATAGAACAGCCCGACGCAGAATACCGCGCCAATCAGGAACAGTCCGGTGACCACCATCAGCCAGTCGGTCTCACCGGGGCCGACGATGTAGAAGGGCAAATGATGCGGGCTCATCGGATGCAGCTGCTCGCTCACCGTTCGCTCCTCACTTGGATCGTGTCTGTTTCTCGGGAGCCAGCGTGGCGACGCGACAGCGCAATAGCTTGATTTGAATCAACAGAATGAACAGGCCCGAACCTAGCGTCCGTCATCACTGATGCTCATCATCACTCAGGAGCCGCCGCCATGCCCGGCATCGACGACCTCATCCCCAATGCCCTGCAAATCCGCAAGGAAGCCGCGCTCAGGGAGGCCGAAAAGGCCGACGCCTATGTCAAGCTCGCCGCCGCTGCTGAAGCCGAAAAGCGAGCCCTGATCGAGCGCCTGAGCCGGCCCTCCGGCAAGTCCGAGGAGGAGAAAATCGAGCTCGCCTCGACAATCATCCAGCGGGCCGTGCGGAACGGGCTGACGGAAGTGCAGGTCTACCGGTTCCCCAACACGCTGTGCACGGACAAGGGCCGCGCCATCAACCAGATGGAACCCGGCTGGGAAAAACGCTGACCGGGATTCCCAAGGAGATCTTTCAGCTCTGGACGGACTATCTGAAGCCGCGAGGCTACCGCATCGCCTACCAGGTCATCGACTTCCCGGGCGGCGTCCCCGGCGACATCGGCGTTACGATCTCCTGGGGCGAGGATTAGCTGCTTCAAGACTTCCAAAATTCAGCCTCGCGAGGAACGCATGGCAAGGCACACACCTGCGGAGCGCATGAAGCGCAAGGACTACGAGAAGCATCTCGAGAAGCTGCAAATCGAACTATGCCAGCTGCAGGACTTCGTCAAAGCGAGCAAGCTGCGGGTGATCGTGCTATTCGAGGGCCGCGATGCCGCCGGCAAGGGCGGCACGATCAAGGCGATGACCGAAAAGGTCAGCCCGCGGGTTTTCCGCGTCGTCGCCCTTCCGGCCCCATCGGACCGTGAAAAGACGCAGCTCTTCTTTCAACGCTACATGGAGCAATTCCCGGCCGGCGGCGAGGTCGTCATCTTCGATCGCAGCTGGTACAATCGTGCGGGTGTTGAACATGTGATGGGCTTCTGTACGCCCAAGGAGCATGATCGCTTTCTGGCTCTCTGTCCGCAGATGGAGAAGTACGTGATCGACGGCGGGATCATTCTGATCAAGATCTGGCTCGAGGTCAGCATGGATGAGCAGGAACGGCGCTTCAAGGCCAGGATCGACGATCCCGTACGGCAATGGAAGCTGAGCCCGATGGATCTCGAATCCTACCGACGCTGGTACGATTACTCGCACGCACGTGATCTCATGCTCAAGCAGACCAGCACGGACCACGCCCCGTGGTTCATCGTCAGATCCGATGACAAGCGCCGGGCGCGGCTGAATTGCATCGCACACCTGCTGAAGGCCATCCCTTATGAACGCATTCGCAAGGACAAGGTCAAGCTGCCGGCGCGCTCCAAGAAGCGAAGTTACGACGATCAAGCCACTCTCGAGGGGTTGAATTTCGTCGCCGAGCAATATTGAGCGGCCGGACCGCGCGACTACGCGGCCCGGCCTTCGCCTACTTCAGTCGAATGGTGACGCCGCCGACGGCGGCAGACACTTCCGCGCCGACCTTGGGACCGCTGAGCTGCAGGATCACGCCATTCCCGTTCTGCAGCTGGACCGCCCCGGCGCCCGCCGCGACAGCGCCTCCTGCCCCGCCGACGACATAGGATCCCTCGATGGAGGCGGGCCCCTTCAAGTTGAGGGCCCGGCCGACCAGCTTGGTGGTCGAGGCGCCGATCGTGAAGCCGACGCTCATGCCGGAGACCACGAACGGATATCTCTTGCCCCTGAGCAATAGAACGCCCTCGCCGCCGCCGACGCCGACGATGAAGCCGCCCTTCGTGAAGACGACCGCGACCTGGCCGGTCTCGGCACGCGACGGCGTGCTGAAACCGGCAAAGATGGCGAGCAGGGCCGCGCAGACGACAGACTTTCTCATGATTTCCATTCCCTCTTGCTTTGACGCCAGGCTATTGAGCGAGCAGCATTGCGAAGTAGCCGAACACGGTAAGCAGGATGCCGGACACGGCATAGCCGACCGGGAAGCCGATCCAGGGCACCGAGCTCTGAATTTCCACCGCGGCCTCACGGCACGGACCCGAGTGCGAGCGCGCGCCGGCAACGCCGCCCATCAGCACCGCCGGATTGATCCTGAAGATATGATACCCGATCGCCCAGACGACGAACGGCGGGATCGTGCAGGCGATGAAGCCGGCAACGAAGATCTTCAGGGCGACCGCGCCTGTCAACTGTGCCAACAGACCGGCGCCAGCATTGACGCCGACAATGGCGACGAAGACGACGAGACCGAGGTCCTCCAGCACGTTGCGCGCGGCGTTGGGCGTGTTGCCGAAGAACCGCAGACGCGACACCATGGATGAGACGATCACACCTGACAGCAGCAGGCCGCCGGCATTTCCGAGCCCGACCTTGGCCCCGAAGGCCGGGAACTCGATCATGCCGATCAGGAAGCCGAGGATCATGCCGGCTGCGAGCGTCAGCAGATCGGTGGACGTGTTGGTTCGGGCGATGCGCCCCCACATCTCGCCGAGCTCCGTGACGGCCGACTTCAGGCCCACGACCGATATGATGTCCATCCGCTGCAGCTCGGTCTTGAGACCGGCCGGAAATGGCACGCCACCACGTTCGACCTTCGTGACCTGCAACTGGCCGGCCAGCGCCGTGTCGCGGAAGGATCTCGAACGTACGGCCGACCATGTCCTTGTTGGTGACGAGGATGTCGGCCTGGTCCAGGGAACGCCGAGCGCCTTGGCATCCGCAACCTCAGGCCCGATCAGCCCCATCTTATCGGTGAGATGCTCGGTCGCGCCGCCGAGGGCAATGACGTCCCCCTTTTGCAGCACGAGATCATGACCGGCTCCCAGCGGCTCGCCATTGCGCACGACATTGACGACCCTGTACTCCGGATTGGTCGCGCGAAACTTGGCGATGCTCGTGCCGACCTGCGCTGGATTGTCCAGCCGGTAGGCACGCAGGCCAAACTGCCTGAAGCCGGTGAGCCCGCCCCCTTCGAGATCCTTGACCCCGAACTTCTCCTCGTACTGCTTCGCCGCCGTCTTGGCGTCGACGCCCCACCAGCGTGGCAGGTACTTGCAGATCAGGATGATGCCGACGGTGCCCCAGATGTAAGTAATGCCGTAGGACAGTGCGATCATGCCGGACGCATCCTCCGGCTTCATGCCCTCCGGTAGCTTGACGACGCCCGAGGTGATCGCCTGCTCCGCCGAGCCGATTGCGGCCGACATGGTCTGCGATCCAGCCAACATGCCTCCGGCAGCGCCGATCGGAAGCGAGAAGAGCTTCGAGAACAGAACCACGAGCGTCAGCCCGAGAACGCTCGACACCACGGCCAGGATGCAGAACTTCAGGCCGTCGCCCCTCAGGCTGTTGATGAACGACGGTCCGACGCGCAAGCCGACGCCGTACATGAACAGGTAGTAGAACAGGCTCTTGGCGAAGGTGTTGAGCTCGAGCTTGACGCCATAGACCGATGCCCACACCGACAGGCCCGCGCCGACCACGATGGCGCCGGCGACCATGCCGAGACCATAGCCCTTAATGCTGGCCCGCCCGATCCAGACGGCCATGCCGACGACGAAGAACAGCAACAGATATGGATTGTGCTGCAGGAATGTGAAGAAGCTTTGCATGTTCGTCTCTCCGCTATGACGCTGCCTTGAGCTTCAAGGTCGCGCCAGGCTTCGGCCGACCGATCTTCGCGAGCGCTTCGGTGCGTACGAGCTTCAAGCCCTCCTTGGCGTCGTAGCCATGGATCTCCTTCACATCGAGCTTGCGCATGAAGTCGATGGTCTCCTGAGTGATCACCTGGCCCGGCACCATGATCGGGAAGCCGGGCGGGTACGGGATCACGAAGTTGGCGGAGACCAGATCGGGACCCGCCTTCAACCGGCGGTCGATCTCCGGATCGGCCAGCCGGATGTACTCGCAGCCGGCGGCGTCATAGGCGGAGTAGAAGCCGCTGCGGATGTCGCCCTCGTTGGTCTTCGTCCCCGCGTCGCCGCGGAAGCTCTGATGGAAATGCGAGAAGTTCGGCAGGTCGGGCACGTCGGTCATCAGGCTCTTGACGCGCGCTTCGAACGTCTTCCTGGCGTTGGCGCCGCCTTGCGTCAGGCCACGGTCGACCTCGCCCGCGATCTCGGCGAGCACGCGCACCAGATGCGCGACGTCGCTGCGCGTGTTGTTGATGTTGGACTGGAACAGAACGGAATTGCGGGACGTCTTGTTGACCTGGATGCCGTATTGATTGGCCAGGATGCCCTTGAACTGCGTGCCGTCGAATCCCGCGGTGCCGCACACCAGGGTCATGCGGGTCGGATCGAGGCAGAATTCATCGTCCTGCAGGCTCTTCCAGGCGACGGCCCAATTGCTGCCGGGCGCCAGGTAGTCGGTGAAGCCGGTCTGACGATACTGCGCCGGCACCATGGCGTCCGCACCGAGAATCCGGAAGTATTTGGAGATGAGCGGATTGTTGTTGACCGCCTGGCGAATGGCCAGCGCGATCTCCATCGCGTTGTTGACCAGGCCATAGCCTTCGAGCTCCATCTGCCGCCGCGCCACATCGAGGCTGGCGATCAGCTGCTGATTGGGGCTTGTCGACGCGTGCGTAAAGACAGCCTCATGGAACTGCGCCTCGACGGTATGGAACTCGACGTCCTTGACGAGCAGCATGGACCCCTGACGAAGTGCCGACATCGATTTGTGGGTCGAGTTCGTCTGGTAGACGCGCAGGCGGATCTGCCGGGGATCGGGGATCAGCCGCGTCTTGAGCAGGAGTTCGTCGGCGGGATTCTTGCCCAACTCGGCCTGCTGTTTCTCGTAGGCGGCGACCGACTTCGGATCGTGCATCCAGGCCTCGATGTCGTTGGCGGCCCCCATCGCGGTGCGCGGCCGCAGGAACGGCGAGAAGCGCGCAAAGCCGAACCAGGCCTCATCCCACAGGAAGATCAGGTCGGGCTTGATGGCTAGGCATTCCTCCATCACCCGGCGCGTGTTGTAGATGTGACCGTCGAAGGTGCAGTTGGTCAGATCGACCATCTTGACGCGATCGAGCCGGCCGTCCGCCTTGGCGTTGAGCAGCGCCTGCTTGATGGTCCTCAGCGGCACGGCCCCATACATCGAGTATTCCGTCATCGGGAACGCTTCGACGTAGAGCGGCTGCGCGCCCGCGAGCACCATGCCGTAATGGTGCGACTTGTGGCAGTTGCGATCGACGATGGCGATGTCGCCCGGACCGAGCAGGGCCTGCACGGCCATCTTGTTGGAGGTCGATGTGCCGTTGGTCACGAAGAAGACGTGGTCCGCACCAAAGGCGCGCGCTGCCTTGTCCTGCGCAACCTTGATGTTGCCGGTCGGCTCCAGCAGGCTGTCGAGGCCGCCGGTGGTCGCGCTGCTCTCGGCCAGGAACAGGTTGGGGCCATAGAACTCGCCCATGTCGCGGATCCAGTCGGACTTGAAGATCGACTTGCCGCGGGCGATCGGCAGCGCGTGGAATGTCCCGATCGGGCGCTGCGCGTACTTCTTGAGATTGTCGAAGAACGGCGTGTCGTAGCGATCCTGGATGCCTTCGAGGATGCAGAGATGCAGCTCCAGGATCTCCTCGACGGAATAGAAGATGCGACGAACGACCCCGGCATCCGGATTGCCGGCCATCTCCTCGACATTGCGATTGGACATCAGGTAGAGATCAAGCTCCGGACGCACCCGCTTCAGCGTATGGGCCAGCCGCAGCGCAGAGGCATCAGCGTCGTCGTTCAGGCCGGCAGCCGCGGTCAGCGTGCGCAGCACCGGTGCATTGTGGCGCGAACGCAACGCGAACCCTTCATTGATCACGACGGCAGCGAGATCGGGATTCAGCAGCGCGGCACAGAACGCGTCTTCGAAGCTGCCGACGATGACCGGCTCGTAGATGAAGGAATCGATCGGGCGCCTCAGCTTGCGCCACTCGGTTGCGAGCGCCGGCCAAGCATTCGACGAGACCCCCGTCACGATCATCGTCTCGAAATACGGACGATGCGCCTGCTTGCCGCCAAAGGTCGGCGGCAGCATATCCGGGATATCGTCATTTCCCTCGTCCTGCGCATTCCAGTCACTCGCGTGCTGGCGGAAGGACTTCGTCGTCAGGGCTTGCGTGATCCGCGTTGCCAGAGCGACCGACATTGCGGCGTCACCGGAGGTCGCCGCCTCCCGCAACGCGGCCATCAACTGCAGGCCGGGATAGCCATGGAACTCCTCGGTCACGCTGAGGTCGGCCAAGGCCACATCGTATTTGGCGCGGTCTCCACCGCGAGCCCATTGCTTCGCGGCGTCCACGAGGTCGCGCCATTCATCTGCGCGTCCTCCGGGACCCGAGAAGAACTGATCGATACGCTTCTGAGTGGGCTTGGCGTCCTTGGACATCTGCATCTCCCCGATCATCATCTTATGGGTAGGTGATGATGAACCGTGGACGGCGGTCGGCCTGCTCCGTTGATTCAAGTCAATGGTTGCGCGGTATCGAAACGCGCCTCGCGACCTAATCGCCGACGCTTTGCGTCGCAGCAGACGTTTGTACGACCTGCGAATCGCCAAGGACGCTGTCGAGCGAGCGCATCCACTGCGAGCTGTCGGTCCTCTCCGCGAGTCCCTCCGCCTGCAGCAGGTCGCGCAATTGTGCATGCGCGCCAACGATGCAGAAAGCGATCCGACGGGAGGCAAGCTCGTCGAACAGGTCTCGCAACATGCGGGCGCCGGCCAGATCGATGTAGGGCGAGGCGGAGAGATCGCAGGCCACGAGCCGGATGTCCGTCGACCTCTTGACGGCGTCGAGAACCACAGCCTCAATCGTCTCGGCATTGATGTAGAGCAGTGACGCTTCCGGACGGAACGCGATGACGCCGATGAGCGGCTCGACGCCGTCATGCCTCGCCCGATCGGAGTAGCGGCCGGTCCGAGGAAGCCGACCGAGGAAAGCGACGTTCGGTTGCGATGCGCGCGCCAGCAACAGAAGGATCGACGCAATCGAGGCGAGCAGCACCCCCTGCAGGATGCCGAGCAGCAGGACGGCCGCGAGCGCGATCACCGCAGCGTAGAAGTCAAGCCGACTCACCCGCCACATCCGCAGCAGCGCTCGGATGTCCACCAGCCGATACACGGCGGCAAGGACGATCGCAGCGAGGACCGCCTTGGGAAGGTTGGTCAACCAGCCCGTGAAGAACAGGAGGCAGGCGGCCAGCGCGAGCGAGCAGATCAGCAGCGCCATCGGCGTGCGTGCTCCGGCGCTGTCGTTGACCGCCGATTGCGACAGTCCGCCGGCCACGGGATAACCGTGGCCGAACGCAGCGGCGAGATTTGCAGCTCCAAGTCCGAGAAACTCCTGCCGCACATCCAGAGCGTAGCCATGTTTGGCGGCAAAGCTCCGAGCCGCAGAGACGCCCTCGATGTAGGCCAGCAGGACACATCCTGCAGCGAGCGGAAACAGATCGGAGAACTCCAGCAGCCCGAACGTCGGCAGAGCCAGGCTCGGCAATCCCTCGGGGATCGCGCCGGTCACCGGCAGGCCGCGCGCCGGGAGGCCAAGCAGCGTAACGAGGACGATCGACAGCGTAACGACGGTGATTCCGACCGGCTTGCCTGGGAGGACCTTCTCCCCAAGCAGAAGGCACACCAACGCCACCGCGCCAATCGCCAGGATGACAGGATTGACGTCGCCGAGCTGGCTGCCGAGCCGCCATGCACGATCGAAAAACTGATGTCCGCCGCCGGCCACCCCGAACAGGTTGGGCAATTGGCTCATGATGATGGTCAGTCCCGCGCCGGCCTTGAAGCCGACCAGAATGCTGTCGCTGACCAGGCGGACAAGAACGCTCAGCCTGAAAAGCCAGCAGACGAAGCACAGCACCGCGACGGCGAAGGCCGTCAGACTGGCGATCTGCGCATAGAGCATCGCGTCGCCGCCGGCGAGAGCTGCGACCGTCGACGCAATCATCAATGAGATCGCCGAGGTCGGACCGATCGCGAGCTGCCGCGACGAGCCAAGCAGGGCATAGCCGAGGCCGCCGAGCATGTAGCCGTAGACCCCGACCTGCGGCGGCAGGCCGGCGAGCGTCGCATAAGCGAGCGATACCGGAATCGCATACGCTGCCAGCGTCGTTCCGGCCACGGCGTCGGAGAGCAGCCAATCGCCACGATACGAGACGAACCAATGCGTGAAAGGAATGAACCGCAACCATGCTGCGCGGGAGGCCGACGGCGACGTCATGCGGGCACCTCGCGGCGTTCGAATCCAGAGTGTAAAAGAACAATCACCAAGGCGAGCGCTGGCAAGCCGAGCGCCAAGTCGGGCATGCCTTTGGTCGCGAATGCGCCGACAGCGGCGCCGACGCCGAAGCTGATGCACAGTCCGGCAAAGATGCCAGAGCGGCGAAGCGGGCCGCCGCCCGAGACGGCAAGGAATGCGCCCTCGATGGCCTGTCGCAGGTTACCGGTGGCCATCACCGAGCTGTAGGCCACGCCGTCAACCTTTGTGAAGACCGCCGTCTGCATCGCAGCAACGAAAGAGATTCCGAGCGTTCCAGCTAGATCGGGCAGCCGATTGTGCAGCACGCCGACCGCCACCAGAAGCACGATCTCGACGACCGCACAGATGTTGCTGGTGCGCCGTCCGGCGACCTTGCGCAGCCACGCCGCCAATACAATACCCGTGGCGAACGCTACGATCGATGGCACGAAATGAAATGCGTCATCCCATTTTCCAGATGCCCCGTAGACCCACAACAACACGAGATTCGCCGTTTGGGCATTGGCCATCACGCCGTGAATGATCCAGGTGTAGACGTCGAGGTAGCCGCCGACGAAGGCCAGCAGCAGAGCGATCGGAACCGTCTCTTCCTGAGAAAGCGGTCCATCTGGAAGATCCAATGAGCTCATGGTCAGGACAGCGACGGCAGCGGGTGCAGCATCGCCTGATCAGGGGCGCGGTCGCGAACGAAAGGCTTGATTTGGATCAACCATCCACGTGACTGGCCACCTCAGCTTGGCGCCAAACAGAGCGCGCTGGGGGGATCACGGCCATGGATTTCGCAAGGGGAATCATTTCTACCGCGCCGGAGATTTTCCTGCTGCTGTCGATTGCGCTCGGCACCGTGCTCGGGCGCGTCAAGATTCGTGGCTTCTCCCTTGGCACGACCGCATGCACGCTCGTCGTCGCAGTCCTGATCGGTCAGCTCGGCAGCTTCACGTTTCCGTCGGTGTTCCGGATCGTGCTGTTCAGCCTGTTCGTCTTCACCATCGGCTATCGTTCGGGGCCCGAATTCTTTGCCTCGCTGAGCATGCGGACCTTGGCGCAGGTCGCGCTTGCGCTGTTGCTCGGCGGCACCGGCCTGATCATCGTGCTGATTTTCGCCTATAGCTTCGGGCTCGATCCCGGCACAGCATCCGGGCTGGCCGCGGGCGCATTGACCCAATCGTCCGTGATCGGCACGGCGTCGGGCGCGTTGGCTCAGCTCGGACTTCCAAAGGAGGTGCTTGAGCAGCAGGAGGCCAATATCGCGGCTGGTTATGCCGTGACTTACGTTCTCGGCTACATTCTCACGCTGATCTACGTCCCGCTGCTTGCGCCAAAGGTCATGCGGATCGATCTCAAGGCCGAAGCAAAAAGCTCGAAGCTGAGCTTGCGGGCGGCGAGCCCCCGAAGACCCAGAATCTCCATTATCGCAAGTTCCAGGCCCGAGCCTATCGCGTTTCGGCCGCCGCCGGCCGGACAGTGAAGGCTGTCGAGGCCGAGATTGGCAGCCGCACAGTGATCGAGCGGATCGTCAGGCGGGCCGCCGACGTCGAGCCGCATGTGGACACGGTGCTCGAGACCGGAGACGACATCGTGATCGCCGGACCGACCGCCGCGATCGTCACGGCTCGCTCCGTGATCGGCCCCGAGATCGATGCCGACGAGATCCTGAAGGCGATCCCTGGCAATGTCATCGATGTTCTGGTCGACAACCGCGAGCTCCACGGCCGCTCTCTCCAGGAGGTCGTCGACCGCGTTGGCGACGACGCGCGCGGCGTCTTCCTGCGCACATTGACCCGAATGGGGCGCGAGGTCCCGCTGAGCCCCGACACGCGGCTCTATGTCGGAGACGTCATGACCCTGGTGGGCAGCACTCACAATATCGGACGCGCCGCCGCGAGGGTCGGACAGATGGTGCGGTCTGGTGATCGTACCGACATCGCCTTTCTTGCCGCGGGGATAGCCGTGGGGCTCGTTGCCGGCTTGATCAGCTTCAAGGTGGGCGGCATCGCGCTGACGCTCGGCGGCGGAGGTGGCGCGCTGATCGCCGGGCTCATGTGCGGTTGGCTGCGCTCGCGCCGTCCGACCATCGGCGCCATCCCGCCTGCGGCGCAGCAGACCCTGAGCGACTTCGGCCTTGGCGGCTTCATCGCGGCGATCGGCCTGGCAAACGGCCATGCGGCTTGGCTCGCCATGCAGGCTCACGGCTTGCTCCTCGTCGGCATGGGCCTGGTCGTGACACTGGTCCCTCTGATCGTGGCGACACTTTTCGCCTATCACATTCTCCGCATGAATCCCGTCATCACCTGCGGCGCCCTTGCGGGGGCGATGACAGTCGATGCGGCCGTCACAGGATGTTGCGACGTTGCTGAAAGTCAGACGCCTGTGCTCGGCGTCGCGGTTCCCTATGCGGTCGGCAATGTGGTCCTCACCGTGCTCGGGCCGATCATCGTCGCCGGCACGTTCTCGGGCTGAGGAGATACCGATGACGCCTCGCCGTGACCGAGCCGCCTTGCTCTTCGTCGTGGCCCTGCTCATGCTGGGCTGTACGGCCGCGCCGTCGCATGCGGACGATCCGGGCGCATCACGCCGCATTCAGGAAGAGGTCTGGGCACTGCCGCTCCCCCTGCCTTCCTTCGCCTATGTCGTGCGGCCGGTCGGAGATGGTCCGTTTCCGCTGGCCATCATGAACCATGGTGTGGCGCTCGATCCGACGGAGCGCAGCTTCTTTCCGCTCGTGGAATTCAGGGACGCTGCCCAATGGCTCGCACGCCGCGGCTATTTCGTCGTCGCGCCGGTCGGAACGGGCTACGGTGCCGCCGCGCTCGACATCCCCGAGCGCGCACTGTACGGCCCGTTCTTTTCCAAGGTCGGCAAATGCAGCCATCCGAATTTCCGCGCCCCCGGCATGGCCGTGGCGCAGGCCGACCTCTGGATCATCGACTACATGACCACAGACAAGCGCATCCTCCCGAGGGACGTCGTCGTGGTCGGACAATCGGCCGGCGGCTGGGCGTCGATTGCCTTGTCCAGCCTCAACCCGCCACAAGTCAAGGCGATCATCACCTTTGCTGCAGGTCGCGGCGGCCATGTCGATGGCAAGCCGAACAACAATTGTGCCCCCGACAAGCTCGTCGAAACGGCCGGCGAGTTCGGGCGCACCTCGCGCATCCCCATGCTCTGGATCTATGCCGAGAACGACACCTTCTTTGGTCCGGCCTTGTCGAAGCGCATGCACGACGCCTTCACCGCCGCGGGCGGCATCGCCGACTATCGCATGCTCCCTCCGTTCGGCCAGGACGGACATTTCCTGATCGGTTCGCCCGACGCGATCCCCCTCTGGTCACCGCTCGTGGCGGCATTTCTGGACGCTCAGAAGCAATCGCACGAGGCGCCCCCTGGGAGACCACAACCATGATGACCGGACGTCTTCGTCTCTCCGCTTTCCTCGCCCTGGCAATCGTTGCGACCACACCCGATTCCCGAGCTTTCGCCGGCGACCGCACGCCCCCGGCTCAGTCCCCAGAAGCCGCAATCCGGGGCCAGCGTGAGGCAACGGACATTACCTACGGCAACTGGCGCAAGCTCTGCTTCAAGGCGGGTGGTGCTCCGACCTTGTGCCGCACCTCGATCACAGGCCGGTTTCCCACCGGTCAGATGGCCGTGCGTCTCGACTTGATCGAGCGCGACGGCGATCAAAAGGGCCGGCTGCAATTGTTCGTGCCGGTTGGCATGTATCTGCAGCATCCCGTCACGTTGACCGTCGATCGCGGCCGCTCCCATCGGGTGCCGTACACCTGGTGCCTCAGCAATACTTGCATCGCAGGCGACGTCGCGGATCACGCCCTCGTCAAGGACATGGAGCACGGCAAGACGCTCGTCCTCGAAGTGGTCGATTCCAACCTGCTGTCGCTGACGACGTCGCTGCCGCTGCCGGAGTTCGGCCCGGCCCACCGCGGCCCCCGCAGCAAACGTTCGAACAGGACATCGACGAGTAACCGGACCTTTCCTCGGCCGCTCTCAGATCTCGAGCTGCGCAAGCCCGTCACGATCGAGCAGAACGACCCGCCGTTGTGTCTGCCCCTCGAATCTCAGCATCTTCTCATCCCGCAGGGTCGACAACGCACGCGAGACCGTCTCGAGCGTCAGTCCAAGATAGTCCGCGATGTCGCGGCGCGACATAGGCAGCCTGATCACGCCTGGATAGGCCTGCCGCTCATCCATTTCGAGCAGGAACGCCGCGACCTTTTCCAGCGCAGTCTTCCTGCCCAACAGCAGCATGTGGTTCTCGGCATGCTGAAGATTGCGCGTGACCAAGCCGAGCAGTTTGCTCCGGACCGACTCCTGTTCCTCGATTGCATCGAACAACCGTCGTCGACACGTCACGCGGACCGTGGTCGCCGTCACGGCCTGAGCCGTGAAGCGATGCGTCGCGCCGTTCTCGAGCCCAAACATGTCGCCAACCAGATGAAACGAGCTGATCTGCCGGCGGCCGTCGGCCAGGCGCTTGTAGGCACGGACTGCCCCCGAGACGATCTGATAGACGTAACTCGCCTCGTCACCCTGGCTAAAAACAAACGCCCCCCTGCGATACGTCAACTCGCGGCACGACGCCCGTTCGCCGGACATGACTGCGAGTTGCGCATCAAGGGCCGAGCGGCTGGCTATCCTCATCAACATCGCAATACTCCCCGCTAGACGAGACCAGCATACTAGCTGACCTTAGGAAGTATTGCAGTCGCATGGTTGATCTAGCGCAACCTAATCAGCTCGTACATCAACTGTCGCGTCCACGACCGATGCCGCCGCATCGACATCACCCATATGATACCGATGCCCGGCCACCACGCCGTGGCGCCAACTCCGTTGTCTCGACTGCGGCAGGGACCCATGGAACAATGCCGGACCGGGACGCTCGCCAACAGCGCTGGCGCTCAGTCCGGATACGGCTGGCCGGACGGCTCCGCTCCCCCTGCGCGTGTGACAGCGCGTTCAACGGCTTCTATCAACGCGTTCGCCATGAACGGCTTGGTCAAATACGCGATGCAATCCGACTCGATTGCTGCCGACCAGGTCGCATGGCTGTCATTCCCAGTAATGTAGATAACCGGTGCCACGAATCCCTTTCGCGACAGCTGGCGCCGCAACTCGATTCCAGAGGCCTCGCTCAGATTGATGTCGATGATGATACACAAGACGTCACTGCAGGCATCGTGATCCAGCATCGCAGGGGCTGAATCGAAGAGCAATGCAGAGAACCCGCGCGCGCGGAGCAACCGGCGGATGCTGACGCGCATCGACTCGTCATCGTCGACGACAAAAATGGGCCCGCGGACGGACATCTCGGCGATCTTCCTTGACAAGCGCTCACTCGCCAGCGGATCAGCCGTCAGCCTCGACATTGAATCCGACTCTCATCCACGATCGGAATATAGTAAGCCACTACCGGCTGCGCTATTGTACTTCCGTGCAAGCCCGTGTGATGATTGCACGAGCCCGCCGGCTCGATCTAGGCCCGGCGTTCGGTTTCGCCGTCGAGCAGGCCCAATCGCTCTGCAATCGAAACCAATTCCGCAAGCGACTGCACCTGCATCTTTTCCATGACTTGGTGCCGATGGGCCTTGATCGTTCGTTCAGCGGTGCCGAGTTCGTGGGCAATCTGCTTGTTGATGCTCCCCCGAACGATCATGTCGAACACCTGGCGTTCGCGCGGTGTCAGTGAGTTGAGAAGCCCTTGGAGCGCACTCAGCTTATTGCGGTGTGTCTGCGCCGCCTCTTGACGCGCCACCGCCCGCTTCACGGCGTCAAGCAAGTGCGCTGACGAGACCGGCTTGGTCAAGAAATCCTCGGCCCCGGCCTTGATGGCGCGCACGGTGGTCGCCGTATCGGCGTAACCGGTCAGAAACACGATCGGAAGCGTAGATCCAATCTTCGACAAACGGCTTCTGAAGCTCGGGGCCGGATAGCCCCGGTATTCTTACATCGAGCAGGATGCACCCTGATTCCTCATTGTCGGGAAGGCGATCCAGCAGATCCTGAGCGGACGCGTAGGCCGCAACGTCATAGCCAGCCATCTTGAGCCGCCGTTCGATGGCCGCTCGGAATGACGCGTCATCGTCCACGACATGCACGGTACTAGCCAACAGTCATTCTCCTCAAATGTCGACCAGGCGGCGCTCCCGATACGGCACCCGAAAGGCTCGGGAACTCCCTTGGCCACCTCAACAAAAGTGAAGAAATCGACCTGAAAACAGGTCGCATCTGTGACGTTCAAACAACGAGCGACACGATAGTCGCTCATGCACCTTAGTACAATGGCCACAGGGGCAATGGTCGCTGGTACGCGTCCCTTCTAGATTGACTACGGTTTGAGACAGCTGGGCCAGCTCTCCGCAACTGGGCGCTCCGCCGTCTCCGACACATGTACCGTGGGATTGGTTCAGGAGTTGCCCATGTTTGTGCGTACGTCCGCCGACAAGTCCTCCCGCCCAAATTCACTCCGCGACTTTGGAATGGCGAGCGCATCGAACCCGCTCGTCAGTTTGAGCGAGTTCACCTACAAAAAGGGCACCGAGATCTACGGCGAGAATGAGCCGGCCGAATACGTCTATCAGGTCCGGACCGGCGCGATCCGGAGCTACAAGCTGCTGAGCGATGGCCGGCGCCAGATCGGCGCGTTTCATCTTCCAGGTGACATCTTTGGGCTCGAGAACGGCCCCGCTCATCGCTTCACGACGGAAGCGATCGTCGACACGACTGTCAACCTCATCAGGCGTCAAAGTCTCGAAGCCGTCGCGAAGAGCGACTCGGTTGTCGCCAAGAGCTTGTTCGGAATGACCACCGCGAATCTTCATCACGCCGAGGATCATATGCTTCTGCTTGGCCGAAAGACGTCACTCGAGCGGGTCGCCACGTTCCTGGCCGAGATGGACAAGCGCCTGACCGCCGCCGATGTCATCGCGCTCCCGATGTCGCGCCGCGACATCGCGGACTATCTTGGTCTCACGCTGGAGACGGTGTCGCGCGCCCTGTCGCGGCTGCACGAGGTCGGCGTGCTCGATTTCGTCGGCAATACCCAGCGGCAGATCGTTCTGACGGACCGCATCAAGCTCGCCAGCTTTGACCTGCAGAACTAGCGGCGCGAATTGCTGATCCGCCGCACTTTATCGTTCCTGTCCGACGTGTGGAGCTCATCATCTACCGCGAAAGTCCTCCGAACCAAGCCCCGAAATAGCCGGCGTAGAGCGGCGGGAGCTCGAGATTCATCGAGTGCCCAATTCCGGGCACGAATACGAGCCGACAATCCGGCATCGCCGCTGCCATGGTGCGCAGGTCGGCTGGCGGTATCCACCCGTCCTGCTCGCCCCACAGCACCAGATGCGGGTGCTTGATCTCGGCCATGCGTCGCTGGAGCTCTCCGCTCTCCCGCTCGTGGGTCAGGTTGACGGGTGTTCCGATCCAGACGCCTTCGGACACTGTAAAGGCCTGTTCGACGATCCGCTCGAAATGAGCTCGGACATCGCACGGCACGTCGCGGAAGCGTGGAAGCATGTTCGGCGCCAGGCTCTCGGGCACGAACAGCGAGGCTGCCGCCGTTGCCATGACTGTTCGCGTCAGCTCCTTGCTCGTCATCATCGCCCTGAACAGGCCGATCTGCTCCGCATTGAAGCTCATGCCGAGCGGGGTCACGGGGTCGAGGGCGAGCACGCGGCCGAACCGCTGCGGCTGCAGCAGAAGCATGCGGGCCGCAATGATGCCCCCGGTGGAATGCGTCGCCAGATGGCAGAACGCGATATTGAGCGTGTCCAACGCAGCCAGCAAGTCCAGCGCATGCTGCTGCATCGTGTAGTTGCCATAGTCGGCCGTGGGGCTGGGCCGATCGCTGTCGCCACAGCCCCTCCAGTCGATCCCGATCACGCGCAAGCCGGCTGGAAAGAGCGGCGCGGCGAGGTCGATCCAGTCCTTGCTGGCGAGGTTGCCGTGGATGAAGACGATCGTGACATCGCCTTCTCCCCATTGCCGCCAGCCCAGCCGGACCTCGCTCGCCTGCAACGTGCCCATCGTCCTGCCTACTTGTTCAAGCCGGCCGTCGGGGCGGCGCCTGGCGGGGTCGGCGCCACCGGCAATGCCGAGACGACCGAGCCCTTGATCATGCGGTCGGTCCCGAGCGGCGACGACGTATCGACGGCACCTTTCATCACGAAATCCACCACGTCGACCGGAAACTCGACCGGATTGTCCGTATGGATGAAGTGCCCCGTCTCCGGATAAATCTTCAGGATCGGCCGATTGCCGGCATTCGCCATCCGCGACATGAACGGCGTGATGACGTCACGTCCCAGGTCCGTCAGGCCGTTGAACGCCGGCGTTGGAATGAACGGCTCCTTGTCACCGAAGGAGAGGAAGATCGGCGCCTTGATCCGGGTCAGCCGCTGGTACAGATTATTCGGATCGTCCTGCTGCAGCTCGGAGCCGATCGAATAGATGTCGTAGATGAAGACGTCGGCCCATTGCTCGAGCTCTCTCGGGTTCCCCTTGATGAGCCCGACGCGCTGCTCGGTGTGGAAACGCGCATATTCGCTGTCGTTGTAGAAGTAGCCGCTCTTGGCCGCCGACACCACGTTTGTCTCCGGGTCGCGCTTCTTGAAGTAGAAGAAGTCGCGCACACTCTGCTCGGACCGTCCAATCTCCGCAGCGAGGATACCAGTAGGACCCCAGGTCTCCTTCCACTTGTCGAAGTCGTGATCGAAGGCCTGATCGAACAACCGAGCCTTCTTGTCCTTGGCGATGGTGATGTCGCGCGGATACTCCTCCAGGCCCGAAGGCGCCTCGAGCGCAAGACCCTGCACGACGTCCGGCCACGTCAGGGCATAGCCGGCCACGACCTGACCACCCAGCGAGTGTCCCAGATAGTAGGCCTTTTTGACGCCAAGCTGGTTGACGACGAGGTCATGTACCACCTCGCGCATATCCTGCATGGTCCGCGCGGGGCTCTTGTCGAGATTGCCGGGACCGGACATGCCGTAATGCGGCAGGTCCGGAACGATCACGCGCAGACCGCTGCGCAACGCATATTGCATCACGTTGCCATAGTGCCCGCCGAACGCGCCCTTGCCATGGATGATGACGAGCACCTTCGGGTCCCGATCCGTTCCGGCATATTCGTCCATATACCCGATCTCCCACGACGTTCCCCGCTTGTCCTTGGCGGTCGCGTATTTGACCGGATAGGGATAGGTTACGTAGTTCTTCCAGAACGACTTGCCCGGATCGATGTTCGCGGCCACGCCAGGCACGCGATAGTTCTTGTCGACGTATTCCTGTGCGCGATCCAGGCTCGCGACGTCGTCCATGAAGGCGACGAACTTGGGATCGTTCTTGCGATGGTTGATGATCGAGAACACGCCGTAGTGAGCGACGGGGCTTTCCTCGGCGAGGACCTGGGCGCCGGGCACCCGATCGACGGCGCGCTCGGCGAGCTTGAAATTCAGCCACTGGTCGTTGGTGATGTGCATCACCAGCGTGCGCGCCCGGATGCGGCCAAGATAAGGATTGACGTTGTGCGTCTCTCCGACCCGGTTGCGCCAGACGAGGTCGACCGCGTCGTATAGTTTGGCGCGCGTGATCACGCTGCTGGCGGCCTTCTCGTTCGGCGGCTCCCAGTAGAACACCTCAGGCTGAACAGCCGCGAAACTCTGCGTGGTGCGGAAGGCGAAGTCATAGCCGGTCAACCCGAGCACCGACCACCCGAATGCCACGCCGAGCATCGGATGCTTCTCCTTGGGCAGATTGTAATAGTCGCCCTTGGTCGCCTGCCACACCGGATCGGCCTGGATGGCAGCGGTCATCAACTGAAAGGTCCAGTTGCCGACTGGATCTTCCGCGTCCGATTGGGTCGTGCCACCGATCGGCATCAGTCCGCCCATGAACTCCGGGTGCATCACGCCCCAGACATAGGTCTGCGTCCCTCCCATCGAGACGCCGGTCACCAAGGCGGCGTGCGCGATCTTCAGGTCGTCGCGCAGCATGCGGTAGTTCACCTGCACCATGTCGTAGTAGCTGTATTGCGGAAACTTGATGCCGAGACCATCGGAAGGCTTGCTCGCGCCCCAGGTCCCGAGCGGGTCGACCATGACGACATAGTATCGATCCGTATCGATCGGCCGGCCCGGTCCGATGATCGGCACGCCACCCGACAAGGCGGCTCCCTTGACCCACTGCTCGTACATGTCGGTGGAATCGCCGGAATAATACGAGTTGATGATCACGGCATTGGTGATGTCGCCGGCCGCATTGCGCCGGGGCGTCCCGATCGCGATATAGGCGGAATGAAGCTTGCCGGCGCCAAGCGATTCCAGCGTCACGCCGCCTTCCCCGCCATTCTCCCATTTCGACGGGTCAGAAAGGTCGTACTTTCCTCCCAGGCGAAAGTTGGCGATCTCGACCGTCTTCTTCAGCCCATCATGCTGCATCTGCGACGAGCGGCGGCTGAACGGCTCTGCGGCCGCGAGCACCGTTCCCAACAGCAGAAGCAACAGGATGACATAGCAATGTCGGGCGACATTCTTCCCGGTCATGACGGCTTCCTCCTGGCTCTTTGCCAAAAGGCTAGGTAGGCGACATCACCGACCCTTGATCTAACTCAATGGAATCCCGGTTTGATGACGGAGCATTCCGTCGTCATCCATCTGGTCCGGGTCTTCGCGATGCCCTTCCTCCATCACGGCTCGTATCGCATCCGCTATGAGCTCGAGGGGCCCGAGACCGCGCCAGCCTACGTGCTCGTCAACGGACTGACGCAATACGCCGAGCTTTGGGCCGCCTATCGCGACGCCCTCGTCGCGCGGCATTTCCGCGTCGCGACCTTCGACCTGCTCGGCCAGGGCGCATCCGACAAGCCTGCGCTGTTCATCAGCCAGGACGACCAGGTTGCCGCGCTTCATCTGCTGATCTGCGAGCTCGGCGACGGACCAATCTTTCTCGGCGGTATCAGCTTCGGAGGCCTGATCGCGCTGCGCTACGCGATCGACCATGGTGAGCGCCTGTCGGGTCTCGTGCCGATGAGCTGCTTTGCAGAGCTCCCACCGCAACTGTTCCTGCTCGGCAACGCGCTCCGCACGGCGCTGATCCTCGGAGGTACGAGCTACCTGCAGGACCTGCTGCTGCCGATGAACGTGTCGGACCAGTGGCTGTCGCCGGTGCTGGACAGGCTCGACAGCGTGAAACGGCAGGGGTGGCTGGTCAACGACGTCTATGCGCTGCAGAACCTGATGGAGTCGTTTCTCGACTTCAGTCCGCTCACGCCGCGGCTTTCGTCAATCCGCGCGCCGACCATGATCTTGAACGGCGAGTTCGATTTTCTGACACCGCGTGCGCTGCATGAAACGCTGCGAGTCAACATCCCGAACAGCGCGCTCGTGATCATCCAGCGCGCCTATCATGCTTTCACCTTGGAGAAGCCGGTGTTGACGGCAGATCTGCTCGCCCGCTTCGCCGAGGATGTGCTGGGCGGGCGCTGGCGCGGCAACAAGACGGTCTGGATCGCGCCGGAGAACGCTGGAGGCGAGCTCATCGCGTTTCCCGCCGGCTACGACCATTTGCGGGCAATTCCCATGCAGGCGTCGACGCCATGAGCACTTTCTTCGGCCCCCTCGATCCGCAGGGTCGCGTGCCGCCGCAGCAGCAGACCCGCGTCGCGGCATTTCTGATCTCTGCGCACGGCGCCCTGGCCCGGCAACTGGCTCTCGCCCTGCCGCCCAGGTTCGAATTCGCCTGGCAGACCGAGCTGAACGCGCAGCTCTACCATGAGGCGGAGATCGTAACCCTGCTGATGCGCTCGACCTCCTGGGTGGCCGACTTTGCGCTGGGTGCCCTCGCGCTGTCCTGGGAGACGGCCTGGTATCCGGAGCCGGCCGAGGGCATTCCAGACCGGCATTTGGCTCTCGCGGTTGGCCTCGCGACGCTGGCACACGGCATCCATGCAGGGCCGCGGCCAGCCGCTCTGCTGCCGATGGAGGCCAACGCCAACGACCCGTTCGTGATGGCCTTGCGCCGCATCGAATTCGAGAGCGGCCGGCTGCTGCAGGCGCAGATCCTGTTCCTGAAAGGCGAGCCACTGGCGGCGCATCGCGACGTCGTCAGCGCCGCGCTCGAACGCCGTCACGTCGAGATCCGCAGGCTCTGGGCGAATGCGCTCGACGGCATCGGCATGACCGTCGACGAATAGCGAGAACTCTTGACGCAGATCAATGGAGCGTGACGGCGCAAGGCAAGCATTCGTCGACCTTCCTCCGCTCGCTTCCGACGGGAGTCTCCACCATGAGGGCCGTTTCCATCGAAGAAGCCGTCGCGATGATCCCGGCGGGCGCAAGTCTCATGATCGGCGGCTTCATGGGAGTTGGAACGCCGGAGCGTCTGCTCGAGGAGCTGGTTCGCCAGCGCAAGTCGGGTCTCTCGATCATCAGCAACGACGCCGCGGTGCCGGGCAAGGGCGTCGGACGATTGTTCGATGCCGCCCTCGTCTCGCAGCTCACGGCGACCCATATCGGCCTCAACCCGAAAGTTCAGCAGCAGATGCTCGCCGGTGAGGTCGCGGTCGATCTGATCCCGCAGGGGACCTTCGTCGAGCGCATCCGCGCCGGCGGCTGTGGCCTGGGCGGCATCCTCACGCCGACCGGCGTCGGCACCTCGGTCGCGGAAGGCAAGCGTCAGATCGAGGTGGATGGAAAGCCCTTCCTGCTCGAGATCGCCCTGCGGGCGCAGTTCGCGCTCGTCCACGCGTTTCTCGCCGACTATCTCGGCAATCTCTCCTATGCGCTGACCGCACGCAACTTCAATCCGGTCATGACGATGGCGGCGGATACCGTGATCGTGACGGCGGAGCACATCGTGCCCGTCGGCGTGATCGCGCCCGACCACGTCGTGACGCCCGCGCCGCTGGTCGATTATCTCATCACCAACCCCAATGGGTGACCACATGGACCCGCAGGAGATGATCGCGCGACGCGTCGCCAAGGAGCTCGTGAGCGGCGACCTCGTGAATCTCGGCATCGGCATCCCGACGCTCGTCGCCAACTACGTGCCCGCCGGCTTGAACGTGTTCTTCCAGTCCGAGAACGGCCTGATCGGCACCGGCCCGATTCCGGAGCAAGGACTGGCGCATCCGTTGCTGACGGACGCCGGCGGCCGTCCGATCAGCGCGCTGCCTGGCGCCAGCACCTTCGACAGCGCGATGTCGTTCGGGCTTATCCGTGGAGGTCACGTCGATGTCACCGTGCTCGGTGGGCTCCAGGTCGATGCCCATGGGCGTCTCGCCAACTGGATGATCCCCGGCAAGATGGTTCCGGGGATGGGAGGCGCGATGGACCTCGTCAGCGGCGCCAGGCGGGTCATCGTCGCCATGCAGCACGCCGCCAAGGGCAAGTCCAAGATCGTCGCTCAATGCACGCTGCCCCTGACCTCGGTGCGGCCGGTGCATCTGGTCGTGACGGACATGGCCGTGATCGGCTTCCCCGGCGGCAAGGCGACGTTGCTGGAGATCGCGCCCGGAAGCAGCATCGGCGAGGTCATGGCGGCCACCGATGCGGAGCTGGTCATTCCGGACAACGTTCCTGAAATGAACATCTGAGCGGGCGACAACCATGCGGATATTCTCAGGCTTCGATGATATCAGATCTGCACTCCGGACCGAGATCGGCGTCAGCGACTGGTTCCAGGTGACGCAGGAGCGGATCAACCAGTTCGCGCAGGCGACCTGCGACGAGCAATGGATCCATGTCGATCAGGAGCGCGCCAGGCGCGAAGCGCCTGGCGGCACCACCATCGCGCATGGCCTGTTGTCCCTCTCGCTCGCGCCGCTCTTCATTCGCTCGGTGATGGGCCTGAAGGGTCTGCGCAACACGCTGAACTACGGCGCGGACCGGATCCGGTATCTTGCACCCGTGCCGGCCGGCGCGAGGCTGCGCGGCCGCATCACGATCGCTGAGGCCGAGGACGTGCCGCCGGACGGCCTGCGCGTCAACTATCATATCGTCATCGAGATCGAGGGCGGCAAGAAGCCCGCCTGTGTGGCGGAGCTGATTGCGCTGCATTATTGCTAGATCTGCCGTCAAGGCCGACCGCGGCGATCGGCTGGATCGTCTCAGTCCGGCCGCAGAGCTCGCCGGGCGCGTCCGCGCGAGAGATCACGGGCGTAGTACGGGTTCATCAGACACATGGCGGCCCGGCCGGATGCCGTCGCCTGACACTGCGGGAGTGACGTGTAGCTGCAATCGATCCATTCGCCCCCGCCAAGAGACCCATCGTAGACCTTCATGCAAACGGGAAACCGCGGATCATAGGTCTGAGCTTCGGCCGCACCGAAGATCAGCGGAAGCATGAGCAGACTCAACGCTGGGATTCGCACCTCGATCTCTCCGGCTGGTCAGTCGATGATGTGATAGCCACCGTCGACGTAGAGAACCCCTCCGGTGATCAGCTTGGCGCCGTCCAGCGCCAGGAAGGCCGTGGCATTGCCGACATCCTCGATGCTCACCAGGCTGCGGGCCGGAGCGGTCGATTGCGCCTTGTCCATCAGATCGTCGAATTCCGGGATGCCCGATGCAGCGCGCGTGGCGAGCGGCCCTGGCGAGATCGCATGAACACGGATACCCTTCGGGCCGAGCTCCGCGGCAATGTAGCGGACCGCAGCTTCGAGCGCAGCCTTGGCCACCCCCATCACGTTGTAGTTCTTCACGACCATCTGGCTGCCGTAATAGGTCATGGTGAACATGGTGCCGCCATTCTTCATCAACGGCTCCGCCAGATGCGCCATCCGCATGAACGACCAGCACGAGACATCCATCGTCTTGAGGAAGCCGTCGCGTCCGACATCCACGACCCGGCCGTGCAGCGCCTCCTTCGGCGAGAACGCGATCGAATGCAGCAGGAAATCGAGCTGTCCCCATTCCCTGGCAATCCGCTCGAACACCGCCTCGGTCTGCCCCTCCGCCATGACGTCCAGCGGCATGACGATCGGCGCCTCCAGCGCCTGCGCCAGCGGTTCGACATACTTCCTGGCCCGATCATTGAGATAGGTGACAGCGAGCTCTGCCCCGAGCGCGCGGAACGCCCGCGCGCAGCCCCAGGCAATGGACTGGTCGTTGGCGATGCCGACGATGAGGCCCTTCTTGCCCTTCAGGGCAACCTTCGTATCGGGGAACACGGGAATCATGATGCCCTCTCTCGATTGATGGTGTTCGTGACCGGCTTCATCAGCAGTGACAGGGTATGCTGCGCAATCATCCGTTCCTCGTCGGTCGGCACGACGTAGACGGGGATGAGGCTGTCAGCGTGCGAGATCAGGCGCGAATTGCTGATGTTTCGGGAGGGATCCAGGCTGACCCCCAACCATCCAAGCTGCTGGACCACGCGGGCGCGGATGGTCGCGGAGTTCTCACCGATGCCAGCCGTGAAGACGAAGGCGTCGAGGCCCTGCAAGGCGGCCGAGAGCATGCCGGCATTGAGGGCGATCCGATACACGAAATAGTCGATCGCCAGATTCGCCTTGGCGTCATCGCTGGCTTCGAGCACGCGCATGTCGCTGCTGACGCCGGAGAGACCTTTCAGCCCGCAATCGCGATAGAGCATGGCCTGAACGTTGGAGGCCGACATGCCCTTTTCTGAGATGAGATACAGCACGACGCCGGGATCGAGCTGGCCGGGACGCGTTCCCATCGGAAGCCCGTCCAAAGCCGTGAAGCCCATCGTGCTTTCCACGCTGCGCCCCGCCTTGAGCGCGCACATCGATGCCCCGCTGCCGAGATGGGCGACGATGACTCGCCCACTCGCAATATCCGGCGCGATCTGCGGCAGGGACTTGGCGACGTATTCATAGGACAGCCCGTGGAAGCCGTAACGGCGCACGCCCTCGGCATGCAGCGCATGCGGGATGGCGTAGTGGTCGGCGACAGCGCTGTGCCCGCGATGAAAGGCGGTATCGAAGCAGGCCACCTGCGGCAACGCCGGGAAGGCGGCGAGCACCGATCGGATCGGGGCCAGATTGTGCGGCTGGTGCAGCGGCGCGAGACTGACGAAGCGCTCCAGGCGCGCCACCACGCCGTGATCGATCAACGTCGGCCGGTCGAAGTCCGGACCGCCATGGACGACCCGGTGTCCGATGGCGATGGGGTGGATACGAAGCTCGTCGCGCAGCCAGCTCCCGGCAATCTCCATCGCCGCCGGCACGTTGGCGACGGCCTCGATCGGATAAGCCCGCTCGGCCAGCGGCTCGCCGTCCGCACCGCTCGCCCTCAGCCGCGGACGGCTTGCGATTCCGTCCACCTGGCCTTTGATCTGCCGCCGAAGGGTGCCCTCCCCTTCCACCGAGAAGACCTGGAACTTGACGCTCGAGGAGCCGGCGTTGACGACGAGAATCGTGTCCATGGCGATCACGCTGCGACTGTCGGCGCATGCCGGCGGCGCGCGTTGGCATAGAGCGATGCCACCGCGCAGGACGCCATGCGCGCACGCGGCGTATCCGCGCGCGACGTCAGGACGACCGGCACCCGGGCGCCGAGCACGATGCCCGCACCATCGGCCTTCGCGAAATAAGCGAGATTCTTCGCCAGCATGTTGCCGGCCTCGAGGTCCGGAACGACGAGGATCTGCGCCCGTCCGGCGACCTCCGACTTGATGCCCTTGATCCGCGCCGCCTCGGCGTCGATCGCATTGTCGAAGGCCAGCGGCCCATCGAGCACGCCGCCGGTAATCTGCCCGCGGTCGGCCATCTTGCACAGCGCCGCCGCCTCGATCGTCGACGGAATCTTCGAGGTCACGGTTTCCACGGCCGACAGGATCGCGACGCGCGGCGTCTTGCCAAAGCCGGCCTGATTGTAGAGATCGATTGCGTTCTGGATGATGTCGCGCTTGGCATCGAGGTCCGGAAAGATGTTGATCGCGGCGTCCGTCACGAACAGCGTCTCGGCGTAGGCCGGAACGTCCATCACGAAGACGTGGCTGATGCGACGGTCAGTGCGCAGACCACCGGCCTTCGCGGTCACGGCGCGCATCAGCTCGTCGGTATGCAGGCTGCCCTTCATGAGCATCTCGCCCCTGGCCGCGTGGATCAGCTCGACGCTTCTTGCGGCCGCATCCTCGCTGTGCGCGGCATCGATGATCTCGAAGCCGGAGATATCGAGATCATGGCTCTTTGCCGTGTCCTGGATCTTTCTTGCGGGTCCGACGAGGATCGGCCGGATGATGCCAGCCTTTGCGCTGTCGACGGCTCCGCGCAGCGACGTCTCGTCGCAAGGATGCACCACCACGGTCGGTACCGGGGACACGCCCTGCGCCGCGGCGATCAAGCGATCATATTTGCTGGGAGACTGGGATTGCCTTGGCTCTGCTGACATGGTGTCGCTCCGCATCCGTCCTTGAACCGTCACGACGCTCTCGCCTTTGGGTCGAAAGGGGCAATCTTGGACGCCCCCTCTTCCACCTCGACGCCGAACAAGGCCGCGATACGCTTGAGCCGGCTTGCCCGCTCGCCGCCGAGCTCGCCGCTGGCGGAGAGCACGTCGCGCAGCATCGCAAGCGCCGCGCGTCGTTGTGGAACGTCCGCGGGCAGCATCGCGGGAATGGCGGCCAGCGCCTCCTCCTGGTCGAGCAGCAGCATGAAGAACTGCTCGCGCACCAGCAGCTTGAACTCGGACAGCGTCATGCGCGCTCCCCCTGCATCGCGGCGCGCCTGGCGCAGCGCTTCGATGCTCCGCTCGTCGACCATTCCGCGCGCCGACCCGATATAGAGCAGACTGCGAATCGTCGCTTCACGAAGTCCGCCCTCGCGAACCCTCGACTTGAGTGCGGCGATCCGGTTCTCGAGCATCGCCCGGTGCTCGGGCGACATCTCACGGCGGCGCGACGGCTCCGATTTCGGGTCGATCCCCACCGCCGCCTGCAGGACGGGCGAGCCATAGACGTTCAGGAAGATCGTCTCGCTGAGGGCTTCCTGCGCGTCGCGCCAGCTGTCCAGCGCATGAACGATCTGTTTGGACATCTGCTCCTGGAACGCCAGGAACGGATTGTCCTTCGCGACCGGCTTGCGGTTCTCCTCGACCTGGTCGGCCGCCGACTTCACGGCGCCCATCCACGGATTCAGGCTGCTGAAGATCTCGTATTGAAGCCGCAACGGATGCAGCTTGCGCATCGTCTCCGCCATCTGCGGCGTGGCCATTTTCCTGATCCAAGGCTGAACGAACTTTTGGTACGCGGCGAGGTTCAGTTCGGAGACGCGCTTGGCAGCGGCGAAGCGCCGCTCGTCCTCCGGCGAGTTGCCGCCCATGGCGCGAATGTCGTCAAGGGATCGCGCCTCGCAGCGCATCACCCACTGCCCGACCACGAGATCGGAGCTCGTCGTCTCCTCGCCCTTGGCCTCGAAGGTGGCCTCGTAGAGCCCGGGAGGCAGAATATCGATCAGGTCGATGTTGCTCGAGAACTCCGCGTGCTCCTTCTTCGCAACCCCGCCCGAGACGAAGATGCCGAGGTGACCGATGCTCTCGTGAACGGTGTAGACGATGGTCTGGCCATAGGCCCTGATCTCATCCACATCGGCATAGCAATCGAGAATCCAGTCCAGCGCCTGCTGCGGCGGCGTGACGTTGTCGCCCTTCGAGCAGAATACCACGATCGGCGACTTGATATTGCGCAGGTCGACCTTCTGCCCATCCGACATCTCGATCCGGCCGGCGGCGAGATTGTTGCCGATGAAGAGCTCATCGACGATGAACTGGATCTCCTCGGCATTGAGGTTGACGTGCCCACCCCACCAGCGCTCGAAATCCAGATAGCGATCGGCCTCGGTATCGACCTTCGAGTAGACATTATACTGCTTGGTCCAGAGCGTGTTGGAAGGGTTCTGTCCCTCGAAGTTCTGCACCAGCCAGGCGCCGTCGAACTTTCCGGCCCCGAGATCGCTGCTCAGCGCAGTCAGCCAGCTGCCGCCCAACAGGCCGCCGGAATAGCGCATCGGATATTTGCCGTGCACACCGGCCCAGTAGGCAAGCGGCGCGCCTGCGATGATCAGGGGCCCGAATAGCTCGGGTCGCAACGAGGCCAGGATCATGACGGCCCAGCCAGCCTGGCAGTTGCCGATGACGCACGGCTTGCCATCGGCCTGAGGATGCAGGCTGATGACCTTCTCGATGAACATTGCTTCGGCGCGCGCGATCCGCTCGATGGTCTGCCCCGGCATCGGCTCCGGTAGAAAGCCTATGAAGTAGCAGGGATGTCCCGCCTTCATCGCCACGCCGATCTCGCTGTCCGCCTTGAATCCGCCAATTCCCGGACCATGTCCGGCGCGTGGATCGACCACGATGAACGGCCGCCGATGGAGATCGATCTCGACGCCCTTGGGTGGAATGATGCGCACCAGCGCGTAGTTGACGGGCTCGTCGAGCTTGCGCCCGTCGACGACCAGCTCGGCTGCATACTGCAGGACATGCGGCGCCGTTTGCGCGACATGCTCGCGATACTGGTCTCCGCGCTGGCGCATGACGTCGAGGAACAGAACGCTCCGCTGCCCCGCATCGACCATGTATTCGATGGCCGCAGCCACCACCCCGGACATCGGACCACCCGGCAGGTTCAAGTTTTCCATTGTCGCGTCCTGATCTCGCTGGCGTGCGCACTCACAACGCGCCTCAGCACTGCGCCAGGGTTGATTTAAGTCAACGTTCGACGACGGATTGCGCCGCCGGTCGATCAGTCCTGATCCAGGCAACGGTCAGCTCCCACGCGACCGAGAGAATGACGGGGCCGATGAACAGACCGACGATGCCATGACCCAGCGTTCCGCCGATGACTCCGATGAGGATGACGAGTGTCGGCGTGGTCAGGCCGCGTCCCATCACGAGTGGCTTCAACACGTTGTCGAGAATGCTCACGATCCCGAAGAAGAGCGTCAGCAGCGATGCGGTCGTCAGGTCCTTCTCGGTCCATATCCAGACGATCACGGGGAGCATGACGAGTGCCGCTCCGATCTGCACGATGGAGAGGAGGAGGACCAGCAGCGCCAGCAGGCCCGCAATGTGGATGCCCGCGAGCTTGAAGCCGATACCAGCCAGCAGGGCCTGGATCACCGCGATCCCGATCACGCCTTGTGAGACCGCGCGAATGGTTGCTCCCGCGAGGTCCAGGAAGTGCTCGCTCTGCTCGGGCACGATCCGCATCAGCAGACCGCGCCCCGCGGCGACGAATTGAGATCCGTAAGGAAAGATGACGCCGGCAACGACGATCGAAAGCAGAAACTTGATGGCGCCCACGCCAGCGTCTCCCGCCAGGCCCAGCAGCTTCCCAGCAAGCGGCTTCAGATAAGGCGCGATCTGATGCAGAGACGATCGGAGATTGGTCGAGGCTTGATCCCAGAGCTCGTAAAGCGGGGTCCCGATCAGAGACCACGACTTGAGCGATTGCGGCGGCACCGGAACTGTCAGGTCCCCCGAGGCGAGTTCGGCGGCAAAATGTCTGACGCTCTCCACCGCGCCGATGCCGAGCCAGGCTGCCGGACCGAGAAAGATCGCAAGATTAATCGCGGTGAAGATCGCTGCCGCGAGCTTCGGGCGCCCGCCCAGCAGCTTCGCGAGCAGAGCAAAGCCTGGATTGAGCGCCACGGCAAGCACGAGAGCCCACACGATGATCGTCAGGAACGGGCGGACGAGATAGGACGTCCAAAAGATCAACAGCGCGAGCAGTCCGAGCCTGATCAACAGCTGGATCGAATCTTCGCCGGTGAGCCGCTGGCGAAGGGTCTTCATGGTCGCGCCTCACCGCTCACACGCTTCATGCGCGGTGATGACGCTGACCGGGAGAGCCAGATGCCACCAGACGGCGCTGCGGCAGGCATGGCCGCCCTCAACAGAGGACCTGTCATGAACGGGGCCGCCTGCCGCGCGGCAGGAGCAAAGCGCGAGACCCGCATTCGTTTTCGTCTCCCCTCGCTCCGTGACAGGCCAATCGATCCTTCCGCCGACCGGCGACGTTCAGCCTCGTCGCGGATCCGTGCGTTTCGTTGATCCTGATCAATGGTCCGCGAACGGCACGGGGGATCGATGAACACTGTTACTCACAGAAGGAGGTCATCATGACGCTCGGGATGTTCGGAAAACTCACCCTCGCGGCGGCGCTCGCGGGTTTCGCCATGGGGGGCTCGCTCGGCTGGTCGCCGGACGAAGGGATCTCTCTTTCCCTCGTCAAGGCCGAGGCCCGCGTCGGGCGGCCCTTGACCCCTGTCTCCGTCGCCGGCGTCGCACGTCGCACCACGAGGCGAGCCGTCGTCGGCGGCGCCGCCGTCGGCGCGGCCGCTGCCGGCACCGCATGCGTTCGCGTGCTGGTCAACGGAGCCTACGTCTGCCGCTGACGGCTGGCGTGTTCGGCTCAGACGTCAAGACTCGGATTGAGCCCGCCAGCGAGCGCCATTCGCCGCGCTGGAAGAACCACTGCGCGCGAGGAGACCGACGTCAGAATGACGGATCGCGAAGTCGGTCTCCCCCGCCGTTCGCTCATCCCTGAACGCCCACGAGAAGTGCGACAGCTTTCCGCTTCGCCGTGGGCGTCACCACTTCTTTCCCAGCAGATCCTTCAGGGCGGCATTGTCCGGCATCGCGTCCGCCAGCAGCCGCTTCAGACGTGTGTTCTCGTCCTCCAGCGTCTTCAGCCGCTTGGCCTCCGAGACGTCCATTCCGCCAACTTGGCCTTCCACTTGTAAATGCTGGCGTCGCTGACACCATGCTTGCGGTACAGATCGGCGACCGGAATGCCAGCCTCGTGCTCCTTCAAAATCCCGATGATCTGCTCTTCCGTAAAGCGGCTGCGCTTCATGCTCTGGTCCTCGTTGGGGCCAGAACGAACTTCAAACTGGATTAAGCCCGAGGGGCAAGATCAGGAGGGAAGGCAAAGCGGCTCATCCCACGACATCACTTTCCCGCCGGGTGACGTCTGCTTTCGACGTTGAATTCGCGTTCGTTATACGCGAGGCAATTTCGTCGCGCGCCAGGGTCCACGATCCACAAGGATCGAAATGAAATTGCACGTTGGCGGAGGCGTTCGTTCTCGACACGCGAGCCTTAGCGGGGTCGAGAGCGTCCCGCATCCTATTCATGTTCAAACTGCCCGTCGTGCCAGTTTGCCGCATTCCGTCGGGCAACTCCGGCCTTGTGTCGTCGGGCAGATCAGATCGATGCTCCTCGCCGTCTCCTGTTCGCTGAAGGGGCGTTTCGCGATCGTCACGGACCGTGGAGCGGGAGATGCGGTGGCCGCCTGGGGTCGCAGTGCGCGTTTCGCGTGCGGACGAACGAGCCCGGGCGGACGGTCAAGCCGTGTGGTCCCGACACCCCGACGCTGGTGTCTTGGTCGACAACGACGTCGATGACGGGGGCAAGCAAGCCCGGTCCCCTGGGAGAGCACGGAGCAGCCGTTCAACCCATCGCGCAGGGAAGGCCGGTGGCGGGCTCAAGCGGTCGTCGCAACAGCAAGTGTTTTCATTCCGGACAGGAGCTCGTCAAGCGCCTCTGCTGGGGTTTTCCATCCCAGCGTCTTTCTCGGTCGGGAATTGAGCGCTGCGGCCACAGCGGCGATCTCGTCAGCATCGTAGACGCTCAGATCGGTGCCTTTCGGGAAGTACTGCCGCAGCAGGCCATTTGTGTTCTCGTTCGTGCCACGCTGCCAAGGGCTTCTTGGATCGCAGAAGTAGACCTGAAGGCCTGTATCGATCTTGAGGTCACTGTGCTGAGCCATCTCGGTCCCCTGATCCCAAGTCAGCGAGCGGCGTAGTTCCTTGGGCAAGGTGATAATGGTGCGCGTGATCGCATCGCGTACCGCTTCAGCTCCGTGTCCGGAGAGCGCAGGCCCGTCCTTCGTACGTGGGCCGTCTTCAAATCCCGGCAAGCGTGGCAAGTGCAGCAGCATTGTAAACCGTGTGCTGCGTTCGACGAGCGTGCCGATTGCCGAGCTCCCGGAGCCGACGATCGGATCTCCTTCCCAATGTCCCGGCACGGCGCGATCCGCGACTTCGGCCGGACGTTCACTGATCATGATCTCTGGCGATACGAAGCCTTTGCTACGCTTTCGCGTGCGCGCTCGAGGCACCCGCAGCGCACGTCCCGTTCGCAAGCAGGCCGCCAACTCCCGGTTCAGCGCACCTCGGCTCTGAACAAAAAGCGCCTGGTAAATGGCTTCGTGGCTGATCCGCATCGTCTCGTCACCCGGGAAGTCGATCGGCAAGCGTTGGGCGATCTGCTCAGGACTCCAGGCTTTTGCCCATCGCCGTTGCTGGTCCGAACCCGCACGACCGGCCTTCCGCCGGATGCCGCCTGGAGGCACGACAACGCCGGCAAGCCGTTCTTCAACATAAGTGCGCAAGGCGGAGTTGCTTGCAAGCTTGCTCGGCTTGGGGCGCCGGGCCGATCGATCTGCATGCCACTGGGCGGCCGTCGCTCGATAGGCCATCTTGCCGCCGTGCGTGGCCGCATTGCGATCGAGCTCACGAGAGATGGTCGAGGGAGACCGATCGAGGCGCCGCGCTATTTCTCGTACAGAATGGCGCTGCGCATTCAGCAGGGCAATCTCTTCGCGTTCAGAGAAAGAGAGGCGTCGGCCGGAGAGCGGCTTCGCCGAAGATCTGAACATCGCTGGTGTCACGCCGCCCGCCCTTCGAAACAATCGAGGGCCGACAGCATCTGACAATCCAGCAGCCAGCGCAGCCTTCTCGCTGTTCAATCCGGCGGCAATCCCCCGCCAAAACTTCTGCTGTTCCGCACGCCCCGCCACTGGTGGGCGACCCATCGATCCCAGCTTCGCCCGCGTTGATCGCCGCTTTCGGATACCCATCGCAACCTCCTCATCGAGTGTTGCGACGACCGATTGAATCCGCCGGTTGTTCGGCCAATCCTGTGGTGACTGCCGCCTGCTTTTCTTGTTGCAGGCGGGCCATGGGTGCGGCCTGCACCCGGCCTTCCCTGTGCCCTTCTTCTCGAAGGGTGCCCCGAAAGGCAAAGCTCGGACGCGAAAGCGCGCCGCGAGACTGCGGAGCCGCGTCGACAGGTCAGAAATTGAGGGTTGAGCGCCGGGAATGGCGCTCCCTAGGGGAATCGAACCCCTGTTTCAGCCTTGAGAGGGCCGCGTCCTAACCGCTAGACGAAGGGAGCGTGAGGTGAACCGCATAGCCTCGAAATCGCCGCGCCGCAAGACGGGGGATGGAATTTTGTCGGGGTGTGGAGTGGGTGTCTCGAGGGTCTTTCCCGTGGGGACCCCCACCCCCGACCCCTTCCCGGCAAGGGGAGCGGACTGCCTGGGTGGCGGGAGGCTCGGCCAGGATGGGATGGAAACAGCCGGCCACGGCGTCGGTGGGCTCCCTCTCCCGCTTGCGGGGAGGGTTGGGGTGGGGGCGCCGCAGCGGCGGGGCGTATGGAGAGAGAGTTCCCCCACCCGCATCGCGTCTTTCGATGCGATGCGACTTCCCCGCAGGCGGGGGAGGCGCTGACCGCCCGTGTCGTCAGAGCTGGGGCAACAAAGCCCCCTGCCGTCACGGCTCCACGGCGAAGCGGAGGCGGCCGGTGGGTTTCAGGGTCTTGACGTCGAAGGTGCGGATCTCGGTGGTGCCGCCCACATCCAGCGTGACCGCAAGGCGATCGCCGGCGGTGCCGGTGGCGACGATGCGGGCGCCCTTCGGCAGCATGGCGGTGAGGTCGGGGCCTGACGCGGAGCTTCCATCGCCGCGGAAAAGGCGGTAGCCGATGGCGACCAGAAGCACGGCGATCGCGATCGAGGTGGTCACGCCCGCGATCATCATCATGCGCCGCAGCCGCGCCATCAGTTGGGCCTGCTCGGGCGAGGACGGCTCGGGCGCAACGGTAGAGTTCATGGACATCTCGACTTCACAATCCCACGGTCTGATGACGGTCATTGTCGCCGGCGACGAAGGCTCGCCGCGGCTCGATCGCGTGCTGGCGGCCAAGCTGCCGGAGCTGTCGCGGTCGCGGCTGAAGGCGCTGATCCTGGCCGGTCAGGTCAGCCTCCGCGCGGAGGCGGTGCGGGACCCCGCTTATCACGTCGCCGCCGGCGACACGATCACAATCGACGTGCCCGAGGCCGTGCCGGCCGCGCCCGTGGCCGAGGCGATCCCGCTGAAAATCGTCTACGAGGACGACGACATCGTCGTCATCGACAAGCCGGCCGGGCTGGTGGTTCACCCCGCCGCAGGGCATGAGACCGGCACCCTGGTGAACGCGCTGATCGCGCATTGCGGCGCCAGTCTTTCCGGGATCGGCGGGGTCAAGCGGCCCGGCATCGTGCATCGGCTGGACAAGGACACCACCGGGCTGATGGTGGTGGCGAAGAACGATCACGCCCACGCCTCGCTCAGCGCGCAGTTCGCCGACCACGGCCGCACCGGCGCGATGGAGCGCGGCTATCTCGCCTTCGCCTGGGGCGTGCCACACCGGTCGCATGGCACCATCAACGCCCCGATCGACCGGCATCCGCATGCCCGCGACAAGATGGCGGTGCGCGCCCGGGGACGCGAGGCCATCACCCATTACGAGGTGCAGGAGAGCTTTCCCGGCCGCGACGGCAAGCCGGTGGCGTCGCTGATCGCCTGCCATCTCGAGACCGGGCGCACCCACCAGATCCGGGTGCATCTGGCCCATCTCGGCCATCCGCTGCTCGGCGATGCAGTGTATGGCCCGCACTTCAAGACCAAGGCGAACCAGCTCGCGCCGGCCGCGCGGGACGCGCTCGCGGCGCTCGGGCGGCAGGCGCTGCACGCCTATCTGCTGGTCATCGAGCACCCGCGGACGGGAGAAATAATGCACTGGGAATCGGAGCTGCCGGAGGATCTCATGCTTTTGAGGGGCGCCCTGCGAGCGGCGCTATGACGCACCACCTTCAGAAAACCGCAAGCATGCCAACAGGTTATGGCAGCCACACGGGGACGTGACCCCCGGAATCCTTCCACCGGGGGGCGAAAATGGTGTATGTTGCGACTGCGTCGAATGGTCGACGCATGGAACGTCGCAAACCGGCCGGCTTTAACCAAGCGACCGCTTTGCCTGGCCCGCCGCTATCGGGGGCCTGAACCAACTGGAGGGCGCTGGATGGCCCGTACAGCTACACTGCCGGTTCTCAACGGAGAATCCGGACTTTCACGCTACCTCGCCGAGATCCGCAAGTTCCCGATGCTGGAACCGCAGGAGGAGTACATGCTCGCCAAGCGTTGGCGCGAGCATGACGACAGCGACGCAGCGCATAAACTCGTGACCAGCCACCTCAGGCTCGTGGCCAAGATCGCCATGGGCTATCGCGGCTACGGCCTGCCGATATCCGAAGTCGTGTCGGAAGGCAATGTCGGCCTGATGCAGGCGGTGAAAAGGTTCGAGCCCGAGAAGGGCTTTCGCCTCGCCACCTACGCCATGTGGTGGATCAAGGCGTCGATACAAGAGTACATTCTGCGTTCCTGGTCGCTCGTGAAGATGGGCACCACCGCGAACCAGAAGAAGCTGTTCTTCAACCTGCGCAAGGCCAAGAGCCGCATCAATGCGCTGGATGAAGGAGATCTGCATCCGGATCAGGTCAAGCTGATCGCGAAGCGCCTCGGCGTGACCGCTCAGGACGTGGTCGACATGAACCGCCGCCTCGGCGGCGACGCCTCGCTGAACGCGCCGATCCGCGACGACGGCGAAGCGGGCGAATGGCAGGACTGGCTGGTCGATAACTCGCCCAACCAGGAAGCCATCATGGCCGAGCACGAGGAATATGACCACCGCAGGCAGGCGCTGAACGGCGCGATCGGCGTGCTCAACGCGCGCGAGCGCCGCATCTTCGAGGCGCGGCGGCTGGCCGACGAGCCGATGACGCTCGAGGATCTCGCGGCCGAGTTCGGCGTGTCGCGCGAGCGCGTCCGCCAGATCGAGGTGCGCGCGTTCGAGAAGGTGCAGTCCGCCGTCAAGGGCGCCATCGCCAAGCAGGAGGCGGCGGCCCTGGAGGCCGCGCACTAGGGCGCGGCTGACGGCTTGAAGGTGGTTCTTGGATGCGATCGGAGCCGGCGGAGACGCCGGCTTCTTGTTATGTGATCGGTTTGTTGTGTGATCAGTCCGGCGCGGCGCGAGCGAGTTCGGCGAGCGCACAGCCCTCGCAGTAGCGGGCATCCTTGTAGTCGATCCAGTTGTGCGCATAGATCCGCTCCCGCGGGATCTCGATAGCGCAGCCGGAGCAGCTTCGAGAGAATGCGCCACGCGGCGACCTGGGCTTCCGTGGGAGGCGTGGTGACGTCGGGATAGTTGCCGGCAAACTCCACCCCGATGGAATTGTCGCGCACGACCTTGCGATAGGTCGGGCCGTTGTCGATGTAGCGGTTATCGTTGCGGTTGGCGCCGTCGCCATGCAGCGTCACCAGGGTTTCCGGCACTGCCCAATACACCGTGCCGTCGGTTTCCACCCACAAGGTGACGCCGCGCCGTTTCGGGTTCTTGGCCTGCGCGAGCGCCCCCGCCCGCGCCGACCCCGCCGGGCCCTCGGTCTGGTGGACGATGATGTTGGTCCAGGGATGGGCGAGGTGCGGATCGCCCCACGGCGTCAGCCAGACCATCTTCAGGCCCGGGATGTCCGGCGTGCCGGAGGTCCGGGCCAGCGCGGCGAGGTCCTCGGCCGATGCCGGCGGAGGGAGCGTGACGGGAAGCAGCGCGAGCACTGCGCGGAGGGAGAACAGAACCGGCCTCATGGCCGGCGACGATAGCACCGGCTACCCGGCGGCGGCATCCTGCCGGCGCGGCGGCGCCATGATCGGCTCGATCTGGTCCGGCGCCAGTGCCGGCGTCTCGTGCTCCGCGGCGAAGACGGCATAGCGGTTCTTGCCCTCCTTCTTGGCGGCATAGAGCGCCTGGTCCGCCCGCGCCATCAGCCGGTCGGGAAATGCGCCGACATCCTCGGTCCATTCGGCGACGCCGATCGAGACCTCGATCGGCACCTCGGCGCCGGCACAGGCCTCCGCATCGTCGCGGCAGACCTGCAGGATGCGCCGCGCGATCATCGCGCCATCGCGCAGGGAGGACGCCGGCAGCACGATGCAGAATTCGTCGCCGCCGGTGCGCGCCAGCATGTCGCCGGGGCGCAGCCGGGTCTGAGCCATCAGCGTGAAGTGCTGCAGGCAGGCATCGCCGGCGGCATGGCCATGAGTGTCGTTGATGATCTTGAAGCCATCGAGGTCGATCACCAGCAGCGCGAACGGCCGCAGCGAGCGCTCGGCGCGCGCGCACTCCTCGCTCAGGCGCTGCATCAGGTGACGGCGGTTGGCGACGCCGGTGAGATCGTCGAGCAGCGCGAGATCGGCGACCTCGTTGCGCAGCCGGTCCACCGCCATCAGCAGGAAGCCGAAATTGAGCGACATCGACAGAAAGATCAGCAGCAGCACCGCGGCGGCCTGGCCGCTGGTGGAGTGGCTGAAATTGAAATCGGCGCCGATGAACGCCCCGATCGACCGCGCGGCAAACACCGCGATGATCAGAACGGACAGCAGGCCAGCCAGCCGCGCTCCCGGATTGACGGGCCCGCGCCTCGCATCCAGCACCAGCCGCGCGATGATCGCCATGGGGACCGCCTGCCCGGTCGAGTAGCACAGTATCCTCAGCGGGCCGTGGTCGTATACGTATTGGAAAAATGCGATCGACGCGCAGGTCATCGCGACGACGGTCAAGCTCAGCCGCCACGACGCCCTGTAGCCGTAGAAGCGCTCCACGCCCATCGCCGCGAGGCAGATCGCGAGGGTCATCAGCGAGCCGCCGGCCAGCAGCGGAACGAACGAGCCGAAATAGAACCGTGTCAGCGCGAACGTCGCCGCCGGCGCGCACATGAACGCAGATGCCGTCCAGTACCGCGCCGAATCCAGATTGGGATAGCTGCGCATCACGTAGGCCCAGATCAGGCCCAACGCGAGGAAATTGACCACGAAGGCGGTCCACAGCGTCGGAACGTTCAGCATCCCGACAGCAGGACGCCGCAGGTCCTGTCCTCGATGTTCAATAGCGCCGCGCTCATGAGCTACCCTGTTGTTCGCGGCAACATGGGCGAGGCGCAGTTAACGGTTCCTCAAGGGCGCAACCAAGATTGCGCCTTGGTTTTGAATCAATGAAGACACTTTTTACGATCCGCTAACCTTGTCACGACCCGAGCGCCCACGGCGCAGCCGGCCGGCGAATGCATCGAGCTGTGGATAAGCGCAACCGCATTGGTGACAGCGTGAGGCAGAGCTTCGCGAATCTGCTGGGATCGACACCCGAGGCTGATGCATGGCTGGCGTGCGCCAGCGAAGCCTCGAAGTCGCGTTGCAATCCATCAACTCCTGACGAGGATTCCATGGCGAAGAAGGCGAAGAAGGCCGCAAAGGCCACCAAGAAAGCTGCGAAGAAGACCAAGAAGGCTGCCAAGAAGAAGTAGTTGCACTTCCCGGGTGGGAGCGCGGCTTCCACCCGGCTCTCAGTCAGCTCGACCGCTAGCCGATCCTACGTCTGCACCGCTCGGCGTTTACCACGCATCACCCTTGAGCAATGCTGGCGGAGCGAGACCTTGCCTCACCTGGTATCGGGCGTGCGCTCAAGCGTCACCTCGGCCTCGCGCAGCACGTCCAGCGGCGCCCACGGCTTGCTCCAGAACTTCGTGCCGCCCGGCAGCGGCTGCGACAGCGGCCGGCCAGAAGTGACGACCACATTGATGTGGGGGTGACGCGCCTTGGTGAGATGGGCAAGCTCGACCCCGTTCATGCGGCCCGCCAGATTGACGTCGGTCATCAGCAGCACGATGCGATGACCCGGCTTGTTCAGGACGAGTTCCGCGGCCTCCGCGCTCTCACACGCGATCACGTCGTACTCGCTCTCTTCGAGCAGCAGCGTGATCATCTCGCGCTGCGCCAGATCGTCTTCCACGATCAGTGCGGTGGCGCGAAAAGGTTGCGACTGTCCCATGCAGGTCCTCCACGAATGTGTGCTCGTAAAGTAATGTCAGTTAAAAGTTGAACGGCCGGATGGTTCGGTTCCAATCAGAAAAAGTGGCGGAAAACCCAGCTGCAATTGGAACAGACACGTGAAATCGGTCGAGCAGGGGAGTTGAAGCGATAATGACGATCATTCGAGGCGCATCTGCCGCCGTGACAGGCGCAGCCAGCGGCATTGGCCGCGCGCTGGCGCAGGAGCTGGCGGCGCGCGGCTGCGATCTCGCGCTCGCCGACCGCGACGAGGCGGGCCTCGCAAGCCTCGCCGCCGAGCTCGCCACGAGCGGCCGCAAAGTGACCACGCACCGGCTGGACGTCAGCGATGTGGCAGCGATCACCCAGTTCGCCGCGGACGCGACCCGCGCGCATCCCGGCCTCAACATCGTCGTCAACAATGCCGGCGTGGCACTGTTCGGCAGCTTCGCCGAGATCGATCAGGCGGAGATGGAGTGGCTGTTCAACATCAATTTCTGGGGCGTCGTGCACGGCACGCGCGCGTTCCTGTCACATCTTTCGCGCCAGCGCGAAGCGCACGTCGTCAACCTGTCCTCGATCTTCGGCATCATCGCTCCGCCCGGCCAATCGGCCTACGCCGCAGCAAAGTTCGCGGTAAGGGGTTTTTCCGAGAGCCTGCGTCACGAGCTCACAGCCGCCGGCAGTCCCGTGCGGCTGTCGGTCGTGCATCCCGGCGGCATCGCCACGGCGATTGCACGCAACGCCCGCGCCGGCCAGGGCATGACCGACAATGCGCGCCGCGTAGAGGCCATCGAGCGGTTCGAGCGGCTTGCCAGGACCAGCCCGCGCGACGCAGCGTTGCGGATCATCGGGGGCATCGAGCGCAACGAACCCCGCATCCTGATCGGCGGCGATGCGCGCTTCATGGATCTCCTGCAGCGGTTCATGCCAGGCACCTATTGGCGCGTGATGGCGAAGCGGCTCGAGAAAGCGGCCGCGAAGCAGGCGTGAGCCGCGGGACAGGGCCCGCCCCGGCTCGCGCCCGTGGCGGATACGCCGCAGCGATCGGCGTGTCGGCGAGCTTGATACTTCAGCCACCCAACGACCGGTCAGGCCGCTCTGATATGGGCCAGGAACTGGTTGACCTCGCTACGCAGCCGGGTCGACTGCTGCGCGAGCTCGCCGGCCGCCGACAGCACCTCGTTAGCGGCATGGCCGGTCTGCACGACCCCGGACGTGACGCCCGCGATGTTGCGCGTGACGTCCTGGGTCTTGCCGGCGACGACGGTCACATTGCCGGCGATCTCCCGGGTCGCGGCGTCCTGTTGCGCGATCGATGAGGCGATGATGGTCGAGATCTCGTCGACCTCCTGGATCGTGGTGCAGATGATACCGATGCTCTGGACCGCGGCGGCGGTTTCGGCCTGAACCGCGGCGATCTGAGCACCAATCTCTTCGGTCGCCTTGGCCGTTTGGGTCGCCAACGTCTTCACCTCGCTGGCGACGACGGCGAATCCCCTGCCCGACTCGCCGGCGCGCGCGGCCTCGATCGTCGCATTCAGCGCCAGCAGATTGGTCTGGCTGGCGATCTGGGTGATGAGTGCGACGACCTCGCCGATCTTGCTGGCCGCAATGTTGAGCCGCTGCACCTTGTCGTTGGATTGCTGCCCTTCTTCCGCGGCCTTGCGAACCACGGACGATGCGCGCTCGAGCGTCTTGCTGATCTCGTTCATCGAGGATGACAGCTCTTCGGCCGCCGAGGCAACGGTGTTGACATTGTCCGACGCGGAGCCGCACGCCTGCGATACCGTCAGGGCCTGCTGCTTCGACTGATCGATCGTCACCGACATCGAACGGGCGGTCGCCTCCATTTCGATGGCCGCAGCCGACACTGCGTCGACGACGCCGCGGACGCTGGCCTCGAAGCCATCGGCCACCTCCATCAGCATGCGGCGCCGGTCCTCCTCGGCACGAGCCTGGGCCTTCTCCTGCTCCGCCTGCAGATCCCTCATCCGGACGGCGTTGTCCCTGAAAATCGAAACGGCGCGGGCCATCTGTCCGACCTCATCCTTGCGCCAGTCGGCCGGGACGCGAACGTCCAGGTTGCCATCGGCGAGCTCGCGCATGGCGCTCGTCATCTGGACGATCGGGCGGGAGATGCTGCGCGCGATCAACAGCCCGGCGAGGGCGATCAGCACGAGGCCGGCCAGCGTCATCCCGATCGCCAACGCCCCGGCGCGATTGCGAGCCTGGATGAACTCGCTGTTGTCCATGATGATCTCGACGGCTCCGATCGGCTTGCCGGAGAAATCCTTGATCGGGCCCAGCAGCGCGACGACCGGAACACCTTTGAGCTGTCCTTGGCGCGACAGGAAGCTGCCGGCCGATGCCTCCCGATAGTCGCCGCTTGCGAAGAAGGAGGTCTCCCCGATCGTCGTCGCGAACAGCTTGAAGCCGGCGTCGCCGGCCAGGCGGAATGCGACCTCGACATTCCGGCTGCGCTTGAATTCGTCGAAGAAGTTCTGGCCAAAGGTCAGGCCGAACTCGACCGAGCCCAGATGTTTGCCGGCGGAAACGATCGGTACAACGCCGCGGAGGCCGAGGCCGGCAACGCCGCCCTCCAGCCCGACGATCGGCTTGCGGTCGGTGTTGGCGGCCACCACCGTCTTGCGGAATCCCGACAGATCGTCGCCGAACTTGGCCGGCTGGTGCACCCGCAGGAAGGACGTCGCCGGCGGCGTGTGAAACTGAAACTGGTCGACGCCGTAATCGGATTTCAGGCTTGCCATGCCGGCGCCGAACAGCCGCAGCAAGGCGTCGCGGTCGTTCTGCGCCATGGCGTCCTGGACCGCGGGGATCTTGGCGACCACCGCGCTCATCGCTTCCGCGCGGGTCGACTCCAGCTGCAGGCGCGAATTGAAGGCGTCATATTGGGCGTGGAGCTCGCGCTCATTGGCGCGGTCGATGATGCCGCCGATGATCCACATGGCGACCAGCAGCACGAAGAGGGCCGTCGCTGCCGCCCCGATCACCAGAGAAAGGGTGATCCGGGTTCTCAAGCCAACAAACTTCAACATGCAATCCTCGAACGTCGACTGGTGTCCGAATATTGCAGCGTTGCAACTAATTATTCCTGAACAAGTCAGCCAATCGACCGGACTAACAACAGATTAGCCGCTGCCCGGGCGAGAAATGGCTATTGAACATTTCCGTCATACCCTGCTCTTAACCTGCAGCAACCCCCATTGGTTGCAAATCACTTCATCTCAATCCAGAACGGATCCGGTCGGAACGTCTTGACAGAGCAGAACGTCCAACCTCTCGGGCAGGGCGCGTTCAGGCAACAGGACCGCCGCGTGCCCGCCAGCCGCTCATGCCGCCGGCATAGTGGCGGATATCCTGCCGCCCCGCCGACAGCGCCCGCCGCAGAGCGGTGGCCGAACGGCCGCCGGCCTGACAGATCAGAACCACCGGCTTGTCGTGCACGAGGTTGCCCGGGTCGAAACGCGACAGCGGGTGATTGACGGCGCCCGGGATGTGGCCGCCCTTGAACTCATGCGGCTCGCGCACGTCGACGATGACGCAGCTCCGCTGCTGATGCGCCCGCAGGAGCTCATCATGCTCGATCGCCGGCACGCTGGTCGATCCGGTCAACTTGCTGAACAGTCCTGATAGCATGGGAAGAACCTCTCACTGTTTGACGTCGGGGCACTCGGGCGACACTTCCTACGCGGATGTCCGCTTCGCCTTGGCCTCGGACGCTTCGACCCATATGAAGAACGCACCTGCGCCGATCGCGAGCGCGGCGAACCACACGCCATCCGGCACGCCGGTGATGTCGGGCAGCCGCACCTTGCCGAGCGCCCAAACATTCAGGACGTGGGCCTTCACCCAGTCGAAGCTCAGCGCATAGAGGATCGCGCCGACGATCATGCCGAACGCGCCGACGGCGGCATGCACGCTGCCGCTGGCGATGGCGCCAAGCGCGGTGCCCGGGCAGTAGCCGTAGACCACCATGCCAACGCCGAACAGCGCCGCGCCGAGCGCGACCGCGAGCATGTTGGCGTCCTTGACGTAGTATTTGGTGTTGCCGGTATCGACGAGCAGCAGCACGCCGACGCCGCCGACCACGATCGCCGTGCCCATCACCTTCAGCACGGTGAAGTCGCGCAGCCGGAACTGGTTCTCGATCACGTTGCAGCTCGTGACCTTGCCCTGCTGCAGCAGATAGCCGAACACGGCGCCCATCAACAGCGGGCCGGCGATGCTCATCAGCGACGTCATGGCCCTTCTCCTATGATTTGCGGAACATGAGGCGCGACACGAAAAGGCCGGTCGCGAACATCACGGCGAGGAACAGCCAACTCGACAGCGCCAGTTGCAGACCGCCTGAAATGCCGTGTCCGCTGGTGCAGCCGCCGGCCAGACGCGCGCCATACATGATGACAATGCCGCCGAGAAACGCAGCGACGAAGCGCTTGAACACCGACGGACCAAAGCGCTCCTTCCAGACCTGCGGCACCAGCTCGAGCCGCCACGTGCCCGAGATGACCGCCGACAAGAATGCGCCGAGCGGAATGCCGACCAGAAACCAGACGCCATAGTCCCATTTCAGCGGCATCGACTTCCAATAGCTGTTGGCGGCGACGGCGTCGGATCCGATCACCGGCACGGCGAACAGCGACGCGATGCGCGAGAACGCCGTCGTCACGCCGAGCGGGTCGCCGAACCCGGCAAAGGCCACCCAGCTGAGGATGCCGATGCCGGCGCCGACCAGATAAGGCGACCAGTCGATGCGCCCGGACTTGCCCAGATCCTTGACCATGACGTCGTTCATCATTGCCACGACGGGTCCTCCCTGCTGACGCGACCCAGCGCCGCGACCGACGCATGTCACTATATGCATATATTCGAATTTATGCAATTATAATTCGGCCCGATGCCGATAGGGACGGCGCCTATAGGCGAAAAGGCGGCTCTGCGGCAACGTGACGGCGAGGAAACAGCGGCACTGGCGACCGGCGACCTCGGGGACGGCAGCACCGAGCAAGCCGCGGCGGAGCATGATCCGCCGCGGGCCCCACGCTCTGTTCATGTCGGCGCGGGCCTCGCAAATCCATCGTCATCACGAGACTCGGTCGCGCAGCTTGCCCGGGGGCCGCGGGAGAAGTCCTCGAGATGAGGCTCAACGGCCAACGCGAACGCGATGGCCGGCGAGTGGTAGCCGGGCCTGCGCCCCTGTCCAGCACTTCCGATGCGGGCCGGCGAAATGGCGGCGAGATCGGATCTGCGCGCTCTCGGTCGCAGCGAGTTCTAGGCGGCTCTTACGCCGGCGATGAACTTCTTCACTTCCATGCTCAGTCTGGCACTGTCGCCGGCCAGCGATTTCGCGGCGGACAGAACCTGGGAAGCGGCGGTTCCGGTATCGACGGCGCCGCGCTGCACATCCGCAACGTTGGCTGAGACCTGCTGCGTTCCCGCCGCCGCGTGCTGGACGTTGCGCGAGATCTCCTGCGTGGCCGCGCCCTGCTGCTCCACGGCCGATGCGATCGTCGACGAAATCTCCTGCAGTTTCTCGATGGTGATGCTGATGTCGCGGATCGCACCGACCGATTGCTGGGTGGCGGACTGGATGCCGGAGATCTGCTGGCCGATCTCGCCCGTGGCCTTCGCCGTCTGCTCGGCCAGCGCCTTGACTTCGGATGCGACCACTGCAAATCCGCGGCCGGCCTCGCCGGCGCGCGCGGCCTCGATCGTTGCATTCAGCGCGAGCAGATTGGTCTGTCCGGCGATCGTATTGATCAGCTCGACGACGTCGCCGATGCGGGCAGCGGACTTCGAAAGCTCGCTGACCTGTTCATTGGTCTTGCGGGCCTGCGCCACAGCCTCATTGGCCATCCGGGCCGAATCCTGGACTTGCCTGCTGATCTCGTTGACGGACGCGGAGAGCTCCTCGGTCGCAGATGCAACCGACTGCACGTTGGTGCAGGCTTCCTCGGAAGCTGCGGTGACGGACGTGGCCAGGTTCTGTGCACGGCTCGCCGTGTTGCTGAGCCCCCGGCGTGGCCTTCCAAAGTGCTCGATGCCGTGGACACGGTGTCGACGATCTCGCCGACCACGGCCTCGAAGCGGCCAGTGATCTCGTCGATCCGCCGGCCGCGTTCCAGTTTCACCTCCGCCTCTTTCGAAGCGATATCGTCGGCCTTCTTCTTGGCGATCAAGGCGACCTTGAAGACCTCCAGGGCGTCCGCCATCATGCCTACTTCGGTCTTCTGGCCGCGATAGGGGATCTCCGTCGCCAGGTTGCCCTCACCGAGCGCCTGCATCGGCCTGATGATGGAAGCGATGGACCGGGAAATGTCGCGAACGAACCAGCTTCCGACGCCGATTCCGGCGAGAACGGCAAGAATGATGACCGTCGACATCAGTTCAAATGCCTCGGCATAGCCATCCGCGGCGATCTTCGTCTCGGCGTCGGCGCTACGATTGTTGAGGTCAATCAGCTTTCGAAGATATTCGTCCGACTGATTGGCGACGCTCCGGACCGTCTTGTTGAACAGATCGCTCGCCTGCTTGGTTGCATTGCCGTTCCCTGCGCGCAGCACCTCGAGCACACCATCGGCGGCCTTGACATATTGCTCCCAGCCCCGCGACCAGCTCTCGAACAGGCTGCGCTCCTCGGCCGACGAGATCATTGCCTCATAGGAACGGTGCGCTGTCGCGATCACGGCGAGCGTTGCCTTCATGTTGCGGTCGAGATTGTCCCTCTCCTCAGTCGTATCAGCCGTCATATAGGCCCGGAGCTGCGCCCGATTGAGATTGATCGCCGAACGCAACTCGCCGAGCACGCGCACGCTCGGCAGCCAGTTCTTGGCGATCTGTTCGGTATGCGTGTTGATTGTCTGCATGCCGCGGACGGCCAGCAATCCGACGATGGTCATCGCCACCAGCAGCAGCGCAATGACGGCCGCCATTTTTGCCCGAATGGAGAGTTGCGACATCTCGCGTGCCTTTCGTAGTCCCGGCGATTCGTATCGGTCCGCCGCATGATTGCGCCGTACCCTGCGCGACGGTAACACCCGACCTTCGCAAATTGGTTAACGGGCGGGAGCTCCAGACTGGGATCTATCAACGTCATGTTCGGGCGTGATGGTCCGAATGCCGTGTTCGGCGCGCATCTCCTGTGGCCAACCGGCGGACTACGCGGTCTGCGCGCCGTCGTGACGACGCAAAGACGCGTGTCTTCAGGTTCGATCAGATCTGATCAGACAATATTCTTCGTCAGAGGCTTGAAGTGGGCCGACACGCCAGTCGACGAGCCTGTGACAGGCAGGTCCCGGAGATTCATGGATGCTGCGCCTTGACGCTGCATTTTCAATGCCGCTCTGCAGAAGCAGGCTCGCTTCCGCAGGATGCCTCAAGAAGGCATGGCGGAGGGCGACTGAACCGGGCTCTGCGCCGGCTTGGTGGCGAACAGCCAGCGGTCGACGACAAAATCGGTGACGGTCGCACCCAACCACATGCCACCGAGCACGATCCACGCTGTGAGCGCAAACACCGATGCCCCGGTCACGCCGGCGCCGACGGCGCAGCCGCCCGCCAGCATCGCGCCGAATCCCATCAGGACGGCGCCGACCATGTAACGGCGCATGCCGCGCCCATCCGAGAAGCCCTCGAGATTGAGTTCGCGCGCCAGCGCGGCCGCAACGAACGAGCCGATGAACACACCCGGAACGATGCCGAGATCGAAGCCCGGCTTCAGTTGCGGGCTGGCGAGCACCTGCATCAGCAGCTCGGCCGAAGGACCACTGAATGTCAGGCTCTTCAGCGGCACCGGAGAGAACGAGGCCTGGCCGAGCTGATAGGTGAGAAGCCAGCCCCCGGCGACCGCCGCGCCCGCGGCCACCGCCGAGCGCAGGATCTTCGGGCCGACCTGAAACTTCGACACGGCGGCGAGCCCGGCCAGGAACCACAGCATGCCGAAGCCGAGCTTCTCCGGCGTGCCGCCGCCGAACAGGCTCATGATGTCGCGCGACGGTCCGCCGTCGACGAGCCAAAGATTGGTGAGCCACTCGCGTGCCGGCGCGAGCAGGCCGCGATAGGCGGACTGCGCCGTCACCGCGAAGATGAGGCCGGACAGCAGCGCCCGCAGATTGCCGTTGGCCGATAGCACCAGCAGACGGCTGGCGCAGCCGCGCGCCAGGATCATGCCGCAGCCGAACAGCGTGCCGCCGATCATCGCGCCGGAAATGCTGCCCTGCTGGGCCAGTTGGCGCGCTTCGGAGACGTCGAGCAGACCCATCGCCACCAGCGCCTGGGTGCCGAGCAGCGCCGAGGCGAAGGTGAGGAGCCACACCGCCAGCCGCGGACCGCCCTGCCCGCGCGCGAACTCGACCGTGGCCGCCCGCAGACAGAAGCGGCTGCGCTGGGCGAAGAAGCCGAACGCACCGCCGGCCGCGAGCCCGCACAGCAGCGACACCAGCTCCTCACCCAGAAGGTCGATCAATGCGGTGAGCACAGGCGCTCCCGTCGTTCAGGCCTGCCGCTCAACGTACCGGCGGCATCGGCAAGGACGCCTGCGCCCGTCACGGGCGCAGGTAGGCGTATCCACTCTGCTGCAGCTCGGTGAGGCGCACGACGCCGCCCTTCTCCGCCACCGCGAAGCCTGGCAAGAGATCGTCGAGCTTCACGCCCTGCGCCTTCATGGTGTTCGCACAGGCCTCGAAGCCGACGCCGGCCTTCATGAGGCGCTCGGCCAGAGCCGAGATGTTCTGGTCGGCCGAAATCGCATGAAAGGCCCGCAAGCCCGGACCGTGGATCACCAGGCGAATGTCTGCGCGTCCAGGTCCTCCGGTGCCATCGACGTGGTTCTGGAGGTTGCCGAGAACGAACAAAGCGCGGTCCTGATCGGCGAGATGATAGGCGACGCGCTGGCGCGGAGATTCCGTCGCCGCGCGTGCGCTGCCGACACCGAAGATTCCAAACAGGCTGGCAAGACCAGCTTGCATCAAAGATCGACGTTCCATGGTGGCTCCTAACGCGCGGCTGCAATGAATCCTGCGATGCGATCAGCGGCATCCTCGGCGGCGAGATCGCGAAAGAAGTGATCTGCATCGTCAATCGTCTCCAGCCGGACGCGGCCTGCGGCGCGGTGACGCCAGCGGCGCGAACGACGCTGCCACATCCGGTACCGTCTTGTCTTGCGCTGCCGCAAGCACCAGAACCGGCAGGCTCGCATCGGCGATCAGCGCCGCCGTATCCTGACGCCGATCGGCGCGATAGAATGCAGCGAATGCGCGCGCCGTCACCTTGGCATCGCGGCAATAGATGAAGCCCGGCACCGACATCCAATCACCGCCGCGCCCGGCGGCGATCGCAGCCTCAGCCTTGTCGAGCAGCGGCGCCAGCGGCTGGCCGTAGCTCTCCGCATAGGCGTCTCTCAAGCCGGTCTCGATGCTCGCCGTCGCCGGCGCCAGCAGGATCGCACCGTCGACCGCGGCTTTGGGATTGGCGGCCAGATAGCGTGCGACCTGATTGGCGCCGCGCGAATGTCCGAGGACGAAGACGTGCGACGACGTCTTGCGCGCTTCGCTCAGCCAGGCGGCGATCTCCGCGACCGCATCGTCCGTTACATAGTCATGGGGCTTGGCGCAATCGTACATGCCGGTGCGGCGATCGAGGCCAAGCACGAGATTATGCGCGAGCGAGGCGATGCCCCGCTCGGCCAACGCCTTGGACAGGCCCTGGATTGTCTCCATGTCCTTGTGCGCGAGCGTGCCGTGCGTCATCAGCACCAGCGGCACATCCGGTCCGGACTGCGCCGGCAGCCGGAGCGTGCCGAGCGCCGTACGCCCGCCGATCATGAGCTCGCGCGGCTCCTCGGCCGCGAATGCGATCGACGCAATGAACGAGACGACAAGAGCGAGCCACAACCGCATCGCAAATTCCTTCAGGGACGCACGATCGTCCAGTTCTTCTCGGACAGCTCCAGCAGGGTCGCGACCCCGGTCTTGACCACCGTGACGCCGTCGAGCACAGGCGGCTGCCGTCCCTCCTTGCTCGCGAGCGTCTCCAAGGTATTGCCGCAGGCGATGAAGCTCACATTGGGCATCGACTTGGCGAAGCCGAGCACCCGCTCCTTCACCGGCGAGCGGTCGGCCAGCAGCATCTCGAGGCCGCCATTGAACGCGACGATCACGATCTCGACCTCCGCACCCTCGCCCGAATAGTGGCGGGAGACATTCGCGGCGACGTCGAGCACCGCGCGCATCTTGGCCGGATCCTCGTCGCTGATCTGCAACGCGAGCCTATGTGGCTCGGCTGCATTGGCGATGGACGCACCCCCGCTACCGGCCAGGGCGACGGATGCGGCCGCCAACAGCATCTGGCGGCGGCTGCATCCGGCAATCATCACTCGACGCCTCGCGGCTTGCCGTCCTTGTCTTCCGGCGTGACGTCGACCGCCGTCGCGCGTCCGGTGATCTTGACCGGCGCGATGCAGTTCTTCATGCACGGATCCTTCTGCCAGAACGCCTTCTCGCTCGTGCTCCGGTCATCCATGATGAACCCGCCCTCGTTCGGCATCTTGATCGTGGCGAGATTGCTGTTGCTCAGCTCGAAATTCTGATCGGTGATCACGTCGTTCAGATAGAGCACATAGGCGACCAGCGCGTAGTACTCGTCGACCTTCAGCGACTGCGGGCTGCCGAACGGCATCGCGTGGCGGACGTAATCGAACAGCGTCGAGGCGTATGGCCAGTAGGAGCCGACCGTCTTGACCGGATTGTCTGATGTCAGCGAGCCCTTGCCGCCGGCGAGCACCGGCCAGCGGCCGGCCCCCTCGCCGAATTCGCCATGGCAGCTGGCGCAATTGTCCATGAACAGCTTCTCGCCCTGGGCAACGGTGCCCTTGCCGACCGGCAGCCCCTGCCCGTCCGGACGCACGTCGATGTCCCAGCCACGGATCTCCTCAGCGCTCGGCGCGCGGCCGATGTTGAAGCGCTGCGGCGCCTTGGCGTCAATCTTGGCCTCGGTCTTCTCGCTCGGACCGCCGGCGAATGCCACCGAGCCCGCAAGCGTTGCCAGCGCTGCGGCTGCAATGATGAGCTTAGGCGACCTCGACATTCTCGACCTCACCGTTTGCCTGCACGTGCCAGGTCTGGATGCCATTGTTGTGATAGATGGAGTTGTAGCCGCGAACCTTGCGGAGCTCGGCCTTCGACGGCTGGACGTAACCGGTCTCGTCCTGCACCCGCGACTGCAGCAGCAGCGGCTCGCCGTTCCAGTCGAACTCGTAGTAGAAGCGGGTCAGCGCCTTGTCGAGCACCGGGCCGTCGATCCGCGCCGGCCACCAGTTGCGGCCGCCATCGAGCGAGACGTCGACGCGCTTGACCTTGCCGTTGCCCGACCACGCCAAGCCCGACACGATCGTAAAACCCTTGCCATGCTTGATCGGCGCCTGCGGGCTCGGGCTCGTGATCACCGACTTGGCATCCATAGCCCAGGTGAATCGCCGCGCCTTGCCGTTCGGCAGCAGGTCGGTGTACTTCGAGGTTTCCTCGCGGGTGTGCCAGGGCTGGTCGCCGACCTTGATGCGGCGCAGCCATTTGACCCAGAGATTGCCCTGCCATCCGGGCACGACCAGGCGCATCGGATAGCCCTGCTCGGGATACAGCGCCTCGCCGTTCATCTTGTAGGCGATGATGCAGTCGTCGAGCGCCTTCTCGATCGGCAGGCTGCGATCCATCGACGCGGAGTCGGCGCCCTCCACCAGCAGCCATTTGCCGTTGGTCTTGACGCCGGCCTCTTCGAGCAGGGTGCGCAGCGAGACGCCGGTATATTGCACGCAGTGGATCATGCCATGCGTGAACTGGCAGCCATTGAGCTGGGCGCCGCGCCACTCCATGCCGGAGTTGGCGGCGCATTCCATGAAGTGGATGCGGTTGACGCGCGGGTAGCGCTTGAGCTCGTCGAGCGTCAGCAGCAGCGGCCGCTCGACCAGGCCGTGGATCATCAGCCGGTGATCGGCCGGATCGACGTCGGCCACGCCGCCGTGATGGCGCTCGAAGCACAGCCCGTTCGGCGTGATGATGCCTTCGAGCTCGTGCAGCGGCGTGAAGCTGACCGAGGATTCTGCGCGAAGCCGTCAGCCATTCGACATCCCGGCGGACGACGTCCTTCTCGAACTTCGACGGCTTGCCGTAGGGGCGCACAGCGACGCCCTCGCCGAGGGTGCGCGTCCATTCCGGCACGTTCGGCGGCTGGTTGGCGGGATTGCCGGCGCCGGCTCGGGCCTGCGAGGCCAGCGCGGTGGCCGCGAGGCCACCAGCGGCGGTCAGGAAGCCGCGGCGCGACGCGCGTGGGGCTGAGGGAAGTGATTTGTCCTTGGACATCGTCGTCACACTCCGGAGACTTTGACGGCCCGGTTGGGCTCGAGACGAACGGTTTTCTGGCGTTGCAAATAGCTCGACACGACCTCCCAGATCGGCGGCCCCTGCGTGCCTTCGTTGACGCTGGCCCAGCCCGCGACCTGATACTCGCGCGCCGGATCGATCGCGGCGCCGGTCTTGATCAGGCGCATGTCGGAGATGCGCTGCCCCTGCGGCTTGTTGACGTCGATGGCGTAGGACATGCCGCCGATGCGGACCATGTCGCCGCCCTGCTGGTAGTAGGGATCGACGTTGAACAGATTGTCGGCGACGTCCTCGATGATCTCCTTCAGGCGCGTGCCGGTCATGCCCATGCGATAGACGGCCGGATAGGTGATCGCGGTGGCGTTGGTCACGTCCTCGAAAGTGATGTCCTGGCCCGGCATCACGCTGGTGCCCCAGCGGAAGCCCGGCGACAGGGCGATCTCCGCATCGCGCTCCTGCAGCAGCGCCTGGCAGATGAGGTCATCGAACGTGCCGTTGAAATTGCCGCGGCGATACAGCAGCGTCTCGGTCCGTCCCAGGGGGCGGGCAAGATCGGCGGCAAACGGCTTGCGCACCTCGGCGATCTTGGCGGCCATCGCCGGATCCGGCGTGATCACGTCGGAGAACAGCGGGATCAGCTTGTAACGATAACCCTTCACCTCGCCGTCCTTGACGTCGAGATCGAGCCGCGAGACGAACTTGCCGGACGACCCCGACGCGATCAGCAGCGTCTTGCCGACCTTGACCGCTTCAGGCAGTGCATCATGGGTGTGACCCGTGAGAATGACGTCGAGACCCTTGACGCGACTGGCCAGCTTGCGGTCGACGTCGAAGCCGTTGTGTGACAGCAGCACCACGAGGCCGGCGCCATCCTTCCGCGCCTTGTCGACCTGAGTCTGTACATCCTCCTCGCGCACGCCGAACGACCAGTTCGGAATCATCCAGCGGGGATTGGCGACCGGCGTATACGGGAATGCCTGGCCGAGCACAGCGATCTTGACGCCGCCGCGCTCGATCATCGTCGAGGCTTCGAACGCCGGCTCGTTCCATTCGGTGTCGCGGATGTTGAGGCCGAGGAAGGGGAAGCCCAGACCATCGACCGCCTGCTTGACGCGCTCGGTGCCGTAGGTGAACTCCCAATGCCCCGTCATCGCATCCGGCTTCAGCAGCGCCATGCAGTCGATCATGTCCTGGCCGCGGGTCTTCAGCGACGACCATGATCCCTGCCAGGTGTCACCGCCATCGAGCAGCACGACCTTGTCGCCGCGCTCGGCGCGGATCGCCTTGATGACGGTGGCGGCGCGGTCGAGCCCGCCGATACGCCCATAGGTCTTGGCGAGCGCCTCGAAATCCTCCGAGGTCAGCGCATAGGCCGACGACGAGCCCGGCGCGATGCCGAAGCGGGTGAGGAAATCCTTGCCGGTGATGTGCGGCGGCTGGCCCTTGGCGTCACCGACGCCGAGATTGGTCGACGGCTCGCGGAAATACAGCGGCATCAGCTGGCCGTGGATGTCGGTCACATGCACGAGCGTGACGTTGCCGACCGGATCGAACGCCAGCAGCTCCTTCTCGGTCAGCTTCTGCTGCGCAAAGGCGCGGCTCGTACCTGCGAGCCCGGAGCCGCCCGTCAGGGCAGCCGCCGCCAATGCGACCTGAACGAATTCGCGACGCGATATCATGATGTATCTTCCTTGTGGCCGCGGCTAGTTGCGGACCGACGGTGTCTCGACGGGCAGCCCGATGCCGCGCCAGGCGACGTAGACTTCGAGCGCGAGGAACTCGTCCGACAGCGGCTTGTAGGGCACGCCGCGAACGTCGAACATGCAGCCCTCGAACCGTTCGTGCAGCGGGACCAGGCGTTGATCGCGCAGCCGGTAGGTCGGGAAGCCGTTGGTCTGGCCTTGGCTCAGAAAATCGGCGCGCATGAACTTGCCGTTGTTCTTTTCGTGGCACGAGGCACAGGCGAGATCGAGCTGGCCGACCCGGGTGTAGTAGATCTCCTTGCCCTTCTCGAACCACGGCGACATCGGTCCGTCGGTCTTCACCGCCACCGGCATGCCGCGGGACTGGAAACGGACGAAGGTCGTCATGTCCGTCAGCTCCTTGGACTTGAACGCCCAGGGCTGCGCCTTCATGTGCTCGGTGCGGCAGATGTTGATCTGCTGCTCGAGATTGACCGGCTTGTTGAGCTTCTCGCTCCATTTGGGCATGGCGGCGCCGACGCCCTTCATGGTCTTCTCCGCCTCGCCGTGGCAGCTCATGCACGACTTGCCTTCGCCGCCGTCGACTGTCTTCCAGACGTCGGCGGCCCGCTCCACCGCGAGGAAGCCGGGATTCTCCAAGTCGTCATCCTGGAGCGCGCGCGTTTCCTTGGTGCGGAACTGATAGCCCGAGATGATGGTCTTGAAGACGTGACCGGGAGGCGCCGGAATGCCCTTCCGTTCGGCCTCCTGGCCGAACGTCGCGACTGCCGACAGGGCCAGCGCGGCCGAAGCCAGGACGGCGAGAGAACCGTAGCGAATGGACATCCGTCACTCCTCCTAGCGATCACACGCTGCCGATCAGGCCTTCAACGCGATCTTCTCTTCGGCCGTCACCACGGAGCCATCGTCATCCGTCCAGGCGAACTTGAACGTGCCTTCCTCGTCGATCCTTGCGTCGAACTGGATGTACGGGTTGGCGGAGATCGCCGGCTCCAGCGCGCAGGAGAACACCGGCTTGCCGTTGAACTCGCAGGTGAACTTGTTGATGATCTTGCGTGGGATCGGCTTACCCTGCGCATCCTTGCGCTGACCCGATTCCATCAGATGCGAGACCAGCGTCTTGATCTGGATGATCTCGCCCTTCTTGGCTTCCTTCGGAAGCTTGATGCGCGGCTTGTCTGCCATGTTCGTCTCTCCCCTGTCTCAGCCGCCGCAGCCGCCGATGGTGACCTTGACGGTCTTGCGCTCTGTGAAGAGCGAACCGTCACTCATCTTCGCGACCGCGATCACGTTCTGGGTCTGCGCCAGACGGATACGGATCGACGCCTCGGCCTTGCCTGACATCGGCGTGAACATCAGCGTGGCGACGCCAGCGTTCGGATTGCCATCGGCCACGAACAGCACTTCCTTGACGTAGTTCTCGGCGGTCATCGGGCTTTCGACCGAGAGCGCGAGCGGCACGGTGTTGCCGTTCTCGGCGATCTCAGGCAGATCGAGCGTGATCTTGCCCTTGGCCGCCTCCTTGCCGCCGGTGAACTTCTTGATCATCTCGGCCGCGTCGTTGCTCGGCTCGGCGTTGGCGGCCATCGGCAGCACAGTCAGGGCGACGAAACCGCCGCCGAGAAGGAACGCCTGTCGTCTGTTGATTGCGCCCATGCATCATCCTCCAGAGGCGGTTATTTCAATGTTTCGAGAAAGGCGACGACGTCCTCGACCTGCGCTGCGGTGAGGACGGGTTTGCCGACGAACTCGGGCCTGACGCGATTGAGTCCGTCGTTCTTGTAGAAGGCGGGCATCACCGTATCGGTAAAGATGCGCTTGGGATCGGCGACGATCAGGCGCAGCTGCGCCGTGTTGTAGCGGGTCGCGACACCGTCGAGCGACGGACCGAACTCGCCGTGAAACTCTTCCGACTTCAGCGACGACACCTGATGGCAGGCGAGACAATTGCCCAGCGTCCGCGTCAAGAACACCTTCTTGCCGGCATCGGCATTGCCGGGCGCGCCCGTCAGCGATTTCGGAATGGCATAGTCGACGACATCGAGCCTGATCGGCTCGTCACCTCGCGCGGCTGCCGACAGCAACACGCAAAGCAAGGCGGCCGGAATCAAACGGCGCATGTTTCCACCCTGACCGACGAGGCGTCCCCTCGCCTTACGATGACACGACGGACTTACGATCCGTCATATTCAAGAATTATGATTTGATAATGTGATTGGTGTCAAGCGTATTTCGATGCCGCAGTGCACTCAACCCTTGGTCGAAGCGAGATAGTCGCGGAATGTGCCGCGCTCATAGGCCCTCTCGCGCACGAAGCGGAACATTGCGAGGAAATGCGGCGGCTTGAGATAGCCCGGCGCGCGCGCCACCTCGCGCGCGAGCGGCTCCTTCACAGAGACGCCCTCGGCCGATGGCGGAAAGAACTGGAACGTCGGCGTGAAACGGATCGCGTAGCGCTCGGCGAGCTCCTTCTCGGCAAGCTCCTTGCCGTCGAAGTCAATCACCTTGCGCGCGCCGAGCAGGTTGAGCTGCAGCACTTCGAAATTGGCGCGGATGTAGTCCGTGATCTCTTGATCGGCAAAGTTCACCAGATGCGTCTCGCGGCAATACGGGCAGCCGCGCAGCTCCCACATGATCGCAAGCCGTTTGCCTTCCGATGCCGCGCTTTCGAGATCCTCGCGCAGGTCCAGAAAGCTGTTGAGAAACCAGGACTGGTGATAGAGCCCGTCGTCGCCGAGCACCGCGTCGGCCTGCGCCGCCGCTGACGCCGGACCAACGACCGCCGCAGCGGAGAGCATCGCAACCAGATCGCGCCGCGTCATCGTCCGGTTCGTCGTCATCAGCCCTGCTCGCGCGCTTTGCCAAGTCCATGGAATTTCGATACATGATATTCGAATAACATGATGTGAAAAGGACATTCGATGCTGCGCCGCGTCATCATGCTGTCGCTCGTGCTGTCATGCCTCACGCATGGCGTCCGTGGGCACGCCGAAGAGAACGCGGATGTTGCTGCCTTCATGCACTCGGCGATGGCCAGCCTGCGTACAGCCGCGAGCTATGGCCGCACCGGCAATGTGGGCCTGGCGCAGATCGAGCTCGACGACGCCCGGATCGCCTGGGGCAGGCTCGGCCGGCTCGCCGAGCGCTCCAACGCGCCCTATTCGGCCAAATCCTTCGCGGAGCTGATCTCCGCCGGCAACGATCGCCTGAAGCAGGCGGACGAAGCGCTGGCCGCAGGTGACGGGGCACGCGCTGCAGCGGCCATTGCCGCGTTGCGCCGGTCGCTTCACGCCCTGAGGCAGGACGCCGGCGTGGTCGAGCTCAGCGATTGCGTGTTCGACCTGTCACCCATCATGGACGCGTTGCGCAACGCCGCTGCGCGGTTCGCAGCGGGCAAGGCCGAGCCTGGCGAGGTCGTCCAGGCCGGCACGGCACTGCGCGACCGGCTGCAACGCTGCAACGGCCTCGCCGCGCCCGAGGTGGCGAGTCAGGCCGAATTCCGCCGCCTGATCGACGGCGCCACGACGAGCGCCGGCGAGATCGGCCGCGCCGCGCGCGAGGGCGACGCCGGCCTGGTGCATCGCTACGAGATCGAACTGCAGTCCTTCGTCAACCTATTGGACTTCCGCTTCGGCTGATCAGCCGATGGTGGCGAGCGACGGAAAGCGCTCGAAGATCCATTCCGACATCCACGGGATCACGCCGGCGAGAAAGGCCGCGCCGGTCAGGACGAGAAAGCCGCCCATCGTCTTTTCGACCAGGGGAGATGCGGCTTGATGCCCTTGAGCATGGTCATGAACTGCCCCGTGAAGGCGGCAGCGATCAGGAACGGGATGCCGGTCCCGACCGAGTAGGCGGCGAGCAGCAGCGCGCCCTTGCCGACCGTCGCCTCCGCGCCAGCCATCATCAGGACGGCGGCAAGGACCGGCCCCGCGCATGGCGTCCAGCCGAAGGCGAAGGCTAGTCCCATCACGAACGCACCGAGCAGGCCGGCCGGCTTGCTTCCGACGTCGATCGTCGCGCTCCGATACAGCAGCGGAATCCGGAGCACCCCGAGGAAATGCAGCCCCATCGTGATGATGACGAGGCCGGCGAGGATGCCGAGCTGGCTGAGATGGCCGGCGATGAACCGTCCGAACACCGAGGCGGTGGCGCCAAGACCGACGAACACCAGCGAAAAGCCGCCGACGAAGCACAGTGCCGTCAGCACCGTCCGCCGCCGCTGGGCCATGCTGGTTTCACCGATCGTGTCGGCCGCCGAGACGCCGGCCATGTAGCACAGGAACGGCGGGACCAGCGGCAGAATGCACGGTGACAGAAACGACAACAGACCCGCGGCCAGCGCGGCGCCCAGCGTGACGTCGAGATCCATCTTTCCCCCCGGTCGGCCAGCGCTACGTGCCCGGCCTGCCGGGCAGGATTCGGAAATCGCGCACTAGTACATATTCGAATTTAATGATAGATTGGCCGACAAGTCCAGAGAGGATCTCGGCATGACCAGCAGACGTGCATCGCGCGGATTCGCAACGCTCGCAGGAGCGGTGGTGACCGGCATTTGCCTCGCGTCCCCGGCGTTCGCCTCCGAGCTCGTGATGTTCGAACGTCCGGGCTGCGGCTGGTGCGCCCGCTTCAACGCCGAAATCGGTCCGATCTATGACAAGACCGACGAAGGGCGCGCGCTGCCGCTGCGACGTGTCGACCTTGCCAAGCCGCTGCCGACGGACCTTTCCGGTATCGATCCGGGCGCGTTCACCCCGACCTTCGTGGTGGTCGATCAGGGCCGCGAGATCGGACGCATCCGCGGCTATCCCGGCGATGCGTTTTTCTTTGGGCTGCTCGGCCGTATAATGAATGCTACAAGCGGGGCTCCGGCCCGCTCCTGACGCCAACCGAGGGACCCAGAATTCATGCCGCTGCCGAAGTTGAAGGACATCGAAACCTCTGCCGAGCTCGAGCAGATGATCGAGAAGGCGCGGGAAGCCAGCGAGATGCTGAAGGCGCTGTCCCACGAGTCCCGGCTTTTGCTGCTCTGCATCCTCGCCGAAGGCGAGAAATCCGTCACCGAACTCGAGCAGTTCCTGGGCGAGCGGCAGTCGACCGTCTCGCAGCAGCTCGCCCGTCTCAGGCTCGACCGGCTGGTCACGACGCGGCGCGACGGCAAGACGATCTACTACAGCCTCGCGAGCGAAGATGTCCGCAAGATCCTGACGGCGATCTACGACGTTTATTGCGAGCCGGTCCGCAAGCGCCGCCGCTGACAGGTTCGCCCTCGCGGTCTCGGGCTTTGCATCGGCGCGCTCTGTCGCGGCGCAAGAGGTCTGGCGTCCCCGCCGTTCCTGGAGCACAATACCGGGAAACCAACGAGGATGTCGGGAGAGGAATGCTCAGCCCATCAGTACTGACATTCATCTGTGGGCTGCTCGCGGGCGCCGTTCTCGGCGTTGCCGGTCGCGCCGGCCGCTTCTGTACGCTCGCGATGCTGGAGGACGCGTTCTTCGGCGCCGACACCCGACGACTCAAATCCTTCGCTCTGGCGGCCGCGGTGGCGCTGGTCGCAACCCAGCTGCTCGCCAGCTTCGGCCTGATCGACCTGTCGCACTCGATCTACTTGACGTCCTCCATTCCGCTCGGCGGCGCCATCCTCGGCGGCTTGGTGTTCGGAATCGGGATGGCCCTGGTCGGCACCTGTGGCTTCGGGACGCTGGTTCGTATCGGCGGCGGTGATCTGCGCGCCATCGTCGTGTTTCTGGTGCTGGGCGTGTCGGCCCTGGCCGCGATGCGCGGGCTCACGGGATTCCTGCGCATCTCGCTGATCGAGCCGCTCTCCATACGCCTGCCCGAAACGATGACCCAGGGCATGGATATGCTGCTGTCACCCGCGCTCGGCTCCTATGCGCGGCCGGCAACCGTTTCCGTCGCAGCGGTCGCGCTCGCGGCCTGGGCATTGGCCGACGGGCGCCTCGTGGAGATCCCCGCGCCTGCTGCTCTCCGGCCTCGCCGTAGGCTGCGCGGTGGCGTTCGGCTGGTTCGCCACCAGCTGGCTCGGCAACGACGATTTCGATCCGGCGCGCGTGGCATCCCTGACCTTCGTTGCCCCGCTCGGCAATACCGTGCTCTACATCGCCACGCTTTCGGGGAGCCGGGCCGATTTTGCGATCGGCTCCGTCGCCGGCGTGATCCTGGGCTCATTCGTCGCGGCGATGTTTTCGCGCGTCTTCCGCTGGGAGGCCTGCGATGATGCGCGCGAGCTGAAGCGTCACATGACCGGCGCGCTGCTGATGGGCACCGGCGGCATCATGTCGATGGGCTGCACGATCGGACAGGGCCTGTCGGCATTCTCGACGCTGGCAGTCTCAGCACCGCTGACGATGCTGGCGATCACCTGCGGCGCACGTCTCGGCCTCGAATACACCATGACCGGCGAATGGCGTCCTGCCGTGCGCAACCTGCTGCGTCTGACATCGTGACGGCGGCTACGCTCCCGCGATGTGCGAGCTTGCTCCCACGCCTGGCCAATGGCGTGGTACCGCAGGCAAACGGACTGTGGATTTCGTCGTTGCCTCAATCCTTCAGTTCAACGCGAGTTTCGCAGATTGTCTGCCGGCTCACACGGTCGTCTGCGCCGCCGTGCTGATAATTCCCGGATCTTCCGATGCCACGCTTCATGGGAAGGCGGCACTGTCCTCAGCTGCACAGCAGCTCACAAACCAAAACTCCCGCAGCCTCGTCGGCTACGGGAGTGTCGGTCTCAATGGTTGCGGGGATAGGATTTGAACCTATGACCTTCAGGTTATGAGCCTGACGAGCTACCGGGCTGCTCCACCCCGCGTTAACTTGTGCGTAACCTTCAGGGAAGTGCAGGGCGGTCCTGGCAGACGCCTCAGGCGCTGCCGATCCATCCCAAAGGCTTCCTGAGAAGGCTTGAGCCCGCTGGCCTAGCCGGCCGTCGGGTGCGGGCGGTATGTACCAATGCGAGGCCGGTTTGGAAAGGGCTTTCCGCAAGTTTTTTTGCCGGATTGTGACACCGCCCGCTACGCGCCTCATTGCTCGAATTACATCGATAATCCAGTCTCTTATGAGATCGGCCTGTTTGCCCGCCAGCATGAGGCGCACGGCCCAGGCTGGGAACAAGGACAAGTTCCTCGAAGGGCGGCGGCAGGGGCCGACGACACACACACCAAATGGATTGGCTCCACGCTCGCGCCCAAGCGGCGCAGAACCGACGCCGTGCTTGCCAAGGGTTCCGCAACGCGGCAGCTTTAAGCCAACCAGAATGACGGCCCTGCACGCGGCCGCGGTAGACGCGAGGAGACGTCCATGGACCAGTCCCTGAAGAGCCCAGCCCTCTCGGCGCTCGACGACGCTTTCCACGCGCAGGTCGAGGCCTCCCGTAATGCGCCCCCGCCCGCCCTCGCAGCACGGCTGGACGGCCTGAAGCGGCTGCGAGCGATGCTGTCGGACAATGAGAAGCGCCTGGAGCAGGCGATCTCGGCCGATTTCGGCCACCGCTGCGCCGTCGAGACGACGATTGCCGAAACGCTGTTCCTGCAGGCCGAGATCAGGCACACGCTCAAGGCGTTGCCGCGCTGGATGGCGCCGCGGCGCATCGCCACCGCGCTGCAGTTCTGGCCGGCGCGCAACCGCCTGATTCCGCAGCCGCTCGGCGTGGTCGGCATCATCGCGCCGTGGAATTACCCGCTGCAACTGACGCTGGCGCCAGCAATCGGCGCGCTCGCCGCCGGCAATCGGGTCATGATCAAGCCGAGCGAGCTGACGCCGCACTTCTTCGCGCTGCTCAAGGAGCTGATCGCGGCGAATTTCGACCCGACCCAGCTGACCGTCACCGGCATCGAAGACGGCGTCGCGGAGACCTTTGCCGCGCTCCCGTTCGATCATCTGGTCTTCACCGGCTCGACCCGTGTCGGCCGCATCGTCGCCGAGGCCGCCGGGCGTAACCTCACCCCGGTGACGCTCGAGCTCGGCGGCAAGTCACCGACCATCGTCGACGTCTCCGCCAACATCGACGAAGCTGCGGAGCGCATCGCCTATGCCAAGCTGCTCAACGCCGGCCAGACCTGCATCGCACCGGACTACGTGTTCGTGCCCGAGCAGCAACGGGATGCATTCGCGGGCAAGCTGAACCGGCACATGCTGCAGATGTTCGGCACCGACCCTGCCAATGGCGACTACACGTCGATCATCTCCGAGCGGCACTATGTCCGGCTGGAAGGATTGCTGCGCGATGCCGTCGCGCGCGGCGCCAAGACGCTGAGCACGACCAGTCCGGAAGACCCGGCCTGGAAGAAGCTGCGGAAATTTCCACCGACCGTGGTGGTCGGTGCGACCCCGGACATGGCGATCATGCAGGAGGAGATCTTCGGTCCCCTGCTGCCCATCATGACCTATCGGCAATCCGACGACGTCATCCGCCACATCAATGCCCACGACCGGCCGCTCGCGCTGTACTGGTTCGGCACTGACGCAGCGGCCCGCGACACGGTGCTGGCGCGCACCGTCTCCGGCGGCGTCACCATCAACGACTGCCTGCTGCATTTTGCGCAGATGAACCAGCCGATGGGCGGCGTCGGCGCCTCCGGCACCGGCCATTATCACGGCGAATGGGGCTTCAACAGCTTCAGCAAGCTGAAGCCGGTGTTCTATCGCTCCCCCTTCAACCGCATGAAGGATCTCTATCCTCCCTACGGCGCCAGCATCGCCCGGATCGAGAAGCTGCTGCGATTGCTGTCCTAGCCATACCAATTCCGGGGCACGCAAAGCACGAACCGGAATCCCGAGACGGTGGGTGCAAGCCTACCCCGTGGTTTCGCTGCCTGCGCACGGCGCCGCCCCGGAATGACATTCAAACAACAAGCAAAACAACATCAGGGAGAAACGCGTGACGGACGAGGTCGATTTCATCGTCGTGGGCGGCGGCAGCGGCGGCGCAACAGTTGCTGGCCGCTTGTCGGAAGATCCGGCGACGTCCGTGGCGCTGCTCGACGCCGGGGGACGCAACGACAACTGGATCGTGACCACGCCCTACATGCTGTTCCTGATGGTCGCAGGCCCCGTGAACAACTGGTCCTTCACCACGGTGCCGCAGAAGGGCCTGGACGGGCGCATTGGCTATCAGCCGCGCGGCCGCGGGCTCGGCGGCTCCTCGGCGATCAACGCCATGGTCTACATCCGCGGCCACCGCGCCGACTACGATCATTGGGCTGCACTCGGCAATACCGGATGGTCGTATGACGACGTACTGCCCTACTTCAAGCGCTCCGAGAACAACGCCGAGTTCGACGGCGAGTATCATGGCCGCTCCGGGCCGCTGCCCGTCAACCGGCTGCGGACCGACAATCCCGTGCACGAGATTTTCGTCCAGGCCGCGCGCGAGGCGCAGTTTCCGATCCGCGACGACTTCAATGCCGAGACGCAGGAAGGGCTCGGGCTCTATCAGGTCACGCAAGCCAATGGCGAGCGCTGGAGCGCGGCGCGGGCCTACATCCAGCCGCATCTCGGCAGCCGCAGCAACCTGCGGGTCGAGACCTCGGCGCGTGCGTCGATGATCCTGTTCGAGGGCAAGCGCGCGGCCGGCGTGAAGTATCGCCAGGGCAAGGAGGTCAAGGAGATCCGCTGCCGGCGCGAAGTGATCCTCGCCTCCGGCGCGTTCCAGACCCCGCAACTGCTGATGCTTTCAGGTGTCGGAGACGCAAGCGCACTGGCGCGGCTCGGCATCGCCAGCGTCCACCACTTGCCAGGTGTCGGACAGAACCTGCAGGACCATCCGGATTTCATCTTCGCCTTTACCTCCGACAACCCCAACTTCTCCTCGCTGTCGCCGAGGGGCCTTCGCCGGCTGCTGGCGGGCATCGGCCAATATCGCCGCGAGCGCCGCGGCGTCCTGACCTCGAACTTCGCCGAATGCGGCGGCTTCCTGAAGACGCGGCCTGATCTCGACATCCCCGACATCCAGCTGCATTTCGGCATGGCCGTCACCGACGATCACGGCCGCAAGCGCCATGGCAACGGCTTCTCCTGCCATTTCTGTCTGCTCCGGCCGAAGAGCCGAGGCACGGTCGGTTTGGGGAATGCCGATCCGCTCGCCGCGCCGCTGATCGATCCCAACTTCCTGGGCGAGACCGAGGATCTCGAGACCATGGTGGCCGGCTACAAGACGACGCAGCGGCTGATGCAGACGCCGGCGATGCGCAGCCTCGGCAGGCGCGACCTGTTCACCTCGGATGTCAGGACCGACGACGACATTCGCGCCGTCCTGCGCGCCCGCGTCGATACGGTCTACCATCCTGTCGGCACCTGCAAGATGGGCGTCGACGATCCGCTCGCCGTGGTCGATCCGGAGTTGAAGGTGCGCGGAATGTCCGGCCTGCGCGTGGTCGATGCCTCGATCATGCCGACGCTGATCGGCGGCAACACCAATGCGCCGACGATCATGATCGGCGAAAAGGCCGCCGACATGATCAGGAGCGAGTTGAAAGGCTGAGTCCGCTCGCCATCGAGGGATATCGACCTGCGGATCAGCAGGGCCTCACGTCAGCAGGAAGCCGCCGTCCACCGTGACAACGCTGCCGGTCATGTAGCGCGAGGCGTTGGAGGCCAGCAGCAGGATTGCGCCGTCGAGATCGCTCTCATGGCCGACGCGCCGCTGCGGGATGCGCTTGATCAGCTTCTCGCCCGCCGGCGTCTCCCAGACGTCGTGATTGATGTCGGTGTCGATGTAGCCGGGCGCCAGTGCGTTGACGCGGATGCCGCTCGCCGCAAGCTCCAGCGCCAGCGCCTTGGTCGCCTGCACCACGCCGGCCTTGGATATCGCATAGGGCGAGATGAACTTGACGACGCTGAAGCCGAGCACCGAGGCGATGTTGATGATGTTGCCGCCGGCCTTGCGCGCCGTCATGCGCCGCGCCGCTTCGGTCGCGGCGAAATAGGCGCCCTTCAGATTGGCGCCGATCACGGCGTCCCAATCCGCTTCGCTCTGCTCGACCGCGAGCTTCTCCACGGCGATGCCGGCGTTGTTGATCAGCACCGTGACGGGCCCGAGCGCGGCCTCGGCGGCATCCATGCCTCTGGCGATCGACGCCATGCTCGTCACGTCCATCTCGACCGCGGCGGCGCGGCCACCCCTCGCCCTGATCTCCTCCTCCAGCGCCTTGAGCTTGCCGGTCTGGCGCGCCGCGAGCGCGACGGCGGCGCCATGCGCCGATAGAAGGCGGGCGAACTGCCGGCCGAGCCCCTGGCTCGCGCCGGTGATCAGGATCACCTCGCGGCTGACGTCGAACAGCTCGGACATGGTTCCTCCCACGGTTTGCTGATTTGTTGCGGCGCATTGATACAGACGATTTGAAGCAGAGCAAACCGCAATCGTTTACCAGGACCGGCCTACAACCGCGGCGGAGCAACCATGAACGCGTTCGACCTCGCCGCTTGTGCCGCACTGATGGTTGCCGTCTACAGCGGCTACGCGACCGGGCTGCTGCGCAGCGCCATCACGATTCTGGCGTACCTGCTCGCGATGCCGCTGGCGATGGGGGCGGTCGCGGCGATGAGCCCGCAACTGCGCGACGTGCACGGCACGCCGCTGGCACAGAACTGGCTGCAGTTCTTCGCCGCCTTCGTCGTCATCGGCATGGCGCTGGGCAAGATCGGTCGTATCCTGCTCGACGAGGCGATCGGTTCCGAGGCTGGCTTCGGCGACCGGCTCGGCGGCGCTCTGCTGGGCGCCGTCCGCACCGGCATGGTCGCAACCACGCTGGTGCTGGTGTTCGACCGGATCGTTCCCCCGAGCGCCAGCCGCGCTTCCTCGATGGATCACGCCTGCGGCCGATACTCTCGCTCGCAGGCGCAAAAGGCTTCCGCTCGCTGCCTCCGGAGGTCGCAAGCCTGATCGATCGGCTGAAGCAGGAACGGCGCATCTGAGCGACCTGACGGCGCCGCTTCGCCGCTGGTCGCGAGCCATGCAATTCGGCACAGGCCGGCTGCTCTTATCAGCGGCAATCGGCTTGGCTAGAATGGCGCCATCATCTTTTCCTGCTCACTGACATATCGGAGTGATCAATCGTGGATCTCGGGATCAAGGGCCGCCGCGCCATCGTCTGCGCCTCCAGCAAGGGTTTGGGCCGCGCCTGCGCCATCGCGCTGGCGAATGAGGGCGTGCATGTCACCATCACGGCGCGCGGCGCCGAGGCATTGGCCAAGACCGCGGCGGAGATCCGCGCCGCCAATCCCGGCATCACCGTGACCGAGGTCGCGGGCGACATCACCACGCCCGAAGGCCGCACCGCCGTGCTGAAGGCCTGCCCGGATCCGGACATCCTGATCAACAACGCCGGCGGTCCGCCGCCCGGCGATTTCCGCAACTGGACCCGCGACGACTGGATCAAGGCGCTCGACGCCAACATGCTGACGCCGATCGAGTTGATCAAGGCGACCGTCGACGGCATGATGGCGCGCAAGTTCGGCCGTATCGTCAACATCACCTCGGCCGCGGTGAAGGCACCGATCGACATTCTCGGTCTTTCGAACGGCGCCCGCGCCGGCCTCACCGGCTTCGTCGCCGGCCTGTCACGCAAGACCGTGATCAACAATGTGACGATCAACGCGCTGCTGCCGGGGCCGTTCGAGACCGACCGCCTGCTCTCCACGGCAAAGGGCGAGGCCGAGAAGCGCGGCGTGACGCCGGAGCAGATCCTGGCCGACCGCGCCAAGACCAATCCCGCGGGCCGCTTCGGCGATCCCGAAGAATTTGGCCTCGCCTGCGCCTTCCTGTGCGGCGCCAAGGCCGGCTACATCACGGGGCAGAACATTCTGCTCGACGGCGGCGCCTTCCCTGGCACGCTGTAAAACGCACCCGAAGAAAGCCGCAGGCCGTCTCGTGCTGTCGAACACCGTCATGGCCGGGCTCGTCCCGGCCATCCACGTCCAGCAGAGCCCGGGATAAAGGTAGATGGCCGGGACAAGCCCGGGCATCACGAGCAACTGATCGGCAGCTCCCTCTTCAGACGACCTACTGCTTCGTGATCTCGTCCTCGTCACGCTGGCTCGGGCTGGATGAGTCGGCGGTCGTACGCCCTTCGGTCCAGTCGATGCCAAAGGCGTTGAGACCTTCCGCGAGGAGATCGCCGAGCATCGGCTCGCCCAGCAGATAACGTGCGGTGTGGCGGTCGCGCTGGCCGGCGGCCTCGCGGCGCAGATCGTCCCACTCGTCGATATCGCCGTCGCCGCGGCCGAGCCGCATCAAGGCGACGAGATCGGTCTGCTCGTCCTCGGTCATTGCATTGATGAAGCCGGTGATCTCGCGCACCACGGGATCATCGCCGCTGTCCTGGAGCACGTCGACCATGTCGTCATCGGCGGCATTCGAGCCGGATTCCTCATCGGTCGCCTGCTCCTTTACGTCGAACTCGCGTGCCTTTTCGATCAGGAAGGCGACCTTCTCAGGCGATATCGTCAGCTCTGGCATGGCGTTCTCCTCATGGACGGAATGCAGCAACGCCTGTTCCGGGCAGTTGATCCATTGCGCCGAAACAAGCCGCGCGGCATCGTTACCGGCATCAAGAATAAGACGAGGAAGCGCCCATGTCTTGGACGATCGGCCAGGTCACGATCACCAAATTCGTCGAGCTCGAGACCGTCGGCGGCACCCGCTTCATCCTGCCGCAGGCAACACCCGAGACGATCCGCGAGCTGTCCTGGCTCACGCCCGATTTTGCGACCGATGAAGGTCGGCTGAAGATGTCGATCCACACCCTGGTGCTGGAAACACCGACGATGCGGATCGTTGTCGACACCGGGCTCGGCAACGACAAGCAGGGCCGCAGCGTGCCAATGTGGAACAATCGCGCGACACCGTTCCTGGAGACGATGAGCGCTGCCGGCTTCCCGCCTGACGGCATCGACATGGTGATCTGCACCCACCTTCACGTCGACCATGTCGGCTGGAATACACGGCTGGTCGACGGCCGCTGATCCCGACCTTTTCCAAGGCGCGCTACGTTTTCGGCCGCACTGAATATGAGCATTGGCGCGATCACAGCAAGGCCGCCGACGAGACGGCGACCTTCGCCGATTCCGTGCAGCCGATCGTCGCGGCCGGGCGCGCGGAGCTCGTCGGAAGCGACGCTGTGATCACCGACGAAATCACGCTGATCCCGACGCCGGGGCACAGCCCGGGTCACGTCAGCCTGCACATCCGCTCGGATGGAGCGGAGGCCGTGCTGACCGGGGACGTCGCCCACCATCCCTGCCAGATGGCGCATCTCGATTGGAGCTCGACGGTCGATTCCGATCCGGCGCAGGCGGCCGCCACGCGCCAGGCGCTGTTCTCGCGCTTCGCCGACACGAACACGCTGGTGGTCGGCGGCCATTTCGATGCCGGCCATATCCGGCGCGACGGCGCGGCATTCCGCTTCGAGGCATTACAGGGCCGCGGCGACGCATAGCCCGCAAGGTTGAATTTCCTCCCGCCATGCTCCATGACAGGGCTCTGGAATGCCAGGGATTTGAGGGAGAGAAACCAATGAAGCTTGTTCGCTACGGCGAGAAGGGCGCGGAAAAGCCGGGCCTGATCGATGCATCCGGCCAGTTGCGTGACCTGTCGGCGCATGTGAAGGACCTCGATGGCGCAGCCTATGCGCCGGAGTCGCTGAAGAAGCTCGCCGCGCTCGATCCGGCCTCCCTGCCCGCCGTGTCCGGCAAGCCGCGGCTCGGCGCGCCGGTCACCGGCATCTCGAAATTCGTAGCGATCGGTCTCAACTACTCCGACCATGCCAAGGAGACCGGCAACCCGATCCCGGCCGAACCGATCTTCTTCCTCAAGGCCAACACAGCGCTGTGCGGTCCCTATGACCAGGTCGAGAAGCCGCGCGGCTCGACCAAGCTCGACTGGGAGGTCGAGATCGCCGCGATCATCGGCACACGCGCCAAATACGTCTCCGAGGCCGAGGCGCTGAACCACATCGCCGGCTACACGATCTGCAACGACGTCTCCGAGCGCAACTTCCAGATCGAGCGCCTGGGCCAGTGGACCAAGGGCAAGTCGCACGACACGTTCGGCCCCGTAGGTCCGTGGCTCGTCACCAAGGACGAGATTCCGGACGTGCAGAACCTGTCGATGTGGCTCGACGTCAACGGCCAGCGCCGCCAGACCGGCACCACCGCGACGATGATCTTCTCGATGGCCAAGTGCATCTCCTACGTCTCGCAGTTCATGACGCTCCTGCCCGGCGACATCGTCACCACGGGCACGCCTCCCGGCGTCGGCATGGGCATGAAGCCGCCGACCTTCCTCAACGTGGGCGACGTCGTCACGCTCGGTATCGAGCGCCTCGGCGAGCAGCGCCAGGAGATCGTTGAGGCGTAACGTCACCTCACCGTCATTGCGAGCGCAGCGAAGCAATCCAGGGCGTCACGCGCGGCTCTGGATTGCTTCGTCGCTTCGCTCCTCGCAATGACGGACAACAATCCGCATCGAGCCAACAGGAAGACGACGATGAAACTCACCTTCTCGCCCGCCTCGCCGTTCGCCCGCAAGGTGCGCATCGCTGCCATAGAACTCGGCCTGATCGACAGACTCGAATTGGTGCCTGCAGCGGTGGTGCCGGGCCAGGCCAATGAGGAGTATTCGAAGATCACGCCGCTGAAGAAGCTGCCGGTGCTGATCCTCGACAATGGCGACGTCATCCTGGATTCCTACGTGATCGTCGAATATCTCGACGAGCTCGCCGGCGGCAACAAGCTGATCCCCGCCTCCGGCCCGTCGCGCTGGAAGGTCAAGAGCGAGCATTCGATGCTGCAGGGCATGCTCGATTCCATGCTGCTGTGCCGCTACGAGGCGATGGTGCGCCCGGAGGGAATGCGCTGGCAAGCTTGGTCCGAGGACCACTGGAACAGGGCCTGGATGGGCATGGCGCGCTTCAATGCGCAGAGCGACCTGATGACTCGCCCGTTCGACATCGTCGCGATCGGACTCGTCTGCGTGCTCGGCTATGCCGATTTCCGCTTCGCCGATTGCGGCTGGCGCAAGGCATTTCCGGCGCTCGACGCGTTCCACAACAAGATGCTCGAGCGCGAGATCGGTGAAGATCTCGGTGCCACCGGCGGGCTAACAAGTTGAGGGCCTAGCCGTGACGCTGACGTTTTCGGTCGCCGATCTTACGATAAATCGCATCATCGAGCAGGAAACCACGTTCCTGCCGGTGCGTGAAATGTTTCCGGAGCTGCCGCAGGAAGTCGTGGACGCGGAGCGCCCCGCGCTGCGCGCAGCCAATGCGCTCGACGCGCAGGATACGCTGATCCTGTGCTTCCAGTCCTACGTGGTGAAGACGCCACATCACACCATCCTGATCGACAGCTGCATCGGCAACGACAAGCCCCGCGCGCGGCCGGTCTGGAACATGAAGAGCGACGCCACCTACATGCGCGCGCTCGCGGCGGCCGGCATCTCGGTCGACGACATCGATGTCGTGATGTGCACGCATCTGCACACCGACCATGTCGGCTGGAACACGCGGCTCGACAGCGGCCGCTGGGTGCCGACCTTCCCCAAGGCGCGCTATGTGTTCGCGCAGCGCGAATACGACTACTGGGTTGCGCAGAACGCCAAGGCGGAGGTGCCAGCCTTCGCCGATAGCGTGCTGCCGGTGGTCGAGGCCCAGCGCGCCGACATCGTCAGCGACGCATTCGCGATCGGCGATCATGTCCGGCTGCTGCCGACGCCGGGCCACACGCCTGGTCACGTCGCGGTCGCCGTCGGCAAGGCCAAGGACGAGGCGGTGTTCTCAGGCGACCTCATCCACTCGCCGCTGCAGCTTTGCTATCCCGAGCTGTCACCAAGGTTCGACGTCGACCCGAAGCAGGCAGCCGTGACGCGCCGCGCCTTTTGGAGCGCTATTGCGACACCGCGACGCTGTGCTGCACGGCGCACTTCCCGTCGCCCTCGGTCGGCCGCATCACCCGCAAGGGCAGTGGCTTCGCCTGCGAGGCGGTCTGACCCGCAAGGCGCGGCCGTCCGCCGCGCGCTGGCATCAATCGAACAGGCTCGGCGTATAGTTCACGGCGGCGCCCTCGATCGCCAGCATCTTCAGCTTGGTCTCGATACCGCCATTGGCGGAGAAGCCGCCGGGCTTGTTGCCCGCCGCCAGCACGCGATGGCAGGGTACCACGATCGGGCATGGGTTGCGCCCGAGCGCCTGGCCGACCTCGCGTGACAGCTCGACTCCCCGAGTTGCTTGGCGATATCGCCATAGGTCAGGGTCCGGCCCGGCGGGATCCGGCGCGCGATCTCGTAGACGCCGCGCTGGAACGCGCTGACGTCGTCGAGATCGAGGTCGACATCGCTGAGATCATCCGGCTCTCCGGCAAGCAGTGCCGTGATCCGCGTGATGGTGCGCCGCACATGCGGCGGCGGCTCGGCCTCGCCGATGCCTTCGTAACGCTGCTGCATGCGGATCCGGCTCTGCGCGACCCCGCCCATCGGCAGTTGCACCGCATTGATGCCGCGCGCTCCCCATGCGATCGCGCAAGGGCCGATCGCGGTCTCGAAGATTGCAAAGCTGTGCTCTGACATGACGGACTCCATCGCTGTTCTGCCCCGTATCATCTGCCGGTCAAATTAGGCTTGGAGAATGTTGCGATCCACCCGGATTCTGCCAATGTCGACAGCGGAAGCACCGTGATGCCCGTCGGCAAGCCGAGAGGACGAGCGCGGCGCAGAGGCAGCCCGGCGCAAAGAGCGGGCGCCTCGTCCGAGGAAACCAAGGCGAGGGAGAAGGCCATGAAGCTGACGCCGGAGCAGATTGCATTCTTCAACCGGGAGGGCTGGCTGTTCCTGCCCGAGCTGTTCGATCCGGAGGAGGCCGCGTTCCTCGCCCGCGAGGCCGAGGCGATCTACGCCGCCAACAGGCCCGAGGTCTGGCGCGAGAAGAGCGGCGCGCCGCGCACGGCGTTTGCCGCCCACCTCTACAACGACGCCTTCCGCGCGCTCGCGGCGCATCCGCGCATGATCGAGCCGATTGAGCAGATCTTCGGCGAGAAGGTCTATATGCATCAGTTCAAGATCAACGCCAAATCCGCCTTCACCGGCGACGTCTGGCAATGGCACCAGGATTACGGCACCTGGAAGCGCGACGACGGCATGCCGGAGCCGCGCGCCATGAACATCGCGATCTTTCTTGACGAGGTGATGCCGATCAACGGGCCGCTGATGCTCGTGCCGCGCAGTCAGCATGCCGGCGACCTCGAGGCGTCGCACGATCTCGCGACCACGTCCTATCCGCTGTGGACGCTCGATGAGGCCACCGTCACGCGCCTCGTGGCCGAAGGCGGCATCGTCGCGCCAATCGGCAAGCCCGGCGGCATGCTGATGTTCCACGGCAATCTCGTGCACGGCTCCGCCGGCAACATTACGCCCTATCCGCGTAAGATCGTGTACCTCACGCTCAACGCGGTCTCGAACCACATCCGCACTCCGACGCGCCCGGAGTACATCGCGCATCGCGACTTCACGCCGATCACGACATTGCCGGATGATGCGCTGCTGCAGCTCGCCCGCGCGCGTCGCGAGGCGGCGGAGTGAGGCACACGCTCAACCACAAAAACGGTCGTCATGCCCGGGCTTGACTCGGGCATCCCTCAACAGGACGACTCTCGCGCAGAA
>CP192620.1:0-49884 GCA_050641875.1 Bradyrhizobium oligotrophicum
CGCGGCGCCTGGCCTCGACAAGGACGCGATCGCCGCGCGCCAGCTGCGGATCCTGCGCGAGCATCTCAGGCCATCCGATGGTCGCTTGCGCCTGACGGATGTTCGCAGGTTGATGGACACGATGGCCGATGAGATCGATGATCTGCAAAAAATGCAAAGAGGTGGTTGACATACTATAGTGATACTATACTATCTCCATCATGAGTTGGGTCACGGACAAGTCGTGGTGAGCGAGCGGAAACCCCCGAGGACAACATAAGCGACCAAACATCCACCCTGTGCAGTAGCCTCCCAACGCCAGAGCAAGCCCCGCCCTCACCGGCGGGGCTTCCAGTTTCAGGCCCAACAAAAAGCCCGGCCGGCGGGAGCATCCACGCGGCCGGGCAAGACGATGAGCAACTCGGGTCTTTGTGAGAGGCTTGGGGTCCTCTACCCATCGTCGAGAAAAAATCGAGAAGATACTATAGTACCGCTTGACTACTATATAAGTGATATAGTATGGTCTTGACCATGATCAGGACATTCCGACATAACGGTCTCAAGGACCTCATGGAGACGGGCAAGACGGCCCGCATCGACGCCAAATTCCACGCCCGCTGCATCGAAGCACTGGACGTGCTCAACACCGCCGCCGATCTGCGAGCCCTCAATCAGCCGATGTTCCGGCTGCACCAGCTGAAGCAGTTCAAGCCGGTGCGCTACTCGCTCACCATCTCCGGCGCTTGGCGGATCACATTCGAATGGGATAGAGGAGACGCCTACCGTGTCGACTTTGAACAGTATCACTGAGGGGCCGGGCGCCCCTCCTCCGGGAGGCGTCATGACCGAGCTGAAGGCCGGGCCGCGGCAGCGCCAGCCGACCCATCCGGGGCGGGTGCTGGCCGGCAACATCGATGCGCTCGGCCTCACCGTCTACGCCGCCGCCAAGGCGCTCGGCGTGACGCAGATGGCCCTGCACAACGTCATCAACGGCAAGAGCGGCATCAGCCCGGCGATGGCCCTGCGGCTCGGCAAGTGGCTCGGCAACGGGCCGGAGCTGTGGCTCAACCTGCAGGTCGCGCACGACCTCTGGGCGGCCAGGCAGGAGATCAAGGCGGAGCTGGCGAAGATCGTCCCGGCGAAATGGAACCGCGAGGACGTCGCCGAGGACTGAGCGCCGCAAACCAGGCCGAGGGGAGCATCCGAGCGAGGCGATGAGCAACTCGGCTTGGTGAGAGGCCTGGGGAACCCCTACCCCTTGTCATTCAATCTCTCGGCCGCAAGTCGCACTGCGGCGAAACGCGTCATCGCTTCGGCTGAAAACGGCGTGATCCGCGTGCGTCCTTCCGTCATGTTGGTATTGATTCTCACATCACGCTGGGTGAGCCACCACAACTCGCCTGTCGCTTCGATGACGCACAACAGCCGCGAGACGTCATCGGCACTGCCTGGATCGAGGATCCGCGCCTCGGCATCACCCATCGGCGTGGCAACCTTCCATGGCGGGTCGAGCTGGATCATGCGCCATCCGGCTGCACATAGCAGAACACGTAGCGATTGCGACTCAGGAAGATCACGCCGTGGCCGGTGGGGTTGCCCCGGTCCCATTTCAGCTTGTTCTGCGGCACCTCGATCTCGGTGCCGAGCGGCACGTGCGGCCGGCCGCGCGGCTCGTCGGGGCGATCGTCGGTGATGACCGCATAGGTCTTGCCGTCGCGGACATGGATCTCGTCGGCGAAATAGGCATCCGCCTCGCCGTAGCAGGATGCCGTCGGCACGTCCGGCTGCATCAGGGATTCGTACCAGGCCCGTAGTGCCGGGTCGGTGCTCTGCCACTGGCCGAGATCGCGGGCATGACCTGGACGGCCGGCAACGAACAGCGCGACGGCGAGCAGCAGGCCGATCATGCCGAGCACGATCAGCACGCCGCGGATGACGGTCTCGCCCACCGTGCCGTGGCCGGCTTGCGGCTGCCAGCCGCCGAGGCCCACCATGACCATGCACAGCGCGATCGCGGCGATCACGACGGAAAAGGCTTCGATCATGGCTGCGCCCTCACGACTTCACGCCCAGCACGACCTTGAAGCCGAGCCAGATCGCGCCGACGATGCCCGTCGCGATGATGGTGATGACCGCCTTGAACGTGTAGCTCTGCGCCTGCTCCACGCTCTTGCGCCAGCGCCGCAGGTGCTGGAAATCGGCCTTCAGCTCCTTGCGATCCTCCTCCTCGATGCCGAAGGAGGTGAGAATGGTGGCGATCGTCTTCATGACGGTGCCGTCATCCGGCGGGTGGCGGTTCTGCTCGGCCAGGGTCTCGCGAACAATGGCCTGCACCTCTTCGCGCGTGATCGTCATCGGCCATTCCCCTTCCACGTCACCCGTGCCTGCCACCATGGCGCCGCCTTCCGAACAAGGTTCCGTTCATTCTCTGGTTGCATAATCGCCTCAGCCCTCTCGCAAGGGTCCGCCTTCGTGGGGGTCAGGGCCGGCGCGGCGTTGCGATCGCCGCGTCGGACCGCCTCAGCGCTTGATGATGCGCGCGATGTTCTCGAAGCCGCGCTTGGCGAAGTAGAAGGCCACGACGAGATTGGCCGTCGTGGACGCGAAACCGGCCAATGGGTCAGTGGTGCCGAGGCCGAGAACCTTGTCCCACACCAGCAGCTTGCTGAAATAGATCGCGACCGCATACCCGATCAGCTTGTCTGGCTCGTACCAATGACCGATTTCCGCCGTGCGATAGTTCGTGATCGCATTGGTCTCGGAGACCTGCGCCGCGATCTCGCCCGCCGCGAGGTCCGCCGCGATCTTGCTGTCGACGTTGCCGGCCTTGAGCTTGGCCTGATAGGCGTCGATCAGTCCCTTGATGACCGGGCCGCCCAGGAAGCCGAGGATGCTCATCCACATGGCGTCACGCCTTGCCGATCGAGCGCACGCGGGCGATGATCGTCAGGATCGATATCGCAGTGAGCGCATAGCCGAGATATTGCGGATTGTTCTGCAGCGCGTCGATCACCTGCTGCTTCAGGTTGAGGTTCGGATCGCCGGCCGCGGCCGCGAGCTGATCGACCATCGAGAACGCCACGCCGATGCCGCCGAGCACGTATCCCCACAGCACGGTGACGGACTTGCCGCAGATCGCCCAGAGCTTGGCCCAGAAGCCGTCGGCCTGGTCATAGAACGCGGCGAAACGCTTGCGCAGCAGCGGCCGCAGCACGATGGCGTAGAGCACCACAAGGCCGGGCGTGATCAGGATCGCGAGCAACATGGTCATGTCCCTTCGAGAGTTTGAAATCAGGGTTTGAAGCTGCGGAACACGATGTCCCACAGCGGAGAGGAGACGCCGTAGTTCGCCCGCCCGCCCCGATGATGTCCGGCGTGCAGGCGATGCAGGAAGGCCATCGGCGGCCAGAAGCGCGCGCGGCGGCCGTGATGGATGCGGATGTGGACGGCGCAATAGGCGAGATAGCCGGCCATCAGGCCCGCGGTCGCGCTGGCCGCGGCGCTGCGCGTCATCGCCAGGGCGAGCAATCCGAACACGACGGCGAAGGCCGGCAGGGTCAGCCAGCTCGCCGCGCCGATCCAGTCCTTCGGCAGCCGGTGATGCATCTCGTGCATCGGGGCGAACCGCGTCGGGCCATGGAAGATCAGCCGGTGAATCCAGTATTCGGCAAAGGTCCAGGCCAGCACGCCGGCGGCGAGCGCTTCGAGCCGGCAGCCGAACGCCCAGATCAGCGCGGCGATCGCGAGCGGCACCAGCAGAAAATCGAGAAAGTAGCCGCCGGCGCTGAGGTCGAACGCCCGCGGCAGATCGCGGCGCGAGACACCGAAATTGCGTGGCATGATTGCCCCCCTCAGAACCAGTTCGCCACAACCGCCGCCCGCTTGCGCACCAGCAGGATGGTGGCGACGAGCGCGACGCCCAAGGCGAGGCCGATGACCGCGATCGAGACCGCGTGCGGCAGCGGCACGTGAACCGTCGCGCCGCTCTGCTTGGCGCTCTCGTTGCCGGCGCCGGCCGCCGTGGTCGCGGCGGCCGCGTTGCGCAGCCGGCGCTCCTTGGCGGTAGCGGCGTCGACGACATCCTTGGGCGGCTTGGCGCTCGGCGGCGCGCCCGGCATGTCCTTTGCCACCGGCAGGATCCGGTCGACGCTCTGCATGCGCGCGATGATCGGATCGTTGCCGGCCATCTGGTGCTGCCGGTCGGCGAGGCCGTTGCTGCCGCCGTTCCAGACCTTCACGGCGCCCTTGAAGTCGCCGGCATCGGCGAAGCGGTTGAGCCCCTTCCACGCCCAGAACGCGGCGCAGATCTCCGGCTGCAGCTCGAGCTGCGACACCGCCTTGGGATTGTCGACCGCCGGCACACCGGTGCGCGCCTGGCACTCGCGGTAGCCGTCGCGGCCGGTCCATTGCGGGCCGCCGCGGCCGATATAGGTCGAGCCGTCATGCGTGCCCGGCCGGTTGCCCATCCGGTTGCCGTAGATCTCGTCGAACGCCTTGAACTGCCATCCCGGCGCGGTGCCGAAGCGCGCCCGCACCTCCGCAGCGCCGCCAGGAAAGCGATGCGGCCACACCTCGGCCATCCGCGCCGGCGTATACGCGAGGCTCTCCTCGAGGCCCTTCAGCGCGAAGCCCGTGCATTCGTGCTCGAGGTTGGCGAAGAAGTACGCCAGCCGGGTCCGCGTCGCGTTGACGCCGACCTTGGTCAGCACCTCCTGCTTGGTGACGAATGCCTCGATCACGGCCTGCGGCGCGCGCGGGAACACGCGCGCGAGGCTCTCGCGCGTCAGCTCGATCATGTCGATGTCTCCGGTTTTATGGTGGTGAGCTGAGGGCTTGGCGGCCCGGAGCGCGGAACGCAGGCCCTTGGTTGCGGAACCCGGCGAACGGTGCTATGGGAGGGAAACCTCTGATTTCAGAGATGCCGGACTAAATTTCTGATTGTTTCGAGCATTCCCTTGAAGATCGTGCACACGGTTCTATTGGTTGTCGGATTGGGCATTCTGATTGGGCTCGCCTCGATCAGCAGGTCGCCCCACCAGACTGTCACCTGTGTGCGCGGCTCGGCGGCACAGATCACCACCGGATGCGAGCCCGCAGTCAGGACACCGACATTCGAGGACGTCATTCCGACCTCTGTACCGGACGCAATGACGTCACGGCGACCGTCTCCGCCGCCTGAACCGATATTGTCAGCGATACCAAACGACGACTGAGCATCGCGACACCGCCGCGCACGAATCCGCTAATTCTGCTCGTAGAACCCGGAAATCGTCACAACCGAGCCGTTCGCGATGTACGTCGAATTATCGTATTTGTTGATCGCAGAAATAACCGATCCACCCGCCGCAATTCGTCCATAGCCCATGCCGCCGAGAACAGCCGTTTCAGTGGAGACGACGGTTGCTGCGCGCTTCGCGGTGCCTACCGGCAGCGGAAGCGACATTGCGTTTGCCGCGGTACCTGCTGTCGTGATGGTGATTGTCACATGAAAGAAGACAAGCTTTCCGATCGTGTAGTAGGCCCCACTCACCGCAACTGAAGTAAAGGAACCGGTTTGCGGCGTTACGGTAGGCGTCCAGGTCGTCCACGCGCCTGCGGCATTTCCCAGGCCACCATTAGCAGTTGGCAAGACATTGGCCACCTCTGACGTCAAGTCGATGGTGGCCGCGTGGTCCTGCAACACTCGCCCGCCGGTGCCACTGAACCTGGCGAACCCGTTATTGGTCGAAGTCGCCGGGCCTGTCACCGCATATGTCTTGACCGCCTTTTGTGAGGGGACTTTGCTGTCGCTGTTCGCTGCAAGCGTGCCGCTCGTATCGAGATAGGAGAGTGGCATCGCATAAGTCTTGACTGCCTTCTGCGATGGCACGCGCGCATCGCTGTTCGCGGTCAAGGCACCGTCAGTATCGAGAGCAAATGCTCCGCCTAATAGTTTGAAACGCTTTCCGTCCGCAGAGATGATGCAGACCAATCCATCATCCGGCGTGGTCGTGTCCGTCGTATCGAGAAAATAGTTCCAACCGGTGGCCTTGAGAGAAATCGCCGATTGGCCGGAGAGCGTCGTGTTCCGGACCTCAGTGGCATCAGCAAGCACTTGCGGCACTCGCCCCTTTGCCCAAAAGGTGATGTCACTCTTTGATACCGGATCTGATGTCGTCAGACCGGAAATGAGATCAACGGGATTTGCGCTCATAACTGATCCTGCGGCCTATGATGGACCTTGTGAAGATATTCGAGCTCGATTCCGAGCACTCGGCGCAGCATGCTTGCGGAATTCTCCGACAAGGCAATCGTTAAATGGCCGCCCTGATCGCCGCAGGCACAATCAAGGAAGAAGTGCCAGCGACCGAAATCGACCGCCGGATCGATGGCACGACAGGCGTCGTACCAGGACAGAAAGGGCGGCTGCTGCGGCCACTGCATCGCCGGCACGCCGGCGTCCGCGAGCCGAGCCTGTTCGGCGCGCACGCTCTCAATCTCGTTGTCACGCTCGGCGATCAGCCGTTGCGCCTGGTCATGCAGCTCAGGCGTCAGGTTGAACAGCCGGCAACGGTCGTCCTTGGAGATCTTGTAGACTGGCATCAGGTCACCCATCCGGTTCCACCACCGGGCGCCGTGCCGGCAGTCGGCGTGCCCGCGACATTGCCGGGGATCGTATTGCCGCTGCGACTGAGCCATGCGCCCGGCGCGACATTCCACTGCTTCGTACCGGTGCCCGCTGTCCCGTACGAGATGCCCGCACCGACGTTGATCAAGGTCGGGCCTGAGAGATTATAGAATACACCGAGAAGCGCCGAGGTCGGGCCATTGATCGAAACGGTGATGCCACCCGTGACGTTCACCACGCCGGAACCAAGCGCGCTGATGTGCGCGCCAGCATTGCCGCCGTTGGCGATGCTATAACTGGCATTCTGACTATAGGTCCAGCCAGCACCGTCCGTGCCGATATGGGCACCGGTACCGAAATTGTCGAACACGACGCCGCCGAGCTGATCCGCGACCGACTTCTGATGCATTTGGACCGCAACGACGTTGGCGCCACCGCCGAGGAAGCTGACGTTGGAATATTCCATGACGCAGCCGTCGCCGATGGTCCAGCACGAGCCGCCTGACGTGTAGGTCTCGGTGTAGGCGCCAGGCGCCGAGCCGACCCAGAAGAACACCTGACAGCCGGGCGGCTGGCCCTGGAATTCGTGATGCGCGGTGAAATTGCCGGTCAGCGTCACCGTCGGCTGGCCGCCGCAATGCAAGAAATTCTTGTTCAGCGCGGCCCATGCGCCAGCCTTGGTCTTGTAGGCCCGCGCGCTGTCGCCGAGGCCGTCGGTGACCAGCGGATCGTCACTGCCATTGCCGGAGTGGACGTAGAGATGCACACCGTTGATGATGGCCGGTTTCAGCCCGCCCATCAGGGTCACGGTCGAGCCGATCACCTCGACGTCGTAGCTCTGGCCCGGATACAGCGTGAAGCTGCCGGCATTAGTGCCGCCGACGCCCTTGCCGACTGGCGCGCCCCAGATCTCCTCATTGTGGATGGTACATGCGAAGCTCGACGGCAGCGAGCCGGCCGACGGAAAGATCACCGTCTGGAAGCCGCCGCCGTAGAAGCTCAAGGTCACGCCATTGTCGGCCGCAGTGACGTTGTAGGTCGTCGTCGTGCCGGAATTGATCCGCTTGACGACATTGGCGGCCGATACCCACGCGGTGCCGTTGTGGCGGAAATCGATGGTCTGTGCCTTGTCATAGGCCAGCCAGCCCGCCGTGGGCGTATAGATCTCGAAGCTGCCGGCAATCTCGCAGATCGCGATCTTGCCATCGAGCCCGGCCCAGCCACCGGTCGCCGAAGGGCCGATGATGTAGGCAGTGCCGACGCTGGGGCTGACCGGCGGCGACGTCGTGGTCTGGTTCTCGACGATCAGCCGGCGGCCGAAATTGATCGCAGCCGACAGCGGTACGGTATTGGCGCCGAACACCTGATTGCCGAGGCCGACCACCCAGGAGCCGCCGGACTCCTTGTGGTAATAGGTATCGACGCTCTCGACATAGATGAAGCGGCCGATGCCGAAGTCGAGAAATTCCCAGCCGCGCGCGGTCTTGACCGCGATCTGGTTGGACTTGCCGGACCATGCGCCCGTGGCGCCGGCGGCGACCAGATAGGCATCGCCCAGCGCCGGCGATGCCGGCGGCGTCGCCACGGTGTTGTCGAGCACTGCATAGGCGAACACGTCGGTGCCGGCGGCGAGCTTGTAGCGCAGGCCGTCGGATGACACCAGGCAGGTGGTGCCGTCATGCGCCGTCGTGGTGTCCAGCGGATCATGGTGAAACAGCCGGCCGAACAGCACGAGGTCGACGATCACGGCGCCGGTCGACGGATCGGTCGCGACCAGGTTGCGGCTGTCCTCGGCATCGCCCAGCACATAGGCCATGCGCGCGACCAGGAGATTGCGCAGCGCGATCTTGTCGGCCGCCGCGCCGCTCGCCGCCGGCAATGCCGCGACCACATCGTGATTGACGCTCATGGAATGTCCTAGCTCAGGTCGAGCGGGGCCAGGGTGAACGGCTGCTCGTCGGCCGTGGTCCAGTCGGTCTCGACGGTCGACTCGTATTCGACCAAGGTGAGATCGATCGACGCGAAGCTGTTGGAGAAACCCCAGAGGGTGCAGAGGTAATTGCCGTTGGCCTGGGCGAACAGCACGCTGTCGAACACGACCTCGCTGCCAATCGGGTCATCGTCGCAATCGGCCAGCAGCGCGACGTCGCAACTGACGACGAGCTGGCGGCCGAGCCTCGAGGACTGCAGGAACGCCTTCTGCAGCCGCTGCGCGCGGCGATGGTCCATCGTGAACGGCAATTGCAGGGTGGCGTCGAGCAGCTCGCCATCGACCGTGCGCAGATCGTTGCGCGCCAGCACCGGGCCGTCGACCACCTGATACTCGCGGTCGGCGGCGACGAACCGCACCTTGAGCCGGTTGACCATGTCGCGCAGTGGTTTCGCCGCGCGGTAGTCGACCGCCCCGGTCAGAAGCCCATCATGAACAGTCACCACCGGCTTGCGCGGATAGGACGAGGACGGCCAGACCCGGCCGCCGCTCTCCAGGATGAAGCCGCGGTTGGCCGCGATCATGCCGGACAGCACCTGCGCCGGCTGCTGGTTCAAGGTCACTACGCCGTCGATGGTGTGGCGCTTGATGTAGCTGCCGTCGGCGCAGGCGATCAGGCCGTCGTCCCAGTCGGCCGCGGTCGCGACCTTGTCCCAGTCGATGCGCTGCGGCGCGATGCGCCCGCCATAGCGCTGGATCAAATAATGCGCCTGCACCAGAGCGGCATTGTTAGAGAAGCTCCAGGACGCCTCGGCCGCGGCAGTCTCGGCGGGGTCCGACGGGTCGAAATCCAGGATATGCGCCGGGTTGCGAGGATCCGGCACGGCGATGCCGTCGACCAGGAAGAGCGGGTTCGGCCGCGCCACCTGGCCCCATAGCGCGGTATATTCGTCGATGTCTGCGCCGTAGTCGTAGCGCATCACGGCGGTAGCGATGCCGCGCTGTCGGAACTGCGCATCGAGGCTGGTGTAATCCTGCGCCAGCAGCGGATCGATCGCCTGGTTGGGATCGCCGAGCCGCAACGACACTTTCAGCCGGCCCGGATAGTTCGGCTGTCCGGCATGGCCGAGCGGAGTGAGGATGCTATTGGTCGCGAACTCTGAGAATATCAACTGCTCGGCACCGAGCTGCATCGCGCGAAAGGCGGTGATCTTGCGGGCACAGAGCAGGATGCCCTGATACAGATAAGGCGGCTTGACATCCTCGAAGAACAGCGCGCCGGAGACCAGCGCCGAGCCATAGATCACCCGCTTCGACGGTATCGCCTGGCGCTCGACGACCTGAATCGCCTGGGTGTTGTTGAGCACCGCCGAAACCGCCTCGGTGGCGCCGTTGGTGCCCTGGTCGATGGGTCCGACGCCCTTGCTTTTCTGCGTCAGCGCCGAAATCGCGTAGTTCACCGCGATCGAGGCGCCGATCAGGATGGTCGCGCCGACGACGCCGGCCACCACCGTCGAGGCCGTGGTGATGCCGATCACCGACAGCACGGCGGCGCCGATCGTGACCGGATCAGCCGACAAGGTGCGGCTACCCTGCGACGGCAGATGCCCGCGAGCGACGAGCTCGCGCGCTACTGCCACCGCCAGCTGCGGCTCGTGCTCGAGCCGCCGCAGCGCCCAGGCGGCGACATGGGCCGGGATCTGCATCATGCCACCGCCCATAGCGCCTGCAGGTGCCGACCTTGCAGCGCCGTCCAGCCGCCCTCGTTGCGGCCGATGAACCAACCCGGCGCCCGGCAGATCACCGTCGACGGCACACCGTCAACGAGCATCAGGCCGATATCGCCCTTGGCCTCCGTGCCCGGATCAATGTGTCGCCAGCCATGGACCGCTGCCGCGCCTTCAATCGCAGCCAGAAGCCCGGCGCGGCCGAGCACGCGCAGTGCGCCGCGGCGGCTGCGGTAGCGGCCGCGCCAGGCCGCCGCCGGATCATAACCGAGCGCCTCCTGGATGATATTGGCGCACCACAGTGCGCAATCGTCGACGCCCCAGCGCATCTGCTGGCGCCCGGCCATCGCGGCAAGCAGCGCGCGCTCGAGCGCGTCGCGGGGATCTAGCTTTGCGTCCATTGCAAGGTCTGGTTCTGCAGGCCGGAGATCAGGTCGAGGCCGGAATCGCCGGGATAGGCGATCGCCTGTTCCTCGGAGGTCCAGGCTTCGTCGAGCGCGCGGTCGAGCGTGTAGAAGCCCGACCGCGCGGTGATGGAGACGGTCACGGTACCGTCCTCGGCTGCCGAGAGCGACTGATAGTCGAGCCGGGCATCCAGGATCTGTGCAGGGTCGATGACGCTGCCGTCATCGGCGAGGCAGGTCAGCCAGACCTTGCCGCTGCGGTTGCGGACATCGTCCGACAGGGTCGCGACCACGGCCGGGTCGGCGCCAGCGAGCGAGAAGCTGATCTCCTGGATCACGAGATCGCTGGTATGCTTGATCGGCGTCACCGTGCCGAGCTGCGAGGCGCCGATGAACACGTTACCCTGCCAGATCAACGGCCCGATGCCGGTCCACAGCCGCGCGGGCCCAGCAGGATGATCGATCTCAGCCAGCAGCGCCAGCGGCTTGCGGGCGTGCATCGCCTGCGACAGGCGCGCGCTCAGCATTGCCATGCCATGTTGTCCCTGCGCTCATACCCGCTCGATCGCCTCGACCAGTGCAAAGCCGAAATTCGCGACCACGGGAACGGTGATCTCGATGTCACCCTGGGTATCGTCGACGAGATGGAAAACGCTGCTCGGATAGGCCAGCACCACCATATCGCCGGACGCGATGCCCCGCCGCAGCCGCGGCCGGATTTCGACGCCGGTCATCCCGCTGGAATCGGCATCGCCATCGACCATCACCTGGTAGAGATGCGGGAAATCCGCCGGGATGCCGTTCGGCCGGATTTCGAGCAGGTCGCCACGCTGAAGCACCGCCAAGGTCGACGCCGGGAAGCCGCCGAGCACGACGTCGGTGCTTCCGGCGGCGCGGTCGGCAGCCGCGTAGACGGTCGGCGGCAGCAGGCCGTCGGCGAAGCCGGCGCCGTCAGAGAACAGCGCGCCATCGGAGAACCCGGTGGCCGCGGCGATCAGCTCCATGTTATAGCGCGGCTGCAGCCGGGACGGATCGGAGATCCGCATCAGCCCAGCCTGGCCGCCGAGCCGAGCGAAGAATGCGCCGACTGCGCGCCATGAGGAATCTGCGATTTCGGTCGCGGTCAGCTTCGGCATGAATAGTTGCGCATGCGGGCCATAGATGGTGTTGCCGCCGGCCCAAGGCCGAGGGCTCACCTGCGAGGCCGCGCGCAGCGGGAACGACAGGGTCACGAAATGATACCAGTCGCGCGGAAAGTCGTAGATCGCCGTCATTTGAACGATCCGGGATTGTTGATACGTGCGCGCGCGAAGACCGCCAGCACGTTGCGCTCGAAATCCTTGCGATCCTTGGCCATGACCGAGGCGAGCTTGGCGACGGCCGCGGCATCGGCGCCACGGGCATCGATGGCCGGCGCATAGGTGATCGCCGGCCAGGTACTCCCGCCATTGCTGGCGCGCACGCCGAGCTTGCCATCAGTGCCGCGCGACAGCGGCATGACCGCTTCGGCGCCCGCCTCGCCCATCAGCCCGACACCATTGGCGAAGGCGAACACGGTCGGACGATCGACGATCTGGCCGGAGTATTGTGAGATGCCGTTGCTGTTGGCAGCAAATACGTTGCCATTGGCCGAGGCGAACGGCATGAAGCCGCCGCCGGGGGCCGCGATCGAGGTGAAGCTGCCGATGCCGCCACCGCCGCCGAAACCGAATAGCGAGCCGATGCCGCCGCCACCGCCGAACGCCGACGACCACAGCTGGTCCGCGGCCATCTGCACAAGCTTGTCGGCGATCTTACCAAGCGCATTGAGCCCGGCCTTCTCGAATGCCTGGAATGCGGTCTCGCCGTTGCGGATGCCTTGCGAGAACTCGGTGAACAGCGAACGGTTGACCTCCTGGCCGAGCTGGCTGATCTCGCGCAGGCCGTTGTTGAAGCGCATCTGGGCCGCCTCGGCCGAGGCCAGCGCCGTCGGGAGATCGCTGTAGATTCCCTTCAGCGCGCTGGCGATCTGCACATCCTGCGGCGTCAACCACGCGGTCGCGCGATTGAACTTGATATCGGCGGCGACCTTGGCCTTCTCCAGCGCCTCGGCAGCCTTGGCGGCGGCATCGCCGAGACCGCTCATGCGGACCTTGGCCTCCGCCGCCTCCCGCGACAGGCCGTCCTTCATCGCCGCCGCAGTCAGCTGCGCCTCGATACGCGCCTTGGCCTGCTGCGCCACGGTGCCCTCGATCGCCTTGGCCTGGGCATTGGTGGTCTCGATGTACTTCAGTACCGACTCGCGGGCACGGTCATAGGCCGAGGCGGTTTCCGTGACCGGATTGCGCGAGCTGTCGCCGCGCACCCGGCCTTCCGTCGCCGTCGCCTGCTGGATCGCCGCCTGCAGCCGCGCCTGGTTTGCGAGCTGCGCACCGAGACTACGGCGGGCGGCGGTCATCTCGTCCTCGGTCGCGCTCGGCGCCGTCAGGCCGCTCGCCGCCTTGCCGCCGAGCCCGATCATCGCGCCGACCGGGCCGAGACCGTTGCCGGCGAACTGCGCCACCTTGCCGGCTAGGTTGGCCGCCGCGCGCAGATAATCCGTGGCCGGCCCAAGCGCGTCGGCGATGCGCTGGCCGAGGCGGAACACCGCGTCGACCGCCTGCGCGATCGCCTCGACGATGCCGACCCAGACCTCCTTCATCTTGATGCCGAGCTGCACCAGGATGTCCTGGATCGGGTGCCAGCGCTGCGACAGGATCTTCTCCGCCGCATCGAGCCGGCTCTGCAGCATGACCGCGTTCTCGATCGCACGGTCCGGGACCAGGTCCTGGGCCGCGATCGCGTCCGCCGACGCCAGGATGCGGTTGAGATAGTCGGAATCCTTGGCGAGGTTGGCCGCCACCTCCTCGCCCAGGAAATTCTTGGCGAGGTCGAGGGCCGCGAGGCGCTGGCCCTTCTGCATGGCCTCGTCGATCAGCCTGACGACGGCGCGATATTTCTGCTCGGTCGTGTCAGCGCCGCCGAGCGCGGCCACGCCGCTGTTGCCGCCGAAATTGCCGGCCTTGGTCAGCTCGGTCAGCCGGTTCTGTGCCGCGGTGCCGCCGAGCTGCGGACCGGTCGCCTCGTTCAGCTTCTTGAACGAGGCGGTCAGCGCGTCGACCGGCGCGCGCGCGGCCTCAGCGCCCTTGGCGATGCGCTGATAGAACTCGTTGGAGACGCCGCTCTCGGCCGCCTTGCTGGCGATGTCGACGAACTCCTGCAGGCGCTTGTTGCCGAGCTCCCAGGCCTGCGCCACCAGCTTGATGCCGTCGAGTACCAGCAGCGCCGGCCCCAGGATGCGCAGCGCCGGCATCAGCTTGCCGATGATGGTGCCGGCGACGCCGGTCAGGGTTGGGTTGAACGCCTCCATCCAGCCGCCGGCCGCCTTCAGCGCGACGCCGAGGCCGGTGAACGCCGGATAGGAGGTTTCGACAGCCGTGCCGAGCCTGACGACGCCGGAGCCGACCGCATTGGTCGCGGTGACGATGCCGCCGGCCACCGCCACCAGCGCCGTCCCTGCGCCCTGCAGGGCCGGTAGGGCCAGCTCGTTGACGACACCGCGAAAGGCCGGCGAGAACGCATAGGCCGCCTCCGCAGCCTGGCGCAGGTGGTTCGCGGCCTTGGCCGCCCCCTCCGACGTCAGGCTCCAGCCCTCGTCCGCCTGGCGCGCGGCATCGTCGGTGCGGCGCATGTTGTCGTTCGCCGCATTCAGCGCCGCCGTCAGCCGGTTGAGCGCCGCCACCGTCTGGTCGACATTCTCGGCCTCCGCCTTCACGCGGACGGTGCGAATGGTGTCAAGGCTGGGCATCGGCACTCCTGCGCAGCTCGGCGCGCTCGGCGGCGTCCATGGCGCGGATCAGGCGAAGAAAGCGGGCGAACTCATCGCCCATGATGTCGTGACGCAACGCGAACGCATTGATCGCGCCCCAGGGGATCGCCCCGGATTCGAGGCCGACGGGACGATCGGTGCGGAGCTCGCCGAATGCCTCCCATTCGAACAGCAGATGCGGCTCGGGATCGATGCGCGACGTGACGCAGGGAAGCTGATCGAGCGTCACGCCGGCGCCCTCGGCGGCGGCCACGATCCTGTCAAAACTGTCGCCCCACTCCAGTTGCCAGAGCAGGGCCGCGGTCAGTTTTGCGTCAGCGTCCGTCGCCGCCTTCTGCCGCCCCGCGACGATCTCCGCGGCGGTCGCAGCCGCCGCACGGAAGCGGGCAAATTCGGGGTCGAGCAGCAACTTCTCGCCGAGCGCGCGGGTGTAGGTGATCGGGCCGCTGTCGTCTTCCAGGCCCTGCACGTCGAGCACGACGGTCTCGAGCAGCAGCCGCCCCATGATGCGGTCCTGATCCTTGGGCGCCAGGCCCTCGATCCGCAAGGCGCGAGGGACCTGGCGGATCAGCTTGGCTTCCAGCTTGCGATAGTCGGAATTGCCGAGCCCGCGCGCCTTGATGCGGATCCCGGGCATGTCGGGCAGATCCTCGACCCAGTCGCCCTGCTCGATCAGGGCTGGGTTCACGGCGATATCGGAGAGCTTCATGGGAGGTCCTTGTTGATGAAAATAGGTCGTCATCGCCGGACTTGACCCGGCGATCCATCGCCTCGCAAAGCAGGATGGATGCCCGGGTCAAGTCCGGGCATGACAAGCGGAGGTCGGTCAGGACGTCGGCAGGTACCAGAAGCGGCCAATGCCGACCGTGTAGCTCAAGGTCGCATCGCGGAACGCGGTGAAGCCGGCACTGATCGTGACATCCTGGTTCTTGCCCTGCACGCTCGGCGCGCCGGAGCCGAGCTTGATCGAGGGCAGATCGATCAAGATGGTCTCGCGGTTGCCGTCGCTGCGGCCGAGCCGCATGTCGAACGAGGTCAGCGTATTGTTGATGATCTTGTCGTACAGCGACTTATCGCCGAAATAGGTTTCGAGCGTGCCGGTGACCGTGAACTCGCCGTTGCCGGTGCCGACAGCGCCGACCGAGCCGACCGCCATCTGGGCGCGAAGGTTGTTATTGATGCTGATCGTGGCACCCATCACGAAGTTCGGCCCGGTGATGGTCGCGCCGTCGAAGCCGATGCGGCCGACATTGGTCGAGGTGTTCAGCACCGCGTAGGTCGGCGCCGCGACATCGGTCGCGCCGGAAACCCGGGTCGTCGTGACGGAGGCCTGCTTGCCGATGTAGTTCTTGGTATAGGTCGCGATTGCCTGCTGCTTGGCCTCGACCTGCAAGGTGTTGAGCGTCATGCCGGTCAGATATTCGTAGGTGACCGGCGAGTGGTCGAGATATTGCCGCTCGATCGTGTTGGATCGCTTGGTCGACGCATTCGTCAGGAAATCGCCGGTGAAAACGCGCAAGGTGACACTGGTCCCGGTATCGTCGGTCCAGCCGGACGGCACGCGATCGAACGATAGCCGGTTGGCGGCGACGGCGGAGACGCGACAGAAGCCGTTGTTGACCGCCGTCGCGAAGCTCTTGGATGCGGTATCGCCGTCGCCGACCTTGACCCACTTGCCGGCGCCGATGCCGAGCGTGGTGAAATCCAGCGCCGTCGAGGTCAGCGCGTTGCCGCCAGAAGTAGTCGCAACCAGATCGCCGCTGGCGCCCTCGAAGCCGACCTGACGGATGGCGGCGCCGACCGGGATCACCGCATCGGCCGAGAAGGTCGCGGCCGGATATACGATCGTCGTGCCGGTCGACGACGCCACGCGGGCGAGCTTGTTGTTGGCCGCGGTCGGGAAGCCCGACATCAGGGTCAGCATGCCGGTCTTGAACGCCGTGCCGCCGGCGGCCACCGTCGCCGTCGTGGTCGACAGGTCGGAGATCTCGGTATCGGATGTGACGACCGTGATCGAGGGATTGTTGGACCACGTGCCCTGCATCGCCTCCTCGAGGTCGTCGTCGACGACCTGGAACGCCAATTCGCCGCCCACCGAGCCGCCCGCCTCCTGGCCGACCAGGATGAGATCAGTGACCTGGCGGTCGCTGCGGATCTCGGAGGTGATGACCGTCTTCGGGTTGGCATTGAGCCCGGACGATGTCTGGCGGATGGCCTTGAAGGCCGGATTCGTCGGCGTCACGCCGAAGGTGGTCTCGCGCACCTTGGCGAGTGCAACCCGGTTCGTCGACTGAAGATCAGCCATCTCGCTCTCCGATCAATGGAATCCTGGGGAAGGTCATGCAAACAGGTCGATGTAGTACGGCACCGACGAGGACACGACGTAGCGGCCGGCGCTGTAGTTCGACGTGTCGGTGGCACCGGGCGACGGCGCATAGGTCGTGACGCCCGAAAAATGCTTGCCGCGAAAGATTGCGCGGAGCTGGTCCATCCAGGCGATCGGCTGCGCGAGGCCCTGCCCGGTCGGCGACACCAGCACCAGCCGGAACGCGCCGGTCTCGCGAAATACGTTGTTGCCGGGTGCGCCGATCGTGATCTGCTCCTCGCGCGCGACCGGGTATTCGAGCGTCACATAGGGCGCGCCATCGCCGGGGCCGAGCCCCGTGGTATCGTCCTCGACGACGGCGCACAGCGTCCAGTTTCCCGCGAGGCGCGCGGCCACGGCCGTCATTAGCGCAGCACTTGCCATGCTCAGCCCCGCTTGATGGTGATGGCCGGCGTGTCGGCCTGGCCGGATGTCGCGGCGGCAAATGGCGCGCGATAGCCGAAGGCGATCTCGGCCTGCGGAAAGCGCTGCTGCGCCAGCGCCGCGACCGCTTCGAACACGCCGTTCGGCGCCTGCGGCGATTCCGGCACGCGGTTCTCGCCCTCAATCTTGCCGGCATAGGGCAGGCCCGACATGAACACGAACTCGTCGCCCTCCGAAATCTCGGCGTCGTCGGACAGCTCGGTCAGCACGCCGTCGACGAAGAACAGGAAGGATTCGACGAAGCGGCCGGTCAGCACCGGAGCGAACGCCTTGAGCTCGCCAGCGATCCAGGCGAACAGGTCGCGCGACAGCTGAAACGTGTAGACGATTTCGCCGTCCGGCCGCACCTGGTTCTCGGACGCCCCGGCAATGCCGTCGACGGATATCGTATGCTCCGGCACACGACCGAGCGCGCGCCGGTTGATTTCCTCCGCCCGCGCCAGCTCCTGGCGCGCCGCCGCGGCCAGGGCCCGGCTCTGCGCCGCCGGCGACAGCTCCTCGGCGATGATCGCCTGGACGTCGAGATCGATCGGATCGATGGAGCCGAACAGCATGGCGATCAACCCTGCGCCCTGATGTTGGCGCGCACCCATTCGTTGCCGACCAGGATAGGATCGACGAAGACGATCGCCATGGCCTTGCCGCGCAGCACGATCTTGTCGGTCAGCGCGCGCGGGATCGCCTGGTCGAACTGGCTCGGCGGCAGTGCCGGCGTGCTCCCACCGGGCCAGCCGGCCGCGCGGATCTGCGTCGGCGAGATGATCACATCATAGGTCGTGATCACCACCCCGCCCGTCCCCGGCTGCGCTGCGGACGCCGTCACCTTGGCCCGGCAGGTGACATCGACCGAGGTCGTCGACGGCGCCGTGCCGGTCGTGCGCCTGACGATGACGTCCTCACCCGCGCCCGCGAGTGCGCGATCGAGAGCGGCGATGCAAAACTGCGGCGTCACGCGATCGCCCTCCGATAAGGCGCGATCTTCATCACCACCCGCGGCGGCAACTCGCCGGCCTCGCCGACGGCACCGATCCAGTAGTCGACCCGGCTCACGCCTGGAATCTCCTCCGACTTGACCGAGGGATCGCGGCCCTTGGCGGCCCAATAGTCCGACAACAGCTCGACACAGGCGCCCTGGATGCCGGCCGGAAGGTTGCTGCCGGTCTCCGCCGGCAGGATGTAGCCGCCGGCATAGACGACGATGACGCTCTTGTAGAACAGCCAGACGAAAGGCAGTCCGGACGGCGTCAAGACGAACAGCTCGCCTGTGGCGGCATCGAAGCGATACAGCGAGGGATCGATGACCAGGCCATCAACCGTAACGCTGGTGATCGCTGCAACCGGCGTGCGATCGAGGATCAGCCGGTCGATGTTCTGCTCCTGCTGATCGTGCCAGAACGTCTCGCGGACGGTCTCGCGGCCGACATGGAAGCCGAGCGCGGCCTCGATATCGTCAGAGGCCTCGTCGATCTTCTCGTTCAAGGTCACGTCCCGCTCGGCATCCTCGCCTGTGATGTTGAGCTCGCGCTTGACGCGGGCCAGCGTCGTGAGCTGCTTGTCGGTGTTGGGCTCGGTGACCTCTACGATGGATCGCATGCCAGCACCTGGTCGAGATCGGCAAAGGGAAACTCGGTGACGGCACTGTCCGGGGTCGCGTTGACGATCGCGACGCCGACGCGGCAGGCGGCCGCATTCCAGCCAGCGAAGGCCGGCACGAAGTCGCGCGCATATTGATCGAGATCGCGCGGGCCGCGATAGTCGTCATGGCAGTGCTCGCGGCCGTCGACCACCCGCATGTCATAGCCGAGCAACACGACCCGGCGGGCGCCGAGCGCGATCGCCAGCGCGATCGCGGTGTGGCCCGACGTGCGGCCCTGCTGCACGCCGGTGCGGAAGTCCGGCGGCGCCACCGGGTCGCCATCGCCAAGAATGCGCCTCACCTTGTCCGGCAGCTCGCGCTTGGCGGTGCGCGACATCGAGATGATCAGGCCGGGCCAGCCGGCGACCAGCTCACGGTGCTGCTCGTACCAGCTCGAATCGGTGAAATAGAGCACGGTCGCTGACGGAGCCAGCAGGCAGGACGAATTGATCACGATCGACGGCCGGCCGCTGACCTGCTCCGCGATCGCAGGTGTCAGGCTTGGCCCGGACGCCAGGCAGAATACGGTCGCGCCGGCGAAGAGCGGCTCCGGCTGCCAATATTCGAACTCGCGGCTGTCGGCTCGGACGTTCATTGCGTCATGAACCCATCGAAAGCGGCGACGATCGCGGCGCAGTCGTCCTGCGCCCAGGCGATCCTGTGATAGCGGGGCGCGTTCGGAAACTGACCGCCAGGCGCGATGCCGCAACTCTGAAACCACGCGCTGTCGTAGCAGGCGCCGAGCGCCTCGCAGGTCGGCTTCAGCACCAGCACGGGCGCATCGCAGGCCATCGCGAACCACGCCGGACCGTTGCTGACGAACAGGTTGCACACGGCCGCGCGGTAGATCGCGCCACGCCAATCGAGATCGAGCGAGGCATCCGGAAACGTCGTGTGCCCGTCGATCTGTTCGTGAGCGCGCAGGCTGTCCCGGATGATCAGGACATCGAAGCCGTTGGCCTCGATCGCCTTGGCAGCGGCCAGCCATTCCGGCACATTGCTGTTGCGCTCGGGCCAATGCTCGGCTTCGCGCAGGGTGATCGTGACCAGCCGGCGATCGGGCGCGATCCGCTGCGCCGGCCGCAGCGGCCGAATGCCCTTGCCCATGCAACGGACGAAGTACGACCAGGGAATGGTGTAGTGGCCGGCGCCGAAGCCGTCCACCGCCCCGCGCTCGACCACGGCGCCCGGCAGCATCCGGAACAGCGGCAGCACGACCCGCGCCAGCAGATCCTCGCGCTGGTCGATCGAATACGGCCAGAGATGATCCGTTCGGAAGCCTCCGGCCGGGCCTGGGGCGATGCCGATCCGCACCGCATCGCCGCCAAACCGCTCGGCGACCTGGACGATGAATGCGACAGCGTCGAACGTCGGCGGATTGCGCGCCAGGTCATAGCAGGCGGCGTGCACGATCAGATCGCAGCGGCCGCCGCCGCAACCTTGGCCTTCGCGTCAGCCTCGGCTTTGGCTTTCGCGTCGGCATCGGCCTTCATCTTGGCATCAGCATCGGCCTTGGCCTTCGCCTCGGCGTCATCCTTCGCCTGATCGGCGGTAGCCTTGACGTCGGCTTCGGCATCAACCGCCGGCTTGGACCGGTCGATACGTTCGGCCCAGCCGCGCTCGATGTACTTACGCGCGTAGCCTTCCTCGACCTTCCCCCTGAAGTCGACGACGGCGCCGGCCTTGTACTCGCTGCGCCCCTTGGGCTCGACCAGGAACTTGATTTTCACGGTTCAATCCCTCTCGGATGCACACGATCGAGAACCTCCGGCCGATCCGGCCGGAGGCCTTGCGGACCAATCAATCGACGATCGCCGACGGCAGCGTCTCCTTGGCGTAGCGCGGCTCATAGAGGACGAAGATCAGGGTGCCGAGCTGGGCATTGGTGCCGACATCGCCGACGTTGCAGGTGACGCAGTCGAAATCGTTGGCGATGTCGAGATCCTCCGCCTTGATGTCGGCGATCACGATGGCGGCCTGCTCGGCGAGATCCGAGTTGGTCCAGGTGCCCAGGGTGGTGTTGAAGGTATCGTTGGTCGCCGGCGAGTCCGAGGTCGACTTGGTGTAGGTGCCGACCGCGGTCAAGTCGGTGGCGGCCTGCTTCTTGTCGATGCGGGTGACGGCAAGCGCCTTGACGCTGCCGCCGGAGACATCCTTGGCCTGCTTGAACGACAGGGTCGGGTCGTCGCCGGCGGTGCCGACAGCCTTGATGAAGATCACGGCGCAGCGGCCGTAGCCCTTCATCGACACATAGTCGCTGTTGTTGGCCGCGGTGTTCATCGCCACCGGCTTGAAGCCGAGCACGACCTGATGCGTTTCGACGAAATGCTTGTTCATGAGTGCGATCCTGAAAGCGAGGAGGCGCCGGGCGCGGCGCGGGCGGGAGGGATGCGCCGGCGGATCGCGCCGGCGCCGTCGCGGGTGAACGCACCCGCCGCGGGTCAAGAGACCCGTCGCGGGTCAAGAGACCCGCGGGGATCAGCGGGCCTGCAGCGCGACCGCCCAGGACAGGTCGTTGTTGGAGCCGTTCTGCCGCGAGATAGTCGTCGACCAGGCCGGCTGGCCGTTGACCCGGAAGATGAAGCGGAACGCGGTCAGCGCCTGATCGAAGTACAGATGGATCGAGGTATCCGTCTGCACGCCACCGGCCTTGGTCAGCGCCCAGTACTGGCTGAGATCGGCGAGGATGATATCGCCGAGATCGCCGAGCGCGGCGCAGGCCTCGATCGGCACCACCGGGCGGCCCTTGAGGCGGCCATAGGGGGAATCCGCGACGCCACCGGGCGGCAGATAGGCCGGCGTGCTCGAGGCTGCGGTCGGCGTGATGCCGTTACCGACGAACGCCATGCCTTCAAGTTGCGGCTCGAGGTCCTGGTTGATCAGCCAGACGGCGTTGCGGCGCCAGCCGGCATACATCCTGGCCCACATCTTGTTGATGTTGGCGAACCACACCGTGTCGGCCGGCTGCGAGGTCTCCTTCGAGACCTGCACGACCGAGGCGCCGACGGCGGCATAGCTCGGGATGATGCCGAGCGGCTGGCCGACGCCGGTGCCGGCGATGATCGCCGTGTTGACCTTGGCGGCCATCTTGCCCGGCGCCTTGGCGCGCAGCCAGGATTCGAGGCCCGATGCGTCCTGCATCAGCTCCTCACTGATCGGCACCAGCGCCATCAGCTTGGCGAGCCGAAGCGATCCCATTTCGAGCGCCGGCTTCGAGAGCGCCGGCGCCTGGGCCTCGCCTTCCCAATAGACCTGCACGCCGCCGGACGTCTGCCACGGCGTGGTCTCGTCCTTGGGGATCATCATGCTGTTGCCGTCGGTGACCAGCTGCGCGCAACGGTTGAGCAGATTCTCCTCGGCCTGGACCTTCTGCCAGATCTCCTGCGAGAACGAGGGCGGGACCAGGAAACCGCCATCGGTGCCGATGCCCTCGCCGCCATAGGTGGTCGCGGCGTTGCGCAGACGAGTGACGTCCGACGTCTCATTGCCGCGGTAGTGGTTGAGCACCGCCTGGGCGAACACGCCGAACGAGCGCATGCCCATCCGCGGATCGTCGCGGCGCGGCTCGGCCGGGACGCTCTGGCGGCCGTTCGACGGCACGCGGCCGGCGTTCTGCGGCTCCGGCGCGGTGCGACGGCCCTGGCCCTGCGGCTCCAGCAGCTTCATCGCCTTGATCCGCTTGTTGAGCTTCTCGAGCTCGGCGGCATTGGCCTCGATCTCGTCGGTGTCCTCGTCGGACAGCTCCTCGCCGGCGGCGACGCGGGTGCGGAAAGCCTCCGCGGCCGCGTTGATCTCGGCGACGCGCGCCTCGAGTTCGGCGAGCGTCGGCACCGCCATCATGATCACGCCCAGCGGCGGGGCAATGGCGGCGAGCGCGGCAAGAGCGCGCGTGCTTGTTGCGCCCAGAAGGGCGTTCTTCGCGGTCATAGAGGCTTTCCTTCTACGGGCTGACAGTGCGCCGGCGGCGCCGGCGCGCGGGTTCGCGCGGCGTGCTGCCGCGCATCCGTCTGACGTGACGGAATGGTTCAAGCTTTCAGCGCAGCGATCCGGTCGAGCGCGGCATTGGCGCGGATGGTGTTGGCGCGCAGCACGGCCGGCAGCTTGCTGAAGCGCTCGGGATGCTTCACCGCGGCCGCGACCTTGAGATTGTCGACCATGCGATCGGCGAAGCCGTTGGCGACCGCCTCGGCCGATGTCATCCAGGTCTCCGCGTCCATCATGCGCGCGATCGCGCCGGGATCGCCCTTGGTGCGGCCGACATAGACGTCGAGAATCGTCTTGTTGACGGTGTCGAGCAGGTCGGCGGTGCGGCGCAGCTCGCGCGCGTCGCCCATCGCGAACAGCCAGGCATTGTGGATCATCACGAAGCCGCCCTCGGCGATCTCGATCTCGTCGCCGGCCATGGCGATGAACGAGGCGGCCGAGGCGGCCAGGCCGTCGATGTGGGTGATCACCTTGGCCTTGTGCTCGACCAGCAGCGAATACATCGCCTTGCCGTCGAACACCGAGCCGCCCTCGGAGTTGATGCGCAGGTCGATGGTCTTGACGCTGCCGAGCGCCTTGAGATCGTCGGCGAACTGCTTGGCGGTGACGCCGTCGCCGAACCAGTCGCCGCCGATGACGCCATAGAGATAGATCTCGGCGCGATCGGCGGCCTTGTTGTGGATGACGCGATAGCCGGAGGTCGTGGCGCCTGCCGACGGCTTGCGGGGCGCGACGGCATTGAAGATCGCAGATCGCATGATCAGCCTCTTAGCTCAGGCTCAGGAACTGGTACGCCTGACCGTTGATGACGACCTCGACCAGGCGCACTCGGTCGAGATCCCGCGTCGTGAGGTTGGCGCGGCCGAGATCACCGATCTCGATGGTAACGCCTGCCTCGCCCTTCGGGCCTGGCACGCCGGACTCACCGCGCGGGCCGGGAGCCCCTTGTAGTCCGCGTTCACCGCGCTCGCCCTTCGGCCCCTGTTCGCCAGCCGCGCCGCGGGGACCGGGCTCGCCGCGCTCGCCCGGCGGACCCATGGGACCGCCTGATCCTTGCTCGCCGCGCTCGCCCTGAAGCCCCTGAAGTCCGCGTGGGCCGGGAGGGCCGGGCGGGCCAATCTCGCCGCGCGGGCCGGCGAGACCCGGCTCACCCCGCGGCCCCTGCTCTCCTGGCAGGCCTTGCGGGCCAGGGGCGCCGGGCTGGCCGGGGCTCCCCGGCTCGCCCGCTGGTCCGGGCACCCCGTCGCGCCCATCGCGCCCAGGCAGTCCCTGCGGGCCTTGTGGGCCCTGTGCGCCGGGTTGGCCGGGGATCCCCGGTTCGCCGATCGGACCCGGCGCACCGTCGCGCCCATCGCGGCCCGGCAACCCGTCCTGTCCATTGCGGCCCGGCGCGCCATCGATGCCATTGCGCGGCGCCGGCCGTGCTTCGAGCGCCACGACGCGGGCGAGGATCGCCTCGCTGGCGTCGATCAGCCGCTCGATCAGCGAGCGTGGCCGCGGCGGCGGACCGCCAGCCTTGGCAAGGATGACGTTAGACATGAGCTGCCTCTCGGACGGCCTCGCCGAGCCTCTGCTCCAGAGCCTGCATGCGCAGCTCGAGGCGGGCCTGCGCGGCCTCATCCTCGCCCAGCTCAGGCGCCTCAGCTGGATCGGTCGCCGGCGGAGCTGCCGATGCGGTACCGCCAGGCGCCGGCTGGCCTTCGATGATCTGCTCGAGCGTGCGATAGGTGCCGTTCATGGTGTGCACGTCGCCCTCGGGACCGATCGTGTTCTCGTCCTCGAGCTCCAGGATGCGGTTGGCCGAATAGCAGCCGGTCTCGCGCATCATCTTGTAGTAAGCCGATCGCGCCTGCGCATCGCCCCGCATCAGCCCCCGCATGTCGATCTTGGTGTAGAGCTTGGCGCGGTTCTGGCCGAGCAGCTTGTAGTCGGCTTCGTCCTCCCAGCGCTTCACCCAGGGCGCAATGGAGTCGACGACGACCTCGATGCCCTGACTCTCGATATTGGTGAAGGTGGCGCGCAGAAGGTGCATGACCTTGTGGGGCGGCACGCCGAACCAGCGGCAGATCTCCTCGACGAGGAACTGATGCACCTCGATGAGCTGCGAGATCATGGGCGTTGAAGCCGATCGGCTTCCAGTCGGCATCGTTGTCGAGGAACGCGGTCTTGTTGGCGTTCGACGGTCCCTTGTAGAGCTGCTCGAACTCGGCCTTCTGGCGCTTCAGGCCGTCCGGCTTCAGCGGCTTCTTGTTGATGACGACGCCGGCGGGATTCATGCCGTTGCCGAAGAAGGCCGCGCCGAACAGTTTCGCCGCTTGCGCCCAGCCGATCGACTGCGCCGCATAGGAAATCACGTTGACGCCGACCGGACCTTCGCCGAAGCCGCGCAGATGAAACACGTTCGCCGCCGCCAGCGTGGTCGTGCCGGAGGTGCCGTTGCTGATCTCATAGAACAGGTCGCCGGTCTCGATCAGCGTGCCATAGCCATCCTCTTCCGGCTCGGTCGCGCGGCAGAAGCGCACGCGATCGGGATGGATCGGCCACAGCGCATAGGGGCGGCCGAGCTGGTCGCGCTCGATCTCGGCAACGGCGTTGCCCCAACGCAGCGCCCAATGCGTCATCGTCTCGCGGAACTGGAATGACGACCATTCCTTGCTCGGCCGCTTCCAGATGAGGTAGTCGACCGGGTGGCTGCGCTGGATCTCCGGTCCGTTCTCACCGTCCTTCTTGACGTGCCAGGGCAATACCGCCGGCGTCTGCGACAGATAGCGCAGGCAGGCCCAGACCACCGCGTTCTGGACCGCCGTATCGGGCGTGATGGCGACGCCGGCCAGCGTGCGGAAGCCGGCCGCGATCCGGCTCGCGCCGGGACGGCGGTTGTCGGTCGTCAACCTGGCGGCGACCGACATGAGCCCGGCAGCGACGGTATCGCGAAGGCCTTCGAACATCAGAACTCGTCCCTGTCGGCCGCCGCGAGGCGGGCCTCAAAACGCTCGCGCATCTCTTGCCAGCGTGGATGCCGGTGATCCCCGAGGATCGCCGCCTCCTCGGCGGCGCTGATCCCCTCTTCGCCGGATTCCTGCGCCTCTTCGCTGGCCATCTGGTCGAACACCGAGGTCGTCGCTTCCGGATTCAGGCTCATCAGATGCGCCGCGTTGAACAGCGCCATCGCCGGATCGACCTTGCCGAAGCCGGCCTCGTCGCGCGCCACCCGCATCGCCGTCGGCGTCTGCACCACCTTCACGTTCGCCACGCACCAGGCGAGCAGCGGCGAGTCGCCGTGGCGGAAACTGTGATCGGCGAGCTTGCGCTCGACCGTCTTGACCGCGCCCATCAGCGCGATGCCCTGGCGGACCGCGTCCAGCGTCTCCGCCTCCTGGGTGATACCTATGCCGGCGAGCGCATCGACGATGGCGCCGATGCCGGCGGCGTCGACGCCGACCTGGGCGAGCAGGCCGAGATCCCGGATGCGCGCGACCAGTTCGATGACGAAGCGGATGTCCGGCGGCAGGCCATTCGGTTCGAGCGACGGCTCCAGCGCGCCCTCGAGGAGCTCGGCGAGTTCGGGATCATCATCGCCACCGATATCGTCGGCAGAGAAGCGAAACACCGTCAGCTCGCCGGCGCGCTTGAACCGGAGATACTCGACCGCGTTCGCCTTGCGCCTTGTGACGCCGATCGTCGAGATCAGGCCGCAGGCCCAGCCGAGCCAGCGCTGTGTTCCTTTCTCGCGGCCGATCACACACACGCCCAAGAGATCGTCGAGGCCGCCGCCGTCGATCCCGATGGTCACCACCTCGCACCGCTCGAGGATGGCGTCGAGGGTCAGCTTCTCCTCGAGGCCGCGGTCCCAGATCTCAGCGCCCGCCCAGCCATCGAGGCGGCTTCCGGTGCCGACCTCGATGTTGAGATGTTTGGCCTCGATGTCGGTGACGGAGGCCTTGCCTGAGCGCGCCGCCTCATCGAGCTTGTGTCGGATATAATCGACGTCGACCGATTTGGTGAGGTTCGGGTTCGGGATGTGCCAATTCTTGGAGCTCTTGTATTCCCCGCTCTCGATCAGGTGCTTCGGAAACTCATGCAGCAGCGGCAAGCTCGACGGATCATGCAGCTTGCCGTCGCGGATCGCGCGAAACCGCTCCAGCTTTTGCGCGAAGATGCCCGCTGGCTTCTTCGGCGATTGCGTCGAGAGATAGACGACGAAGCCTTCCGGACGTGAGGCGAGGCCACCCTCGATCTCGTTGAGCATCGTTTCGGCACCAGCGCGGTTGCCGAACAGCCAGACCTCGTCGACGAGCAGGCCGATCGTCTTCTTGCCGGCAACGGTCTCGCTATCCGCCGCCACCACCTTAAGCATCGCGCCAGTGTTGCGATGCTCGATCACTCGGCCGGCGCTGGGCTTCAGGATCGCCTTCAGGCCCGGATCCGCGTTAATCGCATCGCGTGCCGGGATGTAGGAATTGTCGGCGATCTCCTTTGTCGGCGCCAGGATGTAGAATTCGCCGGACGGACGCCAATTGCGGATCAGCGCCGTCACCATGATGCCGGCGGCGCGGGTGGACTTCGTGTTCTTCTTGGCGACCAGCTCGAAGTAGTAACGGATCAGTCGGCGCCCGGAGTCCGGATCATAGGACCCGAACAGCGCGCGGGGCAGATCGAACGCCCAGGGCAGGCAGGCCTGCGCCATTGTCGGCCGGCCCGCGACGTCGACCAGCACCAGGTCGCGGTAGATTTTCAGCGCTGCCTCGGCCTCGTCCGGAAACAGCGGATCGAGCGGCAGCAGCGAGCGGCCCTCGACAATGCGCTGTTCCCAATCCAGGCATGCCGTCGTCCATTGCGGGACGGCCGGCGTGACGAGCGCCGGCAATCCTCCCGCGTCCGTCATTGCAGCGTCGAGTCAGCCAGGGCGCGCGGCGGTGGTGGCGTTGCGAAGCGGCCGGTCGCGGCAGCCTCGGCGGCGCGTGCCGCTTCCTCCTTCTTGCCGAGCGGACGATCGCGCTGCTCGTCAGGCATGCGCGCCTTGCCGACCGTGCCGAGGCCGCGATCGAGCAGGGCCTTGCAGGCGCTGGCCCGCGCTGTCTCGCTCTGTCCATTCTGCGCGATCGCGCGCAGCGTAGCGATGGCCACAGCCGCCCAACGGCGAGCCTGGGTGCGAATGTCGTCGGTGCGGCTCAGAGTGGCCGCCTGGCTGTTCGGCGCCATCATGAACGGCAGCATCGCGGCATCGCCGCCGATCTCGACTGCCGGCTTTCCGTAGCCACGATCGAGGATCTCTTTGGCCGCCGAGATCTTGGCGGACTCGCTGGTACCGAACTGCATCAGCCGCGTCAGCGTCTCGATCGCCAGATCCGCATGACGCTGCGCGACACCGTCGATCTCCTCTGGCGCCGGCTCGGCGAGCAACGCCCTGAGCTCGAGCTCGGATAGCGATGTCGGTGCCGACAGCTCTTTCTTCTTGCGGCCGGCGCCGGGCCGCGCCCCGCCGCGCCGCGTGCCGTCACGCGCCGCTTTCGGCGTGTTCTTCGTCACGTTTGATTTCCATTGAATTCGGCAGGGTCAATCAAACCTCCGCCGCCACAAAATTTTTTGCACCCATGAGTAAAAACGCGGTCGGAAAAGGGATGCGGTAGAGATTTGGACCCCCCTACCCATGCATGCGCCGGGCGCGTTCGATTGCTGTCTTCTTCGAATGGGATGAGCCACAGCGGCCCATGATGTTGGACTTGACCAGCGCCAGGTCAGGCCGATCCCTCCGTTCGATCAGATGGTCGAAGAAGATGCGCGTGTTCCGGCTATGGCGCGCATTGCAGCTCTGGTCCTCGCAGCAGTGCCCTTGCGTTGCGAGGAGGTGCGGCCATCGTTCGCGCTTGATCTCCTCGCAGAGCATTCGCCATTCGGGCGACAGATAAAAGCTCTCTGCCATCTTCGGCGCCGGCTTGAGCTTGGCCCGGCTCGATGGCGCCAGCTTGCGGCCTATGCTGCGCAGCGCCATGGCGTAACCTTCGGAAGGAGGCCGCCCGCGTTCGGTTCGCCCAGGCGGCCGGAGCACGGACGGCTCAAGTCTAGGGAGGAAACGCCCAACGAGGGCAGCGATAACGCTGCGAGCGCTACCGCACACCCTATGCAAACGAAAACGCCGCCGGGCGGCCAAGGCCCGGCGGCGTCTCCTGGACGAGGACTTGAGGACAAGCATGCCGCCGAGGTTTCGACGCTGACGACCTGCTTACCCATGCAATGCAAAAGGCCCGCTGCATTGCTGCAACGGGCCTTCGCTATCACCATCTCGATTGGGGCCCTTGCGGGTTATCGATCCAACCTGGGCATAAGCTGCAAGCAGCTCTGGTGACGGCCCTCAGGGATTCCACTGCGTCGCACGCCAGCGCTTGGCTGGCAGCGGCGGAGATATTGACCTCCGGTCGAAGCGTGGATGCGCGGTCGCAACACCCTATGCCGCTTCGATCTGACCCTCATCGAGAATGACGGGGGTCCCGCGTGAGAAGATGTCCAGCAAGATCGCGAGTCGGCCGCGAGAGTCAAGCCTATCGATCTGGCCGATGAAGGAGGAGAACGGGCCATCCACAACGCGGACGAGCTGACCGGTCTTGAACATGCGTCGCCGCCGCCCGACTGGAATGTTGGCGATCCGCTCCAATTCCCGAACACCGGCCATGTCGGGAACGGATTTGGTGCTGCGCCTGACGAGCCGACCCTGCGGGGCCGTCGGCACGCGGTCGTCCGGCGCTCGATCCGGCAACACCGCACACCAGTCGCCAAACTTGAGCAGGCCATCGACGCCCTCAACATGCAGGATGCTATCGACGACCTGAAAGTCGGGAACAAAGATCAGCTGAGCGAACAACGGCTCGACCCGATCAACCTTGCGCCCCCGACGAAGCATTGTTTTCCGCATCATCGGACAATAAGCGCTCATCTTACGATCGTGGAACGCGCGCATAACCTTTGCCTCCTTGCCGGCAAAGGTCTGCAACACGTACCAGCATTTGGGCATCGGCGCTTCCACCGGCCCGGCCCTTTCGATCAGATCGACGAACTCGACAAAGTCGCCGACCTCATAATGTTTTGCCTCTGCGTTCATCCTCATCTCCAACATCTCGATTTTTCCCCTCGATTGTTGGCACTGCCGTCGTCGTCTTCAGCCCCTGCCCGGGCTGTCCGGAAATGGTCACGCGCCGTTACCATTTCCAAATTCCATAGATTCAGAACGATCAAACCATCATCGATAGAGCCTTTCCTTTTCTTCGAGGGTTTCGAGGGTTTTTCGAGGGTTAGTAGAGGGTTTGAGAACGCTGTTAGTTGAACGAAAAGAGAGGGTTGGGGAGAGAATGCGAGGGTTTCGAGGGTTTTGTCGTCACATACGCGAATCCACTTCGCTCATCAGCTCACCGCTGACCAGCACACTCCCCACGCCCCTTCATGCTCTCGCGCATATACGCGCGCGAAACCCTCGCAACCCTCGCAGCGCGCTTGCAAGTCATTGACATCTCTCACCCCTTTCCCCCGCGATGGTTTCGGCGCGACCCTCTCAAACCCTCGAAACCATCGGATGCGCCGGCGCAACAGTGTGGCCTTACGGACACCTCAAATCTCGATTTCGCCCTGTGGCACGCGATCCCAGCCGCCGATCGGCGCATCCTGCGGCGGCGGTCCCTTGTCAGCCATCGCCGGCACATCGTGCAGCTTGACGTCGACATAGACCCGGACGCGGCCGGTATCGTCGCGCTTGAGCTTCTTCTTCATCGTCAGGCCGAACTTCGTCTCCTTCATCGCCGCGATGCCATTGGCCTCGCACCAGGCCACGAAGGCCAGATACATCTGGCGCCCCGTGACGCCGGGCCCGCCGGGATCTGCGATGACGTGCGCGATGACGAAGCGGCCGCACGGGTCCATCTCCGCGAAGTGATCGGCCGTGCTCTTCGCAACCTCGTCGGCGATGACAAGACCGGCATTGAGGAAGTCGAGCGCGCCGGCGATCAGCCAGTTCAGAATGCCGGAGCCTTCGGCCGCGATCTCCGCCACCACCTCCTCGAAGTCGCGGTGCTTCTCGGTCGGCAGCGTCACGCTCCATTCGACGATGATCAGGCGCCGCTGCATGCCGCCGTCGGATCCATCGAACTTCGGCTCGCCGTTGCCGCTCATATGCGGCTTGGCCGTCGGCTTGAACTCGAAATAGCCCTTGTACATGGTGCGGACGGGCCAGCGCTCGCCGCCGGTGAGCTTCTTGATCGTCTCCTGCTTCAGCGGAGCGTCCTTCGGCAGCTCGGCCACGCGCAGGTATCGCTTGGCATAGCAGCGGGCGATGTCCGGCGTCGGCGCCGACGGATTGTTCTGCACATCGCCGGAGACGGATTCTGCCGGCAGGCCGACCGCAAGGCCATCGCCGAGCACGCGGCTGAGCACCTCGAGATAGACGCTCTTGCCATTGCCGCCGGTGCCGGTGTGATACATCACCCGCTGCACTGGCTGCGCCGTCAGGCTCATGCCCGAATATTGCTGCACGGTGCGCCGCTTCTCCGGCGCCGGCTGGAACAGATCGAGGAATTCCTCAAACTTCGGCGCCTTCGCCTTCCTGTCGTAGGCGAACGGGATGACGGCCGTAAGGTAGTCGTTGCGGTCGTGGCCCTTGGTCGCGACCAGTCTGTACTGCACCCGGCCGCTCTCCCTATCGACCAGCGGCCTGGTGCCGTCCGGATCGGGATTGTCGTCATCGTCGATCGGCACGAAGTGCAGCGTGTGTGTCAGCGTCGCGACCTTCAGCGGATCCGCGTTGAACTTGTCGGGGTGACGGCGCATGTGCGGCGCGGCCTCGTCGAGCATGCCTGAGATGCGGCCACGGCTCTTGGTCGAGACGCCCCATTTGCGCCGGTCCGATCGACGCCGCGACAGCGTCTCGCGCGCCTTCTTGGCGTCCTTGATCAGCTCCTTGAGCGCTTCGATGCGCGCGATTGTCTCCCCTCGTCACTGTCGGCGTCGAGCGTCTTCAGCTCCTTGGCCGCGGTCTCGCCGGCAGCGACCTTGCGCTCCTCAGCCGGCGTAAACTCGATGTAGGCCGCTTCCTGCTTGATCAGGTCGCCGACGCGCTGCGCGATCATGCGCGCGACGGCGCGGCCGGCGCCGAGCTCCCAATGCGTGCCCGTCCAGGCCAGGATCTGGCCGCCCTCGACCTCCTCCTCCTCGCGCACGATCAGGTCGTGGCCGAAATAGGCGATCAGCCGTTTCGCGTTGTCGACGTCAGACTGATCTAGAGCCGCGCAATAGCGAAACACCTCGGGATCGATGGTGTCGTCGGGCGGCGCATCCTCGCCGTCATCATCGACGATGTCCTCATCGTCCTCGTCTTCGAGGGTTTGACCCTCGCCTGCTTCGCCCCCAAGGGGGTGGGGGGCGAAGGCAAGGAAGCCGAAGGCGCGAAGGTTTCGGAATCGGACGACTCCGCCGCAGAGAGAGACATGCGGTCAGCCGCCCGGGGCGGCTGGCTCTGCAACTGTTCGGCGCCTTTGCCGGCACTGCCTGGCGGCAGTGCCTCGGCGCCGAACGCAGCCTGCCTAAACTCACGGGGGCACTTCTTGCCGGCCTTCAGGCCGGCCGAGATCGTGGTCTTGACGGCCTTGCTGCCGAGCTCGCGCAGCAGGCCAGCGTCGAGCGCAGCGGCCTCGAGCGCGGCCTTGGCGAAGGTCTCGTTGACCGCCTCCGCGCCCACGATGCTGCCGGCGGCCTCGGCCGCGATCGACAGCGCGGCCGCCGAGGGCGCGGCGCGCAACGTCGCCAGCGCCTGGTCGAGCGCCTCGAGGCCGGCGCGGCGCAATGCGTCGCCGGCGAGCGGCTCGGCGTCGGTGAAGGCCGGCGCGGCATCGATGAGCGCGAGGATCTGCGAGGAGGTCATTTCAGAGGAGCATTCCGAGACGAAAAATGGCAGATCAGCTGCGGGCCGCGTCGATCAACTGTTCACACCGCAAGGCCATCTCGTTGGCCTGCTCCTTCCACGTCAGCCGCCAGAGCGGCCGGTTGCAGTTCGGGCAGGCATCACCGGGCGCATCCCGCACCGTGACCGTCCCGTCGGCAGCGTTGAGGCTGGCCTGCTGCAGCACGAAGCTGCATTTCGGACATCGCCATGCGCCGGGCACGTAGACATCAGTCAACGCCGGCGCCGGCTGCTCGCCCGTTGCGAGTGCGGCGACGAACGCCGGATCGCGGTAGCGATTGATCGCCGCGCTCGGCGGATAGGTCCCGGGCGGTTTGATGTCTTGCCCGGCCAGTTCGGCGCGCATGAGCTCGAACACATCCTGATCGAACTTGCCGTGGCGCTCGAACAGAGCGACCACCTGATAGTCGTTGTCGGCCTTCGTCACCCGATGATGCACGGCGAAGGGCTTGTCGTTGGCCGCCCAGTGCTCGGCCTGCTGCATCAACCGGCCGATCTCGCGACGGTAGTAAGCGGCGATCAGGGCCGCGATTTCGGCTTTAAGGCGAGCGCCAATGGCGGCTTTGGCGACCGGAGACGCTAAGACCACAGCGCGGATCAATTCGGCCTGATCGATCGCAGTCTGCTTGATCAGCGAACGCATGCCGACGTCGAGCTGTTTGGTCTCATCGGCGTTGTCATCGAAGGGGCCGTAAGCCTCCTCGCACTCCTGATAGCGCCAGATCTCGCGCGCGATCATGTTGCGAATAGTTTCATCACTCTGCTGCCACGCTATCGGCTCGCTCTCGGTAGACAATCGCTGAGCCGCCGCAGCGATCTGCAGGGCGACATCGTGGATCTGTGCCGTGCCCTCGTCACTCGCGAGTTGCAGCAACCGCTCACTCAGTTCCAGCATCTGCTTGCTCATCCCTCTTCCCCCTGCAGCAAATCGTTGAAGTCCATCCCCGCCGGCGCCATCGCGATGCGGATGGTGCGGCCCGGCTTCGCGTAGCGGCGCGCGGCGCGGGTCATCGCGTGGCTGGTCAGCACGGGCTCGCTGTCGCCGTCGCCGAGCAGGATCAGCTCGGTGACCTCGTCCGGAATCGGCAAGCCTGGCTTTGTCATGTCCGGCACGGGCCCGGGCTGGCGCTGCGGGCGGCCGCTCGGCAGCTTCAGGGCCGGGTGCGGCACGTTCTCGGCATGTGGGCCAGCGAGATTGCCCAGGTCACCTGCAGCCCAGCAGGCCGTATCCGAGATCTCGCGGCCGGCGCGCACCAGCGCCGTATGGACGGCCAGCACCGTCTCGATGCCCTCGCCGATGATGAGCCGCCTTGGCACGCCCGCGGCTGGCGCAATCAGGATGTATGCGCCGCTCTTGGAGCCGCGCATCTTCTTCGCCGGCAGCAGCTCGCCCGGCTCGTCCGGATCGGGCAGCGCGATCTTGCGGGGCGGATCGCCATCGTCGATCCAGGTGATATGCAGCCCGCCGAATTGCTGGTCGATATCGACGAAGAAGGCGCCCAGCATGGCTGGCCCGCGATGAACGACGCGCGCGCTCTTGCGGCCGAAATCGTCAATGACGTCGCCGTGGAAATAGGGCATCTCCGGATGGAAGCGCAGCCCAGGCAACGTGGCCGGCAAGTCGAGCCCGCGGCCTTCGAGGTAGCGGGCCGCCGGCGTGCCGCGCAGCTCGCCCGAGGCGAGCCACCAATCATGCAGCCGCTTGCGTTCGGCCTCGCGGTAGACCGCCGCCTCCGCGTCGCGCTTCTTCTGTTTGGCCTCGCGGGCGGCCGCGAGACGCTGCGCCACTTCGGGATCGATCGCCCTCACACCGCCGAGCCGATCGACGGCGGCCTTGAAGTCGACGCCCTCGACAAGCTGCACCAGCTTGATCACGTCGCCGCCGTCGCAGCAGACGGCGCAGGCCCAGCTCGCGCCGTCCTCGAAGATCTCAAAGCGCCCATTGCGCTTCTTGCCGCCGCACATCGGGCACGGCCCCGCCAGCTTGCGGCCGGCCTTGCGCAGGGTCACGCCGTACTGCTCCGCCCAGTCGCGCAACGGATTGCGCGCCTTGAGGTCGTCGAGCTCGGCATCGGACAGGCGGCTCATTCGGCATCGACCTCCGGATCGCGCAGCGGTGCGATGTCCTCGATCGTCATGCAGTTGCGCCGCTCCATGGCGCGCCGGAGCAGCTCGAACAGCTGGCGGTCGTGCTGGATCGCGTCGATCAGCCGGACGATGCCGGCACAGTCGTCGCGGCGCTCGACCTGGTCGGGCTGCGGGGCTGCGATCAACGCGGCCAGCATGCGCGCACGCTGGCTGCCCTCGATCTCCTCCTGGATGCGCTGGGCCGTCAGCATCATGCGGTTGAGCGTGGTCTTGCCGGGAGGCTTCATGCGGCCGACTCCCCGAACGGGCGCGGCACATAGCTGATATCGAGATGTCCCGTATCGAACATGTGCATCATGCTCAGAAGGTAGCTGGGATCAGCTGGCCACCTGCATCGATTCCAGTAGTTCAGAAGTGCCCGCCGCACATTGTCGCCGTACCCGGCGAGCTTGGCGCGAGCGCGCCGCCAGTCCCGCGCCCGCCTTGCTCGGTCGCGCTTGGTCCATTCGATCCAATCGGCCGCACGCCTTTCCATCTCAACATCGGCGCTCGGCTGGTTTTCAGCGATCAATTCGGCAAATAGCGGCAACCGGTCACGTTGCATGCGTTGGCTGCGCGCCAGCGCCAGCCGCTTGCGGCGCGTATCCTCAAAGGAATGGTCGATATAGCGCTTGAAGCGCATCGTCAGGCCTCCAAGCTCGGCCGTGCCCGGCACTTCGCAACCTGCTCAAGCTTTTGCTCGCCATACGCAACGAGCTGCGGATCTCCGCTCGCGATGTTGAGCCGCGCGACGTGCTCGACCGGCCCGAATTTGTCCGTGACAATGGCGCCCGCCTTGATCGCCAGATCCTTCTTCGACAGCGCGATGTCGAAGTGCACCCATGAGGCGTTCCTCGCCTTACCGATCGACAGATCGGCATGCCCCTGTATCCACTTCCGCTGCACGCCGATCCGATCGACCATCGCGAGCAGCTCCTCGAGCGTGTCCGCCCATAGGTGGCACATCACCATGTTGCCGAACTTGTGCCGGACATCGTCGACGTAGGCGGTCATTGCCCTGCCCTCCGCTGATCCAGTGCACTGCGGCCCGGCGGCGGATCGCCGAGCACGGCCGCGGTCAGCGATCGCGGCGGCTGCGCCGGCAGCCGTGGCGGCGCCTGGCGCGCGATCATGATCTCGGCATCGCGGCTGTCGCAGTGTCGCGCCCGCGGTGCGGCCGTGGTCGCGGCGGCATTGAGATCGGCGATTTTGGCGACGCGCGTCAGCGCGCGCTGCTCCGGCGTGCGCAGCTCGCGCCATTTGGCCTGGCAGCCGACCGGCGAGCGCGTCAGCGCTGCCGCGATCGCAGCCCACTGAGCACCCGCCTCCGCCATCGTGACGAGCACGTCGACGTCGTTGTCCGTCCAGGGTTTCGACTTGGTCCGCATGGCGTTCACCCCTCCCGCTCGCCGGCGCGCATCACCACCGGCACCAGGCCGGCGGCATCCATCCAATTGCCGATCATCTCCGCGGCCTGGCGCCGCGCGTCGTCGATCGACCTCGACGGGTGCCAGGTGCGCGAGGAGACGTTCGGCAGGTCGAGGCGAAAGCAGGTCGGGAAGCGTGAGTCCGGGGCCATCGTCGGCGTGATCTCGCCGACCTGGACTAGGCCGAGCATGATGCTCTCCCGGCCGGTCGACAGCGGCTGGAACGCGACGACGCCGTCGTGCAGCTCGGCCGAGATCTCCCCCGCGCTTCCCATCGGCTCAGCGCTTCCTTGTCTTCTTGGTCGAGGTCTTTTTCGCTGTCGCCTTGGCCGCCGCCGCCTGCTTCACCGGCTTGGCGGCTTTCGATCCGGCGCCCTTGCCCGCAGGCTTGCGGGCATCCTTGGCCGTATGCACCAGCGTCGCGGTCTCCGCCTTCGGCCGCTTGTAGCCTTCGCTTCCCGGCCCCTTGTAGTGGACGGTGCGCAGCTCCTTCGGCAGCCAGCCGGTCTTGACGACGTTCGCCATTGCGAACTTGACGACGTCGTTCTTGCTTCCGGCGCCGGCCTTGCGTGCCTCGTCCGGGTTGATCGCCTCGGCGATCGCCTTGACCACAAACGGCTTGGGCGCCGAGGCGAAGTAGTCCGGCGCGTCGAAGCGCTTGCCGATCGCCGCGTTGAACACGTTCTCGTCGAGCACCTGACGCAGGCTGGGCAGCTTGGTGCGGACACCATCAGGCATGTGATAAGGACGGTCCGGCGTGATCATTCCGCACAGCGTCTTGGCCATCATCTCGGCCAGCGGATGCTGCGCCAGCAGAGGATCACCAGCCAGCGCGTCGCGCGTGGCCTCGATCAGCTGTGTCGACAGTCGATCCTGCAGCGCCTTCGACAGCACCTTCGGCGATGCCGGCGCCGTCTTGCTTTCGGCCGGCGCACCGGCCGCGGCCGGCTCCGCCTTCGCCTGGGCACGTCGCTCCTGCGCCTCGATCTTCGCGGCAGCGCGCTTCTCCTCCGGCTTCACCCGGCCGTATTCGATCTTGAGGAAGCCGTCGTCATCGATGCCGACGAAGCAACCGGCCTTGGCGCGCATCGCCGGCGTATAGGTGCGCTCGCGGATGGCGCGATCGAGCGCATGGTAGGCAAGATAAGCGCGCTGCTCGGCGCCGGTCAGCTCGCCGAAGGAGTCGGCGTAATAGACACCCTCACGATAGTGGTTCTCGCCATGAAACACCGCATCGAGCGCCGAGAGCTCTGCTTTCTCCTCGGCCGTCGGCTGCGGCTCGACCTTCAACGAGCCGTATTCGTAATGCGACTTCACGCTCTCGAAGGTGAGGGCAAAACCCCAGCCCTGTTCCTTCAGCTTGTGGCACTCCTCGGCCAGCTTGTCGGCTGCGAGCTTCTTGGCGAGCTTGACGTCTGACACCCGGTGATCGGTGCCGAACAGGTCACGCTGCACCTTGCCGCCGGCTGCGGTGTAGGCATCCAAGCCGACGAACTCGACCAGCTTGCCGGCGTCCTCGTTGCCGATCGCCAGCGCATCCTTGACGTCATACTTCTCGATCTCGCTGAGATCTCCGTCGTAATGCTCGCTCAACTGGTCGAGCAGGACATCCTGGCGCTCGTGATCCTGCGCCAGCGTAAAGGCGCGGGCGATCTCGGTTTTGATCTCACCCTTACGCCAGAGATGCCGCACCCGCGGCGAGAGATGACCGAGCGCGAGCGCCTGGTCGACCTCGCGCTCGGTCATGCCGTAGGCCTGGGCGATCTCCTCCGACGTCTTGCCGCGATCGCGCAGCCGCGCGAACGCCTCGTACTGGTCGACCGGGTGCAGCTGCTCGGCCGTGATCGCGGTCGCCAGCGAATATTCAAACGCCTTGGTCTCGTCGACCTGGTGCAAGGTGCATGGGATCTGCTGGCCGGACTCCTCACCGTAGATCTGGCGGAGCGCGGCGAGCCGGCGGTTGCCGTTGGCGACCGAGTAGAAGCCGCCGCCGGCGTCCTTGACGACGAGATTCTCGATCAGCCCGGCCCGGTCAGGCGCGTTGGCGCGGTTGGCGAAGATGTTGGCCGCGAGCTCGGCGATGCGCAGGTCACGCCCCGTCACGCGCGCGTTGATGCCGTCGCCGTCCTCATGGCCGAACTTCAGTTGGTTGAGTGGAATATGCAGATCCATGGATGCTGTCCTCGTTTCGCCTCGTCCTCAAAGTTTCTTCAAACCGTCGCTTGCAGAACCTCATCACCTCCGCCGGCGGGAAATCCGGATGTCCCCAGGCCTTGCAGCGCACGCCGTGCCCGATGAAGAGGATGCGTCCCTCTTCGTAGCGGTACTGCGCGATCTCGACGCGCTTGGCCCGTTTGGCCTGCAGCTGATCGAGGCGAAACATGTCGGGCTGATCGTCCGCAGCATCGGACCACCCGAGTCGCTTCAATGCGCCGGGCGGCGTCTCCACAATGATCCGCTGCATGATCAGGTCGTGATCGACCGGCCGGCCCGCACGCGCGTCGAGAAAGCCGATCCGGAACGCCGGATGCTGTACGATCGACACGAAGTCGGCGAGCGTCTGCGCCTGCTCGGTAATGACGGAATCGCTCTGCCCTGCCGTGCTCATGCATCGCGCTCGCCCCTCATCAGATGATCGACGACCGTGCAAATGATCGTGTTCGGCTGGTCGCGATCGTCGCGGGTCAGCGCGTGCGCGATGGTGGCGAGCGGCGCGCCGTATTGCAGCGCCAGGCTGAGGATGATGGCGCTATCGCGCGCGATCGCCTCGACCTGCTCGCCGGACTTGCCGCCATTGATGAATACCTCGCCGACGGCGCCGTCATCGTAGTAGCCGACCGTGACGGTGTGCGGCAGGTTGAGTCCGCCGAAGGCGATGTCGAAGGTCTCGGAACGGCGGCGGGCGTCGAGGATGCGGCGTGAGGTCATGACAGCTTGCCTCCCGCGATGACCATCAGCCGCTCGACAGCCTCGGCCAGACCCTCGTCGGGCAGCATGAAATCCTGCATTGCGCTGGCGATCTTGTCGCCGATGTCAAACTCGACGCGGCCATCGCCGAGGCGAACGCCCGTGTCGGGATATTTGACCCGCTCGAACTCGGTCAGAAACTGATCGACGAGCTGCTGATAGACGTGCTCCTGCAGAACGAGCTTCATGCCTTCGGCCCTTCCGCGATATTCTCCGGCATCGGCTTGTTGGCCGCGACCTTCACGACATCCGCAAGCCCGGCGAGATAGCCATCGCCGTATTCGCCACGACCGTAGTCCGCAGCGACCGCGACGACGACGGAGCAGACCTCGTCGGTCTCCATGCCGCGCTCCAGGAATGCGTGGATGAGATCCGAGATCGCATTGGCGAGATCGGTCGGCAGCTGCCCCTGGATCGTTCCGAGCTTCGCAATCATGCCTCCGGTCCCTCCCATTCCAGCTCGTCGCCCCAGGCGACCCAGCCCGGCCGGCGCCGGCGGGCGTTCAGCTCGAGATACGGTCCCTCGACCAGGCGCTCGGAGCGCGTCAGCCATTCGTCGGGCTTGCGCGAGTGCTCCATGAGCGGCGCGAAGATCAGCTGGCGCACGTCGGCATAAAGCCGCGACGGATCGCCCTTGGTGAACAGCCAACAGTCCTCGGGATTGGCGCGGCTCCAGTAGCCCATGCCGAGATGGCAGGTGGCGGGATCGTGCAGGTCGAAGCGGTCGCCGTTGGTCTTGACCCAGGTGTAGAGCGTGGTGATGTGGGTGAAGCCGTAGGACTCGCCGAGCTCTAGCGCGTCGCGCGGGCACCAGTCGACCATCCACATCGCAAGGCAGCTGTCGTCGGCGGTGATCTCGCCGACCGGGATCGCCTTGATCTTCTCGACCTCCTCTGTCTTGTAGTACACGTTGGCCGAACGGCCCTGCCCCGCCTCGGAGCGCGTGATGAAGTGCCACTGCGGATCCATGCCGCAGAACCGGGCGCGCCATCCGGTCAGCGCAAGCGCGCCGAGATCCTTGACCGAGCAACCGCCTTTGGTGCGCGCCGCATGGGCCGCGCGCCTGGCCTCGATCTCCGCGGCCTTATCGGCCTCTTTGACCGGATCGACCACGATCGCCTTGCGCGCGCGGATGCGCTCGCGCGTGGCCTCGACCAGCTCCTCGAAGGCGTCGTCGTCGAGCGCGGCGGTGCGCTGGGCGAGCGACGACAGGCTCTTGCTGACGCCGATGTCCTCCAAGGTGAAGCGCTCGCCGTCGTCCTTGGCCTTGCGGCCGCGGGCGAGCTGGCCGGCCTCGAAGGCGGCGCCGAGCAGGAAGCCGAGCCGGCGCTCGGCGCGCAGCTGCAGCACCATCGCCCGCTCGATCAGCGCGCGGTCCTGCACGCGCTGCGCATAGAGCTTGACGTGCGCCATCTCGTCACGGATCGCGAGCACCTCGTTGATGGTTGAGGCCTCGGCAAGCGCGGCGCATGCACGATCGTAGGCCTGCAGGACCGTCGTCATGCGAGCTCCCGGAGCTGCAGGCCGACGCCGCGGATATCCTTCAGCTCGAGTCCGACGTTGACCAGCAGCGGCTTGAGGCTCGTCGCCATTGCACGGATCTTCTCCGGCGCTCCGGCCGGCACGGCCGCGCCGAAATACTTCGCGGCGGCCGTCGGCAGGCCGATCGGCGATGGCATCGCGCGCGCCAGCACGCGCACCAGCTTGGCCTGATGCGGCGCCAGCATCTGGAAGCGGCCGCCAAAGCTCACGCCCTCGCCCCCGCTCGCAAGCTCGATAGTGACGCCGTTGATCGTCTCCGCCCGACTCGCGGCCGGCGCCGCCCCCGCTGCGGCCGGCATGACCGGCTGCGGGCCCGGCGCAGCCGTCGCGGGCGCTGGCGACGGCTTCGGCCGGGCGGCGGGGACTGCCGGAGCGGCTGCAAGCCGTCGCGCCAGCGCCGCGGACAGCAGGCTCTTGAAGCGGTCGATCGCGGTTGCGCCAGGGGTGCCGGCAGCGGCCACGCGCGCCTTGTTCTGCAGCGCCCCGAGATCGATGTGGTCGAACGCCGCGCACAGCCGCTCGGCATCAGCGCCCCAGTGCGGGGCCTCCGCAAGCGCGGCGATCGCGCCGAGGATCACGGTCGCGCTCAACAGCCCGGCATTGCCGCTGCGGCTGCCGACGATGGCCTTGAGCGCCGCGATCGCGGCCTCATCACCATGGCGGAGGATGGCGCGGGTGAGCGCGGTCGCGACATTGGTCTCGCCCCGCTTCATCAAGCTGGCTTGCGTCGGGTTGCGCACGATCGAGACGCCGGCGGCCTTGCAGACGTCAGCGGTGCGCACGGCATCCGGATCGCCGGCGGCGACCGCCGCATGAAACAGATGCACGCCCTGCATCCGCGTGACGTGGCCGTTGATCGCGGAGAACGCCTTGGCCTGCAGCGCGCGATCGACCTCGATGATCGCGCAGGGCACGCGCGCCTGGCCGGCAAGCTTAGCCGCGGTGGCGCGGTGCTGGCCGTCGACGATGGCGAAGCGGCCGTCATCCGTCGGCGCCACCACGATCGGCGCGAACAGCGCCCAGGCGAAGCCAGAGGCGATCCGCCGGACGTTCTTCCGTCCCTGCTCGGTGATGCCGCGCTGATAGTCCTCGTCGATCACGAGGTCGGAGATCGCCAGCCACTCCAGCCGCGGCTCACGACCGAACGCCGCGGGGATCTCGATCTTGGCATAATCTGCTGTTTCGACGGCACGGAAGCTCATGACGGACGGACCTCCGGCATGCCGTTGTGCGCGACGCCGTCGAGCAGGCGGCCGGCGCCTTTCTTGCCAACGCGCGTTATCGGTTCGCCCAATGGCACGGGTCGGCAGTGAACATTCCCTGCTGGGTCGATCCAGGAATTGCCGTGTTGCGATGAGCAGCCGCACGCCCACTCGCCCCACTGCTTGAAGAAGAACGGCACCCCGGCGGCCCGGCACTGGTCGCGCAGCGAGCGCGCCCAGTCCGGATGCATCGGCCGCGCGTGGGGGCCGCTCTCGCCGCCGGCGATGACCCAGTCGAGCTGCGGATCAGGCTGACCAAACACGCCGGAGACAGCCTCACCCGCGCAATGCGCCAACCCGGCGAGCGCATCGAGGACGACACGCGTCCCGTCATGCAGGCCGGTATCGATTGCTGCCAGATCGATCGGCCCCAGCAGCGGTTCGGCGCTGATGAAGCGCACGGCCGCCGGCGTCGCCAGCAGGTCCGGAATGCGCGCGTCGGCTTCCTGCTGGCGCTCGGTCGAGACACCGAGCCAGACGTTCGGAAGGGGCCACGGCATACCGTTCGGGAACGCCGTGCGATACGGATGAGGCTCCGTCGCTCCGCTACGGCCGAGCTCGCCCATGGCGTTGTAAATGGATTCGTAGGCCCACTCTCTACTGAGGAATACCCGCATCCGATCACTGCGCTTCGTCAGCGGCTGGTAGGTGTGCTGCCGCGTCAGCGCCATCACCGCGAAGATCTTGTCGAGCCATTCGTCCTTGACGAAGCGGCCGAACAGGTCGGTCATCGAGCACGGGAACACCATGCGCGGGCGCTTCCAGCGCAGCGGTTGGCGCAGGATGTTGTCGTCAAGGAACAGCTCGACCGTGCCGTCGTCGAGGTAACCAGGCTTGAACGGCAAGCCGGTACCGAGCCGGTGATTGAGGGCCTCCGCGTAGCAGCCGCCTTCCTTCGGCGTACCGCAGCCCGTGGTGACGCGCTCGCAGTGCCAGCCGACCATGCCGGCCTTCCTGGCGCCCATGTCACGCTTGAGCCGCGCGCGGATCGGATTCCATGTAGAATCCGTCCATTCGATCTTGCTGCGGTCAGCCACGGGCCGCCTCCCTCTCCGCGATGAACTGCCGATAGGCCTCGGCCTTGAGCAGCGGCAGCGCGGCCGCCATCAGCATCAGCCAGGGCGTGGCGTCCGGGGCCTGGCCGTCGGTCTGCTGCAGGCCTTCCAGCGCGGCGATCATCGCGAGCGGCGCATGGGTGTGGCGGACCGTCTCGGCCGGCAGGTGGTCGATGCGGCGGATCTCGGCCAGGGTCAGCGCCTCCGGCTCGCCCAGCGGCCGCGGCGAGCGCAAGGTGGCCTCGGCGATCCCGATCAAATCCTGCATGTGCTTCGAGAGCGGCTTCATCGTCAGCCCCGCGGCTCGTCGCCGTGCAGCTCGCGGCGGATCGCGGCCATCCGCTCGCCGCGCCCGCCGGCGGCCGCGCCCCACTCGGCGGCGGCGGCGTTCTGCGAGGCGAGCTCGTCCAGCTCGCGCGACAGCGCCGCGCGGCGCTCGTCCGCGGCGTGCTGGATCAGCATGCGGCTGTCGAACTCGATCAGCTCCACGAGCCCCGCCGCGATCAGTCGCCATTTGCCGCGGCGGATCAGCGCCTCGCCATCGCCGCCGATACGTTCGGCGTCGATGATGCCGCGCGCCGCGACCAGGATCATGCGGACGCCCTGCATCAGCCAGGTGGCGACAGGGTCGGTGCAGCCCAGCGATTGCGCCTCGAGGCTTGCGACATCGACTGCCAGCCGCGCGGCATCGCGGCTGCCGTCGAGGTAGCCGGTGACGCAGGCCACGGCGTGGCCGGCGAGCAGGTTGGCGGCGTCGAGCGGCGAGAGATGGACGTCAGGCATCGCGCGTAGGCTCCGTGGCGGGTGGGCGTGGCGGACGGCGGCCGCATCCGAGGGGATCTCGCGGCCGCCGTCCCTGGCCGCCGCTGCACCGGGCAGGTCATCAGCGGCGACATTCGTCATCACAGCACTCCGTCCATGCGCTCGAAGCGCGCGCGGTGAAGGCGGTGCAGCTGGTCGGCCGGAATGGTGGTGATGTCGCCGATGCGCGGCCAAGGCTGATCGGGTTCGAGCCATGGCGATTGCGGCCCGTCGCCGGCGCAGGGATGCGCGTTGTCCCACAGCGCCCAGGCGATGCCGAGCAGCGCTCCGAGCGCGAGAAAGCCCATCATCATCAGGTGAAACGTCTGCTCGTCGAGCCTGTCCGTCAGCATGTCCCCGCCCCCTCGTTCGCGCCTCAGCGCATCCCATCCCGTTTGAAACGGATCATTCGACCAGCCCCTGCTGTACGGCCTCGATCTCGCGCTGCGCCTCGATCAGCTTCCTGCGCGCGACGTTGATCTCGAGCTGCTTGGCGTATTTGACGAACCAGTCCGGCCGCTCGGTCCCCATCACCGCGAACAGCACCTCGCGGCCGAGGTTGGAGCGCAGCAGCTTGGCGAGCTGCTCGGCATTTTCCCTGCGCACGCCGCAGAGCAGCTTCTGGCAGTTCGACAGCGGCTCATCGATCAGGAGCGCGAGATGCTGCGCGGCCTTGACCTCCGGCAGCAGCGCCTTGACCCGCGCCATCACGGGCGAAATCCGATTCCGCGTTGCGGCGTTTGGATTCCGCTTCGGGCAATGGCCGGATTTGGCGCTCGCGCGGCCACTGGTTAGCCTGGAGCTCATGTTCCGAGCCCCGTGCGTTCGCCGACGAGAAAAAGGTTCCATGCGTGAGGCGAAGAGCCGCGCCGGATCGTGCCGATCACAGAAATCAATCGATGTGATGGAACGCACCGAGAGGTTGTGTCATGATGCGCGCACCAGCGCACCACCCCATCGACACAGGTTCCACCATGAGCACGGTCATCATTTGGCCGGGGCGCCGTCATGCGCGCGCCTCCGCATCGTCTGGTTTGACAAACGCAGCTGCCGGCACCTCGCCACCGGACAACGCACTCAAGCGCACCGCCAGTTTCAAGGACGGTTCCTTGCGACCGGCGAAGATGTTGCGGAGATGCGACTCCGAACAGTCGGCTTCGACAGCCAAACTGCTCAGAGATTTTTGCCGGGACTCCGCCCACCGAAGCATCGGATGTGATTCGCTCATGCCTGAGACTATTTCTGGCAGGAATGATTCGTGTCAATCCGAAATATTCCTAGGGGAAATGCGGGCTTTGGATAACCCTCCTCTAAAATCGAGCATGGCAAAGAGGAACGCTCCACCACCGCGCGAGATCTACCTCGGAGAATGGCTCCAGCGTGCGGAGCTCGGTCCCACCAAGGCGGCAGAGATCGCCGGCTGCTCGCAGAGCTACATCTCGAACATCATGCGCGGCGAGAAACCCAACATTAATGTATTGTATTTGCTACGTCTTTCGGAAGAGATCGGCATCAGCGTGAACGACTTCTTCCGCAAGCCTCCGTCTGACTCGCAGCTGGCTTCGCTGGCCGATTTGTCACCAGAGGCGCAGGAGATGCTGCTCCGAAAGCGTCAGGCGCGGAGGTGAATTCCGTTGCCAAGTAACGCCGGGGACGGCCGCGGCGGCGACCGCTCCGACTATGCATTTCTCTCAGAAATTATTTGATTGACGTGCATCTATTTCTGTGAGAAATGTTCTCTCGTCAACCGCGGGAGAACCACCATGGACGCCACCACCCAGAAAGCCCTCGATCTGATCGCGAAGCTGCTCGGCGCCGAGACGCCCGCGGCTGCGCCGGTGCGCCCGGCCCCGGCCCGGCGCGATGTCCCGGCCTTCGAGATTCCGGGCCTCGTCATCACGCTGCCCTCGCGCGTCCTCCGCTCCTGAAACCTCCAAGACTGGCGGCCGGGCCTTCTCCCAGGACAGCTCGGCCGCCGCTTTTTTCGAGCTCACGTCGATGCTTAATTCCACATCCGATCACGGATTCTGGCAGCGGCTCTCAGCCGTGCCGTGGTCCGACGTTGCGGACGAAATGATCGAGCGACGCCCGGGCTGCCGCGAACACGTTCAGCTGATAATCGGTCACGTGACCGTCCTTTATCAGAACGGCCTCCAGAACGCTCAATCGCTCGTCCGCCGCCTTCAAGATTTGCCCGGCTTTCGATTGTTTGCGCAGCAGCAGCGTCAGCAGGATTTCCATCGTGAGCATGCGGCCGGGCAGCTGCACGTTCAGTTGGTCCAGAGGGCTCTCATCCATCGCTTTGTCACCTTCCTCGTCCGCGGAGCGGTGAGGCTAGGACGTCGCATCGGACGGCACAACCGGAGGCCGCAGCCATGACTCCCCAACAGCACGCCGACCATCTGCTCAAGGTCTGGCAGCAGAACCGCAAGCTGCCGCCGCTGCTGCGGCTGCAGAAGATCGCCTGCCTCGATGGTCCGTTGATGCCGGTGCCGGTGCGCGTCGCGCATCTCGATGACAAGGCCGGAGAGTTCGATTTTGATCCGGTGCTCAGCGCCGTGACTGAAGCGATGTGGGAGCCGAGCTGATGGCCCCGCGCATCTGCCTGATCATCGCGCTGGCCTCCGGGCTCGTGCTCACCGGCGCGCTGCTGCTGCCGGTCGCGCCGGCGCCGTCCGCGTCCGAACAGCGGCCGGCCTGCACCCGCGGCGGCATCGCGGCGATCACCACCGATTGCCGGAGAGTGCCGTGACGCCGGACGGCAGCCGCAACCCGAACGCGCTGGTCGTGATGTGCCGCGGCCTGGTCGCCGATGACCGCGTCCGCTGCGCCGCGCCGCTGGCGATCGCGCTGCTCGCCGAGGAGCTCGCCCGTTTTGCCGGGGTCTCCAGCCCCGCCCCGGCCTTCGCCCTGCAACAGCAACAGGAGGCGCCATGGCCCCATGAGCGGGAGAGCGAGGCGCGCTGATCCCTCGCAATTGACCATCAAGCAACAGCTTCCAGCCCCGGACCGCCGCCCGGGGCTGTCCCATTGATCCACCGCAAACGAAGGACCGCTGATGAGCACACGCACCTTGGAAGACAGGCTGGCCGACGCCCCGGTCCGAACCGATGCGGAAGGTCACGACTATCTGAAGATCACCGTCGCCGAGCGCGACGAGATCATGGCCCAGCTCAACGAGGCCGGCGCCGCGCTGCCCTGGTGGCGCATCATGCTGATCGCGGCCGGCTCGGTCGCCTTCTACGCGCTGGTGCGCGACGTCGTCTGGCCGGCCCTGCAGATGCTCTGCCGCGCCGGTTATGGAGGCTGCTGAGATGGCAACGACGAAGGACGCCAGCCGCCCAATGACCGGGCAACGCACCATCGGACGAGCATCTGCCTCGCAGCGAAGGCGCAAGCCCGCGTGGCTTTCATGGAAGCCGGCGATCATTCGGACTGGATGACGCTTGCAGAGGCTGAACAGATCCTCCGCGAGTGCGCCTGAACGTTTCAATATCATCACATCGGCACGATGCCATGACCCGCCAGGCCGCCCTTCCCCCGACCCTCCCCCGCGCCTGATCGGCCGCGAGGCGGCGGCGGCCTATGTCTGCGTCTCACCCAGCACCTTCGATCTGATGGTGACCGAGGGCCGCATGCCGCGCCCGCGGGAGTTGACACCGCGGCGTTGGGCCTGGGATGTTCGCGAGCTCGACCGTGCGATCGACGGCCTGCCTCGCAAGGGCGCCGGCAGCCACGAGACGCCAGAGCTGGCGCCGACGGATGACTTCGGATGGGATGATTGAAGCACTAGAGCATGCACGTGGCATTACAGTTCAAAGGCAACAACATGAGCAACGTCATCGGATTGCGCCGGGGCTTCTCGTCGCCAGGATTCGAGCAAGGAAAAATCAGCGAGTTCGATCAGTTTGTGAGTTCGGTCATCAACGATGTGGCAGAACTGCCTGATCGAACCAGCCCAGACGACGAGCCCGATATGATGCTCGTCACGGCCGAGGAGCTGAAGACGATCCTCTGCAAGCGGCTCAGTGAAGCGCTTTCACGCTGACCATCAAGGCAGAGACAGATGCGGTACCGGCTGCCCCCAAACGTCGAGCGCAACGTCGTCAAGGGGCATGTCTATTACGCCTACCGCGTCGGCAAGGGCGCGCGCATCAAGCTGCCCGACCCCGCCTCGCCCGAATTCGGCGCCGCCTACCAGGCCGCGGTCGCAGGCAGCGGTGCGGCCCGGCCATCGCCGCAGCAGGACGAACCGCGCTCGCTCGGCGCGCTGATCGCCTCCTACTACGACAGCGAGGAGTTTGCCGCCCTGCGCGCCTCGAGCAAGGAAGGCTATCGGCGCCGGCTGGAGCTGATGCGCGCCGCGCACGGCCACCGCTCGGTCGCCGGCCTCACCCGCGAGCGCATCGAGGCCAAGATCCTCAAGCCGCTGGCGAACCGGCCGGGCGCCAAGCTCGACACCCTGAAGAAGCTCCGGATCCTGATCCGCCACGCCAAGGCGCTGCACTGGATCAACAGCAATCCGAGCGAGGGCATCAAGCGCGGCAAGTCGAAGGAGATCCGTGCCTGGACCGACAACGAGATGGCCGCCTTCGAAAAGCGCTGGCCCTACGGCACGCGGCAGCGCGCCGCCTACGAGATGATGCTCAATGTCGGCACCGCGCGCGCCGACACGCATCTGACGACCTGGACCCAGGCCGAGCACGAGATCTTCGAATACACCCGCCGCAAGACCCGGGTCGCCGTGGTGGTGAGCCAGGCGGAATCGCTGCGCCAGGCGCTGGCCGCGCTGCCACGCCGGCACATGACGATCCTGGTCACCGAATGGGGCAAGCCGTTCACCGTCGACGGCTTCTCGGGATGGATGCGCGACGCCATGACCGCGGCCGGCCTGCCGCTGGACTGCAAGCCGCACGGCCTGCGCAAGACGCTCGGCCGGCTGCTCGCCGACGCCGGCGCCACCGCCCACGACATCATGGCCGCCCTCGGCCACATGACGCTCGCCGAGGCCGAGCGCTACACCCGCGAAGCCGACCGCCGCCGCGGCGGCAAGCGCGCGCTGGTCAAGCTGGAGGACCACAAGGCGAACAGAATTCCCCAAACCCCTTCGAGCGGTTTGGGGAAAGAGGCAAAAAGCTGAGGAGTTTCAACGCCCGAAGGGCGGGGATGGCGCTCCCTAGCGAAGGGCGGTAATTGAGCAAAATCAATCGTTTAGCCGCCATTTTGGGGAAACGTGTCCTCATTGATATATAAAGGCTTTTAAAACCGGTCCCCAAACGCCACAACGGCGCTCATGAAAGGCGATCCGGTCCGCATCATCCCGCACAGTCCGAAGGGCATTCCCGACACCGGCAGCTTCGAGGTGCGGTTCGCCGACGGGCGCCCGTCCGTGTATTTCTACTGGGACAACAATCCCGGCCGGCGGGCGATCTCGATGAGCGAGGTGACCTCCGAGAGCGAGGCCCGAACAGCCGCCCAGGATCTCGCCCGCACGGAACGAAAACGCCTCACCGGACTCTCCTCGCCATGAGGATCTGCCTGCGCTGCGCCGATACCGGCTTCGTCTGCGAAGCCCACCCCGCCCGGCCCTGGATCGACAGCCCGGCCGGCTGCCGCTGCGGCGCGGCCGGCGAGCCCTGCCCGATCTGCGCCGGCGAACTCCGCGCGGCCGAGCCGCCGGAGATCGATCCGGCCGAGCGCGATGACGTCGCCGAGGCATTGACGCGCCTAGCGCTGCGGCACAGGCGCAGGCACTGATGGCCCGGCGTCCCCTCGACCTGCCGCCCGACGTGATCAGCGCCTTCATGGCCGACCTCGCGGCGTATCACGCCGCGGCGCCT